>NZ_CP014306.1:1200000-2400000 GCF_001557535.2 Burkholderia sp. PAMC 26561
AAAAAGCGCTGTTGGAAATCATCCAACAGCGCTTTCGGTCGGGCACTTGATGCCTCGTTGTCTCCTCGTTCTCCACCTCAAAATTCGGGTGCAACAGAACTGAAACGGATATTAGATTGCGCAACGAATACCGACAACCTAGCATTTACCCTAGTGGTGCATAAAAGCACCTTAACTGGGCGTATGTCCATCTGCGCCCGGATTAATGGCAGAAACAGCGCGATAGAACTAAGGGTTAGTTCGGATCCCCAAGCAATGTCCACGCTTTAACCGCGCAGCGGACGAACCTTGGCGATTATCTCGCCGACGATTCCGCGCCTGAAAAGCAGCACACACGCTATAAAGATAAGCCCCGTTACGATCGTCACTGACTCGCCAAGTGAATTGAACCAGTCGATGCCGGTAAGCCGCGTCAAACCGGTGCCGATATCGCCAAGACGATTTTCCAGCGCCACGATAATGAACGCGCCAAGCAAAGGTCCGAACATCGTGCTCATGCCGCCGACGAGCGTCATCAGTACAACGAGACCCGACATGGTCCAGTAGGCATCGCCCAGGGTTTCGAACCCAAGTACCAGCGTTTGCAGTGCGCCGGCCAATCCGGCAAGCCCCGCCGACAACACGAACGCCACCAGTTTGAAGCGCGATGTATCGTACCCAAGCGAGATTGCGCGCGGTTCATTCTCCTTGATCGCAATCAGCACCTGGCCAAACGGCGAATGCACGATCCGCACGATAAACCCGAACGCCAGCACCATCACCAGCAGCACCACATAGTAGAGCGTCAGGTCGGAACTGAGACTGATCGCGCCGAAGAGCTTGCCGCGCGGCACGCCTTGCAAGCCGTCCTCGCCGTGCGTAAACGGCGCCTGCAGGAACACGAAGTAAACCATCTGCGCAAGGGCGAGCGTGACCATCGCGAAGTAGATGCCCTGGCGGCGGATCGCAAACAAGCCGACGATCAGCCCAAGCAACGTGGCGACCGCCGTCCCCGCGATCACGCCGAGTTCCGGCGTAAAGCCCAGCGTCTGGATGGCGTAACCCGCCGTATAACCCGCGCTTGCGAGGAACATTGCATGGCCAAACGACAGCAACCCCGTATAACCGATCAACAAATTGAACGCCGCCGCAAATAACGCGAAGCACAACACCTTCATCATGAAGACAGGATAGATCCCCAGGAACGGCGCCGCGATCAGGCCGGCCAGCAATACGCCGTAGAGTACTTTTCTCAACATCATTTTTCCTTGCCGAAAAGTCCCGCCGGGCGCACGAGCAGCACCAGCGCCATGATGACGAAGACGACTGTCGCGGACGCTTCCGGATAAAACACGCGGGTCAGGCCTTCAATCACGCCGAGGCCGAGGCCGGTGAGTATCGAGCCCATGATGGAACCCATGCCGCCGATCACCACCACCGCGAACACGGTGATGATCATCGACTGGCCCATCAGCGGCGAGACCTGGATCACGGGCGCGGCAAGCACGCCGGCAAAGGCCGCGAGCGCGACGCCGAAACCGTAGGTGAGTGTGACCATCAAAGGCACGTTGATGCCGAATGCCTCGACCATCTTCGGATTCTCGGTGCCTGCACGAAGATACGCGCCAAGCCGCGTTTTCTCAATGACGAACCAGGTCGCAAAACACACTACGAGCGATGCAACCACGACCCACGCGCGATAGTTCGGCAAATACATGAAGCCGAGATTCGTCGCGCCGGCGAGCATCGAAGGTACGTCGTAGGGCTGCCCTGATGATCCGTACACCGAACGAAATACGCCTTCAATCACGAGCGTCAGGCCAAACGTAAGCAGCAGGCCATAAAGATGGTCGAGCTTGTAAAGCCAGCGCAGCATCGTGCGTTCAATCACAATGCCGAATACGCCGACAATCAGGGGCGCGAGCACGAGCATCGCCCAGTAGGGCACGTTGAAATAGGAGAAGCCCATCCACGTGAGCATTGCGCCCAGCATGAACAACGCGCCGTGCGCAAAGTTGATCACGTTGAGCAGGCCGAAGATTACCGCGAGGCCAAGGCTCAGGATGGCGTAGAAAGAACCGTTCACCAGTCCGAGCAGCAACTGGCTCATCATCGCTGCGAGCGGAATGCCGAAAATTTCCATTGAATCTGCCGTCAAAGGTGTTTCGACGCATCCGGTCCCGTAAGACAACTTGCGTCGATCGATCATGCGGATTCGCTTTCGATGCAAATCCGCAAAGCGGTCACTGCCGGCCGCTTATTTCCACAAAGCGCAGCGCGATTCAGCTTTGGTCGCGAACGCCTGGTCACCCGGAATGGTCGCGGTGATCTTGTAGTAATCCCACGGTTCCTTCGACTCAGACGGCTTCTTCACTTCCATCAGGTACATGTCGTGAATCATGCTGCCGTCGGCACGGATGTAGCCGTTCTGGGTGTAGAAGTCGTTGATCTTCGCCTTGTGCAACTGGTCCATGACCTTGTCGCTGTCGGTCGTACCGGCCGCCTGCACTGCCTTCAGGTAGGTCGTGACGGCCGAGTAATCCGCAGCATGAAGACTCGTCGGCATCTTCTTCATCTTCGCGAAGTAGCGTTGCGCCCAGGCGCGCGTCGTTGCGTCCTTGTTCCAGTACCAGCTATCCGTCGCCACCAGCCCTTGCGTGGTTTCGAGGCCCAGGCTGTGGATATCGGTCAGGAAGATCAGCAGCGCGGCAATCTTCATCTGCTTGGTGATGCCAAATTCCTTCGCGGCCTTGATCGAGTTGATGGTGTCGCCACCGGCGTTGGCAAGACCGAGCACCTGCGCCTTCGACGCTTGCGCCTGCAACAAGAACGACGAAAAATCCGATGCCGACAGCGGATGACGCACCGCGCCCAGCACTTGGCCGCCGTTCGCTTTCACCACGTCCGAGGTGTTCTTTTCCAGCGCCTTGCCGAACGCGTAATCCGCCGTGAGGAAGTACCACGTCTTGCCACCCTGCTTCGTCACGGCCGAACCCGTGCCCTTCGCGAGAGCCATGGTGTCGTATGCGTAATGAACCGTGTACGGCGTGCATTGTTCGTTGGTGAGGTTATCCGCGCCCGCACCAATGTTGATGTACGGAATCTTCTTCTCGCCGGCGACCTGGTTCGTCGACAAGGCCGTCGCCGAATTCGTTCCGCCGATGATCACGTTCACACCATCGCGATCGATCCATTCACGTGCGCGCGACGCCGCAATGTCAGCCTTGTTCTGGTGATCCGCGTAGACGAGTTCGATGGGCTTGCCATTCACCTTGCCGCCGAAATCGGCGATTGCCATGCGGATCGATTCGAGTCCGCCTTGCCCGTCGATGTCCGCATAAAGACCCGAAAGGTCCGTGATGTAGCCGATCTTCACCGTATCGCCAGGCGCCGCCTGAACGTTGCCCGCCATCAGCGATGCCGTGGCCGCGGCAACGGCCATGCAGATACCCGAGAGGCGCGCGAGGGTCTTCTTCTTCATTACAGTCTCCGTTGAGTTGTTGTTCTTGCTGCTGGCCGCGTGCCGAACCGGGTCATACCCCGAGCAGTTCGTGCAGCACCGGCATTTTCGTTTCGAGTTCCCCGGCATTGAAATGCTCGACAATCTTCCCGTGCTCCATGACGTAGAAGCGATCGGCGAGCGGCGCCGCGAAGCGAAAATTCTGTTCGACCATGACGATGGTGTAACCCCGCGCCTTGAGCATCAGGATCATCCGTGCAAGCGTCTGCACGATCACAGGGGCGAGCCCTTCCGAGATCTCGTCGAGCAGCAGCAGGTTTGCGCCCGTGCGCAAGATGCGCGCAACGGCCAGCATCTGCTGTTCGCCGCCGGAAAGCCGCGTCCCCTGGCTATGGCGACGCTCCTTGAGATTGGGAAACATCGAATAGATTTCATCGATGGACATCGCTTCCTTCGGATTCCCGACTACCGGCGGAAGCATCAGGTTTTCCTCGCACGACAAGCTCGAGAAGATGCCGCGTTCTTCCGGGCAATAACCCACGCCGTAATGCGCGATCTTGTGTGTCGCCATGCCGACCGTCTCGTGTCCGCCGATACGGATCGAGCCCGTGCGCCGTCCGGTCAGGCCCATGATCGCGCGCATCGTGGTCGTGCGGCCCGCGCCGTTGCGCCCGAGCAGCGTGACCACTTCGCCGCGGCTCACCTTCAGATCCACGCCGTGCAGGATATGCGACTCGCCGTACCACGCTTGCGCGCCGACAAGTTCGAGCGCAGGCTCACCCGCCGATGCATCGCGCGATTGTTGTGCGCGGCGTTCTTCCACGATCGTGCTCATGCGTGCGCTCCGGCAAGGGCCGCGTCGGCGCTGCCCATATAGGCTTCCATCACGAGCGCGTTCTTCGATACCTCCGCGTAGCTGCCCTCGGCCAGTACTTCCCCGCGTTGCAGGACGGTGATGGTGTCCGAGATCCCGGCGATCACGTTCATGTTGTGCTCGACCATGAGAATGGTGCGTCCCACCGACACTTTCTTGATCAGCGCCGTCACGCGGTCCACGTCTTCATGTCCCATGCCTTGCGTGGGTTCATCGAGCAGCATGAGTTCGGGTTCCATCGACAATGTGGTGGCGATTTCGAGCGCGCGCTTGCGGCCGTATGAAAGTTCGACCGTGGTGGTATCGGCGAAATCGGTCAGGCCGACTTGCGTGAGCAGATCCATGGCACGGTCGTTGAGTTCGTTGAGCACGCGCTCGCTTTTCCAGAACTTGAACGATGTGCCGAGCGATCGCTGCAAGCCAATACGCACGTTCTGCATGACCGTCAGATGCGGGAATACAGCAGAAATCTGAAATGACCGGATCACGCCGCGACGCGCAATCTGCGCCGGACGTTCGCGCGTGATATCGGCTCCGTTGAAAACAATCTGTCCCGCAGTCGGTTCGAGAAACTTGGTAAGCAGGTTGAAGCAAGTGGTCTTGCCGGCGCCGTTGGGACCGATCAATGCATGAATCGAACCCCGGCGCACACGCAGGTTCACATCGTTCACGGCGGTGAAGCCTTTGAATTCTTTTGTCAGGCCGCGGGTTTCCAGAATCGTGTCGCCGAGAATCATGTCCCCTTCCATGCTTGGTTTGAGCCTTAAAGCCCGGCCTTTGTTTTCAGCCTCAACAGGGCGCGCTTTTGGCGCATGCCATCGGTGCTCGCTTTCGTTCGTACGGTGCTTGTGCCCGGGACTTGTGTTGCGGTGCTGGCGTTGTGCTAACTCGTGCTTGCTGCGTTTTTTGCGTGCCGCACAACGCTCGTGCAGACCTGCGGCACATCAGGGACGTCTGATGTATTGTCGCGCCAATGATGCAGCGCAATCATCGGGATTTGCACTTAGTCAGGCGCTTTGTTTTTCAGCCGGGCCGCTTAATCGTTCAAACAATGCGCGTTACTGAACATATCCGGGTCATATTCAGGCACCCGATACCAGCGTGCGAACCTGCGAGCCCAGGAACCTGCGGTCCGCGCGAATCATCTCGCTGGCCCTTTCAGCGATCATCAGCGTTGGCGAGTTGGTATTGCCCGATGTAATGGTCGGCATGACGGAAGCATCGACTACGCGCAGGCCTTCGACGCCAATGACACGCAGGCGGCTGTCGACGACGGCGGCCGGATCGTTATCGGTTCCCATGCGGCACGTCCCGACCGGATGGAAAATCGTCGTGCCGATCTTTCCCGCGGCCACGGCCAGCTCGGCATCGGTCTGGAACGCCGCGCCGGGGAGGATCTCTTCGGGCGAGTACCTGGCGAGCGCGGGCGCGGCCGCGATGCGCCGCGTCAGCTTCAAGGCGTTGACTGCAACCTCGCGATCACGATCCGTCGATAAATAATTGGGCGCGATCAACGGCGCGACCTTCGCATCCGGCGAAGCAATGTGAACGCTTCCCCGCGACGTAGGGCGCAGCGGACACACCGAAGCCGTGAACGCGTTGAACGCATGCAATGGCTCGCCAAACCGGTCCAGCGACAAAGGCTGCACGTGATACTCCACGTCGGGCCGGGTGATGGTTGCATCGTCGGGATTGGATTTGGCGAACGCACCGAGCTGGGACGGCGCCATGGACATTGGCCCGCTGCGCATGACCGCGTATTGCAACCCGATCCACGCCTTGCCCCACCATTTCGCTGAAAGGGTATTCAGGGTACGTACGCCGCTAACTTTATAAGCCATCCTAAGCTGCAGATGATCCTGCAGATTCTCGCCGACGCCGCGCAGATCCTGGATCACATCGATACCCAGTTTCTGCAGCCGCGCGCCATTGCCAATGCCCGACAGCTCCAGCAATTGCGGCGAGTTCACCGCGCCCGCGCTGACAATCACTTCGCAACGCGCCTTCGCAAGATAGTCCGTGTCGCCGCCGCGATATTCCACGCCGACGCAGCGCTTGCCCTCCATCACGAGGCGCTGGGTATGCGCGCCCGTGATGATGGTGAGATTGGAGCGCTTCATAGCGGGTCGCAAGAATGCCTTCGATGCATTCCAGCGAATCCCGCTGCGCTGGTTGACATCGAAGTAGCCTACGCCCGTGTTGTCGCCGCGGTTGAAGTCATCGGTGGCGGGAAGGCCCGTTTGCTGCGCCGCTTGCGCAAAGGTTTCCAGCACCTTCCACTTGAGCCGCTGCTTTTCAACGCGCCATTCCCCGCCCGTTCCGTGCCACTGGTTGGCGCCACCGTGATGGTCTTCGCTGCGCTTGAAGACGGGCAGCACCGAATCCCAGGACCAGTCGCGGTCGCCGGTAATGGCCGCCCAGTCGTCGTAATCTTCGCGCTGGCCACGCATGTAGATCATGCCGTTAATCGATGAGCATCCGCCCAGCACGCGGCCGCGCGGATAGGAGAGCGAACGGCCATCGAGTCCGGCTTCCGCCTGCGTCTTATAAAGCCAGTCCGTACGCGGATTGCCGATGCAATATAAATAGCCGACCGGCACGTGAATCCAGTGATAGTTGTCCCGGCCGCCGGCTTCGAGCAGAAGGACGCTCACGTCCGCGTCTTCGGTCAGACGGTTGGCGAGCACGCACCCTGCCGTCCCCGCGCCCACAATGATGTAGTCGAATTCGCCTTCGAGCTTGCGTGCGTCCTGTTTCATCTGCGTCTCCTGCGCGGCTCGCCCGTGGGCCGCCGATCTGATTCGAAGTATTTTTAAGCGTTAATTCTCCACACCCTACTGCGCTCGCAGTGCAGCAATCCAATCAGATATCTTCAATAGCTTTATAAGCCGCGCTAATATCAGGATATGGACCTGACTCTTCTTCGCGCCTTTGTGACCGTCGCCCGTGAGGGGAATCTCACGCGAGCAGCCGTACAACTGCATGTATCGCAACCCGCCGTCAGCCTGCAGATCAAGAATCTGCAGGAAGCGCTGGGCGTGACGCTGTTCGTGCGGACGTCGCACGGCTTGATCATCACGCGCGACGGCGAAGCGCTGCTGCCGCACGCCGAACGCGCGCTTTACGCCGCGAGCGAGGTCCAGCGCGTCGCCGCCGGACTGCGGCACGAGATCAGCGGGCGGCTGACCATCGGTACGATCCTCGATCCCGAATTCCTGCGGCTGGGCGGGTTTTTGCGCGCGTTGGTGGAGACCTACCCGCGGGTCGAGACGGCGCTCAGGCACGGCATGTCCGGCTGGGTGCTCGAACGGCTGAAGGCGCGCGATCTGGACGTGGGGTTTTACATCGGCGATCCGGCGGTCGATGAACCCCGCGACGCCACGCGTTTTCATGTCGTTCAGCTCAAGCCCTATTTGTATCGCGTGCTCGCGCCGGCCGGCTGGAAAGACCGCGTGAACCGCACGACGCATCCAAAAACCGGCGCGCCGGATTGGGCCGCGCTCGCTCGTCTGCCATGGATCTGGACGCCGGCGGAATCGGCGCACAACCGTTTGCTGACACGCCTGTTCAATGCCCAAGGCGTCCAGCCCGTGAAAGTCGCCGAGGTGGACCAGGAGCCGTCAATGCTCGATCTCGTCAAGTCGGGCGTGGGACTGACCTTGGTCCGGGATTCGATTGCGCTTGCCGAGGCGCACGCGCATGCGCTGACTATCGTGGAGGGCGTCACGGTGCCGACGCAGTTGTCGTTCATCGTGTTGGCAGAGCGCCGCGAGGAGCCGAGCATTGCCGCGGCGTTACGTCTGATTGAAGACCAGTGGGCGACGTGACTGCGAAGTTCAATAGCGCGGCCGCCAAACTTTGTTAGTCTGAGGCTCGCGCTTCTCGCGCCCACGTGAACAGGAATACGCAAACATGGCACGAAACATTGAAATCAAGGCCCGCGCGCATCAGTTCGACCAGCTTCTGGCGCGCGCGGCTGCGCTCGCGACAGAACCGCCGATGATCTATCGCCAGCAGGATTTTTTCTACGATGTGCCGAACGGCCGCCTCAAATTGCGTCAATTCGATGACAACACGCCCGCCGAACTGATCTTCTATCAGCGCGACGACCGCGATGGCCCGAAGGTCTCGTATTACTCGCGCAGTCCGGTGACCAACCCCGAAGCCATGCACGCGCTGCTCGCGCAGGCGCTTAATACGCGCGGTATCGTGAACAAGGAGCGGCACGTCTATAACGTCGGGCGCACGCGGATTCATCTGGATCGCGTCGACGGGCTCGGCGATTTCATCGAACTGGAAGTGCTGCTCGGTCAGGACGACGACGAAGAAAGCGGCGAGAAGGAAGCTGAAGAACTGTTCGCGAAGCTGGGGGTATCGAGTGCGGATCTGGTGCCGGTTGCGTACGTCGATTTGCTTAGCGAACCGGCTTGATCGGGTTCATTCCGGATCTTTGGCCGCGAGATGGCCGAGCGGCAACGGTCCGTTGCGCTTGAACGTGGTCAGCACGATGTTCGAGCGCACGCTGTCCACGCCCGGCACGCGCATCAGCTTCTTCATCACGAAGGTGGACAGTGCGTTCAGATCGGGCGCGACGATGCGCAGCAGGTAGTCGGCGTCACCCACGGTCGCGTGACATTCGAGCACCTCGGGCAAGGTCTCGATCTGCTGCTGGAACTGGTCGATAACCGTATCCCCGTGATGCTTCAGCTTGAGGCTGGTGAATGCGGTCACGCCGAGCCCGAGCTTTTCCGGACGCAGCACGACGCGGTATCCATCGATCACGCCAGTTGCTTCCAGCCGCTGCAGTCGCCTGCCGATCTGCGACGGCGACAGCGGCACTTCCTCGCCCAGTTGCTGGTGCGTGGCGCGGCCGAAGCGCTGCAGGACGTCGAGCAGCGCGAGATCGAAGTGATCGAGGTCGATCATGGAAAAAACCTGCGTTGGATCCGAAAGGACGCAAGCTTACCGCGCCGGGTGCAAGATAACGCATGACCCGGATTATGGAGAATCATCGAAATGATCGAAAAACTCACAGCCAATGAATTGACCGCGCTTCTGAATGAGCTGCCTGGCTGGAAAACCGACGACTCGGCAACGTCCATTCACCGCAGCTTCAAATTCGCCGACTTCAACGAAGCATTCGGTTTCATGACCCGTGTTGCAATCAAGGCGCAGGAGATGGACCACCATCCGGAATGGTCGAACGTCTATAACAAGGTCGAAATCACGCTATCTACACACGAGGCAAAAGGCCTGACTTCGCGCGATGCGAAGCTGGCAAGGTTCATCGGTTCAATCGCGAAAACTGCGGCCGATGCATAAAGACGGTGCCCGAAGCAATCTTATTGCGATAAAACCGTCACCTGCGTATTACAAACGATGACATTCAAAATCCGCAATATTAGGCTGTAAAAAGCGCGCCGCTCGCCCATTCGAAAGCAAAAACGAAGCGGGTTGCAAGACTTTGCCAACGCAGGCTTTCATTCGGAAAGTTGGAGCATAATCAATACGTAAGCTTTTGGAGTGACGCCATGACTTCGAAAGCTTCACTTCGTCGGCAGCACAGAGCGACCCTGTACAATCATCACGCATACGGTTCTGGCAGCGCATTTCGCTTTTGGAAAAGGTCCGACGGGCGCTTTGGAAAAGCAGATAAGCGCGTCAAGAACCGAAGCGGCTTATTCGACGCAAATGGGAATCTGGCGAGTGTCGAGCCGCAATAAAACCGCTGCAAGGCAATGTGCAATGCAGCATTTGGCGTAAGAAGAAAAGGATTGCTGGACTGCCCGTTGGCACCGCGTCACGCAGCATGCGCGAATTCCGGCCGGCAGCCGCAGCGTGCAATCGAGCCTAACCCATATCGTATAAGAGCGACCTCCATGCGAATCCTTCTGATTGAAGATGACCGCCCTATCGCACGCGGCATTCAAAGCAGCCTCGAACAAGCCGGTTTCACCGTCGATATGGTTCACGACGGCATTTTTGCGGAGCAGGCGCTCACGCAAAACCGTCATGAACTGGTGATACTCGATCTCGGCTTGCCGGGTATCGACGGCATGACGCTGTTGTCGCGTTTTCGCCAGGGCAACCGTCACACGCCAGTGATCATCCTGACGGCGCGCGACGAGTTGCATGACCGTGTCCAGGGCCTGAACAGCGGCGCTGACGACTACATGCTCAAGCCGTTCGAACCCGCCGAACTCGAAGCGCGGATTCGCGCCGTAATGCGCCGTAGCGGCCCGCACGGCGATGTGCCGCGTCCGGAAGTATCGCTGGGTGGTTTGCGTTTGTCGGGCGTGGATCGGCGCATCTTCAACGACGAAAAACCGCTCGAACTGTCGCCGCGCGAATTCGCCGTGCTGGAAATGCTGTTGCTGCGTCACGGCCGCGTGGTCAGCAAGGCCCAGTTGCAGGATCACCTCACGCATTTCGGTGGTGACCTGGGCGACACCGCCATTGAAGTCTACGTGCACCGGGTTCGCAAGAAACTCGAAAACTGCCGCGTGGAAATCGTGACGGTGCGGGGCTTTGGCTACTTGCTGCAGGAAATCCGGCCGGCCGCATAAGCGGTTCGTCCGTGGCCAATCAGCCCGACGAGACCACACCCAGCACCTTGCGATTCCCTCCACGGCGCACCGCCGACGAACGTTTCGACCGCGCCGACTGGCTGCACCTGGCGCAGTCGAAAACAACGTCCTCGAGCCAGCCGCCAAGCCTGCGGCGCTCGCTGCTGCGTCGCCTTGCCGCGCCGCTGTCCCTGCTCGCGCTGATGAGCGGCCTGATGGCTTACTGGCTCGCGTGGCAATACACACAGCACGTGGTCGATCGTTCGCTTGCGGACCTCGCCACGGCAATCTCCAAACAGATCCAGCTTGCCGGCGTCGATGCCCCGTTGACGGTGCCGCCGCTCGCCCGCGCCATGTTCTCAGATCCTGTCGAACAGTTGATCTACCGGATCAGCGACGGTGAAAACGAGATCGCCGGCGAAACCGATCTGCCGCTGACCGGCACGAACGTGCGCCGCATTCACTACGCATACGTCTTCGAGACGACCTACCAGGGCACGAGCGTGCGTGCGGCGCAGGTGCGCGTGGATCAGGCGCACGGCAATCCGATCGTGGTTGAAGTCGCACAACGCGTCGGGTCCCGATACCGGATAGCGGTCGAGTTCATGGTCGCGATCATGATGCCGCTGCTACTGTTACTGCTGGCCGGCTGGGTGATCGTCTGGCGCGTGGTGAACCAGCAGCTCAACCCGCTGACCGATCTCGCCGATACCCTCAACCGGCAGACGCATACATCGCTGGAACCGGTCGATGAATCGTTCGTGCCCATCGAGATTCGTCCGCTGACGAGCGCCATGAACGGCCTGCTCGACCGCCTGAAGACGGCGCTCGACGCACAACGCAAATTTATCGCCGATGCCGCCCATCAGCTCCGCACGCCGTTGACTGCCGTGAAGCTGCACGCCGAGCAGGCCGCGAGCGCAAAGGACCCGGCCAAGGTGCTGGAAGCGGTGAAGGAACTGCGGGCATCGGCGGATCGGGCGGTACGATTATCGAATCAATTGCTTTCATTGGCGCGCGCCGAGCCGGGCGAGCAGGCCGCGCGTTTCACCGATTTCGACTACGCCGCGCTCGCATTCGAAACTGGCGCCGAATGGGTTCCACGTGCATTGAACGCGCATGTCGACCTGGGCTTCCAGCGTCTCGACGATCCCGAAAACGAACATCCGCTGACAGTGCGCGGCAATCTCGTGCTGGTGCGCGAGGTGATTGCCAACCTGATTGATAACGCGTTGAAATACGTGCCCACGCACCGCGCGGAAGGCGCGCGCGTGACCGTCACGGTTACGCAGACTATCGACGAAAATGGCCGGAAGGTCGGCGAAATCGTGGTGGAAGACAACGGTCCCGGCGTGCCGCTCGAACAGCAGCCGGACCTTTTCAAGCGCTTCTTTCGTGGCGATGGACACGGCGTGGAAGGCGGCGCCGGACTCGGCCTCGCGATCGTCCACGACATCATGGTCCTGCACGACGGCAGCGTGCATTACGAAAACGCGCCAGCGCCGGAAGGTGGCGCGCGTTTCATCGTGCGGATGCCTTTGAAGTCTGCATAAAAAAACGCCACGGCAAAAAATCTGACGTGGCGTTTCTCCTGGCAACGCAAAATTCCTACTTCTTGAGCGCCAGCATTGTGCCGCGGCATTTCTTCGCGCCGCAGCGGCACTCGTATTCCTTCTTCAGCTTCTTCGTGATGCGACCGTCGATGACGAGACCGTAGTCGTAGTACAGCTCTTCATCTTCCTTGATCGCACGCAGCGCGTGGATGAACACGCGCCCTTCCTTTTCTTCGGCTTCGCAATTCGGTGCGCACGAGTGGTTGATGTAACGCGCGCTGTTGCCATCGACCTTGCCGTCGATCACCTTGCCGTTTTCGAGCGCGAAATAGAACGTATGGTTCGGCTCGTCCGGGTTGTGCGGATGACGGCGCAACGCCTCTTTCCACGAAATGCGTTCGCCCTTGTACTCGATAATCAGCTCGCCCTTGGCGAGTGGCGCAGCGGCGAATACGCCCTTGCCGTGTATGCCCGAACGGCGGACAACGACCCTCCGTGAACTCATCGACTGGATCCTTTAAAACGAATCGGTTTGGCTTAGCAGACGCTTCAACTTTGCCCCGCCCCGGCTTCACGCGAACGGTGACGAACCGGTTTGTGGATTAAAAAAACGCGGCGGCCTGAATGCAAGGCGCCGCGTTGCTTTACTTGCATGGTTGAACGCATGCAGGTGAACATCGGCATCGTACACGCTAGGCGCGCACGAGTTCAACCGCTCATTATTTCTTATCGTTGGCCGAATGAAATATCGCCGAACAACGCCTTCTGGTCACGTGGTTGCGAGCGCCAGTATTGCGGTGGCGCTTCGACGGTCGCACCCATTTGAGCGGCTGCGTGCCACGGCCAGCGCGGATTGTAGAGCAGCCCGCGGGCGAGCGCGACCAGATCCGCCTGACCCGACTCGATAATCTCTTCAGCGTGTTGCGGATCGGTGATCAGACCGACGCCCATGGTGGTCACGCCCGTCGCTTCCTTGATGGCCTTGGCGAACGGCAATTGATAACCCGGCGACAGCGGGATCTTCTGCAACGGCGAGACGCCGCCCGACGATACATCGATCCAGTCGACGTTGTGCTTCTGCAGTTCCTTCACGAACGCAATGGTCTGCTCCAGATCCCAGCCGCCTTCCACCCAGTCCGATGCCGATACACGCAGGCCCACGGGTTTGTCGGCGGGGAATGCGGCGCGCACGGCGTCGAAGACCTCGAGCGGAAAACGCATGCGGTTTTCGAGCGAACCGCCGTATTCATCCGTTCGATGATTCGAAAGCGGCGACAGGAACTGATGCAGCAGGTAACCGTGCGCGGCGTGCACTTCGAGCCCGTCCAGGCCCAGGCGCGCTGCGCGCTTCGCCGTTGCCACGAATGCGTCACGAATGCGGATGAGGCCGGCGGTATCGAGTGCGAGCGGCGGCGTTTCGCCTTCATTGTGTGGAACCGCCGATGGCGCCGATGGCAGCCATCCACCTTCCGACACCGGGATCAACTGGCCGCCGTCCCACGGCGCCGCGCTCGATGCCTTGCGGCCGGCGTGACCGAGCTGCATCGTGATCGCAATGTGCGAATGCTTGCGGATTGCATCGATGACCGGTTTGAGCGCCGCTTCGGTCACGTCGTCCCAGAGGCCCAGGTCGCCTGGGGTGATGCGTCCGTCAGGCTCGACCGCTGTCGCTTCAAGGCACAGCATGCCCGCGCCCGATAACGCCAGGCTGCCCAAGTGGATCATGTGCCATGCCGTTGCCTCACCACGGTCGGCAGAGTACTGGCACATCGGTGATACAACGATGCGGTTCGGAAGCGTCACGCTCCGCAAAGTGAATGGTGAAAACAAGGCACTCATGGAGGGGTTCCGAAGGTGAGGATTGGAGGCGTTTTAGGATAGCACTTCGGTTTTTTCCATGCACAAAGGGGGTCGCTGGCGCTCGGGGGTTTTTGTTGTGGTCGGGGTTGATGCTGGGTTGCTGCTTTTTTGGCCTTCGCGCGTTCCGTTCTAGCTGACTTCTTTAGCACTATTAGCCACTGTGCGTGGCGGCACTTCATTTCTTTTTCCAACGGCGAAAAAGAAACGAAGCAAAGAAAACGCCTCTCAACCGCTAATTCTTAAGTGTCCCGAGCGTGCACTGACAACTGTTTGGTACTTCAGAAGAACGCTCGACGCCATAACCACCAACAGTTGAAACCCTCCCCCTCCGAACACCGATACCCACACGCTTCGCCACCAGTGCCTGTGGCAGTCAACTCGGAAACCTTCTTTACTTTGCGCCTGCGGGGGTGTTCAGGCGCATCGACCAGGATTCTGTTTTGCCACTCTCCAAACGCTTCGCCGCCGTACTCCGCCACGACGGCGTCAACGCCTCAAGGGTCGACATCTCTTCCAATGCCTCCCTGTCATCACGGTCTACATAGAACACACGCAGTAATCGCTCAATACTCCAGTCGGCGTGCGGTCGGGCCAGTCGCTCCACCACGTCACCTGCCGATACTTCGCCCGGTTCAAGTACCCGGTAGTACCAGCCCGTTCGGCGCGTGTCCTGCACGCGTCTCGACATGTCATCGCGGGAAAAATGCAGGTTCAACTTCCAGCACGGCTGGCGCGGCTGCGATACCTGCACAATCACCGTACCAAACCGATACACATCGCCCACGCATACATCTGCTTCATTCAAACCGCTGGTAGATATGTTTTCGCCGAATGCACCCGGCGTATCAAAGCGCATCAAGCCCGCCGATGTCTCCGGCCATTCTTCACGCCACGCGGCGTAATGATCGCGGCTGTAGTGATGCAGCGCTTTTTCCGGACCCCCATGATGCTTGCGCTCGTACTGGTGATCACCTTCAAGGCCGGTCTCGCCTACGTGGGTTCGCACCGCTAACGCTATCTTGTGGATTGCACTGCGCTTGCCATGCGCACCCAGCGGCGCAACCTTGCCTGCAAGCACGGCATCGATAACTGGATTCATTCGTGAGCTCCCTGCTTTATCTGGCGGACTCGAATCTGTCGAGCCATTCACCAAACATCTTGCGTGCCGCACTTTCAAGCGCGGGACCGTGGCGCACTGTATCGGCGCGAAGGGTGATTACGTCAGTGCCGCTTTCCGCCACCTCGCCCGGGTACGCGACAAGCCAGCTTTCGAACCGGTCCACAAGCACCTCCGGATGACATTGCAAACCAAGGACGTGATCGCCCCAACTGAATGCCTGGTTCACGCAGACATCCGTCGATGCCAGCAACGTCGCACCTTCCGGCAGATCGAACGTGTCGCCGTGCCAGTGAAGAACCGGCGTGGACTCGCTGTTTACCTCGAAATGACGCAACGCGGATGCACGGCCGGCATCGGTCAATGTGAGCGGCTTCCAGCCCAGCTCTTTTTGCGCCGCCGGGTAGACCTTCGCGCCCAGTGCGCGAGCAATCAACTGCGCACCCAGACAAATGCCGATTGTGGGCAACCCCGCCTCAATGCGCTTCTTCAGCATCGCCAGCAATGGGTTCAGATGGGGGAAAAGCCTGTCGTCGTATGCGCCGATGGGACCGCCCAGCACGACCATCAACGATGTATCGAGCGGATCAGGCGCCTCGATACGGGCGCGGCCGACATCGAGATATCGCACGAGCTGCCCGCGATCGCCCAGCACCAGTTCCAGACTGCCGAGATCTTCGAAATAGACGTGGCGTATCGCCAGGACTTCACGTTTCATCGGCAGTCATCCAGGATAAGCCGGCAAGCGGAGATCAGAAGGGCCGTGGCCAGTGCGGCGCACGTACAGAAAAAACAGGGTCGGGCGTTGAGCACTTCGATCAGCGCGTCGAAATAGTCTAACCGAGACTCGATTGCTTCGCGCCCGATGCCGAGGATTAGGCGGGAGACAAACGACAAAAGACGGCTCGCGAACGAGAGCCGTCTTATCGAACTGGTCTGATCAAGCAGGACGCCCGAGAAAGGACGTCCGGTCCGGGATGATTACGCAACCTGCGCGAAAATCTTCCAGTTCTTCTTCTGCTTGGCAAGATCGCCTTCTTCATACACCGAACAATCGAGACGCAGGTCGGTGTCGCCCATGTCGATGTTCAGCAAGTTGCAGTGATGCGGCGTCTTCTTGGGGTTCTTGCTCGCTTCAAGATGCGTGCAGCTCAGACACATGCGGTGCGGCGGAATCTGCTGCACAACTTCGAGTTGTCGAATGGTCTTGAGCAAGCTCCGGTACAACTGCGTCTGTTCATCGGCTTTCAGCGTGCCGACAGCCTTCGTCAGGAACTCCGGCCACACCAGCGCCTTCTTTGCAGCAGTCCGTCCGCGCGCGGTCAGGCGCACGGCAAGCGCACGGCCGTCATCGAGCGCACGGCGCTTTTCGACTAGGCCCTTGCTTTCCAGCGTGCTGACAGCGTCGCTGGTGGTGGCGGCGGTCAGCGCGGTTTCCCGCGCGATCTCGCCAAGCCGCATCGGCCCGCGCCGCTGCATCAGCAGCACCAGGATCTCACCCTGGGTCGGCGTGAGTCCCGCACCCTCGGCCCATTCCCATGCCTGGCTGCGCATTGCCGTGCTCAACCGCAGCAAGCCGTGGGTCACCCGCCCTGTAGCCTGCTCTCCGTATACGCCTTCGCTCATAGTCGTTCGCTTCGTCTTTCTTGATGCTTATCTGATGTTCGGCAGCAGCTTTGAACACCGGCAAAACGTCAGACCCCGCTCGTTTTGCCCAAGCCGCTGCTGGCTCGATCGCCGGCTAGTCCAACCGGCGAATCCTAACTTATCTACAACCGTCTCAAAATTCGGACGAACCACGCGATGCTACTCGTTCGTCGTCCGGATCATGCTTTGTGTTTCTTTGCGCCGCCTAATTTGCCAAGTCGCGCGCTCTCTTTATTTTCACCGGCTTACTACAACCCCCCGGTAAGCCAGCCTCGGCAAACGACATTCTAAGCGAGGCGGAACAAACGTACACCTTACTTATTCACGAAAGCGTGTGGATAAGGCAGTGGATAACCGCATTATCCGATGTGCGCCGATTCTTGATAACCCCGCGTCCGTGAAAAACGTCTCGTGTGTTATCCCGTGTTCCCCGCGCCCGCGCAAGCTTTCGCCTTATGGTTATGCGCACTCCAAACTGTTGAGTAAACGACGTTTTTGACGGTTGTCCACAGAAAAGGGCGTTGCTTGTTAACTACTATTACGTATGTATACGACTTCGTGACGGTAAACCTTAGAGACGGGTTATCGGCTTGAAGATTGTCTGAATGTGATTATTTGCCGCAAATCATATCGACGAAAAAAAACCCGCCGGTCAGCGGGTTCGTACAGGAGTTTTGATGCTTCCTTGCGGATCTCCTTCATTCCCGCCACTGCAGGCATTGCTGACGAACAGCTTCGTGCAGCGAACGTTCGCGGTCGAAAACACCGCGTAGCCAGGTCGCGTCGTTCATGTTGCTGCGCGCGATATCGCCGACCTGGCGCAGCGCTTCGTTTGAACCAAGGGCATCGGCGTGAGGCGCAATGAGATCGAGCGTGGCAAGGATGTCTTCCGCGATCGTGCGCCGTTCGCCCGACTGCGGATCGATGCAACTGCCTTCCAGGCCAAAGCGGCACGCCTCGAACCGGTTGAACGTGTAGACGAGGTAATCGTCTTCTTTCAACGTCAACGGCTTGTCGAGCAGCAGATATCGCGCGAGCGTCTGGATATAGCACGCAATCGCCGCCGCGCGATCCACCGACAAAGGCGTATCCATCACACGCACTTCGATGGTTCCGAAACCCGGCTTCGGCCGGATATCCCAGTAGAAATCCTTCATGCTGTTGACCACGCCGGTGCTGACCATCTTCGAGAAATATTCCTCGAAGCTGTCCCAGGTCAGCGTGAACGGCGCGCGGCCCGACAGCGGAAACGCAAACACGGAGTTCAGGCGTGCGGAATGAAAGCCGGTATCGACGCCCTGCACATACGGCGACGAAGCCGACAACGCAATGAAATGCGGAATGTAGCGCGACATGGAGTGCAGCAGGAACAGCGCGCTGTCCGGGTCCGGGCAGCCAATGTGCACGTGCTGGCCGAACACGGTGAACTGCTTCGCCAGATAACCGTAGAGCTCGGAAAGGTACTGAAAGCGCGGGGTATCGAAGATCTGGCGGTCGCTCCACTGCTGGAAGGCGTGCGTGCCACCGCCACACAGCCCGACGTTCAGGTGGTCAGCAGCGGCCACGAGCGTGTCGCGGATCTTGTGGAGGTCGGTTACGGCCTGTTCATGCGTCGTACAGATGCCCGTGGACAACTCGATCATGCTTTCCGTGATCTCCGGCGTGATGCTGCCAGGAATCTTTTCGTCCTTGACGAGACGCATCAGGTCGGACGCGGCCTTGGTCAGGTCGTAATCGTGCGTGTTGACAACCTGGATCTCGAGTTCGACGCCGAACGTGAACGGCTCCGAATTGATGAAAGGTTCGAGTGACATGGTGCCTCTTGATTGACAAAGCCTTGTTAAAGCAACTACGCCAGCGATTTATTGCAGCGACTTGTTACACCAACTTGTTTGATCGACTTACTCGCGCCGCTCGCCGACCGCCGACAAGCTTCGGTACACCAGAAACGGCGTCACGATCTGCAGTATGACGATCGAACACATCACGATCGCGCGCAGGGTCGGGTCGTAATCGGGATACAGAACGTACATATCGTCGACGAGAAGATAGGCGAGCGCCGACATGGGCGTGAGCGCCACGCCGAGCGCCGCGCCCTGCTTCCAGTTCAGCCCGCTGGGTTTCGCGAAGATCAGCACGCCGGCCAGCTTGCCGATGAACCGCGCCACGATAAGCGCCAGCGCCGCCACACCACCAAGCGCGATATCGCGCCATTCGAACGCGGTGAGCGTCAAAGCAAACAGGATCACGGTGAGCAGCCAGCCGGCCGTGCCGAAGTGCGTTGGCCAGAGCTGCGGCCGCTCATTCGAATTCTTCACGATGATGCCGGCCGCCAGCAGCGCAAGAATGGTCGACAGCTTGAAGATGTGCGCGATCGCAATCGCCAGCAGCACGAGGCCGAACAACGCGACGAAAGAATGTTCGTCGTTGGTGTTCAGCCGTCGGTACAACAGGTTGCACGCAAGTGCGAGACCGAGCGCAAGAACGAGTGAACCGAGCAGCAAATAAAGCGGCTGCACGATGGTCGCAAGCGTATTGCCGTAGATCTCCTGGTGCAGCACGCCGGCCGCGAGCTTTTCGACGACCACGGCGTACATGCTGTTGAGCGCAGTCAGCGTCAGGAGGCGCTGCGTGACCTGACCTTCGGCGCGCAACTCGGTGCGAAGCTGGATCACCATTGCCGGTGAAGTCGCCATGGCGATTGCCGCGACCACGATGGACGGCATTATCGGTACTTTGCACAGCGTCAGCGCAATCAGGACGAAGCCAAATGTCAGCGTGCTTTCAGCAATGCTCGACAAGATCAGATAGGGATTACGGCGAATCCAGCGCAAATCGAGCCGGCTGCCGAGTTCGAACAGGAGCAGTCCGAGCGCTACATCGAGCAAAGGTCGCGAAAGACCCGCAGAACTGCCATCGATAACACCAAAACCCGCATTTCCCGCAATCAGACCGATGACGGCATATCCGGTAATCCGCGGCAAACGCCAGGCGCGCCATAACAATTCGCCACAGAGGCCAGCCGCCAGGAGCGCGAGCCCGGCCCAGAAAATGGCATCGGGTGTGAGCGGCCAGACGGGTAGGAATGAAAAGGCCGACTTCATCTTGAGGAATTCTCCTTCGCAGCTAGTGCGGATGGGCGGTAAAGGGACGTTTCGTCGCGGCGTGCGCTACCTGATGCGCAACCAGTTCCCGGACCGCGAGTCGTTGCGTTTGTTGTTACGTATGGCCGGTCCGACACGTGGGTCAAATGGCCCGGCTGCTGAGTTCACAGCGTGGGTGACCGCTGCGCGCGTTGGCGCGATCCCGCCAAGCGACGTGCCGGCGAAGCGGCTAAACGAAAGAACGGCGATTGTGCCATAGCTCTTGGCCTCGACTGCGCATGCCCGGCGAGCGTCGAACTGAAGCGGTAACAATGAATTTCCGCATTTGCACTTAAGGAAATTCCTACCGTGAAATCGCGATGCTGGATTGTCGAAACGGGTGTTTTCCCACTTTCTGCGCTGCCGATGACGTCTGTTTTAAGGTTTACAAGTTTTGTTTATATATACGTAGTAGTAGTTAACAAGGACGGCGCTTTTCTGTGGATAACCCTGTTTTCGTCATTGTTAACAGCTGCTTGCAGAGCGCACAAGCGCGCCGTGAAGGTGTGCGCGCCAAAGGGCCAACTCCGAACAACTTTTGCGCAATTTGGCTGCCGGCCAAGTTGTCCCGTTTACGCCCACAGCGAGTACACAGCCCATTCGCGTGAAATTCGACGACTTATCCACAGGGTGCAGTGGAAAAGGTTTTCATCGCTGAGTTAAGTGAATTCGCCTTGTCGCAATGCGCGTAGAAGGAATCGTGCGGGGTCGACGGAATCGGCGAGTTCACGCTCGACCGGCCAGGGTTCGCCTTCCAGTTGCGCCGCGATCAGTTCGGCGGCGAGCGCGGACCAGATCAGGCCGCGCGACCCGAAGGCAAACGCGCCATACAGGCCCGGCTTGCGCGGCAGGTCGAGCGGCCACGCACCCGAAAGACGGGCGGCGTCCGAGCGGGCGGCGGGTTCATCGGCGAGAGAACCGATCATCGGCATGCGATCGCTGGTGACCGAGCGGAATGCAACGCGGCCATTTAACGAGACAGGGTCCGGTGCGAACCCGTTCAACGCCGGCAGCATCCTGGCCACGCGTTCCAGATTTTCGATATGACCCGAGGGCTCGACAAGTGGGTTGGTATCGTCGATATCGTAGGTCGCACCTGTGAGCGTGGTGTGCTGATCGAGCGGCACGGCGTAGCCATCGCCGACGATAGGCACGCGCAGGCCGTCGAGCGGGCTGCGCTCCAGGAGCGTGAGCTGTCCGCGCACGCCGCGCGTCGGCTGGCCGTGGAGGCCCGCCAGACGTTGTGCGTCACCGGCGTTCGCGAGGATCACAACCGGCGCTTCAGCGATAAACCGGCCGGTTGTATCGAAGGCCGTCCATAAGCCGTTTTTGTGTTCGATCCGTCCGACATCCGTATCGAACCGCGATGTAAGCCGGTCGCCCGCGACAGCGCATTGCGCCGCGCACACGGCCGCCGGCGAAATCCAGCCGCCGCGAGGGAAAAACCATCCTGCGCGCGCTACCGGCTGGCCGGCGAGACGCGAGGCGTCGTGTTCATCGACCGCGCGGACGTAGGCAGGCGGCAATCCGAAGCGCGTGATCGCAGCCGCGATGGCGCCGGCGTCCTCCGCGGAATCGGCGATCTGCAAAAGGCCGGCGTGGCTGCGCTTGAGGTCGTGGCCGTGTTGTTCGAGCACTGACCATCGATGCAATGCATAGAGGAATCCAGCGCGCGTGAGACGGGCGGCAACGCTGTCGTCGCGCCAGACGATCGGGTGGAACACACCGGCTGGGTTGCCGGACGCATCGCGGGCGGGGCTTTCATGCCGGTCGATCAGCGTGATCCGCCATCCACGCGATGCCAGCCGCTCAGTGATCGCGCAGCCGCCCAGCCCGGCGCCGATCACCATCGCGTGGCGCGAGTCCTCATGCTCAGTCGAGGCAAGGGCGACCGGCGGTTCATGCCGCCGCACGCGCCAGCGCGGCGCGAAGCGCGCGGTCACATGCTGGGAGGTTTCATCGATTGTGAAGCCCGCGTCGTTCAACGCGCGTGCCAGTTGCGGATTGGAATCGGCATAAAGCGTGGCCTGATCGCCGGAAATGCGCGCCAACGCCTTGGCAATAAACGGCAGCTTCTCGCCGGACGCGCCGCTATGAAGATAGAACGAATCTGCGCGCATCCATAACTTCGGCAACACGCTTTCTGCATCGCCCGCGGCGAGGGTCAGCACGACGCGCCCATCGTCAAATTCCAGCCGATGAATACCAGCCACCGGCATAGGCCAGTTATCGGTCAGAAGCTGGGACAGGGCCGGGTGGTCGGTGAAAATGCCAAGCGCATTCATCGATTCCATTTCCACAAGCGCCACGAAATGCAACCGCTCGCAGCGCTGCGGATCGTCGCGCCACGTGCTCCACGTATCGATAAACCGCCGGCCGGCATCGAACAGCGTCTCAAATATCGTGAATTTCCGACGTCCGGCCCAGCGCGAACGGTCGTGGAAAAGGGGCGCGTTACGCGCTGTATCGTTCATGCAATTGTTTGAAACCCAGCTAATAAGATGAACCGTGGAACACTCGCAAATCGACCTATTTCACGGGCTCCGGGATGTCTGTTCGCGCCCCGGGAAGCCAATAGGGGCAAGGCTTTGCGTTCAATCCGGATGAACATTTATATAACCGTTGGCAAAAACCAACGACGTCTGGCTGGCGCTGAGCAAAATGATTGCTTGCAGGTGCAAATTCAAAGCAAAGGTTTGCGCCCCTGCCGGATCATGCGTAAATCTTCGAAACCCTTGTCCTGATTGGGTTTGCGCTGCATTATGATAACAACCGCCGAGTACGGAGGTGGCCGGGCTGTCGAAGGTTGAGGGTTTGCCGGAACAGCGGGTCAGGGAGCTGAACCCGCGCCAGTACTCGACTGCAAGGCCCGCGCACGTATAATCGGCGCGTTCGCGCTGTTCGTGTCAACCTAAACTGATAAAGGAACCTTAATGAATAAACAGGAACTGATCGACGCCGTGGCCGCTCAGACCGGCGCCAGCAAGGCTCAAACCGGCGAAACGCTGGACACGTTGCTCGAAGTGGTCAAGAAGGCTGTCTCGAAGGGCGACGCCGTGCAGTTGATTGGCTTCGGCAGCTTCGGCTCGGGCAAGCGCGCAGCGCGCACCGGCCGCAACCCGAAAACCGGCGAATCCATCAAGATTCCGGCAGCCAAGACCGTCAAGTTCACGGCTGGCAAGGCATTCAAGGACGCAGTGAACAAGCGGTAAGTCGTAGCCGATTGTCCGCGCTGAACCGTAGTTCAGCGCACGTAACCCGTACGGGCATCAGTCGCCGGCGGGTTTTTTTTCGTCTCGTGCTTTGTGGTGGTCAGTGGTCATGTCCGTGCGCGCCGCAATCGCAGTCATCGCCGTGATCGTGGTCGTGGTCGTGCTCATGATCGTCATCGTCCATTTCCCACGATGGAAACGGATCGCCGAATGCAGCCCACGCCTCTGCGCCTTGCGACCATTCTGAGTCAGTGAGCAGGCAGGCGTCGAAGACGCTGCGCCAGTGCGTTTCATCCAGCGCCGTGCCGATCATGGCCAGTTCCTGACGCCGGTCGCCAATGCTCATGTCGTCCGCGTCGCCAAACCAGTCGGCCGCGATCTCGGCTTCGAGTTCGGCGTCGCCAGTCGGCCATTCGCTGCGATCCTGAGCAGCCCACCACATGCCCGCGGGACCATGACGCAGCGCGCTGCCGGCTTGCGAAAGCGATCCGCCGATATCGCTGCGCGTTGCGAGCCAGAAGAAGCCTTTCGACCGCAATACGCCGGTCCATTCCCGGTGCAATAGCGACCAGAGCCGTTCAGGATGAAACGGCCGCCGCGCCCGATACACAAAGCCGCTGATACCGGACTCATTTTCGGGAACCAGCGGCGTGGCGTCCGGCTCCGCGTTCAACATTTCGAGCCAGCCGGGCGCGCTCGATGTTGCGTCGAAGTCGAAACGGTCGGTATTCACCACGTCTTTCAACGGCACGACGCCGAACTGCGCATCGATCAACACGGCGCGCGGGTTGAGCGCGTGCAGCGTGTCGCGCAGCTCGGTCAACGCAGGCGCACCGATGAGGTCCGTCTTGTTGATCACGATCACATCGCAGAATTCGATCTGAGCGACGAGCGTTTCCACCACTGTGCGATCGCCTTCGTCATCGTGGCCGAGCATGTCCGTCGATGCGAAATCGCGCTGGAAGTTTTGCGCGTCGACCACGGTCACGACGGTGTCGAGACGGGCGATGTCGTTATCGAAGACGAGGTTTTCGGCGATGTTCTGCGGATCTTCCTGGCCCGATGCTTCGACCACGATTGCATTGAATCCATGTCCGGCTGCGACACGGGCGATCTCATCCGAAAGACCACCGGTTTCGCCCGATACCACCGCGATGCGCGAACCGCCGTGATCGGCGCTAGCGGAGAGCAAATGGCTGACGAGCGTAGTCTTGCCTGCGCCTGGCAAACCGGCAAGCACGGTGACTGGCAATGGTTGGTTCATCGCGATGGCATCGAAAGAAAGGCGCGATTTCGCGCGCGCGGCCGCGGACGACGCGGGGCGCTTTCAAGAAAGATCGCTTGTTCAGACAGCGAGCTGGAACGCGGAATTGTGCATCAAACGCGGCTGGAATGCCGCGCCACGCGATGAAATATGATTGAACTGAAAAGGAAATTCAGAAGACCTAGCGCGATGCGGTCAGCAGTTTCCACTTGCCGAGAATGGCGATGATGTCTTTTGAATACTGATCACGCAACGTTGGCGTTTCCGAGTGGTAAGCGCCAACTGCCTGCCAGGTATTGCCATACTTGTTCATCTTCTGGCGCAAATGCCACGCCGCTACGTACACTGATTTGCACGGTTCCATCAGCGTGGTGGTCGAGATGCCGTATTGCGCGAGCTGGCCCAGGTGAATGGAGTTGATCTGCATCAGACCGTAATCAATCGAACCATTCGCATTCTTGTTCATGGCGTCCGGCTTGTTGTGCGACTCCTGCCATGCAATCGCCCGCAGGATCAACGGGTTCACTTTCTGGTACTTGGCGGCTTCGTCAAAGCAGTCCGCGTGCGCAGGCGCGGCCACAAGCAGGCCGGAAAGTCCAAGCGCAAGAAATTGCAACACAAGTTTCATCATTGTCAGTTCCACTCAATCAACAGCATGCGAAATATCGATACGCATTCGCACGCCGTTTTTGTTTTGCAAGGCTCGCAAGACAACGTCGCGGGCGCCCGGCAAAGCTGGGTAAGGCGGGGTAACACTAGGTAAGGTACTGAAAACACGGGAAAACCCACCCGCACGAAGCGCATCCGTCACGCCGTTCCGCCCGTATCATACCGGCAGACTATTGCGTTTTAAATTCGGCCGTCCGACATACGCCAGCCGAACGACGCCAAGAACGTCAAATTTTTTTGCAAGCAAAGGTTTCATGTGATCTTTGCTTTATAGGCGGCTTAGACTGCAACTCATCGCCTAAATAAGGGAAGCGGCAAAAATATGACGATTCTTAAGCCCTTGTGGCAGTAAGGATGACAAAAAAGCGACAGAAAGATTGAGGAAAATTTACTTTCATCCGATGGAACTGTTTGATCCTTCAGGTGTTTTTGAAAATTACGTGTCGTCAGCCAATCGATAGTGCTTTTGTGACAAAACCGACATCAAAAGCTGCTATGGTTCACGTTTTTGGGATATGGCATTGCCCGGGCACCGGCCCTGGAAACGTTCGCATCGGATCATCGTGGCGGTAAAAGTGTCGAATTGACGCTAAAAGCGGTGGACCGGACGCAACGTTATCAGCAGGTCTAGACATCACACTCCATGAGAAGAAAACGTATTGCATTGCGTCGCGCGGCGACGGCCTTGCTGGTGGCTGGTCTTGTCACTACGCAACTCGCGCACGCACAAGTGACACTCAATTTCGTCAATGCGGATATCGATCAGGTCGCGAGAGCGATCGGCGCCGCGACGGGAAAAACGATCATCGTCGACCCTCGGGTCAAAGGGCAGTTGAACCTGGTCTCGGAGAATCCGGTACCGGAGGACCAGGCCTTGAAGACGCTGCAGTCCGCATTGCGGATGCAGGGCTTCGCGCTCGTGCAGGATCACGGAGTACTGAAGGTCGTGCCGGAAGCCGATGCCAAGCTGCAGGGCGTCCCGACTTACATTGGCAACGCGCCGACCGCGCGGGGCGACCAGGTCATCACGCAGGTCTTCGAACTGCATAACGAATCGGCCAACAACGTGTTGCCGGTGTTGCGGCCGCTGATCTCGCCCAACAACACTATCGCCGCTTATCCGGCGAACAACACGCTGGTCGTGACCGATTACGCCGACAACGTGCGGCGTATCGGCAGCATCATCGCGGGTATCGATACAGCGGCGGGCCGTCAGGTCGACGTCGTCACGCTGAAGAATGCAAACGCGCTCGATGTCGCCGAGCAGATGAGCAAGCTTCTGGATCCCGGTTCGATCGGCAGCACCGACGCCACGCTGAAAGTCACCGTCACCGCCGACTCACGCACGAACTCGCTGTTGCTGCGCGCCTCCAGCAGCGCCCGGCTCGAGGCCGCGAAGACGCTTGCGCGCAAGCTCGATTCCGCGACCACGCAGCCCGGCAACATGCATGTGGTGACGCTGCGCAACGCGGACGCCACGCGGCTTGCGAAAACCTTGCGCGCAATGATGGGCAAGGGCGGCGACAGCTCGTCGTCATCTTCGTCGGGATCGGGGTCGTCGAGCAACTCTGGCGGATCGTTCGGACAGAACAGCGGTTCCAGCTCGTCAACCGGCACGAACGGCTTGCCGCCGTTGCCGGGCGGCCTGGGCGGCAGCAGCTCGGCATCGAGCAGCAACCCGATGGGCGGCGGCGGTCAGAGCAGCGACAAAGGTTTTGGCAACAACAATAACGACAGCAGCAGCAACGATCAGCCCGGAAACGGCATGATCCAGGCCGATACATCCACGAACTCGCTGATCATCACGGCGTCGGACCCGGTGTATCGCAACTTGCGCGCAGTGATCGACCAACTCGATGCACGCCGTCCGCAGGTCTATATTGAAGCGCTGATCGTGGAGCTTTCGGCCACGACGGGCGCAAACCTCGGGATTCAGTGGCAGGGCGCGCTGCTTTCGAACAGCGGAAACAACGGCGTTTACGGTGGTACGAGCTTCGGCACGGGAACGAGCAACATTGTGGACCTGACCGCCGCCGCGTACGCCGCCGGCAGCAATCCATCAGCGCTGGCAGGACAGACCGGGCTGCTTTCGCAGGGCTTGAACATCGGCTTGTTGCACAAGTTCGGCAACTTCTTCGGCCTTGGCGGTTTGCTGCAGGCGCTGTCGACATCGGCGGATGCGAACATTCTTTCCACGCCTAACCTCATCACGCTCGACAACGAGGAAGCGAAGATCGTGGTCGGCCAGAACGTTCCGGTCGTGACCGGTTCGTACGCCACGCCGACGGCGAACACGGGCACGTCGGTGTCCGCGTTCAACACGTTCGATCGACGCGATGTAGGCGTGACGCTGCACGTGAAGCCGCAGATCACGCAGGACGGCATCCTGAAGCTCCAGCTTTATCAGGAAGATTCCAGCGTCGATACCACCACGACCAACAATCCCGGCGGCGTGACCATCAATACACGTTCCATCCAGTCGACCATTCTTGCCGATGACGGCGAGATCGTCGTGCTGGGCGGCTTGATGCAGGATCAGTACAACACGAGCAACAGCAAGATTCCGTTGCTTGGCGACATTCCATGGATTGGGCAGTTGTTCCGCAGCGAGCAGAAGACGCGGACGAAAACCAACCTGATGGTGTTCCTGCGTCCGGTGATCGTGCGCGACCAGGCTACGAGCTCGCAGATTTCGAACGATCGTTACGACAACCTGCGTCAGCAACAGTACAACTCGATCTCCGATAACCGCATTGAGAAGGATCGCGATGTTCCTGTCCTGCCGCCGGCGCCGATTGGTCCGAGTCAGGGCGGCGTGCCATCGAAGAACCTGTTCGACTGGAACAACATGACGCGATCGCCGTCGCAAGGCGGCAGCGCGACCTTGCCGCAAGCGGCGCCGCCAAAAGGCCAGCAGCAGCCGCTCGAGCAGCAATATCAGGGGCAACCGCAATACCAGGGGCAACAACAGCCGTATCAACAGCCGCCGCAGCCGCAACAGCCCGCGAACGTGAACAACTACGCTGTGCCGAACAACAATCCGGCGCCGGGCGTGCCGCTCAATGGCGACGCAGGAGCCAAGCCGTGAGTACGTTGAACCTGTCCGCATCGAATGTCGCCACGAGTGTTCCGTCGCCGCTTGCGGCCCGGCTGATTCCGTACGCGTTCGCGCGCACGGGGCAGATCCTCGTCGCGCACCAGCATGCGGACAGCATCGAGGTATGGATCAGCGATAAAACCAGCGACGCCGCACTCGCCGAAGTCGCGCGAAACTTCGGCGCTGTGTCGATCGTGCGTTTGCCGGTGGACGAGCTTTCGGCGGCGATCAACTCGGCCTACGCGCGCAACGACGGCAGCGCGGCGCAGGTCGTTGGCGAAGTGGAAGGCGAAGTCGATCTGTCGCGGTTGATGCAGGACATTCCCGAGATCGAGGATTTGCTCGAGTCGGAAGACGACGCGCCGATCATCCGCATGATCAACGCGCTGCTGACGCAGGCGGCGCGCGAACAGGCATCGGATATTCATATTGAACCGTTCGAGACGTCGTCCGTCGTGCGTTTTCGCGTCGATGGCACCTTGCGCGACGTCGTGCGCCCGAAGAAAGCACTGCATGGCGCGCTGATCTCGCGGATCAAGATCATGGCGCAACTGGACATTGCCGAAAAACGCTTGCCGCAAGACGGACGGATCACGTTGCGCGTGGGCGGCCGTCCAGTCGACGTGCGCGTATCCACCTTGCCGACCGGTCACGGCGAACGCGCGGTGCTGCGTCTGCTGGAAAAAGACGCGCAACGCCTGAACCTCGAAACGCTCGGCATGGCGCGCGATACGCTGGTGCACTTCGACAAGCTGATCGGCCGTCCGCACGGCATCGTGCTCGTAACGGGACCGACCGGTTCCGGCAAGACAACCACGCTTTACGCCGCCATGTCGCGGCTCGAGACGGCGACCACCAACATCATGACGGTGGAAGATCCTATCGAGTACGACCTGGGCGGGATCGGCCAGACGCAGGTGAACGAGCGCATCGGCATGACCTTCGCGCGTGCGTTGCGGTCCATTTTGCGGCAGGACCCGGACATCATCATGATCGGGGAAATCCGCGATCTGGAGACGGCGCAGATTGCGGTGCAGGCATCGCTCACGGGTCACCTCGTGCTCGCGACGCTGCACACGAACGACGCGGCATCGGCGGTGACACGTCTCACCGATATGGGCGTCGAACCGTATTTGCTGGCGTCGTCGCTGCTGGGCGTTCTGGCGCAGCGGCTCGTGCGCCAGTTGTGTCCGGTGTGCAAGGAACAGCGTACCGAAAACGGCCATATGCACTGGCATGCGGTCGGCTGCGATAAATGCGGCAACTCGGGATATGCAGGACGTCGCGGCGTGTACGAACTGCTGCTGCTGGACGACGCGATCCGTGCGCTGATTCACCGCAATGCATCGGATGCCGAAATTTTGACGGCCGGTCGCGAAAATGGCATGCGCACGCTGCGTGAAGACGGGAACCGATGGTTGGCGACTGGCGCGACTTCGCTGGAAGAAGTGCTGCGCGTGACGGGCGGAGATTAGACATCCATGCCGGCGTTTCGTTTTGAAGCTATCGATCAGGCGGGCAAGTCGCAAACAGGCGTACTCGATGCCGACAGCGCCCGCTCCGCGCGCAGCCAGTTGCGCACGCAAGGGTTGACGCCGCTTGTCGTGGAAGCGGCGGGGTCGCGTACGCGCGGTGAGCGAAAGCAGCGTCTTTCGCTGGGAAAACGTTTGTCGCAGCGCGAGCAGGCCATTCTCACGCGGCAACTCGCCAGCTTGCTGATCGCGGGATTGCCGCTCGGCGAGACGCTATCGGTCCTGACTGAGCAATCGGAGCGCGATTACATCCGCGAACTGATGGCCGCGATCCGCGCCGAAGTGCTCGGCGGCCATTCGTTTGCCAATGCGCTCGCCGAACATCCGCGCGACTTCCCGGAGATTTATCGGGCGCTCGTGGCCGCCGGCGAACATACCGGCAAGCTCGGCCTCGTGTTGTCGCGGCTCGCGGATTACATCGAACAGCGCAATGCGCTCAAGCAGAAGATCGTGCTCGCGTTCACGTATCCGGCGATCGTCACGTTGATCGCATTTGGGATCGTGACGTTCTTGCTGAGCTACGTCGTGCCGCAAGTGGTGAACGTGTTCGCAAGCACGAAGCAGTCGCTCCCGTTCTTGACCATCGCGATGATGGCGCTTTCCGGTTTCGTCCGGAATTACTGGTGGGCCATGTTGATCGGCGTGATCGCAATTAGCTGGTTCATCAAGCAGTTGCTTGCCCGGCCCGGACCACGCATGGCGTTCGATCGATGGCTCCTGACTGCGCCGCTGCTCGGCAAGCTGGTGCGCGGTTATAACACCGTGCGTTTTGCCAGCACGCTCGCCATCCTGACGGCGGCCGGCGTGCCGATCCTGCGTGCACTGCAGGCCGCCGGCGAAACGCTGAGCAATCGCGCGATGAGCGAAAACGTGGAAGACGCGATCATCCGGGTACGTGAAGGCACGTCGTTGTCGCGCGCGCTCGGCAACACGAAGACGTTTCCGCCGGTGCTGGTCCATCTGATCCGTTCCGGCGAAGCAACCGGCGATGTCACGACCATGCTCGACCGCGCGTCCGAAGGTGAAGCACGCGAACTCGAACGCCGCACGATGTTCCTGACAAGCCTGCTGGAACCGCTCCTGATCCTCGCGATGGGCGGCGTCGTACTCGTGATCGTGCTGGCGGTGATGTTGCCGATCATCGAATTGAATAATCTGGTGCAGTGAAGAAGTCGACCCTATGAACGCCCTCCAAACCCGCCTTCTTACGCTCGTCGCGCTCGCTGTTTTTTGCGCGACGCTGACTTGGTGGATCGTCACGCTGACATCGCATCAAAGTGCGCCATTGCCGGCGGCGGCGGCAGGGCGCGCGCCATCCACTGAACTTGCGGCCACCTTGTTCGGCGGCCAGTTGAAGCGTCAGGAAAACCAGGACGTGCATCTGTTCGGGATTCTTTCGCTGCAGCACGGCGCGGCGGCTATCGTCAGTTATGGCGGCGAGCCGGCAAAGGCCATTTCGCTCGGCGGTCCGCTTACCCAGGGCGTGACGATCAAGGAAGTGCGGGCGCGCTCGATCATCATCGACAGAAAAGGCGCGCTCTCCGAAGTCTTCCTGCCGCCGAATGCGCCGGGACCGACCATTTATGTGCGCTGATACCGCGCGAGATCAAAGGGAGCGAACGAGGGCGGGCGTTGAAGCGGAATCACCTTACGCCAGATCTATAGAATGCTTTCCTGCCCGCAACAACCGCGCGTTGGCGGCGGACAGACAGTGAACTCAACGGTGCGGCTACCTGACACGCGAGCGCCGTGAACGACATCAAATTGGAAAGGAAGATCAAGTCATGCAAATGTTGATGAAGCGCCGCGACGCACTCCAGACGGCGCAAGGCACGCAGAAGAAACGGCAGCGCGGCTTTACGCTGATCGAAATCATGGTGGTGATCGCCATTCTCGGGATTCTCGCGGCGCTGATCGTGCCGAAGATCATGAGCCGTCCGGACGAGGCGCGGCGGGTGGCGGCGAAGCAGGATATCGGCACGATCATGCAGGCCATGAAGCTGTACAGGCTGGATAACGGCCGTTATCCCACGCAAGAGCAGGGCTTGCGCGCGCTGATCGAGAAACCGACCAACGATCCGATCCCGAACAACTGGAAGGACGGTGGTTATCTGGAACGCCTCCCGAACGACCCGTGGGGCGCGCAGTATCAATATCTGAACCCGGGCGTGCACGGCGAAGTGGATGTGTTCAGCTACGGCGCGGACAACAAGCCGGGCGGCGAAGGCAACGACGCCGATGTCGGCTCGTGGCAATGAGTCACTTTTAAGCAACTTTCATAGAAGTAACCGACGTGAACCAGCAGCACGAGCCGTATCGTTCAGCCTTGTTTAAGCCGCAGCGCGCGGCGAAGGCGCGGCCGCAAGCTGGCTTCACGTTGCTGGAAATGCTGGTGGTGCTGGTTATCGCAGGGTTGCTGGTGTCGCTTGCTTCGCTGCAGCTCACGCGCAATCCACGCACCGATCTGAACGAGGAAGCGCAGCGGCTCGCGCTGCTGTTCGAATCGGCGGGCGACGAGGCGCAAGTGCGCGCGCGGCCGATTGCATGGCAGCCGCTCGACGGCGGTTTTCGTTTCGATGTCCGGACCGAAGACGGCTGGCGTCCGTTGCGCGACGACTTGCTGCGGCCGCGCCGCTGGGAAGGCGGCGTGACCGGCGTGACGATCCAGTATCTGGGCTCGGATCAGGTAACAAACAGGCTGGTGTTCGGCACGGAAGCCATCGATACCCCCATGGAAGTGACCATCGTCTCTGCAGTCGGACGGGCGACGATCGTGGGTACGGGCAACGGCCGGTATCGGGTGCGCTGATGGCGAAGCTTTTACGACCCGGGCGCGCACGCGGCTTCACAATGATCGAAGTGCTCGTTGCGCTGGCGATCATCGCGGTGGCGCTGGCGGCGTCGCTCAGGGCAGTAGGTTCTCTTGCAACCGGCGAGGCCGATCTGCACAACCGCTTGCTCGCCGGATGGAGCGCCGACAACGAACTTGCGCAGTTGCGGCTGACGCATTCGTGGCCGGATATCGGCACGAAGACGTTCGATTGTTCGCAGGGAAATCTCAGATTGACGTGCACCGATCGCGTGACGTCCACGCCGAATCCGATTTTCAGGAAAGTGGAAGTGTTCGTCACATCGCCCGGCCGGCCCGGCAATCTCGCGCAAATGGTCATGGTGGTGGCGAATGAAACCAATCGTTCGCTCTAAGCGCCAGGATCGTGGGGCACGTGGCCCACGTGGCGCGCGTGGCTTTACGCTGATCGAGATGCTGGTCGCAATCGCGATCCTTGCGGTAATCGCGGTGCTGTCGTGGCGCGGTCTCGACCAGATCATGCGCGGTCGCACGACCATCACGAACGCGATGGAAGACGAGCGTGTGGTGCAGCAACTGTTCGACCAGATGCGCATCGATGCGCGCCAGGCCGCAACCGACGACGAAGCCGGACAAGCGGCAGTCGCGATTGGCGGCAATTCCCTGCAGATCGTGCGCGGTGTGTATGGAGCAGGCACGGCGCCGCGTTTGCAAGTGATCCGTTACCGGCTGAGCAATGGTTTGGTCGTGCGGTTTGCATCGCCGCCGCTTGGAAATATTGGCGAAGTGCGGCGGGCTTTATCGGCGGGAGATGGTGCGGATGGCTGGTCATCGATTCCGTTGATGGCCGGCGTCACGACCTTCGCCACGCGCGCATACGTGCCCAAAACAGGCTGGACGATGAGGATGGCGGACGTGACCTCGCAGATCGTGCAAAACGACAACAACCTGAAAGTGCCGCAACTCGGCAACGCACCCCTGCCGCGTGCCGTGACGGGCATTCAGATTGCGGTCGGCGCGCACAATCTTGCCGCGCCGATCACGCGCGTTTTCCTGATCGGGGAATGACCATGAAACGCGCTTCACGCATCCGGACAACCCGCAAGGAGAAAGGCGTCGCGATCATCAGCGCGCTGCTGGTGGTGGCGTTGTCGGCGATCATCGTGTCCGGGTTGTTGTGGCGGCAGGAAGTGCAGATTCGTCGTATCGAAAACCAGCGGCTGCTTTCCCAGGCGCAATGGATCTCGCGCAGCGCGCTCGACTGGACGCGCCTGATCCTGCGTTCGGAAGCCGATACCGCGCCGACCGTCACGTATCTCGGCGGCGTGTGGGGCGTGCCGATCGCGAAAACGCGCTTGTCCGACTTTCTCGGGCAGATTGGCGAAGTGCGGGCGCAGCAGGGGGCATCGACGTATCTGTCGGGATCGATTGAAGATGCGCAGGCCAAATTCAACCTGCGCAATCTCGTGTCGACGCCAACGCCGGGTTTGCTGACCATCAACGTGGAAGAGATCCAGTCGTTTCAGCGTTTGTTGACGCTGCTTGGGCTCAACGGGTCGCTTGCGAAAACCGTGGCGCTGCAGTTGCGCGCCGGGCTGGCGCAGTCGGCGACGCGGTTTCAGACACAAGGCACGACCGCGGCCGCGTCGCAGCAGGCGGCGGTCCAGGGACTCGCGGCGGGTGGTGGCACGGGTGGCGGCAATTTCACCGATGATCCCGGCCTGGCTGACGCCGACAGCAACGCACCGGTCGCGCCGCTGCAGATGATCAACGTGGAATCGCTGATGGACGTCCCGGGTTTTTCACCGGAAATCGTCGATAAATTGCGGCCGTTCGTGACGGTGCTGCCGACCACGACGTCGGTGAACATGAATACCGCAACCGCCGAAGTGGTCGCGGCGACGGTGCCAGGCATGTCGCTCTCGCAGGCGCAGGCGTTCGTGGCGCGGCGCGAGACCGTGTTTTTCCACGATGTCGGCAACGTGCAGCTCGCGCTGACCGGCGCGGGCGTGAAGACGGACGGCATCGATATGAACCAGATGGACGTGACGACGAAGTATTTCCTGATCCACGGCCGCGTGGAGCACGAGCGCGCGGAAGTGGACCGGACCACCCTGCTGTATCGGGATCCGGCGACGCATACGACGCGTATCGTTTATGTGCGCGACCAGCTTTGATGCGAAGTACAGTGAATCACTTTGAAACGCTAAACACCAATACCCGAAGAGAAGAGAGCGGCCTTTGAGCACATTGATCGTCCTACTGCCGCCGCGCGATCCGGCGGTGCGCTCCGAAGAATGGAATTTGCCGGAGCTGCCGTTTTTGCTGCTGGACAAGCGCAACGTCACGCAACGCGCCGGCCGTGCAGCGCTCGGGCTCTTGCCGCGTGCGAGCGCGACGGTGCTGATCGTCGCCGCGCGCGACTTGTTGCTGACCGCCGCGCTGCTGCCGCCGCTGAAAGGGCCGCGTTTGCGCCAGGCATTGCCGAACGTGGTCGAGGATCAACTGATCCAGGATCCGCAGACGTGCCACATCGCCGTCGATCCTGTTGCGCTTGCAAGCGGACGGCGCGTGATGGCGGTCATCGACCGCGGCTGGTTCCGCTTCCTGATGGAAGCGTTCGCGAACGGCGGGCATCGGAATGTGAAAGCCGTGCCCGCGATGCGCTGCCTGCCGCTGCACGAAAGCGATCCCGACGTGCCGAATCCGTTCGTCGCGGGCGTGCTGGGCGAGGTGATCCCGACCGCGCCCGCGTTGCTTGGCGGCGATGCGCTGACGCTGCCGCCGAACGCGGCGCCACGCGTGGAGATCGCGATAGCGCGCGGCGAACACGCGGCGCTGGGCGAAGGCCTCGCAATTCCCGCCGATGCCGTCACGACCACGCTCGGCGCACTCGCCGGCGCGCAGCCCATGACGCTCTATACCTTGCGCGATGTACCCGGCGCGGAGCCGCGGCTTGCATCGGTTTCTTCCCGCGCGGCCATTCCCGGCGCAGAACCGCTGCCGTTCGAAATCCTCGCGCGCAACGCGCTCACCAACCGCTTCGACCTGTGCCAGTTCGAGTTTGCCGCGCAGCCGTGGCGGCTCGACCGCGCGACCATGCGGCGCCTGAAGGTACCGGTGGCGCTGCTGGCCGGGGCGCTGATCGTGTCGATGATCGGGATCAACATCCAGTGGATCCAGCTCGCGCGCCAACGCGACGCGATCAATGCGCAGATGACCGAGCTGCTGCTGAACACGTTCCCGAAAACCACCGTCGTGCTCGATGCACCCGACCAGATGGCGCGTCAGCTCGACCGGCTGCGGCTGGCGTCGGGACAATTGTCGCCGTCGGATTTCCTGTCCATCGCCGATTCATTCGCACGCGCGCTCGGGCCCATTCCGGTGAACGGCATCGCGGCGCTGGATTACCACGACAGGAAGCTCGACGTGACCTTCAAGCCTGAAACCAAGGTCGATCCTGGTTTGCAACGGCGTCTGGTTGCGAACGGACTAACGGGCGCGATCGACACCAACACGGGCAAGTGGTCCGTCAGGAGCGGCCAATGAAACAGGCAATCACCGATACCGCAAACGAGTTCTGGTCCGCCCGGACCCAGCGCGAAAAGACCATCCTGATGTGGGGCGGCGCTGCGCTGGCTATCGTCATTGTGTATCTCGTGTTGTGGGCGCCCGCGTATGAAGGCCGCGCGCGCTTGCGTGAATCGCTGCCGCGCATGCAGGCCCAGCTCGCGCAGATGACAGCGCAGGCCAATGAAGCGCGTTCGCTGACCGGCAGCGCGCAAGGCGTCACGCCGACGGGCGGCGCGCTGCGCGATGCGCTGACCAAGTCCCTCGCCGACAACAACATGCCCGCGACGCAAGTTCAGGTCGTCGGTTCGGCCGTGCAGTTCCAGTTGAAGAACGTGTCGTTCCCCGAGTGGACCGTCTGGCTCGACGATGTCCGCAAGCAATACAAGGTGCAGGTCAACGAGGCGCACATTACGGCGCAAAAACCCGATGGCCAGGTGGATCTGACGGCATCGCTGCAACCGGCCCAGGGACAATGAACCACGGAACACGACGGCTTCTCGCTGCCTGGCCGTGGTTGGCGGTGGCGGTTGCATCGGTGATCGTCACGTTGTTGGTCATGCTGCCGGCCGCGTGGATCGTGCCGCAGTTCGGCAAGAACACGGGCGGTCACGTCAATCTGGTCGACCCGGCCGGTTCGCTCTGGAAAGGCTCAGCCACGTTGATGCTCGCAACCGGCGGCGGCGGCGAAGGCGCGACCTTGCTGCCGGGACGCATTGAATGGCGTACCGCTTTCTGGCCGTTGTTCACCGGGCACGTGCGCATGCAAATGGGCCAGACGGATGCGATGCCGGACCCGGTTCTCGTCGATGCAAGCCCGAAACAGTCGACGCTTTCTTCCGGCTCCATCGCGGTGCCGGCGAGTTTGCTCAGCGGTCTTGGGGCACCGTTCAATACACTCGATCCGGACGGCAACGTGCGTCTGACGTGGACCGACTGGCGCGTGCTGGGACGCAACACCTATGGGCAGGTGATCGTGACGCTGGACGACATGTCGTCACGTGTCTCGCGCGTGAAGCCGCTCGGGTCGTATCGCGTGGTGTTTCAAGCGGAAGGACAGGCGGGCACGATCAACCTGACAACGACGCGCGGGCCGTTGATGCTGACCGGGCAGGGGGCGGTAGCGCAGGGCTCTAGCACGTTCAGCGGCGTGGCGACATCGGCGCCGGAAGCGCGCGAGAACCTGGCAGGACTTCTGAACCTGCTTGGCCGCCATACCGGCCCGGATACCGTCGAGCTGACGTTGAACCGGTCAGGCGCGCCTTGATTACTGCTTGGCCAGAACCGAACCGGTATTAAGCCCTGCGCTTGAATCCTGCGTGGAACTGGCGGCCGCGGCGGGCGCCGCAGAAGTCCCCGTTTCCTCGTTCATCTGCGCGGTTTCCCATCCGCCGCCCAGCGCCTTGATCAACCCGACCGACGACACCATCCGCTGACCCGCGATACTCGCGAGCTTCTGCTGGGCGGTGAACGCCGTGGTCTGCGCAGTGAGCACGTTGATGAATCCGACCGTGCCTGACTTGTACTGGTTCGTCACGATATCCAGCGCCTGCTGCGCCGACGCCACCGCCTGCTGCTGAACCACGATCTCGTTGGCGAGAATGCGAATGGACGCGAGGTTGTCCTCGACGTCCTGGAACGCTGTCAGCACCGCCAGGCGATAAGACGCGACAGACGCGTCATAAGCCGCACGCGCAGCTTCCGTGCGAGCGGCCCGCAGGCCGCCATCGAAGAGCGTGGCTGCGATGCTCGGCCCGAGCGTCCAGAACTGCGACGGCGCGCGCAGCAACTGCGAGAGCACGGAACTCTGGAATCCGCCCGATGCCGACAGCGTCAACGTCGGGAAAAACGCCGCGATCTCCACGCCAATCTGCTCGTTCGCTGCCGCAGCCTTGCGCTCGGCCGAGGCGATGTCCGGCCGCCGCTCCAGAATGGACGATGGCAGATCGGACGGAATCACGGGCGGGGTTGCATCGAGCGGAGATGCGGCAATGCTGAACGTCGATGCCGGTTCGCCGACCAGCACCGCGATTGCATGTTCGAACTGGGCGCGCGAAACGCCGTTATCGATGGCCGCCGCCTGCGCCGATTGCAATTGCGTCTGCGCCTGGATCACGTCCGAGCGCGCGATCGTGCCTTGCGCGTACTGGTTCTGCGTGAGCTGCAAGGTGCGTTGATAGGCGGCGACGGTATCGTCGAGGAGCTTTTGCTGCGCGTCGAGCGAACGCAACTGGAAATATGTTTGTGCCAGCGTGGCCTGCGCCGAGAGCCGTGCGTTCGCAAGGTCGGCGGCGGCACTTTGCTCGCCGGCACGCTGAGCGTTCACCGTGCGGCTGACCGTGCCCCAAAGATCCGGTTCCCAAGATGCATCCAGCCCGAGGTTGAAGGCATTGCTCACGCCGCTGCTGGAGAACTGCGAGTTCGTGGACCGATTGCCGGAACCAGAGCGTGTCCCCGACGCCGATAACCCCACAGTCGGGAAGTACGCGGACCGCGCCTCCGAAACCAGCGCGCGCGCCTGCCGATACGTCGCCGCGAACTGCTCGATCGTCTGGTTCGACGTGTTCAGCCGGCCTTCGAGGTCGTTGAGTTGCGCGTCGTTGAAAATGGTCCACCAGTTCCCACGGTCGATACGGTCAGCCGGTTGCGCAACCTTCCAGCCTTCGGGCGCCTCCTTGTAGGCGGCGGGAATGGCAGCGTCGGGGCGTGTGTAATTCGGCCCGACGGCACAGCCGGCAAGCGCCAACACCACGACAAGCGCGGATCGTCGATAAAACACGGGGATTCGGGTGTACGGCATCTGCTCTGGATTCCTGTCGGAGGCTGCGCGTTCCGGCAAGGCAATGGCGCCAGGCGAAACGGGTCCGAAATGGTAACTGAATGCGCGCGCAAGGCGCGCATTTGGGCAGACGTAAGGGTAACGGCTTGAAAGGAAACTGGGTTTACGCGTGTCGCGGATTCAGTTACGAGCCGTTACGCCGCGCAGTGATGCGCTTGCTTCAAGCGTCGCAGCGCTTCGGACTGCACAGCAGGGGCTTGGCGACGGTTGCCGCCGGCTTCGCAGACTTGCGCATCTGTCGATTTTCGAACCACGCCGCACCCAATACGACAAACGATCCGCCCGGCAGCAAAAACACGATCACGTAGAGCGCGAGTTTCCACGAACTCAGGTTCGGCGGAAGGATGTGCAGCAGTGCAGAGCTGACTGACTGGCCGAAGCGTCGGCCGAGGAGGCGGGTAGTTTGGGCAGCGCGGTTCATCGGTAAATCCATATGCGCATCGAAATTTTTCGATGCTTTCAATCGGTCAGAACATAGTCTCGGGTGGCGCCTTGGCGCGTAACTCGGTGCTTATAATAATATTGACTATGCAATCGATTTTCAAGACGGATAGCTTGCGATATTTTTCGATGTTGTTTTTCCGTCTTGGCGCCCGGGCAGCGGGCGAGACTGTGGACCATAAGGGAGATAACCCTTGTTGCCGCGCGGTTGGCCGAGTTTGTGGAACTTCGTGCTCATGTTGAGTCACTTTGTTTCGCATTGGTCGGCCAGCGAATCGGAAAAAACCGCCTTCGGACGAAAGTATGCCTATGCAAGTGTTTTGGCTATCGAGCCTATAGGGTTGTTCTGGGGGCGTTTGGGCAAGTCAGATGTGAAAAAGCCGCGTTCCTTTTCCGAACGCGGCCCTGTTTCTCTGGAGTTGCTTCAGGTTATTCAGGCGTCTGGCTCTGGCCTGACTGACCCGGTTGATTGTCGAGCGTCGGGGGCATTGCCTGCACGGGCATCGCGGGCGGTATCGGCTTGGTAGGTGGCGCCGGTGAGACCGGGGGCAATGCATTGCCGGATGCCGTGGCGCCGGACCGCGTACCCATTTGCGATGGACCGCCACGCACAAACTGCTTGAAGTCCGCGCCGGCCTTCCAGGGGTTCGGTTCGCAGCCGAGCATGTTGTCGCAATGCGCTGCAAAGCCGATGGTCGCTGTGCCCTCGTTGCTGGGCGTCTTGGTGATCTGGTAGGCGAGAGCGCGTTTTCCGCCCGACGGACCTGTTGTCTGGATGATCGAATCGGTGACCGTCTGCAGCTTGTATTCCGAATGGTTGGTCACCCAGACTTGCGCGCGGCCCCACCACGCGTCGCATTCGGCCTTGTTCGTGCAAGTGAGCGGCGCCGTGGCCTGTTCCATGGTTTCGCCGGCAATCTGGCCGTTCGTCGAACACCCTCCGAGCAGCGCGAATGCCACCGCGGCACCAGCCATACCCGTCGTTTTCATCAAGTTTGTTTTCATGTTCCCCGCTCCTTTATTAGCGTTCAGCCGGTCGGTCACGCTCGTAGAAGCAGGAGCGCGGAACGGCCAAATCTGATTCGTCGCTAATTTCAGACCCGATGCAAGCACGAGCGTTTCCGTGCGTTGCGTCCTGTTGCAAAACCAGTAAGGGTTGCCGCTGGTGAAGACTCGCGGCGCGGGAAAAGCTGCTTGAACGGTCTGGACTAGACGCTGATGCGGTTTAGCGTATAAGCCCGATACGCGCCGACGAATGCATCGAACGAACCAATTTCATCGCGTTCGATTCTTGCCTGATCCTCCAGCGACTTGGCCGCGAGCGCTTCTAGCTCGCGCGCGACTTCCGGCTCGAGCGGCCGGCTGCGGAAATGATCGGCGTGCTTTTCGCTCAGTTCGAGCGCGAAAGCGTCGAAGCTTTGGCCGCGCTCGCGCATGATCGACAGCACCTGCGCGGACGGTGTCAGCGATACATCCGCCAGCCGTGCCCGCTGGGCATCGAGCGCGAGGATGTGCTCATTGATACCGTGCAGTTTGTCCAGCGCCCGCGCGACCGGCTCGATTGCGTCCAGCAACTCGCCGGCCCAGCCTTGCATGGGCACTTCCCGGCCATCGCGAGCCAGCGTCAGGCCCGGCTTACGGCCTTCCTTCGTGATGCGCGCGAAGTTTTCATTGGCTTCTTCATTGGCGGGGCGCGGCAACAGCGGACTGTCTTCAAGCGCGCAATACAACAAATACGCGTCCATGAAACGCGATGTCTGCAGCGAGATCCCGGTCGGCTCGAACGGATCGATATCGAGGCAACGCACTTCGATGTACTGCACGCCGCGCGACGACAACGCATGCAACGGCCGTTCTCCCGGCTGCGTGACGCGCTTCGGCCGGATGGTCGAGTAGAACTCGTTCTCGATCTGCAGTACGTTCGTGTTGATCTGAATCCATTCGCCGTCGCGCTGCGTGCCGATGGCTTCATACGGCGGATGAGGCTCGCTGACCGCCTTGGCGAGCACATCGAGATAACCGTCGAGCGTATCGTAGCTAGGCAGCAGCGCGGCTTGCGCCGGGTTGTTCGTGTAACCGAGATCGCTCATGCGCAGGCTGGTTGCGTAGGGCAGATAAAGCGTGGTTGCATCCAACGTGTCGAGCGTATTCGGGCGGTCACGCAGGAACTGGCGGTTCAGCGCCGGCGACGCGCCGAACAGGTACATGAGCAGCCAGCTCGTGCGCCGGAAGTTGCGGATCAGCGCGAAATAGCGCTCGGACTGGAAATCGACCATGTGCGTGGTGCTGCGGCCGTCGAGTGCGGCCCACGCGCGCCACACGTCTTCGTGCAGCGAATAGTTGTAGTGGATCCCGGCAATACATTGCATCGTGCGGCCGTATCGAAGCGACAACCCGCGCCGATAAACATGCTTCAGCATGCCGATATTCGACGTTCCGTAGTTGCCGATCGGAATCTCCTGGTCGGCCGGAAGCTGGCCGGGCATGGAGTCGTTCCAGAGGAGTTCGTCGCCGAGATGCGCGTAAGCGAAACGATGCAGCTCGTCCAGTTTGTCCAGCGTGATCGCCACGTCGTTATCGGCCGGCGTGATCAGCTCGATCAACGCCTCGGAATAATCGGTCGTGATGAGCGGATGCGTGAGCGCGGAGCCGAACGCCCGCGGATGCGGCGTGGTGGCAAGCGCGCCGTTGCGCGTGACTCGCAGACTCTCCTTCTCGATGCCGCGCAGTCCCCGGCGCAAGGCGGCGCCGGGCTCACCGGCGGTCAGCGCTGCAAGGCGCTCCAGGAAGGCACTGCGGGAGGAGGATGAGGAATTCGTATTTGCCATTGCTGCGACGTTTGCGCTCGGCGCGAAACAGCATGCGCCAAATCGGATTTTTGGGTAGCGGGCACTTTAACATCTCAGTGTAAGCCGTGCTTGAAGCCTTGCCGGGTAAGGGTTTGCGCGAATTTGGAGTGGTTTCGGGCGTTACCCTCGCAGCATCACTTTTCCCGGACCGACGCGGCGTTTGCAGTTTGGCTGCGCCAGCGTGGAATTAATGTCTGATCTTGGGCGGGGTTATCGGCTGATCGAGGACGTTAGGTCAGCCACCCTTGGCCGATCCCGCCCGGTCGGCGATCTCGTTCCACACGTGCAGTGCGGCGTACGCACGATACGGCCGCCAGTTCTCAGCCCGGGCGCGAAGAGCGGCGGCTTTAGCCATCGATGGATCACGCGCCGCGAGCGCCTGCATCAGGATCAGGTCGGTGCCGGGCCACGCGTCCGGATCGCGCAGGGCACGCATCGCGACGTACTCCACCGTCCACGGGCCGATACCCGGCATGGCCAGCAACGCCGCCCGGAGTTCACCCCGATCCGAGCGAGGGTCGTCGAGCGGCAGGGCGCCCGTCGCGACCTCGCGCGCGAAACCCTGCAGCGCGGCCACGCGTTTGCCGGGCATGCCGATCTTGTCGAGATCGACCTGGGCGAGTGCGGCGGGCGTGGGAAAACGCCAGGCGGTATCGGCATGAGCGTGATCGGGAACGGGCGTACCGGCGCGCTGGACGAGCCGGCCAATGATCGTCGATGCCGCCTTGACGCTGACCTGCTGTCCGACGATCGCGCGCACGACCAGCTCGAAACCGGACCACGCGCCTGGCACGCGCAGGCCGGGAACGGCTTGCGTGAGCGGCGCAAACCACGGATCGCGGGCAAGATGCGCGGCGATGGCGGTTGCATCGGCGCGAAGGTCGAACATCCGCGTCAAATGCTCGCCGATCGGTTTCGCGTGGCGGCTCGCCGCGCCATCAACTGTGGCAACAAGACACGGCTTCGTTGCATGCCGCGTGACGCTGAGCGTGCCCGGCTCGCCCAGCCATTCGATTGCGCGTTTGTACGCGCCGTCTTCAACCGTTTCGACGCCCAGCGTCGCGCGTCCCGCAAAAAAACGCAGGACGCGCGGCCAGTCATAGGGCTCGACGAAGGGAAGCTGCAGACGAACAGGTTTGATTGCTGACGTATCGGACGCGGTTTTCAATCAGGACGTCTCCGCCGTTTCGCGCGCGGCTTCGTCCCGGCGCTCCTTTTCCGCCGATAACAACGCCACCTTGCGCGCCGTTCCCCATCGATACCCCGCAAGCGCCCCGTCCTTATGCACCACGCGATGACACGGGATCGCAAGCGCCACCGGATTCGACGCGCATGCGCTCGCCACCGCCCTCACTGCACGCGGCGAGCCGACAGCCTCGGCGATATCGCTATAACTGCGCGTCTGACCGTATGGAATCCGCTGCAGCGCATCCCATACACGTTGCTGGAACGCTGTCGCGCTGATATCGAGCGGCAGGTCGAAGTGCTCCCGCGTGCCGCGTAAATAGGCATCGATTTGCGCGATGAACGGCGCGAGCCTCGCCTGATCCTCAATCCGTTCTGCCTCGGATAATTCCAGCGCCAGATCCGCTTCGAGTGCTGCGGGGTCATCGCCGAAAGCGATTTTGCAGATGCCTTTTTCAGTCGCCGCCACCAGCACCGTGCCGAGCGCCGATTGCGCGGTCGCGAAATTCACGACAAGCCCCGCGCCTTTTCGCCGATAAACCGATGGCGTCATCCCCAGCTCGGCGGGCGCTGCGTCGTACATGCGCGATGTCGATCCGAAACCTGCGTCCTGCGTGGCGCGGGTCACGTCGTCGCCGCGTTGCAGGGCGCCGCGCAACGCGTCCGCGCGCCGAGCCGCCTGATATTGCCGGGGCGACACGCCGACCACACGCGAAAACAACCGTTGCAGGTGAAAAGGGCTGACATGCACGGCATCGCTCAATTGCGCGAGCGTGAGGCGTTCCTGCGGATCGGCATCGAGCACTTTGCACGCGCGCTCCACGATCGCCAGTTCCCGCGACAAACCGCCCGGCCGACACCGTTTGCACGCCCGGTAACCGGCTGCCTCAGCTTGGTGGACGTTCTCGAAAAACTCGACGTTCTCACGGCGCGGCGGCCGCGACGCGCACGACGGCCGGCAGAACACGCCGGTCGTGCGCACGGCGTAGAAAAATGCACCGTCGGCGCTGGCATCCCGGCTGGACATGGCATTCCAGCGGGATTCGGCATCGGCGAACGCGGCGGTTTCCTGATTGGTTTTCATCACATTCCTCACTAGACGAAGGGTACGTGATTACTGTAACGACGGGCGTTTTACGGGTCGCGCCGGTTCTTGCGCTGTCATTCGCGGCGGACGTCGACGTGATCGCGACGGAATGGCGAATGACGCACAGATGCGACACTTTGGCACCATAGGGGTTTTTACTACGATAAGTGTTGCAACGTACGAACCCACTGTGTAATATCGGAACTGTCTCCTCCATGTCTCCTCCTGATATGGATTCAGCCCGCTCCGCAACGAGTGGGCTTTTTTTCGTCTGCACGTTTCGCGGCAGGCTAGAATTTTCGGATAAAACCGGAGACATTCAATGCAGATCCCTATCCGCGAGATCGATCACGTCGTGATTCGATGCGCAGACCTCGACGCCATGGTCCAGTTCTACGCCACCGTGCTCGGCTGCCCGGTCGAGAAGGAACAGCGCGAACTCGGCTTGATTCAGATGCGCGCCGGGCGTTCGCTGATCGATTTGCTGGCTGTGGGCGCCAGGATCGACCGGCCGGAAAGCGGCACGCCGGGCACGGGGAACAACGTGGATCACGTGTGCTTGCGCGTCGAACCGTTCGATGCCGCCGCGCTTCGGGCGCATCTTACGGAGAACGGCGTGCGCCTGGGCGAAGAAGCCCGCCGATACGGCGCTGAAGGTTTTGGCCCGTCGCTGTATTTTTTCGATCCGGAGGGCAACCTGATCGAATTGAAGGGACCGCCCGAGCCGGAGGCTTGAGCGGTTCGCCGCGTCAGCGCGGCGCGCCCTTGAACACCGTCCAGTCGATGGCAACCGGATCCACGCTCGCGCTCCCAAGCGACACCTCGCCGTCCTGAATCGTGCATTGCAGCCGCATCGTCCGTTCGGCCAGTGCGCCGAGGGACGCCGCGACGCCGTCGGTGAGCGACCAGACGGTCACGTTCTGCATCCGCTCGACCTTCGACTTCACGCCCTGCCACCAGATTTCCGATGTCCGGCCGCCATACGCAATCACGATGACCCGATCCGCGCGCCCGCTCGCCTTCGCGATGCGCCGCTCTTCCGGCTGACCCACCTCGATCCACGTTTCGATTTGCCCCGTGAGATCCTTTTGCCAGAGGTCGGGTTCGTCGGTGTCCGACAGGCCTTTGGTGAATTCGAGCCGCTCGCTCGCGAGTAATGCGAAGGCGGCGACGCGCACCATCATCCGATCGTCGGTTTCAGACGGATGCCGTGCAATGGTCAGCGCGTGGTCGCCGTAGTAGTGCCGATCCATGTCGGCGATCTGCAATTCAGCTTTATAGATTGTGGATTTGAGGGCCATGCAACACCGGAAAGCCTCGGGTGAGAGGCCGAAAAAGGGATTCGAAACGGGATTCAGCGAAAAACGCAGCCAATGCTCGCGTGCGCCGACGCGTGATGATACCGAACGCGTTCGCTCGTTGCGGAAATTAGCGTGAAAGACGTGCGGGAGCACGACGCCGGACTGGCGATGCGGGGGAAATGCAAATCGGCGACAGGCGTCGCCGATTGATTTATGGCTTTGAGTTTATTGCTTGATAAATCGATCTGCGGTCCACATGCCTTGAGTATCGCTATTCGAGGCATTTACGAATTCGACGTCATGACCAATTACGCGCACTACGCGGAAATTTCCTTCTTCCGGTGTCGCCAGACATTGAAACCCGGAGAAGAATTCCTGCATTTTCTGTTGCTCGCCGGCTTGGGCATGCTGATCGGCGGAATCGAATTTATCCTTCGATAAACATCCGTACGAATTAGGCAAGAAACTGAATGTTTGTTGCGGTTGGACTACCTTGTCCTGAGCCTGGACCGAACCCATCAGGGCGGACAGACAGATCAGCGCGGCGCCGGCGACAGCACTCTTTCTCATTTATAGCCTCCATGCAACTATCTCTCGGGACGTAGCTATGTATTCAGCGGCTAGTTATTAATATGCAGCATTCATCCTAGACAAGAAATTCGAAAGAGCAAGCATGACTTGTGTGCATTTGCAACACGACCATATGCCGCATCTTCACTGGCCCCACGTATTTAAATGAGCGGTATTAAATGGTGCAACGCAATCCGCGTAACCATAAAAAATGCCCGGTTGATGAAACCGGGCATTAAACCTCACGAATGAGGGAGGAGACACTTCGCATTACCGGACTTGATCGCTGGTCAGAGTCCATCTCTGAATAAGCATTTTGTGTGCCGGTGCCGTTGCGGGTGGACAGCAAGGGTTTTGTCAGATGAAATGATTTTGTTTTCATGTACTTGGCGTCCATGTCAGTCAGTTCCGACGTGCGCGAGGATGCCGGACGAAGCCTCCGCGCATGTTTTTTATACAAAGGGTTGTCAGGACGGTTCTGCCGTGGATTAATCGATGCTTCTTTTCAGGAGCTGACATGACACTTGCCCAATGGCTGCCGTTTGCAATTGCATCGGCGATCCTCGTCGCGATACCCGGACCGACCGTGCTGCTTGTGGTGTCTTATGCGCTGGGACACGGCCGGAAATATGCCTTTGCAACAACCGCCGGGGTCGCGATGGGCGACCTTACATCGATGACCGCATCCATGCTCGGGCTCGGCGTGCTGCTGGCGGCATCGGCGGAAATGTTCATGGTGGTCAAATGGATCGGCGCCGCTTATCTCGTCTATCTGGGCATCAAGCTCTGGCGCGCGCCCGTGATCGATACCGACGCGGTCCGCTCGCCGACCGAGTTGCGCACGGGAAGGATCATTGCCCACGCCTATGCAGTGACGGTGCTGAACCCGAAAAGCATCATTTTCTTCGTGGCGTTCCTGCCACAATTCATCGATCCACACGTGGCCAGTGTTTCGCAGATTGCAATCATGGAGGCGACGTTCGTCGGGCTGGCGGCGGCGAATGCGTTTGGTTACGCAATGCTGGCATCGGTGGCGCGGCGGGCGATCAGGCGGCCGAGCGTGCAGCGCGGGGTGAACCGGACGGGCGGCGCGTTGCTCATGGGCGCGGGGGCGTTTGCGGCGGCGTGGAAGAAGGCGGGGTGAGCTGTATCCGATTTTTGGCATTGTGCTCCGAGGGCGAACGCCTTCGGAGCATGCCTACATGGTGATCTGCTCGAATTTCCCTTTGCCCGAGAAATTGAAAGGCACCCTGAACGCCGCACCGCCTTTTATGCCCTCGGACTGCTCAATGATCCGCGGCCACCACCGCACGAGGTTGTGGGCTTTGTCCCAGAATGTATGGCTTGACCATCCCTTATCGAGGAAAAAGACGATCAGGCCGGCTCGCCGTAGCGCTTCACGCTCCAGGCCTTTATTCAACTTGTCGTGAGTAATCACCGACCAGCCCCCTTCTTTTGACAAGGTGTCGATCCAGTCCGAGTCGGGAGTGTCCTGGGCAAATTTTTGTTTTAGATGACAGGCTTCATGCCCTTCAGGTTCGCTCAACGCGTGCAATGCCTTGGCTAGCGCGGGAGGCAGATTGTTATCGACGAAAAACTTCACGCGGCAAGACTTTCTTCAAAAGCGATTGCGGCGTCCACTGCGGCGACGGGCACCTCGTAAAGCCTTGCGACCAGATTCTTGTTCCCCTCGGCGAGAACCGCGTCGTACAGGATTTCTGTACGGACCGCGCCGTCTGCAACGACCGGTTTTCCAAAGGAAACTTCCGGATCAAGCATCACGGCTTTGCTTCGGTGCGACGGATACCACCGCGTCGCCAGCTGGTTCTGATCGAACTCGATGCCATGGTAGAGAGACGGCTCGATGACCTTTCTGAAAGCGTATTGTCGTCGAACCAGATCGAGCAGCTCCGTTTCGCCTGTTTCCTCCATGGCGGACGCAAAAATGGTGCGGCCGTCAGTCTGGAACCGACGAGAGGTGAATGGATAGGGCATCGCAAAGAGCTCACGGGCCATGCGACTCGCAAGCCGGATGGTCTGGAGGCTCACGCCGTACTTGCGAAAAGCCTGGACAAATCGGATCTCGAGCAAGTCGTGGAAAGTAATCCCGTCCATTTCGTCTTGAGCGAGTTCAGTTTTCCAGAGAGGCGGCACTGAAACAGATGTTTCTTGAGCTTTGTCCCGGTACGAATACCCGTCCAGCCATCGACGAAGATCCCTTATGGGGATCTTCGTGAGCCTCGACGCTTCATGGAAGGTGTATAGGCCGACGCCTGTAAGCTTCATATCCTCTTCCTCCAAAAAGTTGACGGGCCGGGCGATCCGGGCGTTCCGGGCCAAAAAGAACTCAAATTCTATCGAATTTCGTAAGCGAATATGTGTGGCAGTTTGTTTCGGTCTTGGGTCGCAACGAAGTGCAGCCTCCTGCGCTACTTCCCAATACAAAACCGGCTGAAGATCACGCCAAGCAGATCGTCCGAGCTGAACTCGCCAGTAATCGAATTCAACTGATCCTGCGCGAGCCTCAGCTCCTCGGCGAACAAATCCAGCGCCTGCGAGTTCTGGTCAGCGTGATCCGCCGCAGTCGCCAGATGCTCGCGAGCAGCGCGCAGCGCGATCAAATGCCGCTCGCGCGCCAAATAGATGCTTTCAGCGCCCGCCTGCCATCCGGCGATCTTCAGCAGTTCGTCGCGAAGCAGAGCGATCCCATCGCCCGTCTTCGCCGATAAACGCACCTCGCGCACTTCATCGCCGGCAATTGACGCCGATGCCGCCACGGCCGCCAGATCCGCCTTGTTCAACACACGCACGACCGGCACGCCCGCAGGAAAGCGCGCTGATATGGCGGTATCGTCAGCACTCAGCTTTTCGCGTGCATCGAGCAGATGCAGGACCACATCCGCGCGGCCAATTTCGCCCCACGTCCTTTCAATACCAATGCGCTCAACTTCGTCCTGCGTCTCGCGCAGGCCGGCGGTATCGATGACATGAATCGGAATGCCTTCTATCTGAATGGTCTGCGTGACCTTGTCGCGTGTAGTGCCGGCAATCGGCGTAACGATAGCCAGCTCCGCACCCGCCAGCGCATTCAAAAGCGACGACTTGCCCACGTTCGGCTGCCCCGCAAGCACCACCGACAACCCCTCGCGCAAGAGCGCGCCCTGGCGTGCATCGGTGAGCACCTTTTCGAGCAGCGCGCGGATGCGTGCAAGCTTGCCGCGAGCATCCGCAGCTTCGAGGAAGTCGATCTCCTCTTCGGGGAAATCGAGCGTCGCCTCGACCAGCATCCGCAAGGTGATGACGTCTTCCACGAGCGCATGGATCTGGCGGGAAAACGCGCCATCGAGTGAACGGCCCGCCGATCGCGCCGCAGCCTCCGTGCTTGCTTCGATCAGGTCAGCGACGGCTTCAGCTTGCGCAAGATCAAGCTTGTCGTTGAGGAACGCGCGCCGCGTGAACTCGCCCGGTTCGGCGAGCCGCAGACCGAAATCGCGGCCGGTATCGATAGCCCGCTGCAGCAGCAGTTGCAGCACGATCGGACCACCATGTCCCTGCAGCTCGAGCACATGTTCGCCGGTATAGGAATGGGGCGCGGGAAAGTACATCGCAATGCCGCGATCGATTGCTTCGCCGTGTGCATCGGTGAACGGCGCATAGGTCGCGTGACGCGCGTCGAGGAGCTGGCCGCACAGCGCAAGCATGGCGTGTTTCGCGGCCGCTTCGCCCGAGCGCCCGAACGACAGCCGCACCACGCCGATACCGCCACGACCCGGCGCGGTGGCGATCGCAACGATCGGATCGGAGTCATTGTTGGACATGATTTTCTCGAACTAAACGGCAGTCAATGAGGCAAGTAATGAGTCGCGGCATTGTAGCGCGGCGACTTGGTTTCGCTTTGCTAAGCAACCCCGCTAAGACAATTCTTAATCTATCTTATGTGGGCTATGATGGATTGGAGGGTGAGTCGGGGATGTGCATCGTTTCGGTGTACGCAAATGTCACGGCTAAGGGGTTTGCACCGTTTGGGTAATCAGCGCTGAAATTGTGATTGTTTTTCCCGAACTCGATAAAAATGCGGAACTTGCGCCATATCTAGCGCAGGTGGTTGACTTTGCAAGTGCGTTTGCCTCGCACAATCGCGACCTATGCCAACACCCCAAGAGAAAGCCGATTTTTCGGATCGGCTCAAATTTTCGATGACACGCGCGCCCGAGAAGATGCGCGGCGCAACTGATCTCGCCTTGCATTTCAATTTGCGATACCACGGCGAACCTGTTTCAGCTCAGACAACACACAAATGGCTGACAGCGCGTTCAATTCCCACCGCCGACAAACTGGCCACGCTTGCAGCGTGGTTCAAGGTCGAGCAACACTGGTTGCATTACGGTCCGCCGCCAAGTGGTACTCCACAAAGCGCGCCAAAGCCCATTGCCCACGATGAAAAATATCCGGCGTCCGAGGAAACGCTGGAGCTTGCATCGAAGATCGAAGCGCTGTCTCCGCATCACCGGTATTTGCTCGAAGAGCTCATTGACCAGTTTTATGGAGCGGGGAGCAAGCGGTAAAACGCCTTTAGCAATTTCCCAAAGGAAAACGCCCGGCAAGCCGGGCGTTTTCTTTCAAACCATTCAGCAAGACCTTAAGCCTTCGCCACTTTCTTCTGCCCCATCATCCGCGTGATGTAGTACTGCTGGGCGATGGAAAGCACGTTGTTCACTACATAGTACAAAACCAGCCCTGACGGGAAGAAGAAGAACATGACCGAAAAAGCCAGCGGCATGAACATCATCATCTTGGCTTGAATCGGGTCCGGCGGCGTGGGATTCAACCGCGTTTGCAGGAACATCGATACAGCCATCAGCACCGGCAAGATGAAGAACGGATCGGCTTGCGACAAATCGTGAATCCAGCCAATCCACGGCGCGCCGCGCATTTCCACCGACGACAGCAGCACCCAATACAGAGAGATGAACACCGGAATCTGCACCACGACCGGCAAACATCCGCCGAAAGGATTGACCTTCTCGGTCTTGTAAAGCGCCATTAGTTCCGCGTTCATCTTCTGCGGATCGCCCTTGTAACGCTCGCGGATCTGCGTCATGCGCGGCGTGATGGTTTTCATGCGCGCCATCGACTTGTAGCTCGCTGCCGACAACGGGAAGAACACCGCCTTGATCAACAGCGTAAGCAGGATGATCGCCCAGCCCCAGTTGCCCACATAGCTATGGATCTTCTCGAGCAGCCAGAACAGCGGCTTGGCGATGATCGTCACCATGCCGTAGTCTTTCACCAGCTCAAGACCCGGTGCAACGCCTTCCAGCATCCGCTCTTCTTCAGGGCCGGCGAAGAGGCGCGCTTTCACGTCGACGGTCTGTCCCGGCGCGATGGTCTGCAGCGGCTGCTGCACGCCCACGCGATACAACGCCGGATCGATCTTCTGCACATAGATGTCGCGCTTCACGCCCTGCTGCGGAATCCATGCCGACGCGAAATAATGCTGCACCATCGCGATCCAGCCGTTATCGGCGGAGGGCGTAAACGTTGCCTTGCCCTTGTCGATATCGCTGAAATCGATCTTCTGGAAATGATGCTGGTCCGAATAAACGGCCGGCCCGATAAACGTATGCGAGAAGCGCGGCGTTTCCACCGGCGAGCTGTCACGCACGAGTTCCATATAGAGGCGCGGCGTGACCGGCGCGGTGCCGACGTTCTGCACCTTTGTGTCGACGTTGATCACATAGCTGCCGCGGGTGAACGTGTAGGTCTTGATGACCTTCACGCCACCCTTGACCGGCGACTCGAACGCAAGCGACAACGTGTTGCCGTCGCCCATGGACGTCTGTCCGCCGGGAACCAGCGTGAAGACGTCGTTATGGTTCGGGAAATCGCCGCCGAGCAGGCCCGTGCGCGCGAGGTACGTGTGCGTGGCGGTGTGATCGAACAGGGTGATGTACAGGTCGGGCTGCTTGCCGTCGCCTTCCTTCACGAGCGAAAGCTTCGAGAGCGTGCCGCCACGTGTGTCGATGTCGCCGGAATACACGTCCGTCGTGAACTTCACCAGTTGTGCAGCGCTGGCGGCTGGTGCGTTTGCGCCAGGAACCGCTGCGGCGCCGGGAGCTGCGGGCGAACCCGGAGCGCCAGTCGTGGCGGGCAGATCGGAGGCTTGCGTGCCCGGAGTCGTGGTTCCCGGTGCTGCCGTGCCGGCCGTCTTGGTCGGGACGGCGCTCGGGAAGAACATCGACTGACGCCCATGGTCACGTTGCCAGTTGTCGAACAGCATGACAGCCGACATGAAAAAGATGACCCAAAGGACGGTACGTTTGATATCCATGCGTTGTCTCAGTGTCGATCGAAGAGCGCGTTATTGGCGCCGTTTGGGTTTGAACTCACCGGATTGGCCTTGTCTGTCAGTGAAGACGGATCAGGCGGATTCGATGGGCTCGGGGCAGAGTCGTCGACCGGGCCGGCCGCTGACACGCCATCCTGCTGAAAGCAGCTGGCGGCGGACGGGGGCACGGGGACCAGATCGATGCCGCCAGCCGAAAACGGATGGCAGCGGCACAGACGTTTTGCTGCGAGGAATGATCCACGCGCGGCGCCATGATACTGGATTGCTTCGCGCGCGTAGTCAGAACACGATGGGTAAAAGCGGCACCGGTTGCCGAGCATGGGGCTCACAGCAACCTTGTAAAAGCGCAATAAGGCGATCAAAGCCGTTTTTGCCGATTTTTCAAACAGTGCCGTTTGCATGGATTTAGCACCAGCGACTTCGTCCGGGGACCGGTTTTCAGTCTGGCGCTGCTCAAGAGCCCGCAGGCGTGGGTGGATCAGTGACGATAGCCGATGCACTTTGCTCCGCCATGCGTCGCGCGGCTTCGCGCACGGCACGGTCGAGCAGACCGTCGATCTCCTCGCGACACAACGCGCGCAGCGGCGGCGATTTCGCGCTCGGCATGGCCTTGCGGTCAATCTTGGCGTGCATGCGCAGCAGTATGTCCCAGCCGCCAAGCTCCGCGCGCCTGAGCCTGAAGGCTTCACGGGCGAGCCGCTTGATCAGGTTGCGCGTGACCGCGCGCGGCGCACACTTCTTGCCGATAACCAGTCCAAGCCGCGCTTCGTTGCCTGTCGGCTTGCCGTACAGGACGAAATGCGGGGACCGGCGCCAAGGGCGCAAACGAAAAACGGATGAATATTCATCCGTTTTCAGCAGCCTTGCGGCTTTGGGGAACGCGGCTCGTGCTTGCAACTGACCGATTTCCTGTCCGGAGCGCGTCATGCAGTGCACCTCCGGGTCATCGCTCGCGTCGGGGCGAATGCTGGCGGGCGCTGTTGATGCCGTAAGCGGCCCTGACAATGGCGACCTGAACCCGGCGACCTTAAACTGCCAGGCGCTTGCGGCCCTTCGCACGGCGAGCGTTGATGACCTTGCGGCCACCCGCGGTCTTCATGCGAACGCGAAAGCCATGGGTGCGCTTGCGGCGGGTAACGGAAGGTTGGTAAGTGCGTTTCATGTTGGTCTCACTTGGGTAAAAACGGACCGCGCGGCATAACGAAGCGACATAAAAATTGACGCACCGGCCGGTGGTACAGGAATTCGGGTTTTGCGGAACCCGCTATTTAAACCGTTTTCCTATTGACCGTCAATAGGTTACGGTGCATGCCCCCGGTTTTCGAGGGGAAGTCCACAGGTCAGTTGATTCAGTACGCGAGATGGTCCGTCCCTGTGGATAACTCGCGCCGCGGTTGCATTTGGCGTTAGAATCTCCCCTCAATCCGACGCAACCGCACGTAGTCCCGGTCCTCTGTACCGCCTGCAAAGCCAGGCTGGGCAAGACTTCGGGGTATGCTCGCCCGCGCGCTCCAGGCTTTGCAGCCGGGCAGCGGCGAGGGCGGCGGCAGGACTCGCGGCAACCCTAACGACTGCACTCGATGACCGATTTTTGGCAACACTGTTCCGCATTGCTGGAGCGCGAACTCACGCCGCAGCAGTACGTCACGTGGATCAAACCGCTGGCCCTCGTCGATTTCGACGCCGATGCGAGCACGCTGCGCATCGCCGCGCCCAACCGGTTCAAGCTCGACTGGGTGAAAAGCCAGTTTTCGGGCCGTATTGCCGACCTGGCCCGGGATTTCTGGAAGGCGCCCGTCGACATCCAGTTCGTCCTCGATCCCAAAGCCACCGCGCGCAAGGCGATGGGCGGTGCGCCCGCGCCCGTGCCGGCGGCATCGTCGCCTGCACAACAGCCGCCGCGCCCGCAGGTCGAAGCGTCTTCTTCGGACAGGCCGAACGGCGGCCACGCGAACGCCAGCGCCCACATCAATGCGCTCGCCGCAGAGGCCGCGCAAGACGCGCAATCGCGGCAACACAACGACCAGTCGGATCACGCCGATCTCGACCTCCCGAGCCTCGACGCGAACGAAGCCGCCGCCGCGCGCCGTACATGGCGGCCGGGCGGCACGGCGTCATCGAATGGGGAAAACGATTCGGCTTACGAGCGCTCGAAGCTCAACCCCGTGCTCACCTTCGATAACTTCGTGACGGGTAAAGCGAACCAGCTCGCCCGCGCAGCCGCGATCCAGGTCGCCGACAACCCCGGCATCTCGTACAACCCGCTGTTCCTGTATGGCGGCGTGGGGCTGGGCAAGACGCACTTGATCCACGCCATCGGCAATCAGTTGCTGCAGGACAAGGCCGGCGCGCGCATCCGCTACATTCACGCGGAGCAATACGTGTCGGACGTGGTGAAGGCCTACCAGCGCAAGGCCTTCGACGACTTCAAGCGTTATTACCATTCGCTCGACCTGCTGCTGATCGACGATATCCAATTCTTCTCCGGCAAATCGCGCACGCAGGAAGAGTTTTTCTACGCGTTCGAAGCGCTGGTTGCGAACAAGGCGCAGGTGATCATCACCAGCGATACCTATCCGAAGGAGATTTCGGGCATCGATGACCGGTTGATCTCACGCTTCGACTCCGGCCTGACGGTTGCAATCGAGCCGCCGGAACTCGAAATGCGCGTGGCCATCCTGATGCGCAAGGCGCAATCGGAAGGCGTGAGCTTGTCCGAGGACGTGGCGTTTTTTGTCGCAAAACATTTGCGTTCGAACGTGCGCGAGCTCGAAGGCGCACTGCGCAAGATCCTGGCGTTTTCGCGCTTCCACGGGCGCGAGATTTCCATCGAATTGACGAAAGAAGCGCTGAAAGACCTTCTGACGGTGCAAAACCGCCAGATTTCGGTGGAAAACATCCAGAAGACGGCGGCGGACTTCTACAACATCAAAGTCGCCGACATGTACTCGAAGAAGCGCCCGGCGAACATCGCGCGGCCGCGGCAGATCGCAATGTACCTGGCCAAGGAACTCACGCAGAAAAGCCTGCCGGAAATCGGCGAATTGTTCGGCGGCCGCGATCACACCACTGTGCTTCATGCGGTGCGGAAAATCTCCGCCGAACGTGGCACGGATGCCCAGTTGAACCACGAATTGCACGTGCTCGAACAGACGCTCAAAGGTTAGCCGGGCGTTCCTGAATTCGTGCCGGAAACGGGACCTGTTTATTGACGAAATTGCCCCCATTTTCGGGGTAAGGGCAGGTTTTGAGGCACAATATGGGTTTGACCGTCCAGCGGCGCTGGGCGGCGTTTCGGCGTAAGCCTGGCACGTGCGGGCGGCAGTGACCGCAGGCACGTGACACGAGACCGTTCCAAAGCAATCCATGCGGTGGCAAAGCGCCCATGAAAGCGGTGGCGAAAGCGGCGGACGGCCGACATTTCAACGAAGGAACTCTATGCAACTGGTCAAGACCGAACGAGATAATCTCCTAAGGCCGCTGCAAACCGTGAGCGGAATCGTCGAGCGCCGCCATACGTTGCCGATCCTCGCCAATTTGCTGATCACCAAGACTGGCGCCGACGTGTCGTTCCTCTCGACCGATCTCGAACTTCAGATCACCACGCGTGCCGACTTCGGCACCGGCAGCGATCAGGTTGCGACCACCGTCGCCGCGCGCAAGCTGCTTGACATCCTGCGCGCCATGCCGCCAGGGGAAGTGTCGCTGGATCTCACCGACAAGAAGCTGACCGTGCGCTCCGGCAAAAGCCGCTTCGCGCTCCAGACGCTTGCTGCCGACGAGTTCCCGACCGTCAACCAGGCGACCGAATTCGGCGCGAGCCTGTCAGTTCCGCAAAAGACGTTCCGGCAGTTGCTTGGCATGGTCCACTTCGCCATGGCGCAGCAGGACATCCGCTACTACCTGAACGGCATGCTGCTGGTGGTCGACGGCGACCAGTTGATGGCCGTTGCAACGGACGGCCACCGGCTTGCGTTTTCATCGATGAAGATTGAAGGCGGCACGTATGCGCGCCAGGAAGTCATCATCCCGCGCAAGACCATTCTGGAACTGCAGCGCTTGCTGGAAGACATCGACGACTCGCTCGTGATCGACATTGCCGCGAGCCAGGTCAAGTTCACGTTCGGCCAGGTCGAACTCGTGTCGAAACTCGTGGAAGGCAAGTTCCCCGACTTCCAGCGCGTGATCCCGAAGTCGCACAAGAACACGTTCCTGATCGGCCGCGAAGAACTGCAGCGTTCGCTGCAGCGCGCGGCGATTCTGACATCGGACAAGTTCAAGGGCGTGCGCTGCCTGATCGAGCCGGGCCAGTTGAAGATCATGTCGACCAACGCCGACCAGGAAGAAGCGCAGGAAGAACTGGAAATCGCGTATCAGGGCGACAGCGTGGACATTGGCTTCAACGTCACGTATCTGCTCGACGTGCTCGCGAACCTGAAGATCGACATGTTGCAAGTGAGCCTGGGCGACGCAAGTTCGAGCGCCCTGATCACGATTCCCGAGAACGACGAGTTCAAATATGTGGTGATGCCAATGCGCATCTGACGCGGCCAAAACTAAAAACTTTCCAAGGGGCGCACTGCCCCTTTGGCATTTTTAAGGTGTTTCGAAAAGTCTCGTGCAGCGACCGCGCAGCAACCCCCGCAGTGACCGCCCAGCGACCTAGTACTGACCCAGTAGCGACCCTGTAGTGACGCAGAACCGGAAAAAAACCCATGACTGAAAACCCTATTTCGCAACCCGACAACGCTTACGGCGCATCCTCCATTCAGATCCTCGAAGGTCTGGAGGCGGTCCGCAAGAGGCCGGGTATGTATATCGGCGATACGTCTGATGGCACGGGTTTGCATCACCTCGTTTTCGAAGTGCTGGACAACTCGATCGACGAAGCGCTCGCCGGACATTGCAACGACATTCACGTCACCATTCACGCCGACAACTCCATCTCCGTGACCGACAACGGCCGCGGCGTGCCGACCGGCCTCAAGCTCGACGACAAGCACGATCCCAAGCGCAGCGCCGCCGAGATCGTGATGACCGAGCTGCACGCCGGCGGCAAGTTCGACCAGAACAGCTACAAGGTGTCGGGCGGCTTGCATGGCGTGGGTGTGTCCTGCGTGAACGGCCTGTCCGAATGGTTGCGCCTCACCGTGCGTCGCGACGGCAAGAAGCACTTCATGGAATTCCATCAAGGCGTGGTGCGGAACCGCGAACTCGTGACCGAAAACGGCATCACGTATTCCCCGATGCACGTAGTTGGCGACACGGAAAACCGCGGCACCGAAGTGCATTTCATGCCGGATATCACCATCTTCGGCAACGTCGAATTCCACTACGACATCCTCGCCAAGCGCATGCGCGAACTGTCGTTCCTGAATAACGGCGTGCGGATTCGCCTGACCGATCAGCGCAGCGGCAAGGAGGACGATTTTGCGTTTGTCGGCGGCGTGAAGGGCTTCGTTGATTACATCAACAAGACCAAGCAGGTGCTGCATCCGACCGTGTTCCATGCGGTGGGCGAGAAGGACAACGTCACGGTCGAAGTGGCCATGCAGTGGAACGACAGCTACAACGAAAGCGTGCTGTGCTTCACGAACAACATTCCGCAGCGCGACGGCGGCACCCACTTGACCGGCCTGCGCGCGGCCATGACGCGTGTGCTCAACAAGTACATCACGGATCACGATATCGCGAAGAAAGCGAAGATCGAGACGAGCGGCGACGACATGCGTGAAGGTTTGTCGTGCGTGTTGTCGGTGAAGGTGCCGGAGCCGAAGTTCAGCTCGCAGACGAAGGACAAGCTCGTGTCGTCGGAAGTGCGCGCGCCGGTTGAAGACGTGGTCGCGAAGGCGCTCGAGGACTTCCTGCAAGAAACGCCGAACGACGCGAAGATCATTACGAACAAGATTATCGATGCAGCGCGTGCCCGCGACGCCGCTCGCAAGGCGCGTGAAATGACGCGTCGTAAAGGCGTGCTCGACGGCGTCGGCTTGCCGGGCAAGCTGGCCGATTGCCAGGAGAAGGATCCGGCGAAGTCGGAGATCTACATTGTCGAGGGCGACTCGGCAGGGGGATCGGCAAAGCAAGGGCGTGACCGGAAGTTCCAGGCCATCCTGCCGCTGCGCGGGAAGGTGCTCAACGTGGAGCGTGCGCGTTTCGACAAGCTGATTTCGTCGGAGCAGATCGTCACGCTCGTGACCGCGCTCGGAACAGGGCTCGGCAAGGACGACTACAACCTCGACAAGCTGCGCTATCACCGCATCATCATCATGACCGACGCGGACGTGGACGGTGCGCACATCCGGACGCTGCTGCTGACGTTCTTCTACCGGCAGATGCCGGAGATCGTCGAGCGCGGGTTCATTTATATCGCGCAGCCGCCGCTCTACAAGATCAAGGCGGGCAAGGACGAGCGGTATCTGAAGGACACGCACGAGCTGAACCAGCATATGTTGAAGCTGGCGCTGCAGGGCTCCGAGCTGATTCCGAGCGAAGGCGCGACGCCGATTACCGGCGACGCACTAGGTGAACTTGCGCGTGCCTACCTCTTGGCGCAGGCGGTGGTGGATCGCGTCAGCCGGTTCTATGACGTGAACGCGCTTGAGGCGGTGATGGACGGCATTGTGCTGGATCTGTCGACACAGGAATCGACGGTGGCTTCTGCTGCGGCCTTGCAGGCTGCGTTGCGTGCGGATCCGTTGAAGCCTGAAGTGACGGTCGAGCCGTCGTATGACGCGGTGCGCGAGATCCGGTCGTTGCATATCAATCGCCGGCATCACGGGAACGTGAAGGTATCGGTTATCGACGAAGACTTCCAGTTGACCGCCGACTACAAGCAATTGCAGACGACGGCGAACACGTTCAAGGGGTTGATCGGGGCGGGCGCATTGATCAAGCGCGGCGAACGGTCGATGGCCGTCAGCGACTTCAAGAGCGCCATGAAGTGGCTGATCGCGGATGCAGAACGCAACGTGACCAAGCAGCGGTATAAGGGGCTGGGCGAGATGAACCCGTCGCAGCTTTGGGAAACGACAATGGACCCGACGGTGCGGCGTCTGTTGCGCGTTCAGATCGAGGATGCGATCGCGGCCGACGGCATTTTCACTACGCTGATGGGTGACGATGTTGAACCGCGTCGTGCGTTTATTGAGTCGAATGCGTTGCGGGCGGGGAATATTGACGTTTGAGGTTTGACGTAAGCGTTGCTGGAGAAGCCAGTCACTTTTTATGTGGCTGGCTTTTTTGTTTAAGCTTCACAACTCGTCCAGCTTCCCTCGAAGCTCACCCGCCCTTTCCTCAAGCCCGGCCTTCGCTTCCCCATCCATCCTGTCCAACTGCTTATAAACCATCGCCAGCCTCGGATTCCCCTTCAACCGCCCGCTATTGCGCTCAAAAAAATCCCAATACAGCGCGTTAAATGGACAAGCCGTTTTGCCCAGCCGCGCTTTCCTATCGTAGTGACATCCTTTGCAGTAATCGCTCATCTTGTCGATATACGCCGCGCTCGACGCATAAGGTTTCGTCGCCAGTCCGCCGCCATCGGCAAACTGGCTCATGCCGAGCACGTTCGGCATCTCGACCCACTCGTACGCATCCACGTATACACCGAGATACCACTCGTGCACTTCAACGGGATCAATTCCCGCGATCAGCGCAAAATTGCCGATAACCATCAACCGTTGTATATGGTGCGCGTGTCCATTTTCAAGCGATTGCCCAATTGAATGTTTCAAGCATCGCATGTTCGTCTCGCCGTTCCAGAACCAGACTGGTAGCTTGAGCGTATTGCCGAACACATTCGATTTTCGGTACTCCGGCATCCGCGTCCAATACACACCGCGCATGAATTCGCGCCAGCCGATGATTTGCCGAATGAACCCTTCGACCGCTGGCAACGATGCATGTCCATCCCGATACGCCCGTTCCGCCCGGGCTACCACTTCGCGCGGATTCAGCATCTTCGCGTTGAGCGAAAACGACAGCAGCGAATGGAACAATCGCGGCGCGTGCGTGCTCATTGCGTCCTGGTAATCGCCGAAATCAGGAAGCGCATCTTCTATAAACGAATCGAGTTGCGCCAACGCTTCATCGCGATTCAACGGCCACGGCAAACGGTCTTCATTCGGCGACCCGAAGCTCTTTACGCCCGCGTCGACAATCGTTTTCCAGAGCGCTGAATGATCGTGCGCAACGCGGGGATCAGCGGGTTGTGATGGCTTTCCAGGCCACGATTTTCGATTGTCGTGATCGAAGTTCCACTGGCCGCCGGAAGGGGAATCATCGGCGCTCATCAAGACCCGATGCTTCACCCGCATCCGCCGATAAAAATTTTCCATCAGCCACTGCTTCTTGTCGGCGAAATATTCGGCCGCTTCATTGCGGCGCGTGTAGAAGTGCTCCGTATCTTTCATCCAGCACGGAATGTCCAGCTGAGCCGCATACTCGGCCAATTGCCGGTCGAGTCGCCATTCATCCGGCGCCTGACATTCGAACGCAGTCGCTTTGTAACGCGCGATCATCCAGTCGAGATTCCCGGGCATGCTTTGCCGGTTATCCGGGTCATCGATTGCAAGATAGTGAACACGATGCCCGGCGGATTTCAACCGGCGCGCGAAGTCACGCATAGCCGCGAACAACGCGAGGATTTTCTGTGCGTGATGCAGGACGTAGTCCGTTTCCTGACGCACTTCCATGAGCGCATAGACGACATCGTCGTCCACCTCCGAAAACCAGCTATGCAGCGGGTTCAGTTGATCGCCAAGAATCAATCGCAGCGTGGTCATGCCTCAAATCTCCAGCGCCTGGTTACGCAACGTGAAATTGTGAAAATCGGTGCCGATCGTCGGCAAGGTGCGTCGGCGCGTTTAAAGTGGCTGGTTACCCGGAAACGCATCGGCACTGCTTATCAATGAGCGTGCACGAACAATGCCCGATCGCCCGACAGCTTAGAAACTCATGAACCGATCCAACGTACGTCACGTAAGACAAAGAGGCGGAATGCGTCAGCCAAGCGCCGCCAATCAAGAGCGTCTTGGCAGAATTGCGGAGGCATTTCGCGCGGCATATGCCGCGGGCGATTATCGAAGCGGTGCAAATCTCGCGGCCGAAGCGCTCACCCTCACACCGGGAAACATGACGATCCTGCCGGATTACGCGTTGTGCCTGATGCGCATCAACGCGTTCGACCAGGCGTACAAGGTCTACATGAGCATCCACGACGCGCCGGCGAGCCAGCGCAAACTGCTTGCCGCGTCGACCTGGCTCGATGGCCTGGTGGAAGTGTGCGGCTGGCTCGGGAAGACCGACGAGATGCGCGAATACGGTTTGCGCTCGCTGCGTGCCTCCGACACGCAATGCGGCGCGAATCCAAGCGAATCAATTCCAGACCAGGCGCCGCCTGCGTTCAATCCCCAAAATCCTGCTGAGAATGTCATCGCGTATTCACTGTTCGGCGCGAATCCGCGATATTGCGAGCCGGCGGTCCTGAATGCCGAATTGACGCGCGACCTGTTCAAAGGCTGGACGTGCCGGATCTATCTCGATGCGACCGTCCCCGCGCACGTCCAGCAACGGCTGAAGGATGCGGGCGCGGACGTCGTGTTCATGGGTCCGGAGTCGGGAGTCCATCCGTTGATGTGGCGCTTTCTGGTTATCGACGATCCCAAGGTCAAACGCTTCCTGCTTCGCGATGCCGACGCGTTGCTCTCTGAGCGGGAAGCCGCCGCGGTGCAGGAATGGATTAAAAGCCCGTATTACTTCCACGTCCTTCGCGATTACTTCACGCATACCGAACTGATTCTCGCGGGGCTCTGGGGAGGCTGCGGGGGCGTATTGAAGAACGCGGTTCAATCGATGCAGCAATTTGCCGCCACCAACGCCGATAGCGGCCGGTTCATCGATCAGCATTATTTGCGCACCAATGTCTGGCCGACGCTGCGTAAAAGCGTGCTGACTCACGACGACCTGTTCGGTTTCCACGACGCAAAACCATTCCCGCCGCACGCGCCGAACCGATGGAACACCGAGAAGTTTCACGTCGGCAGCAATACGAGTTACCAGGCAATCGGCGGTGTCAGCTCGCTTGCCGATGGCGCCGCGCAAAAGCTTGTTTTCAGCGCCGCCGACGGTAAGCCTTTATTCGACTACGACGCGGTTGTGCGAAACGGTGAATGGCGTCTCGACGTGCCGTTCTTCATTGTGCAAAAGCTTGCGGCGAAAGAGATCGTGGTCAATAAAGCCGCGTCTTAAGCGCCCACGACTTCCACCGTCGAAAATCCTATTCCCACGCTTTTCGCCACTTTGATCTGCAACGGAATGCGCTCCTTGAGCGCTTCCACATGGCTGATCACGCCGATCATCTTGCCGCTCGCGTTCAATGAATCGAGCGCATTGAGCGCAATCTCCAGCGTTTCGCCATCGAGCGTGCCGAACCCTTCATCGAGGAACAATGAATCGATGGACGTCTTGAAGCTCACCAGATCCGATAAAGCCAGCGCAAGCGCCAGACTCACAAGGAAACTTTCGCCGCCTGATAACGTGCGTGTATCGCGTGCAATATCGCCTTGCCACAGGTCGAGCACTTCCATTTCCAGCTCGCCGGCAAGCTTCCGATTGAGTTGATAGCGCCCATGCAATTGCATGAGTTGGCGGTTCGCGAGGTAGATCAGATGATCGAGCGTGAGGCCCTGCGCGAACTTCCGATACTTCGCGCCATCGGCGGAACCGATCAGGCTGCTCAGGCGCTGCCACAAGTCGTATTGGGCGCGTTGTGTATCGATCTGTCGGTACAACGCCTGTTGTTCGACGCGGCGTTTGTCGTCGCCTTGAAGCGTCGCGCGAAGGCCGCCTTGTTGTTGGCTTAGCATTTTTATAGACGCGGCCAGATCTTCCAGCATGCGATTCAGCGCTTCGGCGTCCTGATCCGTCTTCGGGTCTTTCAGCAATTCCGCGCGACGGTTTTCCGCGTTCGCGCGCAGTGTGCGAACCGTTGTCGATAGTTCGTCGAGTTCGCGCTTCTGCGTTTGCAACCGGTCGCGCTCTTCGTGGGACAGGAGCGCCGACAGGAACGATTGTTCATCGGCGAAAACGCTGCGGGTCAAAGCATTCAACCACGCAGCCGACGTTTTCTCCGCGTGCGCTTGCTCTTCGCTCAAACGCGTTGCCATCGTGCGCTCGGTGCCTTCGAGCGAACTGGTTTTGTCGCGTGCAGTTTCGTAGCGGTGTATTGCGGATATGAAGGCCGCGTCCGGATCGTCGGTCGCGGCAATTGGATCGGCTTGCAACTCGGGGAAATCCTTCTCGCAAGCCGTCCAGCGCACGCACCATTTTGCCGCGTCAGTCGATGCAGTTTCGAGCGATTGTTTCAAGCGATCCGCCTGCTGATTCAATGCACGAACACGCTCCGATGCCTTCTGCCAAGCCTTCCATTCGTTATCGCGTTCAGCAAGCCACGCTTGGCATTGCGTCCACGAATCGGGTCGCGCGTGACCGGCGGAAATAACCGATTCATCGAGCGTGCGTTCTTTCTTGAGCAACGTGGTTTGCAAGGCTTCGGCTTGGTCGGCCATCTCCTTCAGCGACTTTTCGTCGGCGTTCTGGCGCTCTTCGCTCATCTTCAACGCATGTTGCTGTTCGAGCGCGAACCGCTCCGCCGCATTCGCGGCGGTCGCGTGCTGATGAATCACGATCTTCTGTTGATCCACTGCCGCGAGTGTTTCCTGAGCCGACTTCAACTTCGCCGTATGTTGCTGCACGAGCGCGCTGAGCGCGTCACGGTCAACTGTTTCGAGTCCAAGTTCTGCGCACAACATCTGCCAGCTCTCGGCATGACCCTTGTCGTCTTGCAGCCATGTATCGATACGCTTTTTGAGCGCGCTCACACTGGCATTCGATTCGGCGATTGCCACATTTGCGGCGAGAAGCTCCTTGCCTTTGCCACGCAACGCTGTGTCTTTTTCCTTCAATGCATGTTCGGTCGATGAAACATCGAGCGTTTGATAAACATCGATGGACGGATGCTCCGTCGATCCGCACAACGGACACGCTTCGTCAGGCTGCAATGCTGCGCGATGTCCGGCAAGGTCCAGAATGCGCCGCTCCTGATCAAGCAGTTTGCGTTTGTCCTGGACTTGTTCGGTGAGCATTTCGATGTCTTTGACAAGGCGTTCATGCTGGTCGGCGAGCAACACGCTCGCAGCGTTTCTTTTCGCCAGTTCTTCACGGTCCGTAGCAAGTTGACGGGTCCCGCGCGTAACTGCCTCACCAACTTCCACCAGTTTCCCGAACAGATAATGCTGGTCTTGAAGACGCTGGCAACGTGTCTTCAAGTCCGCCTCGCTTTCCCCACTGTGCATGCTCGAAAGTTTCTCAAGCTGTTCCCGTTCAGTTTTTCGCGCCAGTTCTGCCGCGCCCATTGCGTTGGACATCGCTTTGAGCTTGGCGCTGATGTCCCCCGCCTGTTTCTCTATCGACGCACGCAATCCGACATGCTTTGTGCGAATCAATTCGATGTCATTCAACGTCTGTTGACGTGCATCGAATTGATGTTGCCAAAGCACGATTTGCTCACCAAGTTTGCTTCGATGCGGATGTTGATCAAGTGTGGACTGAATTGATTTGATTTCCGCCGACACGGTAGTCAACCCAAGTTCACGAAGCTGCGCCACCCGCGTTCCCATCACAGAAGCCAGGCGCAAACCCCGCGCGGCATCGAGCGCAGCGGCTTGTTTTTCGTTCCGCGCAGCCGCCGCTTGACGCAAGGTTTCCGCGTGCCTCTCGCGCGCCGAAAGCATTGCCGTGTGATCAGCGCGCAGCTTTTCCGCAGGCGCGCTTGCGGCGAGGCGATCGAGCAAAGGCTTGGCATCGGCGATTTTTGCATCGGCCTGCTGCTGGTTGAGCGACGCCTGTTCGAGCTGCTTTTCAGCGTCCGATAACGCCACCCGCCACGCGTGCATCGCGCGTGTTGATTCGGCTTGTTTGCCCAGCGTGATTTCCTGAGCGGCGAGAGCGATGACTTCCTGCTGCTTCGCGTTACGCTCTTCTTCGGTCAGCAACTGAACGCCGTCGGCGCGGACCAAAAGCGTATCGAGCGCGAGCTTTTCATCCCGCGTGCGCTCGAACACGTGCTGTGAGATCGTGCCATAGATATCGGTGCCGGTAAGCTCTTCAAGCAACTCGGCGCGCTCATTCGCCTTCGCTTCCAGGAACGCGGCGAAACCGCCTTGGGCGAGCATCATCGATTTGGTGAAGCGGCCGAAATCCAGCCCCGTGATCTCTTCGACCTTGCGCAGTTTATCGACAATGCGCTCCGTCAGGATCGTCCCGTCCAGCCGCGCGAGTTCGACCTTTGGCGCCTGCAGATTGCCGTCGGTTTTATCGCGTGCGCGTCGCTGACTCCAGAATGCACGATACCCTTCGCCCTTCACTTCGAACTCGACTTCCGCGAGGCATTCGAACGTGTGGCGCGTCATCAGCTCGTTCGTGCCTTGCGAGACCGTATCCATGCGCGGCGTGCGGTGATAGAGCGCGAGACAGATGGCATCGAGCAAGGTTGTCTTGCCGGCTCCGGTCGGACCGGTGATGGCGAACAGGCCGTTATCGCGAAACGGCGGCTGGCTGAAATCGATCTTCCACTCGCCCTTGAGCGAATTCAGATTACGCAAACGCAACGACAAGATCTTCATGCATTGGCCTCGCCAATCTGCGCGACGACTTCGCGATACATCTGCAAAAGCTGCGAGCGCGTGTCGTCGTCGATGGTTTCCGATTGCAGGCGGCGTGCGAAAACATCGTCGGGCGTGAGTTCGTTCAAGGTTTCCCTGGCCTGGGATTGCAACGTGCTCGAAGCGGACGAGCGCTCGCGACGAACGCGCAACACTTCGACGGGCAGGTTCCCGGTCATCTTCTGGATGCGCGTTTGCAGATCGCTGAGATAGTCGTCGGCGGAGACGACGATTTCGAGCCATATCGTCTCGCCTTCGCGCGCCTGGGCTGAAACAGCCTCAACCGCAGCTTCCAGTTCCTTCAGCGATCCTTTGACCGACAACAAGGTCTGGAAGCACGGAACGTCGAGCACGGTCACGCTTTGAAGCCCATCGGCCGAAACGTCCACGAGCAGCATCTCTTTCTGCTGCCGCGCTTCGTCGAAGCTCAATGCAATCGGCGATCCGCTGTAGCGAATATGGTCGAACCCGCCAACCTTCTGCGGCCGATGAATATGCCCCAGCGCGATGTAGTCGGCCGCCGGAAACGCGGCGGTCGGGAACGCCTCCAGCGCGCCGACATAAATCTCGCGCACGGATTCGCTTGCGCTCGCACCGACTGTCGTCAAATGCCCGGTCGCGATGATCGGCAAATGCGCACCGAGTTCAACGCGCTTCGCCTCGGCCAACGCAAACAACACCTGGTAATGCGCGTGGATTGCGTCTTGCAGCGACTGCTGTTTGTCACGCGCGCTTTGCCCCGCGATGCTCTGCAGGACATCACGCGGACGAATGAACGGAATTGCGCAGACAATCGCGCCGGGGTGGCCATCGCGTGTATTGAGGACGCGGACCTGTTCGTTCGGGTCGTCCTGCACGGACGGAATCACGACTGTATTCAACGCCGTCAGCAAGTTGCGCGATTCCTCGAGCACGGCAACGGAGTCATGATTCCCCGCGAGCAGCGTCAGACCGACGCCGGCGTCGCGCAGCGCCAGGATCAGCGAGTAATACAGCTCGCGGGCGTAGCTGGGCGGCGCACCGGTATCGAAGATATCCCCGGCTATCAGCACCGAATCGACCCCATGCACCCGGGTCTGCTCGACCAGCCACTCGATCAGCTTCTGGTGCTCGATTTGTCGTGAATGCCCGAGAAAATACTGGCCGAGGTGCCAGTCCGAGGTGTGCAGGATTCGCATCGATAGGGCGGGTCAGGGCATCGTTTTAGTAAATGTCAGTTTAACGGATCGATCCGATGCGAAAGACGGCGAGGCCCGTAAAAACGCCGTAAAACGAGGTAATCCCACCGTCTACGCGTACACTTCGGCTTCAATTGCGCAAAAACAGCGTGCGCCGGACGGATCGGCGCCCTTTTCAGGCCGCAACCCCATCCATTACGCTCAATCCAATCATGTTTATCTGCCGAAACCAGCCGTGCGGCGCCGAATGGCAACTTGCCGACGTGCTCATCAAGAACGAAGGCCAGGGCCTGATGTTCCGCTGCCCCATGTGCGGCGCGCGCAATAAAGTGCTGCGCCACGACGCGCCCGACGGCACCATCACCTACGAGCAGGACAATTCGGTCCCGCCGAAACCTGCCGCGAAGTAGAGAAACACGCTCATGACCACGCCCACTTCATTCAGCGCCTTGCCGCTGTCGCCGGCAATGCTGGCGAACCTCGAACAACTCGGTTATCTCACGATGACCTCGATCCAGGCCGCAAGCCTGCCGCTCGCGCTCGCGGGCCACGATCTCATCGCGCAGGCGAAGACGGGCAGCGGCAAGACCGCCGCGTTCGCATTGCCGTTGCTCGCTAAGATCGACCCGAAGCTTTTCTCCGTGCAGGCGCTCGTGCTGTGCCCGACGCGCGAACTCGCCGACCAGGTGACGCAGGAGATTCGCCGGATCGCGCGCGCGGAAGACAACATCAAGATCCTGACGCTGTGCGGCGGCTCGCCAATGCGCCCGCAGATCGCAAGTCTCGAACATGGCTGCCACATTGCCGTGGGCACGCCGGGACGTCTCATGGACCACCTGGAACGCGGCACGCTGGAACTGAGCGCGCTCAAGACCCTCGTACTCGATGAAGCCGACCGCATGCTCGACATGGGCTTTTTCGATGACATCGTCGCGGTTGCCAAACAATGTCCGAAGGATCGCCAGACCTTGCTGTTTTCGGCGACGTATCCGGAGGGCATCGCGAAGCTGAGCCAGCAGTTCCTGCGCAAACCGCAGGAAATCAAGCTCACCGAGCAGCACACGAATGCGAAGATCAAGCAGCGTTTCTACGAAGTCGATGACAACGAGCGCCTGCACGCCGTTGGCCTTCTGCTCGATCACTACCAGCCGGTGAGCACGCTCGCGTTCTGCAACACGAAGCAGCAATGCCGCGATCTACTCGATGTACTCGTCGCGCAAGGTTTTCATGCGCTGGCGCTGCACGGTGAACTCGAACAACGCGAGCGCGACCAGGTGCTCGTGCAGTTCGCCAATCGAAGCTGCTCGGTGCTGGTCGCCACCGATGTCGCCGCGCGCGGCCTCGATATCGCGCAACTGGAAGCGGTGATCAACGTCGATGTCACGCAAGATCCTGAGATCCACGTTCACCGCATCGGCCGAACGGGCCGCGCGGATCAGGAAGGCTGGGCGCTGAGCCTCGCGAGCATGAATGAAATGGCGCGCGTGAGTTCGATCGAACAGGCGCAGAAAAAGGAAGTGGAATGGCACAAGCTGAGCGAACTGACGCCGGCGACGCCGGGTCACCTCCAGCCGCCCATGGCCACATTGCAGATCCTTGGCGGCCGCAAGGAAAAGATCCGTCCGGGTGACGTGCTCGGCGCGCTCACCGGCGACGCCGGTTTCGAAGGCTCGCAGATCGGCAAGATCAATGTGACGGATATGGTCACCTACGTGGCGGTATCGCGGGATATTGCCGATAAGGCGGTGAACCGGTTGTCGTCCGGAAAGGTGAAGGGCAAGAAGGTGAAGGTACGGCGTATTTGACGCCAATCGAAGCGCTGGGCCTGTAACTTGCGCCATTGTTGATCCCGTGAAACCGGTCAGGGCGGACGTGCGTATCAATGCATACACGCCCTAACAACTTTGGTGCGCTCATGTCCCGTGCTCTTCGCGTTGTCGTTGTTTTGTCGGCAGTGGCGCTTGTTCTGAGCGCATGCATGTCTTCGCCACGCAATCCCAATCCGCGCGCAGCGAATGAACTGAAGCTTGCGCCATCGGTTGATCTCCCGCGTTACATGGGCCGCTGGTACATCATCGCGAACATTCCGTATTTCGCCGAGAAGGATTTCGTTGGCAGTTATGCCGAATGGAAGTTGCGCGATGACGGCAAGATCGACGACTCGTATTACGCGCACAAGAATTCGTTCGATGCCCCGCTGAAGCACTATCAATTCACGGATTCCGTGGTTCCGGGTTCGAACAACGCGGATTGGAGCGTGCGGATCTTCTGGCCAATCTACGCAAGCCAGAAGACGCTTTACGTGGATGACGACTACCAGTACACGATCATCGGATACTCGGATCGCAAGCTCGGCTGGATTTTCGCGCGCTCGCCAAACATCAGCGATGCGAAGTACCGCGAACTGCTCGGCCGCCTGGACGAGATGGGTTACGACACATCGCGATTCCGCCGCGTGCCGCAAACGCCCGACCAGATTGGCAAGCCGGGTTTCCATTCGCCTGGCGAAAAAGACTGATCCGCGCCGATGCGAAATGCATAACTTTAAATCGGGAAACAAGGGATAAGACTGATCCGATAGCTGGCCGATAACACGCGAATTAGGATGATCAGGTCATCCACTTCGCTGAAAAACGCCTGCCATGAACCAACTCGCCGAACCGTATGCCCGAGCTTTCAGTCACCATCAGGCCGGTCAGATGGCCGAGGCTGAAAGCGGTTACCGGCAGGTCTTGCAGCAACGTCCCGATCACGTCGATGCGCTGCATTACCTCGGCGTCCTTCTGCATCAGCGGGGCGAGGACCTGGAAGCTGCGAAGTTGCTGGACCGCGCGCTTGGCCTCGCGCTGGACGCACCGGCGTGCTGGAGCAATCGCGGGCTGGTGGCTACGGCGCTGGGTGACCTGCCGCATGCCGTGGAGTGCCACGAGCGCGCGCTTGCGCTCGATCCGGATTTCGCCAACGCACGCAACAACCTCGGCGTGACGTTGCGAAAGCAAGGCCTTTTCAGCGAAGCCATCGAGCAGTTTCACACGCTGCTCGCCCAGCACCCCGATTTCTTCGATAGCCGCCTGAACCTCGGTTCCACATTCGCGGCCGCAAAGCGTTATGACGAAGCGCTGGCGACATACCGCGAGGCGCTGCGTCGCAATCCCAACAGCTTCGAAGCACATTTCGGCGAAGGCAACGCGCTGCGAGAGCTCAAGCGCTTCGATGAAGCGGTGGCGAGTCTGCATCGCGCGCTCGCGCTGAGGCCGGATCACTTCGAGGCACGCGTGAACCTCGGCACGACGCTTGGGCTTCACGGCCGGTTTGCGGAGGCAGAGGCGGCATACCGGCATGCATTGACGTTACGCGATGACCCTCAGATTCACGTATGCGTCGGCGCAGCGGTCGGCTCGCAAGGGCTGTTCGAGGAGGAGGAGCCGTACTATCGACGCGCTCTCGACATGGATCCTGATCACGCCGATGCCCAGCACAATCTCGCGCTGCTCCAGCTTCGCCGTGGCAACTTCAGGAAGGCTGGGCGCTGCATGAGGTGCGCTGGCGTTCGAGCAAATATCAGCCAATGGACGTTCCGGGCGTCCGCGAATGGCGCGGAGAGCCGTTGCAGGGCAAGACGTTGCTGGTGGTCGGCGAACAAGGTCACGGCGACATGATCCAGTTCGCACGTTACGTGACGGTGCTCGGGCAGATGGGCGCAATCGTAGACATGCGGGTGCCGGAGAATATCGTGGAACTGGTGCAAAGCGTGCGGGGAATTCGCCGTGCATTCACGCGGGGGCCGACGCATGAATACGACTACTGGACGCCATCCATGAGCGTGCCGCATCGCGTCGCGCATCTCGTTCCCAACGCGCTAGCCGACATTCCGTACATGAGCCTGAGCGCCGAGCGCATCGGCATGGGGCCGACGCGAGTAGACATGCTGGCCGCAGGCCGCAAAAAAGTCGGCATCGTGTGGGCGGGCAGTCCGACGTTTGGCAACGACCAGTTCCGTTCAATGCCGTTTTCGGCGCTCTCACCGTTGGCGGACGTGAAGGACGTTACCTGGTTTTCGCTGCAGAAAGGCGCGGCGCGCGATCAGCTTTTGAACGCGGAGTGCGCGCTGAAACCTTACGACCTGACGGACACGCTGAGTGATTTCGCCGATACCGCCGCGCTCATCGACCAGCTCGATCTGGTGATGACAGTCGATACCTCCGTCGCGCATGTGGCGGGCGCGCTCGGCAAGCCAGTATGGGTGTTCCTGCCGGCGAACAACGACTGGCGCTGGATGGCAAACCGCGAGGACAGCGTGTGGTATCCAAGCGCGCGTCTGTTCAAGCAGACCACGCTCGGCGACTGGACCGGGCCGGTTGCCAAGGCAAAAGCCGCGCTGATGGCCGGGTGAAAGCTACTTGCTGGCTGTTTGCATCGGTTCACTGGGTTTGTCGCGGGTGATCAGGCGCAAGCCGCTCGCAACACTCGCCACGCCCGCGAACCCCGCGCCAAGCGCGAGCGCCAGCGCCGGTCCGTGTTTGCCCGCGATCCCGAAGCTCAACGCAACCAGCGCGGCACCCGTCGCCTGGCCGACCAGCCGCGCCGTTGCGACCACACCGCTTGCGCCGCCGCTGCGCTCGCGCGGCGCGCTTCCCATCAACGCCTTGAGGTTGGGCGACTGGAAGAAGCCGAAACCCGCTCCACAAATACCCATGCGGATGCAGATATCGAGCGCATGGGGATGCGCCGGCAACATCGCCAGCGACGCCATCCCCGCGCACATGACTGCCAGGCCAACGCCGCCCAGCAAGCCGGGTGGATGCCGGTCGGACAAGCGTCCCGCCACGGGCGCGAGCAGTGCGACCATCACGGACCACGGCGTCATCAGGAAGCCGGTTTCGACCTGGGTGCGCCCGAGCACGCTTTCGAAATAAAAGGGCAACGACACGAACGCGAGCCCTTGCGCCGCGAACGAGCAGACAGCCGTCGCGGTCGATAACGCGAACATCGGCCGCTTGAAGAGATCGACGGGAAGCATCGGTGCCGGATGACCGCGTTCGCGGCGCAGCATCAGGCCGCCCGCGACCACGGTCACGCCGAGCGCCAACAGCACGATATACGCCGGCGCGCGCTGCGCCGCTTCGCCGAGCGCAAACACCAGCGCGGCGAAGGTCACCACATTAAGACCCGCCGCCACGCGATCGAAGCCGTGCGTGGAGCGCGCCGTTTCCGGCAGTGCAGACCAGCCGATAAACAGCGCCGTCAGGCCAATCGGCACGTTTACCGCAAACAACCACGGCCAGGTGCCGAGGGAAAGGACAATCGATGCCACCGTCGGCCCGACCGCGAACGATATCCCCACGATCAGCGCATTGAGCCCGAGCCCGCGCCCAAGCCGGTGATGCGGATAGATCGCGCTGATCAGCGCCGTGTTCACGCTCATGACCGCGCTCGCGCCGACACCTTGCAGCAGCCGGGCGGCGGTGAGCGTCGGCAACGACCAGGACAGCGCGCACGTCAGCGACGCCACCAGGAACAAAATCAACCCGCCAAGATAAATCTTCCTGTGCCCGACAATCCCGCCCAGCGCGGCGAAGGGCAGGAGCGTGGCGACCATCGCGAGCTGATACGCGTTGATGATCCAGACGGAGGCAGCCGGCGCGGCATGAAGATCGTGCGCGATGGCCGGAAGCGCCGTGTTGGCGATGGCGGTATCGAGCGTGGCCAGGGACACAGCCAGGAGCATGGCCGCCATGCCGCGTTTTTGCAGCGGGGTCATGGGGGCATCGGGGAGAAGCGCAGTTGGGTCTGGCACGGTTTGGAGTAGGAGCGAGATCGGGCGTAGACCGACACGATACGGGATCGCGGCAAACCTCGCCGAGCGGCCCCGAATAAGCTTTCAAACAGGTGTCAGTACGGGCGTGCCGGCGAAGTGGCGAGTGGCGTTATCGACGAACAACTGCACCGATGCGGCCACCGCTTCCGGCGACCGGCCACCTACGTGCGGCGTAAGTACGACCCGCTTTGATTCGATGAGCAAGGCCGGCGGCGCGGGTTCGCCTTCGTACACGTCCAGCCCCGCGCCCGCGATGACGCCGCGTTCGAGGGCGTCGGCGAGGGCTGCAGTATCGACCACACTGCCACGCGCCACATTCACCACGTAGCCGTGCGAACCGAGCGCGGCGAGTGTTTCTGCATTGATCAGATGCTTCGTTCCTGCGCCGCCGGGCGTGGCGAGCACGAGGTAATCAGCCCATTCGGCCAGCGCGAGCACGGAATCAAAGTACGTATAGGCCACGTCCGGATTCGGCCGACGGTTGTGATAACCGATTTCGATATCGAACCCGAGCGCGCGTCTCGCAACCTTCTTGCCGATGTTGCCCAGCCCGATCACGCCCAGTTTCTTGCCCGAAAAGTTTGGCTGGAACGGCAGGTCGTCGCGCCATACGCCGTCGCGGCATGCGCGATCGAGCGCGGGAATCTGCCGGACCGCACCGAGCAGCAGCGCGAAGGCGTGATCGGCGACGCAATCGTCGTTCGTCCCCGCGCCGTTCACCACCACGATGCCGCGCGCCTTCGCGGCGTCCCGGTCGACATTCTCGTAACCCGCGCCCAGCGCGCCGATCAGTTCGAGCTTCGGCAATCGCGCGATAGACGATGCATCGATGCCGACAGTGCCGTTCGTCAACACGAGGCGGATTTCATCGGCGTGACGGGTCAGGGCGGTTTCAAGTGTGGATTGATCGGGGGCCGTGATGACGTTGAAAGCCTTCGAGACCATTGCGTGACTCTCAGGCTGGAGATGGATCAACACGAGAACGGTGGGGAGCATGTTTTTGGGGCTGGGGAAGTGAACGCCCAGTTTCCCATTTTCTGTTTTTTTTCGGGAGACGACGAATTTCTCCGTTTTCGACTGTAAGCTGAAAAGAGGTCAATAGAAAGTATTTGATTGATCGTATTAATGCGCCTTGAATTGGTTGATTTAGGGTTAACACCTAATTCAACAATAATGTCTTGCCGGCTTGGTGGTTAATTTTCAGACGGGGCTTACCTAAACTGCTGTTACGGAACGCGATCAAGGTTGATCGCGACAAAAACAAAGTTGGAGGTAAGCATCATGAAATCACTTATTCAAGCAACCGTTGTGGCCGCAGTCCTCGCTGTTCCTGCCTTGTCGTTTGCTCAATCGAATCAACCGCTTACACGCGCTCAGGTGAAGGCTGAACTGGTGCAGATCGAAGCGGCCGGATACAACCCGGCGACGGCAAACGACTACGATTATCCCGCAAATATCCAGGCTGCCGAGGCACGCGTAGCGGCCCAAAATGCTGCGAAAACAGGATACGGCGGCGTATCGAATGGAACGTCCGATTCGGGCTCCAATGTTCACACTGCGACCGGCGACAGCGTTGGTTCGGTGTACATGGGTCATTAAACCGGTCGCAGATTGCATAAAAGCTTTCAATAGGATTCTTTTTCATATCGATTCTTAGATTCGACGGTTCAATCCAGAACCTCCTCCGACGGGAATCCCGTTGGATTTGCCCAGCTTCATTGTCTGGGCTTTTTTACGCCAGGCTGGTGTTTCAGTCCGCGTGACCTAGACTGTATTGATGGCGTGGAAATACAGGGAGGCGGCCATGACTCAGTCGATGATCGGCTTCGTTGCAGGCCTTGCGATCTTGATCGTTATGGCAGCGGTGTCGGGGCGGCGATACAGGCGGGATCATCCCGAGAATCCGATTCACACGGCGCGGATGCATGAATGGCTCGATTCGCATCACATGAGCTGGCTGCATCACCGGCACTGACGCGCAGTCCAATAAAAAGCCCGCTGATTGCGGGCTTTTTATTGCGCTTCGTATTTGACGATCACGAGCGGCTGAGCGGTTTTGGATTGCGCGGCGGCTTTCGCCCGTCCGCCTCGGCCTTTCCGCATTCGATGGCAAAGCGGCAAGCATCATCCGGTTCGTTGAAGTAGCCGAGCACGCCGGACGCCCAGCGCGCGCCGTCGGGCTTGGTCACGATGATCATCGATGCAAAGCTCCCGCGCTCGCCCGCAGCAAGCGGCATCAGGACGTGGTCGTTGTAACTTATTGGAATGGCATGCATTCGGCCTCCCACTGAACTGAACCATGAATTGCAAGCGTGTAATTCTGGGGCGCGTGGCGGGCCGCCATTGTGAGAAATTGCAAAAAAGAGAAACAGGGCGTGCGCGCCGATTATTCTTCTGATGGAAACGCAATCCAAAACAAAAAGCCGGTTAGCTTGCGCTAACCGGCTTTTGAATTCTTGGTGGGGCGTGACAGATTCGAACTGTCGACCTACGGATTAAGAGTCCGCTGCTCTACCAGCTGAGCTAACGCCCCGGAAAAACTGAATCCGAATTATAGCGACGTTTTCTCGGGTTATGCAACTGTCGGTGCGCCAAAATCCGAATATCTCTCCCAATGACGCTGTAAAGCAGCGTCGAACATGGCGCATCGGTCGATCGAACGTCTTAAAAAACGTTAGCGGGAACCGTTATCATGGCGTTCCCGCGGCGAACGGCCGTGCTTAAAAAGCCACGGCATCATGGACCATTCCGCTATCCGCGCCTTGCTCGATTCCACCTTCGCGCCGTGGGTCCGCGATCTGGGTTTATCGCCGGAAAGCGTTTCGGACGCGAGCGTCACGCTGCGCTTGCCGCACGATGACAAACTGCGCCATACGGGCGGCGTGATCTGCGGCCAGGTCTTCATGGCTGCGGCGGACACCGCCATGATTGTCGCCATCTCCCACGCGCTTGGCGGTTTCCATCCTATGACCACTGTCTCCCTGACCACGAGTTTCCTGCGCCCGGTGAAATCCGGCGATGTCCTGGTCACCGCAACCATCTTGCGTCGCGGGCGCAATCTGGTTTTCGGCGAAATCGAACTCCACGATGAATCCGGCGCCCTCGCCGCGCACGCCACCACCACTGTCATGCTCATCGCCTAAAAAACCCATGTTCGATCAAGTCGTATTCGCCGGCGGCGGCAACCGCTGCTGGTGGCAAGCCGGTTTCTGGGACGTCGTCCAGCCGGAACTCAAGCTGCGTCCGCGCGTCATCACCAGCATTTCGGCTGGCGCGGCGACCGCGTGCATGCTGTACACGAATCACTCGGAATGGGTGATGGACTACTACTCGCACGTGCTGCGCGACAATTCGAAGAACGCGTATTGGGGCAATTTGCTGCGCGGGGAATCGGTGTTCCCGCACTATCGGATATACCGGCAGGCGTTGCTGGATATCTATGGCGCCGAGTTTGCATCGCTGAAGGATGCGCCGGAGATTCGTATCGGCGTGTCGCATTTGCCGCGCTGGCTCGGCGCACGGAGTGCCGTGGCGGCGGGGCTGATTGCCTATAACATCGAAAAATACGTGCGCAAGAAGCTGCATCCGACGCTCGGGCAAGCGCTGGGTTTCCATCCGGAATTCGTGCGCGCGCAAGAGTGCGCGACGGTCGAGGATCTCGCCGATCTGATCCTGCAGTCGTCGAGCACGCCGCCTTTCACGCCGGTCTTGCGGCGCAACGGCCGGCCTGTTCTGGATGGCGGCATGGTCGATAACGTGCCGGTAGGTGCGCTGGATGCATCGCCGGGATTGGTGCTGGTGATGGTGACGCGCGTGTATCCGCGCCCGCGCATGTTCGTGGTGGAGCACGGCGAGAACCGCGACCAGCGCCGCGTCTATGTGCAACCGTCGCGGAAGGTGCCGATTTCATCGTGGGACTATACGAGTCCGGCGCTGATGCGGCCCGCGTACGACCTGGGCCGCGCCGATGGCGAGCAATTTCTCATGCGTTTGCCCGAGGTGCTGAGCGCGGCGGCGCAACTCTGAACGGGAGCTTCATCGTATGGCCAAACAACATAAGTACACGCTGCAAGTTGCCTGGACCGGCGATCAGGGTTCAGGCACGTCGAGCTACGACGCCTATTCGCGCGATCATCTGATCCGTGCCGCAAACAAGCCGGCCATTGAAGGATCGAGCGATCCGGCGTTTCGCGGCGACGCCACGCGCCACAATCCGGAAGAGCTGTTCGTGGCATCACTTTCGTCGTGCCACATGCTTTGGTACCTGCACCTTTGCTCGGTGAACGGCATCGTGGTGACGGGTTATCTGGATGATCCCATCGGCACAATGGAAGAAACGAAGCAGGGAAGCGGCCGTTTCACAGATGTCGTACTGCGCCCGAAAGTGTCGATTGGCGCAGGCGGCGACGTGAAGCTGGCCGAGCGTTTGCACGAAGAAGCGCATGCGTTCTGCTTCCTCGCGAACTCGGTCAACTTCCCCGTCCGATGCGAGCCGTCCATCGGAATATCGACGATCTGAGTTATCGCCGGCGGCCGCCCACCAGCGCTTCGGGATTGGCGACGCTCGAGGTGTCGCCGGCATCGAAGGCAAGGATGTTTTTGAACGCCGCCGAGAAATACAGCTCGTAGCTTTCGCGCTCCACATAGCCAATGTGCGGCGTGCAAATCACGTTTTCCATGCGCAGCAGGCTGTAACCCTGCAGGATCGGCTCGCTTTCATAGACATCGATAGCGACCATCCCCGGCCGATTGTGATGCAGCGCGTTGAGCAACGCGTTTTCCTCGAGCAACTCGGCGCGGCTCGTGTTCACGAACAGCGCGGTCGGCTTCATGCGCATCAAATCGGCGGCGGTGACGATGCCGCGGGTTTCGTCGTTGAGACGCAGATGCAGCGACAGCACGTCGCTTTGCTCGAACAGCGCCTCGCGGCTTTCCGCGACGTCGACGCCGTCTGCGCGCGCCGTCGCCTGGGAGTTCTCCCGGCCCCACATCATCACCTTCATGCCGAACGCCTTGCCGTAACCGGCAAGCAACTGGCCGATCTTCCCGTATCCCCAGATGCCGAGTGTCTGGCCGCGCAGGACTTGTCCGAGACCGAAGTTCGGCGGCAACGCGGACGTTTTCAGCCCGGACTGCTGCCACGCGCCTTGTTTCAGGTTCGCGACGTACTGCGGTATGCGCCGCTGCGCCGCCATGATCAGCGCCCACGTGAGCTCCGCCGGCGCGATGGGCGAGCCCGAGCCCTCCAGCACGGCGATACCGCGCTCGGTACAGGCGTCAAGTTCGATATGACCCCCCACCTTGCCGGTCTGGCTGATCATGCGCAGGCGCGGCAGTTTATCGAGCAATTGTGAACTGATCCGGGTGCGCTCCCGGATCAAAACCAGGGCTTCGACTTCCGAGAGTCTGCTAGCCAACTGTCCGAGCCCGCGCACCGTGTTATTGAATACTTTGACTTCATGATCTGCGAGCAGATTGAAGCAATCAAGCTTACGAACGGCGTCTTGGTAGTCGTCGAGGATGGCAATTTTAATTGGCATGGATTGGCTTTTGATGGGCATCAAACGTGCTGCAGAAATTCGAAGATGGACAGGAAACGACGAGCTAAGTTCGGGTAATTACGTACAAATTCGCCGAAATGTGGGCATCGTGTCTTGCTAAGCTGCTGGTGTTACTGCTTTTTTCACTACCCGCCAGCAGGCGATTGAATAAATATTGAAAGCATCTTTGAAAGCGAAACGTGCAGTTTGGCCACTTGGCCAGCCGCTCTTTGCGCTCTCAGCATCGCACAAGCCGGTCCACCGGCAATCGATGGAGACATTCCTATCTCTTTTTAACAGTTTGTTCCGTGCCGACGCAAGCCGCGATTCAGACGGCAGTCGTCGCCAGACCAGTCAACTCCCGACGCATGCCTTGGTTTGTGTCGCCGTCCGTGCGTGAGTTCCGCCGCACGTGTTTCCGGCGACGCGAAATGCGCCTCTCGCGAGCAGCGCCGGCGAGTTGCAACCGTTTTCTCTATCAGAACGGAGTGTGCTCGATGAACCAGCCCGCAGTTGTGGACCAAAACCTGACCGGTGATGCCGCGCCGGCCTATGTCAAGAACCGGAAACTCATCGACTGGGTGGAGCAGGTCGCGGCGCTGACCAGGCCGGACCGGATCGAATGGTGCGACGGGTCGGAGGCGGAATACGATCGGCTATCGCAACAAATGGTCGATGCCGGCACGCTCAAACGCCTCAACCCGGCCAGGCGGCCGAACTCTTATCTGGCGTGCTCCGATCCGTCCGATGTCGCCCGTGTCGAGGACCGCACTTACATCTGTTCGGCGCGCCCTGAGGAAGCGGGTCCCACGAACAACTGGATCGACCCGAAGGAGATGCGCGGCACGCTGAACGGCCTGTTCGATGGCTGCATGCGTGGCCGCACCCTGTACGTCGTCCCGTTTTCGATGGGACCGCTCGGCTCACCGATCGCGCATATTGGCGTGGAGCTGACCGACAGCCCCTATGTGGTCACGAACATGCGCATCATGACGCGCATGGGCAGCGCGGTGTACGGCGTACTGGGCTCGGACGGCGAGTTCGTGCCGTGCGTGCATTCGGTCGGCGCGCCGTTGCAGGCTGGACAGAAGGACGTTCCGTGGCCTTGCAACGACACGAAATACATCGTCCATTTTCCGGAAAGCCGCGAGATCTGGAGCTTCGGTTCGGGGTACGGCGGCAACGCGCTGCTGGGGAAGAAATGCTTCGCGCTGCGAATTGCATCGACGATGGGCCGCGACGAAGGCTGGCTTGCCGAGCACATGTTGATCCTCGGGGTGACGTCGCCGGAAGGACGTAAATATCACGTTGCGGCGGCGTTTCCGTCGGCCTGCGGCAAGACCAACTTCGCCATGCTGATCCCGCCGCAGGATATGTCGGGCTGGAAGGTATCGACCATTGGCGACGACATTGCGTGGATCAAACCCGGCCGCGACGGCCGTCTGTACGCGATCAACCCCGAAGCCGGTTATTTCGGCGTGGCCCCGGGCACGAGCGAAAAGACCAACTTCAACGCCATGGCGATGCTCAAGGAAAACGTCATCTTCACGAACGTGGCGCTCACGGACGACGGCGATGTCTGGTGGGAAGGCATGACCGACACGCCGCCCGCGCATCTGATCGACTGGCAGGGCAAGGACTGGACGCCCGGATCCGGCACGAAGGCGGCGCATCCGAACGCGCGCTTCACGGCGCCGGCGTCGCAGTGTCCATCGATTGATGCCGATTGGGAAAATCCAGCGGGCGTGGCTATCGATGCGTTCATCTTCGGCGGCCGCCGTTCAGACACCGTGCCGCTCGTCACCGAGGCGCGCGACTGGAACGAGGGCGTCTACATGGCCGCGACCATGGGCTCGGAAACCACGGCCGCCGCAGCCGGTCAGCAAGGTGTGGTGCGGCGCGATCCCTTCGCCATGCTGCCGTTTTGCGGCTACAACATGAGCGAGTACTTCGGGCACTGGCTGAAGATGGGCGAACGGCTGGAGCAGCTCGACGCGAAGTTGCCGAAGTTTTTCTGCGTCAACTGGTTCCGCAAAGCCGCGGATGGCAAATTCGTGTGGCCGGGTTTCGGCGACAACATGCGCGTGCTGACGTGGATCGTCGGGCGTCTGGAAGGCACGGCGAACGGCGAAGAACACGCGGTCGGACTTTCGCCGCGATACGAAGACATCGACTGGGGCGAGCTCGACTTTTCGCGTGAACAATTCGAGCGCGTGATCTCCGTGGAGGGCGCTGCGTGGCGTGAAGAGTTGCAACTACACGACGAATTGTTCAAAAAACTTGCGCAGGGGCTTCCTTCAAAACTCGCTGAAACCAAGCGTGGGATTGAAGAGCGGCTCTCGGCGTAATATTCGTCAGACGGGATTAGTGACGGAACTAAACATAATCAATGACGGCGCGCCGTGAGGTCGGCGCGCCGTCATTCACCCGCTCTACTGCGTCAAAATTGCCTGAGCCAGCTTTTCAGAATTCGCGTGCACCTGTTTGGACCGCCCTCACGTTCTATTTTTAGCAACAATCCATCCTCTTTCACCTTACTGCTTGGTAAAGTCGAAATCTTTTGTCGGAAAAAGTTGAATTTCCGGCAACTTCTGCACGAAAACGCGAGTCCTAGGATAATTCCGAATTGCTTCAGGAATTTAAAAGAGGCCGTCTAGCAGCAGGAGTAGTCTCATGGATCATTTGCAGTCGATGAAAGTATTCGTCCGAGTGGCGGATCTTGGCAGTTTTGCTCGCGCAGCCGGCGCAATGGATATCTCCAACGCCGTGGCGACGCGCCATATCGCGGATCTGGAAGGGCGGCTTGGCACCCGTCTGCTCAACCGCACGACGCGCAGCCTGTCGCTGACCGAGTCGGGGCAGGTGTACCTGGAACGTGCGCGGCAGATTCTCGATGAGCTCGAAGACGTCGAGCAAATGGTTGTGGCACGCAACCACGAGCCGGTCGGATCGCTACGAATCGTCGCACCGGTCGTATTCGGGCTGCACAACCTCGCGCCCGTGCTGCAGACGTACGCGCAACGCTATCCGAAAGTCGTGCCCGACGTAACGCTGGTCGACCGGCAGGTCGATCTTGTGGAAGAAGGTTTCGACGTGGGCATTGTGATCGCGCGCCAGATGCGCAGCGCGAGCATCGTCACGCGGCGTCTGACGACCGGCTGCCTGACCGTCTGCGCAACGCCCGCGTATCTCGAAAAGCATGGCGTGCCTGCGCGGCCTGAAGACCTGGCTGAACATCCGTCGCTGAGCTTGCCATCGGAATATTTCGGCGATGAACGCGTGTTCACCGGTCCGGAAGGCGAAGTTCGCGTGCGGCCGACGAACGTCATCGTTGCGAACAATACTGAGATGCTGCGCCAGTTCGCGCTGCTCGGCATGGGCATCGCGATCCTGCCGAGCTACCTGATCGGCAACGACACCACGCGCGGCAAGCTGGTCAGGCTTCTCGGCGACTACAGGCTGCCGCAGGTCGAGATCAACGTCGCGTATCCGAGCCGTCGTCACTTGCCGGCGAAGGTGCGGACGTTCATCGATCACTTGGTCGAGCATTTCAGCAAGACGCCGAATCATCAGCTTGGCGAGCAATGGGCGAAGGACGGCGCGTTGCAGCCGGGTTCTCCCGCCATCAACGACGCCGACAGCGAGCCTCTGGTCGCGCACGCGGCTTACGCTGAAGCGGAAGGCGGCGAGCGTTACGACTCGCGTCTCACAGCCCCCGCCGATGACAGCAAGCCCAGCAACAAGCCGGTCAAGCCGCGCACGCGCTCGCCACTTTCAATGCCATCGCCGTTCTGACATGGCAAGCGTCATACGTTCGACAATGCCGGAAAGCAAAAAGCCCGCGAGCGAATCGCGGGCTTTTTTCATTACACAGGCCTTATGACAACCTAACTCGCGGTCTTCCGGGCCGGCGCCTTCTTGGCCGCAGCCTTCTTTGCGGGCGCTTTCTTCGCCGCAACCTTCACGGTCGTTTTCTTTGCCGCGACTGCCACGTCGCCATCACCTTCGTCTTCTGCTTCCGGCGCTGCAGCCGCCGCACCGCGTTTGACAGCGGTCTTCGCACCCGGCTTCGGTTCCTTCTTCTCGAACTCGAAGCCGATCTTGCCGTCCGGCTGCTTCACGAGGAACGCTTTGAAGTTCCGACCCGTACGCGACGACTTGAAGCCCGTCAGCAAGTCCGTGCGTCCTTCCTCGAGCAACTTCGTCATCTGCTCGCGCGACATTTCCTGCTGCAGGATCACCTTGCCTGAGCGGAAATCGCAGGTCTTCGGATTTGCGACCGAGTTCTCGCAGATATAGCTCATGCCGTGCTCGTAGACCTTCGACTGACACTTCGGACATGCGCCAACCGGCGTCTGCTCCGAGAAGTCCACCGGCTCGCCGTCTTCGCCGCCTGAATCCTGACCGAAGTCGAATTCGAGCTTCCAGTTCTTGATTTCGTCGTCGAACCCCAGCTTCAGGATTGCCGAGAACGGCCGTCCCATCTTGCTGCGAAAACCCGACAACGGCCCGATGGTCTTGTCCTTGATCAACTGCTCGACTTCAGGGATCTCGAACTGGCGTCCGCCGGGGATCTTCGACATGGAGAATTCGCACTTCGTACAAGCGAATCGCCGATAGTTCTCCTTGATCTGACTGCCGCAATTCGGGCACGGCGTCTCCAGCGTCGCATAGTCGCCGGGAATCGTGTCCGAATCGTATTCCTTCGCGCGCTTCACGATGGTCTGTGTCATGCGCGCGATTTCCTGCATGAACTCGTCGCGCGGGAGCTTGCCGCGTTCCATCTGCGATAGCTTGTGCTCCCACTCGCCAGTCAGCTCCGGCGCGGTCAGTTCCTCGACGCCCAGGCCACGCAGCAAGGTCATCAACTGGAACGCCTTGGCCGTCGGAATCAGCTCGCGGCCCTCGCGCACCATGTACTTCTCGCCCAACAGCCCTTCGATGACCGCCGCCCGCGTAGCCGGCGTTCCCAGCCCCTTCGCGGCCATTGCCTCGCGCAATTCCTCGTCTTCAATGAGCTTGCCCGCGCCTTCCATGGCCGAAAGCAACGACGCTTCGTTGTATCGGGCGGGCGGTTTCGTCACGAGGCCGTGTGCCGCGACCTTTTCGACGTCGACCGTCTCGTCCTTCTGCACCTGCACGAGATTGGCTTCTTCGCCGCCCACTTCCTTGCCATAAACCTGCAACCAGCCCGGTTCGACAAGAACCTTGCCTTCGGTCTTGAAGTGATGCCCCGCAACTTCGGTGATCCGCGTGGTGACCAGGTATTCCGCTGCCGGGAAAAACACCGCCAGGAAGCGCTTCACGACGAGGTCGTACAGCTTCTGCTCCGGTTCCGACAACGCCTTCGGCGCCTGCAGCGTCGGGATGATGGCGAAGTGATCGCTGATCTTGGAGTTATCGAAGATGCGCTTGTTCGGCTTCACCCAGCCCTTGTCCAGCACCTGCTTCGCGTGCGGCAAGTAGTTGTTGCTTTCCTTCAGCATGGCGAGCGTGTCTTTCACCGTCGGAATGTAATCCTCCGGCAGCGCGCGCGCGTCGGTACGCGGGTAGGTCAGCACCTTGTGTTTTTCGTACAGCGCCTGCGCCAGGCCGAGGGTGTTCTTCGCCGAAAAACCGAAACGGCCGTTGGCCTCGCGCTGCAGGCTGGTCAAGTCGAACAGCAAGGGCGACATCTGCGTGGACGGCTTCGCTTCTTCCGTCACTGTGCCGGTCTTGCCGCGACAAGCTGCAACGATCGATTCCGCCGCGGGCAGCGCCCACAAACGTGAATCGCGCTGCTCGGGGTCGCCCTCGACGCGCTTGAACTTCGGGTCGAACCAGCGCCCTTCGTAGATTCCCTTCGCCGCAACGAACTCGGCGCGCACTTCCCAATAGTCGCGCGGCACGAAGCGGCGAATCTTTTCTTCGCGTTCCACGACAATAGACAACGTTGGCGTCTGGACGCGGCCAACGGTCGTCAGGAAGAAACCGCCGCCCTTGCTGTTGAACGCGGTCATTGCGCGCGTGCCGTTGATGCCGACCAGCCAGTCTGCCTCGGAGCGGCAACGGGCGGCATCGGCGAGAGGCTGCATGTCAGCGTCGCTGCGCAGATTTGCGAAACCATCGCGGATGGAACCGGCCGTCATGGATTGCAGCCACAGGCGCTGCACCGGCTGCTTGGCCTTCGCGTGCTGCGCGATCAGGCGAAAAATCAGCTCGCCTTCGCGCCCGGCGTCGCAGGCGTTGATCAGGCGGTCGATGTCCTTGCGCTTGAGCAGCTTGGTCAGCACCTTCAGGCGCGATTCGCTTTTTGCGATTGGATTCAGGTCGAAATGCGGCGGAATCACCGGCAGATTGGCGAAACTCCACTTGCCGCGCTTGACCTCGTATTCCTCGGGCGCGGCAATTTCAAGCAGATGGCCCACCGCCGACGACAGCACATAGTCGTCGCTCTCGTAATATTCGTCATGCTTCGCGAAACCGCCCAAAGCGCGCGCGATGTCGTTCGCGACAGAAGGCTTTTCAGCAATGATCAGGGCTTTGGACATGACTCGATTCTAGTTAGGGACTGGCATGAGGCCGGGTAACAGCGGCTTGCGCCACCGTGGTTCGGGCTCGTTAACGTCCGCTTTATAGCATATGGCGTGCGGCGCGCGGTTTGGCATTTAGCGAAACGCGGGCTGCCGGACGGTGAATGTGGGCGCTTCGTGATGCAACCGCCTGAGGCGTTTCAGCTTGTGAGTGCGCTTGCCTGAACCTGGTCTAGGCGGCGACCAGCGCAGGACGTATTTTTGGCGCGCCGGCCATGCCCGGCAATGCGCTCAAGTCCGTCAACATCCTTGCAACGATGGACGTTTGCGGCAAAACCGTGCCAAAAAACCGCGTGGTAACAGCGTCCTCGATCAATATGGTCGGGAAGTTCTCCACATCGAGATCGTCGAACCGGTCCGCCTGGTTTTCAATATCGATCCATGCGAAGCAGATGTCCGGATGAGCATCGGCAAGCTTGTCGAACCCCTCCCGATAATCCCGGCAGGTCCCGCACCACTCGGCGCACAGGCACGCAACGAGCAGTGTGCCGGCGCTTGCCATGCGCTCGGCAATCCGGTCGGCGTCGGTGTCGAGGTTCAGCGCGGGCATGTTTCCTTACGGTCCTTTCCTGAGCGGCGTGAAGATTTGATGCGACGTAGCAAACGTCTGATTTTGTGGCGAATGTAGCATGACGTCAGAAGATCAGCGTTCGAGGCGGGTAAATCGGCCGCCGGGCAATGCACCTATTCGCCCTGACATTTCAAGTTGCAGCAACAGGCTTTGCAGCGTGGCGCCATTCATTTCGGTCCGTTCAGCAAGAATTTCAAGCGTGGCCGGGGAATGGCCCAGGGCATCGAGCAGACGGGCGGCGTCGGGATCTTCGACTTTCGCCGATGCCCACGACGCCGTCGCCGGCCGGCTGACCCGCGCGCTTTGCAGCGCCAGCGCAAACTCGCTTTCGGTTGTTTCGCGCTCGGCAAGGTCCTTGGCAACACGCGCCTTGCCGCGTTTGCGTCCCTTCGGCGCGACGTCCGGTTCCGTTTCTATCTTGAAACCAAACTCTTCGAGAATGTCCTCCGGCGTTTCGACCAGTTTTGCTCCCTGCTTGATCATCCGATGACACCCGCGCGCAAGCGGCGCGTGGACCGATCCGGGCATGGCGAAGACGTCACGCCCCATTTCGTTCGCGAGTCGAGCTGTGATCAGCGATCCCGAGCGCATCGCGGCTTCGACAATGAATACGCCGCTCGAAAGCCCGGCGATGAGCCGGTTGCGCTGCGGGAAATTCGCCGACCGGGCCGGCGTGCCGAGCGGCCACTCGGAGACAATCGTGCCGTTTGCCGCGATTTCGTGCGCCAGCGCGTGGTGCGATGACGGATAAACCAGATCCGCGCCCGTCCCGATGACCGCGATCGTCCCGCCCGTGCCGCTCATGCCGCCCCGATGCGCGGCAGCATCGATACCGAGCGCAAGTCCCGATACGACCGCGAGGCCAGCATTGGAAAGCGCGTGCGCGAACCGGTTCGCGTCTTCAATACCTTGGGGCGTTGCGCTCCGGCTGCCGACAATGGCAACAGCACGCGATTGCAACAAATCGAGCCGTCCCTTTACATATAGCAAGGGCGGCGGATCGGGCATGGTCAGGAGCGCCGGCGGGTAAGCGGTATCGGCGAGCGTGACGATCGAATTCCCTTCGATGGACGCCCATTCCAGCGTCCGACCAAGGCATTCGTCGAAGGTGCCGAGTTCTGAAGATGGCGGCGGCGCGACGACCGCTCGCGCCGCTTTCTCCCCTGCGATGGCTGCCAGCGCCCCGAACGACTGGTCCAGCACCGCATGCGGACTGCCGAATTCCGCGAGCAACGCGCGCAACGCGATGGGCTGCAAGCCGCCTGCATTCGCAAGGCGCAGCCAGGCCGAAACATCGTTCGGATCAGTTACGCCCAAGCGGGGCGCAGCGGCGGTCGTCGGCAACAGGAAAGGCGTCATGTTAAAATTTTCACATACCGAAATAGAAAAGCTTGACCGAGCGGGCACATTGGAGGGCGCAGGGGCAAGGCGTTGCCGCAAGATCCGCGGCGCTGAACCGGCATTGAATCAACAGGATTCAGCCCAATCATCTTCTCGATACCGGCAATCTTTTACAACCTGGCCGAATGGCCGACTATCGCGCGCTGCGGCGTGCATCGATAATCTGAATCATGGCTCTGCTACACATACTCACCTACCCGGACAAGCGGCTCCACAAGGTCGCAAAACCCGTAGAAGTCGTCGATGACCGGATTCGCAAGCTCGTCGCGGACATGGCCGAAACCATGTACGCGGCGCCGGGCGTCGGCCTTGCCGCGACCCAGGTCGACGCGCATGAACGCGTGATCGTGATCGACGTCTCGGACACGCACGACCAGCTTCAGGCATTTATCAACCCTGAAATCATCTGGTCGAGCGACGAGAAGAAGGATCACGAGGAAGGCTGTCTGTCCGTGCCGGGCATCTACGACTTTGTTGAGCGGCCTGAGCAAGTGCGCGTGCGAGCGCTGAACGAGAAGGGCGAGACGTTCGAGATCGACTGCGAGGGTCTGCTCGCGGTGTGCATCCAGCACGAAATGGATCACCTGACGGGACGTGTGTTTGTTGAGTACCTGTCGTCGCTCAAGCAGACGCGGATTCGCGGCAAGATGAAAAAGCTCGAAAAGGCGCTGTGACGCGCCGGTTCACGAAGTTCGATGTGGAATTTTGCAGGTTGGTGAATCGATGACTCAATCGCTGCGTGTCGTGTTTGCAGGAACGCCTGAATTTGCGGCCGCCGCGCTGGCCGCCATTCACGCTGCCGGTTTCCAGGTGCCACTCGTGCTGACTCAACCTGACCGGCCCGCCGGGCGCGGCATGAAGCTCGCCACGAGTCCCGTGAAGCGCTTTGCACTCGAGCATGCTCTTGAAGTCGCCCAGCCTACGTCCTTGCGGCGCAACGGCAAGTACCCGGAAGAAGCGGCCGCCGCTATTGAACGGCTGAAAAACACGCCGCACGATGTCATGGTGGTTGCGGCCTACGGGCTGATCCTGCCGCAGGAAGTGCTCGATATCCCGCCGCTTGGCGCAATCAACATTCACGGATCGTTGTTGCCGCGCTGGCGTGGCGCGGCGCCCATTCATCGGGCGATTGAAGCGGGTGACGCTGAAACAGGCATCACCCTCATGCAAATGGATGCCGGTCTCGACACGGGCGCGATGATCCGCGAAGGGCGGATCGCCATCTCGCCGCACGACACGACAGCGACGCTGCATGACCGCATGGCGCAACTGGGCGCGGATCTCGTAGTCGATGCCCTGCGCGATCTCGAACGCAACGGCTCGCTGCCCTCCACACCCCAGCCGCAAGACGGCGCGACCTACGCTGAAAAGATCGCGAAGCATGAAGCCGCGCTCGACTGGCGTCGTCCGGCGAGCATGCTGGCGCGGCAGATTCGCGCGTTCGATCCGTTTCCCGGTGCGTTTGGAACCATCGACGGCGTCGCGGTGAAGATCTGGGCGGCCGAACCCATTGAGTTCGAAGCGAACGAAGACGCAGGCGTGATCGTGGATAGTGGCGCAGAAGGGGTAATCGTGGCTTGCGGTCAGGGCGCGTTGCGCGTCACGCAACTGCAAAAACCGGGCGGCAAACGCCTGCCGGTGCGCGAGTTCCTCGCTGGATCGCCTATTGTTAAAGGACAGCGCTTCGAGCTTCGCGAAGTCGCGCCGGGCGCCTGAAGTCGCTGCGGCCGGTAACTCACGCAGCGGCCCCGTGTCTTCTTCGTGACCGGAGGCGCATTCGTTGCCACCAATAATTGAATTATTCCGCAATGCCCTTATCTAACATTTTGCTTACAGTACATGATCGATCGATTCGGTCAGGCAAATGGGCCGACATGGCCGATCGCGCTATATGCGTATTGATATCTGGGTAAGGAGTTCAAGACATGTTCAATTGGGTCAAAACCGCGATGCTGATGGCAGCGATCACGGCCCTTTTTGTCGTGATTGGTGGAATGATCGGCGGCAGCAAAGGTATGGCGCTCGCGCTGGTCGTCGCTCTCGCGATGAATTTTTTCTCGTACTGGTTCTCCGACAAGCTCGTGCTGAAGATGTACAACGCACAGGAAGTCGACGAAGCCACCGCGCCGCAGTTCTACCGGATGGTGCGCGAACTGGCGACCCGGGCACAGTTGCCCATGCCGAAGGTGTATCTCATCGACGAAGCCGCGCCTAACGCGTTCGCCACCGGCCGCAACCCGGAGCACGCGGCCGTTGCCGCGACCACGGGCATCCTGCGCGTGCTGTCCGAGCGCGAACTGCGCGGCGTGATGGCGCACGAACTTGCGCACGTGAAGCATCGGGACATCCTGATTTCGACGGTATCGGCGACCATGGCCGGCGCGATTTCCGCACTTGCCAACTTCGCGATGTTCTTTGGCGGCCGCGATTCGGAAGGACGTCCGTCGAATCCGATCGCGAGTATTGCGGTCGCGATTCTTGCGCCGATCGCCGGCGCGCTGATCCAGATGGCCATATCGCGGGCACGTGAATTCGAAGCCGATCGCGGCGGCGCGCAGATTTCCGGCGATCCTCAGGCGCTGGCGAGCGCGCTCGAGAAGATTCATGCGTATGCGTCGGGCACACCGTTTCCCACGGCCGAGCAACATCCCGCCACTGCGCAGATGATGATCATGAATCCGCTGGCCGGCGGCGGAATCTCCAAACTGTTTTCCACGCACCCGGCCACGGAAGAACGTGTCGCGCGTTTGATGGAAATGGCGCGGACCGGCCGCATGGAGTGACGCGCAGGGGACTTCAGTAGAAACCGATCGGGCTCATTGCGAAAAACTCGGCAATGAGCTCGTTTTTTTCGAGCCGAGAGAACCTCGAGCCTTGTCCGATCGGCCAGCGCTACCGCTCCGATCCCGGGCCGCTTCGCCTCCCGGGCTACAATGCTTCGTTTGCGCGGACCGGCATCGGCCGGCTCGAACGCCTTTGCCTCGACATGACCGAAAAGCCTTCCCGACGCCGCGCCGTATCATCGGCGGATAGCAGCCGGGCGTCCTCCGACGCACGCCTCGCCACGCCTCACCTTGCTCCCGATTCGCTCGCGTTCGCGCTCGATGCCGCCGCGCAAGCCGTCGGCGCCGTGCGCGGCGGTTCGGCGCTGCCCGCCGCGTTGCAAACCGTGATCGCTGCCACGCACGTGGCTGTGTCGCGCGGCGCGACGCAAGATATCGCGTATCGCACGTTGCGGCGGCTTGCGGTCGCCGACGCGTTGTCGGCCAAACTGGTACGCAAGGCGCCGCCGCCGCATGTATCGAATGTGATGGCGTGTGCGTTTGCACTGCTCGTCGATGACGAAGCCCACGCCGCTTACACGCCATTCACCGTGGTCGATCAGGCCGTCAACGCCATCGCGGCGCGGCGCGAGTTTGCGTTTGCAAAGGGCCTGGTCAACGCCGTCCTGCGTACGTTCCTGCGCGAGCGCGAGGCGTTGCTGGCTGAAGTCCGGCGCGATCCGGTCGCGCGCTTCAATTACCCGGCATGGTGGATCGATGCAGTGAAGCGCGCCCAGCCGGACGAGTGGGAGAACATTCTCGACGCCGGCAACCGGCAAGGCCCGCTCACGCTTCGTGTGAACGCGCGGCGCATGAGCGTGGAGCAATATCTCGATCTCCTGAAGGCCGAGCAGATCGAAGCCGAAGCCGCCGGCCTTCACGCAGTGCGCCTGAAAACGCCGATGTCCGTCGACAAGATCCCCGGTTTCGCCGACGGCGTCGTCTCCGTCCAGGACGCCGGCGCGCAACTCGCCGCGCAATTGCTGGACGTGCGCGACGGCATGCGTGTGCTCGATGCGTGCGCGGCGCCCGGCGGCAAGACGGGTCACGTGCTGGAACTGGCGAACGTCGAATTGATCGCGGTGGAAAGCGACGCGGGTCGCGCCAGACGCATTGGCGAAAACCTGCAGCGCCTGAAAGTGCAGGCCGAGATTCGCGTCGGCGATGCAGGCAACACTGCCGACTGGTCCGACGGCGATCCGTTCGACCGCATTCTTGCCGACGTGCCGTGCTCGGCATCGGGCATCGTGCGGCGTCATCCGGATATTCGCTGGTTGCGGCGTCCGTCGGACATTGCCGCGCTCGTCGGGGAACAGCGCCGCATCCTCGCCGCGCTCTGGCCACTGGTCGCCACCGGTGGCGAGTTGCTCTACGTTACGTGCTCGATCTTCCCGGAAGAGGGCGAGTTGCAGGCGCAGTGGTTTGGAGAGGTGCACGAAGATGCGGTACGATTGGACGCGCCGGGGCAATTATTGCCGACAGCGAGCCATGCTGGCACGGCTCGCTTGCAAGATTCACCGGACCCGGTCACGAACTCGCTGACGGACAATTCAGGCGAGGCGCAACGTACCCATTCAACATCGAAGCGGGACACGGGAGCCTTTGCGGACCACGACGGATTCTTCTACGCGCGCTTTCAGAAACGGTGACGATCAAACGCTTTTTTCCGCTTCGACGCGCGCTCGCCGGCCAGACTGTGCCGGCTTGGCTGTTGAGCCTCGCGTTGAGCCTCGTGTTGAGTCTCGCGCTGTCGTTTCTGCCGGTCGAGGCCGCGCAGGCTGATCCTATTGCCGTGCAGCGCGCGTCGCTGCAGGCCGACGGTACGGGGTGGAGTCTCGACGCCCGTTTCGATTTCGACCTCAACAGCAGCCTGGAAGACGCCGTGAACAAGGGCGTGCCGCTCTATTTCACGACCGATTTCGATCTGTCGCGGCCGCGCTGGTACTGGTTCGATGAAGAGCCGGTCAGCGTCTCGCAAAGCATCCGGCTGTCGTTTCAGCCGTTGACGCGCGAGTATCGGGTGTCGACGGGTGGTTTGCAGCTTGGTTTCGCCACGCTTGCCGAAGCGCTCGCGGTGATCAAGCACGTCACATCGTGGCATGTGATCGATCGTAATCAAGTGCAACCCGGCGAGACATATAGTGCGTCGGTACGCATGCAACTGGACATCGCGCTGATGCCCAAGCCATTCCAGATCGACGCGGTCAACAATCGCGACTGGAATCTTTCTTCCGACTGGAAGCGGTTCACTTTCACGGCGGCGCCCAATGCTAAATAAGCTCCGCCGCCGGCCATTGCGCCGCACGAACATGACGAGCATCGTGGTCCGCGCGCTGGTGGTCACGGTCGCGCTCACCGCCATCTTGCTGCTTGTCATGCTGGCGCTTGCCAGCGCGAACACCGAGTTCTTCGACCGCTATTATCAGTGGCTCTACGCCGCGAATCTCGCGGTCGCGGTGGTGCTGATCCTGATCGTGATCGGACTCGTGCTGATCATTGTCACGCGCGTTCGGCAGGGAAAATTCGGCACGCGGCTGCTGGCGAAACTCGCATTTATCTTCGCGCTCGTGGGCGTCGTGCCGGGCGGGATCATCTACGTGGTGTCGTATCAGTTCGTGTCGCGAAGCATCGAATCATGGTTCGATGTGAACGTGGAAACCGCGCTCACGTCCGGCCTGAATCTCGGGCGCGGCATGCTCGATGCATCGCTGTCGGACCTGCAGAACAAAGGCCGCCTGATGAGCGACCAGCTTGCCAGCGCGGACCCCACCAGCCTTACGCTCACGTTGCTGCGGCTGCGCGATCAGTTCAACGTGCAGGACGCGACCATCGTCGAACCCGCGCGCGGCGGCTCGGGTACGGCGCCCGATGTCCGCGTGATCGCGCAGGCATCGAGCAATTTCGCGGCGCTCGTGCCCGACAACTTGCCAAGCCCGTTGCAACTCAACCAGGCGCGCGGCCATCCATACGGCGCCATTGAAGGCGAAGTCGATGGCGATTCGAGCCTGACCGGACCCAAGGGCGCGCTGAGGCTGCGCGTGATCGTGAAGATTCCCGATAGCTCGACCACCGAACTGCAGCCGGCCGAGCGCTTCCTGCAAATCGAACAGCCGGTGAGCACCGCGCTCGCACGCAACGCCGACGCCGTGCAGCGCGCGTATCGCGAATATCAGGAGAAGGCGCTCGGGCGCACCGGTTTGCGCAAGATGTATATCGGCACGCTGACGCTGGCGCTGTTTCTCGCCACGTTCATTGCGATGATGCTCGCGCTCGCGCTCGGCAATCAGCTCGCGCGGCCGTTGTTCTTGCTGGCGCAAGGCACGAAGGAAGTGGCGGAGGGTGACTACACGCCCAAGCGCGAAGTGAAATCGCGCGATGAACTTGGCTTTCTCACGCAGTCGTTCAACGCCATGACGCGGCAATTGTCCGAGGCGCGCGCGGCGGTCGAGAACAACCGGATTGCACTCGAGCATTCGAAGGCGTATCTCGAAAGCATTCTCGCGAACCTGACGGCCGGCGTATTCGTGTTCGACCGGCAGTTCCGCCTCACCACAGCCAATCGTGGCGCGGAACGCATTTTCCGGCAGCCGTTCAGCGGATCGCTGAATCTGCCGCTGGAGCAGATCGGCGTGCTTGCCGAGTTCGGCGCGATGGTGCGCAAGGCGTTCGCTGATCGCGACGCAGCCGCGAGCGGCAGCGGCCGGCCCATTGGCGACCGTGGCCACTGGCAGCAGCAACTAGCGGTGCCCGTGCCGGGCGAAACCGATCCGCTGACCCTGCTGGTGCGCGGCACGCAGTTGCTGACGTTGACCGAAAGCGATACCGACGACGCCGAAACCACCGGCTACGTTGTCGTGTTCGATGACATCTCCGACGTCATCTCGGCGCAGCGTTCGGTGGCATGGGGTGAAGTCGCGCGGCGTCTCGCGCACGAGATCAAGAATCCGCTCACGCCGATCCAGCTTTCGGCGGAACGCTTGCAAATGAAACTCGCCGATAAACTCGCGCCCGCCGACGCCGATGTGCTGAGACGCGGCGCCACGACCATCGTGAATCAGGTTCAGGCCATGAAGCAGATGGTCGACGATTTCCGCGAATACGCGCGCACGCCGCCGGCGGTGCTCGGCAACCTGCAGCTCAACGACCTCGTGGCTGAAGTGCTGACGTTGTATGGCATTGAAGAGGGCAAGAGCCCGATCAATGTCGAGCTGACAAAGCTGCCTGTGATTCGCGGCGACGCCACGCAACTGCGGCAGGTGATCCACAACCTTCTGCAAAACGCGCAGGACGCGGTCGCCGATGTTCCCGTGCCGCGCGTGCAGCTCGAAACGAAGACAGTAGAATATGGCGACCCCGATGCGTCCGGACATGCCCGCGTGGCGGTGCGGCTGACGGTATCGGATAACGGTCCTGGTTTTCCAGCGCGAATTCTCTCGCGCGCATTCGAGCCTTATGTCACTACGAAGGCAAAGGGCACGGGTCTGGGTCTTGCAACGGTGAAGAAGATCGTCGATGAGCATGGCGCTCGCATTGACATCCGCAATCGTTCGAAGACTGCCGACGTGATCGAAGGCGCGCAGATCTCGATTTTGTTCCTGCAACTCGCGGACGATACCGCCGAACCGGGCGCATCGGCGCCCTCGGCGGCGGCGGGTCACGGAACGACAAAAGCATTAGTGCAGACAAGGGCAGCGTAAATGGCAACCATCCTGGTGGTAGACGACGAAATGGGAATCCGGGAATTGCTCTCGGAAATCCTGAGCGACGAAGGTCACGTGGTGGAGACGGCGGAGAATGCGCAGCATGCGCGGGAGTACCGGTTGCGACAGGCGCCGGATCTTGTGCTGCTCGACATCTGGATGCCCGATACCGACGGCGTGACGCTCCTCAAAGAATGGGCGGCGCAGGGCAAGCTCACCATGCCGGTGATCATGATGTCGGGCCACGCGACCATCGATACGGCTGTTGAAGCCACGAAGATCGGCGCGCTCAACTTCCTGGAGAAACCGATCGCCTTGCAGAAGCTGCTAAAGGCGGTCGAGCAGGGACTCTCCCGCGGCAATGCGCCGGCGCCGGTGGCTGCGGCCGCGTCGCGGCCACCCTTGCCGGCCAGCGGCTCGGCGGTACCGGCTTCGGCGGTTTTGCCGGTGGCGTCGTCGCTAAATCTTTCGGGTGGCGACACCAACGGCGTGGGCGCAAGCCCGGCGGCGAATCCTGCGGGCGCGACCGCATCCATCTCTTTCGACATCCCGTTACGCGATGCACGCGATGCCTTCGAACGCGCGTATTTCGAGTATCACCTTGCGCGTGAAAATGGCAGCATGACGCGTGTGGCAGAGAAAACGGGACTGGAGCGCACGCACCTTTACCGCAAGCTCAAACAGCTCGGCGTGGACCTTGGCAAGAACAAGAGCGAAGCCTGAAGGGTATGCTGAGCAAGGCGTTGGCGATCGTTTCATCAAAAAAATCGCCAAAAGGTCTTGAGCGACATAATCCCCTTTGATATACTTTCGTTCTTCGTGGCCCGGTAGCTCAGTTGGTAGAGCAGCGGATTGAAAATCCGCGTGTCGATGGTTCGATTCCGTCCCAGGCCACCACAGTTGCAAGAAAGGCCCGGAAGCCGAAAGGTTTCCGGGCCTTTCCCATTGCGCCGCGACAGTGCGTAAAAACGGCGCCATGCTAAAATCCTTGGTTCTTCAAAGACTTGGCTGACATTGCAACAATGAATTTGATTGTTGGCCAGATCGTGCAAAACCAACCAGGAGTTTCATGGTGACTCGGACAGACGCTAAAGACAGCGCACTGGTGCTGTTTTCCGGCGGCCAGGATTCGGCCACGTGCCTCGCCTGGGCGCTCGACCGCTTCACAACCGTCGAGACGCTCGGGTTCGACTATGGGCAGCGGCATCGTGTGGAACTCGAATGCCGGGAAGGCTTCCGGGCATCGCTGAAAAAGCAGTTCCCGAAGTGGGCCGACCGGCTCGGCGAAGACCACATGATCGACCTGTCCGTGCTCGGCGCCATCAGCGACACCGCCATGACACGCGAGATCGAAATCGAAGCGACCGCGAACGGTTTGCCCAACACCTTCGTGCCTGGCCGCAACCTGATGTTCATGACGATCGCGGCAGCCATTGCGTACAGGCGCGGACTGAAAGTGCTGGTCGGCGGCATGTGCGAGACGGATTTCTCCGGCTACCCCGATTGCCGCGACGACACCATGAAGGCGCTGCAAGTCGCACTCAATCTCGGCATGGACAGCCGCTTCCTGCTCGAAACGCCGCTGATGTGGCTCGATAAGGCCGACACCTGGCGCCTGGCCGAAGTGCTCGGTGGCGAGTCGCTCGTGGAGCTGGTACGCGTCGAGACGCATACATGCTATGTAGGCGAGCGTGCCGAGTTGCACGCGTGGGGCTTCGGCTGCGGCCAGTGCCCGGCGTGCAAGCTGCGCAAGCGCGGCTTCGAAGCCTATCAATCGGGTGAGCAAGTCACCACGGAACCAGTCTGATCATGACGTATGCAGTAAAGGAAATCTTCTACACGTTGCAGGGCGAAGGCGCGAATGCCGGGCGCCCGGCCGTGTTTTGCCGCTTCGCCGGATGCAACCTGTGGTCGGGCCGCGAGGAAGATCGCGCGGAGGCGGTGTGCCAGTTCTGCGATACGGATTTCGTCGGCACGGATGGCGAGAACGGCGGCAAATACAAGACGCCGGCTGATCTCGTCGCAATGATCGCGTCGCAATGGCCGGAAGGCGAAGCGCACAAGTTCGTGGTCTGCACGGGTGGCGAGCCCATGTTGCAAATCGACCAGCCTTTCGTGGACGCACTGCATGCTGCGGGCTTTGAGATGGCTATCGAAACGAATGGATCGATGCCGGTGCTGGATACCATCGACTGGATTTGCGTGAGCCCGAAAGCTGGTGCGCCGCTGGTCGTGACGAAGGGCAACGAGCTCAAAGTCGTCGTGCCGCAGGACAACCAGCCGCTTGCCGATTACGCGAAGCTCGACTTCGAGTATTTCCTCGTGCAGCCCATGGACGGTCCGTCGCGCGATATCAACACGAAGCTCGCTATCGACTGGTGCAAGCGGCACCCGCAATGGCGCCTGTCCATGCAGACGCACAAGTACCTGAACATCCCCTAACGCGAATCACCCAAGCTGAGCCGACGTGCAGACGATTACCCGAAAACTCGAATTCGATGCGGGCCACCGCATCCCCGATCACCGCAGCCAGTGCCGGAATCTGCACGGCCATCGGTATGTGCTGGAAATCACGCTGCAGGGTGAGCTAGTCGAAACGGAAGGCGCGCCGGATCGCGGCATGGTAATGGATTTCGCCGATGTCAAAGCGCTCGCCATGGAGCATCTCGTCAACAAGTGGGACCACGCGTTTATCGTGTACGCACGCGATGAAATCGTGCGCGGTTTTCTCGAGCAAATGGCCGATCACAAGACCGTCGTGCTCGACCGCATTCCAACGGTCGAAAATCTCGCCGCCGAGGCGTTCCGGATTCTCTCCGGCGTCTACGACGCGCACTACGGCGTCAACCTGAAGCTCAAGCGCATCCGGCTGTACGAAACACCGAATTGCTGGGCGGACGTCGAAGGCGTCTGACGCCGGCTTTTCGCGCTCCGCGGCTTCGCTTTTGTCACGGTATGATCGTCAAAGATTGTTGAGTGGGCCGCACGTTTTGCTGCGGCGCATCCCGGCGACATGCTAACGGAGCGAGACATGCGAGCGAACCCTTCCGCCACGTTCAAGGCCGATCCAGCGGGGATCACGCCATGAGCACCTACACGAATCTCCTCAAGCAGCGTTTCAGCGAGCACGGCACGTTGTATGGCATGTGGCTGTCGATGGGCAGCGCCGACATTGCCGAAGCGCTCGCGCATGCGGGCTTCGACTGGCTTTGCATCGACATGGAGCATTCTCCGAACGACAGCCAGGACGTCGTCGCGCAACTCCGTGCGATTGCCGCGGCGCATCTTCCGACCGAACCGATTGTCCGTGTCCCGGCGCACGACGGCTGGCTGGTCAAGCGCGTACTCGATGCCGGCGCGCGCACGCTGATGTTCCCGAACGTCGAGACGGCGGAAGAAGCGCAACATGCCGTGCGTCTCACGCAATATCCGGACGGCGAAGCACGCGATGGTCTGCGCGGCGCTGCCGGTATGGTGCGCGCGGCCGCTTACGGCGTTCGTCGCGATTATGTGACGACGGCGAACGCGCAGATATCGACGATCGTGCAGATCGAGTCGGAACTGGCGCTTGCCAACGTCGAAGCGATTGCCGCGACGCCGGGCGTAGATTGCCTGTTTATCGGGCCGGCGGATCTGGCTGCGAGCCTCGGGCATCTCGGCGATTCGAAACATCCTGACGTGCAGGCGGCGATCACGAAGATCATCGATACAGCGAAGAACGCGGGTATCGCAAGCGGCATTTTCGCGCTCGATTCCGCGAGCGCGCGGCAGTACGCGGAGGCGGGCGTGAAGGTGATTGCGTTGTCATCGGATGTGAGCTGGTTATTGAAGGCGACGCGCCAGGCGTTGCAGGAGGCGAGGGCATGAAACCCGGATTATTGGGCGCAGTTTCCGTCGCGTTATTGCTGACGTACGGCGCAGCAAACGCACAAACGGTGAAGGGCAGCGACATGGCCACGCAAAACGCCGTCGCCGATTACAACGCGGGCAATTTCGGCGCGGCGCGCTCGGAGTTTCTTCGCGCGGCGAAGAAGGGCAGCCGTCTCGCGGAATTCAATTACGCGATGATGCTGGTCAACGGCGAGGGCGGTCCCGCCGATGTCCCCGAAGGCAAGAAATGGCTGCGCAAGGCCGCCGACGCCGACATGACCCAGGCGCAGTTCGTGTACGGCAAGATGTTCGACGATGGCCAGTTTGTGGATCGTGATCCGGCTGAGGCGCATCGCTGGTTTTTGCGGGCGGCGAGCCAGGGACACGTGCAGGCGGAACTGGCGCTGGCGAATCAATTTCTCGATGGCCGCGGCACCCCGCGCGATAACGCCCAGGCCTTCGCCTGGTACAAGAAAGCAGCCGAAGGCGGCGACATGACCGCGCAATACGTGGCGGGATCGTTCTATGAACGCGGCGGCGACGGCGTGCAGAAGAACATCAATGTCGCGCGTGCGTATTACGCGGCGGCAGCGGCTCAAGGCGATCCCGCGGCGAAGCTGAAATACCAGCAACTGAGCGCGGAGCTTTCCCAGGAACGGCCGCAATAAACAAAAAGCCCGCGATGATCATCAATCGAATCGCGGGCCTTCTTGAGTCCAGACGCTTTATCCCTTCATCAGCCGCTTCTGTCGCGACACGCTCATAATCAGTCCGACCGCGACGCCGAGCGTGGTCAGCGCCGTTCCGCCATAACTCATGAACGGCAGCGGCACGCCGACTACCGGCAAGATCCCGCTCACCATTCCGATGTTCACGAACGCGTACGTGAAGAACGCCATGGTCAGCGATCCCGCCAATAACCGGCCAAACAACGTCGCGCCGTTCGCCGCAATGAACAACCCGCGCGCAATCAGCGCCATATAAAGAAAGAGCAGCACGAGTCCGCCGGCAAGCCCGAACTCCTCCGAAAAGACCGCGAAAATAAAGTCGGTATGTTTCTCCGGGATGAACTCCAGATGCGCCTGCGTGCCCTTGAGCCAGCCTTTGCCGAACGTCCCGCCTGAACCGATCGCGATCACGGCCTGAATGGTGTGAAAGCCCTTGCCGAGCGGATCGGAAGTCGGATCGAGCAGCGTACAGATCCGATGCTTCTGGTAGTCGTGCATCAAAGGCCAGTTCACTTCCGGCTGGCAGATGCGTTCCTGGAACACGCCGATACTCGCCACCACCAGCACCGCTGCAACCAGCACCGGCACGATCAGCTTGAAGCTCAGGCCCGCAAAATAGATGACAAAAAGCCCTGCCGCGAACACGAGCACGGCGGTCCCCAGATCGGGCTGCTTCGCGATGATCGCTACCGGCAGCACCAGGATCAGGAACCCGACGACGTAATCCCACCAGCGGATCTGGCCTTCACGCCGCTGGAAATACCACGCGAGCATGAGCGGCATCGCGATCTTCATGATTTCGGACGGCTGGATCACCACGCCCACGTTCAGCCAGCGTTTCGCGCCTTTTCGCGTGAGGCCGAACGTGGCGACCGCGATCAGCAACGCCATGCCGAACGTATAAAGCGGCACGGCAAAACGCATCAGCGTGGGCGGCGGGACATTGGCGAGAATCCACATCAGGCCGAACGTCAGCATGATGTTGCGCAACTGGTCCTCGACGCGCCCGGGCACATCGAGACTCGCGCTATACAGCGTCACGATTCCAACACACAGCAGCAGGAACACAATCAGCGCGAGGGGTTTGTCGAAACCCGCAAACATGCGCTTCGTGCGGTCCATCCAGGCGCGCTTGTCGAACTGCATCGCTTGCATGGCGGTTCTCCTTCTTTACTCGTCGATGCCGCCGGACGGCGTCAACGTTTGAATGGGGTTCTTGCCGTTGTTACGGGGAATCGCAGCCGTGGGCGCGGGTTCCTTCGGCGGCGCGGGTGTCCTGGGCGGCACGGGCGCAGGCGCTTTGCGGGCTTCCTTTGCGTTCAATGCCGGCACCTTCTCTTTTCCGTTGCCTTCCTTGCCAGTGGCTCGCGGCATTTCCGCTGCAACGGGGACAATGGGCGCGCGAGGCGTGGCCAGCGCGCGCAACATCATTTGCGCCGGCGATGCGGGCACGGCCGGCGCTGCGGCCGAGGCTTCGCTGCCTGCATCGGCAGATGAAGCAGGAGAAGCGGTTGAAGCCGAAGAGGCTGGCTGAGCCGCCGATGCCTCCGCCGCACCCGATGCTCCTGCCACCGGCGCGGAGGCCGCCGCGGGATTGAACGCAGGCGATGCAGCCACCACCGATGCCGGCAATGCCGCATCGACCGCCGATTGCGAGCCGCCGATCACGGGCGCTGTCGCGCCTTCCGTGGCCGACGCCGCCGCCGCCACCGCCGCCGCTTCCGCACCCGGCTTCAACCGGTCGACGAGGTAATAGTCGAGCACTTTGCGTGCAATCGGACCAGCGGCTTCCGCACCCCAGCCGCCGTTTTCGACGATCAGCGCAATCGCAATGGTCGGATGCTCTGCCGGCGCAAACGCGATATACAACGCGTGGTCTCGCAAGTGCTCGGCCGTCGCGTGGCCCGAGTAGTTCGCGCCTTGCAACGAATAAACCTGCGCCGTGCCGGTCTTGCCAGCCGACACATATTGAGCGCCGCGGAAGATCTTGACCGCGGTGCCGTTCGTGACCACGCCTTCCATTGCGCGCTTGATGAAGTCGACGTCCGCCTGCCTCACCGCAATCTTGTCGCTCGGCGCGCGGACCGTCAGACGAACGGCCTTCGTGATCGGATTCTCGACTTCCTTCACCAGATGCGGCTTCATGACTACGCCGTCATTCGCAAGCGTCGCCGTGGCGTGGGCGAGCTGCAGGATGGTGAACGAGTTGTACCCCTGTCCAATACCCAGGCTGATCGTCTCGCCTTCATACCAGCGCTGCTGTTCGGGCTTGCGATACGCCTTCTTCTTCCAATCCGTCGATGGAAGGATGCCGCGCGCTTCGCCGTAGATATCGATGCCCGTGATCTGCCCGAAGCCCCACGGCTTCATGAAACCGGCCATCGCGTTCACGCCCAGATCGTGCGCGAGCATGTAGAAATACGTGTCGTTGGAGACCACGATCGCGCGGTTCATGTCGACCCAGCCCTGACCCGCGCGCACGTCGTTGCGGAAGGTGTGGCCGCCGAACGTGTACGAGCCCGGGTCCTGGAAACCCCAGCCCGGCGTGCGCTTGTGCAGCGTCAGCGCGGCGAGCGCCATGAACGGCTTGTAGGTCGAACCCGGCGGATACGTGCCGTGCAGCGGACGGTTCAACAACGGATGATCGGGCGAATTGTTGAGCGAATCCCAGGTCTGCTGATCGATGCCGTCCACAAACGAATTCGGATCGAAACTCGGCGCCGACACAAACGCGAGCACATCGCCAGTCGATGGCTCGATGGCGACCAGCGCGCCGCGTTTGCCCGCGAACGCCTGCTCGGCGACCTGCTGCAAGCCGATATCCAGCGACAACACCAGGTTGTTCCCCGGCGTGGCTTGCGTGCGCGACATGGTGCGCACCGGCCGTCCGCCCGCCGTCACTTCCACTTCCTCGAAACCCGTCAGCCCGTGCAACTCGGTCTCGTAGCTTTGCTCGACACCGATCTTGCCCATGTAATCGGAGCCCTTGTAGTTGTTCGCGTCCAGACGCGGATCGTAGTGATCGGTGTCGGCGTCGTTCTGGTCGCTTGCGGCGTCGATACGCTCCTGATCGCGCTGCGAAATCCGCCCGATATACCCGATCACGTGCGCCGCCGTCGGTCCCAGCGGATATTGGCGGAACAGCCGCGCGCGCACTTCCACGCCTGGGAAGCGGAAACGCTGCGCGGTGAACTGGGCGACTTCTTCGTCGGTGAGACGGGTCCGGATGGGCAGGCTCTCGAAGTTCTTCGAGTCTTCCAGCAGCTTCTTGAAGCGCCGGCGGTCGCGTGCGTCGACGGGAATCACGGTCGCGATGCGGTCGATTTCATCGTCTAGCGTGGTGTTGATCTTCGATGGCGTGATTTCCAGCGTGTAAGCCGAATAGTTCTTTGCCAGCACGACGCCGTTGCGGTCGGTAATGATTCCGCGATTCGGCACGATAGGCGCAACCGAGATACGGTTTTCATCGGCCTGCAGTGAGTACTTGCTGAAATGCCAGACTTGCAGATACAGGAACCGCACGCCGATCAGCCCGAAGCAGACGAACACGAACAAGCCGGCGGCTGCCACGCGCAGGCGAAACTTCGATAACTGTTGTTCGGCGTTCTGAAATTCGGTCATGCAATCTTCGCGGGGACCGCGTATGTGGCGACTGTGGCGTGCGGCTTAACCGGCACACCGGCAGGCGCTTGAATCAACTGGCAACTCAAATGGGACGTGTGTCGTCAGGATCGGTGGCGCGGCGCTGCGGAATCAGCAGCAGGAAACTCGCGAGCGGCCACAAAATGGCTTCCACGAATCCATCGACCAGATAGCTCCAGCCGGGAAACGCCGCGCCGGTCAGCAGGCGAATCACGAACGGAACGATCTGCGCGCCGATCAGGAGCGGTGCGACCACGAACGTCTGCACGGGCAACGACATCCACAATACGCGCCTGTGAATGGTGATGGCGCCGTACGACAACAACGTATACGCAAGCGCGTGCTCGCCGAGCAGACTCGCATTGTGAACGTCCATCAACATGCCAAGCAAAAACGCGATGCCCATTCCGACACGCCGCGGCTGGTGAACGTTCCAGAAAAGCAGGACAACGGCCACAAAATCAGGCACGCCGGCCATCCGGCCCCACGGCATCAGGTTCAGCAGGAACGCGGCGGCCAGGCTGAACGTGATGAAGTAAGGATTGACCGGCTGCAGGATGTATTGCGGGCGGCTCATGGCGTGGCTCCGGGCGCGGGCCTGGCGGCGGGTTCTCGCCGGGCGTGCCCGGATCTGTTCGATGCCGCGTGCTCAGGCTTTTTCGCGGTGACGGCAGACGCCGGCTTCGCTGCTTCAGCGGCGGATGCCGGCGCGGCGGGCGTTGCCGCCGCTGCAGCCGGGGTCGCTGCGGGGGCGCTCGCGCTTTTCGCGGGCGCCGCCTTCTTCCTGCCCTTGTTTTCCTTTGCTTCCTTTGCGGCGGCCGCGGCTTCGATCTCTTCAGGATTCGGCGGCTGGTTGATCTCGTAATGCAGCACCAGCAACTGGCGCGCGCCGCGCACCGGCGCAATGGGCAGGCAGACGACGCGGGCGAACGCGGTATCGGCTTGTTTATCGACGCGCACGACTTTCGCCACCGGCAAGCCCGGCGGATAGATTCCGTCCAGGCCGCTGGTCACGAGTTCGTCGCCGGTCTGGACGTCGGCGCTGATGGGTACGAAACGCAGGTCCAGCGTGTCGCCCTTCGGCGTGCCATAGATCACGCTGCGCAAACCGGTACGCACGATCTGCACAGGAACGGCCTGGTCCTTGTCGGAGAGCAGCGTCACTTCGGATTGCAGCGGGAACACGCGGGTAATCTGGCCGATCACGCCATCTTCGTTGACTACCGGCGCGCCGTCCTGGATGCCCTGCTGCGAGCCTTTGCCAATCACGACTTTCTGTGTGAACGGATCGCGTGTGTCGTATTGCACTTCTACGGGAGTAGTTTGCGTGACGGCGCGCGCCTGAAGCTGAAGGAGCGAGCGCAAATGGGCGTTCTCGGCGTTGAGCTGGGATGCGTCGCCCGCTTTTACAGACAACTCCAGGTTCTTTTCTTTCAACTTCGAGTTTTCGGTGCGCAGGGTTGCGCTGGTCACGGCCAGATCGGCGGCGCCCATGAAGATATCGCGCGGTACTAGCGCTGCGCGCTGCAACGGGTATAACCCCGCGCCCAGCACGCCACGCACGATCTCGAGCGTGTTGAAACGCGCGTCGGAGATCAAAAGGGCGATTGCAAGCACCACGAAGAAGATCAATCTCGCGAGAGCGGATGGACCTTGCTTAAAGAGTGGCGGCGGACTGTATTCCATGGTCGGCGCCGAGGGCGTGAGCAGTTAAATCGATGCTGCGGGTCCGCGTGAAGTAGCGGCCCTGCCCAGCGCAGAGCGTTGCGGCCCGGAGCCACATTGGGCCGGGCCACGTGAACGCTTGCGCAAGTCGCAACCCTCGCGCACGTCGCAGTTGTTTCATTGAGCGAGTGCGTGTTGTTGACGCCTTCGTAAAAGGCGTCAAGACTTACTCGTAGGAGAAGATGCTGCCGAGCTTGTCCATGCGTTCGAGCGCCATGCCCGAACCGCGTACGACACACGTCAGCGGATCTTCAGCAACGAGCACCGGCAGGCCGGTCTCTTCTGCAAGCAGCCGGTCCAGATCGCGCAGCAACGCGCCACCGCCGGTGAGCATCATGCCGCGTTCGGCAATGTCAGCGCCCAGTTCAGGCGGCGTCTGTTCCAGCGCAATCTTCACCGACGAAACGATCTGGTTCAGCGGATCGGTCAGCGCTTCGAGAATTTCATTGCTCGAAATGGTGAAGCTGCGCGGAATGCCTTCGGAAAGATTACGGCCCTTGACTTCCATCTCCTTGACTTCGGAGCCCGGGAAAGCCGAACCGATTTCCTTCTTGATGGCTTCAGCCGTTTGCTCGCCAATCAGCATGCCGTAGTTACGGCGAATGTAATTGACGATGGCTTCGTCGAACTTGTCGCCGCCCACGCGCACCGAACCCTTGTACACGATACCGCCAAGCGAGATCACGCCCACTTCGGTCGTGCCGCCGCCGATATCAACAACCATGGAGCCGGTTGCTTCCGAAACCGGCAGGCCGGCGCCAATAGCGGCAGCCATGGGTTCTTCGATCAGGTAGACCTGCGATGCGCCTGCGCCATGAGCCGCTTCCTTGATCGCGCGGCGCTCGACCTGGGTCGAACCGCACGGTACGCAAATGATGATGCGCGGCGAAGGCGAGAACATGCGCGACTCGTGAGCCGTCTTGATGAACTGCTTGATCATCTGCTCGGTGACCGTGAAGTCGGCGATAACGCCGTCTTTCATGGGCCGGATAGCTTCAATATTGCCCGGCACCTTGCCGAGCATCTGCTTGGCCTCGCGGCCGACAGCCTGAATGGTCTTCTTGCCATTCGGACCGCCTTCCTGGCGGATGGAAACCACCGATGGCTCGTCAAGAACGATACCCTTGCCGCGCATGTAAATCAGCGTGTTGGCGGTGCCGAGATCAATCGCCAGATCGTTTGAAAAGTAGCTGCGCAAAAAACCGAACATTCAAAAATCCTGTCTCGCTGGGAGCCGTGCCTCGCTTCGAGCGCCAAAGGACGGCAGCGGAAAAAATTGACAGCCTGCAGCCGGACCCAATTGGTCGCGAACATTGCAAAGCTGCGAAGAAAATCTACCGGAGGATGCAAGCAAACCAGGCGCACACTTTTCTGAAAAATCTGTAACTAAGAAAAGGCCGCTGGCAAGTCGATCCGGATTTGGGTCGAACGCGTAATGATACCTTATAATTTTGGGGTATTCGAAGGAAAAGGACGGTACATTTTGCCACCGTCAGGCCTGCTTTCTAAGGCTCCTTATCTCGAATTGAAGTCGCGCTGTTTGTTGCGCGAAAGTCGCATAAATAGACCGGTGAAACGAATGTCTCTGACCCTGACCGATGTAAAACGCATTGCGCACCTCGCGCGGCTGGAATTGCCCGAACACGAGGCCGAACCCACCCTCGCGCGCCTGAACGATTTCTTCGGTCTCGTGGAGCAGATGCAAGCTGTAGACACCACGGGAATCGAACCGCTTGCTCACCCGATCGAACAAATCCAGCAAGTCGAACTGCGTTTGCGAAACGATGCTGTTACAGAGCATGTAAACCGCGAAGAGTTCCAGCGGCCTGCGCCTGCCGTGCGCGACGGCTTGTATCTCGTGCCGAAAGTGATCGAATAGTGATGCAATAGTGATTGAACAAGCGGGCCGCCAGCACAGCAACGGCACCGCAGCACCGCACGAAAACTAAAAGACGCGGCACATGGCGTCTATCAGGAAAAACGCAATGCATCAGAAAAGCTTGACCGAACTGCGCGCGGCACTTGACGCAAAAACCCTTTCCGCCGTCGAACTCGCGCAGGTGTTCCTGCAGCGCATCGGCGCAGCGAAGGATCTCAACGCCTTTATCAGCGTCGATCACGCACTCACCCTCGAGCAGGCGAAAGCAGCGGATGCGCTCATTGCCCAAGGCAAAGCGGGTCCGCTGACGGGTTTGCCCATCGCGCACAAGGACGTGTTCGTCACGCGCGGATGGAGCTCGACGGCGGGCTCGAAGATGCTCGAGAACTACAAGAGCCCCTTCGATGCCACCGTCGTCGACCGCTTGAAGAACGCGGGCATGGTGACGCTCGGCAAAACGAATATGGACGAATTTGCGATGGGTTCGTCGAACGAGAATTCGTACTTCGGCCCGGTCAAGAATCCGTGGGACCTGAAAGCGGTTCCGGGCGGATCGTCGGGTGGCTCGGCTGCAGCGGTCGCCGCGCGGCTCGCGCCCGCCGCTACCGGCACGGACACGGGCGGCTCGATTCGCCAGCCTGCATCGTTCACGGGCGTTACGGGAATCAAACCCACGTACGGGCGCGTTTCGCGTTACGGCATGATCGCGTTCGCTTCGTCGCTGGATCAGGGCGGCCCCATGGCTCGCAGCGCCGCGGATTGCGGCGTGTTGCTCAACGCGATTGCATCGTTTGATCCACGCGATTCGACCAGCCTCGAGCGCGAGGACGAAGACTACACGCGTTACATCGGCCAGCCCTGGTCCGGTCATGATGCGGCCAGGCCGCTGGCGGGATTGCGCATCGGTTTGCCGAAGGAATTTTTTGGCGAAGGCTTGAGCGCCGAAGTTCGCCGCGCGGTGGACGCGGCGTTGAAGCAATATGAAGCGCTCGGCGCGACGCTCGTCGAGGTATCGCTGCCGAAGACCGAGTTGTCGATTCCCGTGTACTACATCATCGCGCCGGCGGAGGCATCGTCGAATCTGTCGCGGTTCGACGGCGTGCGTTACGGCCATCGCGCGGCCGAATACACCGATCTTCTCGATATGTACAAGAAGTCGCGCGCCGAGGGTTTCGGACCGGAAGTGAAGCGCCGAATTCTGGTCGGCGCGTACGTGTTGTCGCACGGCTATTACGACGCGTATTACGTCCAGGCGCAAAAGATCCGCCGCATCATCGCGCAGGATTTCCAGGAAGCATTCAACCACTGCGATGTGATCATGGGACCGGTCGCACCCTCCGTTGCATGGAATCTCGGCGAGAAAGCCGATGATCCCGTCCAGATGTATCTCGCCGATATCTACACGTTGTCGATCAGTCTCGCCGGCTTGCCTGGCATGAGCGTGCCTTGCGGCTTCGGCGCTGCGGGCAGTGCGCATGCCACGCGGCCGGTCGGCTTGCAGATCATCGGCAACTATTTCAACGAAGCCCGGTTGCTGCAGGTCGCCGACGCGTTTCAGCGCGCGACCGACTGGCATGTGCAATCACCCGCAGGAGTCTGAGTTATGCAGTGGGAAGTCGTTATCGGTCTTGAGACGCACGCGCAGTTGTCAACGGTCTCGAAGATTTTCTCGGGCGCGGCCACGCAGTTCGGCGCGGAGCCGAACACGCAAGCCTGTCCTGTCGACCTGGCGTTGCCCGGTTCGTTGCCTGTGATGAATCGCGGCGCTGTTGAACGTGCAATTCGCCTGGGTCTTGCGATTGGCGCGACTATCGCGCCGCGCAGCATTTTCGCTCGCAAAAACTATTTCTATCCCGATCTGCCGAAGGGCTATCAGATCAGCCAGTTCGAGATTCCGGTCGTGCAAGGCGGCAGCGTCACGATCCACGTTCCGGCAAACGAAAAAACCGGCAAGGCCGCGTACGATAAAACCGTCAACCTGACGCGCGCGCATCTGGAGGAAGACGCCGGCAAGTCGCTGCACGAAGACTTTGCGGGCATGACGGGTATCGACTTGAATCGTGCCGGCACGCCGCTGCTCGAGATCGTGACGGAGCCGGAAATGCGCAGCGCGGCGGAAGCCGTGGCGTACGCGAAGAGCCTGCACACGCTCGTGCAATGGCTCGGCATTTGCGACGGCAACATGCAGGAAGGCTCGTTCCGTTGCGACGCGAACGTCTCGGTGCGGCCGGTCGGCCAGGTTGAGTTTGGCACGCGCGCCGAGATCAAGAACCTGAACTCGTTCCGGTTTCTCGAAGAAGCGATCCAGTACGAAGTGCGCCGCCAGATCGAGTTGATTGAAGACGGCGGTACGGTCGTGCAGGAAACGCGTTTATACGATCCGGATAAACGTGAGACGCGTTCAATGCGCAGCAAGGAAGACGCGCACGATTACCGGTATTTCCCTGATCCGGATCTGATGCCGCTCGCTATCGACGAAGCGTGGATCGCGCGTGTTCGCAGCGAACTTCCGGAGTTACCGGAAGCGATGCAAACGCGTTTTGTCGAGCAATATGGTTTGACGCAGTACGACGCGGTCGGGCTGACGTCGTCGCAGGGCATGTCGGCTTATTTCGAGAACGTGGTCTCGAAAGTCGGGGCCGCGAACGCCAAGCTCGCGGCCAACTGGCTGATGGGTGAAGTGTCGTCGCAACTGAATCGTGAGTCGCTGGACATTGCGAGCTTGCCTGTTTCGCCCGCGCAGCTCGCGCTCGTGATTCAGCGCATCGCGGACGGCACCATCTCGAACAAGATCGCCAAGGATATCTTCCAGGCGATCTGGGAAGAGAAGGCCACTGACGACGCGGCGGCTGACCGGATCATCGAAGCGAAGGGGCTGAAGCAGATCTCGGATACGGGCGCGCTGGAAGCGATCATCGACGAGGTGATGGCCGCGAACCAGAAGTCGGTGGATGAATACCGCTCCGGCAAGGAAAAGGCGTTCAACGCGCTGATCGGTCAGGCAATGAAAGCGACCAAGGGCAAGGCGAATCCGCAGCAGGTCAACGAGCTTTTGAAGAAGAAATTATCCTCTTGATGTGCAGGCCGGTGTCTGACGGCTGAGGTACTCGCGGGTTGCTGCTGGTCTGGTCTGGCAGCAACCCTTTATTTTATGAATGTCGACGAGCGGGAGCACGCGCGTGGCCAAGAAACCTGATCTGGACGATTACCGCGTGCCGTATTTCGACGGCAAGAAGATCAAAACGTTTGATCTCGCTTCCATCGACACAGCGTCGAAGCCGTTCTCCTCCGGCTCGAAAGACGACGACCGTGCGCGTTTGAGCGAGTTGAACGCAGCACTCGACGGATTGCAGGACAAACTCCACACACAGCGCAAGCAACGCGTCCTGCTGATCCTGCAAGGCATGGATACAAGCGGCAAGGACGGCACCATTCGCGGCATTTTCCAGGACGTCGATCCGCTCGGTTTGCGGATCGTGCCGTTCAAGGCGCCTTCCGAAGTCGAGGCCGCGCACGACTTTCTCTGGCGGGTTCATTCCCAGGCGCCGGCCGCGGGCGAGCTGACCGTTTTCAATCGCAGCCAGTACGAAGACGTGCTCGTGCCGCGCGTGCTCGAGCAAATCGATAAAGACGAATGCGAGCGCCGTTACGCGCATATCCGCAACTTCGAAGCGCTCCTCGCCGACAGCGGCACGACGATCGTGAAATGCTTCCTGCATATATCGAAGGACGAGCAGAAGGAGCGTTTGCAGGCGCGTATCGATAATCCGGAAAAGCACTGGAAATTCGATCCGTCCGATCTGGAAGCCCGCAAGCAGTGGGACGACTATCAGCAAGCCTACGCGGACGCCTTGGGCGCGACATCGACCGAGTTTGCGCCGTGGTATGTCATTCCCGCTGATTCGAAACCGCACCGTAACGTCATGGTCGCCGAATTGATCACGCGCACCATGCAGAGTTTGAAACTCGAATATCCGCCGGCGGAGGAATCGCTGAAAGGGATCAAGGTCGAGTAATCAACAACTTATAAGGAAGTTTCATGTTTCGTGTCATCACCGCCAATTTGAACGGTATTCGATCGGCCGCGAGGAAAGGGTTCTTCGACTGGTTCGGTCAACAGGACGCAGACGTTGTATGCGTGCAGGAAATCAAATGCTCGCAGGACGATCTGACGCCGGAGTTTCTGGCGCCGCACGGTTTCCAGGGTTATTTCCAGCATGCCGTGAAGAAGGGTTATTCGGGTGCCGGGCTTTATACAAAGCACAAGCCGGATGAAGTGATCATCGGTTTCGGCAGCGAGGAATTCGATCCTGAAGGGCGTTATGTCGAGGCGCGCTTTGGAGATCTATCGGTTATTTCCGTGTATGTGCCGTCCGGTTCCAGCGGCGAGGAACGGCAGCAGGCGAAGTATCGGTTCATGGCTGAATTCATGCCGCACCTTGAGCAACTCGCGGCGACGCGCGAAGTGATTCTGTGCGGCGACGTGAACATCGTGCACAAGGAAATCGATATCAAGAACTGGAAGAGCAACCAGAAGAATTCCGGTTGCCTGCCGGAAGAGCGCGCATGGCTCACCCAACTGTTCGATGAAAAATCCTACGTCGATGTATTCAGGACGCTCGACCAGCGTCCTGAGCAATATACGTGGTGGAGCAATCGCGGACAGGCCTATGCCAAGAACGTCGGGTGGCGGATCGATTACCAGATCGCTACGAAAGGCGTGGCCGATACAGCGGCGGCGACTTCGGTCTTCCGCGAGATCAAGTTCAGCGATCATGCGCCGCTCATCATCGATTACGACTGGAAGGTTTGAGGAGGGGCCGCCTTTACGATCTGGGTTTCTTGAAGCGCCCCATCCCGGCATAGTTCGGCAATTGGTCGACTGTCAGGCCAAGCGCCTTGGCGTAGAGCGGCATCATGTCGGGCAGGCGCTTCATCAGGTCGTGCACGCGATCGGCGCCAAACGGATGCATCCAGATAAATCCGTTCGGCGTGCGCCTCGTCGCCGAATCAATCTTTTTCCACAAGGTCACGGCGGCGCGCGGATCGTATCCCGCCCGGGATGCAATCTCGCTGCCGATCACATCGGCCTCGGTCTCATCCGCCGGCGTGTATCGCATGGCCAGCAATTGCTCGCCGATGCCTAAGGGCGCCGAAATGATATCGGCGAAACCGAACAGCGGCGGAATCGTGCCCGTGGTCAATTGCGCGGCCTGCTGACGCCCGAGCCGGTCCCGTGCGTGTTCACGCAACGCGTGGGCAATTTCATGGCCGATCATCATGCCGAGCTCGTTGTCGTTGAGCCGCAACCGCTCGATCAAACCGCTATAGATCACAATCTTGCCGCCCGGCAGGCAATACATGCGAATCTCGTTCGATCGCACCACGTTGATCTGCCATTTCCAGTTCTTCGAGCGGTCATTCCATTTCAGCGCAAACGGGATCTCGCGATTCGCGATGTCGCGGGCGCGTTTGACGAGCGGGTTGTCATCGCCGAGAAGATGTTTCGTGCGCTGGGCTTCATGGAGAATTTGTTGATATTCATCGGCGGATTGCTGTTCGAGTGTCGCCGATGGAATCAGGTTGCGGAACAACGCCGCATTGCCAAAGCGAATCTGGCCGCTCGCCGCCGAGTATGGCTGCTGCGAGACTGCATCGGACGCTGCGAAAGACGCGCCGGCCTGAAGCGTCATGGCGCAGGCCGTGACGCGGATTAACGCGTGCACCTTCATCGGACAAGTCTCCAGGGCGCGATTTTCGGCAACAGTAACATGCCGGGAATCGACAACGCCACGCAGACCATGAAGTACTCGAACCAGCCCGTCTGCGCCACGATAAAGCCGCTCGATGCCGACGCCAGCGTGCGCGGCACCGAAGCCAGGCTCGTGAAGAGCGCAAACTGCGTGGCCGTATAGCGCGGATCGGTCGTGCTCGCGATATACGCAACGAACGCCGCCGTGGTCAGGCCGGTCGCGAAAGTCTCGAAGCCGTAAAGCGTGGCCAGCGCGACAGGCGAGGGCCCGATCTTGGCCAGCCACGCAAAGCCGAGCGTGGACACGATCTGCAGCACGCCGAAGATCCACAACCCGCGCCCGATACCGATCTTCACCAGCCACATCCCGCCCACGATTCCACCCGCGATGCTCGCCCAGAAAGCCACGGTCTTGGCGATCACACCAATTTGCGTCTTGTTGAAGCCGATATCGAGGAAGAACGACGTGGACAGGGTGGTCGCCATCGAGTCGCCGAGCTTGTACAGGAAGATGAAGCCGAGGATCAGCAGCGCCGTGCGCCAGCCGTCACGCCCGATGAATTCCTTGAACGGATCGACGATCGCATCGCGCAGATTCTTGGGCGGCGTGCCGTGTATTTCCGGTTCTTTCACCACGAGCGTCAGCACGACGCCCGGCAACATGAACGCCGCCGTGACCATGAACACCGTGGACCACGGCAGATGGTCCGCCAGGATCAGTCCGAGCGAGCCCGGGATCAGCGCGGCGATCTTGTAGGCGTTCACGAAGACCGCGTTGCCGAGGCCCTGTTCGGTATCGGCGAGAAGTTCCCGGCGATACGCATCAATGGCAATGTCCTGGCTCGCCCCGAAAAACGCGACAAGCGCGGTCAGCGCGGCGACGGTCCAGATTTCCTGTTTCGGCGAGATGAACCCGAGCGCTCCGATCGCCACGCCGACCAGCAGTTGCGTGACGATCATCCAGCCGCGCCGCCGGCCCGGATGCCATCCGGGCAGCCGCGGCACGTAGCGGTCCATCAGCGGCGCCCAGATGAACTTCCACGTGTACGGGAACTGGATCAGCGCAAAGAGGCCGATCTCCTTCAGATTCACGCCTTCGGTCCGCAACCACGCCTGGACCAGGTAGATGAGCGTGAAAAGCGGCAACCCCGACGTGAAGCCAAGAAACACGCAAATCAGCATGCGTTTGTTGAGAAACGCACGCCAGCCGGGGCGATCTTCGTGAGCGGTTAGTGCGGGCGCCTCGTTTGGCGAGTTGGACATATGAAATCAGTGTGATGCAGTGGGCGATGCGCCAAGCGGTGAACGGGCGATCAGTTCAGCTACGCTTCACGCGATAGACCGCAAGGCTACCACGCCAGTTCGCGCCCCAGCGGATCGACTGGCCGCCATGCAGCACGGCGCGATCGAGGATCTCGATACCCACTTCCGGCGCCAGCGCCTCGAAGTCCTGGATGGTCAGCACACGCACGTTCGGCGTGTTGTGCCATTGATAAGGCAGGGTCTTCGATACCGGCATGCGCCCCTGCAGCACGGTCAGCCTGTGCCGCCAGTAGCCGAAGTTCGGGAACGACACAATGCATTCACGCCCGACGCGCACGGTTTCGCGCAGGATGGCGGCGGTCTGGTGGATGGTTTGAAGGGTCTGCGAAAGGATCGCGAAGTCGAAGCTCCCGTCCTCGAAAAGGCGCAGCCCGTCTTCCAGATTCTGCTGGATGACGTTGACGCCTTTTTGCGCGCAGGCAAGGACGCCGGCGTCATTGATTTCGATGCCGTAGCCGGTGACATCGAGTTCTTCGCCCAGGAGCGAGAGCAGCGACCCGTCGCCGCATCCCAGATCCAGCACCGACGAGTTCGGCTCGACCCAACGCGCAATGGCCCGAAAGTCCGAGCGCAGGGAAAGTGAATCCAGCGTGATTTGGTTCATGCACCCACCTCGGCGGCAATGCGTTCGTAATAGGCGCGCATCAGGTTGTGATAGCGGGCGTCGTCGAGCAGGAAGGCGTCGTGGCCATGCGGTGCATCGATTTCGGCGTAGCTCACCGTGCGTTTATGGTCGAGCAGCGCTTTCACGAGTTCCCGCGAACGCGCCGGCGCGAACCGCCAGTCGGTCGAGAAACTCGCAATCAGGTATTTGGCCGTCGTGTGCGCGAGCGATTTGGTCAGGTCGCCATCGAAGGCCTTGGCGGGATCGAAATAGTCGAGCGCCCGTGTGATGAGCAGGTAGGTGTTGGCATCGAAGTATTCGGCGAATTTGTCGCCTTGATACCGGAGGTAGGACTCGACTTCGAATTCGACATCGAAATTGAAGTTGTACGCGTCCAGCGCGCCTTCCGCCCGGCGCAACGCGCGGCCGAATTTCGCGGCCATGTCGTCGTCCGACAGATACGTGATGTGCCCGATCATGCGCGCTACGCGCAAGCCCCGGCGCGGCTTCACGTTGTGCGCGTAATAATCGCCGCCGTGGAAGTCGGGATCGGAAAGGATCGCCGAGCGCGCGACTTCATTGAACGCGATGTTCTGCGCGGACAGCTTCGGTGTCGATGCCACCACGATGCAATGCGCCACGCGCGCCGGATACATCATGCTCCACGCGAGCGCCTGCATGCCGCCGAGACTTCCGCCCATGACGGCCGCGAATGTTTCGATGCCGTACAGGTCCGCTACGCGTGCCTGAGCGTGGACCCAGTCTTCGACGGTGACCACGGGAAAGCTCGCGCCATAGGGTTTGCCGGTGGTGGCGTTGATGCTCATCGGCCCGGTCGAGCCGAAGCACGAACCCAGGTTATTCACGCCAATGACAAAGAACTTGTTCGTGTCGAGTGGCTTGCCGGGACCGACCATGTTGTCCCACCAGCCGACGTTCTTGGGGTCATCGGCATAAACACCGGCCACGTGATGCGATGCGTTGAGCGCGTGACAGACCAGCACGGCGTTGGAGCGTGCGGCGTTGAGCGTGCCGTAGGTTTCGACAACGAGATCGTAATCGCCGAGCAGACTGCCGTTCTGCATGCGCAGCGGCTCGGTGAAATGCAGTGTCCGGGGAGTGACGATACCGATTGATTCCATTCATCCGCCTAGAGAAAACAAGGGCGGCTAAACGGCGTCGGCGATGCGCGGATCAAGACAAGCAGCGCGGCTGACAACCTCTTTAGCCGCATTTATAGTGAACCGGGTCAGGGTTCGCGCGCCCGCAATCGAGTCAGCAAATCGGCGCGATGAAACATGTTGCATGGGGAGGATTATATCGGAAAAAGCCGAAAGAGCCGCTCGGCGCCCCTGATCGCGAGGTTGTCGGGTTGCAATACTAAGAAACGTCCGATTCGGAAAAGGAGTTTCCGGGGATAGGGTTACTGCTCTGCATCCTGGCACGGTCTGCGATGAACGCGCCGTTATCCGCAAGGTTTCGCGCATCTTGCCTTTATTGGGCAATGCAGATCATCCAGGGCCAAAGGATCGACTTTGACAGTACCCTTCGCCGCACGTTTCTGCCGCAAGAACGCAACGCTGCGGTGGCTAATGACCGGAACGCTGGCCGCCATGCTGCTCACCGCCTGTGGCAAGACGGACGAGCCCGTCGCGATCGTGCCCATTCAGGACAGTCAGACGCCCATATTCATGTCGGTTGAAGCGGGTGCACGGACGTATCGGATGGTTTTCGACACGGGTGCGTCGTACACCGTCATCGATTCGCGCACCGCAACACGCGATCTGCGTCCCATGAGCGACGCAGCGTTGTCAGCCTGGACTCGATTCGGGGAACCACTCGGCAAGTCCGTTTCCTTGCTTGAGGGGTCTGCCACAATTCGCTATTACGAGTCGCCTGCGCTCCGTTACGGGCAGTGGGCCGTGGCTTCCCGCGGCATCGCGCCGGCTATCGACTTGCCGTTGCTCACACAATGGTCGATGGATCTGGGTGCGCGTGTAGACGGCGCAGTGGGCGCCGCGACCCTCTCCACGCTCAACTGGGTACTGAATCGCCGCGACCGCAGGCTGGAAGGCTATCGCTTCAGTTCGAAAATGTTCCGCGCTGAGAGCACAGGCATGACATGCGTGCCAATGCTCACGCTTCCCGAAGGGACGCCCGCCATATCGATAGAGATTGATGGCCATCCGGCCGTCATGACAATCGACACAGGATATATAGGCAATACCAGCGGAGGACTCTCGGTCGGCGATATCGCGACACTGCGTTACTTGAGCGCGTTGGCCGGCGAAATGACAATCGACAAACCCGGCGCTGATCGCGACGCAAAGGGGAAGCCGGTCGTTGTGGTCAAGACGAAGCCCGTGTCACTGGCGAGCCTCAGCATGGACGGGCTTGTGTTCCAGCAGACCGGGGTGGCTTCGGCTCGACTCGGCCTCGGCTTTCTTTACAAGTTCGAGAAGATTGCTCTCAACTTCGATCGGCATCGATTCTGCTTTTCCGCGCTGGCGCAAACGGCGCCTGACGCCTTGCCCACGCCTTGATCTGCATTGCACGACGTGAGCTCCCATTCAGCCTGGTCACGTCGTTTTGCTTTGATCGCCGTTGCTGCATCTACCGGCCCAACCGTGACGAGTGCCATGATCGAATCACATTCGCATACGAAATCCATCACCCTCCGGTTTCGTCTGGCCGTGGTCATTGCGGCAGGCGTTTTACTGAGCGCCTGTTCGCCGCAGGACGATGCCGTCGTCATCTTTCCGATTCAAAAAGAGCCAAAGCTGCCGATGCTCGTCAAGGTCGTGGCGGGCGCGTCGACATACCAGTTGGTCTTCGCGACGGGAAACAACGCGACCACCGTCGATGCCGGCATCGCCGCACGCGACCTGACTCCGCTGACAAGCAGGGACCGGGCTGCGTTTGAAAAGAACGGCGAATGGTTTCTTGACCGGACAGGTTTCACCGGTCAGATTGGTTACTACGACGGCGTGTCCATGAGCCGCGAGGACTGGAAAATTCCATCCGACAAGATCATTGCCGCGCTGGATTACGGACCTACTGCCAAGCTACTCGGCGTTCAGGTTGACGGAATGCTGGGCGCGCCGGCTATCGCAACGCTGAACTGGATCTGGGATCGCCAGGCGGGCGATGTCCGTGGGTATCTCTTCGATTCAGTATTCTTCGCCAAAAAGCGCGATAAGTTGACGTGCGTGCCCATGGAGACGCAGCTTAGCGGCGCGCCCGGCATACAGATCGTGCTCGGTGGTCAGCCGGTCTGGTTCGACCTGGACACGCTTGTGCTCGGGCGCCTGAGCGGTGTCCTGTCGCAGGCAGACGCCATACGTCTGCGGCAAGGCGGAGCCGTTGCGGCTGAGGTGAACTACTCTCCCCCGGGCAATGGCGGATCGCAGGCCAGTCATTCGCTGCTGAAGCTGAAGCCGGGATCGCTGGCGAACATCGCGGCCGAGGGGCTGGCATTCGACGAGGCCATGCCTGGCGACTCGTCCAAGCTGGGCATGGTGTTTCTAAGCAAGTTCGAGAAAGCGGCTTTCGATTTCAGCGATCACCGCTTTTGTTTTCCCGCGACAACGCGCCTTGCGCCGGATAAATTTCCCACGCAGGCCGAAGTCAGGCAGATCGAAAGAGCGCAGTCGGCTCGCTGATTGTTGAAAATAAACCTGTCCCGCGCGGCCAGTTCAACGGCGGCGTGGACCAAAGAGCGTTTGCGACGCGGTGCTGAGCTTTTGAATTGACCGGATCTTCAGGTCCACATAGTGCGGCCGGCCGCGCGCGGCGGAACGCAGGAAGCCGCTGTCGCTCGCATTGCGAACCGCCGGCAAATGCCCGGTGATCCAGACCGTGCGAATTCCCATGCGTTTATAGCGCTTCAGATGACCCCGTGTATCTTCGACAAGAATGGCGTCCGAGAGCCTGACATCCGCACGATGCATGGCGCGCCTCAACATTCCCGCATCGGGCTTCGCACGCCACATGCCTCGCACCTGCATGTCTTCGATTGCAATCACACGCTCGAACAAGCGCGCGATACCGAGTTCCGCCAGCACGGCGTGAGCATAAACGGAAGGCCCGTTGGTCAACACGATCTTGCGACCCGGCAGGCGGTTCAACAGCCGCGCCAACCCGCGTTCGGCGCGCACCATTGAAGACAGGTCGGTGAACGTATGCACGAGGTGCAGAAACTCGGAGGCATCGATCTGATGATGTCGTATCAGGCCCAGCAGCGTGGCGCCGTATCGCTGGGTATAGCCGGTGCGAAGCCGATTGGCTTCGTCGATATCAACGCCCAGCCGGTCAATGATGTACTGCGTCATCCCGCGATTGATCGCCGGAAAAATCTCGTGCGACGCGTGATGCAGCGTGTTGTCCAGATCGAACAACCAGACGGGGGCGCCGCGTTTGCTCACGCGGCGCTTGATGGAGCGTGGCGATTGCGCGCTCAATGCGAGCGGATCATGGTCCCGAACGGCTGTTCGGTCAGGATCTCGAGCAACACGGAATGCTCGATGCGCCCATCGATGATGTGGACCGAACGCACGCCGCTCTTAGCGGCATCCAGCGCCGATGAAATCTTCGGCAGCATGCCGCCGGAGATGGTGCCATCGGCGAAAAGCGCGTCGATCTCGCGTGCGGACAGATCGGTCAGCAGGTTGCCTTCCTTGTCCATCACGCCGGGAATGTTGGTCATCATGACGAGCTTCTCGGCGTTCAGCACGACGGCGAGTTTGCCCGCAACGAGGTCCGCGTTGATGTTGTACGACAGACCGTCTTCGCCGAAGCCGATCGGCGAGATCACCGGAATGAACGCGTCGTCCTGCAGCGCCTTCACGACGGCCGGATTGATGGCTTCGACTTCGCCCACCTGCCCGATATCGATGAATTCGCCCGGATTGTCGCGATCCGGCATTTGCAGCTTGCGTGCGTGGATCAGGCCGCCGTCCTTGCCTGTCAGTCCGACCGCCTGACCGCCGAAGTGATTGATCAGCGTGACGATGTCCTGCTGCACTTCGCCGCCCAGCACCCATTCGACCACTTCCATGGTCTCTTCGTCGGTGACGCGCATGCCCTGGATGAACGTGCCTTGCTTGCCGATTTTCTTGAGCGCCTGATCGATCTGCGGACCGCCACCGTGCACGATCACCGGATTGATGCCGACCAGTTTCAGCAGGATCACGTCGCGCGCGAAGCCCTGTTTCAGGCGCTCCTCGGTCATCGCGTTGCCGCCGTATTTGATCACGATCGTCTTGCCGTGATACTGCTTGATGTAGGGCAACGCCTCAGCCAGGATTTCGGCTTTCAGGGTCGGCGCGATCTGCGTAAGGTCGGGAAGCTCGGACATGGCGGCGATGGGGCGAAGAGCAGTTTAAACAGGCGGAATTGTACAGGACTGACGCGCTGCATCAGGCGTTTGGCGTTGTATTCACCATTGCAATTGCGCAACGGAGGCAGACGGGCGCCTGGCCGCTCCAGTGTGGGGCGGGAGCATGAAACCAGGTTGTTCGCGCGAGCTGCGAAACCGCTTTCACTCGATTCTCCTCGATACCATGACCGATACGCGTTCAGGATCCTCTGCATTGCAACATTGTGCACGCTGCGGGGCGGATTTTCGTTGCGGCAGCCAGTCGGGCGATGCCACATGCTGGTGCGCATCGATGCCGGTCTTGCCGGCCGACCGCCTGGAGCCTCGGCTGACGTGTCTTTGTCCCGCGTGCCTGAGCGAGAAAATCGGTCGCATCGTGCAAAAATAAAACGGCGACCCGGTTGCCCGAATCGCCGTTTGCGCGTGGCTGAAACCCGCCAGACGCCTTACGCGGAGGTTTTCTTCGCCATGCGCTTGCGTGGCGCCGCGCCGGTGTGCGTCGCCGCGAGCAATGCCAGATCGCGGGCGACGTCGCTCATGACCGGCTCCCACTGCCCGAAGTTTTGCTGCCGATACAGCTTGGCTGTCGGATACCACGGGCTGTCCGTGCGTTCGAGTTGCCAGACCCAGTGGGGATTGACGTCGAGCAAAATCCACGTCGGCTTGCCGAGCGCGGCTGCCAGATGCGCCACGCTCGTGCACACGGTGATCACGAGATCCAGTGAATCGATGAACGCAGCGGTGTCGTCGAAGGTTTCGAACTTTCCGGTGCGATCGGCGATTTCGAAACCGCCGTCCCGAGCCGTCGATACCGCGCCCGACGCATCTTTTTGCAGCGAGAAAAACGCGACGTTTTCGATACCCTTGAACGCCTGCGCATACCGGTCGATACCCACGCTGCGGAACATATTGCGCTGATGGTTCTCGCTGCCACTCCATACGAGGCCGACGCGCAGGCGTTTGTCAGCGGCGAACTCAGTGCGCCAATCGGCGGCGAGGTCGGCGTCGGCTGCGAGATAGGCCTTTTTCGACGGAATCGTGTCCTCTTCAATGCCGAAATGCAGAGGCAGGCTCAGCAGCGGGAAATGAAAATCAAACTCGGGCAGCGGGCTGTCGTGTGGCACGCATTCAACGTTCTTTGGCGCCAAGCGCGCCATCAGCGGATATACGGCTTTGAACGCGGCCCAAACAAGATTGCCGCCTTGAGCGTTCACTTTCTTCGTCAGCATGGGGACAAAGCGTGAAAACTGCAGCGCGTCGCCGAAACCCTGTTCGCCCCACAGCAGCAATGTTTTGCCCTTCAACGATTCTCCGTTCCAGCGCGGCACATTGAATTCGGGATATGAATTGCGCAACTCGCTGGACCCGTCCCAACGCGCTTCGAAATTGGCCCAACCGCGCGCATAGTTGCCCTGCACGAGATCGAGAATGGACAAGTTGAACGGAAGTCGCGCCACTTGCGGCGCGATGTCAGCCGCGGCCTTGGCGGCCTCAGTCGCCTCTTCCCAGCGCTGCGCCTCTTTCAACGCAAGGCTGTAGTTGGACAATGCCAGTGCGTTCGCCGGATCGATCTGGACCGCGCGCTTGCCCGCCGCGAGTGCATGCTCAAGCTCCCGGCGGCGCGGATACATCCGCGTCAAATTCGTCCACGCCTCGATATCCGAAGAATTTGCGGCTACGGCTTCTTCAAGAAGCTTCAGCGCATCGGATTCACGGCCGGTGACTTCGTAGGCGACGGCCAGGTTATTGCGCAGGGTCGGGACGGATGCATCGATGGCATGTGCGCGTTCGTAGAACGAGATGGCTTCCGCGTGACGGTTGGCGAGCTGAAGGGCATAACCCAGATGCCAAAGCGCGAGCGCATGTTGCGGATGGGTATTGACGAGTTGCGCGCCAAGCTGGATGGCCTCGGCAAGGCGCTTCTGCTTCAACAACGAGTCGATGAGATCCAGCACGGTTTCCGCGCGCGCGGGTTCGAGCAGCGTTGCAGCATGCAGCCACGTGGAACGCTCCGCCTGGTTGCCATGGGCACCGGCGATTTTGGCGTTCTCAAGATAAGCGGGCAGGACGCGCGAGATAATGGATTCCTGGCCGGCGTCTTGAATGAGTGGCGTTTCGCTCAAAAGCGCGTCGGGACGGGACGATTGGCTGCGATTCATAGATGATTGTGCGGCCGGGCCGCCCTGTACGAGACAACATCCGATGGTGCGGCAATTCATCGATCGCGGCCATTAGACTATTCTGAAATTAAGCGCGACGATTACTGAAATGCATCGAATCACGACCACGGGCCGCGTCAATCTCGGTCACCTTTTCTGGCTTCGCAGCCTTGCGATCATCGGTCAACTGGTGACGATTGCGGTCGTTCAGACTTTCTACGGCGCGCATCTCCCGATGGCAGCAATGCTGACCATCATTTCGCTCGAAGTCATGTTCAACGCAATCACGTGGACCCGTGTCATGCGCGCGCGGCCCGAGACCAATCTCGAATTGTTCGGACAACTTTGGGTCGATCTCGGCGCGTTGTCCGCGCTGCTGTTCCTGAGCGGAGGCGCGACGAATCCTTTCGTCACGTTGTATCTGCCGTCGCTGGCAATCGCGGCCGCGGTGCTACCGTGGAATCTGTCGGTCTGGCTGGCGTTGTTCGCCGTGGCTTGCTATGCGCTGCTCACCGTCAGCTACGTGCCGCTCAATATGGAAGATCCGCTGAACCTGTTCGAGTATTTCCGGATCGGGTTGTGGGTGAACTTCATGGTGAGCGTGGGTTTGATCGGGTGGTTCGTCGCGCGGATGTCGCGGGCGTTGCGAGCGCGCGATTTCGCTCTGGCCGATGCCCAGGAGCGCCTGCTGCGCGACGAACGCGCCGTTGCGCTCGGCGTTCAGGCCGCGACCGTCGCACACGAAATCGGCACGCCGTTATCGACCATTGCAATGCTCAGCGAGGAACTCCGCGATTCGGCGCGTCACGATCCGCATCTCGCGCCGTATGCGGCGGACATCGAATTGCTCGAGCAGCAAATGGGCTTGTGCACGTCGGCGCTCGCGCGCCTGCGCAGCCGCGCAAGTGAACCGCCGCCGCGGCAATCGCTGGATGACTGGCTGCACGGGTTTGTCGAACAATGGCGGCTGCGCCACCCGCACGTGCGCTTCGAGCTGATCGAAGCCGAGGAGCACAAGCGCGCAAGCCTATTCCTGAGTGATCCGGTCGCGGTCGGCCAGATCCTGACCATTCTGCTGGATAATGCGGCCCGGGCCAGCAGCAATTCAGTGACGCTCGCGACATCGGCGGCGCGGCATCTTGGCGAGCCCGTGATTCAATTCGATGTACGCGACCAGGGCCCCGGCATTCCCGCCGGGCTGCGCGGCTCGCTCGGCGCGACGCCGGTCGACAGCACGCAAGGCGGTCACGGCGTCGGCTTGTATCTGGCATTCTCGGCGGCAGCGCGGCTCGGCGGGTCGATCGAGCTGACGGCGGCAAGCCCTCGCGGCACGCACGCAATCCTGCGTCTCGCCGATACAAGCGCCCCCGAATCGCGTGACAAAGCAGCAAGGACGGGCCGCGGCGGTATCGCGGCATCCGTCTCCACGGAGAAAAGAGCATGAGCGACAAGAATTTTTTGGTTATCGACGACGATGAAGTCTTCGCGGGCATCCTCGCGCGCGGCCTGACTCGGCGCGGCTATACGCCGCATCAGGCGCACGACGCCGCTGCGGCATTGCGTCTCGCCAACACGCAGAAGTTCGGGCAGATCACCGTCGATCTGCACCTCGGCAATGATTCCGGGCTGACGCTCGTCGCGCCATTGCGCGATCTGCAGCCCGACGCGCGGATTCTCGTGCTCACGGGTTATGCGAGCATCGCGACGGCGGTCCAGGCGGTGAAAGATGGCGCGGATAATTACCTGGCCAAGCCGGCGAACGTCGAGACGATCTTGTCGGCGCTGCAGGAAGAGGCAAGCGAGCAGACGGCCGAGGAAGCCATCGAGCATCCGGCGCTCTTGTCCGTGGCGCGGCTGGAGTGGGAGCACATCCAGCGCGTGCTGGCCGAGAACAGCGGCAACATCTCGGCCACGGCGCGAGCGCTGAACATGCATCGGCGCACGCTGCAGAGAAAGCTGGCGAAAAAGCCCGTGCGCCAATAAAAAAGCGCCGGGCCATTTCGATAATCGAAAGGGCGCGGCGCCGTCTTTTCTTGTTGCAGTTACAGCACGTAGCGCGACAAATCCTCGTCTTCGGCTACGTCGTTCAGCGCTTTATCGACGTAAGCCGCGTCGATATGCACCGGGTGTCCCGCATGGTTGCCCGCCGCGAACGACACTTCTTCCAGCAGCTTTTCAATCACGGTATAAAGCCGCCGCGCGCCGATATTCTCGGTCTTCTCGTTCACTGAAAACGCAATTTCTGCCATCCGGCGAATGCCTTCCGCGCTGAAGTCGAGATGCACGTCTTCCGTAGCCAACAGCGCCGTGTACTGCTTGACCAGGCTGGCATCGGTCGTATTCAGGATGGCTTCGAAATCTTCCACCGACAGCGAATCCAGTTCGACACGGATCGGAAAACGTCCCTGTAGCTCGGGAATCAGATCGCTCGGCTTCGAAAGATGGAACGCGCCGCTTGCGATAAACAGAATGTGATCCGTCTTGATCATCCCGTATTTCGTATTGATCGTGGTGCCTTCCACCAGCGGCAACAAATCGCGCTGTACGCCCGCACGCGATACTTCCGCGCCGCCCGCTTCGCTGCGCGACGCGATCTTGTCGATCTCATCCAGGAACACGATGCCGTTCTGCTCCACGTTCTGTACGGCCTTCGTCTTGACCTCTTCGTCGTTCAGCAGCTTGCCGGCTTCTTCGTCGGTGAGCAGCTTCAGCGCTTCCTTGACCTTCACCTTGCGCTGCGTCTTTTTGCCGCCGCCCATGTTCGCGAACATGGAACGGATCTGGTCCGTCATCTCTTCCATGCCCGGCGGCCCCATGATGTCCATGCTGGCTTGCGGCGCTTCGACATCGATCTCGACTTCCTTGTCGTCGAGCAAGCCTTCGCGCAGACGCTTGCGGAACGTCTGGCGCGTGCTGTTCGCGCTGTCGTCCTGCGTTTCGCCGGCACCGAAACCGACGGGACGCGCGCTCGGCAGAAGAATGTCCAGGATCCGGTCCTCGGCACGGTCGACCGCCCGCGAACGCACTTTGCGCATCTCGGTTTCACGCGTCTGCTTGACTGAAATCTCGATCAGGTCGCGCACGATGCTGTCCACATCGCGGCCGACGTAACCGACTTCGGTGAACTTCGTGGCTTCGATCTTGATGAACGGCGCGTCGGCAAGTTTTGCGAGGCGCCGCGCGATTTCCGTCTTGCCGACGCCGGTCGGTCCGATCATCAAAATGTTCTTCGGCGTGATTTCCTGGCGCAACGGCTCGGCGACCTGCTGGCGGCGCCACCGGTTGCGCAACGCAACAGCAACAGCCTTTTTCGCGCGGCCCTGGCCGATGATGTGTTTGTCGAGTTCCGAGACGATCTCGGCGGGAGTCATGGTTGTCATCGTTGGTCCTTGTCCTGTTACTCGATCGTCTCGATGACGCGATTGTGGTTCGTGTAGATGCACATGTCGCCGGCGATGGTCAGCGCTTTTTCGACGATTTCGCGCGGAGAGAGTTCGGTGTTTTCCGTCAATGCCTGGGCCGCAGCCTGTGCATAGGCGCCGCCTGAACCGATCGCGCAGATGCCGTTTTCCGGGTCGAGCACGTCGCCGTTGCCCGTAATGACCAGCGTGGTTTCTGCGTCGGCGGTAATCAGCATGGCTTCCAGCCGGCGCAACATGCGGTCGGTGCGCCAGTCCTTTGCGAGTTCGACGGCGGCACGCGTCAGGTTCCCTTGGTGTTTCTCGAGCTTTGCTTCGAAGCGGTCCAGGAGCGAAAAGGCATCGGCCGTGCCGCCCGCGAAACCGACGAGTACTTTGCCGCCATAGATGCGGCGCACTTTCTTGGCGCCGCCTTTCATCACGATATTGCCCAACGTCACCTGGCCGTCACCGCCCAAGGCGACCTTGCCGTCGCGTCGCACGGAGACGATCGTCGTGCCGTGAAATTGTTCCATGTGCATTCCTTTGAAAGCTGAGGGGCGCGCTGCGCCGCCGGGGAATCCTTGGGGAGCGTGGAAGAGGCCGGGCGCGTGCGGCGTTGCGCTCGACGGACTCTCGTCACGCCCGCGCAAAAAGAGCGCGTCCAGTCCATTTTAGGGCGCGGGGGGAATTATCAAGACGCATCGGCCGGCATCTTGCATTCGATGGCCATTGCCGGCCGATCGTCATATGGAATAAGCGTTGCGATGGTTGAAAGACGCGCGCAAAAACAAAAAGGCACACGAATTATCGTGTGCCTTTTTAGTGCTTCCCGGATGCCTGAAGCAATTTCGCAGTCGGCGCGTTTCCCGCCGCGGCTTCAGCCGCAGCGCGTGCCGGCAATGTGCATCAGTCGCCGAACAGCTTCTGGCGCAATTCGCGTCGTTCCTGCGCTTCGAGCGAGAGCGTTGCCGTCGGCCGTGCGATCAGGCGCGGAATGCCGATCGGTTCGCCGGTTTCCTCGCACCAGCCGTAATCGCCGGACTCGATGCGCGCGAGCGACTGCTGCACTTTCTTCAGCAGCTTGCGCTCACGGTCGCGGGTACGCAGTTCGAGGGCATGTTCTTCCTCGATCGTCGCGCGGTCCGCCGGGTCCGGAACGATGACGGTTTCCCGCAGGTTTTCCGTCGTCTGGCCCGCATTCTTGAGAATATCGGCCTGCAACTGCTCCAGTCGGACCCTGAAGAACGCGAGTTGATCGCCGTTCATGTAATCCTTGTCGCCCATCTTCAGGATTTCGTCTTCGGTCAACAATCGATTCGTCGTCATCTGGCTTGCTTCTTCAATGTGGGGCGATGTCGTTCGCCATCTTCGCGGTCGCTCGCCGCGCTCGCCGCCGCCGTTGTCCGGATCTCCCGGCTTCCGGCGATACTCGCCAACAACTACTCCATCCACCGGTCAGGCCAAAGCCTGCTTCTTGCACGGCGCAATACGCGCCTTGCAGACAATTCCCTTGGGATTGATTTTCAAGCGAACCGCCCGCCATCCGATGTTCGGAACAACACTTACCTAGCACTTCCACCTTCTTGCCCTGCTACCTTTTAGCGTCGTTTTCGCGTGCACGGCACGCTCGGGACTTCCGGCGCAGCTATGGGCAAACCCTTGACACTTCGGGCAAAACCGTATCCAGGGCTGGTCCGGTGGGGGCTGTATTGTAACTGAATCGCCATGGCATACGAGGCTCACGCAAAACGCTCCCCCGATTCGTTCGATATCTCAAAAATATAACGCGGTGACGTTTAAAAAGCGATGGTTCTTGGTGGGTGCGAGCACATATTGCAACGGTGGTCGTCGCCAAAAATCGCCGGCGGCAATCCGGGTGGTCCAGGCGCCAAGGATTTTAGCTGTCCCGATGCGTCACATTGGGTGCGCGACGGGCGAGAAATAGCGAGAGAAGTGCCGGAAACAGGCGCTTTTGGCGTGGATGGGCGAAAATAATGCGCAAAACCGATAAACGGCTTCGCGCATGGCTGATTCAGGCCGGTTCGACGAGGCTCAGACCAGGCAGGCGGTAAGCCCGTCGATGATCAGATCCTGCGGCAACTCGATACCGATAAACACCATCTTGCTGTTCTTCTTCTCGATCGGCTGCCATTTTGCCGCGAGGTCGCTGCCCATCATCTGGTGCACGCCCTGGAATACGACCTTGCGATCCACGCCTTTCATATACAGCACGCCCTTGTAGCGCAGCAGGCGTTCGCCGTAGATCTGCAGAATCCCGCCGAGGAAATCCTCGAGGCGGTTCGGATCGAACGCGCGGTCGCTGCGAAACACGAAGGACTTGATCTTGTCGTCGTGATGCGCGTGATGATGGTTCGCGTGGCCGTGCTCGTGGTCATGGCTGTGATCGTGGCCGCAGGTTGCGTGGTCGTGATCGTCGTCGTGGGCATGGTCATGGCCGTGCTCGTGCCCGTGCTCGTCATGAGCGTGATCGTCTTCCGCGAGGAAATCCGGGTCGATTTCGAGCTTTGAATTTAGATTGAATCCGCGCAGGTCGAAGATTTCCTTGATGTCGGCATCGCCGAAATTCACCACCTTGATGGCCGCGCGCGGGTTCATGTGCACGAGACGGTGCTTCAGGGCTTCGAGCGCGGCGGCATCGACGAGATCCGACTTCGTGATGAACAGGCGGTCGGCGAAACCCACCTGACGCTGCACGACTTCGTGTTCGTCGAGCTGGTGGTTCGCGTGCTTGGCGTCGACCAGCGTGATGATGGCGTCGAGCAGGAATGCGTCGGCAATGGCGTTGTCCATGAAGAACGTCTGCGCAACCGGGCCCGGATTCGCGAGGCCGGTGGTTTCGATCACCACGCGGTCGAAGTTCAGCGTGCCGGCCTTCTTGCGATCCGCGAGGTCTTCGAGCGCGCGCGCCAGATCGCCGCGAATGGTGCAGCAGATGCAGCCGTTGCTCATCTGGATGATCTGCTCGTTCGTTTCCTGAACGAGGATCTCGTTGTCGATGTTTTCTTCTCCGAACTCGTTCTCGATCACGGCGATCTTCATGCCGTGCTGGTCGTTCAGGATGCGCTTGAGCAGGGTGGTTTTGCCGCTGCCCAGAAAGCCGGTCAGGATGGTAACGGGAATCATGATGGTCGCCTGTTCTCTGGAGTCAAAGGTTATTCGTGCAGCGTGGTTCCGGGCGGCGCGGTTGTCGCGCGATGCGTCATTGCCCTCGAAATCACGCAGTCAGCCAATTATTTGAACATACTTGTCAAGAGGGTGCTTTGAAGCGCCTTCCCGAACTGTCAACCGAGCTATCAACTATGGCCGCTCATTCGATTTGCAACAATAGGCCTTTCAGGTATTCCCCTTCAGGAAACGCGGTCAAAAGCGGGTGATCGATGCCCGCGCCCAGGCGTTTCAGGATGCGCGCGTCGACTTTCGCGTCGGCTGCGGCGCCCGCGATGATCTTCTGGAACAAATCGGCGTCGATCGCGCCCGAGCACGAATACGTGAACAGCAGGCCGCCCGGGCGCAGCAGCTTGAACCCGGTGAGATTGATGTCTTTGTAGGCGCGCGCGGCCCGGTCCACATGTTCCCGCGATGGCGCGAATTTTGGCGGGTCGAGCACGATCAGATCGAAGCGCTGTCCTTCTTCGTGCAATCGACGCAAGGTCTTGAAGGCATCGGCGTCGAGCCATTCGGCGCGCTCCGGGTCGAACCCGTTCGCCGTGACATTGCGCTGCGCGAGGGCTAGCGCGTCGCCGGAGGAATCGATCGATACGACTCGTTTCGCCCCGCCTTTCAACGCCGCAAGCGAAAACCCGCCTGTGTAGCAAAAGCAGTTGAGTACGTCGCGCTCTGCTGCGTATTCGCGAACAAGCGCGCGGTTGTCGCGTTGATCGATATAAAAGCCCGTCTTATGGCCGTGTTTCACGTCCACGTAGTAACGCACGCCGCCCTCGTTTGCGATCGTCAGTGCTTCGGGCGGCGGGTCGCCAGCCAATACGCCGGTGATGGGTTCGAGGCCTTCTTTCTGCCGGATCGATACATCCGATCGCTCGTAGACGTTCGGGCAACCGGTCGCACCGATCAGTGCTTGAACGATGGCGTCCTTCCACATTTCCACGCCGGTCGCCATGAACTGGCAGACGAGCTGGCCACGACGGGTTTCATCGTCGGCAATGTAGTAATCGACGATCAACCCCGGCAATCCGTCCGCCTCGCCGAAGATCAGCCGCGTGGCGCCGGTATCGCGCACCATGGTTCGCCGGTGAGCGATTGCCCGTTGTACGCGCCGCTTGAAAAACGCGTGATCGATGGGCTCGGTTTCATCGAAACTCCATACGCGCGCGCGAATCTGCGACACAGGGCTGTACGACCCGCGGGCCAGGAAGCGGCCTTCGTGCGAGCGGATCAGCACGGTCGCGCCGGGCGCGGGCTTGCCCTCCACATGTTCTATGGCGGTCGCATAAATCCACGGATGGCGGCGCGCGAGCGACTTGTCTTTCGCCGGTTTCAGCGTGATGGTGTTCATTCGACCTTCTTGTGAACGCGCTGACGGATACGGCGCAGCCACGCTTTGTTGTTCCTGGCGATCTGTAACAGCCGGGGTGAAGCGTTGCTCTAGTCTCGCTTCTTGGCGCGAGGATGGGCCTGGTCGTAGACGCGCGCCAGATGCTGAAAGTCGAGAGACGTATAAACCTGGGTCGCGGTAATGCTCGCGTGCCCGAGGAGTTCCTGCACGGCGCGAAGGTCGCCGCTGGATTGAAGCACGTGCGTGGCAAACGAATGCCGCAGCACGTGGGGATGCACATTGGACGGAACGCCCGCCTGCAGTGCCATGCGTTTCACCCGGTCGCGCACTACATTCGGCGTCATCCGGTTGCCGCGTACCGATAAAAACAGCGCATGGGGATCGAGCTTCACGAATTGTCCGCGCACTTCAATCCATGCACGCAAAGCCGTGATCGCCTTGCTCCCGACGGGCACCGACCGCCGCCGGTTGCCCTTGCCGAGCACGTTCACTTCGGCGCTAGCCAGATCGAGCCAGCCTGCTGACGAATAACCATCGGATTGCACGAAATGGACGTCGATCCCGACCAGTTCAGCCAGGCGCAAGCCGGACGAATAGAAGAGTTCAAGTATGGCGTGGTCGCGCAAGGCTTCGGGTGTGTCGGCGTGGGGCGCTTCCATGAGAGCGTTGGCGTCATCCACGGAAAGCGCTTTGGGCAGGCTTTTCGCGCGTTTCGGCGCGCGCACGGTGGCGACGGGATTCGCAGCCATTTCGACGCGCTCGGCGATCCATCGGTAAAACGCCCGCCAGACCGATAAGCGATGCGCAATCGAACGCGCCGACAGGCCGCCCCCATGAGCGCGGGCCACGGCGCCGCGCATGTCCGTTGCAATGAGGGATTCCAGCGCGCGGCCATTGGCGAGCTTTTTCAGCTCGTCGAGTTCATGCGTGTAGCCGCGCAGCGTATGTTCCGATAAACGCCGCTCATGCTCGAGCATCGATAAATAGGCGGCGACCGGATCGGCGTTCATGTCAGTGGGGCAGCAAGCGGCTGAGCGCTGCGCTGCCGAGCGTGCCGATCTGCGAAAGGAAGTCGGTTGCCATGCCTTCATGGAAACGGCGCGGATCGGGCGAACCCATCACCAGCAGGCCGAACGCGGGCGCTTCGGGTCCGGCCGACGGATCGCGCAGCGCAATCAGCGCGATGGACTCGGTGGTGTTCGCGGTATCGACGACACCATCCGTAGTTGCCGAAGCCACCGATACCGAACTCGCCGACGTCAGCCATTGCGCCGCCTCGAATCCCGTGTTCGCGCCGCAATACGGCGCGGCGAGGCCACTGGTGAAGGTGCGTACTTCCGCGCTCGTGGTCCTGGCAAACTCCGCCTGTGCGTAAGGCTCGGCCACGTCCCACACGCGCAGCGCCGCCTGCGGCACGTCGAAAATTTCGCACAGGCCTGCGGGAATCGTCTTCGGCAATGCGTGCGGATCGCGCTCGGACATGACCCGGATGGTCCACCGATGAAACTTGGCAGCAATGCTGTCGTTCTCGTGTCCGTAGCGCAGCAATTCGGCTAGCCGCCGCTCCATCTGCTTGTTTTTGTCGCGCAGCATTTCCATCTGCCGTTCCTGCAGCGACACGGCCGACTTGCCATGCGGATTGGACAAGCGGATGGTGCCCAGCAGCTCGGCGTGCGCAGCGAAGAAATCCGGATTGGCGAGCAGGTAATCGGCGACTTCTCGTTCGGTCATAGTATCGGGCAACATCGGGTTCCTGGCGGTCAGTCGGCTGTGGCGAGGTCGGCGGGAAGCTCGATCTCGCCTTCGAATACGGTGGTGGCCGGGCCGGCCATGAAAAGCGCGGCGTCCGGATCGCGCGTGCCGTCCCAGGTGATGGTGAGCAGGCCGCCATGCGTCTGAACCCGAACCGGCGAGTCAAGCAGCCCACGGCGAATGCCCGCAGCAACGGCTGCACACGCACCCGTACCGCAGGCGAGCGTTTCACCCGCGCCACGCTCGAAGACTCGCAGCTTGACGGCGGTCCGGCTTTCGATTTGCATGAACCCCGCGTTCACCCGCTTCGGAAAACGCACATGATGTTCGATCAACGGCCCTTCGGTCAGCACTGGCGCGGTCTCGACGTCGGCGACGACCTGGACGGCGTGAGGATTGCCCATTGAAACCGTGGAAATCCAGCGGGTTTCGCTTTGCACGTCGAGCGGCCAAAGGGTATCCGCGCCTTCGGTGCGCCCTTGCAATCCTTCGGCATTGAACGGCACGCGCTGGGGTTCGAACTCGGGGCGCCCCATGTCGACCATGACGTCGCCGTTTTCCTGCATGGTCAAAACGATTACGCCTTGCTGCACTTGCACCCGGACACTCATCTTGTTGGTCAGGCCGCGGTCGCGAACAAACTTCACGAAACAGCGCGCGCCGTTGCCGCAATGTTCGACCTCGCCGCCATCGCAGTTAAAGATTCGATACTTGAAATCCACGCCGTCGATATCAGGCTTTTCGACCAGCAGCAACTGATCAGCGCCCACACCAAAGTGGCGGTCCGCGAGCGCGCGCACCTGCGCCGCGTTCAGCGAAAGCGGTTTAGAGTAGCCGTCGAGCACGACAAAGTCGTTGCCCGCGCCGTGCATTTTGGTGAATTCGAGTTTCATGTCGCTATTGTAAGTGACGCGAAGGTTGCGCATGCACTAGGCCGAATGGGGGGTGAGCCCGGATTCATGCAGCAATCGCGAGCCGTTTCCCTGATACTGGATTCTCAGTAAAAGCCCGGCTCGCCGGGTGGCCGAGTTTTGAAGCGCTTGTGTACCCAGTAGTACTGCTCGGGCATGAGGCGCACCTGCTCCTCCAGGAACGCGTTCATGCGGCGCGCGTCGGCATCGTCGTCGCCAGTGGGGTAGTTGTCCCAGGGCTTGAAGACCTTGAGCTTGTAGCCCTTGTAGTTCGGCAGGACTTCGCCCACGAACGGCATGATCTGCGCATGGCCGGTCTTGGCCAGCCGGCCGACTGCGGTAAGCGTGCACGCCTGGACGCCGAAGAACGGCACGAAGGTCGAATTGCGCATGCCGTAGTCCATATCGGCGCCGAGCATGACGGGCTTGCGGTCGCGCAGCCACCGCAGCACGATCCGGGCGCTGTCGGCGCGGCTTGCCATTTCGGCGTCGAAACGGCCGCGCTGCTTCTTCGCGACGTCGTCAAGCGTCTTGTTCGACATGGGCTGGTACAGCGATCCGCACGTCCGGTGCAGTTCGTGGTTGATCCAGACCGAGGCCGCTTCAATGGCGACGAAGTGAAAGCCGAGCAGCAAGGTCGGCGGCATGTCGGGGTCCAGCAGATCGACCTGGCTTTCCACCTGGATCAGCTTGGCGAGCTTTTCAGCCGGGGCGAACCATTGCACGCTGCGCTCGACGTAGCTGCGGATTGCGTGCCGGAAATGCTTTTGCGCGACTTCTTCGCGGCGTTCGGGCGTCCACTCCGGAAAGCAGAGGCTCAGGTTGATGTGCACGATCCGTTTCCGGTGGCTCGGAATCTGATAAAGCAGCCAGCCGAGGGCATCGCCGAAACGAGCCGTGATGCCGTATGGAATCAGGGCCAGCAGTTTCAGCAAGCCGACTGCGAGCGCAACCCCGATGCGGCCTAACATGTGACGCTCCCGAGGATCGTTACGGCTGGACTGGTGCGATACCGGGAAGCGTCCCGGGCTTTGAAAAAGTGAGGGTTGGTGTTGGTTGGCGACAAACGGTCTGCTCTGTGACAAATTAGAGAAGTCGCTATAATAAAACCTTCGCCGAGTTAATGGACAACTTGCGGGGCGAAGCCGGAACGTGCTTAACGGTGCGTTTCGGACCATGTTTTCCGCTAAAGCGTCGCCGCTTCAGACTCCAAACGAAGTCGGCTACGTGAGTAACTTACCCGTATCTAAATTGGAGTCTGAAGCGTGTCAAACAACTACTTCTTTACCTCTGAATCCGTCTCTGAAGGCCACCCGGACAAGGTTGCCGACCAGATCTCCGACGCCATCCTCGACGCCATCCTGGCTCAGGACAAGTACTCCCGCGTCGCGGCCGAAACGCTTTGCAACACTGGCTTGGTCGTCCTGGCGGGCGAAATCACAACCCAGGCGAACGTCGACTACATCCAGGTCGCGCGCGACACCATCAAGCGCATCGGTTACGACAACACGGATTACGGCATCGACTATCGCGGCTGCGCCGTGCTCGTGGCGTATGACAAACAGTCGCGGGATATCGCGCAAGGTGTTGACGCCGCGCACGACGACAACCTCGACCAGGGCGCCGGCGACCAGGGCCTGATGTTCGGCTACGCCTGCGACGAAACGCCTGAGTTGATGCCGCTGCCCATTCACCTGTCGCACCGTCTGGTCGAGCGTCAGGCGAACATGCGCCGCGACGGCCGCCTGAACTGGCTGCGTCCGGACGCGAAGTCACAAGTCACCGTGCGTTATGTCGATGGCAAGGCGCACAGCATCGATACCGTCGTGCTGTCTACGCAGCACGCGCCGGACATCGAATTGAAGGCGCTGCGCGAAGCGGTGATCGAGGAGATCATCAAGCCGGTGCTCCCGCCAGAGCTGATCAAGGGCGACATCAAGTTTCTGGTGAACCCGACCGGGCGTTTCGTTATCGGCGGTCCGCAAGGCGATTGCGGCTTGACAGGCCGCAAGATCATTGTCGATACCTACGGCGGCGCGGCGCCTCACGGCGGCGGTGCGTTCTCGGGCAAGGATCCGTCGAAGGTCGACCGCTCGGCGGCTTATGCGGGACGTTATGTCGCGAAGAACATCGTGGCCGCGGGCCTGGCTTCACGTTGCCTGATCCAGGTGTCGTACGCCATTGGCGTGGCGCGCCCGACTTCGGTCATGGTGAACACGTTTGGTACGGGCCGCGTGTCGGATGCGAAGATCCAGGAGCTCGTGCTCGAGCATTTCGACCTGCGTCCGAAGGGCATCATCCAGATGCTCGACCTGCTGCGCCCGATCTACGAAAAGTCGGCTGCATATGGTCACTTTGGCCGTGAAGAGCCGGAATTTACGTGGGAAGCCACGGACAAGGCATTGCTGTTGGCTGAAGCCGCTGGTACGGAACCCGTGACCGAAACGGCTTGACGTCCACGTATGGAAAAGCCCGCCAAGCGTTGTTCACGCCTGGCGGGCTTTTTTTTACCGGGGCTGGAGTGCTGCGCGCAAAGGCTAGTGCTACTTTGAAATAATCAGCGGGTGGAAAACCCAAACCATCCGGCGCTGGCAGAAAGCCTGCGCGGGCGTCGGCTAGACGTATTAATTACACCCGGTAATGGTTTTGATTTTGAGACAGGCGCACGTAATTGCGCCGGTTTTCGCAATAAGGCTTTGAGCGTCGCTTGCCGCGATACCGCCCTTAACCGAAGACTGGAAAAGAAACCGTGAAACCAGGAACGAATACCATCCACAGGATGCGAGTTTCTGAAACTTCCTGCAAGTAATTGAGTGCGCGCCGAATGATGGCGCAGGGCACGGACGACGCGTCGTCCAGCGGGGCGTGCGGCGCGGACGGCGGCACGTGTAAGACGATTGGCGAAACGGATATTCATGGATCTCACAAGCCTGAGTTGCCAAAGCAATGACCCGACAGTAGCCGTGTCAAAAAAAGCGTTCAACAGTTCGAGTAATTGAAGACAAGAAAAGTTGCTGAACGAAACGCGCAATAATTTAATAGATATTCATCGAAAGCGATTTTCGATGTGCTCTCTCAATGCCCGGCAGATTATCGAAGAATTGTTACTGCCGGAAGTCAGCACTTTCCCGCAGGAAAGTTCGACCATGGGCGCTCGCGCTCCGGCACGCTGGACATGCTGTGGCGATTTACAATCAGCGTATTCGCCCTGAATTTGCGGGCCGCTTACGGTTTCCTTGACCGCAGGCAGCCGGCAAGACGCATTTCCCTGTGAGCCGATATGCCGAATCAAACGAAGTTGGAACAAGTCCGCGTGTTGCGGGAAAACGGTTACGTCGTGGTGCCCGGTCTTGTCTCGCCCGAGCGCTGCGAAGCCATGCGCAACGTCGCACGGGAACAGTTGGCGCAAGCGGCTGCGCCGGTGGAATTCGAAGCCGACCTGCAATACCCCGGCGCTCCGAACTCGAAGGACGCGCCCGGCGGACACACCGTGCGCCGGCTGCTCGACGCCTACAGCCGCGATACGCTGTTCGCGGACTGGGCAACGTCGCCCGATGTGCGCGGCTGGATGGAAACCTACTTTGGCGAAACGCCCGTGCTTTCACGCGCGCATCACAACTGCGTGATGACGAAGCATCCGGCATATGGCAGCCTGACCGGATGGCATCGCGATGTGCGGTACTGGAATTTCGAGCGCGACGACCTGGTTTCAGCGTGGGTCGCGCTCGGTAACGAGACGGTGGAAAACGGCGGGTTGTGGTTCGTGCCGATGTCGCAGAAGTTGCCTTTCACGTCGGAGCGTTTTGATGACGCCAAGTTCTTCCGCTCCGACCTGCCCGAGAATGCGGCGCTGATACACAGCGCGGTATCGCCGAAACTGAATGCCGGCGACGTGGTGTTTTTCCACTGCAACACGTTGCATTCCGCCGGCAAGAACCTCACCGATGCCGTGAAGTTCTCGCTCGTCTACACGTACCGGGGCGCGAGCAATTTCCCGTTGCCGGGAACGCGCTCGGCGGCGAAGGAAGACGTTCCCTTGGTGTGACGCTCCGGCTTAACGGCCCTTGCTCGGAATGGCCAGGCCGATAAGCCCGGCGAGCATGGCGACCATGCCGCCGGCGATCAGCCAGATTGTCTTGTTCGTCGGCGAACCGGTGAAAAAGCGCGACACATCGTTGCTCAGCGAATGGAACGACTGGCCGCCGAAGTAAAGCAGCACAACGCCGCCCACGATCAGCGCAATGGAAATCGCCTTGGTCATATAAGTCTCGTCTGTGTGTGGACCGAAAGCTTATTCAACCCGGCCGGATGCGTCCAGCATCGAAACAATGGCTTCACGCGGGAGCGCTTCCGGGCGGCGGCACGGGCGTTTCGGCTGGCTTGATGCCCGGCTTGATCTGGCGGAGCAAGTCAGCTTGCACGTTCGCGTAGTCGGTACGGTTCGTCCAGACGCCGATGTTCAGCTTCGGGCCGGTATCGGTGTACTCGGAGACGGCAATCCACGGTTTGGTTTTTTCATCGTTGATGATGCGCGGATCGGTTTCCACAATCCGATGCAGCGAAGCCAGCGTTTTCTCGATGTTCTGGTCTTCCGGAATGATCACGTTCAGCACCACGCGCCGGCGATCGTTCGCGGTGAAGTTCGTGACCGGGTTTGCCCAGATCGTGCTGTTCGGCACAAACATGATGACACCGTCACTTTTTGTCAGGCGCGTGGTGAACAGGCCGATCTCGTTGACCGTTCCTGCCGTCGCACCCACGCCTTCTATGTAGTCGCCCACTTTGAAAGGCCGAAGCAGGAGCAGCATCAAGCCGGCGGCAATGTTCTGCAGCGTGCCTTGCAACGCCAGGCCGATCGCCAGACCGGCAGCGCCGAGCACCGTCAGGATGCTGGCGGCGGCGACGCCAAACTTGCCCAGCGCCGCGACGATCGCGATCACACGGATGGCCCATTGCACGAGACTCGCCATTACGGGCGTGAACGTGGCGTCGGCGTTCGTGCGCCCGAGCGCGCGCTTGACGGCAGCGGCAACGCGGTTCGAAATCCACCAGCCGACGATCAGTATGAGTATGGCCACCAGCACGTCAATGCCGTAAGAAACGCCGGCCGTCATCAGAAAATTGTAGACGGGGCGTAGTTTGTCGAGCGGGTCCATAAAGTTCTCCTTGTTCTAGTGAGCAGGTTTGGGCTCATGCCGAAGGTAAATCGTTCCCCCATTAGCCATCCGGCCGAGGGTTTTAATATCGGGATAGCCCTGAGGTCTTTCGGGTCAACGCCGACACGAGTTCTCACGATTCGATAACATGTCAGACCCGGCGCATGTCAGACGACATTAAATCGATGGCACGCCGCGCGATTGTTTCTCGTTTGTGCTTGCAAAACCCTTTCCCACATCTGATACAAGGATTTCGTCATGGCTTACGAAGCAGCTTCCGAGCGCTATTCGCAGATGGCTTACCGCACCTGCGGCAAAAGCGGGCTGAAGTTGCCGGCGTTGTCGCTGGGTCTTTGGCACAACTTCGGCGACACCACGCCGATCTCCACACAGCGCGACATCCTGCGCACGGCGTTTGATCTCGGCATCACGCACTTCGACCTGGCCAATAACTACGGGCCCCCGTACGGCAGCGCCGAGACGAATTTCGGGCGGTTGTTCAAGGACGATTTCAAGCCGTATCGTGATGAATTGCTGATTTCGTCGAAAGCGGGCTGGGACATGTGGCCAGGCCCGTATGGTCAAGGCGGCGGCTCGCGCAAGTACGTGCTGGCCTCGCTCGATCAAAGCCTGCAGCGCATGGGGCTCGACTACGTGGATATCTTCTATTCGCATCGTTTCGATGCCGATACGCCGCTCGAGGAAACCGCCGGCGCGCTCGCGACTGCCGTGCATTCGGGCAAGGCGCTATATGTGGGGATTTCGTCGTATTCGCCGGCCAAGACGCGCGAAATGGCGAAGTTGCTGGCCGAGCACAAGGTGCCGTTGCTGATCCATCAGCCGTCCTACAACATGCTGAACCGATGGGTCGAAGAAGAACTCCTCGATACGCTCGATGAAATCGGCGCGGGCAGCATTGCGTTCACGCCGCTGGCGCAAGGGCTTCTGACGGGCAAGTACCTGAACGGCGTGCCCGCCGATGCACGCGTGAACAAGCCAGGTGGCGGATCACTGAAGCAGGAGCACTTGAGCGCGCAGAATATCGAGCACGTGAGGAAGCTCAACGACCTGGCGCAGCGCCGTGGTCAAAGCCTCGCGCAAATGGCGCTGGCGTGGGCGTTGCGCGGCGCACGCGTGACGTCGGTGCTGATCGGCGCGAGCCGCCCGGAACAGGTGACGGAGAACGTCGGCGCGTTGAAAAACCTCGAGTTCACGAAGGAAGAACTGGCGGAAATCGATCAACACGCCACTGAAGGCGGCATCAACCTGTGGGAAAAGCCTTCGACGGACCAGCGCGTCTAAAGCCCGCGGTCAGCCGCTGAAATCGTCGTGCCTGGCAGCCTGTGACGGCAGCAGGGCCTTTGCCTTGCTGCCGTCGGCGGTTGTTATGATGCGGACTCCGGAAGGTTTGTATCGGGTAGTCCGCGTGTTGTCCGCGTGTTGTCCGATCTCTCGCTGAAAAACCCTCCTCGAACCCTGAAATCGCGTGTGCGGTAAAATAGTGGTTTACGCGTGCGGTTGTGGGGGAAGCGGAATACCCGCACCGGGCGCGGAGGCCTTCGCAGTCACACGCCCGGTTTCAGCATGCCGCCGGAATTTCGCGTGAGCGCGCATGACCAACCTGCAGCATTGCTTTCGTTGCGCCTTTCCGGTGTTGTCGTCGCAATCGTGCCCGGTTGTCGAAACGGCTGCTGGCACGTACCACTGCGCCGCCCTGATTCCGCACTATCCATGAAGCCATGAGCAACCTTAATCCTCAAACCGTTCTGAGCGTCCATCACTGGACCGACACGCTGTTCAGCTTTACCTGCACGCGCGATTCCGCGTTTCGTTTCGAAAACGGCCAGTTCACCATGGTCGGTCTCGAAGTCGACGGCAAGCCGCTGCTGCGCGCCTACAGCCTGGCAAGCGCGAACTACGAAGAGCATCTCGAGTTCCTCAGCATCAAGGTTCAGGACGGTCCGCTGACATCGCGCCTTCAGCATTTGAAGGTCGGCGATCCTGTGCTGATCGGCAAGAAGCCAGTGGGTACGCTGGTCGCCGACAACCTCCTGCCCGGCAAAACGCTGTGGCTGCTGTCGACCGGCACGGGCCTGGCTCCGTTCATGTCGATCATCAAGGACCCCGACGTCTATGATCGTTTCGACAAGATCGTTCTTACGCACACCTGCCGTTTCGTCGATGAGCTCGCGTACAAGGATTTCATCACCGAGCATCTTCCGGCGCACGAGCACCTGGGTGAGTTGATCCAGGAAAAACTGGTGTATTACCCGACCGTGACGCGTGAAGAATTCGCGAATCGTGGCCGGATCACTGATCTTATCGAAACAAAGAAGCTTTTCTCCGATCTGGACGTCGCGCCGTTCTCGGTGGAAAACGATCGCGTCATGCTCTGCGGCAGCCCGCACATGCTGCGCGACACGCGTCAGATCCTCGATGAAATGGGCTTCCAGGAAGGAAGCAACAATCATCCGGGACATTACGTGGTGGAAAAGGCTTTTGTTGGCTGATTGATCGGCTGGCTGGCGGCAGGACAAGAGAACCGAAGCCTTGCGCTTCGGTTTTTTCGTTTGGCGGTACATAAACCGCGCGAGATACGAAATGCGCCGTCGCGACAAAAAGCTCCAGAAGGGGCTTTTTCTTCTTATTCTGCTTACAAAAGTTAAACCCATCTGTTTTTCTCATCAAGACGCAACTTTTGATTATTTCTGCTTCGAAAGCACTGTCTGGCGGAAGTCAAAATTAAGTTATCTGCAACGTTTTGCGACGCATAAGTTCCTCTCTCCGATAAAATCTCAGGTTTTCCAATCGATTTTGGCCGCCGGTTCGGCGTGCCATGCCCGAGGTTAGGAGTTCCCTGTTCATGTCTCTGTTCCGTAAGAAAAGCATCGAGCACATGCTCGCCGGCGCGCAGCGCGCCGGACTCAAGAAGACGCTCGGCGCACTCGATCTGACGTTGCTGGGCGTCGGGGCGATTATCGGCACGGGGATTTTCGTGCTCACCGGAACCGGCGCCGTCCAGGCCGGCCCGGCGCTGATGGTGTCGTTCATTTTCGCGGCAATTGCGTGCGGGCTCGCGGCGCTCGCGTATGCGGAGTTTTCATCGACGATTCCGGTTGCCGGATCCATCTACACGTATTCGTACGCCACGCTTGGCGAGTTGGCGGCGTGGGTGATCGGCTGGGATCTGATGCTGGAGTACGGCCTGGCGACATCGGCAGTGTCTGTTGGCTGGTCAGGGTATCTGCAGTCGCTGCTCTCGGGCGTCGGCGTCGCACTCCCGACCGTGCTGACTGCGGCGCCCGGCGCCGTGCCTGGACAGTTCACCTTGTTCAATTTGCCCGCGTTTCTCGTGATGATGGCGATCACGGCGCTGCTTTCCATTGGCATCAAGGAATCGGCGCGTGTGAACAACATCATGGTCGCAATCAAGGTCGCGGTCGTGCTGATGGTGATCGGCGTTGGCGTGTTCCATGTAACGCCGACGAACTGGCATCCGTTCATGCCGAACGGCTGGGGCGGCGTGTTTGGCGCTGCTGCCGTGATGTTTTTTGCGTTTATCGGCTTCGATTCGGTGTCGTCGGCGGCCGAGGAAGTGAAGAATCCGAAGCGCGATCTGCCCATCGGCATCATTTCTTCGCTTGCGGTGTGCACGGTGCTTTATGTCGCGGTGGCTGCGGTCGTGACGGGCATTGTGCCGGCGGCGCAGTTTGCGAACACTTCGCATCCGGTGTCGTACGCGCTGCAGGTCGCGGGACAGCCGTGGGTGGCGGGTTTTATCGATCTGGGCGCCGTGCTCGGCATGCTGACCGTGATCCTGGTCATGAGCTACGGGCAGACGCGCATCATCTACGCAATGTCCCGCGACGGCTTGTTGCCCGCGCGACTTTCGAGCGTGCATCCGAAGTTCGGCACGCCGTTTTTCACGACGTGGTTCGTCGGCATCTTCTTTGGACTGATCGGCGCGCTCGTGCCGCTGAACGTGCTCGCGGAACTGATCAATATTGGCACGCTAGCTGCGTTTTCGATGGTGTCCATCGCCGTGCTGGTTCTGCGCCGTACGCATCCGGATCTGCCGCGCGCGTTCCGCTGCCCGGGCGTGCCGGTCGTGCCCATCCTCGCGGTGGCGGCTTGCCTGTTTTTGATGCTGAACCTGCAAGCGGTGACTTGGGTCGCGTTTGTTGCATGGCTCGCGATCGGACTGGCCATTTACTTCGGGTATTCGCGTCAGCATTCGAAACTGGGGCGTGGGGTGGAGTGACCCGCCCCGCGTGGGAGAGATTGCCGGACGTTCGCGCCGCCCACCGAGGCGGCGTTTTTACGCTGACAGTGAGGCACCTGTAACATGAGCGGGCGTTCCTTAGCTGTGTTTTACTTTGGTTTCGAAGCATTTACGGCGTTCGCCGAGATCCGCGAAAGCGAAATTCATAAGGCGCGTAAATTCGATGGACATCGACGTGCCGTGCACGTACACCATCGTATTCAGCGCAACGCGGCAATCTCCGGATGCCGGCAGCGAAGGTGAAGAGAAGGGGAAAACATGGACAGCGTGGATCTCGAAGTCCTGAGAAACAGTGCGCGTTGGCTCGAACGCGGGCATCGCGTATTGCTTGTGACGGTGGTCAAGACATGGGGCTCGTCGCCCCGGCCGGAAGGCGCGATGCTCGCTGTACGCGATGACGGTGCGGTGATGGGATCGGTGTCGGGTGGTTGTATAGAAGACGATCTGATCGAGCGCGTCAGGCAACGCGGAATTGAGCAGACGAAACCCGAGAGTGTGAAGTACGGGATATCGGCGGAAGAAGCGCATCGGTTCGGGCTGCCTTGCGGCGGCACGATTCAGCTCGTGCTGGAGCCGCTGTCCGTGGCGAGTGGTATCGCCGAGTTGTGCGAGACGGTGCTCGCGGGAAAACTCGTGACGCGCACGCTGGATATGCAAAGCGGCGCGGTGAAACTCGAACCGGCGCAGGAAACTGATGGCGTCATGTTCGATGACAACACGCTCTCCACCATTCACGGACCGCGGTATCGAATGCTGGTGATCGGCGCGGGGCAGTTGTCGCGATATTTGTGCAGCATCGCGGTAGGGCTGGATTACCACGTGACCGTGTGCGATCCGCGCGAGGAGTATACGGACGAGTGGGATGTGCCCGGGACGAAGATCGTGCGCACCATGCCCGACGATACCGTCATGGAAATGAAGCTCGATGAACGTTGCGCCGTGATCGCGTTGACGCACGATCCGAAGCTCGATGACCTCGCGCTGATGGAAGCGTTGAAGACGCCGGCGTTTTATGTCGGCGCGTTGGGATCGCGGAAAAATAACGCCGCGCGCCGCGAACGGCTAAAGGAGTTCGATCTCTCCGATGCCGAGTTATCGCGTCTGCATGGCCCTGTGGGAATCTACATTGGCAGCAGGACGCCGCCTGAAATAGCGGTATCGATTCTTGCCGAAGTGACGGCAGCTAAAAACGGTGTGTCGTTGCCGACGATCCTGCAAGTCGAAGGCGCCAAGGCGGCGCGCGAACTGGAAGGAAGTGGCGAGGTGTGCGGGATGCAAGAGGGCGCTGATATCGCCGCGCATTGAAGGTTTAAGCTGGTCAAGCGCGGCGCGTTTTCTCAGGCTAATTTGCCGTGGAGTTGCATAGCGCGCAGATAGTTGCCCGATACCTCGGATGCGCCGTAGTGCGCGACTGTCTGGTCGATCAACGCCCAAATCGAGATTCCCGCCTGGCGCGCGCGCAGGCAAAAAGACAAGTCTTCGCCCAGGTAGACGCCGTCCTCTTCAATGGTGTCGAAAAATCCATAGAACTTTCCGTTGGGTATCATCGATTCATATTGTTTCGGCGGCAGGTAGCATTCTGTGAACGGTTGCGTAACCTCGAACGCCTCGCGTTGGGCGAGGAACACGCCGGCGCCGATGTGCCGCGCTTCGGCAAAACCATCCGAAAAGTTGAAATTGCCGTCTGCATTGGTCAGCGGCGCGAAGGTGTAGTCGGCGTATTTTTCGAGCCAGTCGCGCATCGACAGGCCGGTGTCCCCGGTGGTTATCGCGCGATCCAGATCGAAACGTCGGAACGGATAAGCAACGCCGGACACGGTCTTGTTGGCCTCCAGAAGTTTGATGACGGCTTCGGCAGGAAACTTCATGTCGGTATCGAGAAACAGCAGATGCGTAAATTTAGGATTATTAAGGAAATAATTGGCGAAGAAGTTACGCGCCCGAATAATCTGCGACGATGCAACGTGCAACAGTTCGTAGGTTGATCCGGAATTGTTTAATTCACGCGCCAGGCCGAGCAGCGAAAACGCGAAATTGACGTGGACTTCTTCGCCGTAGGTGGGGAGGCAGATTAGAACGTGGTGGGCCATGGATATATCAATTTTTCAAGATGATCGAGTTTGCGCTGTTGACGAATGAGGGATTTCGTTAGGATTGTTGAAATTATTTTTCAATGCGCAAGGTGGTTTGGTGATGGAGATATAGTACATGGCGATCGGTCGAGTTGAGAATGGGCGGCCAGCGTTGAAGATGAAGTGCCGCTGCTGTCGGTCCGCGTGACGGGAAGAGTGCAATGTGCGCTTATGCGATTTTGGTTTGGTCGTCGGTGGTCGTTTCAACCCACGCGCGAAGAACTTGACAGTACGCGGTTTTAACCGCGGCCAAGGGGCTTTTGTTTCATTCCACGTGACCCCAAAGGGTGCGACATCACAGGTTGCGCTGCACGACTCCCCAACCCCCGTTTCAACCCATGCGCTCGCGAAGAGCGCGACTTGAGATCGCAATGATGCAATCGGGCGGCGTCGTTTCGTTTCAACCCACGCGCCCGTGAAGAGCGCGACGCGTGGCGCCGGCGGCAACGTGTACGGCACGTGGTTTCAACCCACGCGCCCGTGAAGAGCGCGACGTCGACTACCCCCAAGACGGGTTGGCGTTGAAAGTTTCAACCCACGCGCCCGTGAAGAGCGCGACAACAGCACACATTTCCAGACACGCTTCGGTTCATGGTTTCAACCCACGCGCCCGTGAAGAGCGCGACGCAATGTGCTGGCGTATGTTGACATACCTAGACAGGTTTCAACCCACGCGCCTGTGAAGAGCGCGACGCTGCTCGTTACACCTACGCGGCCGGTGGCCAAATCGTTTCAACCCACGCGCCCGTGAAGAGCGCGACCGCGCGACTTGGTGGATGCAACAGGAGGCACACCCGTTTCAACCCACGCGCCCGTGAAGAGCGCGACCAACGGGCAATCCGTTCCTCGACCTCTGCATGTTGTTTCAACCCACGCGCCCGTGAAGAGCGCGACAACGCGTTGACCAGCAGCAGCCCGTGGGTTACTCCGTTTCAACCCACGCGCCCGTGAAGAGCGCGACCCAACGACAGCGCCATCGCGCTCAGCGTGTTGCCACGTTTCAACCCACGCGCCCGTGAAGAGCGCGACATCGATGTCCACCGCATCGCAGTTGTTGAGCTCGTTTCAACCCACGCGCCCGTGAAGAGCGCGACCATAGATAGCGTCGATCTTTTCGAGTGCACGCAGTTTCAACCCACGCGCCCGTGAAGAGCGCGACGAAGCTTGAAAAGCGGATCGACCAACTTGCCGACAAGTTTCAACCCACGCGCCCGTGAAGAGCGCGACCTTCGGTTTCGAACCGTTTAAAGAAGAGTGGTCGTTTCAACCCACGCGCCCGTGAAGAGCGCGACGCGCCCGATGCAACGCTGCTCTGCAACTGGTTTGAAGTTTCAACCCACGCGCCCGTGAAGAGCGCGACAGGCAGGTGCCATGTCTCGACGCGCTGAGTACCGCGTTTCAACCCACGCGCCCGTGAAGAGCGCGACTCGCGGTGGCCCAATCTCCGCGCTTCGCCGCCGCGAGGTTTCAACCCACGCGCCCGTGAAGAGCGGGACCAAACCAATGCATCACGGCAAGCGCGCTCTCCTTGCGTTTCAACCCACGCGCCCGTGAAGAGCGCGACTCAAACCCTTTTTGGAGGGACTTACCCGCACCGGAGTTTCAACCCACGCGCCCGTGAAGAGCGCGACGCCAATCGAGGTAAAGATACTTGCGAGCCCCTGCCGTTTCAACCCACGCGCCCGTGAAGAGCGCGACCGCCGACGGTCTTTTTCTTGCGATCCTCACGCGGCAGGTTTCAACCCACGCGCCCGTGAAGAGCGCGACGAGACGATGATCGCCGAGCATATCTCGTACACGCAGTTTCAACCCACGCGCCCGTGAAGAGCGCGACTTGATCGTTAGCGCGTATTGCGCCTCGAGATCGACGTTTCAACCCACGCGCCCGTGAAGAGCGCGACCGGCGGAACACCAATCAGGGTCGCGACGCTGCAGGTTTCAACCCACGCGCCCGTGAAGAGCGCGACGCCGGCTACTTTCATCGAGCCTGCTTCGCCGGTGCCTGTTTCAACCCACGCGCCCGTGAAGAGCGCGACGTGATCGTGCGCCGGGCATATTTTGCAATCAACGTTTCAACCCACGCGCCCGTGAAGAGCGCGACCATCGCATGGGTCAAAGGCTTCAAAGAGTGGCACGTTTCAACCCACGCGCCCGTGAAGAGCGCGACAATATTTTCACTTAACTCCGGAGGTGACCATGCCCGTTTCAACCCACGCGCCCGTGAAGAGCGCGACGGATATTCCGACTGCCGCGGCTTCGTCTTCGGACGTTTCAACCCACGCGCCCGTGAAGAGCGCGACCGGTAGGCACAAGGTGCCATCTAGACCCACCGAGTTTCAACCCACGCGCCCGTGAAGAGCGCGAGTCAGCGACAAACACTTCGCCGTGGCCTTCGCCGTTTCAACCCACGCGCCCGTGAAGAGCGCGACAACCCGTCGGACGCCTCGATCGCGCCGGCTACTGTTTCAACCCACGCGCCCGTGAAGAGCGCGACGATCGCCGGAGAAAACCCTTTCGCACAAGCCTACGTTTCAACCCACGCGCCCGTGAAGAGCGCGAGATAGTAAAGACTTTGATGCAATCTGAGCAATAGCCTACGTTTCAACCCACGCGCCCGTGAAGAGCGCGACGTGCGAATGCAGCGCACGGGGCGCCGCCGAAACCCTACGTTTCAACCCACGCGCCCGTGAAGAGCGCGACAACGCCGCGACCGAGGCGGCTGGAGTGGGGGAGGCGTTTCAACCCACGCGCCCGTGAAGAGCGCGACTCGGTACGAACACGTTTATCCGGTCGCGGGTGACGGCGTTTCAACCCACGCGCCCGTGAAGAGCGCGAACGAACATTCGAACGCCATACTCTTTGCAGATCCAGTTTCAACCCACGCGCCCGTGAAGAGCGCGACCCACCTAACCTAACCCACTGTACTGCCAGACAAAAACCGCCCAATTCCGCGAACCTCTGCTCTTCTGTGGCCCAAACACGCCTCCGTCCTCAAATTCCCACCGTGCTTAAAAAAATCCCTAACAAATTCAACGCCGTGCAAATCCGCGAACCTCCCCGTAAAATCCCGGTCGCTACACGTTCGCACTCGCCCAAACAATCAAACCAAAACGGCAATCCCCTCTCAAACAATCAACGGCGCATTAAAATCCACCGCTTCTTTCGCGCCGATGTGTTCAATCCGCCGCTCCCAGTTATTCCCAAGGAAGTAGAACCGCAAACTATCCACATCGGGATCGATCACACTGACAAGCCGGCGTTTTAACAGCGTCCATTGGGCGGCATCGACTTCAATCTCGAACACCGAGTACTGCACCCGCTGGCCAAAATCCTTGCAGGCGCGAGCGACGCGTCGCAAACGGCGCGCGCCGCCCTCCGTCGATGTCGCCACGTCGTAGCTCACAAGCACCATCATCGTGATGACCTCATTTCCATAAAAACGCCGGATAGGCGTCGATGTCCCCGCGCAAATGCCGTGCGAGCAACTGCGCCTGCACAAACGGCACCATGCCAAGAGGGATTTTTTCATCGAGAAACGGATGCGCGATCTCGTCACGTTTCCGCTCCTGGTAAGCAATGAGCAATGCCTTTCGCGATGTCTCCGTAAGCAGGCACGCACCGTTATCGAGGAAACGGAAATCTTTCTTGTTCAACTGCTTCCGATTGATCATCGATAAAGCCAGCCGGTCTGCAAGCACCGGCCGCATTTCTTCGATGAGATCGAGCGCGAGACTCGGTCGCCCCGGCCGGTCGCGGTGCAGGAAACCCACAGCGGGGTCCAGGCCGACGGTCTCGAGCGCCGAACGGCAATCGTGCGTGATCAGCGTGTATAAAAACGAAAGGACGGCGTTGATTGCGTCGAGCGGTGGGCGTCGACTTCGGTCATTGAACTTGAAGGCAGGATCATCGATACGAACGAGATGCTGAAAAACGCCAAAGTAACTTTGCGCGGCTTCGCCTTCCAGTCCCCGCAACACATCGATCTCGTTTTCACTTTGCAGCCGGCGCGAAATGATCAGCAACCGCTTCTGCGCGCGCTCGAGTTCGAGACGGATCTCGTCGGCAAAACCATCGCCGTAATCACGCAGCGCGCGGTTCAGAACGGCGCGCTGGTTATGTATTTTTCCGGATACCACATTTCGCACGATGGGCGCGGCGCGGACAAGGTCGTCGCTCACGCGATACTGCTCCCGTCGCAGCAGCACGTTTCCCGAGACCGGCCCTTCCACGCGCGCGAGAAAACGACCGTGCATCGATAGATACGCGACGCTCACGCCGGACTCAGCGCAAAAGCCGAGCAATGGCGGCGAAATCATCACGCGCCCGAAGCACACGACGCTTGCCAGCATGTGGATGGGCAACCGGGCACGTTCGTCGCCTTCCACTTCCATCACGACATTTGCGCCGTCTTTTTTGAGCCACGCGCCTTCGGTGGTGACGTACAACGTATTGAGTTGTCGTCGCAAAGTTAGTCCTCGAGTTGCGCCGCGAACCACGCTTTCGCCGAAGCATGTCGACCCAACATTTGTGGCCGGCAGTCATCGATCAGCGAACACGAGTCGCAGCGGCTTGCTTCATAACGCGCGGTAGGTGTGTGGCCATCGCGAACGAGCGCGCGCACGGCATCGATCGTGCCGATGGTCAGCGCGCGCAATTCTTTATCGATGGACACAACACGACGGCGGCGCGTCTTCCCGTAAAAGAGCGCGCCTTCCTGGATGGACTGCTTCAACATGTATTTCAGACACAGCGTCTGGGCGCAAAGCTGAACTTCGTCCGCCCGATGCGCTTTCGGTTTGCCGCGCTTGTATTCGACAGGGTAAGCGCGCTCGACATGTTCGCTATCCTGACCATGAAATTCCACGACATCGGCAACGCCGGCAATACCCAGATCAGCGTTCGATAAAGGCATTGCCGTAACGGTGCGCACGCCTTGCCGGTTCTCCGCGTGGGGTGTGTCGGCGCGCTCGTGCAAAACACGACCCTCGGCGGTGAAGAGGTTCTCGCTCCATATTTGTTCAACGTGGATCAGCGCGCATTGCCGTGGACAAAACAGATAATGCTGGAGTGCGGACAGGGCGATGGTTTCGTCGACCGCGGGTGTGCTTGTCATCGCATCAGATTTGATGGATAACTTCGACGCCGCTCGGAATTTTCGACTTATCGACGGACACGTTGTAGTCGGAGAAACGTCGTGCCGGAAGTTCGGCGCCCTCTGTCACGCGATCGACTCTGACTGCATCGAAAAGCGTATGCGCCGGCGCATTGCCCAATGCGCTCTCGTGCTTGAACACGATAAGCCTGCGCGCCGCCATTTCGCCGCGGGCAGCCGAGCGGTCATGCTCAAACATGTTGGTCAGCGAACGCCACACGAGTTCGAGATCGTCGTTGGTGAACCCGGTGCGCTCTGCAAGTTTCGCCGATATGAACCCATGCGCACGATACAGACCATAGGGGAGGATGTGCTTGCGGCCCATGGTGCGATCCGAGTTCTCCGCGTCCTTTTCGTTTGTCACGCACATGCGCGTGATGGACACTTCCATTGGCACGACGGGTTCTATCGACTGAGCAAAAGCTAACTGGATCGGGCCGCGCACTTGTCCGCAATTGACGCCCGTGCTCATGACTGCGCCAAAAGCACGGATGTCGAAGAAGTTCGTACACATCCACTTTGTGAGCGCTTCGGCATCTTTGGGATCTTTAGGCAATTTCTTGTCCGCCGGCACAAGGTTGAGCGCTTCATATCCCAACTTATTCTGGAGATTGAGGACCGCTTTTTCCTGCATGTAAATAGCGTGGCCGGCCTTATTATCTTTTTCCAGCGTGACGTAGTTCCGGATCTTCCGTTTCAGACAGACATCGGTAACCAAACCCAAATTGGTTTCGGGATCGACGCGCGGCAGATTGCCAGCATCGGGATCACCATTCGGATTGCCGTTGGTGACGTCAAACAAATAAACGAACTCGTAGCGATTGGCGATAGTGGTCATTAAATGGTCTCCAGAGTTTCATCGGGAACGTTCACGGTCCCATCCTTGCTGACTTTCGGTCGAAATCGCTCGTTGCGCTGGTGGTAATAGCCGATAGCGAAGCGGCCTTGATCTTCAAGGCGGAGTGTCTTCGGAAATTCGCAGCCAAGCTCTTCAATGATTTGCTGCGCTTCTTTTTCGAGCGATATTGCGAGGCCTTTGCCCTTAGGATCTTTCATCGCCTTGGACAGATGATTCTGGGCGCCTCGCATCAGAACGGGAAAGACGCCCGCGGGCATAGCCGAAGCCGATCCGTAATATCGATCCTTGATGCTTGCGCTAACTGAGTGCAATGCGGCTTCCTGAATGCTTTCCAGCACAGAAAAAAGTCGTCCGAGTAAATAACCCGGCGTAGTGACGCTTCTATCCAGACTCACAGGTACCTCCTGTTGGTGATCTTTGTTGTTGAGGCGCTGATCTCGCCTCAAAACTGCTTTGCACAATGCGGCGCGCAATCCGGAGATATCACCGTCGGCACGCATGCGCATGATTGCCGCGCTCAATAAATTTCGCGGGTAACGGTCTCCGCTAAGTATTGAGCGCATCACGGAACCCGCTAAGAGCGGTGGAACGTTTTCAGTCTTCTCCTGAGCGGCGATGGACGCAAGCAAACGCCACACGGCGGGGGGCGTTTTCCAGGGACGCGGCTCAATGGCAAGGTCGTCGTAGTGCCGCGCAAGCCGCTTCGCGAATTCGCCCAGACCTTCAGTGAACCAATAGCGCACCGAGAGCCGCGATGCGTTCGGCGATAAACCGAGCACGAATATCCGGGTCTCGGCATCCAGATTCACGTCGAGGTAACGCATGGCGCGTCCTTCCGAGACTGCATCAAGCGCCTGTTTGAGCTTCTCGGCTTCGGCGGAGTCGCTAGGCGGCGGTTCCAGCGCACTAAAGAAAAAGTCTTCCGCGGCCTCTTGCTCTTTCTGACTTTTAGCTTCCGCCCAAAACACGACACTTGCATCGCCGATTTGCACGCACTGACGATGATGCGGATCGCGCAGCAGCAGGTAATTCAGAACCGTCGTATACGCGAACGCCGCGTGTACCGATACAGGCGCATTCCCGCCGCGGTCCTTGCCATAAGAATCAAAAGCGTCGAGATTGAATGAAACGATGGACGCGCCCGACGATTGCGCGCCCCACACGCCCTTGATCGCTGGATGAAGCCGCGCTATGGGACGTGTCTCGCCGCTCACCAGACACAAGCCAAGCGGGGAGTCGTCGGCCGCGCTGTATCGCTTGATCAACTCCTGCGCTGCGGCGCGTTCGTGGATGTATTCCTGCTCACCATCCAGCCGAAACACAATGTTTGCACCGAAGATCGCCGGTCCATGTTTGACGATGGCTTCACACTGCTGCCATTGATCGGGAATCCATTCTTCGATGAACTTACGCAAGGCGACAAGGCCGTCGTCGGTGGCATCGGCGAGACGCTCCAGGTGAAGCGCCTTGAACACGCCATGCGATCGAACATTTAACGTCGGGACATCGGAGTCTTTCCTGTGCTCCACGCCGAGCACGAACGCGGTCTTGTCCCATAGGAAAAACGGCGGCGGCGCGGTGCCCGATCGCTTGAACGATGCCGGGACAGTCAGCATGACCCATTTCGATTTTTTGTCGCTGGGATCGCTCAGGCTGATGATGTCCTGAACCTTTCCGTGGCGGTCCAGCAGAATGCAGTAGCCGATCTTTTCCTGTGTCAATCCGAACGCCGGGACTTTTCCCTGCGCCGCGAGGCGTTCGTAATATTCCACGAGCGATTTGAAGATCATGCTGCACGCTCAGCGAAGCGCAGCGCAGGAACATCGATCCATCCATCCTTGATCGATGCCCTGAAAAAATGCGGCGTCATGCCGTTATCGAAATCGATGTCGTGAAGTATCCAGCCGAGATCTTTTTCGGCAATCAGCGATTGGTGCGGCGTCGGTGCTGCGGCATCGCCTTCAAGCAAACTAAAATCAGCGGGGAATTCACGCACGCCGAGACATGGCGTCTGGAAGCACTGACCTTTGCGCGCACGCCGATTAAAAATGTCGAGATGCTTGCCGATGGAATCACCTTCTTCGACTTTGTCTGTCAGCGTGAAATGTGCTTCGATCACATAGGCTACGTCTCTGAGAATAGATGCAGCGCGCTGTTGACGGTCTTCATCGACGTAGTTGGCGAGGCCTTCCAGCGTGCCTTTTTTCATGGCCGAGCGCGCGCTCGATGCCGGAATCTTGCTGGCAACTTCATTGCGGCGAATGGTGTCGAAGCGGATCTCGTTCAGCACCTGAATGCGATCGATGACCCAGCGAATCGCGGGTTTCCAATGGATGGCTTCCACAATGCCGCGCGCGGCCGAAGGTGTGATGACGTCGTAGGACACGCGCTCAACTTTCATTTCCGGGCGCGTGAACAACGCCCTCTCGCCCCTTACTAGCAAACGAATTCCGTATGCCACCGTTTTCTCCTCTATTTGACGCAGGACATCGCCGCCCGATGCCGGCTCGCGGCTTCAGGCGGACGCAACCGATTGGAAATCCGGGTTATTGAATGAGGCTGTCTGGATCGAGCAGCATCGTGCCGTCAAGCTGCAAGCCAAAACGGTCGTTGTATAAGTTCATGGTGATCAGTTGCATGAACTGCGTGCCGTATTTGTCGGGCGCGACCGGTTGAATGGCGCCACTGGCGGCAAGTGCGTCGTGCGCGTTGCGCGGAATCTGTATGAGATACGGTTGCAGCTTTCGTGCAATGCCACCGCAGCTTTCCGTGTGTTCGAGGTCTCGCAGCAGCGCCTTGCATTCGCCGTCAGCGGGAATGATCACCGGCATTTGCACGCTTTCGATCATCTGGAACTGTTGATCGACAAGCTCGAATTTAAACGCTGCGATCTCATCGGCCTCGATTGTTCCTAACAGATTGCATCCGTCAAGTTTGTCCGCGCCGATCTGCCAATAGAGCGCGCCGAAGTATTCATTGATCGCGGCGATTGATAGCGGGTCAGCCTTGGCGGCACGCATGATTTCTCGCGCTTTGTCGGCGAGCGGCATTAATGCTTTTGGTGGCGCCCAATCGGGGTTTGCCGTTGAAAAGACTTCGACGATGCTCTCTGCGCGCGATCTCTTTCCGCTTCGATTGCAGCGACCGGCCGCCTGAGCGATTGAATCCAGCCCGGCTTCGGCGCGCAACACGTACGGAAAATCGATATCGACGCCAGCTTCAATCAATGACGTCGATATAAGGCGGCACGGCTTTTCCTTTTTCAGCGTCTCGCGCACTTCGCTCAATACGCGCGTTCGATGTTTGGGGTACATCAGCGTGCTCAAGTGGCGCGCGCCTTTCTCATCTGCGATCGACGCGTAAAGCGCCTGCGCATGCCGCCTGTTATTGACGATGGCGAGCGCCTGCTCGTGGTCGCGCATGCGCTGGGTCAGGGCGTCGTCGTCAAGCGTGCCGGCGGATACTATGGTGACGCGCGCCAAGGTTTCAAACAGTGCCTCTGGATCGGGCGCAAGTTCTATCACTTCCTTGAAGCCGCCCACAAACTTCGGCGCGTTGAGGGCGGGTTGTGTTGCAGTGCATAGCACGACGCTCGTTCGATAATTGAGCGCAAGTTCGTCGAGCCCGGCTACGCACGGGCGCAGCAGTTTCAGTGGGAGCGCCTGAGCTTCATCGAGAATGACAACGCTGCCCGTAATGTTATGCAACTTGCGGCATTGAGACGGTTTCGATGAATACAAGCTCTCGAAGAATTGCACCGATGTCGTCACGATAATCGGCGCGTCCCAGTTGTCCATCACGACGCGTAACTTTGCCGCAGCTTCCGGATCCTTGCCGGGCGTTGGAACGAACGCGCTGTGATGCTCAAGCACGGCGGCATCGCCCAGATCGCCGAATGCTTTCTTGAACACAGCCGCATTTTGCTCAACGATGCTCGTGAACGGAATCACGAAAATCACGCGGTCGAGGCCATGCGCGATGGCGTGATCGAGCGCAAATGCCAAAGAGGTCAGCGTCTTGCCGCCGCCAGTTGGTACGGTCAGCGAGAACATGCCGACGCGATCATTTGTGTGCGATCGGGCGTGCGTGAGAATTTGGGCGCGGGTTATATCGAGGGGCTTTTCGACTTTGAACGTGCCTAGATGTGCGTCTAGTTTTGCGCGCAATTCAATGAGCGTCGGTTTGGGTGTGTCGCGATCGAGCGGACGATTTTCTATTTTGGAATAGAAGCGGTCGGTATCGAGGTAATCGCCATCTACGACGCACGAGAAAATCATCCGCGTCAGAAGGGACATTTGAAACTGCGGGCGGTCCGCGTTTTTATGCCATGTGGTTGGCGCCATTTCCCTCGGCGTTGCCGGCAACGTCAGGTCTTTCAGGTAGTCGTTGAACAGGGGAGGAAGATCTGCGGCTAGTCGGCCGTCGAGCGGAGTGCGTGTTCCAGGGTCGCGGCCGTTTGCCAATCCCGCGTGGTGACCTGCAATACCGTAGGCCATCATGCGGCCTAATGCGCCGTATTTTTCGGATGCAACTTTAGCGCCCCATGTGGCATGGTCCACGCGTTGACCGCCTCGGATTCGCTGTTGGTATGCGTCAGTGTATTTGCCGAGATCGTGCAGCTTTCCAGCCGTTTCCGCGAGGACGGTTGCGTTGAAATGTTTGGCCGCTTGGCCCGCGAGTTTTCCCACTGCGTTCAGATGATCTGGGAGTGTTTGCCAGTCAGTTTCGTCAGCGTTAGACGTGGAGTGTGCGTGGAAAATTCTTGTCACGGGCGTCGCCATTTGGAATGGTTGGCAGGCGTTTTTACTCGTTGGGATCGGGCGGTTTGGATCGCCGCTTTATCGATGTTCAACCTGCAATTCGCAGAGCTTACTATCGGCGGTATCTTATAAAATGAATTTATTGTAATTTTTGAGTGAGTTGGTAGGGCCGCGGAATGACCTAGCTTGATGTCATTCAAATTTCCGACTGTGTGCAGGGGGGGGGCGCGGCGTTTTGTCGCTGTGGAGCGTCGCGGTCTTGACTGTTTTTTCCAACCCGCCTCGTGAATGCTCGACGATTCGAGCGCGGTGGCCGTGTGTACTTGCGCCACTTTTAAGTCACGCGCCCGTGGGGACGCGACCTTCGTACGTCCAGACCTCCTGGATGGTTGAGTGTTTTCAACCCACGCGCCTGTGAGGACGCGACTCACCGCGCCATTACTCTTTGCCAGTTGCACCAGTTTCAACCCACGCGCCCGTGAGGACGCGACCGTTTTGCTTTTCGACGTTGCCGTCCCTACCGGCGTTTCAACCCACGCGCCCGTGAGGACGCGACACCCGCGCCTGGTGATGCCACGGGGTGTTGAGCCAGGTTTCAACCCACGCGCCCGTGAGGACGCGACTGTGACGTGCATCTCCAGGCGACGGGCTGGATCGTTTCAACCCACGCGCCCGTGAGGACGCGACTGGATCAATCGGCGCGCGAGTTGAATGCGGCGCTGTTTCAACCCACGCGCCCGTGAGGACGCGACTCGAGGGTTATGGCGGCGTCGATGTGACGGTCACCGTTTCAACCCACGCGCCCGTGAGGACGCGACCGCGCGCAATCGGGCGACGAAACTGCACTTAACGGAGTTTCAACCCACGCGCCCGTGAGGACGCGACCAGGTGTCATTGAATAGATCGCACTTGCGATATTGTTTCAACCCACGCGCCCGTGAGGACGCGACTATCAATGGCTTATGGAGCAAGTAAAGTGAGTACGTTTCAACCCACGCGCCCGTGAGGACGCGACTCATCGGCGACAAAAACAACGACGTTCTCGAAGTCGCGTTTCAACCCACGCGCCCGTGAGGACGCGACATCCGGCTCGGGCAAAGTACCTACAGCACCAAGCAGTTTCAACCCACGCGCCCGTGAGGACGCGACATCTCAACGAGAATCTCGTCGCCGTCCGTCAAGTTGTTTCAACCCACGCGCCCGTGAGGACGCGACAGGGCAAGAGTGGCGATGACGAGTGTTTTCATGGCGTTTCAACCCACGCGCCCGTGAGGACGCGACGAGCAGGCGGCTCGAGTAATCGAGCACTTCCGGCATGTGTTTCAACCCACGCGCCCGTGAGGACGCGACGATAGTTGCAGCTCCGCCAAACGTCGATGCTGGCGTTTCAACCCACGCGCCCGTGAGGACGCGACGGTACGACCCAGCCGCAGGGCTGGAACGGCCTCAAAGTTTCAACCCACGCGCCCGTGAGGACGCGACCCGAACGCGTCGTTGGCGACATTGCAGGCGCCGTGGCGTTTCAACCCACGCGCCCGTGAGGACGCGACATCGACGTCCATACAAAGCAGCACCTGTTTGCCGGTGTTTCAACCCACGCGCCCGTGAGGACGCGACGGGATGCGATGTGTGACTGATGCTTGTCAACAATCGTTTCAACCCACGCGCCCGTGAGGACGCGACGCGTGGCGCGTGCGGCTTGCCAAGCCTCCCAAGCGTTTCAACCCACGCGCCCGTGAGGACGCGACGCTGTGCTCCCTTTCAAGTTGGGATAAGCATGAATGGTTTCAACCCACGCGCCCGTGAGGACGCGACGCTGACCCAAACATCACATCCAGACCAATTGTCTTGTTTCAACCCACGCGCCCGTGAGGACGCGACGCGCACCACATCGGCCGTTACGCCGCTGTCGATGTTTCAACCCACGCGCCCGTGAGGACGCGACGCGGCGTAGCAGGGATGGATCTCGTTCACGAGCTGCCCGTTTCAACCCACGCGCCCGTGAGGACGCGACGGCACGACGAAACGCGGTCGCATCTCGCTGGGATCGTTTCAACCCACGCGCCCGTGAGGACGCGACTGCAACCCATCGCGCGAGAAAGAATCCGCCGATCAGGGTTTCAACCCACGCGCCCGTGAGGACGCGACGCTTGATGCGCGTGGCATGTTCCCTGTCCCTGAAAAGTTTCAACCCACGCGCCCGTGAGGACGCGACGAAACCTGTTGGATCACTGCTTCGATATCGACAACGGTTTCAACCCACGCGCCCGTGAGGACGCGACCGCCCGCGCGCGGTGCTGTGGTCAGCCGCAGACCGTTTCAACCCACGCGCCCGTGAGGACGCGACTCGCCTTGACGCATTGCCGTCTCGATTGCGATCAGGTTTCAACCCACGCGCCCGTGAGGACGCGACGCGTCGCGACCCTGATTGGTGTTCCGCCGGGCGGCCTGTTTCAACCCACGCGCCCGTGAGGACGCGACCCTGAGGTGTGGATCGCGGCGGCCAGCATCGAATCGTTTCAACCCACGCGCCCGTGAGGACGCGACGAGTTTTATCTCGCGCATCGAAGTACTAACCCATGTTTCAACCCACGCGCCCGTGAGGACGCGACTTTGCGTAAGGCGGACGATACGTGTCCACTGCCGTCGTTTCAACCCACGCGCCCGTGAGGACGCGACGTCCCGCCACGTTTCTGCAAGCGCGTTATTTACGTCGTTTCAACCCACGCGCCCGTGAGGACGCGACCCTGGCGGTATCCGTCCCTCGTCCACCGCGAGCAGGTTTCAACCCACGCGCCCGTGAGGACGCGACACAATGCCCCGCGATGACCGCAGGGCATTCTTCGGTGTTTCAACCCACGCGCCCGTGAGGACGCGACGCGTGATTAGGATTTATCGTATGGAGGCGCTAATATTGTTTCAACCCACGCGCCCGTGAGGACGCGACTAAGTTAGTCAAAATATACCGACGGAGGGGGCTGGTTTCAACCCACGCGCCCGTGAGGACGCGACGGCGGGCGCACGACGTTGCTGGTTGACGCGTTCCGGCTGGTTTCAACCCACGCGCCCGTGAGGACGCGACTCTAGAAAATAAAGAACGGGCGAGCTGATGAGCCCGTTTCAACCCACGCGCCCGTGAGGACGCGACACCGGCTGCGCGCAATGATCTACGTTGATGGCCCGTTTCAACCCACGCGCCCGTGAGGACGCGACGACGGTGCCGATCCAATACACCGTGGGCGGCGGCGGTTTCAACCCACGCGCCCGTGAGGACGCGACGAAGCGGGAGATATCCTCGCGCTCAACGATGCGTTTCAACCCACGCGCCCGTGAGGACGCGACCTCATCCCATGTAACCTACTGTTTTCAAAGCCACCAACACCTTCGTTCCGCGAACCTGCTGCAAAACGCTGCTTAGCATCGCCAAGAAACTGCACAGCCAGCGCCTCATCCATATAAAACCGTTACGAATCTGGCTTCTATCATTCCGCGAACCTCCCCGTAAAACACCGGTCGCTACCGGTTCGCGCTTGCCAGTCTCATCGACCCAACTCAAAGCCCCCGCCACACATTAACGCCACAAAACCGCCTCATAAATCACCCAACAAACCCGGCTGAATATTACCCCAAGCAATTTCGTTCTCCGGACCATTAAGCAAACCGAAAGGCTGGGCCGCCGACGTATATAATAATCATTCTCATTTAGACGCCAACTGGACGCGTCCAACGCCCCACTCGCCCAGCAACCCAACCAGAACGAACTGCAATTCGCCTCATGCTCACCCCCCAATCCCTCCGCACCTGGTCCTTCGTCCATCGATGGACGAGCATCGTGTGCACGGCCTTCATGCTCTTGCTGTGCCTCACCGGCTTGCCGTTGGTCTTCGGGCACGAGCTCGATGTGCTTCTGGGCGATGCCATCGAAGCTCCCGAACTCCCGGCGAACCAAGCCAACGCACGCGCAACCTACGACGCCATCCTGAAATCCGCGCTGACGAAAAATCCCGGCCACGTGCCCCAATACATGATCTGGGAGCCGGATGAACCCATGCTGCCGATCATCGTTACCGCGCCGCGCGCCGATACGCCGCCCGACGACACCCAAAGCACCACCATCGATGGCCGCACGGCCAAAGCGTTAGGCGCGCCCCCGGGCAAGGGATCGCTGAAATTCATCCTGCTGAAACTGCACGTCGATATGTTCGCCGGCCTGCCTGGCAAGCTGTTCCTCGGCGCGATGGGCGTGACGTTTGTCGCCGCGATCGTCTCGGGCGTGGTGGTCTATCTGCCGTTCTGGAAGAAGGTCGGTTTGGGTCGCGTGCGGATCAAAAGTCGCGGCGCATCGCGTGGCTCGATGGCCACAACGCGCTCGGCATGCTGACGCTGGTCTGGGCGCTGCTCGTCGGCGCCACGGGTTCCATCAACACGCTCGCCGACCTTCTGCTCGATGCCTGGCGCAACGACCAGCTCGCGCAAATGCTCGCGCCGTATCAAGGCAAACCGCCGGTCGTCGCAACCGCGTCCATCGACGAAGCGATAAAGACCGCGCGCAACACGGCGCCATCGATGATTCCCTCGTTCGTCGCATTTCCCGGCACGCGTTTCAGCAGTCCGCATCACTACACGGTGTTCATGCGTGGCGACGGCATCTTGACGACGCGGATGCTGCGCCCGGTTCTTATCGATGCCGAAACCGGCGCGCTCACCGATTCGCGCGAATTGCCGTGGTATTTGAAGTTGCTGCTCGGTTCGCAGCCGCTGCACTTTGGTGATTTCGGCGGCATGCCGCTGAAGATCTTCTGGGCAGCATTCGACGTACTGACGATCGTCGTGCTGGGCAGCGGCTTGTATTTGTGGTTATCGCGTGGGAACAAGAACAAAGCCAAGCCCGCGTGAACGAAAAAACCCCGCACGTGCGGGGGTTGTTTATTGAATCAACTAGCAGCGCTTACATCAACCCCATCCAGACCATCGCAACAATCGAAGCCGCCACGATCACCGCGCCGACGGTCTTGCGTTTGTTCAACTCGGTCCACAACAACACGCCGGTCAGCGACAACAAGATGATGCTGCCCGCGAGCGTATCGATCAGCAGCACCCAACCCACGCTCAGGCCCACGCCCTTGTGCAGATTGCTCATGGTCGAAAGAAAGCTGTTCTCGCTTTTCTTGACCGATACAAACCCGTTCCCCACCCAATATTCCGCCGATACCGACCCGCTGGGCGACGCCACCGTCACCGTCCACTGTTCCGGCTGCATGGTTTTCTGATCGCCCCAGCCCACCGCATGCGCCGGTTCACGTTTCGCCCGGCCGAGATTGCCTTCGAGCTTGAGTTCTTTCTTGAGCCATTTGCCGAGGTCCATCGGCGACTTGAGGCCTTGGGCGGGCAGCGCCAGTTGCATCTGCGAGACCTGCGGTTCGCCGCTCGAAATCCTCAACGGGCCCGCACGATGATTCAGCAGGAAGCCGGTCGAACCAAAGAGCAACCCGAGCACCGCGCCCCACAATCCCACCCATCCATGCACTTTGCGTAGCCATTTGATGAACGTGGCGCGGCGCGAACGCTGTTTGCGGGAAATCTGGTCGGCGTCGTCGATGTGCCTGCCGCCGTGCGGCGCGTACTGCATCGTGGTCGCGTTGGACGCGGGATCAAGGGTTTCGGGCGCGTTCACGCGTCTCTCCAGTCTTACGATTCGGGGGAATATCGGATGGTTCATCTGACCGATGCACACAGATGCGCATCGGCCAAGGCAATTCTCGAATGAGAATCGTTATCATTACACGTTGAATAGTTTCTTTCAACGAGTTTGTAAGGGGACCGGCGCCTTCCCTTGGATTGCGGCGATTACAAGGGCCAGAGCGGCCCTTCCTCCATTGCACCGACCTGCTCGCGCAATTCAAGAATCCGGTCTTCCCAATAACGTTGCGTGTTGAACCATGGAAACGCTGCCGGGAACGCGGGGTCGTTCCATCGACGTGCCAGCCACGCCGCGTAATGAATCAGCCGCAATGTGCGGAGCGCCTCGACCAGATGAAGTTCGCGCGGCTCGAAGTCGCAGAAAGCCTCGTAACCTGCCAGCAAATCGCCCAGCGCCCGCGAAGCCTCCGCGCGATCCCCCGGCAGCAGCAGCCACAAGTCCTGAATGGCCGGCGCCATGCGGCTGTCGTCGAAATCGACGAAATGCGGACCCGCGTCGGTCCACAACACGTTGCTCGGATGGCAATCGCCATGAAGCCGGATGCTTTTGATATCACCGGCGCGGTCGTAGCAGCGCTCGACGCCTTCCAGCGCCATGTTCACGACGGTCTCGTACGCTTCGCGGACGTCGTCCGGCACAAAACCGTGCGAAAGCAGGAAGTCACGCGGTTCGTAGCCGAAAGTTTGAATATCGAGCGATGGCCGTTCAACGTAAGGCTTGATCTGCCCAACCGCATGAATCCGCCCGATAAACCTCCCCAGCCATTCCAGCGTCTGCGGCCGGTCGATATCCGGCGCACGTCCGCCGCGCCGCTCGAAAATGGAGAACCGATACCCCTCGAAGCTATGCAGCGTCGCGCCGCTTATGGTGCGGGCGGGGACGGCCGGGATTTCGCGCTCGTAGAGCGTCGCCACGAACGCATGCTCTTCGAGGATGGCGTTATCGGACCAGCGCTCCGGCCGATAAAACTTCGCGACCATCGGCGGCCCGTCTTCCATGCCGACCTGATACACGCGGTTTTCGTAACTGTTGAGGGCGAGCATGCCGCCGTCGGTGCGTTCACCAATCGGCATCAGGACGCTGTCGAGCGCGTCGAGCATGCGCTCGGGCGTGAGATCGGCGAAGGGCGGAGCGGGCGGGTTTGCGGTGTCGCCAGAGGAGGTTGGGTTCTCGTTTGGCGCGCGCGATGCATCGGAATGGTTCGGGTTCATTCCAGCATTGTGACGCGCATCGCCGGGGGAAGCATCAGCGACGCGCGCTTATATCGCGCTTAATTCTCCAGCGCGCTCAATGCATGAGCGCGTTGGTCGGCCGGACGAGTTCGCCGGTATCGATCAGGTCTTCGAGGAAGAACGGTTCTGTGTTGAGCAATTCGGACGTGCCGGGTTCGTCGGCGTACCAGGCAACCATGGCCATGTCGCCAAGAATCCGCATGACGATGCCGCGTGCGCCTTGTGGCACGGCGATATGGACGGAGCGAACGATTGAACCGATTTGCATGATGACTCCCCGAAATGTGCCGGCAGATACCTGGGTGATGTGATGCGTGCCGGTCGGTTCTGGATGAAGCACAGGATTCTAAGGTCTGTGCACGAGACTGCCATGCCGCGTGTGTACTCTGCAGAAGAGCGATGAACCGTGGCGTGTACCAATGATTTCGGCTCAATGGTTGCTCTACTTTAGCGCATCGGTTCTCGTTGAGCGGCATCTCCCGTCGTTTCTAAACGACGCAAACGTAATACATGATTTGGCGAAAGTTTTCTGAAAGCATTTGGGCCGTGCGTCGGCGAGACAGTTGGGTTCCCGGTATCGTTACGCGTTTCGCCACCGGAAATTTCTTCGTGACTTCATCGCCGGCGTCCAAGTTGTCTATCGATCCAACGCCTTATCTCGAACGCGGATCACGCGCTTACTGGCACGCTTCGATTGCGTTGCTGTTTGCAGGCTATGCCACCTTCTCGCTGCTTTACTGTGTGCAGCCGCTCCTTCCTGAGTTCACCAAAACGTTTGGCGTGAGTCCGGCGCAAAGCGCGTTGTCGGTATCGGTGGCGACGGCTGCGCTTGCCATTGCGATCTTTGTCGCGGGCTTCGTTTCCGAAGGATGGAGCCGCCATAAGCTGATGACGCTGTCGCTGACGATCTCTTCGCTCCTGACGATCATCGCCGCGTTCTTGCCGAGCTGGCACGGCCTGTTGATCGTGCGTGCGCTCGAAGGCCTCGCGCTCGGCGGCGTGCCGGCCGTCGCAATGGCATATCTCGCGGAAGAGGTGCATCCCGATGGCCTCGGCCTCGCGATGGGGCTTTACGTCGGCGGCACGGCAATCGGCGGAATGTCGGGGCGTGTGATCAGCGGGATTCTCGCGGACTTCTTTTCCTGGCGTGTGGCGATAGGCGGGATCGGCGTGCTTGGATTGCTCGCCACGCTTGCGTTTCGTGCGTTGCTGCCGCCGTCCAGGCGCTTCGTGCCGCGCGTGGGCATGGGTTTTACGCATCATCGGACGGCGTTGACAGGGCATCTGAAAAACCGCGGTTTGCCGTTCCTGTTCCTGATGGGTTTCGTGCTGATGGGCAGCTTCGTCACGATCTATAACTATGTGGGGTATCGGCTGATCGCGGCACCGTTCAATTTGAACCAGACGGAAATCGGCGCGATCTTCGTGGTGTATCTCACGGGCGTGGTGGCGTCGCCGTGGTCCGGAAAGATGGCCGATGTCTTCGGGCGCGGCCGCGTGCTGATCGCGGCGCTCGTGTTGATGATCGCCGGCGTGGCGATGACGCTCTCGACCTCGCTGCCTGTGGTGATCGTGGGCATTGCGTGCATGACGTTCGGTTTCTTTGCGGGTCATTCGGTTGCAAGCGGATGGGTCGGCCTGCTGGCAAAAGGCGCGAAAGGGCAGGCCGCCGCGCTGTACTTGCTCGCGTATTACATCGGATCGAGCGTGCTGGGGTCGTGGGGTGGCCATTTCTGGACCATCGATGGCTGGCGCGGCGTGACCGGTCTTGTCTTTGTTTTGCTGGTCATTGGCGTGGGCGGGGCGGACTACCTGCGCAGGCGCGAAAAACGAGAACAGCGAACGGTCGTTTAGATTCGCGCGTGAATGTAACGAAAGTCCGTTGTAAATTTCTTCATACAAGGGTTATTCCGTATCCGCTTAAAAGATCGTGACGCCAAGCCCCGTCAGCTAAGGAACCGGGGTTGGAGGGCGGCAACGTTTGCGCACTGCAGCATGTTTAAAGCGAAAAGCGCGTCCTATACTCAAATCGAACGTGCGACGTCTCACGCATTCAGGTGGACGCTGAGCACGGACGATGGGAGACGAGTATGACCACCTACTTCACGATCGGCGACTTCATTCTGATCATCCCGATGGCGCTCGCGGGGATTCTCTTTTTAGGCGCGGTTCCGTGCGCCACGCAGTTCCGCAAGAACACGCTACGCGTATTCGGTGCACTGTTGGGCGTGCTTGTTGCATTCCTGCTGGTTGAAGGACTACCGGCGCTAGTTTAGAAGGCTTGAAATCCGAATGGCGCGTGAATCGAACGTGATTGGTTCTCGCGCACGCTGGACAGGAACTCGACGCTTCAATGAGCGTCGTTCCTGCGTTCCCGCTGAGCCCTGCGGGAATGTCCCATGCTCACGTTCCTGACGCCTGTCACGAACGTCGACCGTCGATACGCTCCTTCTTGAATGACTTAGTCGCATCCGCCGAGCGGTGGCGTGCGTAAATAACGTCATTCGCTGTCCCAGTCGATGCCGTCCAATTTCAACGATAAAAAGACATCGAGGATTTCATGCCCTTGCTCACCGTTGCCGTTATTGCATTTGTTGCGCTCATCGTTATCTTTTCGGCGGTCTGGGCGTGGCAGGTCAAATCGAAGAATGCCGGAATGATCGATCCCATCTGGGCGATGTCACTCGGCCTGCTTGCCGTGTTTATCGCCGTGTTTGCGGAAGGCGAGTTGCATACGCGGGTTATCGTGGGGATTGGCGGGCTTGTGTGGGGCATGCGGCTCGGCATTCACTTGTGGAAACGCAATGCCGGTCATGACGAAGACCCGCGTTATCACAAGTTTCGCGAGCAATGGGGCGCCGACGCCAACAAGAAAATGTTCTGGTTCTTCCAGCTTCAAGTCGTCATCTCGATGCTGCTGTCCATCGCGTTTTTTGTCCCGGCTTATCGCCTGACGCCGCCGGGTGCCCTGTGGGTGGCGCTGGCGGTGCTGGTCTGGGTGGTATCGATTGCAGGCGAAGCGCTTGCCGATCATCAACTGCACGCGTTCAAAGCCGATCCGTCCAATCACGGCAAGGTCTGCCGCGCGGGTTTGTGGAAATACTCGCGGCATCCGAATTACTTCTTCGAATGCGTGCATTGGGTTGCGTACATTCCGCTGGCCGTGGGTAGTGGATCATGGATCATCGCGATGCTTTTGCCTCCGGTTCTGATGGCGTGGCTCTTAATGAAAGTATCTGGCGTGCCTATGGTGGAAGCTGAGTCCGCTAAAAAGCGGGCGGGATATGCCGATTACATGCGTACGACCAGCGCATTGATTCCGTGGCCACCGCGTCAGTCTTAAACAATAATAGCGAGGAGTATTTCCATGAGCGATCTGTCATCCCAGGCGGCTATGCCAAAGCCACAAAAACAGGAAGCGCCGGTGGACAGCCGACTGATCGACTGGTGTGAACGTGGCCGGATTCCGGACTTGCTCGTGCGTCTGGGAATGCGCCGGCTGATGAAACAACGCCTGCGCGACGAGGGTTTGAACGACGGCGAAGCGCGTTCCAAGCGTTTCAATCGTTTGGTCGATGAACTGCGCGCAAGTCCCATTGCTATCGAAACGCAGGCTGCCAATTCGCAGCATTACGAAGTCCCGGCCGAGTTTTTTCACGGGCATCTGGGCGAGCATCTGAAATATTCGTGCTGCTTGTATAGAACGGGCAAGGAAACGCTTGACCAGGCTGAAACCGCGATGCTCGAAGAGTACGCCGTGCGCGCGCAACTTTATGACGGCCAGCGCATTCTCGACTTGGGTTGCGGTTGGGGATCGTTATCGTTGTGGCTGGCTGAAAAGTATCCGCGCTCGCAGATCGTGGGGTTATCGAATTCGCTGGGGCAGCGCGAGTTTATTGAAGTGATGGCGGCCGAGCGTGGCTTGACGAACTTGCGCGTGGTGACAGGGAATATCGTCGATTATCAGTTTGACGAAGCGGTGCTTGGCGACGGGTTTGATCGCGTGCTGTCGATAGAAATGTTCGAGCACATGAAGAACTATCGTCTATTGCTTAACAAGGTTTGCGGATGGATGCGCGAAGACGCGAAGCTTTTTGTGCACGTGTTCGCGCATCGGACACTGGCTTATCACTTTGAAGTGAAGGACGGCAGCGACTGGATGTCGAAGTACTTCTTCACTGGCGGGACGATGCCGTCGGAATCCTTGTTGCTGCATTTCCAGGACGACCTGACAATCGACCGGCAATGGTGGGTGAGCGGCGCGCATTACGAAAAGACTGCGAATCACTGGCTCGAAAATCTCGATGCTGCGCGCAACGAATTGATGCCGTTGCTGGTTCAGACATACGGCGCGGCTGATGCGCCCGTCTGGTTTCAGCGCTGGCGCATGTTTTATATGGCGGTTGCCGAGTTGTTCGGTTATGCAAAGGGCAATGAATGGGGCGTCGCGCATTATCGGTTTGCGAAGCGGCGCGGGTGATCATCGTGCGACCATCAGCGCCGGACGCTTGCTGAACCAGGGCCGTGCAGCTTCGAGTTGCGCGGCCAGTCTGAACAACGTCGCGTCTTCGTTGCGGCGCCCGGCAAACTGCACACCTATAGGCAAGCCACGCGCGTTCCAGTAAAGCGGCACGGACATGGCCGGCTGGCCGGTGAAATTGAAAAGCTCGGTGCATCCGGCCCAGTCGAAAGCCTTCTTCGCCGATACCGCCAGCATTCGCCGCAACAGGGATTCCACCGGGACGGCGGTCAACACACCCATTTGAAAACGCTCGAACTGCGTGGGCTGCCTGGCTCCGATCTTGAACGGCGCGGCGGCGAGCGTGGGCGTGAGCAACACGTCGTAGCGGGTCATCAGCGCGTCCATCCTTGCAATGACCTGGCGCTGCAATTCGAGCGCCGCGGGCAAGTCCTTCTCGCCGATCGACCGGCCGATATGCGCCATCGCCCAAGATGCAATCTCGAAGTCAGCGCGCTTCGGCTTCTGGCCGCTGACCTTGTCGGCCTGCAGCACGATCTCTTCGGCTAGTACCGCCCACATCACGAGGAATGCGTGCGCGATGGCATCGAAATCCAGTCCGAACGATGCCGGCTCGATGTGGTGGCCGAGCGACTCGGCGAGCTTGGCGGCATCGTCGAGCGCGGTCTTTACATCCGCCGATAACCCCGCCGCCAGTTGCGGTTCGGCCATATAGCCAATGCGCAAGGGCGCGCACGGCTCGCTGACCGCGCGGTAAAACGCGCCGGCCTGTCCCGCCGATGTCAGATCGAGCAGCAACGCGCTGTCGCGCACACTTCGCGACACAGCATGATCCACCGATAAAACCCCGGGCGCCGGCAACGGTTGCGGCTGGACATCGTTGGATGGCTTGTAGCCGAACAACCCACAACACGACGCCGGAATGCGGATAGAGCCGCCGCCATCGGCTGCATGCGCGAGCGGCACGACGCCGCCCGCAACGGCCGCCGCCGCGCCGCCACTCGAACCGCCCGGCGTGTAGTCGAGTCCCCACGGGTTGCGCGTCGGACCGAACAGCTCGGGTTCGGTGTACGGCATCTGGCCTATTTCCGGCGTGTTTGTCTTGCCGAAGATATTGAGCCCGGCCGCTTTCGAGCGCGCGACGATTGGTGAATCCTCGCGTGGAATGAAGTGCTGGAAATGGCGGCTGCCCATGGACATCCGCAAGCCCGCGACCGGCGCGCCGAGATCCTTGATGAGATAAGGCACGCCAGCCAGCGGACCATCGGCCGGAAAACCCGAACGGCTCGCGCGATTGCGGGCCGCCTGGTAATCCTTCAGCACGATGGCGTTGATCGCCGGATTGACGGCTTCTGCGCGTGCGATGGCTGTATCGATGAGCTCGCGTGCGCTCACCTGGCCCGTACGCACAAGCTCCGCTAGGCCGATGGCGTCGTGATCGAGATACTCGGACTGCACGGTTTCCCCTTGGTTTTATTGTTCCGTCTTGTCATTCGGGCGGCCGTGCAGTCCACGTTCGGTTACGAATGCTCGCCGAGGAATGTCAGCGTGCGGCCGTGCGCGAGCGCCGATGCCTTCTGGTTGTACGACGCACGATCCGTGCAATTGAAGCCGTGGTCCGCGTCCGGATACGTGAAGACCTGCGCATCCTTGGCCGCAAAACGCTGCTTGACGGCAGCAACGCCGTCAGCCGGAATGTGGGCGTCGAGCTCGCCGTAGTGGAACTGGATCGGCGCCTTCACGCTGTCCGCCTGATCCAATAGTGTGTGGATGCCGCCGCCGTAGTAGGCCACGGCGATATCGAACGAACCCTTCGCCGCCGATAAATACGCCAGCGTCCCGCCCAGGCAATAGCCCACGCCCGCGACCTTGCCAGTGACTTCGGGCAACGCGCGCAAGGCATCCGCGGCGGCGCCTACGTCGGCAACGCCGAGGTTGAGGTCGAACTTGCCGTACAGCTCCATCGCCTTGTTGCGATCCGCGCCGTCATAGCCCAGTTCCACGCGCGGCTGGATGCGCCAGAAGATGTCTGGGGCAAGCGCCACGTAACCATCGGCTGCGTATTGATCGGCGACCGCCCGGATGTGCGAATTCACGCCGAAGATTTCCTGGATGATCACCACGCCCGGGCCCTTGCCAGCCTTCGGCAACGCGAGATAACCCTGGAAGCTGTCGCCGCTGGCGGGAATGTCGATCCATCGGGATGAAACGGTCATAGTGAAGCTCCTGACTGATTGCTGAATAATAAGGGGCGAAAAAACACGCCGAAAAACGAGGGTGGAAAAACCGCAAGGCAGTGTGCCACCATTCCCTGCCGCTTGCTGGCGGACGTCCGGGCTGTAAAGCGCCTGTAGGAAATCGCCCGGACACCACGTTGGCGGGTGCCTCAACGCGATTAGAAAACGCCTTGGAGTTAATGCTCTATTAAGTGTTTGAATCCAACTGGTTAGCGGCCGGGATAATACCGGCGCGATCCGATAAAACCCGCGACAACCTTACCCACGCAGCAACGCGTGCCCTGAAGAACCGCATGAACAGGGCCTTTGCGCGCTGCACCAGCACATTTCCAGTGGCTTCTCAACTAGTCTCTTATTAGTAGCAACACCAGTATCCTAAAAAACTTCCCCAAATTAATTTGACAACCCTACACTTGCGCGCAGTACGGATGACGGCCGTCAAAAATGGCCGGCTGAAGGACTTGCCAAGTGCATGACGATGCATCCGGCGTGGTCGTCCACGGGGCTGAACCACCGTGATGAAAGGCGGGGCACAGGGCGACAACGTTGTTTTTGGGACCGAAACTGGAGACTTACATGAACACCAAGCTTCACAAATTGTTGCCTATTAGCGCTGCAGCGCTGCTGTTCGCCTCGATGGCAACAACGGCAATGGCCGACGAGATTGTCAAGATCGGTCACGTTGCACCGTTGACCGGCGGTATTGCTCACTTGGGCAAGGACAACGAAAACGGCGCGCGCCTCGCAGTTGAAGAAATCAATGCCAAGGGTCTGACGATCGGCGGCCAGAAGATCACGCTTCAACTCGATCCGCAAGATGACGCGGGCGACCCGCGCACGGCGACGCAAGTTGCCCAGAAGCTGGTCGACGACAAGGTCGTCGGCGTGGTTGGTCACTTGAACTCCGGCACGAGTATCCCGGCATCGAAGATCTATAGCGATGCAGGCATCGTCCAGATCTCCCCGTCGGCTACCAACCCGACCTACACGCAGCAAGGCTTCAAGACGACGTATCGCGTGGTCGCGACCGACGCACAGCAAGGCCCGGCGCTCGCCAACTTCGCCGCCAAGACGATGAAGATGAAGAGCGTGGCAATTGTCGATGACTCGACGGCTTACGGCCAGGGTCTCGCGAACGAATTCGAAAAGACCGCCAAGTCGCTTGGCCTGAACGTGATGTCGCACGACGCGACCAACGACAAGGCTGTCGACTTCCGCGCCATCTTGACGAAGATCAAGGGTGAGAATCCTGACGCGGTGATGTACGGCGGCATGGACGCAACCGGCGGCCCGTTCGCCAAGCAAGCCAAGCAACTTGGCCTGCGCGCCAAGGTGCTGGCGGGTGACGGCGTGTGTACGGAAAAGCTGGCCGACCTGGCAGGCGATGCAGCCGACAACGTAGTCTGCTCGGAAGCCGGCATGGCGCTCGAGAAGATGGAAGGCGGCCCGGCATTCGCGGCCAAGTTCCAGAAGCGTTTCGGTGCGCCGATCCAGATCTACGCGCCGTTCACGTATGACGCGGTGTACATCATTGTCGATGCAATGAAGCGCGCCAACTCGACCGATCCGGCAAAGATCGTCGCAGCAATGCCGAATACGGATTACAAGGGCGTGATTGGCGAGACGACCTTCGATTCGAAGGGCGACCTGAAGCACGGCGTGATCTCGTTGTACGACTACAAGGGCGGCAAGAAGACGCTGCTGGACGTGGTCAAGATGTAATCTCGCGGGCGGCGCGGTCCGGTCTGTTGATCGCGTTGCCTTCGTTGTTTTTCAAGATATAAGGAACGCGCTGATTGCAAAGTCAGCGCGTTTTTTTATAGCTTGAGTTGTTTCATCATTCGCGGGCCCACGAGCGCAATCAGCGCCGAGCACGCTGCGACCACCGAAAGCCCAATGGGCAGCGAACTGATCTGCGCCACGCCGCCGATCAACACGGGCCCGAACAGCAAGCCGAAGTAAGCCAGGCCGGCGACCTGCGCGAGCCCTTCTGCGGGGCTCACGCCTTCCACGCGCGCCGCCGCGGCAAACAGCACCGGCATCATGTTGGCGAGGCCGAGGCCCATCAGCGTGAAACCGGCCAGCGTGACCACCGCGTTGGGGAAGACGAGCGCGGCCACCATCCCGATAAACGCCAGCGCCGCGCTCGCGAAGATCAGTTGCGGCGCGCCGAAGCGGGCCCGCACGGTGTCTCCGCCGAAACGCCCCGCCGCCATGCCGCCGGTGAACGCCGCGTACGCCGCGCTCGACAAAGCCGGCGTCGCCAGCACCACGTCGCGCATATAAACGGTCGCCCAGTCGTACATGGCGCCTTCCGCGATCAGCGCAATCAAAGCCAGCGCGCCGAGCGCCCACAGCGCCCGGGAACGCCATCTGTTCGACGATGATCCGCCGTGCGCGTCGTCGGCGTGAGGAACGTGCGGCAACACATTGGGCATCGATACCAGCAGCACGACCAGACTCACCGCGCACGCGAGCGCAAGATGCGCGACCGGCGGCAGGCCGTGGGCGAGCATGGCGCCGCCCGCTGCGGCGCCCGCCATCCCGCCGACGCTGAACATGCCGTGCAGCGACGACATGATCGGGCGCTCGAGCGCCTCTTCTACTGCGCTTGCTTCGGCGTTCATGGCGACATCCAGCGTGGCCATGCTGAAGCCGAACAGCGCCAGCACGAGCACCAGAAGCCAGTAAAACGGCGCGACTAGAATGAGCGCCCCAAACACCGTCATGCCGATACCGCCTGCCAGACATGCGCGGCGCGTCCCGACACGGCCGATCCACCGGCCATTTGTGAGCATTGCGATGATCGAGCCTGCGGCGACCGCCAGCAACGCGATTGAAAGCGCGCCGGGGCTGAGGTGAAACTTATCGCGCACGGTGGGAACATGGACGCCCCACGAGGCGTACAACATCCCCGCAATGAAGAAAACGGCCATGGTGGCGTACCGGGCGCGCTCACGCTTCCTGGCCGGGAGCCTCCTGTGCGCGGCTTGTACGGTATCGGAGCTGGCGGCGGGGGCGCTGGAAACTGATTCAGACACGGAACTCGCTCTCGTTATATCTTCGTTTTGAAGGCCGGTTCAATAACGTTGATGCAATTATTTACCCGACGAAGCTTTCGATTCTATCGAACGCGTTGTCGATACGCTTGTCTGAACACATCGAGATCCTGGTTTGGCTTCCTGATGAGGTTCGCCTTGAATATTCCGTCGCACGCGCCGTTGCATTTGTTGCATCAGGCGTCCAGTGGCACGCTCGCCACACATTCCCGCGAGCCGCACGGTTATCCCTATCCCACGGCATTGCCCTTCGCACCTACATCAGCGCATGTGCCGATGGTCTTGATCAGTCATCTGGCCGAACACACGCGAAACCTTCAGTCGGACGCGCGAGCCGGTTTTCTCATAGCTCACTCAGCGAGCGATGCCGTTCTCGAAGGCCAGCGTCTGACAATGCTCGGTTCTTTTTCTCAAGCCCCGGCAGAATCCATGTCTGAACTGTCGCGCCGTTATCTTCGATATCACCCTGATGCTGCCCGATATCTCGAACTGGGCGACTTCACTTTCTGGGTAATGTCAGTTGAACGCATGCGTTATATAGGCGGGTTTGGCGCAATGGGCTGGCTGGACGGAACTGCCCTCGATGAATCTGAAGCAATATCCGAAGAGAATGAATTGCACCTGCTGGAATTATTTTCCGATTGTTCGTTGCGGCCGCCGGAACTTGAACTAATCGGCGTCGACAAATACGGTTGTGATCTAAGAAGCTCAGGCGTGCGCAATCGTTTCACCTTTGATAAACCGAAAGACACGCAAGCCGAATTGAATGCTGCGCTGATCGATTGTATTGAACGGCATAGGTGATTGTCTGAACTCCAGACCTCGCAAACCTATGCAGACGCGTGCTGTTATGTCACTTGTTTACAGGAAACGCTCATTGTCTGAAGGGTTTCTAACGCAAGCTCGCATCGGATGGAAGGTTTAAGCGACTCGTTTTAAGAGTATTCCCATTTTGTGAAAGATTTTCCGCATTCATTCAAAGATGTAAGTTGGATGAATGGAAAGTGCGGACCATTTAAAGAATCGCACCAAATGTTACCCACACCCGTTCGGCTGAATTGATTTAGATCGAGTGTGTTGAAACACGCATAAAGCCGTGGTTGTGTTAATCTGCGATCCATTGAGAGGCTTTACAATATAACCCCAAGCGGGCACTTGACTCGTACACTGCAAACCAAAGGAAAACATCATGACGTCTTACAAGGAACTTCTCGCGCAGCGCGAAAATCTCGAGCGACAGATTGAAGAAGCGAAGTCGCGGGAATACGCTGAAGTTCTCAATGAAATCAAGCAGAAAATGACCGACTACGGGATCACGCTTGCCGAACTGGCTGGTGGTCGCGGCGGTAAGAATCTGAAAAACGCAGCACGTCCGCGCGCTGGCGTGGCGCCGAAATATCGTGATCCGGATAGCGGTAGCACATGGTCGGGCCGCGGTAAGCCCCCAAAGTGGATTGCCGGTCAGGAACGCGACAATTTTCTGATCCAGAAGTAAGGTCTTTTCATATTAAAAAAGCCGCACCTGCAAAGCAGTGCGGCTTTTTTGTTTCCGGATGATATGGGCGGCTGACTGAGAACGCGTCGCGTTTCTTTTAAATCGATGATTCAAAAGGTTTTTATGGTCGTTTAGCGATCCCGTTTCCCGTTCGCCTTGGTAAGATTGCTCGTACAAACACTCCGAGCAATGAAATGCCGCTATCAACAGCGCGCACCGCTGAGAAGCATGAGGTCGCGCGTAAAACAACCTTTACCAGCATCGCGCTCAATTGCGTTCTGATGAGTGCGCAGATCGTTGTGGGCGTATTTGCTCATTCCCAGGCGCTTATTGCCGACGGTGTTCATTCGTTGGCCGATCTTGTGTCCGATTTTGTCGTATTGCTGGCAAACAAACGAAGTGCTGCGGCCCCGGACGATGACCATAATTACGGGCACAGCCGCTATGAAACAGTCGCTTCATTATTTCTCGGCGCATTGTTAATTGCGGTCGGCATCGGAATGTTATGGCGTGCCGGCGAGCGCATCACGAATCTCCAAGACATTCCGCAGGTCCATGCGAGTGCACTCGTGGTTGCGGTCATCGTCCTTGTTTCGAAGGAACTTTTATTTCGTTATATGTTGCGTGCGGCCGAACGTGTCCGATCCGCCATGCTCATTGCAAATGCATGGCATGCACGTTCGGACGCGGCGTCGTCATTAGTGGTGGGAATCGGGATTATCGGCAGCATGGCGGGCTGGCGCTTGCTCGATCCTATCGCCGCCGCAATCGTGGGATTCATGGTCGCCCGAATGGGTTGGACCTTCGGATGGGACGCTCTGCAGGATTTGTCCGATCGTGCCCTCGACCAGGCTGAATCCGAAAAACTGCGAACCTTGTTAATGGAAACGCCAGGCGTGCGCGACGTCCATGAATTGCGCACACGAAAAATGGGTGACCTTGCTCAAGTCGATGCGCATATTCTGGTCGATCCGCTGATCTCGGTTTCCGAGGGCCATTACATCGCTGAATCGGCGCGAGCGCGCTTGCTCACGAATACGCGCGTGGTCGACGCGTTGATTCATGTCGACCCGGAAAACGACGATATCAGCCCGCCGCCTGCGCGGTTGCCAACGCGCTCTGCGGTGAGCGATGCTGTGAGTGGGTTGCTGAGTGCGCAGGGAATGAGCTTCGATCAACTCAACCTGCATTATCTGAGCAGCGGGTTTGAAATCGATGTGCTGCTTCCCTCCGATTCAAGCGATGCTCAGATCGGGAAGCTGAGACAGATAGATTTCGATACCCTCAGGAAAGAGCTTGGCGTGCGACAGATCCGACTCGCCCGGAGTGTGCAGCCGGAGTCGTCGCCGCAAGCCCGGCCGCTCGAAGACGGCCGGGTGCTTGGCTGAGTTACTACAGCGTGATCAGAGCGGTAATTGGGTATCGAACTTGATTTCGCGAAGTACTACGCTGGTCCGAACCTGCGCTACCGCCGGGATCTTGAAAATGCGGTCATGCAGAAATGCGTCGTACGACTTGATATCGGGCGCGACGATTTTCAGAATGTAATCGGCTTCGCCTGTGGTGCTGTAGCACTCGGTGACTTCAGGACACGTGATGATCTCGCGTTCGAATTGCTCGACGCCGCCCTCCGTATGTCGAGTGAGGTGGATATGCGCGAGCGCGCAAACATGCAGGCCGAGTTTCTCGCGATCGAGCAGCGCCGTGTAGCGCTGAATCACACCTGATTGCTCCATATCCTTGATGCGCCGCCAGCAAGGGGTGCTGGAGAGCCCCACTTGATCGGAAATTTCTTGGACCGAACGCCGGGCATCGAGCTGCAGGAGTCGCAGGATTTTTTGTGAGAACGTATCGAGAGTCAACTGCGCCTCCTTTCGGCCGTTACCAACTCCAATAGTAGAGGTGGCAGAAAGGATGCGCAATGTCAAACGCCTGTCGTGAGCAATATTCCCTAACTCATTGCCCAGACTGCGCGTTTTGTGCTTCGTCGCCGTTGCCGCCGGTCGTTTCGCCGGCGGTTTTGAGCGATGCCAGCCTGGCGCGTTGAGCGCGCAACTCGGCCAGCATGTTGCAGAAGAGCGCGCCCTGTTCGATGGCGTCGTCCAGCGCCACATGAGTATGCGGATGTTCGTCGAACCAGTGTTTGGGCAAGCGCGGCTTGATGGCCTTCCGGTAGGGGAGGTCGGTGAGCGCAAAAGCGAGTGTCTTGATATCCAGCGCCGACCACGAAAACGGGCAGCTTCCGGCGAAACGCATCATGTACCAGAACATATAGGTGAAGTCGAAACCCGCCGGGTACGCCACGAACACGGGCTTGCCGGGCAACGCCTCGACCCACTTGACGTAAGCCTGCATTGCGGCGAGTGGTTGCTGCAGATCCGTCCGGCACGCAGCCCACGCTTCGGGCTGCGTCTTCCACCACGCGGCCTGGACTGGGTGAGGCGTAGCGCCCTCGAGCGTTTCGAGATTTGCCGAGAACGTAGCAACCAATTCCTTGTTCTCCGTATAAGCCGCCGATGCAAAACTGAGCATCGAATGAGGACCCGGAATCGGGCCGTCGGCTTCGACATCCGTGCTGACATAGATTTCAGGGATGGCGGTGCTCATGCAGTTTTCCTGTCGCCGACGTAGGGATTGGTCCGGCGTTCGTGGCCTAGCGTTGAAGTGGGACCATGTCCCGGCACGAACGTGACGTCGTCGCCGAGAGGCCAGAGTTTTTCTTGTACGGAGCGCACGAGGTCGGCGTGGTTACCGCGCGGGAAATCGGTTCGTCCGATCGAGCCCGCGAAAAGGACATCGCCTACCAGCGCAAGCCGGTTTTCGCGGCTGAAGAACACCACATGGCCGGGCGTATGCCCCGGGCATTGATAGACCTCCATGATTTCTTCGCCGAACTGAACAGTATCGCCTTCTTCTAGCCACCTCTCGGGCGTGAACACCTGGGCTTCGCCGAAGCCGAAGCGCTTGCTCTGCTCGGGCAATTGGTCGATCCAGAAAGCGTCTTCCTTGTGAGGGCCATGGATCACGACGCCGTAGTGATCGGCGATTGCCTTGGCGCCGCCACAATGATCGAGGTGACCGTGGGTAAGCAGCACTTTATCAATGGTTACGTCGAGTTCGGCGACCGCTTCAATGATCCGGTCGACATCCCCGCCCGGATCTACGATTGCTGCGCGCCCGGTTGCCTCGCACACAACGATGGAGCAGTTCTGCTGAAAGGGTGTCACAGGAATCAGGGTGACCTTCATGGATAGCAACCAGCATGTAAAACGTTCATTGTAGCGGGCGTAAACAATGGCTGCGGCTGCGCATGCAGCGTTGGCCGATCGATCTAACGCGTGCGCAACAATTAGGAAAAATCCGCAATTTTTACGCTCCCAGAGAGAATGAGTAACAAATTGTGCTTGAATGGAGGGTCGGCTGGAGCTTTTGGGTATAATCGGTCCACTTGTGCATGGTTTGAGCATGCCATCAATGGGCAGGCCGGGAGCGCCATCAGCGCTTTCTACAATTGCCATCAAGTACGCAGTTCGAAGCAAATCGCTTTGAAATCGCAATCAAGCATCGATTCCGATCGATGTGCACGTCTTGTCCAGCCGGGTGCGAAGCACCCGCTCACGGCCTTAGCTGCCGTAACGCTGGATGGGGCCTACGCCGCCGTTCCTGTGCTGTTTATCGCGCAAGAACGTGTTTGCCACGTTCGATGGCGGCATGTGGGGTCTGGTCAGGCTGCCGGGGACAGGTTGCGCCAGACGTGAAAACTAACCGGGCTTGTGCGGCGAGGTACGCCGTTCCCGTGGACACGCGCGTCGGTCGAATTCTCGAGCGACGTCTGCTGTCGCGCGGAAAGCCTTGAGTTGTCTAATACCGTCTGAGAAATAGCAGACGGAACAGGCGGCTCGAACCGTTGATTACACGTCTATGAATGTACGACTCACTCGGCATTTCGGGAGTCTTTTTGTCGCAGCAATCCTCACGGGTTGCGCAATGCCACCGAGCGGTGGCGATCAGGCCGGCATCCAGAACACCGGAACGCAGGTCACGAAGAACGCTGCAGCACCGAAGTCCAGTTCCCCTCACGCCGCAACACCGCTGGCTTACGATTCCCGGCTGAACTCGATTCCATCGTCGATCGATAAATCCGCCGACGCCTCGTCGCTCGCCAATGCAGAGCCGATCACCGCCGGTCCGAATGTCGGCGACTTCGAGCAGCAGGGCCGCGCATCCTGGTATGGCCGTGGTTTTCATGGCCGCAAGACTGCCAGCGGCGAGCGTTACGACATGCACGCCATGACCGCGGCGCACCGCACGTTGCCACTGGCTTCGTGGGTTCGCGTGACCAACCAAAGCAATAACAAGTCGGTGGTCGTCAAGATCAACGATCGCGGCCCGTACGTCGGAAACCGTGTAATCGATCTGTCCTATGCGGCGGCCGCTGCGCTGGGTATGCGTGGCGCAGGCATTGGAAAAGTGAAGATCGAAGGGCTGACGCAGCAAGAAGCGCGACTGGCGCGGGAGCAATCGCTCGCGTCGCTCTCTTCGACTGACTGATCGGCTTGATTTGCCGAGCATCACAAACAAGCGGGCCGTTATTGCAACGGCCCGTTTCCTATTCGACGGACGATTCCTCCGCGTCCTGATCACCGCTGCGCGCTTTGTCCATCGCAAGCGCGCGCGTGTACAACGCGTTGCGCGATGCACCCGTCAACGTGGCCGCGAGCCGCGCCGCACTGCTGACCGATAATTCTTGCAGCAAGGTCTCGAGCAACGCGTCGTGCGCGTCATCGGCGGCTTCCTGCTGCGGCGCCCCTTCCACCACCAGTACAAATTCACCGCGTTGCCGGTTGGCATCGGCGGCTAACCACGTTGGCCCTTCGGCCAGGGTGCATTGGTGAATGCTCTCATGTAACTTGGTCAGCTCACGGGCAATCAGCAGTTTCCGATCGCCGCCGAACGCGCGTTCAAGCGCCTGCACCGTCTCCACTATCCGATGCGGTGCTTCGTAGAACACGAGCGCGGGTACGTGCGTGAGCAACGAGTGCAATTGCGTGTCGCGCTGTTTGGTCTTGGTCGCAAGAAAGCCGATGAACGAGAAGGTGTGAACCCACGCGCCCGCCACGCTCAACGCGGTCGTGAGCGCGCTTGCGCCTGGCAACGGGATGACGGGAAAGCCGGCTTCGCGCACGGCATCGACGAGTTTTGCGCCTGGGTCCGAAATGCCGGGCGTGCCGGCATCGGAGACACATGCAATACGTTCGCCATTACGCAGATGCGCGATCACGTGCTCGGCGGCGCTGCGCTCGTTGTGCTCGTGTACCGCTATGGTCGGCTTCGAAATGCCATAGCGCGAGAGCAGTTGCGACGTGTTGCGCGTGTCCTCGGCGGCCACCCGGTCGGCCAGGCCGAGCACGTGCAACGCGCGCACCGTGATGTCCGCGACATTGCCAATAGGCGTCGCGACGATGTAGAGCGCGCCAGCCGGAAACTGCTGGCCCTGGGCAAGTTCGGAGAGTGGAGTCATGAGGGCGGGCGGCATGCGAAGAACGCATTGTGCCACGCGATCCGATACAACTTTTTGGGGAACGGGGTGTCGAAAACGATTGGAAGCGCGTTCGAGGAGCGCGCGCTGGAGTATTTGCAGCGTCATCGGCTGCGCTTTGTCACTCGCAACTTCGTGTGCCGCGGCGGCGAGATCGATCTTGTGATGCGTGAGATCGGCAGCGCGCGCACGTTGGTGTTCGTAGAGGTGCGGGCGCGGCGCAGCCGGCAGTTTGCCGCTGCGGCGGCAAGCATCGGCGCACACAAGCAGAGGCGACTGGTTCTCGCGGCGCAGCATTATTTGATGACCTGGCGCGGCGCGTTGCCCGCGTGCCGATTTGACGTGATCGCGTTCGACGCGGGCCGTATCGTCTGGCTGCGCGATGCTTTTCGTGCGGATAACTAGCGCAAGCCGTGTGTATCTTGAGTATGGGGGACAACGAGTGCGGTAAACTGCGCGGAGCCCGAAGTGCCAGGACGCCGGGCTCGCAAACCTCCGACGTAACCCATCACTGAATCACCGCGCCTGGTCGCGGCCGTTAACCGAGAGTCGATGTCCGTCGAACGAATCCAGCAGCATTTCCGCGAAAGCGCGGCCGTCCAACGCGAAGCAACTGATGCGCTTGCGTTTCCCATTGCCGCCGCCATCGACGTGTTGTTCGGCGCGCTTGCCAACGGTTCGCGCATTCTCGCGTGCGGCAACGGCGGATCGGCAGCCAATGCACAGCGGCTCGTCGCCACGCTCGTTGGACAGTTCGAGCGTGAGCGTCCTGGCTTGCCTGCCATTTCGCTCGATGCAAATGCGCTGATGCTCACGGCCATCGGGAACAGTTCTGCATTCGAAGAGATCTACTCGAAGCAGGTCCGGGCGCTCGGCCAGGCAGGCGACGTACTCGTCGTCATCTCGACGTCGGGCAACTCGGTCAACTTGCTGGCCGCGATCCAGGAAGCACATGAGCGCGAGATGTTCGTCATTGCGCTCACGGGCAGCGGCGGCGGGGTGATCAGTGAAGTGCTCGCCGACACCGATATCCAAATCTGCGTGCCGTCCGAGCGGGCGGCGCGAATCCAGGAAGTCCATCTGTTAACCATTCATTGCCTGTGCGATGGCATCGACGCGATGCTGCTCGGCGAAGAATGATCTCAAGGGGAACGAGTTGATGAACACGACACGCGTCAAATCGACGCTTGCCAAGGCCACGTTGCTGGCTGGACTGTTATCGGGCGTCGCGCTGAGCATGCAGGGCTGCGCGCTTCTGGCAATTGGCGCAATGGGTGGCGCCGTGGGCGGCGGCACGCTGGTCGCCACCGACCGGCGTACACTCGGCGCGCAAACCGAGGATCGGGAGATCCAGGTGAAGGCGAAGAGCCGCATTGGTGAGAGTCTGCCCGATCAGGCACACGTCAGCGTGACTGTGTTCAACCGGCGCGTGCTGCTTACCGGCGAAGTGCCGACCGACCAGGCGAAGCAGAAGGCCGAAGAGGTCGTGCGCGGCATCAACAATGTGAACAGCATCGTGAACGAGCTTGCCATTCAGGGCGCGAGTTCGTTGTCATCGCGTACTAACGACGCTTATCTGGAAAGTCGCGTGAAGGGCGCGTTGGTCGGCGAGAAGGATCTGCGCGCGAATTTCTACAAGGTCGTGTGCGAGCGCGGCACGGTGTACCTGATGGGTCTCGTCACGCGTGACGAAGGCGCGGCTGGCGCGAGTGTCGCCGCGCAAACGCCTGGCGTGGAGCAGGTTGTAAAGGTGTTCCAGTACATCAAGCCTGAGGATGCGCAGGCATTGTCGGCGGCGGCTGCATCGGGTGCGAGTGCGCCGGCGGTGACGCCTATCGACGATAACCCGACGGTCGGCGCCGTGCCGGATTCATCGGTGAGCTCGAAGCCGCTCGACGGAACATCACCCGCGCCGGTCAAGAACTCGGATGTGCATCCGGGCAGCCCGGCGCCGGCGGCAAAATGAAGCGGTGGTTTTTGAGTGGCGTAGTCGTTGCGGTGGGTTTGGTTGCGGCGGGGCAAGGCGCGGTCGCGGCTGACGCGCCGGCGGCCGCTGTTTCCCCCGCCGATGCCATGAACATTGCGCGCAAGAACGCCTGCATGGGATGTCATGCAGTGGACCGCAAGCTCGTGGGGCCATCGTTTCAGCAGATCGCCGAGAAGTACAAGGGCGACGCGAAAGCGCCGGCGCGGCTCGAGGCAAAGGTGAGGGATGGCGGCAGCGGCGTGTGGGGCATGTTGCCAATGCCCTCGCATCGGTCAATGGATTCGGGCGATATCAGGACGGTCGTTGCGTGGATTCTGGCTGGATCGCCATCGAAGTGATGGGGTGGTTCGCACGCACCTGACGCTTGTCAGGCAGTCATTAGGCTGTGCTAGAATCGATTTCAAGATGGGGGGGTAGCTCAGCTGGGAGAGCGTCGCGTTCGCAATGCGAAGGTCGGGAGTTCGATCCTCCTCCTCTCCACCACGCTTCAACGACAAAACCGGCTTCGGCCGGTTTTGTCGTTTCCGGGCCGAGAGTTATCGCACGTTTTCAGGCTGCAACTTCTGTCTGCACGCTTCTTGACACAACGCAGCGAATCTTTGCTTGACGTCGAGCTTTCGCGCAGTGTTATGTTTCTATCCATGGGGAAACAGGCTTAGGAGCGGAAATGGCAGCAGCAAGCGGACGGATTATCGTGCAGGTGACGACGGGGCAGAAACGCGCTATCGCGCGCACTGCAAGACGGCTCGGATTGAACCTGGGAGAACTCATGCGTCAGGCAGCACAAGGCTTTGCACCGTCAGAAGACGAACGCGATCTGCTCGCCTTGATCGAGCGTGCAAATGTGTCTGCGAGGCAAGCGAGCGAATCACTTGTTGATACGTTGTCGTTTATCCAGGAGTCGAACAAGCGTATCGCTGCAATGACGGCGGAGAATGCTTAATGGGCGTGACTGACAAGTTGTGGGACGCGCTCACGACCGTCATCAAGATAAGCGACAACATGGTGTCGTTGAACAGCAGCGTCAAGGCGCAACAGGCGAAGGTCGAAGGGCTTACAGAGCGCGTGATCCGCCTTGAAACGACATTGGAGCTCCTGTTGCGCACCGGCGGCAATACCAGGAAACTGCCGCGCTAATTGGCGAGCCGCTGGATTGTTCCGTTCGCTCCGCTTGACCCGGGTTCTCCAGTGCCCCAAAAAAAACCGCTCAGTGCCAAAGGCAGTGAGCGGGAAGATCGGAGAGTTACAACGACATCATGCGCTTTCATGGAGTACGCATGGGATGAAGTATGGCGCGGCGGTCATCGTTGAAAAATACGATAACTCCTAAAACGTCCGTTATGTTATTCGTTAGTCCGTTTTAAATCGCTGATTGAAATGAAGCTCCCTTCAAGCGGCCGCGCCTTTCTTGCGATTCACAATCGCGGTTTCGGACAAATCGATTTCGCGCATCAGCTTGTTCAGGGTTTCGTCGTTGATAGCCTGGCGCGTGCGCAGTTTCAGAAGCTCCGATCGCTCCGCCCGCAGCGCGGCCATCTTCAGCTTGGTTTCGACCATCTCACTTTGTCGTGCGGAACGACGAGACTCTTCTTCATCGCCGAGTCCTTCAAGTCGCCGTCTGTACAAACTCATCACGCGTGCCGTGGAGTCCGCACAATGCGCCGCGCCGGTTTCATCCATCTGGCCGGTGAGTTTTTCCTGAGCTGCATCGATTGCACGAATCGCTGCCTGAGCTGCGTGACGGCGCGCGATGCGTTCTTCCGCCGCGTGTGGATCGCCGCGACGCTTCAATCCGCTCAGCAACAGCGGCAATCCAATCACGCCGATTAGCAGCGACATCAGGATCGTCCCCGACGCGATGAAAATGGCCAGATCACGTCCCGGCAACGCGGTACCGTTCGGCAGAACCTCGGGCAACGACAACACGCCGGCCAGCGTGACTGCGCCGCGCACGCCGCCAATAGTGGTCATGGCCACCGTGCGCACACCCGGCACTGCGTTCGACACGCCATGCTTCGCGGCGCCGCGGCTCGCGACCCAGCGCAGCACCCACACCCACGCAAATCGCAACCCATAAAGCGCGATGACCACCGCGGCCACGTAGCCCAGCAGCAAGCCCACTTGGTATAGACCATCGTGATGCGCCTCGATCAACGCGCGTCCGATGATGTGTGGAAACTGCAGCCCGAGCAGAATGAACACCATGCCGTTGAAGACGAACTCGATCATCGTCCAGGTACTCGTCATGCGGATGCGCGCCGCCGTCGGGATGATCTCGCGCAGGCTCTGGAAGTTCATCATCATGCCTGCGGACACCGCCGAGAGGATGCCCGAACAACCGAGTTTCTCGGCGATCAGATACGCGGCGAACGGAATCAGCAACGTGAGGACGACGCCGGCGGCTGGGTCATCGTCGTCGGACATCTTTACGATCCGCCGTGGGATCGTGGTCACGAGCCAACTGATCACCGCGCCGATCAAGAGGCCGCCGACGGCGATCACCACAAAACTTATCGATGCCGCGCGCAACGAGAACACGCCTGTCAGCGCCGCCGCGATGGCGAACTTCAGCGCGACCAGGCCAGACGCGTCGTTCATCAACGCCTCGCCTTCGAGGATGTGCATGAGGTTCGCCGGAATGCGTCCCTTGCCCGCAATGCCGCTCAACGCGACAGCATCTGTTGGCGATAACACCGCTGCCAGCGCGAACGCGACCGGCAAGGGCATGACGGGAATCATCACGTGCAGGAACCAGCCAAGCGCGCCCACCGTCATGAATACGAGGCCGAGCGCGAGCAGCAGGATCGCGCGGCGTTGCATGAAAAATTCGCGCTTCGGGATCCGCCAGCCGTCGGCGAAGAGCAGCGGCGGGATAAAGAGCATCATGAAGAGCTCGGGATCGAACGTGACGTGCAAGCCGAATCCCGGCCACGCGAGACACGCGCCGATTGCGATCTGAATGAGCGGCAAGGGCAACGTGAACGGCAACTTGCTGGCAAGCGCGCTCGTGATGAAGCCGGACAGCGCGACTGCCAGCATCAGAATGAGTACGGTGAAAACGATATCCATTTTTTTCTTGGTGCGGTAATCGGAGCAATGAGGAGCGAACTTCGTCCCGCCACGCTCTTTTGATAACAAAGGACCAAAGTTTAGCTTGGACGGGCGAGCCAGTCTGAATCGGGGCCGCGCACTGCAATGGTGCGATCCGCACGCCGTCCCGTGAAAGAGGCGTCTCGCCTCGGTGCACACGGTGACGAAAGCTCCGCAAACCACTCATGGCTCGTGAGCACGGAGCTTGCTTTATCCAAAGGGACGGGACGCGCAGATTCCCCGCTTAAAGATAATCGAGGGCAGTGTATGAAACCAGGATTGAGCGTGCGGGCGGCGCAGCAAGCAACGCAATCGATTGCGAAAAACAAAGAGGATGGTGTGCACGATACACAAACGCAGGCGTGCATTCGTCCGGGGAAGGCATGATGGCGATAGCGAATCCGGAGAAGATCAAGCCGATCTCGCCGCGGAATTTTGAACTGAGCGTGACATCGGGGTTCGACCGGTATTCGGTCGACCACGGCAACTGGACGCTATCGAGCGTCTTCCAGCCGGTGTTCAGCCTCTCGCACATGCGGGCGGTCGGATATGAGGGTTTGTTGCGTGCGCACGATGCGCTCGATCGCGCCGTGTCGCCGCTCGATGTGTTTGGTCAGGCCGCGCGCATTGGCGAGGCCATGCAGCTCGACCGCCTGTCGCAGGCGCTGCATCTGGAAAATTTCAACGTGTTGGGCGCTCAGAACGAATGGCTGTTCCTGAATGTCCATCCGGGTTCGTTGACCGAGCCGTATCACATGGCCGCGTTGCTGGCGAATCTGAAGCGCCTGAATATCGAACCGCGTCGTGTGGTGCTGGAGGTGCTGGAGGATCGGGCAGACGACATCGAGAAACTCGCCGAAGCCGTGCAGCATTTTCGTGAACACGGCTTTCTGATCGCGCTCGATGACTTCGGCGCGGGACATTCGAATATCGAACGGATATGGCAACTGGATCCGGATATCGTGAAGCTCGACCGCGTGATGCTGTCGCATGCCGCGCAGTCGGCGCATACGCTGCACGGGATGAGCCACTCCAAGCACCGGCGCAACATGGAGGCCATCCTGTGCGGCGTGGTTTCGCTGCTGCATGAAGCGGGCAAGCTGGTGTTGATCGAAGGCGTGGAAACCGAGCATGAGGCGCAGCTGGCGCTCGCAAGCGGCGCGGATTTCGTGCAGGGATTTTTCTTCGGACGTCCGAATCCGGGTCTTGCCGATGCGCCTCAGGCGCACACGTTGATGAGCGAGCTGACGGAGCGTTTCCGCCTGCAGACCGAGGCGAAGGAGCGGCGGGTGGCAGCCCGTCTGCAACCGTATGTACGTGCGTTCGAGCGCGCGGCCGAGCGGCTGGCGGCAGGCGAGCCGCTGGAAGAGGTGTGCTGGAACTTCCTCGCCCTCGATAACGCCGCCCGATGTTTTCTGCTCGATGTCAACGGGCGGCAAGCCGGCCGGAACGTCGTCCTTCGGGCTGATCGGGCTGCCCATGAAGCGCGGTTGTTGCCTTTGATCGATGCTCAAGGCGCGAACTGGCTGCGCCGTCCCTACTTCAGGGACGCGCTGGGTGCGCCGGATCGCGTGCACGTGACGAAGCCGTATTTATCGATCAATGAGGCGCTTCCTTGCGTGACGTTGTCGGTGGAGACTCGCATGGGCGGCCAGCGCGTCGTGCTTTGCGGAGACATCGATTGGGAGGCGGAGGAGGAAGAGTAGGAATGGGTCGAGCTGATCCACGTGAATCAGCTCGCGTCTTTTCATTTCGCCACGACGACTGGAATCCCCCTCAGGGCGCCGGCGCCCTTGAGCTCATCCAGTGATGCCTGCACGTAGCGTCCCGTCTCGACCGCAATCCCGAGCTTCGCGCCCAGATCGCGTTCGCGCCGCTTCACCATCGATAAATTCGCCAGCTTCACGTGCCCATATCCGCGAATGCGTTCGTGCAGCAGCGCAAGCGCTTCGACGTCCTTTGTGTTGTCAGGCGTCATCGCCCTGAGCGCGCGTTGAACGGTGATTTCGTAGTCGCCGGGAAGCTGGCGTTCCATCTTGCGTTCCAGCGACCGGCCGAATGGATCGATCACTGTTCCTCGCAAACCACGCACCTTCGACATCACGCCGAGCACCGGCCATAGCCATTGTCCGAACGTCATCTTGCGCGGCGCGCCGCCATTTTTCGCCCTCGATAAAACCGGCGGTGCCATGTTGAACTTCACGGCGAAATCCTGGCCGGCAGTTCCTTCGAACTGTGCTTCCAAAGCCGCGCGGAAAGCGGGATCGGTGTGAAGCCGCGCGACTTCGTATTCGTCTTTCACAGCAAGCAGCCGATAAAACGTCGTGGCGACCGCCCGCGTCACGGCATCGTTGCCGGATGCAGCGGCAACTGAAACCAACGAGCGGTATCGCGTCACATATTGCGAACCGCCATATGCCAGCAATCGCGCCTCGCGATCGGCAATCAACGTTTCGAGCGGCATCGCGTTCATTTCGATTCGCGGCACGGCGGAGGTCTTGCGCAGCGCCTCAAGCGCGCCGATATCCGCAGCCGCCAATCGCCCGATGGCAAATGCGAGCTTGTTCATAGGTACAGCGACGTTGTTCAACTCGATGGCGCGCATCAACGCCGCGTGCGACACGGGCACGAGTCCGAGTTGCCACGCGTAACCCAGCATCAGGATGTTCGCGCCGATCGTGTCGCCGAGAAAGCGCGTTGCCAGCGCCTGGGCGTCACACGTGTTCATGCGCTCCGCGCCCGCTGCATGCTGCATCTTTTCGAGCAGCGATCCGGCGTGAAGATTCGCGTCCGGGTTCTGCACGAACGTCGCGTTCGGAATGGCGTGCGTGTTCACGACAATGCGCGTGCGGCCATGCCGGACGGTTTGCAATGCGTCGGCGCTCGCGCCCACGACCATGTCGCACGCGAGCAGCACATCAGCCTGCTGGGTATCGATGCGAACCTGGTTAAGCAAGGCATCGGTCGCGGCGAAACGTACGAATGAAAGCACCGCGCCACCCTTTTGCGCGAAGCCCATGAAGTCGAGCACCGACGCGCTCTTGCCTTCAAGATGCGCCGCCATGCTGATGAGCGCGCCGACCGTGACCACGCCCGTGCCGCCGACTCCGGTGATCAGGATGTCGTACGGCGCGTTATCGAGTTCGAGCGCGGGTTCCTGCAACCCATCCACGCGTGCCGCGAGCGCCTCGGGATCGAATCCGTTACCGGCCGCCTTCTTGAGTTTCGCACCTTCCAGCGTCACGAAGCTCGGGCAAAAGCCGTTCACGCACGAGTAGTCCTTGTTGCACGACGACTGGTCGATGCGGCGCTTGCGTCCGAGTTCGGTCTCCACCGGTTCGACCGATAAACAATTGCTCTGCACGCCGCAATCGCCGCAACCCTCGCACACGGCTTCGTTGATGAACAGGCGTTTGTCCGGGTCGGGGAATTCGCCTTTTTTCCTTCTGCGGCGTTTTTCCGCTGCGCACGTTTGATCGTAGATGAGGACCGTCACGCCTTTGATGTCACGCAAACGCCGTTGAACGTCGTCGAGTTCGCTTCTGTGGTGGAACGTCGTGCCCTTCGGAAACTGATCGTGATGCCCGTCGTATTTTTCGGGTTCGTCGCTGACCACGACCAGCGTTGCGATGCCTTCCGCTTCGACCTGCCGCGCGATTTGCGGCACGGAAATGCTGCCATCGACAGGCTGGCCGCCGGTCATTGCGACGGCGTCGTTGTACAGGATCTTGTACGTGATGTTCGTCTTCGCCGCGGCCGCCTGGCGAATCGCCAGGATGCCCGAATGAAAGTACGTGCCGTCGCCGAGATTCTGGAAGACGTGCGGCGTTTTCGTGAACATGGAATGCGACGCCCAATCCACACCTTCGCCGCCCATCTGGATCAGGCCGGTCGTGTCGCGTTCCATCCAAGAAGCCATGAAATGGCAACCGATTCCGGCTTGGGCAATCGATCCATCGGGCACCTTGGTGGATGTATTGTGCGGACAGCCCGAGCAAAAATACGGCGTGCGTTTGACGGCATCGGCGGCATTCGACAGGATTTGCGGCGCAACGAGATCGACAACTTTGTCGCGCCGATCAAGCGCCGGTTTGTGCCGCGCGAGCCAGTCGGCGAAGACAGGCAACACGCGCGACGGACGCAGCTCGCCAAGCGCGCTCAACAGCATTGCGCCGTCCTGCGCATTCTTGCCGATCACAACCGGCCGCGCACCTTGTGTCCGGTTATACAAATGGTCTTTGATCTGCTGCTCGATCACCGGGCCTTTTTCTTCGATGACCAGCACTTCGGACAGGCCTTCCACGAACGTATCGAGCCGCGTGGTTTCTAGCGGAAACGACAAGCCCACTTTATAGATGCGCACGCCAGCGGCGTCGAGATCATCGACGGTCAGATCCAGACGGCGCAACGTTTCCATCAAGTCCAGATGCGCCTTGCCGCACGTCACAATGCCGACGTTCGCATGACGGCTTGGGGCGATCCATTTATCGATGGAATTGGTCTTGGAGAAATAGCGCACCGCTTCCAGCTTAGCGGCCAGCCGCGCTTCGATTGTCAGGCTCGGCAGGTCGGGCCAGCGATTATGCAAACCGCCTTCAGGCGCGACGAAACCTTCCGGCGCCGGCCAAACGGTCTGCAACGCATCGAGGTCGACGGTCGATCCTGACTCCACTGTTTCCGAAATCGCCTTGTATCCCACCCATGCGCCCGAAAAGCGTGACAACGCCCATCCATAAAGACCGAACTCGAGCATATCGGCGATATTCGATGGATTCACCACCGGCATATGCCACGCAATCATCGCCTGGTCGGACTGATGCGGCATGGATGACGACACGCAGCCGTGGTCATCGCCCGCCACGACGAGCACGCCGCCATGGGGCGAGGAACCGTAGGCGTTGCCGTGCTTGAGCGCATCGCCGGCACGGTCCACGCCCGGGCCTTTGCCGTACCACATGGCGAACACGCCATCGACCGTGCGTTCAGGATCGGATTCCACGCGCTGCGTGCCGAGAACCGCGGTGCCCCCAAGTTCTTCGTTGATTGCGGGAAGGAAGCGCACGTCGTGCGACGCCAGCAGCTTCTTCGCCTTCCACAATTGTTGATCCACCATGCCAAGCGGCGATCCACGATACCCGCTCACGAAACCCGCGGTGTTCATGCCCGCAGATCGGTCCAGTTGCCGTTGCATCAGGACGAGGCGAACCAGCGCCTGCGTGCCGGTCAGGAAGATCCGGCCCTGAGTTGCGTTGAGGTTATCGGTGAGCTGATAGGCGGCGAGCGGCGGATGGTCTGCAAATGGGACACGCGCGTTCATGAAGTCTCCGGCGTTTATCGTTGGTATTGAGGGATGTCGTCATTCTTCCTCGCCATAAGCGGAGATTTTTTGCGTTTCTCGCGCTCATATGAGCTGCAGCGCAATGAAACCCATCTTATCGATCGCCGTTGAGTAGAAAAAGCCGGCCGAATGGCTAACGTGTGGTTAACCCGTACCGCGAAGTGCCCAGGAGCGGGTAATCTCAATGCTCCTGCTGCGACGAAGATATGCAGCCTCACAACGAGGAAGATCCGCCCATGAAGCTCTACTACTGGCCAAAGACTCGCGCGTTTCGCGCGCTGTGGATGCTCGAGGAACTGGGTGTGCCGTACGAGTTCGCATACGTGAACATCCGCGCCGGCGAACAAAACGAAGCGGCGTTCTGTGCGGTGAATCCCATGTCGAAGCTGCCCGCGCTCGATGACGACGGCGTCTGCGTTGCAGAGTCGGGCGCGGTGCTCCTCTATCTCGCCGATAAACACCCGCAAGCCGGCCTCGGCGTTCCACTCGACGATCCTCTACGCGGCCGCTTCCTCCAGTGGATGTTCTTCACGGGCGCGTGCCTTGAACCGGCAATGGCTGAAAAGATGATCGGCGCGCCCGGAAACAGCGTGAGTTTCGGCTGGGGTGATCTGGGTCGCGTGGAGAAGGCGATCGAATCGGCGCTCGCGCACGGGCCGTGGTTGCTCGGCGAGCGTTTTACAGCCGCCGATATCCTCGTTTCGAGCACGCTGCAGATTGCGTATATGGCGAAGCTGATCGAACCGGGCGGCGCGCTGTCCGAGTACGTCGCGCGTGCAACGTCACGCGAGGCGCATGAGCGCGCGGTATCGATTGATAAAGCCGAGGCGCAGAAGGCTTCGTCCGCTGCCAAAAATTAAGGAAACGTCTTTGGTTTGGGAATGCCCGCGCCGGCTTCAATGTCGGCGACGGCCTGTACATGCGCGGCATCGACGGCATCGGTCGGGCTCGACAAACCGTTGTCTCCGCCTATGGTTTTCCACGGCTGCACGGCTTTGTCGAGATGACGGATTTCGTATTCAGCGTCCCACCGCGTTCCCTCCAATTCAATAGGACGAACGTGGATTGAATAGACGCCGTAAAGAAAGAGTTGTTCGGACATGCTGAGTCTCCCGTCCAAGCTGAGTTAAACGGAAACGGCGGCGCGGGAAATCCAGTGCCGCCGTATATTTTCAGAGTTCGATTTCGCCGAGAATCCGGTGCGCGAGCGCGCGGGCTTCGTCCAGCGCTTCCTCTTCGGAGAGGGATGTGGCGGCGACATCGTAGAGTTTCGGTTCGTCGCTATCCTCGCCGTCGTCCCGGACCAGCGAGACGACGCCCTGGAACTGGCCGTCGTCGGTCGGACGAACGCCGATAGTCGCGGTGTAGATGCCCTTCGTGTAGATCGTGTCTTCCATGATGCGCTCCGCCAAAGGTTGAAAACGATGCTAGCACGCGTATTTATCGCGCGTATGACCGTCTTTTTCGTAAGCGGTGAGCGCACGTTTCAGGCCAGCAGATCCTCGACTTCTTCGAGCGACGGAGAATGCGCGCCCGACATGCGGCAAGCCGCAGCGCCGGCCGCCAACGCAAACCGCAGATGGTCGGGCCAGCCGCCCGGCCGGGTCATGAGGCTGTAGAGCAAGCCGCCGATGGACGCATCGCCGGCGCCGACTGTGTCCGCGACCTGGACTTTAGGCGGCGTGGCTTGCCAGCTTTCCTCGCCGACATGCAAGGTTGCCTGCGACGAGCCGCGCGTGACGAGCACGGTAGCTTGCGGGTTCATCGCGCGGATTTCGGCGAGGGCGTCGGCCTCGTTTGCAATGTGCGGGAAGAGGCGTTGCAGATCTTCGTCGGAGACTTTGATGAGATCGGCGAGTGCCGCCATCTTGCGCAAGGTCGGCTCGTAACCGTGTTCCATCAGATTCCGGTAATTCGGGTCGAAGCTGATCTTCACGCCGTGTTCGCGCAGTTGCGCGGCAAGACCCGCGAGCGTGTCCCCAAGCGGCTGGCGCACGAGGCTGATGCAGCCGAAGTGCGCCCATTTCACGGCGTCCATCCAGCCGGACGGGAGCAGCGCGGGATCGAAGGCGAGGTCCGCGCCGTTTTCGCCCATGAAGTAATAAGTCGGTGGCTGCGTCTTGTGGACGATCGCCAGTAACGGCGGGCGTTCGACGCGCTGCATGAAGCGCATGTCGAGACCGGCGGCGACGCTCGCGTCCCAGAGTTCATCGGAGAAATTGTCCGTACCGAGCGATCCCGCCGACGCCGTCGGCAAACCGAGACGCGCAACGGCGCGCGCCACGTTCCAGCCCGCGCCGCCCGGACGCGAGAGCCAGTCCGACGGGCCGGTGCGGATCAGGTCGGTGAGGATGTCGCCAGCGGAGACGAATTGCGGGAAGGCAGGAGTGGAGGTCGTCGCGTTCATTGTCTGGCCGTCTCTGTTTCGGCGATGTGCTGGGTCGTGGTGGCTGAGGCTGATGTGTCCGGCGTATTGACGCCCAACGCGTTCAGCACCTCGTAGCACGCGCCCATCGTGTGGTAATCGGTCTTGCCGGCGGGGCTTTTTTCATCGCCGTATTTGCGGTTGTCGCAGGTCAGGATGCGGAACCACGCGCCGTATTTGTGATCGACGAAGTGCGCCCAGCTATAGCGCCAGAGTTCGTCGTAGCAATCCCAGAAGCGTTCGAGGCCCGTGCGTTTGCCGAGCAGCGCGGCCGTGGCGAAGGTCTCGGCCTGAACCCAGAAGTATTTGTCGTGGTCACAAATGGAATTGTCGGGGCCGAAGCCGTAGTAGAGGCCGCCGTGCTGCTCGTCCCACGCGCGGTTGAAGCCGGCATCGAACAGTTCGATAGCGCGCGGTGCGAGCCACGGCAACGCCCGATGCCGCTCCAGGATCAGCAGCAGCTTTGCCCATTCGGTCTGGTGACCGGGCTGGAAACCCCACGGGCGGAAGATGTTCGAACTGTCGGATTCGTTGTAATGCCAGTCGACCGACCAATCCTCGTTGAAGTGTTCCCACACGAGGCCGTTAGAAAGCCGCGCCTGACGCAGCGTGATGTTGCCGGCGATCTTCTCTGCCCGGTCCAGATAGAGCACATGGCCGGTCGCCTCGTACGCGGCGAGCAGCGCTTCGGTCGCGTGCATGTTCGCGTTCTGCCCGCGATAAGGCGACAACTGCCAGTCGGGCGTGGCTTCGTCGGCGTAGAGACCGGCATTCGCATCCCAGAAGTGCTGGTCCATCAACTGGAAGGTTTCATCTATCAGAGGCCGGGCTTCGTCGATACCCGCCATCGCCGCGTGCGCACACGCGAGCAGCACAAACGCGTGGCCGTAGCAATGCCGCGTGCCGTCCAGCGTGCGTTTCGCGCCATCGCGCCACTCGATTTCCCAGTCGTAGCCCTGGTTCACTGCGTCCCAATGGGCGTTGCGCAAAAACGCAAACGCGTGGCGCGCGTTGTCCAGATGATGCTGGCTACCGAAATGGCGAAAGGCCATCGCGTGATTGAAGACAAAGCGCGTACTGCTGACCAGATGCCGCGTGGTGTGGTCGTAGACCGTGCCGTCATCTTTGAAGAAATGATAAAACCCGCCCGATGGATCGCGGGCCGTCCGCTCGTAGAACGCGAGCGTGTGGCGCACATGATCGAGCAGGAAATCGCGGCTGCGGAAGTCCGGTTCGGCCCGGTCCGCCGCCTGGAACGCGGTTGAGTTCATACCGATGTCTGTGTCCGTGTTATTGCCGAGCTCGCGCGCGGAATCAGGCGCACGGGCACGAGCGTGTCGGTGGTGATGTCCATGTCGGCATCGCTGGCGTCGTTGTTTTGCGCTGTTTCCAGCAGCAGGTCCACGCCGCGACGGCCAAGCGCCTCCTTGTCCACCGTGACCGTGGTGAGCGGCGGCGTGCTTTGGGCTGCGGCGGGAATGTCGTCGAAACCGACAAACGCCACGTCTTCCGGAATTCGCAGCCCGTGCGCCACGCAGACACGCATGGCGGCGAGGGCCGCTGCATCGTTATAGGCGAAAACAGCGTCCGGCAGCGGCTTCGATTGCTGGTGAGCTTGCGCGATCAGGCGCTCCATGGCGTCGGCGGCGGCGACTTCCGCGTCGATGGCCGGCTGCGTCGTCACTTCGAGCGTAGGGTCGAAAAGCATGCCGGCTTCGAAGTACGCAAGCCGGTAGCCCATCGCCCGCTGCGCGATGCTGTAGTGCGCCAGCGACCCGCCAATGAACGCGATGCGCTTTCTGCCCATGGCGAAAAGATGCTGCATGGCGAGCGCCGCGCCGCGCGTGTTGTCGACGTTGACCGAACGGAATCCCGGCGCGTGCAGGTCGATCAGCACGACGGGCCGGTTCATCGAACGCAGGTGAGCAAGCAATTCAGGTTCGATGAATCCCGCGACGGCCACCGCGTCGGGTGCGTGAAGCCGCATTTGCTGGGCGAGGTCGTGGGTCGGGCCGGCTGTCAGTACCGAAGGCACCAGCCGCCGCTCGCGGCACGCTTCCTCGAAGCCATGCAAAACGTGGGAGAAGAACGGGCTGACCGCGAAATTATTGTGCTGGCGATGCAGCAGGAAGGTGACGCGCCGGATGCGCGTGCGGAGCTGGGCGGCGTCGTAGCCGAGTTGCCGCGCCGCTTCCACTACACGTTCGCGCGTCGCTTCCGACAAACCCGGCTGGTTCTTCAGTGCCCGCGATACCGTGCCGATCGACACGCTGGCTGCGCGTGCGACATCACGAATGGTTGTACCCATCTGTCTTTCAATCTCCGCATGCGTGTTCTATGGTTTATGAAGCTCGTTCGGCCGGTGTTTATCGGTAAAGCGAGGTTCGCATGATCGCGGGGATTGTATAGTAAAACGATGGGCATTTTACCGTCGCGGGCCTTAGAGAAAACCCGCAACGGCTTGCTGACAAGACTTTCGGTTTGCTTCCTTGTTTAGTAAATGGGATTTAACGGGCTTCGCGCTGATGCACCGACGCCTTGTTCGATGACCACACGTCGAGCACGAGGTCGTCGTCTTCATAGTGCGACAGGGCCGGAATCGCAAGCGTTGCGCGGAGTTCGGCGTGAACGTCGTCGCCGGTAAATCGCCATCCTTCGATTGGTCGACGCCAGTGGCACGCAACCACGGTTCCGCCTGCGCACAGGGAAGACGTCAGCCGTTGTACCAGCCGTCCGAGCTGGTCGTGCGTCAGGTAATAAGCCACTTCGCTGACGACAATCAGGTCGAACTCGCCGTCGGGCCAGTCATCGGGCATTGCGCGTTGTTCGACCTGGACGTGGCGCAGATCCGCCACTCGGCGACGCGCCAGATCGACAGCCGCCGGATTCAGATCCGCCGCGAGAAGCGTGTCGCAACGCGCCGCCAGTTCGGCCGTGAATTCACCATTCGCACAGCCGGGTTCATAGGCGCGGCGGTAGCGTTCATCGGGTAATGCAGCGAGCGTCAATGCCCGCTTGCGGCGTTCGTACCAGCGGTCGCGAAGCAGCCAAGGGTCGTCACTACGCTTGTACAAGCCGTCGAAGTACTCGTGCGCGTTCGGTTCGCCGGTCATATCAGGACGACCTCGTAGGGGCGCGTGAGGCGCTCCAGCACATGGGCCGGGAGAATGGCGTCGCGGCCCGTGGAACCATCGGCTTCTATCTGGCTGCGGAACGCTTGGACCGCGTGAACCTTGCGAGCGAGGGTTGCGTCGTCAAGCGAGATGCGGCGCGCACGGCTCCAGGGCACACGCGAATCGTCGGGCGCTGCCCAATGCCACGTCCAGACCGGAACTTCCACGAAGGGTAGATCAAGTGCGCCGGCAACGGCTGTAACCGCCCGGCCGACCGATTCGTGGTCGGGATGGCCGTCATAGCGCCAGGTGCCGAACACGACGTCCCCGGGTTTCAGGTGCGCTTCGAGCGCTTTCGACAGGTCTGACTCGAAGGTGTTGCCGCCGCCATCCGGCAAATGGAGCCGAACCAGCGCAACGTGGCGCATGCGCAAACGCTGGAGCGCGTCACGTGTTTCCTGCGGCCGCGTGGCGGCGAGGCGCGCGGCTGGCCATTCAGGCGAATCGGGATGGCTTGCGGTGCCATCGGTCACCGCGATGATCAACACCTTGCGGCCCAAATCGGAAAGGCGTGCGAGCAAGCCGCCGGTGCCGAGGATTTCATCGTCGGGATGCGGAGAAACAATCACCGCACGCGCGCCCGGCGGGACGAGCGTGCCCGGATCGACTTCGGGGAGAGTGGAAAGTTGCTCCGAGCTTTGCCATGCAGCTTCTGGCGTGCCGCGTCCCTCGATTGCCCGATCATTGTGCTCTGCGTTTTCCACTTGAGTAACTACAGGTTCCATGCGCTGCCTTCCTCTTTCACGATCCGCTCTGCAAGCGCGGCTTCGTCGCGTTCGGCGTGACTCTGCCGGATAAAGACGGGTAGATCAGCCATCAGGCTGGCGAAATGGCGATTACGACAAAGCGGCGCCGCGCCAAGCGCACGCCCCGCACGTTCGATGACTTCGATTGCCGCCCGCTCCGCCGCAAGCCGCGCGCGAAACGCGCCCGGCATGGGGTCGGCGCGAGGCTCGCGGTCAATCTGCGCAGCCGTTTCCCGCAGAAGGCTGGCTGTGCTGGCAAGTGCGGTATCGATAGCGCCAAGATGCGCGAGCTTGTACGGGTCGGCGCGACGCGTCGCGTCCTGCTTGACGAAGTTGCCGATAGCCGCCGCCGCGCCGAACCAGCACGCGGCAATTCCGCCGCCGCCATGCCAGAAACCCGCGCGTTCCAGATAAGCGCGTGGCGCGCCGATGCGCGTGGCGTGGGCGTTATCGAAGTGAACGTCCACGCTGGCGCTCGCGGACATGCCCACCGCCATCCAGCCCTCGTTAGTGACTCGAACGCCCGGCTGACGCAGATCGACGGCGGCCAGGATCGGCTCGTCCTTTTCGTTCCAGGCGGTGACGAGCGCGTGGCTTACCGACGCCGCGCCCGAGCACCATGCCTTGGTGCCCTGAAGCGTGAGCGCGCTCCCGCCGTCCGACGATGCGCTCGCAGCGAGGCGTGCGGTCGGCGGCTCGGCTGCCCAAACGCCCCATGTCTGGCCGGCTGCCGGAGCAAAGCCATCGCCAATTTCCGCGATGATTGCGAGTACATCGGTATGTCCTTCGTATAGCTTGACCAGCGCCAGGTCGCACGCGGCGACGGCGGCAAGGGAGCGCCACCGCTCGAGCGTCGCGCCCTTGCCGGGAAGCGGCAGCCGGTCGAGACCGGCGTCTATTAATGCCTGCAGAGCGTGGGCTGTGTCTGTGGCGGAGCCTCGCTTGAAGCGGAGCTCGCGCAAAAACGGATCGAGCGCGGACGAAGTCGCGATGCCGTCAGTCATTCTTTGCATGATGAAATCCTGGCCGCTTCGATTAGAACTTGATGGAAACGCGTGCGGGCCGTTCGCTGCCCGTGACGATGCGTTGTCTTCAAGTGTGGCAAGGCACATGCCCGGCCACCAGTCCGCCAAACGGCATATGACGTGAAGCGAAGCGAAACAGTCGATTTGCCCGACGGCGAATCAACTCATATCCCATTCGACCGAGTCGACAGGACGCCTGAACAGACTTCAAATAGCAAAAAAGCCGCACGGGGCGGCTTGATGCTCGGTTCGATGGAGTGGTTATGCTGATTCTGCAACAGGTTGCTGCAATGTTCCCAGGGGAAGCAAAGAGCCGGAGCTTATTGGCGAACCTGCGCGCCTGCGCCTTGAGACTGGTTCGCTTCTTCGCCGGAAGTATCGCGTGCGCCCCAGCGTTGGGCGAGTACTGCGCACGTCATCAGTTGGATCTGGTGGAACAGCATCAGCGGCAGCACGACCGCGCCTACCGCGTGCGAGGCAAAAATGACCTTCGCCATCGGAATCCCCGACGCCAGGCTCTTCTTCGACCCGCAAAAGATGATGGTGATCTGGTCCGCCCGATTGAACCCGAGCCGTTTGCTGGCGAAGGTCGTGACCAGCAGCGCCACGGCCAGCAGCACGATGTTGACAACCACCAGCCCGCCGAGCGTCTGCAAAGAGATGGTGTGCCAGATGCCTTCGTTCACCGCTTCGCTGAACGCGACGTACACGACCAGGAGAATCGAGCCCTGATCGACAAAACGCAGGATGCTGCGATTCTTGTCGAGCCATTTGCTGATCACAGGCCGCAGCAACTGCCCGGCAATAAAAGGAACCAGCAATTGCAGCACGATATTGCCGACCGTATGCCAAGCAGATCCCGCGCGGCCGGCACCGTCCGTTACAACCAAGCCCACGAGGGCGGGTGTGATGAAGATTCCGAGCAGGCTGGACGCCGACGCCGCGCAGACGGCGGCCGGCACGTTGCCTTTGCCAATCGACGTGAACGCGATGGACGACTGCACCGTGGAGGGCAGCGTGCAGAGAAACAGGATGCCCATGTAAAGCGCGGGTGTGACGAGTGGGGTGAGGATGGGTTTCAGCGCCAGTCCCAGCAACGGAAACAGCGCAAACGTGCTCAGCAGGACGACGATATGCAGACGCCAGTGCGTCATTCCAGACACGATGGCTTCGCGCGACAGCTTTGCGCCGTGTAGGAAAAACAACAGTCCGACCGCGATGTTCGTCAGCCAGTTGAAGCCGACAGCAGCGGCACCGCGACAGGGCAAAAGGCTGGCGAGGATCACTGTGCCGATCAGGGCAAGGGTGAAGTTATCGGGAAGGAACTTGGGGCGAGTCATTGAAGATTCTTGGCAGTTTGCGGCGTAAAGGTACTTAACGGGGACCGACGCCTCTCATGGACGACCAAAACCGCTCGAACACGCGTCGAGAACGCCTATTTTCGCCGGATAGCCATTCAATATGCAAATTCATTTAAATGATTTATTAATGCGGCAAACGCATGAGTTTCGATGCTCGAGTGTGGCCGGTAGGACCAGCCGCGTACCACTGGTCCCAGAGCGGAATTCTTGTTTTTCACTCATACAAAACGGGCATCCGCACTTACCCGGATCGGCAAAAAAGTGTGAAGTAACATGGTGTTACAACCATCAGGAAGACCTAACACTTTTTGGCTCGACGCCGATCACCGGGCACAATAAATTGACTGGTAGACCGGTTGGCGGGACGTCATCGTATAGACGAAATGTCCTGATCATCCGACAGCAACCGGTCGGCGATGCAAACGGAACACACGTCCAAAGCACGCTGGAACGAGTCGGACGCCCTGCAGTATCGACATGTCGCTCATCCGAATCCGCCACGCCCGTCGCTTGTTTCTCGCCGCTGCAGCCGGTCTGGTTGCGGCGTCGGCAATGTGTGCAACGGTGGCGTTCGCCGGTGGTGCCGGCTCGAATGGCGCTGTGCTCGCGCATGGCGCTTTCAATCGCGGCGGCGATGCGCACGGGCAGTGGCAAGCCGTGAATCGACGCGCGATGCGAGTCGACGACGTCGACAGTGGCGCGCGGCCTTTTGGTTACCAGCGCGTTGCCGCCGGGTCCGGACTCACGCCGGTCAGCGCAGAAGTCCGTGGCGGAGCGCGTGCCGATCAAGGCGCGCAATTGCATGGCGGAGGGTCGATCCGCGCGGACATCGCGCGTTACAACGAAGAGCGCAGCACGCCACGTGCATCGGGTCGTCCGTCGGACGACCCCCGCTCGCCCGCAAATTCCCCGTACCGCAATTAGTCCATAAACCGAATCGTCGAAGCTACGTGAAGCTCGTTGTTTAAATATCGGTGATAGTGCATAAGCACATTAATCGATCCACGCATTTTTTAATACCGATTCGAACGCGCGGCGATTAAGCCAGTTTCCTTTTCTCATCCGAAACAAAAAACAATTCCGTCGTCTACGGGAAGCATGGCAATGACGTAATGACGCCACAGTTTCCAGACTACCGGCTGCAGTTCCCTTCCTCCCAAAATCATCTGCATTAACAATGCGCTCTGTCTGATTTTTGCGTGCATTTTCAATGTCCGCTCCAGAGTAACCAGCGCGTCTGCGCCGTAGCGTATGGCGCGCGGGGCAATCGATGCGTGCAATCAATCACCGGGTTCAACCGCGGCGGCTTGCGCCGGATCACGTTTCGTTTAAGTCCGTCATGCGCAACCTATTCAAAACGCTATACGCGGCATAAGCAAAGTTATTTTTGTCCGGAAAAATGATCCGTAAAGATGGTCCCCGCCCTGAGTGAGCTCCATCAGCGCGTACACCGTTCAGCGTACGCCAGGAGTCATGTCATTGAGCCATGCCCGGGTGACGCTTGAATCAGGTTGTCCATAACGGGCATTCATAAGAACAGTTAAATAAAGAGCGAGGCATTCATTGCTCGCGACATCCCGGTTTTAACGTTGATACGACAGGAGAGTCCATGAAGCCAACCGTGAACCGCGTGCTGAAAGCCGCGGCCAAGGCGACCGTTACTGCTGGCATGTTCGGCTTGCTTGCCGCCAGTTCCGCCCAAGCGCAATCGAGCGTCCAGTTGTACGGACAGGTCGACGAATGGGTGGGCGCCACGAAGTTTCCAGGCAGCGACCGCGCCTGGAACGTGGGTGGCGGCGGTATGTCGACGTCGTACTGGGGCATGAAGGGCAGCGAAGATCTGGGTAACGGCTACAAAGCCATCTTCACGTTGGAAAGCTTTTTCCGTGCACAAAACGGTCAATACGGCCGCTTTCAGGGCGATACGTTTTTCGCCCGCAACTCGTATGTGGGCATCCAGTCGCCGTACGGTACCGTCACTGCGGGCCGGCTGACGACGCAGCTGTTTGTATCGACGATTCTGTTCAACCCGTTCATCGATTCCTACACCTTCTCGCCGATGGTGTATCACGTGTTCCTCGGACAGAGCACGTTCCCCACGTACACGACCGATCAGGGCGTGGTTGGCGACTCGGGCTGGAACAACTCGGTCCAGTACACGACGCCGGATTTCAGCGGCTTGTCGGGTAGCGTGATGTACGGCCTCGGCAACCAGGCAGGCGAAAACGGCGCGAAGAAATACAGCGCGCAGTTCCTCTACTTTCACGGCCCGTTTGCCGCGACCGGCGTGTACCAGTACGTGAACTTCAGCTCGGCACCAACTGACCTGTCGACCTTCATACCGGGCTACAAGAGCCAGAGCGTGGCTCAACTCGGTGCGTCGTACGACATGAAGTACGTCAAGTTCTTCGCGCAATACATGTACACGAAGAACGATATCGATCCGGGTACGTTCCACGTCAACACCGGGCAGGGCGGCGTGACGATTCCGGTGGGCGTTGGCTCGGTGATGGCGTCGTACGCGTATTCGCGCAGCAATGGCGGCCTGGATCAGACGCACAAGAGCTGGGCGCTCGGCTACGACTATCCGCTGTCCAAGCGTACCGATGTCTACGCGGCATACCTCAACGACAAGTACACGAGCATATCCAGCGGCAACACGTACGGCGTTGGCATCCGCGCGAAGTTCTGATTAGAGCAACACGCTTGAAAAAAATCCCCGCTCGGTCCTGACCATGACGGGGATTTTTTAATTTCGCCCAATCAGCTGAAAATCAACGCGCGATCCCGAGCCGATCCTTCGCGCCGTCGTATTCCTGCTTGAGGCGCGTCACGAGTTCGGCCACGGTCGGGACATCGTCCATCAGGCCCACGCCTTGGCCCGCGCCCCAGATTTCCTTCCACGCCTTGGCCTTGACCGCGGCATCGCCGAAATTCATCGCGTTTTTATCCGATGCAGGCAGCGCATCCGGGTCCAGCCCCGCGTTCACGATGCTTTGGCGAATGTAGTTGCCATGCACGCCGGTGAACAGGTTCGTATAGATGATGTCGGCGGCCTTCGATCCTACGATTGCCGTCTTGTAATCTTCCAGCGCATGGGCCTCGCGCGTTGCAATAAAGCGCGTGCCGATGTACGCGAAATCCGCGCCCATTGCCTGGGCGGCGAGGATCGATCCGCCATTGGCGATGGCGCCGGACAACGCGATGGGTCCATCGAAAATGCGCCGTACTTCGCCGACCAGCGCGAACGGCGACGTCATCCCCGCGTGGCCGCCGGCGCCCGCTGCTACAAGGATCAGGCCATCAACGCCTGCCTCCAGCGCCTTTTCCGCGTGCCGCATATTGATCACGTCGTGCAGCACGATGCCGCCGTAGCTGTGAACCGCGTCGATCATCTCTTTCACAGGCGCGCGCAAGCTCGTGATGAAAATCGGCACGCGATGCTCAACGCACACGCGTACATCGGCTTCAAGCCGCGCGTTCGAATGATGCACGATCTGGTTCACCGCAATCGGCCCGACCGGCGCACCGGGATTCGCCGCCTTGTGCGCCTCGATGCCCTCGTTGATCTGCGTGAGCCACTCGCCGAGCAACTCGGCCGGCCGGGCGTTCAGCGCGGGAAATGAGCCGACAATGCCCGCCTTGCACTGCGCGAGCACGAGATCCGGATAGCTGACGATAAACATCGGTGAAGCAATGACCGGCAGCGCGAGGTGTTGCAAAGCGGCGGGGAGTGCCATGACACGAGTCTCCTGATTGAATATGAAGCTGAGCACGAAAGCCGAACGATCGTTCGATTATAGGCGAAGCTGTAGCGCGCATGACCGGCATGAACTGAGGAAGTCTTCAGGTTCTACCCTGATTCGGGCACGAGAGCAGTCTAGTATCGTCGAGGACGCCTACAATCGTTTTCCCGTTCATCGGATCATCGGATAGAGACGCCATGCCGTTCGAAGACTACCAACCGTTCACCTTCAATGTTTCGGGCGTCGATATTTTCGGCATGAAGGGCGGCAGCGGACCGCCGTTGTTGCTGTTGCACGGCCATCCGCAGACGCATGAGATCTGGCACAGGCTCGCGAAAGATCTGGCGCAGCATTTCACCGTAATCGCCACCGACCTGCGCGGCTACGGCGCGTCGGGCAAACCGCCGAGCGACGAACACCACACGCCGTATTCGAAACGCGTGATGGCCGCCGATCAGGTCGCCGTCATGCGGCATTTCGGCTTCGAGCGTTTCATGGTCTGCGCGCACGATCGCGGCGCGCGCGTGGCGCACCGGATGGCGCTGGATTTTCCGCAAGCCGTCGACCGGCTGATGCTGCTCGATATCGCGCCCACGCTCGCCATGTACGAAGCCACCGACCGCGCTTTCGCCACCGCTTATTTCCACTGGTTCTTCCTGATCCAGCCGGAGCCGCTGCCCGAGCTGCTGATCGGCGCGCATTCGGATGCGTATGTGGAGCGCGTGATGGGCAGTCGTCACGCGGGTCTCGCGCCTTTCGCGCCGCATGCGTTGCAGGCGTATCGCGATGCGTTGCGTCAGCCCGGCGCGGTGCACGCGATGTGCGAGGACTATCGGGCATCGGCGAGTATCGATCTCGAGCATGATCGGGCGGATCTGGAGTGCGGCAACAGACTCGCGTGCCCGTTGCGGGTGTTGTGGGGCAAGGAGGGCGTGATCGAACAATGTTTCGAGCCGCTCGACGAATGGCGGCGCGTGGCGCGCGATGTCAGCGGCCGTGCGGTGCCGTCGGGCCATTACATTCCGGAGGAAGTGCCCGACGAATTGCTCAAGGAAATCCTCGCCTTTTTCGAGGCAACCGAGCGCGCCGCATGATGCGGCACCTGGCGTCATCGAGTGTTCAGGTAAGTGTTATCGGTCTGTAGGGAAAGCACCGATGCATCTCAAAAACAGGCGCGTTAGGATGCATCAGGCGCTGATCACGTCAACAAATTCCGCCGCTTGGACCTGTTTATCGATAACCCATCGACAGCAGACAAGCGGCTTTCTTTTTTGCCCTGGCGCTTCAGACAACCGTCACCGTCTCGCCATCCACCTTCAGCACGCCGCTCGTCTGAAGCTCGCCGAGATACTTGCGTATCAGTTGCGCGTGGTTGCCGGAGAGCATGGCTGCGGCGGCGCGCATGGCGCGGGCGGTAGCGGCCATCAGGATCAGTTCGCTGACCTGCATGGAGCGCAACTCCATCAGCTTGAACACGATCAACACCTTCAGCGCGTTCTTCGCGTTGCGCTCGGGATCGGCACGCAAAAAATCGATACGCGATGACGCCACATCCAGCGCCTTCGAAACATCGGTGAAGGGCGCGCCGTGGCCGGGAATCACCGCGCGTACATCGAGCGTGGCGATCAGGTCGAGCACCGCGCGCTGTTCCGCGAATCCGCTTTCGCCTTCCAGCTCCGGGAAGATCACGCCGAAGCCGGTTTCCCACAGCGCGTCGGCGCTGATCAGCAAGCGTTCCGCCGATGAATACAGCATCAGCGAATGCGGATCGTGGCCGGGTGCGCCGAGCACGGACCAATCGATACCTCCAAGATTCAAGACCACACCCGGCGCAATCGTGCCGGTAATACTGAAGCGCTCGCAGGTTTGCCCGGTCGCGCGGAACGTGAGTTTGCCTTCGTCCCAGTCGCGTACGGCTTGCGCTTCGGTTTGCGGAATCAAGGTTTCGCACGCGAAGTTAGCCTGCAACAGCGCGTTGCCGCCGCAATGGTCGGAGTGCAGATGCGTGTTCAAGATCAGATCGAGCGAACGCCCGGCGCCGAGCGCATTGCGCACGAGCGCGAGCGTCTGCGCCGCGTGCGACGAGTAGCCGGAATCGATCAAGGCGGTGTTCTTATTGTCGATGAAAAGCACGTTGTTCGACGACAGCCAGCCGCGCTCGAAGACGCGCATCGAAGCAGGAAACTGGATCATGCCCGGGCCTTCCGAGGCATCACCACGATCGTCGCTGTCGCCTTGACGACTGTCTCGCCAAGCTGATTCAGCACCTCGCCGTCGAGCTTGACCAGGTCGCCGTCGAGGCTGGCTTTCCAGTGGGCATCGGTGATCAGCCAGCGCATGGCGAGCACGTCGTTCACCTTGACCGCGCGCACGAGCTTGATGCCGAACTCAAGTCCGAGCGGTTGCGCGTAAGCCGAAAAATGTGTCGCGAGCACCGCCATCAAATGCGCGGTGGGCTGCGTACCCGATGCAATCAGAGACCCGAACCGGCTGGCTTCGGCGTAGGCATCGTCGTGATGCAGCGGGTTCTGGTCGTTGACAAGGGTCGCGAACGACTTGATGGAATCAGGCGGCAGTTCGAGCGTGGCCTCCATCCGCTCGCCGACGCGAACAACACGAGGACGCTTTGACGCAAGATCCAGCACCGTGCGCTTTTGCGTGTCATCGAATGACGACCAGCCCGCGATTTCATCGATCGTGCGAAAGCAGCCGTCGCAAAGTTCCGTGCGCGGGTTCATCCTGCATACATCGATACACGGCGACGCCACGGCTTCAGTCATCACGCCGTCTCGCGCAACGCGACATCCACGACGGGCGCGTCAGTGAGCGCGATCAATTCCTGTGGCGTCAGGTTGAACACCGCGTGCGGATGACCGGCGGCAGCCCAGAGGCTGTCGAGCGCGAGGAGGTCTTCATCGATCAACGTGACCGGCGGCGTGACGTGACCAATCGGACAGACGCCGCCGATCGCGTAACCCGTTTTTTCGCGGACGAACCTGGCATCCGCGCGGCCGAGCTCGCCCACGCGCGCAGCGACTTTCTTTTCATCGACGCGATTTGCGCCGCTCGTAATCACGAGCACCGGCGCGTCGTCCTCCTTGCGGCGAAACAGGATCGATTTGGCGATCTGCGCGACCGAGCAGCCCAGTCCGGCCGCAGCTTCCGCCGATGTCTTGCCGGTTTCCGCGAGCATCACGACAGGTTTTGCGTGGCCGCGTTCGCTGAGCAAACGGGCTACGCGCCGGGCGGATTCGGGCAGGGCGTCGAGTGTTTCGTTCATTGGGTCCGGTTCCTGAGAGCTTGTTTTTCAGACGCAAGGCGTCACACCGTGGCGTTTTTTCGCGAGCAATGCGCGTCCCACGCGCGATGCGCTCGGTTTGCCAATGGCCTGCGAAATGAAGTCGCCGATTTCCACGAGCTGATCCAGATCCACCCCGGTTTCAATGCCGAGTCCATTCAGCAGGAAGATCACGTCTTCGGTCGCCACGTTGCCGGTCGCACCCTTGGCATACGGACAGCCGCCGAGCCCCGCCACCGATGCATGGAATATCTCGATGCCTTCCTGCAGCGCCGCGTAGACATTCGCGACGGCCTGGCCGTAGGTATCGTGAAAATGGCCGGACAGCCGTTCACGCGGGAATACCTTCGATACCGCCGCCATCACCTCGCGCGTGCGCCCCGCCGTGCCGACGCCGATGGTGTCGGCAATATCGATTTCATCGCAGCCCAGCGCCTTCATGCGCTCGACGACATCGACCACGGACGCGACCGGCACGTCGCCTTGATAAGGGCAGCCGAGCGCGCAGGAAATGCTGCCGCGCACGCGTAATCCCGCTTCTTTCGCAGCCTTCGCCACCGGCTCGAACCGCGCGATGCTTTCCGCGATGCTGCAATTGATGTTCTTCTGCGAGAACGCTTCGCTCGCCGCGCCGAAGATCACGATCTCGTCGACCTTCGCTTCGAACGCTGCCTCGAAGCCCCGTAGGTTCGGCGTGAGCGCCGAGTAGATCGTGCCCGGACGCCGTTCGATTCCGGCCATGACTGCGGCGCCATCGGCCATTTGCGGCACCCATTTCGGCGATACAAACGACGCCGACTCCACGTTCTGCAAGCCAGCTTTCGCGAGCCGGTTGATCAAGTCGATCTTGAGCCCGGTCGCGACGAAATCCTTCTCGTTCTGCAGGCCGTCGCGTGGTGCGACCTCGACGATTTTCACTTTAGGCGGAAGCATGCCTGTCTCCTTTGTTGGGCGGCATCAGTAGCCGCGTTTTACGTCGACTATGCCGGATATGGGCTCACCGCGCGCAAGCGCCCGGATCTTCAGCGCAATCTGTTCGATGCTTTCATCGCGCAACGTAATGGCCGCGACATGTGGCGTGATTTCGATGCGTGGCGTGGTCCAGAACGGATGATTATCGGGCAAGGGCTCCTGATGAAAGACATCGAGCGCCGCCGCCGCGACCTGGCCGGTCTTCATGGCGCGCAGCAGATCGTCATCCACGACGTGCGCGCCGCGCGCCAGGTTCACGATATACGCCCCCGCCGCAAGCCGCTCGAACGCGCGGGCGTTCAGGATGCCTTCGGTGTCCGGCGTGTGCGGCAACAGGTTGATGAGCATCTTCGCGCCATCGAGGAACGCATCGAATTGTTCCGCGCCCGCGAAAGTCTGCACGCCTTCAATCTCGCGTTTCGTGCGGCTGAAACCGCGAACGGGGACGCCGAGCGTGGTCAGCGTTCGAGCCACGCGTGCGCCGAGCACCCCCATTCCCAGCACGCCGACCGTGAATGTCTTGCGCGGATGCGGCTCGAGCTTTTCCCATCGATGCTCACGCTGGATCGCCTCGTACTCGTCCATCCGGCGCAGATAGCGCAGCACCGTGTAGATCGCGTATTCCTCCATTTGCTGCGCCATGCCGCTGTCTTCCAGGCGCACGAGCAGCGCATTGGGCGGCAGCGTGCCCGGTTCCTTGCGTTCGATATCGAGGATTGCATCCACGCCAGCGCCGAGATTGAACACCGCCTGCAGATCCGGGCGGTTCGCGAACAATTCACGCGGCGCGCGCCAGACGACGGCGTAATCGGCGGGGGCGTTATCGCCGGGTTGCCATAGTCGGATATCCGCTTCTGGAAGCGCGCGGGACAGGTCATCGAGCCACTCCTGGGCCTCGGCTTGATGCTCGTAGAGAATGATCTTCATCGATGGGTCGTGTTCGCTGGAGTAATGAGGCGGTTGCGCAAGTGGATTCACGCATTTTACGGTTTCGCCGATAAAACCGCCCTCCGGTAAAAAAGGGTCGCCGGCTCGCCGATAACCAAATGACGATAAGTTGGTTCTCGCCAACGCCGCCTCGCAGCAGAATTGGTCCTCACCATGCCGGCTTTGGCCGCAGCGAGGTTCACATGAGTTCAAACAGCACATCCGCCTGGCCGCCGCGACTCGTCACCGTGCCGGGTCTGCACGGCAGCGAGGGCGCGCATTGGCAAACGTGGCTCGAGCGGCAATTGCCGAAATCGCGCCGCGTCATGCAGGACGACTGGGACGCGCCACAACTCGATACTTGGGCGCAAGCCGTCGCGGACACGGTATCGAGCGTTCGCGGCCGCGTCATTCTCGCGGCGCACAGTTTCGGCTGCCTCGCGGCGGCGCATGCGATCGCTGAAGTTTTGACGGGCGATGCCGTCGCAGGCGTGCTGTTCGTCGCGCCGGCAAGCCCCGACAAATTTCGGTTCGCGGGCACGTTCGAGGCGCGCAAGCTGAACGTGCCGTCGGTGCTGATCGCGAGCCAGACGGATCCATGGATGCCCTTCGACGATGCCCTGCGTCTTGCCAGCCAGTTCGGCAGCGCGCTGGTGAATCTCGGCGACGCCGGCCATATCAACACGGCCGCGGGCTTCGGTCCGTGGCCGCGCGCGAAGTATTTTGTCGATACGCTGATCCATTGCGCCGCGCCGTCGCATTTCGGCGAGAAGAAAGCAGTGGCGCGCGACGTATTCGAGCGCTTCGAACAACCGGCGTATGGATAACGCATCCGACCGTTTGCGGCCCGAACCTTCGAATGTTTTCGATAGAATCGCCGCTGGCGGCGGTTTTTACTATTCGAACAATCGGGGGATACATGGCGGGTTTGAAGCACTGGGCTGCATTCGCGGCGTTGGGTCTGAGCACGTTCGCGCATGCGGACACGTCGTTGCTGAACGTTTCTTACGACGTGACGCGCGAGTTGTACAAGGACATCGATACAGCGTTCATTGCCGACTATAAGCAGAAGAACGGCGAAACGCTGTCCGTGCGCCAGTCGCATGGGGCGTCGAGTGCACAGGCTTTGTCGGTGATGCAGGGCCTGCAGGCCGACGTCGTCACGATGAACCAGCCTAACGATGTCGACTTGCTGGTCGAACGTGGCGGCCTGGTGCCGGCCAACTGGCGCACGCATTTCCCGAACAACGCGGTGCCCTACACCACGACGATGGTGTTTCTCGTGCGCGCCGGCAACCCGAAGAACATCAAGGACTGGAGCGATCTGGCGCGCCCGGGCGTGCAGGTCGTGATCGCCAATCCGAAGACCTCGGGCAATGGGCGGTATGCGTATCTGGCGGCGTGGGGCTACAAGAAGCAGCAGGGCGCCACGGATCAACAAGCGCAAGCCTTCGAAAAAGCCATCTTCAAGAACGTGCCGGTGCTCGATACAGGCGGTCGCGGTGCGACGACGACGTTCACGCAACGGGGTATCGGCGATGTGCTGGTGACGTTCGAAAACGAAGTTGCGCTGATGGATACCGGCGCGGGCACCGGCGCGGGCGGGAAGGATTTCAGCTCGGTATATCCGTCGGTGAGCTTGCTGGCGGAGCCGCCTGTCGCGGTGGTCGACAAGGTGGTGGACAAGCGCGGCACGCGCAAACAGGCGCAGGCGTACCTGCAGTATTTGTGGACGCCGGCGGTGCAGGAAATCATCGCGCAACATCATTTGCGGCCGCGTAATGCCGAGGTGCTGGCAAAGCACGCAAGCGAATTCAAGCCGATCAAGACGTTCACGGTGGAACAGGTTTTTGGCAACTGGCAGAAAGCCCAGCAAACCCATTTCGCCGATGGCGGGACGTTCGATCAGGTGATTGTGGACAAGAATTGAAGCTGATGCGAAAGGGCGTTCCAACCTGAGTTGGAACGCCCTTTTTACTTAGCGGTGAGAGTCAGGCTTACTGCACCTGCGCATGCCCGCATTTCACATCGCACGCGTCCGCCGTTTCCATCTGCTGAGAAGCCTCGGCGCGCATTCCCAGACGTTCCAGCAATTTCCGGTCGGCTTCTGCTTGCGGGTTGCTTGTCGTCAGCAACTGGTCGCCGTAGAAGATCGAATTCGCGCCGGCCACGAAGCACAGCGCCTGCAGCGCTTCATTCATCTGCTCGCGTCCCGCCGACAACCGCACCATTGCCTTCGGCATCGTGATGCGCGCAACCGCGATCGTGCGCACGAATTCGAACGGATCGAGCGGCGCCGTGCCCGTCAGCGGCGTGCCTTCGACCTGCACCAGATTGTTGATGGGCACTGATTCCGGATACGGCTCCATGTTCGCCAGTTGCGTGATCAACCCGGCGCGTTCACGCCGCGATTCACCCATCCCCACGATACCGCCGCAACACACGTTGATGCCGGCATCGCGTACATGTTCGAGCGTGTCCAGACGATCCTGATACGTGCGCGTCGAGATGATCTGGCCGTAGAACTCGGGCGATGTATCGAGGTTATGGTTGTAATAATCGAGGCCGGCATCGCGCAGACGGGTCGCCTGGTGCGCTTCCAGCATGCCGAGCGTCACGCAGGTTTCGAGACCCATCGCCTTCACGCCGCGAATCATGTCGGCGATCGGCTCAAGATGCTGATCCTTCGGATTGCGCCACGCCGCGCCCATGCAGAAACGGGTCGCGCCGTTCGCCTTCGCAATTTCGGCGGCCTTCAGGACTTCATCGACGGGCATCAGTTTTTCGGCTTTCAGGCCGGTGTCGTGATGCGACGATTGCGGGCAATACGCGCAATCTTCCGGGCACCCGCCGGTCTTGATGGAAAGCAGCGTGGAGAGCTGAACCGTGTTGGCATCGAAATATTCACGGTGAACCGTCTGCGCGCGAAACAGCAAGTCGTTGAAGGGCAGGTCGTAGAGCGCGACGATATCGGCGACGCGCCAGCGGGCCAGCGTTTGCGGTGCGGACGTCTGAGCGGAAGTTTCAGCAGTTTGCAATTGCGACATGTGATGATCCTTTTCGTTTTGCAGATAACGATGAATTACTGGCCTGCATCTGCCGAACGCAAAGTGTCCAGCAGCAGGGATGTATCGATATATTTCGTCGCCGTCAGCGCATCAGGCGGCGCGAGGCGGGGAATGACGCCGAGCAGCGGCGCGTTGTACTGGCTGTCGAGCCGCAACCGGATTGCTTCAATGTTCTCAGCCGGAAACAGCATGTTCGGATCGATTTGGTTCGCGACCCAGCCGACGAGATGCAACCCGCGTGCGGCAATGGCCTCGGCGCTCAGCAACGCATGGCTGATGCAACCAAGGCGCATGCCGACCACGAGCACGACCGGCAAATGCAATGCGAACGCCAGGTCGGCGGTATCGTGAACGTCGGTGAGCGGCACGCGAAATCCACCCACGCCTTCCACCACGACCACGTCCGCCTGCTTGATGGCCGCCTGATGCGCTTCCACAATGCGTGCGATGTCCAGCGACACGTTTTCGCGCGCCGCTGCAATGTGCGGCGCGGCGGCGTCCTTCAGCAAGAACGGCGTGCGTATGGATGGTGGCAGCGTGACGTTCGCGGCGGCGTCGAGTTGATCCGCGTCTTCGTTGTGCCATTCGCCATTGCGTTCGAACGCGCCGGCGGCGATGGGTTTCATCGCGGCGGCGCGCAGTCCGAGCGATGCAAATCCGTGCAGCAGCGCCGCTGAAACGAGCGTCTTGCCGATCTCGGTATCGGTGCCGGTGACGAAGATCGAGAGGGGAGCTGTCATGGTCGATTGCTCAAGGTTTGCAAGGCATGGTCGAGCTTTGCGAGGTCTTCGTGACTGTGCGCCGCCGACAACGAAATGCGCAGTCGCGATGTACCCACTGGAACCGTCGGCGGCCGGATCGCGGGAACCCACATGCGGTGTTCATCGAGCGCGGCGGCGAGCTGAAGCGTCTCTTCATTGCCGCCGATGATCAACGGCTGGACCGCCGTATGCGAATCCACCGGCTGCCATTGTGTACGCTTCAAAATAGCGCGCGTGCTGTCGATCAGTGTCGCAAGATGCGCGCGTCGTTCGTCGCCTTCGGTGCCGCCAATGATCTTCAAACTCGCCGATACCGCGTGGGCCACAGCCGGCACGGATGCCGTCGTGAAGATATACGGCCGCGCGCGCTGGACGAACCATTCGATCACGGTTTCGTGCGCGATCACGAACGCGCCCGATACACCCGCCGCCTTCCCCAGCGTGCCGACATAAACCAGGTGGGGTGAATGCAGTGCGGCATCGGCGAGCGCGCCGCGGCCTTGCGGACCGAGCACGCCGAAACCGTGCGCGTCGTCCACGACGAGCCACGCGCCGTATCGTTCGGCGACTTCGAGCAAACGCGCGAGCGGCGCAATATCGCCGTCCATGCTGAATACCGAATCCGTAACGATGATCTTCGTTGCGCCAACATTGCGCGATGCATCGAGCATGGCGTCGAGCGCTTCGGCATCGGCGTGAGGATAGATGCGGATTTCAGCACGCGATAACCGTGCGCCATCGATCAGCGATGCATGATTCAACGCGTCGCAAAACATGAGCGTGTCGCGGCCGCTCAGGGCGCCGAGCGTGGTCAGCGTTGCCAGGTTGGCCATGTAACCGGTGCTGAAGTACAGCGCACGCGCCTGGTTCACAAAACCGCCGGAGAACGCCGCCAGATCGTCTTCCAGCTTCGCGTGCGCGCGCGAATGGCCGCCGAGCAAATGCGATCCACCGCTGCCTGCGCCGTATTTGCGTGCGCCTTCGGCCAACGCTTCGCGCAAGGTCTCATGCGCGGCGAGCCCGAGATAATCGTTGCTCGCAAAGCCGATGATCTTCCGCCCATCCACCATCATGTGCGCAGCGCAGGCGCTATCCGCAACTTTCCGGCGACGACGCAACCCGTTGCGATCGATATCGGCAAGACCTTGTTTCAGCGTGTCGAACAACGCGGCCGATGTATCGCTCATGCGGCCTCCGCGAGCGTTGTATCGAAGACCTCGAGCGTGCGTTCTGCGAGCAGCGTCTGTTCGTCGTCGCTGAGAATGTACGGCGGCATCAGATAGACGGTCGTGCCGATCGGGCGCAATAAAAGCTCTTGTTTCAAGGCGTTTTCGAAGAAACGGCGCGAGAACGTGCGTGCTTGAGCCGGGTCTTCGATCACGGCATCGAACGCGAAGATCGTGCCCTGCTGACGCAGGTTTTTCACGTGCGCGTGATCTTGCAACGGGCTCAGCGCAGTGCGCAGCAACGACGACTTCCGGCGATTCTCCTCAAGCACGTTGGCCGAGTCGAAGAGATCGAGCGTCGCCAAAGCCGCGCGGCACGCAAGCGGATTCCCCGTGTACGAATGCGAGTGGAGAAAGCCGCGCGTCATGTCGTCGTCGTAGAAAGCGGCGTAGATTTCGTCCCGTGTGAGGACGATCGACAACGGCAAATATCCGCCGCTGATTCCCTTCGACAAACAAATGAAATCCGGCCAGATCCCGGCTTGCTCGCACGCAAAGAATGTCCCGCTCCGGCCGCAGCCGACAGCGATTTCATCGGCGATCAGATGCACGCCGTATTGATCACAGAGGGCGCGCAAGCCCTTCAGATAATACGGATCGTGCATCGCCATGCCGGCCGCGCACTGAACCAGCGGCTCGACGATCACCGCTGCGAGTTGCGACGCCTTGGCTTCGAACAAGGACTTCATGTCAGCGAGTGCGCGTTGCGCGACATCGCGTGCGGTCTTGCCTTCGCGGGCGTTGCGGGCATCGGGCGATGTCACAACGTGCGCGTTGCGGATCAGCGGATCGTAGGCATCCTTGAACAACGCGACATCGGTTACGCCAAGCGCGCCGATGGTCTCGCCGTGATAGCTGTTCGCGAGGCAAACGAACTCGCGTTTCTCTGTGTGCCCGCTGTTGCGCCAAAAATGGAAGCTCATTTTCAACGCGATCTCCACCGCCGAAGCGCCATCGGATGCAAAGAACGCGTGACCCAGCGTGTTGTGCGTCAACGCGTTCAACCGTTCCGCGAGAAGGACCGCCGGCTCGTGCGTGCAGCCGGCGAGCATCGCGTGTTCGAGCGTGTCGAGCTGATCCTTGAGCGCCGCGTTGATGTCGGGATTCGCATGGCCGAAGAGGTTGACCCACCAGGAACTGATGGCATCGAGATAACGATTTCCGTTGTGGTCATATAGCCACGGACCCTTGCCGCGTGCGATGGGCACGAGCGGCATGCGCTCGTGATGCTTCATTTGCGTACACGGATGCCATACGGCGCGAAGGGAGCGGGCAATCCAGTCATCGGTTGCCGGCGTGTGTTGGTTGTTCAGATTCAAAACGACTCCATGGGAGCGGCTCGTCTGTATTGCGCTTTGCAGCGCCATAAGAAAAACAGGCGGCGCTCCCGATCACAATCACGCAAGCCACGACGGCTTGCGTTTTTCCAGAAAACTGCGCACGCCATCGCGGCCTTCGTCCGAGGCGCGAATCCGTGCAATGCGGTCAGCGGTGTCCGAGATCAGCGTGTCGTCGATGGTTTTGTCGGCCAGATCGACGACCAGTTGCTTGCATTCGCGCACCGCGTTCGGACTATTTGCCGCGATGGCTGCGGCGACGGCATCGACGGTGGCATCGAGTGCTTCGTCGGACACCACCTGATGCACGAGGCCGATGCGCAGCGCTTCGTTTGCATCGATACGTTCCGCCGTCACAAAATACCGGTGCGATGCGCGCGCGCCGATCGCGCGGATGACATACGGCGCGATGGTCGCCGGCATCAGCCCGAGCTTTGCCTCGGAGAGACAGAAGTGCGCCGAATCCGCCGTTATCGCGATGTCCGCTACCGCCACGAGACCCATGCCGCCCGCGTATGCGTCGCCCTGAACGCAGGCGATCACCGGTTTTCTGCACGTGTAGATGGTGTTGAGCATGGTCGCGAGACCGAGGGCATCGGCGCGATTTTCCGCGTCCGAGTAGTCCGCCATGCGTTTCATCCAGTTGAGGTCGGCGCCGGCGCAGAACGACGGGCCGTTCGCGGCGAGGATGATCACGCGTATCGACGCGTCGTCGGCCAGGGCGCGAAACGCGGCGGTCAATTCGACGATGGTGGCGTCGTCGAAGGCGTTGCGCACGTCCGGGCGATTGAGCGTGACGCGCGCCACGTGGCCATCGGCGGTGACGGTCAGGCGCTGTAGATTCATGTCGGGCATAGGGGTTCGCGGGGTGCGCGCGGCTCGGTGTTTCGATGAGTATCGATTATCTCTAAATTTGTCGCGGGAGTTTTGGTTTGCACGCCGGTGGGGCCTCCGGCGGGCGTGGCACGCGGTGGGGGTTTTTTTGTCTTTGACGCTAACGTCGGTCTATTGGGAGGCTTTTTGGAGGGAATTGACGGGAAGTTGAGCGGGGAGGTGGTTGCTGGACGGTTTTGGAAGCGGTCGGGGTTGGTGCTGGGTTGCTGCTGGGTTGCTGCTGTTTGGGCTTGCTTGGGTTTCGTTCTAGCTGATCTCTTTAGCACTATTAGCCACTGTCCGTGGCGGGACTTCATTTCTTTGTCCAACGGCGACAAAGAAACGAAGCAAAGAAAACGCCTCCCAACCGCTAATTCTTAAGTGTCCCGAGCGTGCAATGTCAACTGTTTGGTACTTCAGAAGAACGCTCGACGCCATAACCACGAACACTTGAAACCCTCCCCCTCCGTCAACCGCAACCCACACGCTTCGCCACCAGTGTGGGAATCCGTTAACCAGGCTTCCGCGCTTCGCGCCCTGGCGCCCAAATGGAGGGGCTGGTTGTACTGGTTACGTTTGATTCCGTGCTTGCCGGGGACCACCGGTGCGAAGTCTCGGGCAGGTCCATGACCCAGTGGAGCGCTTGGATTCAACCGTTGTTATGGGTTGGGCGGGTTTCCGTATTGACTGCCACAGTTACTGGTGGCGAAGCGTGTGGGTATCTGTTGACGGAGGGGGAGGGGTTCAAGTGTTGGTGGTTATGGCGACAACTGTTCTTCTGAAGTACCAAACAGTTGTCAGTGCACGCTTGGGACACTTATGTGCCTTCGTTTGGAAGGCGTTTTCTTTGCTTCGTTTCTTTGTCGCCGTTGGACAAAGAAATGAAGTGCCGCCACGCACAGTGGCTAATAGTGCTAAAGAAGTCAGCAAGAACGGAACGCGCGAAGGCCCAAACAGCAGCAACCCAGCAGCAACCCAGCACCAGCCCCGACCGCCGCCCATTGAACGTCCAGCTCCCAGCCTTTAGCTGAACAAAGGCAACTCCCTACCGCGAGGCAGTCTGCGTCTGCGCCGCACTGCGCTCATCCCAGACCACGGCATTATTGACCGCATACAACCTGCACGGGTCCGTGCTCTGCTTCTGGCATCCATCGAGCGCCACGGCCATCGGATCATCGCCGCCCTCGGCCCACGACCACGCACCCGAATCCGATACGGCAAACGCGCGGCTCGAATACTGATGCAGGAAATTCTCGTAACCCTCGCGGCCGCGTTCATCGAGGAAAGGCACCGCCGCCACCGCGTCCAGGTTCGCATAGCCCGAAGGCAATGGCGCCTGCGGATACGAAACCTGATACTGCGAATCCGTCGGCATGCCGATTTCGGCCAAAAACGTCTTCACGCGCGGCCACCAGATCGGCACGCCATCGCGATCCCCGACCAGCCGATGCGCATCGTTCTTGTACGCGCCAAAATCCACCATGTCGGCTCGCGCGCCATGCGCCGTGTAAGACGCGAACATGTCATCGGGGAGCGAACCCTGCCACACCGAATCATTGCTGCCATACATCCACAGCGACGGCAGCTTTACGTGCTCGCCATATTCGCCAAACGCGCTGGTCAGGTTCTTCTGCCAGTTGGGGCATTCATCCTGCCGAAGGCCGCCGGAAAAGTTGATCAGACCACGCACGCCGGTGTCCGAACGTGCATCGCGCGCGCCATACGCCATCGTGACCAGGCCGCCATGCGAGGCGCCCGCAACCACGACATGCTTGCTGTCGACAAACGCCTGCTTGTCCATGTAAGCGACCGTCGCCGCAACGTCGCTCGCTTGCGTGAAGCCGTTCGCTTCGACGTTGCAACCGTTGCCGACGTACTCGCCGCCCGACCCGGCGAAGCCGCGGCGATTCGGCACCACGACGACATAGCCATGACGAACGAACTCGCGCGCCAGCGCCAAGGGACGCGCGCGCGGCTGGTCATGTGCGTTGCCGGGGAGTTTGCCGTGATTGAAAACGACCATCGGGAACGGGCCCGTGCCGTTGGGTTTGAAGATGGTGGTTTCGAGCGTGACATCGCCCGATGGAATCTCGATGACCGCCTCGTTGAGGGTGGCATCGACTACTGGAAGCGAGGGATCGAACGCCGGCTTGACCGTGCCGAACGCGGGTGCGTCGAGCGACGCGTATTGCTGTGCGCCGGGGAACGGTTCCGCGGCCGCCTGGGTGGACATGCCCACCAGCGTTGCCGCCACTGCACATACAGCAAAACAACCGGACACCACTTGCCTGAATGCCATCCCCGAAACTCCGCCTGCTTTCGGCCTCGCTGCTGGTTAGCTAAAGCGTGGCCGGCTTATTGTCACGATCCATCAGTTCCGCGCTTTTGTACTGCTGAAAGCAGTATCGCCTGGCGGTCCGTGAAGTCATGTCCCGAATGGACACGACAATGGGCTTCAATATGCAACGTCAGACCGCCGACCAGTAATTAGCTTATGAAACAATAGCTTGCTACCGATTCGCCAACGGCTGGCTAAAAGACAGAGTACCCGTACAAAATGATTGGGCGCAATTAGAAAGTACCCGTGCACTGCACAATTTTTTAAACGAAAGCGCGCGTTAAGGAAATATTTGCCGTGGATTTTCTAATCGCGAAGGGCGCCATCGATATAACGCCAGCGGCCGGCGTTATCGCGTTCAAAGCGGCTGGTCTCGTGCAGACGATGCGCACGCCCGCCCACCTTGTAACGGGCGACGAACTCGACCTCGGCGTGAGTGGTGTCTATGGGCGTATGGCGCTTGATCTGCAGCCCGAGCCAGCGAGTGGCGGAATCGGCCGATGCTTCGAGATCGGGCGGGCAGGTCGCATCGCTCCAGGTCGCACGCAGATATTCGGTGTTGCCAATTACGTACGCGGTGTAGCGCGAACGCATCAGTTCCATGGCGTTCGCCGGCACTTCATCGTCTTCTATGAAGCGTCCGCAACATTGCGTGTACTTCGGTAAACGCTTAACGGCCGCTTCCGGCGATGCCCCACCGCAAGGACATTCGACAGGCTGGGTCACGCGTCGACGCCCGGCATCTCGATATGACCCGGCTGCGCTTTCACGCGCGCAAGCCACGCGCGAATGGCAGGGTATCGGCCGAGGTCGAGGTTGGCTTCATCGGCGACATGGGTGTATGCGTAGAGCGCAATGTCCGCGATGCTGTACTGCTCATCGACGAAATACGTGCGCGTCGCGAGATGCGTTTCCATCACGTCCAGCGCCCGGTATGAACCTGCGGTCTTCTCGGGCAAACGCGGATCGTCGGGGCTTTTCGTGAACTGGAGAATGAAGCGCGCGACTGCGACGTTCGGCTCGTGGCTGTACTGCTCGAAGAACATCCATTGCAGCACGCGCGCCCGGGCGAGGCGATCCGTGGGCAAAAGCGGCGTGCCTTCGGCAAGGTAATAGAGGATGGCGTCCGATTCGAACAGGCACGTGGTTTCATCGATCTGCAGGACCGGCACCTTGCCGTTCGGGTTCATCTGCCGAAACGAATCGGTGCGGGTGGCGCCGTTCATCATGTCCACTTCGTTCCAGACATAGGGGAGGTTCAGTTGTTCGAGCGCGAGTCGAACCTTGTAGCAATTCCCCGATGACGCCACGCCATGCACTTGATACATCACTTCATGTCCTCGTCTTTAGTCGAAAGTCCCTGCGCCAGCGTACGACATTACCATTTGATTTGCGTGCCGTCGTACTGGATGAAACTGCCGTTGAACGTTTTGTGATCCGCAGCGGCCGCCGCGATCACCGCGCGCATGCCGGTTACGCTGTGCGCAGGATCGATCGCCGCCGACGAACCGCCCATATCCGTTCGGACCCAGCCCGGGTGCAGTGAAACGCACGTCGCGCCGCGCGCCTGCAGCGACGCCGCCTTGAGCGCCGCATTCAGCGCTGCCTTGCTCGCCCTGTACAACCACCCCGCCGTAGCGTTCATCTCCGCAATGCTGCCCATCTTGCTCGATACGACGGCAAGCACGCCGTGCGCGGCGTCCGTCAGCGGCAAGAGGATGGGAAGCAATTGCATGGGACCACGGACGTTCGTGCGCATGACTTCATCGAAATCTTCCGCGAGGATGGTTTCCACGTGCTCCGTGCGCGGACCATAAACCCCCGACACGATGATCGCCGCATCCAGCTTCTCGCCATCGAGTTGCCAGCCGAGCGCGGCGATGTCCTCGGGTCTGGTTGTATCGAGCGAGAAGGTCTTGGCGCCCATGGCTTCGAGACCGCTTAACGATGCCGCATCGCGCGCCGTGGCGAGCACCCGCCAGCCATCGCGGCAATACTGGCGCGCAAACTCATGGCCGAGTCCGCGCGATGCACCCACGATCAATACCGTTTTCATAGCGTCACCTTCAGATCAATTCGATGCCCATTGCCGTCGCCTCTCCGCCGCCGATGCACAAGCTCGCCACACCGCGCTTCAGGCCGCGCTGACGCAATGCGCCGATCAGCGTGACGAGGATTCGCGCGCCCGATGCGCCGATAGGATGTCCCAACGCGCATGCGCCGCCGTTGACGTTGACTTTGTCGTGGGGAAGATCATGTTCGCGCATGGCGGCCATCGCGACGACGGCGAACGCCTCGTTGATCTCGTACAGGTCGACATCGCTCGCGCGCCAGCCGTTTTTCTCGAACAGCTTGCGGATCGCGCCGACGGGCGCCGTGGTGAACAACGCCGGTTCCTGCGCGAACGTGCTGTGGCCGACCACGCGTGCGAGCGGCGTCACGCCGAGCCGCCTGGCGGTCGATTCGCGCATCATCACGAGCGCGGCGGCGCCATCGGAAATGGACGATGCATTCGCCGCCGTCACGGTGCCGTCCTTCGCGAAAGCGGGTTTGAGCGTCGAAATCTTTTCGATGTTCGCCTTTGCCGGCTGTTCATCGTGATCGATAACCGTTTCGCCCTTGCGGCCCGATACCGTCACCGGCGCAATTTCCCAGTCGAACGAACCGTCTTCGTTCGCGCGCTTGGCGCGCTTGAGCGATTCGATGGCAAATGCGTCCTGCGCCTCCCGCGTGAACTTGTACGAACCCGCGCATTGCTCGGCAAACGTGCCCATCAGCCGGCCTTTTTCGTACGCGTCTTCGAGGCCATCGAGGAACATGTGATCGAGCACCTGGCCGTGACCCATGCGCATGCCGCCGCGCGCTTTCGGCAACAGGTACGGGGCATTGGTCATGCTTTCCATGCCGCCTGCGACGATTACATCGTGGGAACCGGCGAGCAGCATGTCGTGCGCGAACATGGCCGCGCGCATGCCCGAGCCGCACATCTTGTTGACGGTCGTACTTCCGGTCGATAACGGCAAACCCGCGCCGAGCGCAGCTTGGCGCGCGGGCGCTTGTCCGAGACCCGCGGGCAGCACGCAGCCCATCACGGCTTCCTCGATCTGCTCGGGTTTCAGCCCTGCACGTTCAACGGCTGCGCGGATCGCGACCGAGCCTAGTTGCGGCGCTGTTACGCTTGCGAAGTCGCCCTGGAAGGCGGCCATCGGCGTGCGCGCAGCCGAGACGATTACAACAGGATCAGCGACGAAATCATTCATGCTTCAGCTCCTTGATCACACCTTCCACAATGGCGGGGACATCGCCGAGACGGGCGGCATCCGAGGCAAGTACATCGTTTTCCGCTGAATGCGCACCGCCGCGAGCCAGCGCCGCGATGCAATGCTGATAGGTCGGCTCGACCTCGTCCGGCCCGCTGATCATCATGCCCATGTTGCGCACGCGGCCGTCGTGAACGCCGTAGGTCCAGCCGTGCACGGTGATTTCCTGACCACGCGCCCATGCATCGCGCAGGATGGTCGTGTGGCACACGTTGACCGTTTGTTCGATCGTGTTCAGCTCCACAAGCCGGCGATTCCTGGCGATGCCCATTGGCCATTCTTCGAGCAGCGAGGCGTGTTTGTCGCGTACGTCCTGTACGTGACGCAGCCAGTTGTCCGCAAGACCGACACGCGTTCCAACGAGCGCCGCACCCACGCCGGAACAACCGTAGTGGCCGACGACCATGATGTGCTTCACCTTCAGCAGATCAACGGCAAACTGGATCACCGACAAACAATTGAGGTCCGAGTGCACCACCACGTTCGCGATGTTCCTGTGCACGAACACTTCACCCGGCGGCAAGCCGATGATCTGGTTCGCCGGTACGCGCGAATCGGAGCAGCCGATCCACAAATATTCGGGCGCTTGCTGATGCGCGAGGCGAGAGAAATACTCGGCATCTTCGGAGAGTTTGCGCTCGACCCATTGCAGGTTGTTGTTGAACAAATGCGAGAGCGGGTTGCTGTCTGGATTTTCAGTGTTGTCGATGTTTGACATGGCATTCAGTGCTGGTAGGTCACGCGGGTTTCATGCGGCGGCGCATGCGGCAGGTGCGCCGTTCAGAAAACGCTCGGGATAGCGAACGCTGAAACGGTTGCTGCGTTCGTAGGGGAAAAACTCGGCGAGTTCGCCGTTGAGGATCTGTTCCTTATGCTTTTGCCAGAGAGCCGGATCGAAGAAATCGGCATGGTGTTTCATGAAGACGTCGCGCACTCGCGGATCGCCAAGCAGGAACGTTCCATACGTTTCCGGAAAGATGTCGTGCGGCCCGACGGTGTACCACGGCTCGCCCGACATTTCCTCTTCTTCGGTGCGCGCTTGCGGCACATGGCGCACGTTGCAATCGGTCAGGTATTCGATTTCATCGTAATCGTAGAACACCACGCGGCCGTGCCGCGTGACGCCAAAGTTCTTGTACAGCATGTCGCCGGGAAAGATGTTCGCCTGCATCAGTTGCTTGATGGCGTCGCCGTACTCCCTGATGCCATGCTCGATCTCGTGTGGCGTGCCGTTCTGCAAATACAGGTTCAGCGGCGTCATGCGGCGTTCAATATACAAATGCCGGATCACGAGCTTGTCGCCTTCGTATTCGATCATCGACGGGATTTCTTTCCTGAGTTCCTTGAGCAATGCATCGTCCAGACGGGCTAACGGCAACGCGACGCTCGAATATTCGAGCGTGTCGGCCATGCGCCCCAGCCGGTCATGGCGCTTCACCAGCCGGTACTTGTCCTCGACTTTCTCGCGCGTGGTCTCCTTCGGCGGCGGGAAGTTGTCCTTGATCAGCTTGAACACATAGGGGAACGATGGCAACGTGAACACCAGCATGACCATGCCCTTGATGCCCGGCGCAAGGGTGAATTTATCGCTGGAATGCGAGAGGTGATGCAGCAAGTCACGATAGAACAGATTCTTGCCCTGCTTCTGCAGTCCCACGGACGTATAGATCTCCGCCTTCGCTTTGCCCGGCATGATGGTGCGCAGGAACTGCACATACGCCGACGGCACCTCCATATCCACGAGAAAGTACGAATGCGAAAAGCTGAAGATGATCAGCACTTGTTCGCGTTGCAACAGGACCGTATCCAGCGCGAGCAGACCTGGTTGCGCGTGACGCACGGGCAAGACGAACGGCAGGATCAGGTCGCCATTGATGATCCGCCCGATCATGTACGCCGCCTTGTTGCGGAAGAACAGGGACGACAACATGTGGATCTGGAAATTCGGTGCCGCCTCGAACTCGCCTAATGCCTCGGTGATGGCTCGCATGACGCATTGAACATCGCGTTCGAGCTCTTCAAATGCAGGCTCGAGCTGGAAGTTCGTGACAATGCGCGCGAGCGTTGCAGCGAGCCCGTCCTTCTTTGGGTAATACGCGCGATACGTCGGCTTGGCGGCGGGTTCATCGTTCTCGATATATTCCGTCGATATGGCCGGCCGCACAAAGATAAAGTCGTTACTGAAATACGACCTGTGCAGGATCTTGCAGCACACGGAGTTGAAAAACGTCTCGGCGCATTCGGGTTGCCGATGCGTCGTCAACAAGCCGATGTAATGCAGCTTGATCTGCTGCCAGACTTCATCGTCTATGTTCTCTGCGTCGTATTGGTCCTGCAGACGCGTCACACATTCTTCCACGCGATCGTCGTAGGACGTGATGCGCTCGCGCGCCAGGCGTTGCAGCGCATGCCAGTCGCTTTCTTCGAATAAATGCTTCGCTGCGATCGCAGCATCGCTGAAAACGCGATAGTGACGATCGAACCCTTCGAGCAGCGTTTGCGCGACATCGAAGCCAATCTGCGACGACAGCAATCTGGGAAAGTGATTCATATCGACCCTGCACTTCGTGTGGTGTCGCGTGAGGTGCGTTACTTCCTGTGCATTCAAACCGGGCGATATTGTATCGCCATGGCCGTTCATACCGCCTTCGCGCGTTTCTCCGTGGCCGGAGATGGCGCGGGCATCTTGCGTGCGCGCTTTTCAGCACTCGCCGAAAGCAGCGCACGGCCTTGCGTTTCGTACGCGGCAAGCTCGGCCAGCGTCGCGTTCAGGTCTTCCAGTTGCCGCTCCAGCACCACGCGATGTTCCGCGATCGTGTCCAGGAACGCGTGCAACTGCGCGACGGTGCCCGTGGGTGAATCGTAGAGATCGAGCAGCCGGCTGATTTCGGACAGCGTAAACCCGAGCCGCTTGCCGCGCAGCGTCAGCCTCAGGCGCGTGCGGTCGCGCGCCGAATAGACGCGCCGCACACCGTTCGTGCCTTCGCGCGCCGGCGTGAGCAAACCCTGATTCTCATAGAAACGGATCGCGCGGGGCGTGATGTCGAATTCACGAGCCAGTTCGGTGATGGTGTAACGCGTGTCGGTCATTTGAAAGTAGTGAAGCGCTGAACGGCTTTTGACAACCACTGTAAAATACGAGTTAACGTTAGCGTCAACTTGGCGGCATTGCAAGAATCGACAACCCGGAGACCGACCCGCATGAATCCGCTCGAACAACAACTGGATTACGTTTTCGCCGACCGGCTTCCCGAACCCGGCCGGGCGATGGAAGTCGCGCCCGGCGTCTTTTGGGTACGCATGCCGCTGCCGTTCGCGCTCGATCACGTCAACGTCTGGGTCATGCGCGATGAAATCGATGGCGTGAAGGGCTGGACCGTCATCGATTGCGGTATTTCAGACGAAACCATCCGCGCCAGTTGGGAAAGCGTCTTCGGTACGTTGCTCGACGGCTTGCCGGTTTTGCGTGTGATCGTCACGCACTGCCATCCGGATCACCTGGGCCTCGCCGACTGGCTCTGCAATGGGGGCGAGCAAAAGCGCTGGGGTCCGGTAAGACTCTGGATGTCGCACGGCGAATACGCGATGGGCCGCGTCATGTCCAGTGGCGACGGATCGGATGCAGGCGGCGAGCGCGCCGCACAGCACTTCGCGCGACATGGCATGAGGGACCCGGCATCGCTCGAAGCGTTACGCAAACGCGATACGTATTACCCGAAGCTCGTTCCATCCATACCGCAGCATTTCCGCCGACTGCGCAACGGCGACATGGTCAGGATTGGCGGGCGCGACTGGGAAGTAATAACGGGTTTCGGTCATTCGCCCGAACATTGCGCGTTCTATTGCGCGGAGACCAACGTGCTGATTTCCGGGGACATGGTCTTGCCGCGCATTTCGACGAATGTGTCCGTGTTTGCTATCGAACCGGAGAGCAATCCGGTGGCGCTGTTCCTGGAATCCCTCGGCCGATACGAAGCGTTACCCGCCGATGCGCTTGTCCTGCCTTCCCACGGCAAGCCGTTTCGCGGCATGCATACGCGTATCAGGCAGCTTCGCGACCATCACGCGGCGCGGCTCGCAGAAGTGCGCGAGGCGTGCGCGGCGAAGCCGCAAAGCGCGGCGGACATTGTGCCGATCATGTTCAAGCGTCCGCTCGATGTACATCAGATGACCTTTGCGCTCGGCGAAGCGCTGGCGCATTTGCACTTGCTCTGGCTGAAAGGTGAACTGGTGCGTCGTACGAATGAAGACGATGGCGTAATCCGTTTCGCGCCGGCATGAAAAAACCGGGCGCTTTTATAAGGCGCCCGGTTTTTCAAAGAGCAACAACGCTTACTGCACGGATACGGTCGAAAAGTTCTGCCGTCCAAACGGACTGACCCGATACCCGCTCACGTTGGCTTGCGTCAGCGCGGACGCGGTCGGATAACCGAGCGGGATCCACAGCGCCTGGTCGTGGATGATCTGCTGCGCTTCGGTATAAGCCTTGGTCCGCTTGCCGATATCCGCCGATGCCTTGCCTTCATCGATCAAACGATCCAGCGTCGGGTCGCAAAAACGCGCGAAGTTGATGCCCGAGCGCACGGCGGCGCAACTGAACAGCGGCGAGAGATAGTTGTCCGGATCGCCATTGTCGCCAGCCCACCCCATGAACAACATGTCGTGCTGGCCTTGCTTCGCTTCCTTGATCAGCTCACCCCATTCGATCACCTTGACCTGCGCCTTCACGCCGATCTTCGCCAAGTCCGCCTGCAGCAATTCTGCGCCGGCCTTCGGGTTCGGATTCAGCACGCTGCCGTTCGGACGCACCCAGATGGTTGTATCGAAGCCATTTGGATAACCTGCATCGGCGAGGAGTTTTTTAGCGCGATCGACCGAATACGCGTATGGCGTCACCTGCTTGTCGTAGCTCCACGTGTTCGGCGGGAACGGATTCACGGCGGCCGTCGCCGTGTTCTCGAAGACCGTTTTCAGGTACGTCGTGCGATCGAATGCCTCGTTCAGCGCCTGGCGGACCTTGGGGTTATCGAGCGGCTTTTTCTGCGTATTCAGCGCCACGAACGCCGTCATGAACGCCGGCGTTTCGACGACCTTGATCGAGCCGCCTTTCTTCGCATCGATCACATCCTGCGGCTTCGGCGACAACGCGATCTGGCATTCACCCGCCTTGATTTTCTGCGCGCGCACGGAGGCGTCGGGCGTGATTGCATAGATCAACCGGTCGACCTTCGGCTTCGCGCCCCAGTAGGTCGGGTTCACGTCGTAGCGGATCACGGCGTCCTTGGTATAACTCTTCAACACGAACGGACCCGTGCCGATGGGTTTCGCGTTCAGATCGGTTTCCTTGCCGGCCTTGAGCAATTGGTCGGCGTATTCGGCCGAATAGATCGATGCAAAACCCATCGTCAGAATGGGCACGAAGGTCGCGTTCGGCGTGTTCAGCACGAACTTCACGGTGTTGTCATCGACCTTGGATACCGACTTGATCAGCTTCACCAGACCCATCGATTGCGCATGCGGAAAGCCGCTCGCGCCCGCCACCTTGTGCCACGGGTTGCTGTCCGAAAGCATGCGATCGAACGAAAACACGACGTCATCGGCCGTCAATTTCCTCGATGGCTTGAAGTAATCCGTGCTCTGGAATGCCACGTTCGGGCGCAGATGGAACGTGTAGGTCAGGCCGTCGGCGCTCACATCCCACTTCTCCGCGAGCGCGGGCGTGACCTTCTTCGCGACTTCATCGTAGGAGACGAGTGTGTTGAAGATCACATCCGCCGATGCATTGGTCGTCACGAGCGAGTTGAACTGCACGACATCAAAGCCGTCGGGACTCGACTCCGTGCACACGGTAAGCGGTTTTGCTATCGCGAGCATCGGTATTACGGCCAGGACTGCGGCTGCGAGCATTCTGAAGCGCATGGAATCTCCCGTTTTTGATGCTGTTGTCGGTTAGTCGGTTAATTTTCGTCATTTTTCGATGCAGGCAGCGTTGCGACTCGTTGCGACTTATTGTACGGCGCGCTTCGGCGCACGGTCCTGCGCAACAAACCCGCGTCGGCGTAGCTTACTGAAACGTTATTTCCGCTACAACGACCGATTGGGGATATCGATATGGGACCGATCCCGCCCGGCTGCGTCGCCTTGCCTAATCCGTAGCCCCACGCTAAACTCATGCCCGTCTTTGGGGAGTAGCCTTCCTTCCGCAATGGGAGGAGGACGCGTCAACATACTCGGCTGGTGCCGTGGCGCGTTCGACCGGTCAGGTTTGGCGAGACCATGGGTGCATCTTGTCGTTCACGGTCGGACGGCGCGGGATAGCACCCTGGTTCGCTGACGTCCGACCGTGAAATCATCGTGTCTCCAAAACAAAAATACCCCACTCCGGTCACAAGCCTCTCCTTGCGCAGCGGTCGCCAGTACCCCTCATTGCGAGGTGCGGCATGACCATGCTCTTCCTGCAACTCGCACTCATGCTCGTGGTGATTCTGGCGGCATCGGAATTGTTCACCAATGCGCTCGAGCATCTCGGCGAAAAACTCGGTATCTCCGAAGGCGTCACGGGTTCGCTCTTTGCGGCCATTGGCACGGCATTGCCTGAAACCACCGTGCCGATCATCGCGTTGCTGGGCGCCTCGGCAAATCGTTCGGTCAACGAGGAAATCGGCGTCGGCGCCATTCTTGGCGCGCCGCTGATGCTCGCGACGCTTTCCACCTGCCTGATGGCCATTGCCGTGATCAAGACGCGCGGCCTGAAGGGTCTGGTCACGCCTGAACACACGGGTTTTACCCGCGATCTCAACTTCTTCCTCTGCGCGTTCATGATTGCAGCCGGCGCGATGTTCGTCCCGCATCACGCGTGGCCCGTGCGCGCGTTGTTCGCCGTCGGCCTGGTCGGCGTGTATGTGGTGTATGTGATTACGACGTTTCGCGCATCGGCCAGTCTGGTCGAGAAAGGGCACGGCACCGAGGCGCCCGAGCGCCTGCTGATCGCGCGTGTGGGCTTGCCGACGACGCTTGCGACCATTGCGCTACAGATGCTGATCGGCGTTGCACTGCTGGTTGGCGGGGCGAAGGGGTTTATCGCGGGCGTTGAAGGTGTGTCGCATGTGCTGGGCATTTCGGCGTTGCTGCTCTCGCTGATCATCATCCCGATCGCGACCGAACTGCCGGAAAAGGTGAACAGCATCATCTGGGCGCGGCGCGGGAAGGACACGCTCGCGTTCGGGAACATCACCGGCGCAATGGTGTTTCAAGGCACGTTGCTGCCGGGTATCGGCATCATGCTGACGCCCTGGGAACCGCGCGTTGAAGTGCTGACCGGCGTTTTCATCACGCTTGCCGCCGCCGCATGGCTGCGGTTCAACGCGAGAAAAGGCGGGATCGTGCTTTGGGCGCTGCTCGTGAACGGCGGCCTGTACGCGCTTTATCTCGGATTGACGCTGGGACGGTAAGTCATCGCAGGTGGCGGCGTGCGCCTCGGCATGCCGCCAGTTCGCGCGCAAAAAAAAGCCCGCCGAAGCGGGCATCAATCACATTGCGCGTCGCACTTACCGCGCATCTGTTGTTGTCCTGCGTTGTCTCTTCACTGCCGCTTCAGAGTCGTGCTGCCTGCTGATACCGGCTGGCGGCGCTCGCCTGGTTCATCGCTTGCCGGTGATTCCTCATCAACGCTGTTTCCGCCGATGTCGCCACGTTCATGATCGTCGCAATGCTCGCCTGGATCCGGCGGATGATGACCATGGCATCGGCGGGCTGGTCGGCTTGCAAGCCCATCAGGAGCGGCGAACGCGTTTGCGTGAGTTCGGCGGCGCGGGGCCAGTCGTTATCGGCGGCTGCATTTTCGATGGCTTCCGTCAGCGCCCACGCCTGCGCGATCAGTTCTTGCTGGTTCATCGCTTTGCTCCCTTACTTGTTGGTCGCGAGTGCGCCCGCGCTGTCCGTGCCGCCGAATAACTGCGTGAGGTAGCTGGCGTTGCTTGTCGATTGCGACATCAGCGTGTTCAGCGCCGTGAATTGCGCGTTGTATGAAGTCGTCAACTGCGCGGCGTATGCCGTGAGTGCCGTTTGCTGGTCGCTCAGGCTTTTCAGGTCGGCGGTCAGCGCGGTCGAGCGCGTATCCATGATGCCGCCGGTCGCAAGGAACGACGTCAGGTCGTTGTTCATGTTCGCGGCAACGCCGTTAGTCGAATTGAACAACTTCGCGACGGTTTGCGGATCGCTGCTGAGCGCGGCGGTGAGCGCATCGGAATCGGTCTTGAGCGTGCCGTCCGGCTGCAGCGTGATGCCGATAGACGCGAGATTGACCGCGGACGAGCCCGCGCCGACCGCGCCGCTGATGGCGCTCGAGAGCGTGTTACGGATCGTGTTCATCATGGAGTCGCCGAGCAGCGCGCCCCCTTGCGAACCGACTGCCTGGGTCGAGTCGAACGATGTCAGCGACTGGACCGTGCTCATGTAGTTGTTGTACGCGGTGACGAAGGCGTTGATGGCCGTTGCCTGTCCGGTCGTATCGGGCGCGACGGTCAGCGTCTGCGTGGTGCCGACCGATGTGGAATCGAGCGTCATCGAAACGCCGCTGAGCGCCGTGGTGATCGTGTTGCTGGCGCTGGTTCCGGGCGTGCCCGCGATCGAGAAGTTGGCGTCTTCTCCGGCTACGCTCTGCGTCCAGTTTCCCGATGCAACCGTGGTCACCGAGCCCGTGTAATTGCCGGCCGTTTCCGAGCTGCTTGCGGGCGCGGATGCCGTGCCCGAGGTCACGGCGAGGTTGTTCAGCGCATCGCCCGATGCCGTCCCCGAGATCGAGACATTGATCCCGTTCGAAACACCCGTGGACGACGAACGCAGCACGAGATGCGCGCCGTCCGTGCCGTTCACGATGGCCGCCGTCACGCCCGGATTGCCGGACGCCGAATTGATGGCCGATGCAATGCCCGACAGCGTGTTGTTGTCCGACGTGACCGGGATCGACATGTTCTTGCCGCCGACCGAGATGGTCATGGTCCCGGTGCCGAGCGTATCGGTCGACTTGAACGCGCCCGACGTAATCGACTGCGATGTCGCGATATTCGAGACCTGCACGGAATAGGAGCCCGCCACCGCGCCGGAGGTGCCCTTCGCAGTGATGCCCTTGCCGTCGCCGGTCGCCGTGAAGGCAGAGAGCGTCGTGCCGTCCGAGAGCGCCGAAAGAGACGTCTGCAGCAGGGACATCACCGATTTCAGCGTGCCGAGCGCCGTGACCTGCGTGTTGTCCGTGGTGGTCTTGCTATTGAGAGTGTCCGTCTGGCCCGCGATTTTCGAATTGACGAGCGCGGTGACCAGGGAGTTCACGTCCATGGTCGAGCCGGTCGAGCCGCTGATGATCGACTGTGCGGCCTGCTGGACCGCGCTGTTCGGGTCAACGGTTGAACCGGTTGACGATGTAGATATCGTGCTCATGCATTGCTCCGTTCGTGCGTGGGCCGGAAAACGCTCGATAAATTCCGGAAACGCGAACTGGGAGGCAAGCCTCCCAGCGGTTTTTTTGCTTCTTTTTGCTGCCACTACCGCTGTGATGCGGATGTTTCACCCGGCGCGCATTGTAAGCGGTGCGCGCCGGTTACTGCGTCGGCCAAACTGCTTAGCCGAGGAGCTTCAGTACTTGTTGCGGCAGCGAGTTGGCCTGTGCCAGCACCGAGATACCTGCTTGCTGCAGCACTTGCGCCTTGCTCAGGTTCGCGGTCTCCTGCGCGAAGTCCGCGTCGGTGATTTGCGATTGAGCCGACGACAAGTCCGTCGATTGTGCTTGCTGCGTCGTGGCTACCGAGCTGAAACGGTTCTGGACAGCGCCCAGTTGCGATTGCAGTGCGTTGACGGTGTTCAGCGCATTGTCGATCGATTCAATAGCGCTCGATGCGCCGTTCGTCGTGCTGATGTCGATTGCGGACACTTGCGGCGGTGCGCTGTTTGCGTCGAACGAAGCGAGTTCGCTGGTTTGCTGAGCGGTCGCGGCGGCACCGCTCGCTGTCACGTAAGACGCGGCCAGCGTGCTCGGCGTGCCGGTGGAACCCGCCGTAATGACGTTCGCAGCTACGAAGGCGTACTTGGCCGTACCGTTGCCGCCGTCAGATGCCGGAATAACTTCATTACCGGTGCCGTCGCCCAGCGCTTTGTTGTTCTGGTCCGTATAGGAATAACCACCCTTGCCGTCAGCGATGACGTTGACTGTGGTGATAGCAGCGGGGGCAGCCGTGGTGCCGGCAACATAAGTACCAGCAGCGGCCAGCGACAGACCGTCGATACTGCCAACTGCCGTGCCCTTTTGCGGAACGCCGCCACCGAGCTTCAGGGCCGATACATTGGCCGATGCACCCAGATCCACGCTGATCGACTGGCCGACGTTCGCGCCAACCTGGAAGCTCTTCACGCCAGCCGAACCGTCCAGCAAGTTCGTGCCGTTGTACGTGGTTTGCGACGAGATGCGGTTAATTTCACTGATACGCTGCGACACTTCCGACTGGAGCGCTGCCTGGTCGGTCGACGACAGCGAACCGCTCGAAGCTTGCACAGCCAGTTGGCGAATACGTTGCAGGTTGTCCGTGATCTGGCTCAGACCGCTCGATGCCGTTTGCGTCATCGAAACGCCGTCGTTCGCATTCGATACACCTTGGTTCAGGCCGTTGATCTGCGACGTCATGCGCGATGCAATGGCTTGTCCTGCTGCGTCGTCCGCGGCGCTGTTGATGCGCTTGCCCGACGACAGGCGGGTGATTGCCGACGACAGCGCGCTCTGCGTGCTGCCCAGGTTTTGCTGAGCGACCAGCGAGTTGATATTGCTGTTAATACCGATCATTTGGATTTCTCCTGAAAAAGCTATGTGAGCTAAAAGGGCTGTTTTTGGCTACTACGCCGTCCTGTTGCCTGGCGGTTCCGAGCGTGTTAGCCGGCCGCCTACTTGGGTTAGCGGCCCCTCACAAAAACTTGAGGAATTCGAAAATCATTTGTAGAAGGAATGCCTTGAACGCTGGAGATAGTCTTGCCGTAAGGGGTTTGCAATGGCACACCGCCTGCGGGCATGGAGATTCACGGGTATTCTTTTTCGCAGCATTCCCTTGATTGCACACGTCAGGAGCCACCATGCAACACCGCACCATCGGTACCTCGGACCTCAAGGTCGCGCCGCTCGTCTTCGGCGGCAACGTGTTCGGCTGGACCGCCGACGAACGCACGTCCTTCTCCCTTCTCGACGCTTTTGTCGACCACGGCCTCAATTTCATTGATACCGCCGACGTCTACTCGGCCTGGGTCGAAGGCCACCAGGGCGGTGAATCGGAGACGATCATCGGCAAGTGGCTGAAGGAGAGCGGCAAGCGCGACAAGGTCGTGCTCGCCACCAAGGTAGGCATGCTGAGCACGCGGCCGGGGCTGTCGGCGGCGAACATCGAAGCGGCCGTGAACGACTCGCTCAAGCGGCTCAAGACGGATTACATCGACGTCTATTTCTCCCATCTCGACGACGATAAAACGCCGCTCATCGACACGCTCGGCGCCTATCAGAAGCTGATTGCAGCCGGCAAGGTGCGGGTGATCGGGGCATCGAACTACACGGGCGAACGGCTGGAAGAGGCGCTGAAGATCTCTCAAAAGGAGGGCATTCCGGGTTATCAGGTGCTGCAACCGGAATACAACCTCTATGATCGCGCAGGTTACGAAGGCGACCAGGAGCCGGTCGCCGCGGCGCATAAGGTCTCTGTGGTGACGTACTACAGCCTCGCGAGCGGTTTCCTGAGCGGAAAATACCGGTCCAAAGCCGATACGGAGAACGCTGCGCGCGGTTCCAAGGTCTCGGGCTATCTGAACGATCGCGGCTTGCGGATCATCGATGCGCTCGTCAAGGTCGCCGACCGCCACGGCGTCGCGCCCGCTACAATTGCGCTCGCATGGCTGATCGCACGTCCGAGCGTGACAGCGCCGATTGCCAGCGCGACTTCGGTCAAACAGCTCGAAAATCTTGCCGAAGCCACGCGCATCACGCTCGAGCCTGAAGACATTGCGTTGCTGACGGAGGTCAGTGATCCAACGTAAGTTTTCGCATAAATGCCTGAAAAACTTCGGATTTTCATGGAGTTGCGCCCCGCAAACCGGCTTTGCGGGGTTGGCGATACGTCGACGATCTGATAACATCTCGCCCGAATCGAGATTTTTGCCCGATGACGCCGCAGCTTTTCGCGACGTCTGGCGGCCCGAAGTGCGCTGTTCCGGATTCCAGGGAATGCGCATGCCGTGATCGGCGGTGAAATCCCACCTCTCTCTTTTCCGGCCTCCGTGGCCGCTTTGCTCGTGTTCGCCGCGTTGGGTGGACGATCGGAGTGCCGGCGCGCGGCGTAAGCCCGTTTGGTTACGCTTCGCCGCGCAGTCAGAAAAACGTATTAGCGATTTAGGACTTCCATGACCACTATTGTTTTGAAAGAAAATGAGCCGTTCGACGTTGCGATCCGTCGCTTTCGCCGGACCATCGAAAAGAACGGCCTGATCGCCGAACTTCGCGAACGCCAGTCGTACGAGAAGCCGACGACAGCACGCAAGCGCAAGAAAGCGGCTGCAGTTAGCCGCCTGCGCAAGCGTCTGCGCAGCCAGATGCTGCCCAAGAAGCTTCACTAATTCTTGGCATGTTGCGGCCTCAGTCTGGGCCGCAACAAAGCAAAACGGCGATGCTGCCCGAAAGGGTTGCATCGCCGTTTTGCTTTGTGTTCTGCTTTGCGCTTCGTGTTTTGCTTTGTACTTTGTGGCAGCCGTGCTGTACTTTTCAGACGAAGGCGTGGCGCTCCGCCAAGCGAGCCAGGACCTGCGGCCATTCGTCGACGCGGAAGTCGTCGTGAACTTCTTCCAGCTCGATCAGCAGCTCGGCAATTTCAGGATCGTAGGCATTCACGTTGGATGCATACAGCGCCCGCAATAGCGATCCGTCTCTCGCGTTCCGGTAGTACGAGATACCAATGCCTTCAATGTCCGGCTGGTACACGTCGTCAGCAATCAGCGACCCGATAGCGCATTTGCGGCCGTCGCTGCTGCGAAGCCGGCACGAACCGTTGTCATCCTCCGACACGGCCCGCTGCGTGAGCAGATGCGCGCTCACGCGTTCGTAGATGTCTCTTGCCGTTAACATTGCGTTACTCGTTGTTCTAATTGATGCATTTCCTGGAACCTCGACGGAGCCAGGCAGTGTCCTTGAGCTCAAGCCGCTGACTTCAACCGTTCCGCCGACAGATTGAACTGGCGTGCAATCGATGCAAACCGCTCGCGCCATTCCCATTTGCCGAATACGTCGTGCACGTTCTGCAGGCAACTGAGCAATTCGACGGTAGTCGGGTCGTAGACATTGATATTCGAGCGCAACAACGCCCGCTTCAACGCTGTCACGCCGACATCCATATACGAAGGCACAGACTCGGGACCTTTGTCGATGTAGCGGATAGGCACGCCTTCCATCGCTGTCATGTAGTCTCGCGGCTTGATGAAGCTGCCTACTGGACAGCCGCCGCAGTATCCGCGATATGCGCCGCCGCCTCGCGGCAGCAAAGCTGCCTGACCCTGGCCAAACAAGTGGTGCACGGCGCTATCGAAGATTTCCTGATGCGTCAAAAAGTTGAGGTTTTTCATTCTGCTTTCCCCTGCACCGACATCGCGGCGCTTCGTGGGTGTCATCAAACAGCGTTATCAGTATCGGACGCGATTCGGGTCGTCTTAGCGCGGTGAGCCACACAATCCGCGTTTTTCGATTCGCCATTCGCTTTCCTGCAATACCGCCCGCCAGGACCAAGCACGCTTCGGCCAGCCTCACATCGCGACTGACGGCAAATAAGCCGTTCACGCGCTGCAAAACCAGTTCGCACTTAATTTATAGCGGTTCTTCCCGGTAAAAAATGGGTGCTGGCACTCAGTAGGTCGCAATTTTGACATGCTGCCCGGGTTTCTGCACGGCCGGTGGCCGGCCGACGCGGCTTTGTAGTAAAGGCTCCAGAGCGTTTTCTACCCGCCAAAAAGCATTGCCGTCGGGATTTTCCCTGAGGATGCCTTAAACAACGAAGTTTGTTGCGAAAACGCAATATCTGAGCTGCAAACCCGTGGCAATGAATTTCTTAAACTGATGGCTTTTTGGCGGATTGACGCTTCTCACCTGCGAGAGCGCGGTTCGAGCGGCAGAAGCAGGCGGCTTCGTGGTCGTTGACCATTCCGGTCGCCTGCATGAAGGCGTAGCACGTGGTGGATCCGACGAACGTACAACCGAATTTCCTCAGCGCGCGACTCAATGCGTCCGATATTTCCGTGGAGGCCGGCGCGTGCGAGTACGAAGCGCGCGGAGTGTCGACAGGCGTGCCGCCGACAAACGACCACACGAATGCCGCGAAGGAGCCGTGCTCAGCCTGAATTCGCTGTACCGCGCGAGCGTTGGCGACAGCGGATGCGATCTTCGCCCTGTTGCGGATGATGCGGGCATCGAGCAGGAGTTTGGCTGCATCGTTTTCCGAGAAGGCGGCGATCCTGTCGATATTGAAGTTGTGAAACAGCGTCTTGTAGCCCTCGCGCTTGTTAAGAATCGTCGACCAGGACAAGCCGGCCTGAGCGCCCTCGAGCACGAGCATTTCGAAGAGATGACGATCGTCGTGCGAGGGGACGCCCCATTCCGTGTCGTGATAGTGGGCGAGGGCCGGCGTGCTCACCCAGCCGCAGCGGTGCGGCTCGGGAGTTTCGTTGGGCTGGGCTGATCTCTTAGGTTTTGTCATGGCTGATTCAGGGGATGCATGGTGAACGTTCGATCAGCATAGGTGGAAGGCTTTGCGCGGAACAGTCGGCCGAATGGCATGGTTGGTGATGCGGTCTTGCGTTCAAGTTGTATCCCATTCGGCTGAGTGGCGGTCCCGGCGCCGGGCCGTTAAGCTTCCGGCATGACTAAATCAAACCACTCCTACTCTTATCTGATCGGCGTCGATGGCGGCGGCAGCGGCACGCGTGTTGTCCTGGCCGACGCAAACGGCGTCGAACTCGCTCGTGCGTCGGGTGGACCTTCAGGGCTTGGACTTGGCGTCGAGCGCGCCTGGAAAGCGATCGACTCAACGATCTCACGCGCGTTCGGTTCGGCGGGCTTGCCGTTCGAATGGCAAGCCTGTGCGCTCGGCTGCGGCCTGGCCGGCGTGAACCACGCTGGCTGGCTCGCCCAGTTTCATGAAAGTGCGCCGGATGGATGCGCACTTGTTGTCGAAAGTGACGCATTGACTACGCTCCTGGGCGCTCACGGCGGCGAGCCTGGCGTGATCGTGGCGCTGGGTACGGGCAGCATCGCGGCATCGCTTGATACGCAGGGTCAAGTCGCGATTGCGGGCGGCTATGGGTTTCCGAGCGGTGATGAAGCGAGCGGCGCATGGCTCGGCATGCGCGCGGCGGTGCATCTGCAGCGCGTCCTGGATGGGCGCGCGCCGGCTGACGACTGGTCCCATGCGCTGCTTGAATGCACCAATGTCGCCGATCGCGATGGTCTGGTGGTGTGGCTGAGCGCTGCCAACCAGACCGCCTATGCCACGCTCGCACCCACGATCTTCCAGCATCGAAATCATCCGTTCGCCGAGCGGCTGCTTCAGGAGGCGGGTCGCGAGATCGAGACGATGGTGGCGGCGCTCGACCCCGACAAGGTAATGCCGGTGGCATTGTGCGGCGGTCTTGCGAGCCCGCTCGAACCGTTTGTGCCGGAGACGCTTCGCGCCCGCTTGCGAGTACCGCTTGCGGACTCAGCAGCGGGCGCGCTGCAACTGGCTCACCGCGCGGCGGCGGGGGAAGGGCAGGCAGCGCGCTAGAATGACAGAGTCCTAACAGCTAAAAGGAAGCGCCTTCCCATGTATTCGATCATCGCAACCGATCTCGACGGCACCTTGCTCAACAGCGACCATCAGGTCGACCCGTTCACCGTCGAAACGGTCCGCGAACTTGAAGCGCAAGGGGTGCGTTTCATTATCGCCACGGGGCGGCATTACCGGGACGTGGTGGGGATTCGAATGGTGCTGGGTATCAATGCGTATCTCATCACGTCGAACGGCGCCCGCATCCACGCGCCCGACAACGAGCGTATTTACGCGCGTGACATTGCGCCTTCAGCCGTGCGCCGGCTCGTCCAGCCGGATCTGGCGGGCAGCGAGCGTGTGATCGTGAACCTGTTCGCCGACGACGCCTGGCTGATCGACCGGCATGCGCCGACCTTGCTCGAATTTCACCAGGATTCGGGATTCAACTATGACGTCATGGATCTGCGCCAGCACGACGGCGAGAACATTGCGAAGGTGCTTTATATTGGCGATCCGGAAGATTTGAAGGTGACCGCGGCGAATCTCGAACGTGAATTCGGCGATTCCATCTACGTGACCTTTTCAATGCCGGATTGCCTGGAGGTGATGACGTCGGATGTATCCAAGGGAAGGGCATTGCGGTTCGTGCTGGACCGGCTCGATATCGATACCGCGCATTGCGTGGCGTTCGGCGACAACATGAATGATATCGACTTGCTTGAAACCGCCGGACGTCCATTCATGATGAAAAACGCGAATCCTGATCTGGTCAAGCGCCTGCCGAATATTCCGAGAACTGGCAATAACTTCGAGGCAGGGGTCGCACATCAGCTGCGCAGTTTGTTCGGCATGAGCGACAAAATCGCCGCTGGCGAGTAACACGACCAAACGCGAACAATAAAAAAGGAGCGCCCATACGGCCGCTCCTTTTTTTAGATCTGGCGAAACGCCGGATCTTTATCCACGATGATTCCATCCGCCGCGATTATCGCCGCCATAATTCCCGCCGCGATGGTCCCAGCCGGTACGATCCCAACGGCCCCGGTCCGGTCCGCCCCAGCGCGGTTCATCGTGATGACGCCAGGCGGGCGGCGCCGCACGATAATAAGGTGCGGGTTGTACATAAACGCCGCGGGACTTGTATAAACCGGTGCGCCAAGCGACAAGCCGATATTCAGATCTGTATGTGCCTGCGCGGCTCCTGCTGCACCTAACGCGAGACCAGCGGCAACCAGCAGATGCGTAACGATGCGTGTCATGGTGTTCTCCTTTATGGGCGACGCGTGTCGCATGAATCTAATGTACGCATCCGTCGTCTTACGAGTGTCGACGAGTTGTTACCGGGTGAAAGTGTTGCGAAAGGGAGTCTGCGGGATTAAAGCGTGGCTGGCATGGGTGCAAAACCCATGATGGTAAAAGCTTTGCGGTTGATGGAACGGCGTGTGGCTCTGACGGCCAGCATTTCCAGATTCGAAAAGCAGTAAACGCACATTACATTTGTCGCAGCCGATTCATATTGCCTGGCTGGTTTAAACGGTTGAAACCGCGACCTCAATAAAAAAACGGGCGCCGGGCGCCCGTTTTTCCTCAATCGACTTGCTGTGAATCAGGCCGATGCAAGCGCCCGTTTCTTCGCGCCGGTCAGCAGCGGATAAACCACACCCGCGATGATCGCGCCGATGATCGGTGCAACCCAGAACAGCCACAGTTGTTCCACTGCCGCGCCGCCGACGAACAATGCCGGGCCGGTCGAGCGAGCCGGGTTCACAGACGTGTTGGTCACCGGGATCGAGATCAGGTGGATTAGCGTCAGGCACAGGCCGATTGCGATCGGCGCAAATCCGGCGGGCGCACGGCTGTCGGTTGCGCCAAGGATGACGAACAGGAAGAAGAACGTCATGACCACTTCGCAGACGAGCGCGGCCATCATCGAGTAATGACCAGGCGATTGGTCGCCAAAGCCATTGGTCGCGAAACCGCCGAGTTCAAAGGTCGGCGAACCGCTTGCGATCACATACAGCACGTACGCGCCTAGAATGCCGCCAATCACTTGCGCGACAATGTACGGAGCCAGATCGCGAACCGGAAAGCGGCCGGCGACGGTCAAGCCAACGCTTACGGCCGGGTTCAGGTGGCAACCGGAGATGTGGCCGATGGCATAAGCCATGGTGAGCACGGTCAGGCCAAACGCGAGCGAGACGCCCGCAAAGCCAATACCAAGTTGAGGAAATCCAGCGGCAAGTACGGCGCTTCCGCAGCCGCCCAGCACGAGCCAGAACGTACCAAACATTTCTGCGCCGAGGCGCTGTCCCAATCGCATGATTCGAAGTCCTAAAAATATATAAAAAACTGAAACGTTTTCGCTGCGTGTGATCGCTATTAAATTGACGACCAAATGCAGCGGGTAGGCAGTGTAATCCGAGTATCGGCAGTAGTTGTCAACAATTGTCAAATCAGCCAGAACTAAGGCAAGTCCTATTAAGATTGGCCTATAGTTTCAAGAATCTTCTTAAGTTGTTTGGGACTTTCTGCAATTGCGTTGGCAACCGTTGCATCTTTTATTCGATATCGTTAGGCTTCTCAATAATCGCTGCCTATTGAAAAGGGATTGGAAATGTCGCAATACATTGAGCTGAAGGCGCAAATAGCCAAACTTCAGGAGCAGGCTGAAGTAGCGCGCCGCACGGAACTGGAAGCTGTACTCGTGGATATACGGCGGAAGATCGTTGAGTATGGGCTTACCGCACAGGATTTGGGGCTGACGGTTGTACGCCGCGGGCGCCCGCCGAAGAAAGAACCATTGCCACCGGTCTACCAGGATCCCAAGTCAGGTAATACGTGGAGTGGCCGTGGCAAACCGCCGAAGTGGATCGTGGGTAAAAGCCGGGAGCGTTTCTTGATTAATCAGGAGCATTCCTGACAACGCCGTGCATCGGGACAAACTGCGAAAAAGGCCCCGCTGGTGTCTCTGGATACAAAAAAATCCACCCTGTTGCGGGTGGATTTTTTTGCGCTGCAATAACGCGATTTATTCCAGCTAAGTAAATCAAAAATTCTCCGATGTCGAATCTTTATGGATCGCAACATCGGATTAATCGGCGTTCCTCGATCAGCCTACTGCAACCTGGCGCAGCATCGGGCGCTTTGCCGCCTGAAGCAGGGCGGTATAGCTGTCGACATAATTCTGCGCCATCGTGCTTGCACAGAAACGGCGTTCGAACTGCGCGCGGATTTCGGTGCGCGACAGTTCATCGAGTCGCTGAAGTGCGCCAACTGCGCCCTGCACGTCTTCGCAGATAAAGCCCGTCACGCCGTGATCGATGACTTCCGGGACCGAACCGCGATTGAATGCGATTACCGGCGTACCGCACGCCATGGCTTCGATCATCACAAGGCCAAACGGCTCCGACCAGTCGATCGGGAACAGCAGCGCCTTGGCGCCCGACAGGAACTCCGGCTTTTGCTGCTCGTTGATCTCGCCGACGAATTCCACATTTGCGCTCGAAAGTAACGGCTCGATCGTGCTCTTGAAGTACTCCTGGTCAACCTTGTCAACCTTTGCGGCGATCTTCAGCGGCAGACCGGTTTGCGCTGCGATCTGAATTGCCAGATCGGCGCGCTTTTCCGGGCAAATACGGCCGAGAAAGGCGAGGTATTCCGGCTTCTTGTGTTTTTGCGGCGTCAGGAGATCCTGCGGTAGCCCGTGGTAAATCGTGTTTAGCCACGCGGCTTGCGGCAGCGGCTGGCGCTGCGAATCCGAGATCGAGATGACCGGCGCTTCTGGAAATGCATCGAAAACCGGCTGCAATTCGGGCAGGTCAAGACGGCCATGCAGCGTAGTCACGAACGGCGTATCCATCTGCGAGAACGTCGAAAACGGCATGTAGTCGAGGTGGAAGTGGAGCACGTCGAACTCATGCGCGCGGCGGCGAACCTTCTCCAGCAGCAGCGCGTGGGGCGCGTTCCAGTCACGGATGGTCGGGTCGAGGCGCAGCGCACGCGGCCATGCGGCGTCGAGCGTCGCCTTGGTTTCCGAATCGCCGCTTGCAAAGAGCGTCACGTCGTGACCGAGATCAACCAGGGCGTCGCTCAAATACGAGACAACGCGCTCGGTGCCGCCGTAGAACTTCGGAGGAACTGCTTCGTGCAAGGGTGCAATTTGTGCGATACGCATAACGTGACTCTCCTGTTCGTTGCGGCTTCGAAATACGGTTTCCGATAGAAACCCGCTGAAGCCCTGCGGACGGGCCAGCCTCTATGCTGCCGCCCCCGTTGGAAATCGGACCCGGGTGAATCGGGTTATCCCTTACGACCCATTATCAAGATGACTGCGGTTATCGCCGAGTCATTTTGCAAACGCTTAACCTTGTTACAGGGCGAAACACCGCTGGCTACGAATTGCTGACAACGGCTGAGGTCCTTGCCTGGCGGGCGATTGCATGAATATCGACAAGCTGCGTCGGACTTGATGCGATGCCCAGGACGCAACAATGAGCAATGCCTGTGCCAAGGGTGCGAAAGGCACCACAGCCCGCCTCGTATGGTTTCAGCCACCAAACCGGGTCAATTCGAAGCGGTTTTGCAAAGTAATTGCCGGACGGTGCCGTTAAACAATCAATGCGCCCGTGTTGTAAGAAAAAATGCGCTTGATAGGTAAATCGAAAGCGGGTTTTGCAGAAGTTGGACGACAAATCGGCAGGTTTGCCCGATTTGTTCACGGGATTTTGCGTTGCCCGTGAATCACCTTACACGGTAATCGCCCCGCCAATAAAGACGCAGCCGGTTTCGCGCCGCCCATTTCCCTTCAAAGTTTTCCAGCCTCGTGCCGTAAACCACTTAACGGCGGTTTCGCCGCTGCAACCATGAGGATTCGATTGTGCTGATTTTCATCGGAACACTAGTGACGCTTTTGTCGGTTTTCGGCGGTTATGCGCTGGAAGGCGGGCATCTGGGCGCGCTGGTCCAACCCGTTGAAATCCTGATGATTGCAGGTGCGGGTGTCGGCGCTTTCATCCTCGGCAACGGCATGAAGACGATCAAGGCCACGCTGCGCGTGATCCCGACACTCTTCAAAGGCTCCAAGTACAACAAGGATGTGTACATGGAGCTGATGGCGCTTCTCTACGTGCTGCTTGCCAAGGCGCGCAAGGAAGGCACGCTGACGCTGGAATCCGACATCGACGATCCGGCTAAAAGCCCGATCTTTGCGCAGTATCCGAAGATCCTCGCGGATCACCATATCGTCGAGTTCCTGACCGATTATTTGCGCCTGATGGTCGGCGGCAACATGAACGCGTTCGAGATCGAAAGCCTGATGGACGAGGAAATCGAAACGCATCACGCCGAAGGCGAAGGCCCGGCGCAGGCGCTCCACAAGGTCGGCGACGCAATGCCTGCGTTCGGCATCGTCGCGGCCGTGATGGGTGTGGTCCATACCATGGCATCCGCCGATCAGCCGCCCGCGATTCTCGGCGAAATGATCGCGCAGGCGCTGGTCGGGACGTTCCTCGGCATCTTGTTGTCGTACGGGTTGATCGGGCCGCTGGCGAGCGTTGCGGAGCAGCGCGTGGCCGAGTCGACGAAGATGTTCCAGTGCATCAAGGTCACGATTCTCGCGAGCCTGAACGGTTATGCCCCGGCTATTGCGGTCGAGTTCGGCCGCAAGGTGCTTTTCTCCACCGAGCGTCCGTCGTTCTCCGAACTGGAAGAACACGTGCGCCGCGTGAAGGCCAAGTAACGCCTTCACGCGAGAACGCGCTCCCGGAGAATCTGCCATGTCCAACAAAACCGATCGCCCGATCTTCATCAAACGGATCGTATCGAGCAAGAAAGCGCATCACGGCGGCGCGTGGAAGCTTGCGTACGCTGACTTCATGACCGCGATGATGGCGTTCTTCCTGCTCATGTGGCTGCTGAGCGCGGTGTCGCCAGTGCAGCGCCAGGGCATTGCGGAGTATTTCAACATGCCGCTCAAGAACGCCATCATGGGCGGGCAGAGTTCAGGCATGGACTCGAGCATTCTCAACGGCGGCGGACGCGATATCTCCAGCCCCGAGCAAGGCACGACACGCATGAGCGACGGCACGCGGCGCTCGAATCGCATTGATGAACAAACGCTGAGAGACGCGCAAGGCGAACTTGAACGCCGCGATCAGGCGCGCTTGCACGACCTGCAGGTCAAGCTGATGTCGGCGATAGATGCAAATCCGGTGTTGCGCCAGTTCCGCCAGCAGATTCGCATCGATTCGACGCAGCAAGGTTTGCGCATTGAAATTGTCGATACACAAAAGCGGCCGATGTTCGCCCTCGCAAGCAATTCCGTGCAGCCGTACATGCGCGACATCCTGCGCGAAATCGGCAAGGCGCTCAACGACGTGCCGAACCGGATCGTCGTGCAGGGACATACCGACGCCACGCAATACGCGGGCGGCGAGAAGGGCTACAGCAACTGGGAATTATCGGCGGATCGTGCCAACGCATCGCGCCGCGAATTGATTTCGGGCGGCATGGATGAAGCGAAGGTCTTGCGTGTGATCGGGTTGGCATCGACGCAAAACCTGAACAAGCAGGACGCCCTGGATCCGGAAAACCGCCGCATCAGCATTCTCGTTTTGAATCGCAAATCGGAAGAGTCGATGACACGCGACGAAACCGCCGCGACCACGATTACCAGCAATCCCCTTAACGCTGGCAATGCCACGCCTGGACTCGGCGCGCTCGTGCCGGGCAAAGCGGCGGCCAAGTAGCCAGCTTCAGGAAAAGCCTCAAAACATCGGACCAGGTACGACAAAACCATGATCAAGAACATTCTGACAATCGACGATTCCGCTTCAATGCGCAAAGTCCTCTCGGCGACATTCGTGGCGGCGGGGTATCGCGTGGAAGTTGCCGCCGATGGCGCCGAAGGCTACGAAGCGGCGCTCGCCGAACAGTTCGACCTCATCGTGACCGACCAGAACATGCCGGCCATGAGCGGGCTCGATCTGATCGTGAAGCTGCGCGGGCATCGTGCATATGCGAATACGCCGATCCTCGTGCTGACGACCGAATCCAGCGACCAGTTCAAGGCGGCGGCGCGCGAAGCGGGCGCGACGGGCTGGATCGAAAAACCGATCGATCCCGACATGCTGACCGAACTGGTCGCGACGTTGTCGGACGCCGAGCAGTCGCACTGAAGCAGTGAAGCACTCAAGCACTGAAACACGCAGCACGAGACAAAGCACAAGCAATTACGACGCGCATAGCGACGACAGACAAGGCATCCGGTGGTGACCCAGGCATGACACTCGACATTACGCAGTTCTATCAAACATTCTTCGACGAAGCCGACGAGCTGCTCGCAGACATGGAGCAATTGCTGCTCGCGCTGGATCTGGCGAACCCCGATCCCGAAGACCTCGGCGCGATTTTCCGCGCGGCGCATTCCATCAAGGGTGGCGCGGCAACGTTCGGTTTTTCGGCGCTGACCGAGACCACGCACATTCTCGAATCGCTGCTCGACCGGGCGCGTAACAACGAGCTGGTCTTGCGCCGCGACATGATCGATACCTTCCTTGAAACCAAGGACGTGTTGTCGGATCAGTTGAGTGCTTACCGTGCAAGCGCGGAACCGGATGCGGCCGCCGCAAAGGCGATCTGCACGAAGCTCGAGTTTCTCCGGGATAACGACGCGTGTAACGACGCGGGCCATGCGCCGCAAGCTGCTGCAGAATCGGCACCGTCTTTCGCCGATGCAGCCGCGATCGCCCAGGACCTCGCGCAAGTCGCGATGGCGCTGGGTCCGAACGAGCCGCCCGCGCACGTGGTCGAGCAGGCAAACGAAGCCGTGGAAGAAGAGGGCGACTGGACGGAGTTTCCGTCCGCGCCGGAATCCACGGACGCAAGTGCTGACACCGGCCCGCATCTGAAAATCACGTTACGTGGGGTAGGGGAGAAGGACCAGGCTCTGTTGACCGAGGAGCTTGGAAACCTGGGGACAGTCGTCGGGGAAAAGAAGTCGGGCGGTGACCTGACGTTGTGGCTGGACTCGGATGTATCGGCGGATGACATCGTTGCCGTGTGCTGTTTCGTGATCGATGATTCGCAGATTTCGATTGGTCGCGGCAATGCGTCGAGCGCATCGGTGGATGAAACGCCGGTTGCAGCCGTGGAAGAAATCAAAGAGGTGGCAGAAAAAGCGCCCCAGGCAGAGAAGACGGAACCGGCGGCGGCTGCATCTGCTGCCGCCGAGTCCCGCGCAAACACACCGGTTTCGGCTCCGGCCGAAGCTCCCAAGGCGCGCGCCGCAGCAGCGCCGGCTGCTGCAGAAGGCAGTTCGATTCGCGTGGGCGTTGAAAAGGTCGATCAGTTGATCAACCTCGTCGGCGAACTCGTGATCACGCAGGCCATGCTCGCCGAAACCACAAGCACGTTCGATCCCGCGCTGCACGACCGCCTCTTCAACGGCATGGCGCAACTCGAACGCAATGCGCGCGACTTGCAGGAAGCCGTGATGTCCATCCGCATGATGCCGATGGATTACGTCTTCAGCCGTTTCCCGCGTCTCGTGCGCGATCTCGCCGCGAAGCTCGGCAAGGAAGTCGAACTCGTCACGTTCGGTCAGGCGACGGAACTCGACAAGAGCCTGATTGAACGCATTATCGACCCGTTGACGCACCTCGTGCGCAACTCGCTCGATCACGGCATTGAAACCGTTGAAGCGCGTCGCGCGTCCGGCAAGGCCGCGGCGGGGCAACTGGTGCTGTCGGCGGCGCATCACGGCGGCAACATCGTGATCGAAGTCAGCGACGACGGCGCGGGCCTGCGCCGCGACAAGATCCTCGCCAAGGCGATGAAGCAAGGCATGCAGGTCAGCGAGTCGATGTCCGACGACGAAGTCTGGCAACTCATCTTCATGCCCGGCTTTTCCACTGCCGATCAAGTCACGGATATCTCCGGCCGCGGCGTTGGCATGGACGTGGTGAAACGCAACATCCAGGCGATGGGCGGCCACGTGGAAATCCAGTCGCGCGAGGGCAAGGGTACGACCACGCGTATTGTTTTGCCGCTGACGCTGGCGATTCTCGACGGCATGTCGGTGAAGGTCGGCAGCGAAATTTTCATCCTGCCGCTGAACTTCGTGATGGAGTCGCTGCAACCCGTTGCCGACGATATCTACACCGTCGCGGGCGGCGAGCGCGTGGTGCGCGTGCGTGGCGAATATTTGCCGCTGGTCGCGCTGCACCAGGTGTTCGAAGTCAGCGACGCACGCACCGAACCCACGCAGGGAATCATTACGATCATCCAGTCCGAGGGACGGCGTTTTGCCATGTTGATCGATGAGCTCGTCGGGCAGCAGCAAGTGGTGGTCAAGAACCTCGAAACGAATTACCGCAAGGTGCACGGCATCTCGGCTGCAACCATTCTCGGCGACGGCAGCGTCGCGCTGATCGTGGACGTGGCGGCGCTGAATCGTGAAAACCGCACGGCGCACGGCGCGGTGGCGTCGCTCACACATTAAGCATCAACGCACTGACGCAGTAACCAAACAACCGAACTCCGGGAGCTAAAAATGGCAGCAGACATTCAATCCATCACTTCCGCGGCGCAGCGCCGCGACGTTCAACGCGCTTCCACGCAAGCCGAAGCGGCCGGACAGGAATTCCTGGTCTTTACGCTGGGCGCGGAAGAGTACGGCATCGACATTTTGAAAGTGCAGGAAATTCGCGGCTACGACAACGTCACGCGCATCGCGAATGCGCCGACGTTCATCAAGGGCGTGATCAACCTGCGCGGCATCATCGTGCCGATCGTCGATATGCGCATCAAGTTCAATCTCGGCCGTGTCGAATACGACAACCAGACGGTCGTGATCATCCTGAACGTGGCGCATCGCGTGGTTGGCATGGTGGTCGACGGCGTGTCCGACGTCCTCACGCTTCAGGCTGATCAGGTCATGCCGGCGCCGGAATTCGGCGCGACGCTCACGACCGAGTATCTGACGGGACTCGGCACGGTCGATGGCCGCATGCTGATCCTGATGGACATCGAAAAATTGATGACGAGCAAGGAGATGGAGTTGATTGACTCCGTCGCGGCTTGATCCCACGTTTGGAAGAAAGACATGCTTAAGAACTGGTCGATTCGTACCACGCTGACCCTCGTGGGCTTGCTGTTCGTAGGCTTTGCCGCCGTGGTGGCTGCGCTGTCCCTGAACGGTTTGCGCTCGGCGGGCAATTCGTTGTCCATGCTGGCGGATAGCGACATGGTCTCGGTGCGCGCGCTCAACGACGCGTCGTCGTACTTGCTGCGCGCTCGCGTGACGCTTGACCGGGTGCGTTCACTCGATGAAGCCGGCAAGACCGACGAAGCGAAGAAGGCGATCGATCGCGGCCAGTTTTTGCTCGATAAATCCAACGAGAACTGGAAGCTGTTCCTTGCCACGCCGAAGCCGACCTTGCCGCAAGCAATGCTCGATGAAGTCGTCGCCAAGCGCGACACGCTGATGCGCGAAGGCGTGGATCCGGAGTTTGTCGCTATCCGCGCGAACGACCTGGCCGCGTATCACGCCATCGCCGACACGAAGATCAGCCCGATGTTCGTCTCGCTCGACACGGCGTCGTCCGCGGTCGTGGACTTTACGCAAAAACACGCCGATGCCTTGCGCGCGGATACGCAGGCGCATATTACGTTGCTGATCCAGGTGATCACGGGCGTGATGGTGCTGGCGGTGCTGACGTTGATTGCAACCCGTTTCGCAATGGGCGGCATGATCGTGCAGCCGATCAACGACGCGGTGGATCATTTCGAGCGCATCGCACGCGGCGACCTGACGCGCTCCGCTCACACCGATAAAACCAACGAGATCGGCCGCCTGTTTGCGGGTATAGAACGGATGCGCGTGAATTTGACCGCGATGGTCGGGGCGGTGCATCACGGCGCGGAATCCATCGATGTGGGTGCGCGTGAGATTGCAAGCGGCAATACGGACCTGTCACAACGTACCGAGGAACAGGCGGCGTCGTTGCAGGAAACGGCGTCGAGCATGGAACAGTTGACCAGCACGGTCAAGCAGAACGCCGAGAACGCGCGGCAGGCCTCGCAACTGGCCGTGAACGCGTCTGACATTGCATCGCGCGGCGGTGAAGTCGTCGAGCAGGTCGTGGACACCATGAACGCGATTTCATCGAGTTCGAGCAAGGTGGTGGACATCATCGGCGTGATCGAAGGGATCGCTTTCCAGACGAACATCCTTGCGCTGAACGCGGCGGTCGAAGCGGCGCGCGCCGGTGAGGAAGGGCGTGGATTCGCCGTCGTGGCCGGTGAAGTCCGCAGCCTCGCGCAACGCAGCGCGGCGGCGGCCAAAGAGATCAAGTCGCTGATCGGCGACTCGACGGCAAAGGTGGAAAGCGGCTCGCAACTCGTGGCGCGTGCCGGCACGACCATGGACGAGATCGTCCAGGCGGTGCGTCGCGTGACGGACATCATGGGCGAGATCAGCGCAGCGTCCGACGAACAGTCGCAGGGCATCGAACAGGTGAGCCGCGCGGTTGGGCAGATGGACGAAGTGACGCAGCAGAATGCCGCGCTGGTTGAAGAAGCGGCCGCTGCTGCGGCATCCCTCGAAGAACAGACGCGCAAGCTGAAGGACGTGGTCGGCCACTGGCAAGTCAGCGGCGACACGGCTCAGCAAGGCCGCGTCGAGCCGTCGGTTGCAGCGTCAGCACACGCAAGACGCCCCATTACGCCGATAAAAGTTGCTGCGCGGCCTAACGTCGCGGCCAATCGCGCCGTTAATAAGATTAACGAGAAGATGGTTGCAGCGACTCAGGCCTCTCAAGACGCCGCACCCGCAGCAAAAGCTCCGAAGCTCGCTGCAGTCGCAGCCGGCGACTGGGAAACCTTCTAAGGCAGTGGCAGAAGATCATGCAGGCTCACCGCACGTTCCAGAAGAACAAAGGCTAGATGATGGCAACGCGCTCACCCGTCGATACACCCCGCGACCGGACCCGCTACGGTTCGGAAGTGGAACGCGACTTCGAATTCACCGGTGCCGATTTCGGCCGCATTCGCGACCTGATTCATCGTCGCGCGGGGATTTCGCTGTCCGAGCATAAACGCGACATGGCCTACAGCCGTCTCGCGCGACGTCTGCGCGCGTGCAACATCGATACGTTTCGTCTTTACCTCGACCGCCTCGAAGCGCAGCCGGACAGCGCCGAGTGGGAAGCGTTCACCAACGCGCTGACCACGAACCTGACCGCGTTCTTCCGCGAATCGCATCACTTTCCGATTCTCGCCACGTTTGCGAAGAGCCGGCCGCAGCCGTTTTCTGTGTGGTGCTCGGCGGCATCGACGGGCGAGGAGCCGTATTCCATCGCCATGACGCTGATGGAAACGCTTGGCGACTCGGCCGCGCGCCAATGCACGGTGATCGCGACAGATATTGACAGCCAGGTGTTGCAGAAGGCCGACGCGGGCGTCTATTCGCTCGATTCGGTGAAGACGCTCGGCAATGACCGGCTCAAGCGCTTCTTCCTGAAAGGCACGGGCGCGCACGCCGGCATGGTCAAGATCCGCCCGGAAGTGCGGGCGATGGTGAAGTTCGAGCAACTGAACCTGACGGATTCGAAATATGCGCTGCCGGGCCAGTTCGACGCGATCTTCTGCCGCAACGTGATGATCTATTTCGATAAACCCACGCAAGCGCAAGTTCTCGCGCGCTTCGAGCCGCTGATGAAAAGCGGCGGTCTGCTGTTCGCCGGGCATTCGGAAAACTTCACGTATGTGACGCAGGCGTTCAAGCTGCGCGGCCAGACGGTGTACGCGTTATCGCGTGATTCCGTTGCTGGAACCGCCAAGAAGAAGGCGCTCGCCGGAGAGCCGGCATGAGCGCATTGCCGATCGCGACGAACCTGTATTTCGACAACCACTTCAAGCTCCCGGGCGTGAAGCTGTTGCCGAACGAGTTCTACATGACGGGCGAGAACATGGTGCTCGTCACGGTGCTCGGTTCGTGCGTGGCGGCGTGCATTACTGACCGGACGGCGGGCATTGGCGGCATGAACCATTTCATGCTGCCCGACGACGGCGCGGACGCATCGCAGTCCAGTTCGGATTCCATGCGATACGGCGCGTACGCCATGGAAGTGCTGATCAACGAGATGATCAAGCGCGGCGGCCGGCGCGAGCGCTTCGAAGCCAAGGTATTCGGCGGCGGCGCGGTGCTGGCGGGTATGACGACAATCAATATCGGCGATAGAAATTCCGAGTTCGTTCGCCGCTATCTCGCGCTGGAAAAGATTCGCATCGTGGCTGAGGACTTGCAGGGCATGTATCCGCGCAAGGTCGCGTTCATGCCGCGAACCGGCCAGGCGATGGTCAAGAAACTGATCACGCAGCAAGACCCGAGCGTGGTCGAACGCGAACAGGCGCTGGTGCGGCAAACGCCCGAAGCGCGCAGCGAACGGCTGGCCAAGGCGCGTGCGCGCGTCGAACTTTTCAGCCAGCCGAAAGCCAGGACAACCGATAAACCCCGCATCGAACTATTCGGTGCCGCAGCCGGCCTGCAGCGAACCGTCCGCATGAAGACGGTGGAGGAAGCATGACAACGGCCCGGAGCACGGAACCGAAGATCAGCGTTTTGTGCGTCGATGATTCGGCGCTCGTGCGCAGCCTGATGACCGAGATCATCAATTCGCAGCCCGACATGCACGTGTGCGCGACCGCGCCCGATCCGCTGGTCGCACGCGATCTGATCAAGCAGCACAACCCCGACGTGCTCACGCTCGACGTGGAAATGCCGCGCATGGACGGCCTCGACTTCCTGGAAAAGCTGATGCGGTTGCGGCCGATGCCGGTGGTGATGGTGTCATCGCTCACGGAACGCGGCTCGGAAATCACGCTGCGCGCGCTTGAACTCGGCGCGGTGGATTTCGTGACGAAACCGCGCGTGGGCATCCGCGACGGCATGCTCGAATACTCGGAGAAGCTCGCCGACAAGATCCGCGCCGCCGCGCGCGCTCGTGTCAGGCAAACGCCTCATGTCGTGCATGCGGCGGCGGGTTCAAGCGGTTCGGTCACGGCGTCGAAACCCACGCCGAACCTGAACAACCCGCTGGTGAGCACGGAAAAGCTGATCATTGTCGGGGCATCGACGGGCGGCACTGAAGCTATCCGCGAACTCCTGGTTCCGCTTCCGCCCGATGCACCCGGCGTGATGATCGCGCAGCACATGCCGCCGGGCTTCACCAAGTCGTTCGCGCAACGTTTGAACGGCCTGTGCCGGATCGCGGTGAAGGAAGCCGAGCACGGCGAACGTGTACTGCCGGGCCACGCGTATATCGCGCCTGGCGACGCTCACCTCGTGCTGGCGAGAAGCGGTGCGAACTATGTCGCGCATCTCTCCGACGCGCCGCCGGTCAACCGGCATCGGCCATCGGTGGATGTGCTGTTCCGTTCCGCCGCGCAGCACGCGGGCAAGAACGCGCTCGGCGTGATCCTGACCGGCATGGGCCGCGACGGCGCGCAAGGCATGCTGGAAATGCAACAAGCCGGCGCGTACACATTTGCGCAGGACGAAGCGAGCTGCGTGGTGTTCGGCATGCCGCGCGAAGCCATTGCAACCGGCGGCGTGAGCGAGATCGCGCCGTTGTCGGAAATGACCCGGCGCGTGATGGCGCGCCTCAATTCCATGGGCGAGCGCGCACAACGCGTCTGACCTTCCTCGCGAGCACACGAATTCGAATACCCACGCGGCGTGCGCGCCGCCTGAAGAAACAACGGGAATACAAGGAGCAGTGAAGATGGACAAGAACATGAAGATTTTGGTCGTCGATGACTTCCCGACGATGCGCCGTATCGTCAGAAACCTGCTGAAGGAACTAGGTTTCTCGAACGTCGATGAAGCCGAGGACGGCGCAGCCGGCCTTGCGCGTCTGCGTGGCGGCGGTTTCGAGTTCGTCATTTCCGACTGGAACATGCCGAACCTCGACGGTCTGGAAATGCTCAAGCAGATTCGCGCCGATGCCGCCCTCTCGCACTTGCCCGTGCTGATGGTGACGGCGGAATCGAAGAAGGAAAACATCATTGCCGCGGCGCAGGCTGGCGCGAGCGGTTACGTGGTCAAGCCGTTCACGGCCGCGACCCTCGACGAGAAGCTCACGAAGATTCTCGAAAAGATGGCCAAGGCCGGGAGCTGAGATCGTGAATGAAATGACGACGCAGGAAGCGCTGACGGCGATCGAGCAGGACGGGGATGCATCGAGCGATCGCATTTTGGCGCGCATTGGCCAATTGACGCGCACGCTGCGCGATTCCATGCGCGAGCTCGGCCTCGACAAACAGGTTGAAGCCGCCGCCGAAATGGTGCCGGATGCCCGCGACCGCTTGAAATACGTCGCGACGATGACAGAACAGGCCGCCGATCGCGCGCTGAACGCCATCGAACTCGCGAAACCGATTCAGGAAACCATGCAGCGCGACGCCCAGGCGCTCGATGCCCGTTGGGAAGCATGGTACGGCGCGGCGCAGGACAAGTCCGACGTCAAGACGCTGCTCGCCGATACCCGCGGTTTCCTGCAGCAAGTGCCCGTGCACACGGTCGCGACCAACGCGCAGTTGCTCGAAATCATGCTCGCGCAGGATTTCCAGGATCTGACCGGCCAGGTGATCAAGAAAATCACCGACGTGGTGTACGTGATCGAGCAGCAGTTGCTCACCGTGCTGCTGGAAAACATTGCGCCGGAACGGCGTGAACAGTTTGCGGCGCAGGCGGCGGCGCTTGCGGCATCGAATACGTCCAGCACGCCGGAAACGCTGCTCAACGGTCCGCAAATCAATCCCGAGGGACGCACCGACGTCGTTCAGGACCAGACGCAAGTCGATGACCTGCTCGCCAGCCTGGGCTTCTGACGCCATGCTGATCTGACGCGCGCGGAAGGTAGCTACCAACCGTGCGCGTCAAAACGACACCTATTTCAGCCATCCCGGCGCATTTAGCGTTGCAACATATGTTCACTTTCCCGAGTTCGACGCATTCGGCTGGCATACTTATGTCTCGACGAACGACGCGCACTCGCGCAGCGTTTCAGACGGCAAGATATTGCATGGCTTGAAATAATCGGAACGGAGAAGCGAAGTGGACACTTCGATCATTTCATTCGGCTTTCGGCGCGCTCGCGCGCTGGTTAGTCTCGCAGCAGGATTGATGGTTAGCTTGGCTGCCGTAACGCCCGCTCATGCGGTTCTGGGCGGTGCGCCCATGACGGCGCCGGCCGGCGCTACGGTCAGCAATTCGGTATCGCACGCAGCGGCAGTTGCGGGTTCGGCAGCATCGGCGAGTTCCGCCAGCGCCTTTACCGTGCGCACGACAACGCTTGCCGTCGGCACCGTGGTCAATGAATACGTAGGCGCGGACGGCACGGTTTTCGGCATTGCGTGGCAAGGTCCGCGCATTCCTGATTTGCCGTCGCTGCTCGGCACTTACTTTCCGCAATACGTCCAGGGCATCCAGAACCAGCGCGCCAACGGCGGCGGCCGTGGACCCGTCAGCGTGGCCGGCAGCGCGCTGGTCGTGCGTTCCGGTGGCCACATGGGCGCATTCGTCGGCCAGGCTTATCTCCCGCAAGCCTTGCCTGCCGGCGTCAGCGCCAGCGACATCCAATAACGGACGGAGACTTTCACTATGCGTCCGATGTACTCATCGTCCCTGTTCTCCTTGAAGTCCGGTTTGTTCCGATGGCTCGCCGTGCTCAGCCTGTCGGTGTTTCTCGCTGCCTGCGGCGGCGGAGGCGGCGACTCCGGCAACAGTTCCGTCAGCAGCGGCGGCAGCTCCGGTAGCGGTGGCAGCAGCGGCAGTGGAGGTTCCAGCAGCGGCACGCCGAACGCACAGCCGATTGCATCGACTGCCTCGAACACGGTGCCGATCACCGTCGGCCCCGGCGCACAGAACTTCGTCAACATTCCGAACGTGACCGTGACCGTTTGTGCGCCCGGCACGAGCGTGTGCCAGACCATCGACAACATCCAGGTCGATACCGGCTCGTACGGCCTGCGCCTTGCCAGCGATGCCGCCGCGCAAATCATCACGAACCTGCCGATCAACCAGTCGACGAGCGGCGGCCAGCTTGCGCAGTGCACGCAATTCGCCGATGGCTTCACATGGGGCACCGTGCGTACTGCCGACGTGAAGATCGGCGGCGAAACGGCGAGCGCCATTCCGGTTCAGGTCGTAGGTGATCTGGCCGATTCGACGGTTCCGGCATCGGGCTGTATCAATGGCAGCAACGAAAGCACGTCGCGGCAACTGGGTGCGAACGGGATTCTTGGCGTGGGTGTATCGGCGACGGATTGCGGTGCTGCCTGCGCGAACGCCGCGACCAGCAACTACTATTCATGTCCGTCGGGCACCAATTGTTCGCAGACCGCCGTGGCAGTGGCCAATCAGGTCGTGAATCCGGTGACGAAATTTGCCGTGAACAACAACGGCGTGATCGTGCAATTGCCGCCGGTGACAAGCTCGGCGGCTTCGGTGACGGGGACACTGGTGTTTGGTATCGGGACGCAGAGCAACAATACGCTGGGCAGCGCGACGTCCTATCGTTCAACGGCATTCGGCAACCTGAGCGGCACGTACAAGGGCGCCTCGGTCACGACCATCGTTGACTCGGGTTCGAACGGGCTGTTCTTCAGCGACTCATCCTTGCCGGCGTGCACGACGACCTTCACGGACTTCTACTGCCCGGTGAACTCGACGGCATTATCGGCGACGGTTATCGGGCTGAACGGGACGTCAGGCACGGTAAACTTCACGGTCGCGAACGCGAAGACGCTCGCTGGCAGCGGCACGAACTACGCGTTGAACGGATTGGCCGGCGCCATCGGCTCGTTCCCGACGCTGTTCGACTTCGGCCTGCCGTTCTTCTTCGGACGCTATGTGTACTTCGGGTTCGGCACCAACGGGAATGCGCCTTTCGTGGCGTTCTGACCTCGCGATCCCTTTAAGTCAAAAGCCCGGCGGATTCTCAGTCCGACGGGCTTTTCTTTGGCCGCGCTAATACTTATTCCCCCGCCCGAGGTTTCCTCGGCGCCTTCTCCATCACGCGGTCGTAAAGCCATCGCGGCACGACGTGCAACAGCGCGCCAGCCACGCGCATCTGCCACGGAAAGGTGGCAAACCGCGTCTTCTTGCCAATGGCATCCGCCGTCTTCCTCGCGAACACATCGGCATCCATGAGAAAGGGCATCGGATACGGATTGCGGCGGGTCATCTCCGTGCGGATATAACCCGGCGCGATCGTCACCACCGATACCCCCGCCGGCCGCATCTCCACCCGCAGCGCTTCGAGATACTTCAACGCCGCCGACTTCGATGCACTGTACGCCCCCGATCCCGGCAGTCCGCGCACGCCCGCCACACTTGCGATACCGACAAGCGTGCCGCGCCGCTCGGCAACCATCCGCGCGACGAACGGTTCGAACGTCGCGATCGTGCCAAAGTAGTTGGTATCCATCACTTCGCGAAACGCCTCCAGGTCGCCATGACCGGTCAGCGCGCCGCGGCTGATCCCTGCGTTTGCAATGACGATATCGGCGCCGCCATGCAACGCGCAGAAGTGCTCGGCCGCGCGGCCAAGTGCGGCGGCGTCGCGGACATCGGCGGGATAAAGGGAAATCGATGCAGAGGGAAAGCGCGCGGCAAAAGCCGCGAGGGTGTCGCCACGACGGGCAACGAGACCGAGGACCGCACCGCGCTTCAAATATTCTTCAGCGAGTGCGAGCCCAATGCCGCTCGACGCGCCGGTGATGAAAACCCTCAGCCGGGCCGGCGTGTCGTTCGTAGCGGCGTTCACGTCTTTACATCTTCTTCGCGCGAACCTGATTCACGATGAAATCCATCACCTGGATCGTGCCCGGCAGGCTGTTCGTGGTCGCCGGACCCGTTTCGTACTTGCCTTGGATCGCGATGGTCGGCACGCCGTCGATCTTGTAGGCATCGAGCAGCTTTTTATCGCGTTGCAGATTGCTTTGCGTGGAGAACGAGTTGTACGCATCCATGTACTTCTTCTTGTCCACGCCTTGGGTAGCGAGGAACGTGGCCTGTGCTTCCGGCGTCAGCAGATAGTCCTTCTTCACGTGGATCTCGTTGAACACGGCGGGCGTGAGCTTGTCGGCGAGGCCGAGTGCATCGAGCGCATGGAACATCTTCGAGTGCGGGACGAAGTCGTCGCGGAAGGCAACCGGCACGCGCTTGAACACCACGTCAGGACCTTGCTTCTTGATCCACGCTTCCAGATACGGGTCGAATTCGTTGCAATGCGGGCAGCCGTACCACATGAATTCGATCACCTCGATCTTGCCCTGCGCTTCAACCGGCTGCGCTGCTTGCAGCACGGTGTAGTCGGTGCCCGCGACAGGCGCAGACGGCGATGCATGAGCGGCGCTCATGAAACTCAGGGAGCCGGCAGCGAGGCCGAGGGAAAGAGCGAGGGCGCTGAAGAGTTTTTTCATGGTGACCGAGAATGAGCGTGAGAGGCAAAAGGGGAACACACGACGCTTAAGGGAGGCTTAAGGGGCTAGTCGAAGAGCCCGCCAAGCCGGCTGTCCCCGCACGGACTGCACGCGCCTTGATGTGCTCAAGGCGCGTGCAGTCCATGGAACTCACTGCTTGGAAAAGCGGATGACGGCGGTATCGACGCCTGCATCGGAGAGCCGTTGACGCACGTTGTTCATGTCCTCGAACTTCGTGAACGGTCCGATCCGGACACGGTAATACGTGACGTTGCCGGCATCGCGCTGGGTGACCTTTGACTCGAATCCCTGGAAGCCAAGACGCGCGCGCTGCTGTTCGGCATCGGCTTGCGTCTTGTACGCGCCCACTTGCAGGAAGTAGCCGGTGTTCACGTCACCTGGCGCTGGCGGCGTGACCTTGGCCGTCGACGAAGGCTGCGCATCCGATGCGGGCTTCTTGACCAACGCGGCCGTGGACGAGCCGCTGGGCGCCGCGGCCGGCGAAGCAGGCTTCGGCGTGGCGGCCTTCGGCACTCCGGCCGTGCCATTGTCGCCGGGCGGAACTTCCACGATCTGCGGCTCGTCCAGAACACCCGACGACTGCGTCTGGTTGTTCGTCTGACCCGGCGCGGTGTTCGTCGGCGCGGGCTGTGCGGCTTGCGGCACGGCCTGACCCGGCGACTTGCCCTGCAGCGGACGATTTGGATCGTAGGGCTGGCCGTTTGCGGGCGCCGTACTGGCGTCATTCTGGGCGGGCGCCACTTTCGCCACGAACGGGGTGGGTGCGCGCGTGATGTACAACGCCACGATCACTGCGATTGCGAGGCCGACAATCAAGCCCAGCACGATACCGAGAAAGGTGCCCCCGGTCTGCTTCGACTGCTTCGACGTGCTGCGTGGTTTTGCCATCGTATGAATCACCTGCAAAAAGTCTTCTGAATGGGCGTCGATTATAACGGCGGCTTCAGGCGCGCCAATGCTCGAACGGTCGCACAGGCGCCGGGGTGAACCCGGCCCTGCACTGCAACTACATCTTGACGGGAGCCGATACGCCGATCAGCGCGAGACCGTTTTCGAGCACTTGCCGCGTGGCGGCCAGCAATGCGATACGCGCATTACGCACGCCGTCTTCGTCCACCAGCACGCGCTCCGCATTGTAGAACGAGTGGAATTCGCCCGCGAGGTCACGCAGGTAAAAGGCGACGGCGTGCGGCGCGAGTTCGTCGGCGGCGTGCGAGAGCATGTCGGGATATTCCGCGAGCTTGTTGAGCAGCGCCATGGCGCGTTCGCTCGCGAGCGGCGTGAGATCCACGGCTGGCAAAGCGGAGAGATCGCCCGCGTAGCGCGTCTTCCAGTCGCCGAGGATCGTGCAGATCCGCGCGTGCGCGTATTGCACGTAGTACACCGGATTCTCGTCGCTTTGCTTGAGCGCGAGATCGATATCGAAGACGAATTCCGTGTCGGCCTTGCGCGAGATCAGGAAGAAACGCACGGCGTCGCGGCCGCGGCGAATGGTGTCTTCGTCGATCTGATCCGGCGCGACCTCTTCGCCCGGCGTCATCCCGCCCGACCATTCGATCAGATCGCGCACTGTCACATAACTGCCCGCGCGCTTCGAGATCTTCACTTCCACGCCGTTGCGCATGACCGTGACCATCTTGTGCAGCACGTAGTCGGGGTAGCCCTTCGGGATGCCGATTCCAAGCCCTTGCAGCCCCGCACGAACCCGCGCGATGGTGCCGTGATGGTCCGAGCCCTGCACGTTGATGACCTTGGTGAATCCGCGTTCCCACTTCGCCACGTGGTACGCGACGTCCGGCACGAAGTACGTGTACGTGCCGTCGGACTTGCGCATGACGCGGTCCTTGTCGTCGCCGTCGTCGGTCGTGCGCAGCCACAGCGCGCCATCCTGCTCGTAGGTCTTGCCGGCCGCGATCAACGCATCGACGGTTGCCTGCACGCGGCCTTCGTTATACAGCGATGACTCCAGGTAGAACTGGTCGAACGCCACGCCGAACGCGGTCAAGTCCAGGTCCTGTTCATGGCGCAGATAGGCGACGGCGAAGACGCGAATGGCATCGAGGTCGTCCACGTCGCCCTTTGCCGTCACGGGCGCGCCGTCCTTGGCCGCAACCGTTGCGCCGGCCAGGTAATCACGCGCGATATCAGCGATGTACTCACCGTTGTACGCGTTCTCGGGCCACTCCTTGTCGCCGGGTTTGAAACCGCGCGCACGCAGTTGCGTGGAGGCCGCGAGGTTGCCGATCTGCACGCCGGCGTCGTTGTAATAGAACTCACGATGCACCGCGTTGCCCTGCGTTGCGAGCAGGTTGGCAAGGGCGTCCCCGAGCGTCGCCTGACGGCCGTGCCCCACATGCAGCGGCCCGGTCGGATTCGCGGAGACGAATTCGATCAGCACCTGCTTGCCTTCATCGCGCGTGCTGCGGCCGTAGCCGACGCCTTCGGCGAGCGCCGCCGGCACGACGGATTGTTTCGCCGCTGCCGCCAGCCGCAAGTTGATGAACCCGGGGCCGGCGACTTCCGCTGCATCGACAAGACCTTGCGCCGCGGGCAATCCCAGCACGGCGTCGACGATCTGTTGCGCCAGTTGCCGCGGATTCGCGCGCAGCGGCTTGGCGAGCTGCATGGCGACGTTCGACGCCACGTCGCCGTGCGCCGCGACCTTCGGGCGTTCGAGCACGATTGCCGGCGTAACGAAATTCGCTTCCGATGCGCCTTGCGACGCCTGTACGACCTGCTTGACTGCATCGGTCAGCAGCGTTTCGAGGATAAGTTTTTGTGCGGGCAGCATGCTGATTCTTGATCCGGTGATGTGTTTGTTCGTTTCCGCGCGCGGGTAATTTTCAATCCGCGCGCGGGTAAAAAGCGCGACAAACAGAGGTCGGGCAGTCGGTCGGGACTGCCTCGCGCGCATGCGCATGTTCGCGTCTGGAGGCATGGCTGCAGCCGTTCCCGGCGGTAGCGACAGACCAGCGGTTTGCTATCCGGCGCAACATTTGCTCAGCTAATTCGGGATTTTAGCAGGTGCTAATATGTCGAATCAGGGTCAAGCCGGGGAAAAGATTCAGGAGTTGGAACAATGCGCTGGCGCTGTGGACTGATTGGCCGGACGTCGCCGCGCACTCTCTGAATCGCCCAATACATTGCCAGACATTTAGCCGAACAACAGGCCAACAACAAAAGGAAGGGACCTTGCCATGCTGATCACATTCAAAACCAGCGCTGCACCCGACGTGCAGATGCTCGATAACCTCGCTGACTATTTACTGGGCATCGTAGGAAAACGGCTGGGAGAGCGCGGCGTCATCACGCACGAGGAATTGCCAGCCTGCATCCAGAAACTTGAAGCGGCGGTCGCCACCGACAAACAGGAGCGCGCCGAACACGACGGCCATTTCCACGAAGGCGAAGCCGGCCACGAGCCGCATGAAATCCCCGTGGGCCTGTCGCAACGGGCGTATCCGTTCCTCGACATGATGCGTCTCGCGCATCAGGCGAACGGCGACATCCTTTGGGGCGTTTGACTTCGGCCAGCGTTCGAGCGGCATGAGTATTAAGGCAGCACATAAAAAACCCCGCAATTGCGGGGTTTTTTGTTCATATCAATACCTGTTGCTGACTGCTTACTGTGACGCCGGCATAGCCATGCCCTTCTTCATCTTCGGCTTGCGGGGCTTTTTCTTGTGCTCGGTGACAGGCGGCGAGTAGCTCGACGCAGTGCTGGAACTCGCGCCCATACCAGGCTTTGGGGCCTGCGCAAAAGCGGCCGGACTCAACGATGTACACAGCACCGCGACCGCAACAGCGAGGACAGGCGTCAGCTTGATCATTTTCGACTTTCTCCGAGACGTTTAAGAGTGCGTGACCGCCGCCATGACGGTCCTGCGCACGGTTCCAGTGTAAGGAAATCCAAAATAACCGTAACTGTCTTCGCCAAAATTGCGCGTTTGTAATTCCCGGTATAAGGCTAGAGCAACGGAGCGAGGGCGCGCTCGGCGTCGTTTTTCGATAACGCCATGCGCTGCGCGAAGCTTTCCACCTGGTCGTCCGCGATCTTCCCGACCGAAAAGTACGTACTTTCCGGATGTGCGATGTAAAAACCCGACACGCTCGCCGCCGGCAGCATGGCAAGCGACTCGGTCACCGTCATGCCGATCTCGTTTGCCTGCAGGACGTCGAACATGTCCTGCTTGACCAGATGGTCCGGGCACGCCGGATAGCCCGGCGCCGGCCGGATCCCGCGATATTTTTCATCGATCATGGCGGCGTTGTCGAGCGTTTCGCCGGCCGCGTAGCCCCACAATTCACGACGCACCCGCGCGTGCAGCGCCTCGGCGAAGGCTTCAGCGAAGCGGTCGGCCAGCGCCTTGAGCATGATGGCGCTGTAGTCGTCGTTATCGGCCTCGAACTGCTTTTCCTTTTTCTCGACGCCCAGGCCCGCCGTCACCGCGAACATGCCGATGTAGTCCTTCACGCCTGATTCCTTCGGCGCGATGAAATCCGCTAGCGACCGGTTCGCGCGCTGCACGCCGTCCACGATCGGACGCACGGTTTGCTGACGCAGATTGCGCCACGTCATGGCGACTTGCGTGCGGGTATCGTCGGTATAGATTTCGATGTCGTCGTCGTTCACCGTGTTCGCCGGCAGCAGCATGACCACGCCGTTCGCCTGCAGCCAGCGGCCCTGGATGATGCGCGAGAGCATGGACTTGCCATCGGAGAAAACGCGCCGGGCAGATTCGCCCACGATCTCATCGTTCAGGATCGCTGGATACGGTCCGGCCAGATCCCAGGTCTGGAAGAACGGCGCCCAGTCGATGTAGTTCGCCAGCTCCGCCAGATCGTAGTTCTTGAAGACGCGCCGCCCGATGAACGTGGGTTTCTTCGGCTCGTAACTCGCCCAGTCGATCTTCGTCTTGTTCGCGCGTGCTTCGGCGTAGGTCACCATAGGCGTGGCCTTGCGGTTCGCATGCTGCGTGCGGATGCGCTCGTAGTCCGTCTTCAGGTCGACGAGATACTTGGTCGCGCCCTCATCGGAAAGCAGGCTTGACGCCACCGATACCGAACGCGACGCATCCGGAACATAAACCACGGGGCCATCGTAATGCGGCGCGATCTTCACGGCCGTGTGCACGCGCGAAGTCGTCGCGCCGCCGATCAGCAGCGGCGTCTGCTTGCCGCGGAAATAATCGTCGCGCTGCATTTCGGACGCAACGTAAGCCATCTCTTCGAGACTCGGCGTAATCAATCCCGACAAGCCGATGATGTCCGCGCCTTCCTCCTTGGCTTTCGCCAGGATGGTCGCGCAGGGCACCATCACGCCCATGTTGACCACTTCGAAGTTGTTGCACTGGAGCACGACGGAGACGATGTTCTTGCCGATATCGTGCACGTCGCCCTTGACGGTTGCGATCACGATCTTGCCCTTCGGCCGCACGTCCTCGCCGGCATCGGCCATGCGCTTCTTTTCTTCCTCGATGTACGGAATCAAATGCGCCACGGCCTGCTTCATCACGCGCGCCGACTTGACCACTTGCGGCAGGAACATCTTGCCCGCGCCGAAGAGGTCTCCGACGACATTCATGCCGTCCATCAACGGCCCTTCGATCACGTTGATCGGACGTCCGCCCGCAGCTTCGATGCGCTGACGAACTTCCTCCGTATCTTCCACGATGAAGTTCGTGATGCCATGAACGAGCGCGTGAGCGAGGCGTTTATCGACGGGCTGATTGCGCCATTCCAGGTTCTCTTCTTTCTTCGCGGCGCCGGTTTTGAATTTGTCGGCGATTTCGAGCAGGCGATCCGTTCCGTCTTCACGACGATTCAGCACTACGTCTTCCACGCGTTCGCGCAGTTCGGGGTCGAGATCCGCATACACGCCGAGCTGCCCCGCATTCACGATGCCCATGTCCATGCCGGCCTGGATTGCGTGATACAGGAACACGGTATGAATGGCTTCGCGCACCGGATCGTTGCCGCGAAACGAGAACGACACGTTCGATACACCGCCGCTGATCTTGGCGAACGGCAGGTTTTCCTTGATCCAGCGCGTGGCGTTGATGAAGTCGACGGCGTAGTTGTTGTGCTCTTCAATACCCGTTGCGATTGCAAAGATGTTCGGGTCGAAGATGATGTCTTCAGGCGGAAACCCGACTTCGTTCACGAGGAAATCGTACGAGCGCTTGCAGATCTGCGTCTTGCGTTCGTAGGTATCGGCCTGGCCGTCTTCGTCGAAGGCCATGACGACGGCTGCGGCGCCGTATCGGCGGATCAGTGTGGCGTGATGGCGGAAGGCTTCTTCGCCTTCCTTGAGCGAGATCGAGTTCACGATCGCCTTGCCCTGCACGCACTTCAATCCTGCTTCGATCACCTCCCATTTCGACGAGTCGATCATGATCGGCACGCGCGAGATGTCCGGCTCGGACGCGATCAGGTTCAGGAAGCGCACCATGGCCGCCTTCGAATCAAGCATGGCTTCGTCCATGTTGATGTCGATGATCTGCGCGCCGTTCTCGACCTGTTGCCGCGCGACGGCGAGCGCCTCGTCGAACTGGTTGTTGAGGATCATGCGTGAGAACGCCTTCGATCCCGTCACGTTGGTCCGCTCACCCACGTTGATGAAGAGCGAACCGTCGGTGACGTTGAACGGCTCGAGGCCGGAAAGGCGCATGGTGTGATCGGTCATGGTGTCCCTGAACGTTGCTTTATTGCTTCGCTGATTGCGTTGTCTTTTCAGGCGGCTTCACGATAATGCGACGGCCACTTCCTCGGCTTGACATCGGCGAGCGCCTTCGCGATTTCCGCGATATGTTCCGGCGTCGTTCCGCAGCATCCGCCAGCCAGGTTCACCAGTCCCGCCTGAGCAAACTCCTTCAGCAGGTTCGACGTCACGTCCGGGGTTTCATCGAAACCGGTATCGCTCATCGGGTTGGGCAAGCCCGCGTTCGGATAGCAGGACACGTACGTATCGCAAAGCTTCGCCAGTTCCGCGATGTACGGCCTCATCAGCGCCGCGCCCAATGCGCAGTTCAAACCAAACGTCAACGGCCGCGCATGGCGCAGCGAATTCCAGAACGCCTCGACCGTCTGGCCCGACAAGATCCGTCCGGAAGCGTCGGTGACCGTGCCGGAAATCATGATAGGCAAGAGCTCGCCCGTGTCTTCGAACAACTGGTCGAGCGCAAAAAGTGCCGCCTTTGCGTTCAAGGTGTCAAAGATCGTTTCAACGAGGAACAGGTCGCAGCCCGCGTCCATCAGCGCCTTGGCCTGCGCGTAATAGGCCTCGCGCAGTTCGTCGAAGGTGACGTTGCGCGCGGCCGGGTCATTCACGTCCGGCGAAATGCTCGCGGTCTTGGGCGTCGGTCCGATCGCGCCGGCGACAAAGCGCGGCTTGTCCGGGGTCGAAAATGCGTCGCATGCTTCGCGCGCCAGCTTCGCCGATTGCGCGTTCATCTCGTCGGCAAGCGACTCCATGCCATAGTCGGCCTGGGCCACGGTCGTTGCGCCAAACGTGTTCGTCTCGACGATGTCCGCGCCCGCAGCCAGATACTGGTCATGAATCTCGCGAATCACATGCGGCTGCGTGATCGACAACAATTCATTGTTGCCCTTGATGTCACGGTCATAGTCCGCGAACCGTTCTCCGCGATACGCCGCTTCGTCGAGCTTGTAGCGCTGGATCATGGTGCCCATCGCGCCGTCGAGGATAAGAATGCGCTGCTGCAAGAGCGCAGGCAAAACGGCGCCGCGCGTGTAGGTGCGGCGTTCGGCGGCGGATTTCGGGGCGGGGGACGGATTCATGACGGACATGGCTCCAAACAGGCTTAAATAGCCCAACATTGTATCTGTAGTAGGGCACAAACGCTTTTTAACGGCCTTTTCTGCAAACGCGCAGCGAACAAAAAACCCCGCCATTTGCATGGCGGGGTTTTCAGGGGTGTCGCGGGTGTTCTTGCTGCGCAGTCGGGGCGCTACGTTAGTGAAGGATCACCGGCTGGTTCATCAATATGTCGAATTGGCCGAGAAATTCATCGACGTCTTCAAGCGATTGCTCTTCCTGCATCAACTTCTGAACATGCTCGCGGAATCGTGCGGCAAGCGCTCCGTCGATAAAGATTTCGCGCTGCATGGTCTTGTCCACGATCTCGTAACCCCCCGCCTTCATGGCGAGATGATTGTCCTGCGGCGGGAACTCGACTACGCAATAGTTGGGGCTGTTGTAAATCATCTGCATGGCGACACTCCTTATTCCTGTTTGCCCGTAAGGCGTTTCTGCGTCTTACATTGAGCGTTTGGGTTGGAATTCAAGGGGTGGCCTCGACGTTGATTCCGAAAGCCCATCGAGGACCTTTGTTAGACATTCTCCCGCAAAAATGTTTCCAGAAGAGCCACGAAACGCTGTGTTTCTTCTACCGGGGACAGATGTGCCGCGTCAAGTATTTCAAATTTTGCACCAGGTATTGAATCCGCCACCACTTTGGACTGCGCCGGCGGTAAATCAACATCGTGTTCACCTGCAACAACGAGCGTGGGCGCACTAATCGACGCCACTCGCCCTCGCAGATCGAAATCCCTGATGGCTTCGGCCACTTTGGCGAAACCTTCAACGGACGTCCGTGCAACCATTTCGCCAACATGTTCGACCACTTCAGGATGCGCTTTTCTGAACCGTTCCGTCAGTACGCTTTGTACCGTAGCTTCCACGATACTCGACGTGCCGTTTTGCCGCACGTTGGCTGCACGCTTGTCGAAATCCGGCTTCATCTCGCTCGTTGTGAAAACCGGAGCGCCTGCAACGGTCAGCGTGTTCACCTTGTCCGCATGGTCGACTGCGAACTGCTGAGCAATCATCCCGCCTGCCGACAACCCGACCAGATGCGTCGATGTCACGCCCAGCTTGCTCAACAGCTCGGCAAGATGACCGGAAAGTGCTTCGATGCTCAATGGTTCCGTGGGCGCGGCGCTTTCACCATGTCCGGGAAGATCGTAACGCAGTACCGTGTAGTCATCGCGGAAGTAACCCGCGATCTGGTCCCATACCGATAAATCGCCTGAAAGATGATGGGCCAGGGTCAGCCATGGACCACCACCTTCGTTGCTCACAACATAACGCGTGTCGATACCGTTAATCGTCACATGCATACTGGCTCCGTTGGAATGCGGGTTCAGTTCGGGATCGAACCTTGGTTGCACAACCGCGCGCCTGGAGTCGTCTGCATACCTTCTTAACGGATGTTTCCGTTGCAATCTTTAACCCGTTTGCATGCGTTGTGACTGCATGAAACATGCTGCGGGTCAGGGCTTGTCGGGCTCGGGCGCGCCGGGTGTTGCATCAGGAGTCGCATCCGCCGTGCCCGCACCCGGCGTGGACGAAGGCGGCTGAAGCTTGCCGCGCCAAAGCAGTTCGATCTGCAAGCCGTTGGGCTCGGTTTGCACGATACGAACCGGCAGCCATCCAATCGATGGCGCAAGCCAGATGTCGAGACGGCGACGGTCGTTGTCGCGTCTTGCGAGACGCGTGAAATGACGCGCCTGTACGTTGCCGTCGCGGGCTTGCACGTTTTCGTCGCCGACGGTTTCTATCGGCCAGAGCTCGTTGCTGTCGTTGTCCGCGACGCTGAACTGGCGCACGACGCCGGGTTTGTAGGTATCGGGTGAGCCGCGTACCAGGCTCGCAAGTTGCATCACGACGCTGAAACGATCCTGCGCGCCGTCGACAAGCGGCTGGCTGTTCGGCGTGCGCGTGTAGACGAGTTGTTTCGTGCTGCGATCGAAGACGGTGATGTCGGCGGCCCGGCGGCCGCGTTGTTCCGAGTATTGCTCGGGTGCGATGCCGAAGCCGTCGATATGACCCTTGCTCGAATACACGAACGGTCCGACGAACGGCAATGGAATCGATACGACCATCTCGTAGTGTTGCGCCAAATTGATCCAGTGGATCGTGCCGGTCTGGTTCATGACGCCGTTGATCAACGTGTCGTAGCGGAGGTCGCCGGTGGGCGGGACGTCGAATTTATCGCCGGAAGCGGCTGGTTTTGCAGCCGCGGCCGATGCCGCTTGCGCGGCTGCTGTATTGCTGGCGGCTTTTGCGGCGGCCTGGGCCGCTTGTGCGGCTTGAGCTGATTGTTGGGCCTGAGCGGCTTGCGCTGCTTGTGCGGCTTCAGCAGTTTGTTGTGCTGTCGTGATGGCGTGCGTCGGCTGGGCCGGTTGCGGTGCTGGCTTCGGTGCCGGCTTCGGCGGCTGCGCAGGAAGCGCCGGTGCCTGCGCAACGGGCTTGGGCGTCAGCAACTCCACTTGCACCGGGACATGCTCGGCGGGCGCGGGATTCGATACATTCCGGCTCCTGTCCACCCAGCGTCCCGCAGCCCAATGCAGGGCCAGAACTGCAAGCAGCACGGCAAGCCACAAGGTCCATCGGAAGGATGGAGCGGCGGATGACTCATCGGACGAGGCGCCGGATACAGTGCGACGGCGGCGAAGCAAAGAGAACGGCATCAATAAGGTCGGAAGCGTTCGGGCAGAAAAGGAGCGTGAATGGATGTGAGCCATTGGCGCCAACGCCAATGTGACTCATGCGTGCGCCGCGGCGTTCCGCACACGCTGCAAATCAGGCGCATTGAAATCTTACCGTTCTCCCGGCTTGTACCCGAGTTCGTAAGAAAGCTGGCCGGCGCATTCGCGTAAGGCGGTATCGATGTCGCTGCCCCAGCGGGTATCGAACGATCCTTCATGACCTAGCGCAATCAGTCCGAGCGCGAGATCGCCGGTTGAGTCGAACACGGGCATGCAGAAAGCATGGATCCCCGGCAGCAACATGCCCTCGACGCGCGATGCACCGTGCGCGCGGATCTCGGCGAGCAAGGGTTCCACATCTGCCATGGTCTGGCGCGTGGCCTCGAGTTCGCGATCGAGCATCGCCTGCGTCTTGCTGCGCGGCAGGCACACGGCAAACAGCAAACCCGTCGCCGATGACAACAGCGGCATGACATCGCCAAGCTTCAACGATGCCTTCGCTGGATGGCTCGATTCCATCCAGTGCACGACTGTCGGGCCATGATTGCCCCATACCGCGATCCCCACCGTCTGGTCCAGCCGGTCGCGCAAATCCGTCAGTGCGATACGCGCGAGCTTCACGCCATCCACGCGTGCAAGGCGGGCAAGACCCATCTGCAACGCGAAGCCGCCAAGCTCGTAGCGCCCGGAAACCGGATCTTGCGATACCGCGCCGAGCCGCAAAAAACTCACCAGATACCGGTGTGCTTTCGCCGGACTCATCCCCGCGCGCTGGGCGAGATCGCGCAGCATCATGGCGCGCGGCTCGTTGGTTAGCACGTCGAGCAGACGGAAACCCACCTCGATCGACTGAATGCCGGAACGCGACTTTTCCCCGGCGGTATCGGAGGAATCTTCCGCGTCGGCGGGTTCGAAAGCCGGTGGTTCCAACCGTGATTTCAACCTTAAGGACGATGCTGGACGGCTGGGAGATGACATGAAGAAATCGATTCCGGCACAAACCGGGCGGTAAAAACGGGGTGGACACGATTCACCATCGTAAAATAGATTTCCTCCATCGTCACTAAACGTCGAAACGCTCTATGAAACTTGCCACGCTGAAGGACGGGACGCGCGACGGCCAACTGGTCGTCGTATCACGTGATTTGCGCACGGCCGCCATTGCGGACGCGATCGCGCCGACGCTGCAACGCGCGCTGGACGACTGGAATTTCTACGCGCCGCAATTGCTCGATTTGTCGGACGCACTCAATCTGGGCCGTGCCCGCCATTCATTCACGTTCGATGCCAAAGCGTGCATGGCGCCGCTGCCGCGCGCATTCCAGTGGGCCGACGGCTCGGCCTATGTGAACCACGTCGAACTCGTCAGGCGCGCCCGCAAGGCAGAAATGCCGCCCGAGTTCTGGACCGACCCGCTCATGTACCAGGGCGGCGCGGATGATCTGCTTGGACCTGCGGATGACATCGTGTGTGCGTCGGAGGCATATGGGATCGACTTCGAAGCCGAGGTCGCCGTGATCACCACCGACGTTCCGATGACCACCACACCCGCCGAAGCGCTCAGGCACGTACGCTTGCTGATGCTCGTCAACGATGTCTCGTTGCGCAACCTGATCCCGGCTGAACTGGGCAAGGGCTTCGGTTTCTTCCAGAGCAAACCCGCGACCGCGTTCTCGCCGGTTGCCGTCACGCCCGACGAACTCGGCGATGCCTGGAGTGAAGGCCGCGTCCACAGACCGATGATCGTTCACTGGAACAACAAGAAAGTCGGCCAGCCCGATTGCGGCACGGACATGGTGTTCGACTTCGGCCAGTTGATTGCGCACGCGGCGAAGACGCGCAACGTGCGGGCGGGATCGATTGTCGGTTCGGGCACGATCTCGAACAAGGACGCAAAGCGCGGCTATGCGTGCATTGCGGAGAAGCGGTGCCTGGAAACCATCGAGCACGGCGCGCCCGCGACCGAGTTCATGAAGTTCGGCGACAGCGTCAAGATCGAAATGTTCGATGACGCCGGCAAGTCGATCTTCGGCGCGATCGATCAGTCGGTGGTTGCCCTGCACGAGCAAAACGCCATCCAGTAACGGGTTTCGCCCGATGCGCCCGGATGCTGCGCCGCCCTACACTTAGCCGCATTGTCCATAACAAGGAGATTTCAATGCATTCAGGCGGGGGATGGGGCGCGGCATTCAGGCGGCTGGCGGCAGCAAGCGCATTGATCACGGTTTCGGCGGCTGCGTGGGCGCAGACGCCGCATGTGAAGATTGGGCTGGTTTTATCGCTGACGGGACCGGCCGCGTCGCTCGGCATTCCGGCGCGCGATACCGTCGCGTTGCTGCCGAAGGAAATGGGCGGACGTCCGGTGGATTACATCGTTCTCGACGATGCATCGGACACCACGCAAGCCGTCCAGACCACGAAGAAGCTCATCTCCGAAGATCATGTGGACGCGATCATCGGGTCATCGATCACGCCGAATTCGCTTGCCATGATCGATGTCGTCGCCGATGGCAAGACGCCGATGATCTCGCTCGCGTCGTCATCGAAGATCATCGAGCCCGTCGATGCCAAGCGCCACTGGGTCTTCAAGACGCCGCAAACCGATGCCATGATGGCGTCCGCCATCGCCGAACATGCCAGCAACCATGGCGTCAAGACAATGGCGTTCATCGGGCAGGCCGACGCGCTCGGCGAGACGTTCTACACGGAAGTGTCGAAGTTCGCCCAGCTTCACAAGATCACGATGGTCGCCAACGAGCGCTTCAACCGCACGGACACGAGCGTGACCGGGCAAGTGCTGAAGATCCTCGCGGCGAAGCCCGATGCCGTGGTCGTGGGCGCGGCGGGAACGCCGGCCGCACTGCCGCCAAAGACCTTGCGCGAACGCGGCTTCAAGGGCCCGATTTATCATAACCACGGCACGGGCAACCGCGATTTCCTGCGCGTATGCGGCGCCGATTGCAACGGCACGTTCCTGCCTACAAGCCCGGTGCTGGTCGCGTCGCAGTTGCCCGACGATCATCCGGCCAAACGGCTCGCGCTCGACTACATCAAGCTGTATGAGACGAAGTATGGCGCGGGCACGGTATCGGCGTTCGGTTCGTATGCATGGGACGCGGGCATGTTGCTCAACCGGGCAGTGCCGATTGCGATGAAAGCGGGCGCGCCGGGCACGCCGGAATTCCGAAGCGCGCTGCGCGACGCGCTGGAAGCCACGAAGAATTTTGCGGACACGAACGGGCTGGTCAACATGACGCCGAACGATCATATCGGGCTTGACCAACGGGCGCGCGTGATCGCTGAAATCGAGAACGGCAAGTGGGTTTATCAACCGCGCTAAGAACCTCAACGCCAATCATCAAATCCGTCAAACCATGAGCGATCTTTCTCTTTACTCGCAATACACGTCGCTGGAATTGCGCCGGCACGAGCACGGCGTGCTCGAAATCATCATGAACGGCGCGGGCGCAAATAAGAGCGGACTCGCGACGGCCGATGCAAACACGCATCGCGAGCTTGCCGATATCTGGCGTGATATAGATCGTGATCCGGACACGCGCGTGGCGCTGATTCGCGGCGAAGGGAAGGGTTTCTCGGGCGGTGGCGACCTGCATCTGGTCGAACAGATGGCCTCCGATTTCGATGTCCGCGCGCGTGTCTGGCGTGAAGCGCGCGACCTTGTCTACAACGTGATCAACTGCAGCAAGCCGATCGTTTCCGCGATGCACGGCCCGGCTGTCGGCGCGGGTCTGGTGGCGGGGCTGCTCGCGGATATATCGATTGCCGCGAAAACGGCGCGCATCATCGACGGTCATACGCGGCTCGGCGTCGCCGCCGGCGATCACACGGCGATCGTGTGGCCGTTGTTGTGCGGCATGGCGAAGGCGAAGTATTACCTGCTGTTGTGCGAACCGGTGAGCGGCGAAGAGGCGGAGCGGATCGGGCTGGTATCGCTGGCAGTGGATGAAAGCGACTTGCTGCCAAAAGCGTTCGAAGTCGCGAATCGTCTGGCTCAAGGCTCGCAAACGGCCATCCGCTGGACCAAGTATGCGTTGAACAACTGGCTGCGATCGGCGGGTCCCGCCTTCGATACGTCCCTCGCGCTCGAATTCATGGGTTTCGCCGGGCCCGACGTGCAGGAAGGCATCAAGTCGCTGCGCGAGAAGCGCGCGCCGGATTTTCCGGGCGGCTCGCCTTTTTGATCGGCGATCATTGAATCCATTGCGCAGCACCAAGGAGCAAGTCTGATGACCGATACACCCGGCGGTACACCGCCCTTCGGAAGTTTTCCCGGCATGTCCGGTTTTCCTCAGGGCGACATGATGGAAAAAATGTGGGACATGATGAAGATGAATCCGTTTGCGGCGGCGGTATCGTCGAGCGGATCGCCTTCGCTCTCCATGATGTCGGACATGCTTGCTCCGCTCACGAACGTCGAGGAACTCGACAAACGCATCAAGGACATGCGCGCCGTCGAGCAATGGCTCAAGCTCAACCTGAACATGCTGCAATCGGCGATTCAGGCGCTGGAAGTGCAGCGCGCGACGCTCGCGACGCTGCGAGCATTCGGCGCGTTCGCGCAGTCGTCGGTGGACAGCGCGAGAAACTCGGCTGCGGCGTCTTCGTCGGCGTCTGCCGGGGCCTGGCCTGCGCCACCTCTAAGGGAAGAACAGCCCTCGCCGGAAGCGGAAGCGCCGAGCGAAGCCAGCGCGAACGACGCTTCATTCGATCCCACCGGCTGGTGGAACATGCTCCAGTCGCAGTTCAACAACCTGGCGACGCTCGCGATGGCGCAGCAACCGGCTGCATCGGATTCGGCGAATGAGGACGTCGAACCGCCGAAAGCCGCCGCGCCCAAAGCGCCGGGAAAATCCGCTGCCAAGAAAGCAACCGCAGCCAAGCCGGCGGCGAAAAAAAAGCCGCTGTGAAGCGGCGTTGATCATGAGTCGGCGCGGATTACTGCGCCGCCCCATTTGCCAGCAACTGATTGCGCAACCCCGGCGCCGATGTCCGCGGATCGAACCAGATCGAGAAAAACGCGCGGGCGAAGTCATCGCCGGGAATCGTGCCGATGACCTTGTCGTCTGCATAAAAAGTCGTGCCGCGCTCGGGCACGAACACGCCGACAACATGGTCGCCAGGCTGTACGTCCGGAAAAATCTTTTCCAGTTCCTGCTGCCATTCCCGCGTCTGCGACTTGCTCGCGAGTTTCAGGTCGTCCATCTCTTCGCGGCCCCGTTTTGCAATAGACGCGCCTTTGAATGGCCGCGCATATTCGATGTCGAGCGCGAACGGCCGCGCCGTCAGTTCCTTGCTCGACAGACCTGTTGGGCCGACGTAAAGCCTGGCATCGTAGATATGAAAGCCGTACATGCGCAGTTCGCCCTCGCCCTGAACGCGCGCTTGCGGAATCGTCTGACGCACGAGCGGCGCGGCATCGAAGGCAAACGCCTGCAGCGGCAAGACCAGCAGCATCAGCGCCGCAGCCATGAACCTTCGAATCAGGCGTGTTCCAGCGTGAACTGGATCACGTCGGTGTTCGAGTGCGCGAAAGCGGCCTCGCAATAACATAGGTAAAAGTCCCACAAGCGGATGAAACGTTCGTCGAAGCGTTGCGCGCGGATTTCGTCGAGGCGCGCCACAAACGCATTACGCCACAGCTTGAGCGTGCGTGCATAGTCCTGGCCAAACGAGAGCTGATTGACCACTTTCAGCCCGTGGCGTTCGGCAGCCTGCATGAAGACAGCCGGTGAGGGCAGCATGCCGCCTGGAAAAATATATTGCTGGATGAAGTCGGTGCTCGTGCGGTAACGGTCGAACAGGGCGTTATCGATGGTGATGGTCTGCACGCATGCACGTCCGCCGCGCTTGAGGTTGCGCTTGATGCACTCGAAGTAGCTCGGCCAGTATTCCTCACCCACGGCTTCGAACATTTCGATGGACGCAATGGCATCGAACTGGCCGTGGGTATCGCGGTAGTCCTGCAGGCGCAAGTCCGAACGATCGCCGAGACCCGCGTCCGTCATGCGCTGCTGCGCGTACGCAAGCTGTTCGGTGGACAACGTGAGACCGGTGACGCGCGCTTTCGCTTCGCTCGCCGCGAGTTCGGCGAACCCACCCCACCCGCAGCCAATTTCCAATACGTTCAAATCGACGCCGTCGAGCTGCAACTCGTTCAGCAGGCGCCGGTACTTCGCGCGTTGTGCATCGGCGAGGGTCTGGTCGGGCGTGCCGTCGAAGAGCGCGCTCGAATAGGTCATCGTGCTGTCGAGCCAGAGCTTGTAGAACGCGTTGCCGAGGTCGTAATGCGCGTGAATGTTGCGCCGGCTGCCTTCCTTCGTGTTCGCGTTGCGCAAATGGCGCAGGCGGTTCGTCAGCTTGCCGAACCACGAGCCGTAGATCACCGCTTCAATGGTCGTGCGATTGCGCACCATGATGTCGAGCAGTGCGGCGAGGTCGTCCGTATGCCAGTCGCCGGCGAGGTAAGTCTCAGCAAAGCCGATATCGCCACTCTTCAGCGCCGCCGCGCACACATTCCAGTTCGTCAGCACGACGCGGGCGTGCGGTGCGTTCGCGGCTGCGGGTTCATCGGCGGGCTGGCCGTAGCGGCGCGTGGTGCCGTCCGGCAGGTGGACATCAAGAACGCCGTATTGCAACTGGCCCAGCAACCTGAGCACCACGCGCGCAGCCGCCGGTTTGTACAACGCGCGGTGCGTGCGCAAGAGCGGCCGGATGAACCAGGACGCCGCGGGACTTCGAAGCGATGAAGGAGAGGAGGGCTGAGTCGACATTTGCAAGTCACCTGGTCGGCAGTTCGGCCCGCTCGTGCGAAACATTCGCGGACGGCGGATTGGGTTTGCTCAGGAACGGCACGCGTTTGATGAACAGCTTCAGCGCCTGCCAGTGAATTTTCGCGACGACGCCAAATGTCATCAGCGGATAACCGAAGAACACACGCAGCACGTTGGCTGAGTCAAGCGCACGCGCTGTGCCCGCAATGCTGGTCAGCAGAAGGGGACCCTCGTCGTCTTCATAGTCGATGCGCGCGAGCGAGCGCATCGGCTTGCCGTGTTTCGGCGGCGCGAACATGAAGCGGAACGTGTAGCGGCCCTCGACCTTGCAGAACGGCGAGACGTGGAAGACCTTGCGCGCGGTGAGCGGTGTGCCGTTCAGAATGCCGCCGCCGGGGTCGAGCAAATAGCAATGGCGCTCGCCGAACGTGTTGTTCACTTCGCAGACGACGGCGCGCAACGATCCATCTCCACGTTCGCAAAACCAGAAGCTCACGGGATTGAACACGTAGCCGAGCACGCGCGGGAAAGCCTGGAGGTAGATCTCGCCGTCGGCATCCTGGATGCCGTTGTCATGCAGCATCGATTCGATCCACTGCAGCGCCGTTTGTCCGGGTACGCCGTGGTCACTGTCGTGAAAGCTCAGCAAGCCGAAGCGGTTGTACGCGAACATGCGCGAGTCTTGCAGCGTGCCTTGGGCGAGCCGCGCAGCGCGGGCGCGCAGCGGCAGGCGCAACGTGTAGACGCCGTAGGCAAAGGCGTTGCGTGCCGGGCGCAGGCGCTTATGGCGCACGGGGCCGACGAGCAGCAGGTCAGGTGAATTGAAAACGGGCGCTTTCATGCTGCAAGCGCCGGTTCATCGCGATTCAACGCGATGGCTGTCAATCTGGCCGCCGCATCCAACCCGGATTTCAGGCCGTCCTCGTGGAAGCCGTAACCCGTCCATGCGCCGGCGAACCAGGTGTTGCGCGCGCCTTGTATGGATGGCATGACGCGTTGGGCCTGGACCGCCGCTTGATCGAACACGGGATGGCTGTACGCGAACTCGCGCAGCACGGTTTCGGGACGCGGCTCACGAACCGGATTCAGCGAAACGATCACCGGAGTTTTGAACGGCAACGGCTGCAGCTTGTTGATGAGGTAATGCACGCACAACTGCGGTTCGGCGCCGAGTTCGCCGGTACGGCTTTCGTAGTTCCATGCCGACCACGCGCGCTCGGCCGGCAACAGCGACGCATCCGTATGCAACACCGCGCGATTCGGCGCATAGCCGATTGCGCCGAGGGTCACGGTTTCATCGTTCGATGGGTCGGCTAATAGCGCGAGCGCCTGATCGCTGTGGCATGCGAGCACGACGTGATCGAAGTGTTCGATACCCCGCGTGCTTTCGACTTCCACGCCAAACGCCCCGCGTTTCACCGATGTCACTGGCAGCCCGGCATGGGCATCGCCGATGGCGGGCAACATCCGCCGCACGTATTCCCGTGCGCCGCCGTTGACCGTGTGCCATTGCGGCCGGTCGTTGACTTGCAGCAGGCCGTGGTTATGACAGAAGCGGATCAGCGTGCCGATCGGAAACGCCATCATCTGCGTGGTCGAGCATGACCAGATCGCGCCGATCATCGGCAGCAGATACCAGTCGCGAAACGCAACCGAATACTTCTCACGTTCGATAAAGCGGCTTACCGGCTCGGCGAGTTCAACGTCCTTGCCGGCGAGCGCCATGGCGGTCGTCGTGCGGTTGAAGCGCAGGATATCGGCGAGCATGCGCAGGAATGCGGGGCGCAGCAGGTTGCGGCGCTGCGTAAAGACTGTGTTCAGGTCGCTGCCGGCCCATTCCAGATGTTTATCCGTTACCGCGACGGAGAACGACATGTCGGTTGCGGTCGTCGGGACGTCGAGTTCCTGGAACAGCTTCACGAGATTCGGATAGGTGCGGTGGTTGAACACCAGGAAGCCCGTGTCCACCCCATGCGTCACGCCGTCCAGCGTTACGTCCACCGTGTTCGTATGGCCGCCGAAATACCCGTTGGCTTCAAACAGGGTGACGTCGATACCCGCCTGGGACTTTGCCAGCCGGTATGCGCACGACAACCCCGAAATCCCCGCTCCGATTACCGCAACCTTCATGACGTTGCTCCGTGTGTCTTTGTCTTGTTGTCTGTTTCCGGCGTCTTTTTGCGCCGTGAAACGTCCCGCGTCGCTCCTCGACGGTCAAGGTGATTTACGCAATATCCACTGCGCTGGATGCAAGGCCAGGCAATTAATGTCCATGCCCTGGCAACGGTTTGTCCACTACAAAATACAAAACTCGTCTATGATCAATCATGTTGCCAATCGTTGAGAATGTCCATATATATTAGGTCTAAGGCGATTTCGCTGCAGTCGTCACAATTTTTAGGTCGCAATTTTGTCCATGACAAATACATCGGAAAGTAATCTGCCCCTCAAAAATGGCAGCCTCAACGCCGGCGATGGAGAAGCCATGGCGACGCAGTTGGACGGCGTTGGCGTAGGTATCGGCATTGGTGCGATCGCGCACGAGATCGGACTGACCAAGGACACCTTGCGTGTCTGGGAGCGGCGTTATGGATTTCCGCAACCGTTGCGCTCAACGGGCGGCGAGCGGCTGTATCCGCAGGAGCAGGTGACCAAGCTGAGGCTCGTCAAGCGTTTGCTCGATGCGGGTCATCGGCCGAGCAAGGTATTGCCCCAATCCATCGCGCTGTTGCAGCAACTCGCCGAAGATTCGGGCGTGGGGCAGGACGCGCCGGATGTGGAGCTGGACAAGATGGTGGAGCTGCTGCGCTCCGGCCGATACGACGACTTTCGTTTCGAGCTGCTCAAGCGCGCCACGCGAGAGGGCCTTGCGCATTTCGTGCTGGACGTGGCGGCGCCGCTGTCGGCGCGCATCGGCAACGCATGGGCCGCCGGGACGTTGCAGGTCTATCATGAGCACCTTTTCAGCGAAGCAATGCAGGTCACGCTGCGCTCGCTCATGCGTCCATTGTCCGAAGCGTTGCGTGGCCGCGGCGCGCATCCGCGCGTGTTGCTCACGACGCTGCCCGGCGAGGGTCATGGCCTGGGCATCCTGATGGCCGAGGCCATGTTTGCGCTCGCCGGGTGCGAATGCATTGCGCTGGGCGTACAAACACCGCCGCAAGACATCATCGATGCAATCCCCGCGCACGAGGTCGATGTCCTCGCGTTGTCCTTCTCGGCGTCCGTCCCGGTGCAGTCCGTGGTGAACGGACTCACGGATCTGCGCCAGGCGCTGCCGGCGAAAGTCGCAATCTGGGTTGGCGGGAGCAGTCCTGCGTTGCGACGCAAGTTGCCGGACGGCATTCTCACTGTGAACGGGCTTGCGCCGATTGAAGAGGCCGTCGCCGAGTGGCGTCAGAACGCCATGCTATGATCGGCGCGGCTGTTTGCCGTGTTTCGGTAGTCGCATCAAAGGACTGCTGGCGGTGTATGCGGGTTCACACCGACGCATCAGAGGGAACGGTATGCGTCTTGCGCCTGTCATAACCGGAAGGCATGCTCAGGCGGCTGTGCTGGATGCATCTGGACCGCTTTTAAGAGCATCCTAAATAGTTTCACTCGAGCTCCATACAGCTCGCGCTTCGTACTTACCTCAGGCACAGGGTTCGCTCCTCACCCACGGTAGACATTGCTTACCGCCCAATGCGGCGGAACGGCAACGGGCAAATCGTCGCAGATGGACGCGACAGGCGCTTCTTTACCGCTTTTGCATCTGGGCGCCTGATTCCCGCGTAAAATTGAAAGCTTCGCTGCTGGCGGCGCGGATGACCGCGCGGGCTGGCTACAGTTACAACAGACAGAATCGTCGCACTATGTTGCAATCCAGGGGTGGACTATGAACACGATGCTTTATCCAGAACTGTACAAATCGCTTGAATCGGTTCGTTGGGACATGGAGAAAGACATTCCCTGGGACAAGTTCGACTCGGCGCTCTTGACCGACGAACAAGCCAAGACCATCAAGATGAACGCGATCACCGAATGGTCCGCGTTGCCCGCCACGGAAATGTTCCTGCGCGACAACCACAACGACAGCGACTTCTCTGCGTTCATCAGTGTGTGGTTCTTTGAAGAGCAGAAGCATTCGCTCGTTCTCATGGAATATCTGCGCCGCTTCAAGCCGGAGATGGTGCCCACCGAAGCCGAGCTCGACGCAGTGCGCTTCGAATTCGACCCGGCGCCGCCGCTCGAAACGCTGATGCTGCATTTCTGCGGCGAGATCCGCCTGAACCACTGGTACAGGCGTGCGGCCGAATGGCATACCGAGCCGGTCATCAAGCACATCTACGAAACTATTTCCCGCGACGAAGCCCGGCACGGCGGCGCGTATCTGCGCTACATGAAAAAAGCGATGGTGCAGACCGGCGATATCGCGCGTGCGGCTTTTGCAAAGATCGGTGTGCTGATGGCCTCGGCGCGACGCACGGAAAAACCGCTGCATCCGACCAACCTCCACGTGAATCAGGCGCTCTTTCCGCGCGACACCATCCAGTCTCGCCTGCCTGATCCGGAATGGCTCGAACGCTGGCTCGACGACCAGATTCGCTTTGACGATAGCTGGGAGAAGAAGGTCGTCGAACGGATCTTGCATAACTTATCCATCCTGTTCGAGCGTTCGTTCCTGACGGCTCAGGAGCTGAACCGGTATCGCAAGGAAGTGGTGTTGCGGTTGCAGGCGGCCAAGGGCGCGTCGGAACAGCCTGCCTGAGCTTGACTGCTGGTTTGTTCAGTTCTGGAAACAAGGAAACAGCCCGCCGGTTCATGCCCGCGGGCTGTTTTCTTTTTCGAGGCGTCGTCGCGTGCGTGGCACACTACGCACCTTCCTGATTTCTCCTTGTTCCTGCCATGGCCGCTCCTTTCGAACGCAAGATCATGACGCGCATTGCGCTTGCCGCGTTGCGCCCGCAACTGAGCGCGCCCGTAGTCTTCACGAATGGCGTTTTCGATATCCTGCATCGCGGACATGTGACCTATCTCGCCGATGCCAAAGCGCTGGGCGCAACGTTGATCGTGGGTGTGAACAGCGATGCATCGGTGCGTTTGCTCGGCAAGGGCGATGACCGGCCGATCAATCGTGAGGACGACCGCATGGCGCTCCTGGCTGCGCTGGAAAGCGTCGACTGGGTGGTGAAGTTCGAGGAGTTCACGCCGCTGGAACTGATCGGCGAACTGCATCCGGATGTGCTCGTGAAGGGCGGCGATTACGACATGGACAAGCTTGCCGAATCCGCTCTGGTGCGCAGTTGGGGCGGCAAGGCGCTCGCCATTCCGTTCGAACATGATCGCTCGACAACCGCGCTGCTCAAGAGGGTACGCACGCAGGGGTAGGTGCCTGGTTGCCTGGCAGCGGCCGAGTTAGCGGCTTATTGCGAAAGCGGCGCGGCCTGAACTGCCGCCGCTGGCGCAGGACCGCCGACCACGGCCTGATCCGCCGCTTCTTCCGGGCTGATGGGACGCGTGCGAACGAGTTCAGGGTGAATCTGGCGGTCGAGGTGTTGCGGTTCGCGTCCGCCGGCAGACGGCAACGGTCCGAACACGCCTTGCACGACCACGAACATCAGCAGGTTTGCGAGGAACAACAGGGCGATCAGCCAGCGCAGCATGGAAAGCGCTCCATCAATGAGTTGATCAATCGGGTTCAATTGGTTCATTCGAGTGTTCGGGTCACTGCAGAAGGTGCAGCGTTCTCGCGCGCGATCAACGCGAGTCCGGCGAGCACCAGCGAGTCGTGACGAGTATGCGGCACCTTTAACGCGCCCGCTACTTCGCTGGCCGCGCCGCCGCTCAGAATCAGGCGGAAATCGCCGTTCCATTGCGCGCGCAGATCTTGCCACGCACGCTCTATCAAGCCGGCCTGCGCCAGCAAACATCCTGTCGATAAAGCCGCGCGCGTGTCATTTGCAAAAACGCTTGCGGACGACGCGAGCGCGTCGCGGGCTGTATCGGGCTGGAGAGTGGGCAACTGCGCCGTGTGGCTGCCGAGCGATTGCATCATCAACTGCCAGCCGGGCGCAATCAGGCCGCCGGTAAAGGTGCCATCGGCGAGCAGCGCTTCAAGTGTTGTCGCCGTGCCGAAGGTCGCGATCAACAGGTTTTCGCCGGGATACGCGGCGTGCGCGCCGATCATGCCGCACCAGCGGTCGCTGCCAAGCGATGACGGTTCCGAATAGCTGTTCGTCACGTCCAGTTGTTTCGCCTGAGCGCGCACGAATGTGTACGGCAAGCTTGGCCAGCGTTGCTCGATCTGACGGGCAATACGCTCGTGCACGGCCGCCCCGGCGACGTTCGATATCCACACGCTTCCCGGTTTCACATCATGCGGCCATTCCAGTGGGTCAGCGTGTTCGACGGCGCCGTCGCGCAGGCTTTCGCCTGCGGTCGTCAGGATCGACCACTTGATCCGGCTATTGCCGGCATCGATGAGCAAAAACGGCGCTTCACTCACGGACGTTGCTCCGCGAGCCGTAACGAGACGTCGCCGTTGCTGGCGGTTCTGAGGCCAGTCGCGGTATCGATCTGCAACTGGCCGTTATCGTCGATACCCACCGCCAGACCGCGCGCCACCTCCACGCCTTGCTCCAGCAACACGACCTCGCGCCCCGCATACGCGTGCGCCGCGAGCCATTGCTGGCGAAACGGGCGGAAGCCGTCGGCGCCGAACCGCGCGAGCGTGGCGTCGAGCGCGTTCAGCACGGCGGCGAGGGTATCGGTGAGATTCGCGTCGCTCCAGGCCCTCGACAATGACGCCGGCGTGTTCCCCGGCGTGGGCAGCGCGTTGCGGCGCTGGGCCTCATTGAGTTCCGCCGCCAGTTGCGCCGCGCCGTGCAGGTTGATGCCAATTCCGATCACCACGGCGCTCGCCCGCGGCGTGCTCCACGCGGTTTCGATCAGGATGCCGGCGAGCTTGCCGTCGTCGAGCAATATGTCGTTCGGCCATTTCAAGGCGAGTCTCGCCGATGCCGACAGCGGCAACGTGTTCAGCGCCTCGAGCACGGCGGTGCCGACCGCGAGGCTCAACCCCGCGAGCCCTTCCAGCGGCCGTGGCAACACACATCCGACCGAGAAGGTCAGCGCGTTGCCCGGCTGCGCAATCCACGCGCGCCCGCGCCGTCCACGCCCGGCGGTCTGCAGGTACGCGACGCGCACGAACGGGCCGCCATCAGCCGCCTTCAGCGTGGAACGTGCCGAGAACGAGTCCGGCGCCGACGCCGACGTCCTGTTGCGCGGCTGCGCCTTGAGCTGCGCCATCAGGTCGGCGTTCGTGGAGCCCGTTTCATCGACGATCTCGATTGACCAGTCGCGCACCGGCCGCGCGGCCAGCGACATGAGCCGCTCGCTGTCGATACGCCAGGCGGCATCGAGAGGAAAAGACGAATTGGATGAGTTCATATGCGCATTGTAGCGATGTGCCGGACCCGGGCGTGGCGCCGGAACCCTTCGCGACGGTTGATGCACGGGCCGGAGCGCGGAAAACCCGGCCAAATGGCCAACGCTGTCACCTTTCGCGAGATTCCAGAATAGCTTCGCTACAATGAGTGCTCCCTGAAACCCTACTCCGAGCGTTTTAGAGCCTTGAACTTCGACACTCCGCCAGGCCTCAAGGTCGAGGCCGGCCAACAGGGCAAGGTTGTCCGGCTTTCCGGCCAGTGGACGGCGCTTGCACTGGCGCGCGATCATGCGACCACCAAGCGCGGCGTGGTGGAACGGCTGCGCGGCGTGGGCCAGGAAGCAATCAAGCACTGGGACCTGCTGCCCGTCGAACGGCTCGATCACGTGGGCGGCCAGGCGCTCTGGCGCGTGTGGGGCAGGAAGCTCCCGGAGCAGGTGTCACTCTCCGACACGCAGAAAGAAATCTTCGAGCGCGTCGCATTGCTCGACGCCAATCGCGACGAGCCCGAGGTGGTGGATCGAATCGACCCCATCACGCGCTTCGGGCTGATCCTGTTCTCGTTCTTCGAGCATTTGTACGGCGGCCTGGCGCTGTTCGGCGGCTTCGTGCTGGACCTGATCGGACTGGTGCGTCGGCCGAAACGAATTCCGTGGACGGAGATATCCGCGAACATATATAGCGCCGGCACGCAGGCGCTCGGCATTACGGCGCTGGTCGCATTTTTGATCGGGATCGTACTGAGCTATTTGTCCGCGCAACAATTGCGCATGTTCGGCGCGAACCAGTACATCGTGAATATTCTCGGGTTGTCGGTGATCCGAGAACTGGGGCCTGTGCTCTCGGCCATCCTGGTCGCCGGGCGTTCAGGGTCCGCGATCACCGCGCAGATCGGCGTGATGCGGGTGACGGAAGAACTCGACGCCATGCAGGTCATGGGCATTCCGCACGGCTTGCGCATCGTGCTGCCGCGCGTGCTGGCGCTTGGTATTGCCATGCCGTTGCTGGTGATGTGGACCAACATGGTCTCGCTGCTCGGCGGCGCGCTGGCCGCGAAGCTGGTGTTGGGTATCGATCTGTCGTTTTTTGCGCGGTCGCTGCCGTCGGTCGTGCCTATCGCGAATTTGTGGATCGGGCTCGGCAAGGGCGTGGTGTTCGGCATGCTGATCGCGCTGGCCGCGTGTCATTTCGGCTTTCGCATCAAGGCGAACTCGCAAAGCTTGGGCGAGGGGACCACGACCTCGGTGGTGTCGTCCATCACCATCGTGATCCTGGCGGACGCCGTCTTCGCGATCCTTTTCCAACGGGTGGGAATCTGATGTCGGCAACGCTCGCCTCGGCCGTTCGCCATAAGCCGACTCCGGTGACGGCGGAGCCTGTCATCGAAGTGGTCGATGTAACCAAGCGCTACGGCAGCACGGTGATTCACGAGCACCTGAACCTCGAAGTGCGGCGCGGCGAGATCCTCGCGCTGCTCGGCGGTTCGGGTTCCGGCAAGACCACGCTCGTGCGGCAGATGCTCGGACTCGAGTCGCCCACGAGCGGCACCATCCGCGTGCTCGGCGAAGAATGGGCCAAGATGAACGAAGAAACCGCGCGGATGCTGCGCACGCGCTCCGGCATGATGTTCCAGCAGGGCGCGCTGTTTTCTTCTTTGTCGGTGTACGACAACATTGCCCAGCCGTTTCGCGAACTCGGCAAGATCCCGGAAGACCTGATCCGCGAGTTCGTCATGCTCAAGCTCGAAATGGTCGGCCTTTCGTGCAAGAACATGAGCAAGATGCCGTCGGCGTTATCGGGCGGGATGGTCAAGCGCGTGGGTATTGCGCGGGCGATCGCGCTCGAACCCGAACTGCTTTTCCTCGATGAACCCACGGCCGGGCTCGACCCGAAGGCATCGGACGAATTTGTCGATTTGATTGCTACGCTGCATCGCGCGTTGGGTTTGACCGTGGTTCTCGTCACGCACGACCTGGACACCATGGTCGCGCTTTCCACGCGCGTGGCGGTGCTCGCCGATCGGCGGGTGCTGGTCGCCGCGCCCGTGGAAGAGGCGGTCGCGGTCGATCACCCGTTTATCCGCGAGTATTTTCTCGGGCGGCGCGGCAGGCGCGCGTTGCAGGCGCTTCCGCCCGAACGCCGCAAAAGGTTGCCGGCGGTCGCGCTCGAAGATGCGCCGTGCGGCCCCACGCTCTAGGCGTTCTCATGAGTGGCTTCGTTTTGCGCTCAGGCAGTAAGCAGTAACAAAGGAACCTGTTGATGGAAAACAAATCCCATGCGTTCTTGGCCGGTCTGTTCACTATCGGACTGATGGTCGCTATTGGCGTTGCGGTGTTCTTCTTCAACGTCGACCGCACGGTGCGCGTGCCGTATGACCTGGTCGCGCGGACCAACGTGACGGGCCTCTATACCGACGCCGACGTGCGTTATCGCGGCCTCGGCGTCGGCAAGGTGCAGTCCATCAAATTCGACCAGGGCCATCCCGGTCAGATCCGGATTCGCATCATGGTCGATAAAACCGCGCCGATCACGCAATCCACGTTCGCCACGCTTGGGTTCCAGGGCGTAACGGGCATTGCGTTCGTGCAACTCGACGACACGGGCAAGGACCCGGCGCCGTTGACGTCATCGTCGACCCAGGTCGCTTCGCTGCCGCTGCATCCCGGTTTGTTCGATCAATTGCAGCAACGTGGCGACATCCTGATCAAAAAGTTTGAACGCATCGCCGACGACGCAGACAGATTCCTGTCCGACGACATGCGCGACCAGGTCATGCAGACAACGAAGAGCCTGCAGGGCGCGGCCGACGGCATCGCCATGTTGAGCAAGCAAGTCGGACCGGTGGCGGAACAGTTGCCGCGCACGCTGCATCAGCTCGACCGCACGCTCGCTTCCACGAACGCGCTGGCGAACAACCTGAGCCGTGCGGACGGTCCGTTTGTCACGAACCTGAACAAGGCGGGCGACGCGGCGGAACGCGCCGGCCGCGTATTGAACGAAGTGAACGAGTCGTTACAGGAGATGTCGGCGCGAGTCGGTTATGAAACCTTGCCACGCGTGAATTCGCTGGCCGATGACGTGGGCAGTGCGGCGCGTTCCGTTGATCGCGCGGCTGACACGTTCAACCGGAACCCGCGCAGCGTGCTGTTCGGCGCGCCGCAGCCCGAGCCGGGCCCGGGCGAGCCGGGTTTCAAATGGCCGGCGGCGCCGTCGAAATAAATCTGTTCGTCCACTGCCGCCGTGGTTTCAAACGGCAGCAGCCGGACCTTTCGATAAATCAATCAGGAAACTGAGATGCCACACACGATCTTGCAGGCGAAGCGCTTGGTAAAGCGCGCTGTGCGCCCGCTGCCGCGAGCGCGCTCCGGTTTTATTGTTTTTTCCCTCGCTGCAGTGCTTGCCGGTTGCGCTTCGGGGCCGCCGGCGGCGGTATCGAATATTCGATACGACCTCGGCGACCCCGCACCGCTCGGCAACACCATGCCCATGCCGCCGGTAAAGGTGCTGGCAGTGAGCGCATCCAAGAACCTGGATACGGATGCGTTTTTATATCGCTTGAAATACGCCGATGCACAGCGCATCGGGCGTTATTCGGACAGTCACTGGACCATGTCGCCTGCCGACCTGCTGACGCAGCGTTTGCGCGTCGCCCTGGCGTCACGTGGTCCTGTGCTGACCGGCTCCGACCCGGTGCGCGCGCCCATGCTGCAGGTCGATCTGACGGACTTCGAACAAGTCTTCGATGCCCCCGAAAAGAGCCACGGCGAAGTATCGGCGCGGGTGACGTTGTCGCAGCACGGGCAGGTGGTCAGCCAGCGCACGTTCATTGCGCGCGCCCCTTCCTATACGCCCGATGCCGCCGGCGGCGCACGGGCGCTTGCCGCCGCGTCTGACGACCTGATCGCGCAAATGGCCGCCTGGCTTGGCGTGCAGCCACTGGTTGCATCGCAGTGACAGCGAGGGCGAACCACGCAGCGCCGCGCGCTTCAAGGCGGCCTGCATGATCGTCAAGCACTGGCAACGCCGGCCATCGGCGTTGTCGCGGCAAGCGCTCGCCGTTTATACGCTGCTGATCGTCTATGGGTCGCTGTATCCGTTTTCCGGCTGGCGGTCGCTCGGCATCGGCCCGTTCGCCTATCTCACCGATCCGCTGCCGCAATATCTCACCGCGTTCGATGTGATCACGAACGTGCTCGGTTATATGCCGTTCGGCGCGCTGGCCGTGCTGGCGCTCTATCCGCGATACCGCGGCGTGCTCGCGGCTGGCGTTGCGTTCATTGGCGGGGCGATGTTGTCGGGCGCCATGGAAGCCGTGCAGACGTATTTGCCGACGCGGGTTTCATCGAACCTGGATCTCGCGGCGAACGCGCTGGGCGCGCTGCTCGGCGCCGCGCTGACCGCGCCGGCCACGAGCATGCTGCTCGACCGTGGCGCGCTGCGGCGCCTGCGCTTCATGTGGTTCGAGCGGGACGCGGCGTACATGCTGGGGTTATCGGCGCTCTGGCCTTTCGCCACGATGTACCCCGCACCGTTCCTGTTCGCCGTCGGCAATTTGCCGCGCCTGCTGTGGCAGCAACTCGACCCTGTGATGCAGGAGGCACTGCTTTCATGGATACCGGTAGCGTGGAACGTGACCGCATGGCCGATGCGTCTTGGCGATCGCCTTCCCGATGACACCTGGGAAATGGTCATCACATCACTCAACTTGTTTGCGGCGCTCGTGCTGACCACATTGCCCATGCGAGCCCGCGCACCGCGCGTGCGTCTTTTACTCGGGCTCGTGATTGCAACGCTGTGCGCGAAAGCCGGCGCGACCTTCCTGCAATCGCGCTCGGGGCTGACCTTCGACTGGGCCACCGACGGCGCCGTGTATGGCATCGCGGCCGGCACGGCGGCGGGGCTGCTGTCCCTGCAATGCTCCCGGCCATGGCGTGCAACGCTCGCCGGCATTGCGTTGATCGTGGCGCTCGTGCTGGTCAATCTGCTGCCGGTGAATCCTTACTTCGATATCGTCGTGGCCGACTGGCGCCAGGGACGTTATCTGCATTTCAACGGTCTCGCGCACTGGCTCGCGTGGGTGTGGCCATATGCCGCACTGGGATGGCTGGCATCCACGGCGGAGCGCGCATTCCTGGCGTGGCGGCGTGGCGGTGGCGTGAAAAGCTGACCCGGGTAACGGTCGTTATAATCGAATCAACCCCCACAAAATCCCCGGCCAAGCTCATGGACCCTTTCTACAAGTATCACGTGTTCTTCTGCCTCAACGAACGCGCGCCCGACGCCCCGCGCCCAAGCTGCGCGAATTGCGGCGCCCAGGCCATGCAGGAGTACGCGAAGAAACGCGTGAAGAAACTCGGCCTCGCGGGCGACGGCAAAGTGCGCATCAACAAGGCGGGCTGCCTCGAACGATGCGAACTCGGGCCCGTGATCGTCGTATATCCGGAAGGCACCTGGTACACCTACGTGGATGAAACGGATATCGATGAAATTGTCGATTCGCATCTGGTGAACGGCAAGATCGTGGAGCGTTTGCTCATCGATCAGCCGGCGGCCTGAGGTTCAGGAATGAATGCACAGACCGAGAAGTTCCTGATCGATGGCCCCGCAGGCAAGATCGAAGTCGCGCTGGATCGTCCGGCCGACGGCACCCCCTCGCGCGGCATTGCGCTCGTGGCGCACCCGCATCCGCTTTACGGCGGCACCATGGACAACAAGGTCGCGCAGACGCTCGCACGCACGATGGTCCAGCTTGGTTACATCACGTATCGGTCGAATTTTCGCGGCGTGGGACAAACGGCAGGCGAACACGACAACGGCACGGGCGAGCGCGACGATCTGCTGGCGGTGGTCGCGCATATGCGTGCGCAACCGGGCCAAGCCGATGTTCCGCTCGTGCTTGCCGGGTTCTCGTTCGGCACCTTCGTGCTCTCGCATGTGGCGAAGCAGTTGCGCGAGTCCGGCGAGGCGATCGAGCGCATGGTCATGGTCGGCACGGCAGCGAGCAACTGGCCGGTCGCCGAGGTGCCGGACAACACGCTCGTGATCCACGGCGAAGTCGACGATACCGTTCCGATCACCTCGGTCTACGAATGGGCGCGCCCGCAGGAATTGCCCGTCGTCGTGATCCCGGGCGGCGAGCATTTCTTCCATAGAAAGCTGCATGTGCTGAAGAAGATCATCGTCGACGCTTGGCGTTGAGGCTTACGCAGGAACAACCGCTACTTTCTGCAGGATCAACGCGCGGCGCCAGGGCTTTCAAAGGCTTCGCGCCGCGTTCGTTTTTACACTCGCTTTCAAGAATCCCCGGCAAATCAAGCCACTTCCACGGCAAAAGCAACATTGCGCACGCGTATAATGGCGCAGAATTTTGCCCGGCCGACTATTCGGCCGCCGCTTGGCCGCAGCGCATGCAGCACGCGATTCACCGCTCGATTCAACGGTCGCGTTCAGTCCATGTGCCGCTCGAGTATCGAAGCGCGCGGAGGTCGGTCCGAACGAATCTTCGCGCCCTGCGTCGAAGCACAGCGCTCCGCCGGACTGACCCTCCGCCTGTACAACCCGCGAGTCGCGTCTTTTCTCGGACATCCGGAAAACGCCGACTCGCCGATGCCTTTTCTGCCAATCCGAACCTATGCGCTTTTCCCCTTCCGGCTTGCCCTTCGTTGCTCCCTCTTTCGTTCATCGTGCCGTTGCTGCCGCTATCGTCCTGCCGGCGACGCTCGTAGCGGCGAGCGTTTTCGCCCAGGTTCCGCCACCCGATGTAACGGCCCGCTCGTGGGTTCTCGTCGATGCAACCAGCAACCAGGTGCTCGCGTCCGGCAACCCGGATGAACGCTCGGAACCGGCATCGCTGACCAAGCTGATGACCGCGTATCTCGTTTTCGACGCGCTCAAGTCGAAGAAGATCAACATGGACCAGACCGTCATGCCGAGCGAGGCCGTGCGCCGCGTGGGCACGGACGAGTCGCGCATGTTCATCGAGGCGAACAAGCCGGTGACCGTTCATGATCTCGTGTACGGCATGATCATCCAGTCGGGCAACGACGCAGCCATCGCACTGGCTGAGCTGGTGGGCGGAAGCGAAGGCAATTTCGTCACACTGATGAACGCGGCGGCCAAGCAGATTGGTATGAAAAATACCCATTTCGCCGATGTCAACGGCATGCCCGACCCGAATCACTACACCACGGCAGGCGACTTGGCCGTGCTGTCCACTCGCCTGATCCGCGATTTCCCCGAGTACTACGCCATTTTCTCGGTGAAGGATTTCACCTATAACAAGATCAAGCAGCCGAACCGCAACCGCCTGCTGTGGATCGATTCAACGGTGGATGGCCTGAAGACCGGCCACACCAAGGCAGCGGGTTATTGCCTGATCGCGAGCGCGAAGCGTCCGCTGGAAGGCGTGCCTGACGCGAGCCGCCGGCTGGTCGCCGTGATGATGGGCGAGCCGAAAGAGCACAACCGCGTGCAGGACAGCCTGAAGATGCTGAACTACGGCTACACGGCTTATGACGCGGTGCGCCTCTACAAGGCAGGCCAGGTGATCGATTCGCCGCGCGTCTACAAGGGCACGGAAAACGCGCTCAAGGCCGGCGTGGAAACCGATCAGTACATTACCGTTCCGAAGGGCATGGGCGAGAAGGTCAAGCCCACGGTCACGCATAACGACACCATCGTCGCGCCGGTCAAGAAGGGCCAGCAGGTCGGCACCGTCAAGATGATGGCCGACGGCAAGGAAGTCGCCCAATTCCCGCTGGTCGCGCTGCAGGATGTGCCGCAAGCCGGTTTTGTCGGCCGGACGTGGGATTCGCTGCTGATGATGTGGCAGAAGAAGAAATAAGGAAGAAGCAAGCAACATCGGGCAAGTTGGAATCGGCCGATCCGGCTCCATCTATGTCTGCTGTGAGACGCCCGGACAGCCCGGGCGTCCGTTAGATGGAGAACACCATGAGCTCACCCGATATCGACGCCCTGTTCGATTTCCCCTGCGATTTCCCGATCAAGGTGATGGGCGCGACGCATCCGGAATTCCGCGATGCCGTCGTCACCGTGATCCGCGAATTCGACGACCACTTTGACATCGAGCGCATTGAAACGCGTCCGTCGTCGGGCGGTAAATACACCGGTCTGACGCTCACCGTTCGCGCGCAGAGCCGCGCGCATCTGGACGATATCTATCGTGCGCTGACCGGTCACCCAATGGTCAAAGTGGTGCTTTAAGTACCTGCAGCGACGGTGCCCCTGGCGGCCCGGGCGTGCGCGCAGGCCCGTCGCACACGGCCGGCGTGCGCTCGTAAAGCTGCTTGAACTGCATGATCTCGTCCAGCAGCCACGCGCGAAACGTCTGCACGCGCTGCGTCCCGAGCAGTGCGAGCGGACACACGAAGTAGTAATTCCACGGGCTCGGCCCATCAATATTGAAAAGTCTCACAAGCCGTCCCGCCACGATTTCATGCATGGCGAGCGACCGGCGCACGAGCGCGATCCCTTGCCCTTGAATGGCGGCCTGTAGCAAATTCGACGAATCTTCGTATAGAACGCCGCGCTTGGGTTCGGGCAGATCCACGAGCCCGGCTGCGTCGAACCAGGGGCGCCAGAGTTCATCGTGTGAACGCAGCAAGGGCGCGTCGGCCATATCGGCGGGCGTGCGAGGCAGCTTGCCGCCGCGGAAGTTCGGTGAACAGGCAGGGAAAAACACTTCATCGAGCAGTTCTTCGGAATGCAGCCCCGCGTATTTCCCGGTGCTCGCGAAGCGAATGGCGACATCGACGTCTTCGCGCGTGAAATCGGTCAGTTCGTTTGTCGAGAGCAGTTCGAGATTGATTTCCGGATGCTCTTCGATAAACCCGCCAATTCGCGGCGTCACCCAGCGTGCGGAAAACGACGACAGCATCGATACCACCAGCCGCCGGTCGCGATCCCCCGCACGTACCCGCCGCGTAGCTTCGGCGAGCGTGGCGAGGGTCGTACGGACTTCCGCGGCGTATTGCCGCCCGGTATCCGACAGCCGCACGCGCTTGCCATCGCGAACGAAGAGCGTGACGCCGAGATCCGCCTCGAGCGCCCGGATTTGATGGCTCACGGCGCCGTGGGTGACGAAGAGTTCGTCGGCGGCGCGCGAGAAGCTTTCGTGTCGCGCGGCGGCTTCGAAGGCGCGCAACGCATTGAGAGCGGGGAGTTGGCGTAGGTCCACGGTCATCGGCTCGAATGTGTGTATGTGTGAATATATCTCACATACAGACGAAAATTGCTCGTTTTGCTTAAACCCTTGCTGAGTCTATCTTCTACTCATCAACACGATTTTTGGCGGAGGCTGTCATGCGAGAAATATCCACAAGCATCACGTTCGAAATAGCCGATGGCGAAACGGTGCCGATGCGTATTGGCAACAGCGTCAAGCTGTCGGTTCTCGGCGCGCCGGTATGGGCCACGCGCAGCAACGATACCGAAGACTACTGGCTCGTCCCCGGCGATTCCCTGAAGCTGCGCCAGCACGAGCGGCTTTGGCTGAGCACGGAAGCCGGCGGCACGGCGCAAGTCGTTTTCACGCTGGCGCGGCGTCCAGACCAACGTGCGATCGGCTGGCTGGCGCGTGGCTTCGATCGGCTTGCCGAGCGTTTCCGGTCGGGCTGGCGGACGGTTTGAACCAGCTTTCGACGCATCCGGGCGATCATGCGTTGATTCGTCCTCCGGCGAGGGCGGCGGGATTTCGGTAAACTAACGGAATCATGTCCGCCACGCCGGTAACAACTCCCCCCTCCGCTGTCCTTTATCGCGTTCCAGGCGCTTCAACGCCCAAGGTCAACGTTCATTGGCGTGGCGTGCAGCCATACCCAGAAAGCTTCGACGCCATGCGCGCGTTCACGGAAGCCCGCACGGCCGACACAGCCGATGAAATCTGGCTCGTCGAGCATCCGCCGGTTTTCACGCTCGGGCTGGCTGGCGACCCCGCACACCTGCTGCATCCGAATAGCGATATCCCCCTTGTAAAAGTCGATCGCGGCGGCCAGATCACGTATCACGGGCCGGGGCAGGTCGTGGCGTATCTCATGCTCGACCTGCGCCGGCGCAAGCTGATGGTTCGTGAACTCGTGCAGCGGATCGAGCAGGGCGTGATCGAAACTCTTGCATCGTATAATCTCGAAACGGAACGCAAAGCGGGCGCGCCCGGCATCTACGTCAGCGAGACGCCCGCTCAGCATTCTCATGCGGGCGCGAAGATCGCCGCGCTTGGCCTGAAAATCCGCAACGGCTGCAGTTATCACGGCGTGAGCCTCAACGTGAAGATGGACCTGCAGCCGTTCCTTGCGATCAATCCTTGCGGTTACGCGGGACTCGAAACCGTCGATATGGCCACGCTCGGCGTGCTGGCCGACTGGCACGACGTGGCTCAAACGCTGGCTGACAACCTTACTCACCACATCGGCGGACAAAGCGCTCCCGCCGCCCAACCGCAGAACGGCGTGATTCACGCGAGCCGTCTGAATGGACCGACCGAATGACTGACGTAACCGGAAACATCGCAACCCAGGGCACGACGCCCGCCGTCCCCTACGACGCCACCGCCAAGCAAAAGGCGCAGGCGAAAACGGCGCGCATCCCGATCAAGATCATTCCCATCGAAAAGCTGAAGAAGCCGGAATGGATCCGCGTGAAAGCCGCGACGGGCAGTTCACGTTTCACGGAGATCAAGCAGATCCTGCGCGAGCACAACCTGCATACGGTGTGCGAAGAAGCGAGCTGCCCGAACATTGGTGAGTGCTTCGGCAAGGGCACGGCCACGTTCATGATCATGGGCGACAAATGCACGCGCCGCTGCCCGTTCTGCGACGTGGGCCACGGCCGTCCTGATCCGCTCGATGCCGACGAACCGCTGAATCTGGCGAAGACCATCGGTGCGTTGAAGCTGAAGTACGTGGTGATCACGAGCGTGGATCGCGACGATCTGCGCGACGGCGGCGCCGCGCATTTCGTGGAATGTATCCGTCAGGTGCGTGAGCATTCTCCGCTGACGCGCATCGAAATCCTGACGCCGGATTTCCGCGGCCGTCTTGACCGCGCGATCGGCATTTTGACCGCCGCGCCTCCCGATGTAATGAACCACAATCTCGAAACGGTACCGCGTCTCTACAAGGAAGCGCGTCCGGGTTCGGATTACGCGCATTCGCTGAAGTTGCTGAAGGACTTCAAGGCGCTGCATCCGGAAGTGGCGACGAAGTCCGGCCTGATGGTGGGCCTCGGCGAAACGGAAGAGGAAATCCTTCAGGTGATGCGCGACCTGCGTGCACATGACGTGGACATGCTGACCATCGGCCAGTATCTGCAGCCGTCGGAGCATCATCTGCCGGTGCGCTCTTACGTTCACCCCGATACCTTCAAGATGTACGAGGAAGAAGCGTACAAGATGGGCTTCACGCACGCGGCCGTCGGCGCAATGGTGCGGTCGAGCTATCACGCGGATCAGCAAGCCCACGATGCTGGACTGGTCGGCGCGGTTTGATATTGCTGGTTCTGACGCGATGAAAAAACCCACAACGACGTGGGTTTTTTTATGCCAGCGCGCGTCTGTTTGCGCAGAAAACCTCAATGTCCAATGCTGCTTCCCTGAACCCTCAAAACCTCGGGAAAGCCCGTAGATAAAGCGTCTCAGGGATTACCCGAATGCCGTCCGGATGGTCGGAATGGGTTTTCTTGAAAATCCGGAAAGACAGATTCCGGTCGCTCCAAGGCAACGAAAACCCCTTAAAAATCAAGCGTCGACGCGTTGCAAAAACTGGCACTGACCTTGCAATATAGAAGGAAGGCCAGCAGGCCCCCAAAAAAACAAGGAGACCATTCAATGCAGCCCTGTTCACGCAAATCAACCTGATTTCTGCCGACGCCGGACGCGCATCGCCGCAGTCGGGCGCCGGCGCGTTTTTGTCTCACCCTTTCGCCATTTGCCGACCATGCCCGGAACAACTGTGACAACCGTCAAAAAACCTTTTTATAAAATCCTGTATGTGCAGGTGCTGCTGGCTATCGCCATCGGTATCGCGCTCGGGCATTACTATCCCTCGCTCGCCACCGACATGAAGCCGCTCGGCGATGCGTTCATCAAGCTCATCAAAATGGTGATCGGGCCGATCATCTTCTGTACGGTCGTGACCGGAATCGCCGGCATGGAAGACATGAAGAAGGTCGGGCGCGTCGGCGGCAAGGCGCTGCTCTACTTCGAAGTCGTCTCGACGTTCGCGCTCGTGCTCGGCCTCGCCGCCACGCACATCCTGAAACCGGGTGTGGGCTTCAACATCGATCCGGCTACGCTCGACGGCAAGGCGGTCGCTTCGTATGCTGCGAAGGCGCACGGCCAGACCACGACCGACTTCCTGCTGCACATCATTCCTGACACGATGTCCTCCGCGTTCGCGCAAGGCGAGATCCTGCAGATCCTGCTGATCGCACTCCTGTTCGGCGCGGTGCTGGCCACGGCGGGCGAGAAAGGCCGTGTCGTGACGGGGTTTATCGAAGGGCTGTCGCATATCCTGTTCGGCATCGTGCGCATCATCACGAAGCTGGCCCCGATCGGCGCATTCGGCGCAATGGCCTTCACCATCGGCAAGTACGGCATCGGTTCGCTGATTCCCATGCTCAAGCTGATCGGCACGTTCTATCTGACGTCGGTGATCTTCGTGGTCGTGGTGCTCGGGATCATCGCAAAGCTGGTGGGCTTCAACATTCTGCGCTTCGTCGCGTACATCAAGGAAGAGATGCTGATCGTGCTGGGCACGAGCTCGTCTGAAGCTGCGTTGCCGCAACTGATGCTCAAGCTCGAAAAGCTCGGCTGCTCGCGCTCGGTGGTGGGCCTCGTGGTGCCGACCGGTTATTCGTTCAACCTCGACGGCACGAACATCTACATGACGATGGCCGTGCTCTTCATTGCACAGGCGACCAACACCGACCTTACCTGGACGCAACAACTGACGCTGCTCGCGGTGACCATGCTGACGTCGAAGGGTGCAAGCGGCGTGACCGGCGCAGGTTTCATCACGCTGGCCGCAACGCTCGCCGTAGTGCCGACCATTCCGCTGTCGGGCATGGTGCTGATTCTCGGCATCGACCGCTTCATGAGCGAATGCCGTGCGCTCACGAACATCGTGGGTAACGGCGTGGCGACGGTGGTCGTGTCGGCATGGGAAAACGAACTGGATCGCGACAAGCTGCGTGACCAGCTCAAGCACGGCGCGGTCGATACCGAAGCCGAAACGGTTTCCTGATCGGCGCTGAAGCGATTCGAACGATCGCACAAAGGAACCAACGGCAATGAAAGCGGCGAAGCATTTTCTGGCGGATGCTTCGCCGCGCGTGTTTTCGGGCGCCGGGCATCCGGGCGCCGGGCATCCGGACGCTGCGTTCGAAGCCGCGCGTGCCACAATCGGTGGATCTCACCGATTGGAGCCCGTTCACTTGACGCGGCGATTGCTGGTTTTCCTCGTGCTTCTCGCGGCGCTTTGCGGCGTGTGCGCGCTCACGTGGACTGTTGCGTGGCAGCGCGGCCTTGACGACCTGCGCCAGAACGCGGCGACGCGCGTGGATCGCACGACCGCCGAGCTCAAAAGCACGCTCGACCGCTACGAATACCTGCCGTATCTGCTGTCGCGCCATCCGTTCGTCCAAGAAGTCCTCGCCGATCCAAACCCGCGTTACGCGGCGCGTGCCGATCGTTATCTCGAAGACCTGAACACGCATGCGCGGGCTACGGCGACTTACATCATCCAGGCGAACGGGCGCTGCGTGGCGGCGAGCAACTGGAACGGCCCGGACAGTTTCGTGGGCGCGGAATACCTGTTCCGCCCGTACTTCGTCGATGCCGTCAAAGGCGGCACCGGGCGCTTCTTCGGACTCGGCACCATCTCGCGCGAGCCGGGATATTTCATCTCGCAGCCGGTTTTCCGCGAGGGCTCGCACGAGATCATCGGCGTGGCGGTCGTGAAGCTGAATCTGGAATGGCTGCAGGGCGCCGATTCCTCGGAACCGCTTCTCGTCACCGATGACCACGGCGTGATCTTCCTGTCCTCCGTGCCGGAGTGGAAATATCACACGCTGCGGCCATTGCCGAAGGACATCGAGGCATCGGTTTATACGGCGCGGCAGTACGCGCAACATCCGGTGACGCCGTTGCCTATGACCATCGTGCGCACGCTCGAAGGCGGCGCGCAGATCGTGCGGGTGGGCGGCGGCCGCGACGCGCCCAGTTATCTCGCGACGCAGCGTGCGCTCGGCGAACCTGACTGGCATCTGATGACGATGGTGTCGCTCGCACCGGCCGTCGATGCTGCGCGTAGCGCGACCATTGTCACGGCGCTGGTGTTCATCTCGCTGTGTTCGGTGGCGTTTTACTGGCGCATGCGCCGTGCGCGAATGCGCGAAATGATCCGCAGCCGCGCGCTGCTGCAGACCGCTTACGCCGAGCTCAACGAACGCGTGGCGGAGCGGACGGCGGATTTATCGCAGGCGAATGCGTTGCTGACCAGGGAAGTGAGCGAGCGCACGCGCGCTGAGCAGGACCTGCGCGCCGCGCACGACGAGCTCATCCAGGCGAGCAAACTGGCCGCTTTGGGGCAAATGGCTGCGGGCATCACGCACGAACTGAATCAGCCGCTCGCCGCGCTGCGCAGTTTTTCGGACAATACGCGGGTGTTTATCGAACGAGGGGATCATGTCGCCGCGAATGAGAACCTCGAAGCGATCGCCGCGCTCACCGAACGCATGGGCAAGATCACGAATCAACTGAAGTTGTTCGTGGCGAAGGCGCGGCCGAAAAATGCGCGTACCGATGTCCGCCGCGCGCTGCGAAACGTGCTCGCCATGCTGCAGCCGCGCATGAAAAACGTGAAGGTCGCGTTCGGCGCGGATGACCAATCGGCTCTCTTTGTACGCTGCGAGGACCTGCGTCTCGAGCAGATCCTGATCAACCTGATCGGCAACGCGCTGGATGCGGTGGTGTCGTGCGACGTGCCGCGTATCGATATCGAGCTGATCACGAACCAGACGACGGTCGAAATCGTCGTGCGGGACAACGGCCCCGGCATTGCGCCCGATATCCTGCCGCGCCTGTTCGAGCCGTTTTTCACGACGAAGGAGATGGGGCACGGCCTGGGGCTCGGCCTGGCGATTTCGTCGGCAATCGCACGCGATTATGGTGGTACGTTGGTCGCGCGCAACGTCGCGCCGCAAATCGAAGTCGATGGACCCGAAGGCGGCACGCAGGCCGACGCCGATCGCTCGCACGGCGCAGAATTCGTGATCACGTTGTTGCGCGCTTAAGCGCCGGCCTGGCGCTGGCCGAGAGAATCAAGCAGGAGCAGGAAGCCATGACAGCAGGACTTCAAGTGATCTTCATCGAAGACGACGAACTGGTGCGGCGCGCGAGCGTGCAAAGTCTCCAGCTCGCCGGTTTCGACGTCGCCGCATTCGGCAGCGTGGAAGGCGCCGCACGCGCTATCGACGCCAGCTTTCCAGGCGTGATCGTGAGCGACATTCGTCTGCCCGGCGCAAGCGGCCTCGATCTGCTCGCGCAATGCCACGAGCGCGCGCCCGAAGTGCCGGTGATCCTCGTCACGGGCCACGGCGATATTTCGATGGCCGTCCAGGCAATGCGCGACGGCGCGTACGATTTCATCGAAAAGCCGTTTGCGTCCGAACGGCTGATCGAAGCCGTCCGTCGCGCGCTTGAACGGCGCAAGCTTGTGCTGGAAAACCGGGCGCTCAGGCGCGAACTCGCGGGACAGAGCAGCGTGGCGCCCAGGATCATCGGGCGCAGTCCCGCCATTGACCAGGTCCGCAAGCTGATCGCGAACGTGGCGCCGACCGATGCCTCCGTGCTGATCAACGGCGACACCGGCGCGGGCAAGGAACTGATCGCGCGAAGCCTGCACGATCTCTCGCCGCGTCGCGATAAACCGTTTATCGCTGTGAACTGCGGTGCGTTGCCCGAGCAGATGTTCGAATCCGAGATGTTCGGCTACGAAGCCGGCGCGTTCACCGGGGCGCAGAAAAGGCGTATCGGCAAGCTCGAACACGCGTCGGGCGGCACGCTGTTCCTGGATGAAATCGAAAGCATGCCGCTCGCGCTGCAAGTGAAACTCCTGCGCGTCCTGCAGGACGGCGTGCTGGAACGGCTCGGCTCTAACCAGCCGATTCGCGCGAACTGCCGCGTGATTGCGGCGGCCAAGGGCGACATGGAGGAACACATTGCGGCGGGGACCTTCCGGCGTGACCTGATGTATCGGCTGAACGTCGTGACGATCACGCTGCCGCCGCTCGCGGAACGCCGAGAGGATGTGGTGCCGCTCTTCGAGCATTTTCTCCTCGATGCCGCCGTGCGCTACGAGCGCGCCGCGCCGCTCCTGAGCGATCGGCAGCGTGCAGAGCTGATGCAGCGCGACTGGCCGGGGAATGTGCGGGAATTGCGTAATGCGGCTGACCGGATGGTGCTGGGGATCATCGATGAAACGGGTGTTCCTATCGACGCTGCCACGCAGTCGCTCAAGGAGCGCACGGAGCAGTTCGAGCGCGCGGTGATCGGCGAGGCGCTGGAGCAGTGCAGCGGCGTGGTGGCCGCGGCGGCTGACCGGCTGCAGTTGGGCAAGGCCACGCTCTACGAGAAGATCAAGCGGTACGGGCTTGCGGCGAAGGGTGAGGGCGAGCGCTAGGTGAGTGAAGGCAGGCCATGAACGAAAACGCCCAGCTTGGCTGGGCGTTTCTTTTGACGAAGCTCAAACTCAGGCGGCGTTCAGCGCCTTGTCGAGCAAGGCATCGAGTTCCGCAAACGTCGGTTCACCCACGTAGCGCTTCAGGATCCTGCCGTTCCTGTCCACCACGAAGGTGGTCGGCGTGAGCTGCACATTGCCGAATTGCTTGGCCGCGCTGCCGTCGTCCATTGCGACCTTGAACGGCAGGTTGCGTGTCTGCGCGTAGTTGTTCACGTACATCGGTGCGTCGTAGTTCATGGCGACGGCGACGAATTCCAGGCCGCGGCCCTTGAACCGGTTATATGTATTGATCATCTGCGGCATCTCTTTCATGCACGTTTCGCAGCTTGTTGCCCAGAAGTTGATCAGGTAGACCTTGCCCTTCAGATCGGTCGAGGTCGAAACCTTCTGGCCCGACAAAAGCGTGAACGTGGCGTCCGGCACGCGTTGCTGGCCGCCGAACGCGAAATAGCCGGTACACGCAATCACGCCCGCCACGACCGCCATGACGATATAGCGCAGCGGGCTCTTGCTGCGCGCCGATGAAACCTGTGAATTCTCTGACATGGGAGACCTCGAGCGTGCTCGATATAAGGCAATTGCGTCGGTGTGACCGGATGCTGCGCATTTTAGCCCGAATCCCGGAAAAGCGTCTCCGCTGAAAAGTCCGCTCTGGCGCGGCCAACAGCGCCGTCGGTTCGGGCAGCGGATAATTACGTTTTCTCTTTTTGCTTTGCTCATGAACCGATCTTCGCGAACCGTAGTCCTCAAATCCATGATGGTGGCTTTTAGCGCTGTAGCGCTGCTCGCCTGCACGCCGGCCTACGACTGGCGCACCATTCAGAACAACGACGACGCCTACGAAGTCACATTCCCCGCCAAACCCCGCTCGGATGCGCGGGATATAGAGATCGCCGGAAAGCCGATGCACATGAAGATGCAGACCGCCGAAGCCGGTGACGCGGTATTTGCCGTGGGAACGGTCGACTTGCCCAACGGGGACGCCGCAACGCAGCAAGCCGCGCTCGACTTTCTCCAGCAAGGTTTGGCGCGCAATGTGAACGCTGCGCCGACTGCGCACCCGGTTCAGATCGAAATTGCGGCAGGCGGCAAGCTGCCCGGCTCGGAGATCGAGGTCAACGGTACACGCGATGACGGCCAGAATCGCGAGACACGCCAGATTCGCGCTCGCTTCATCGCGAAAGGAATGCACGCTTATCAACTTGCGATCGTTTCAACCAAAGCGCCCCCGGCTGAGCAGATCGATCAGTTTTTCTCGTCGTTCAAGCTTTATTAAGTATTCGCAGGCCTTCGTCCTTCCGCATTTATCGCCATTTCATTAGTTGAATGACGCCACGACAACGTTTCACGACGAAGAATCTGGACAAGGTTTTAAGGCTAAAACTCGGATTTATCTCAGTTTTTTGAACTATCCACAGAGGTTGTGGATAACTTTGTGGAAAACATCGTCCGGTGAGCCGCAAGCGCCCGTCTGACGCGGCTTTCCTTACTTTGCCTTGATTCGTGGCATCGGAAAAAGATCAATAAAATCAACGGCCTGTGCTTCATTGCCGAAACTGGGGTTTGATCTGATGTTAAGGAAACAAAGAACGGCCCAGTGTGCATAAGTCAAGTCTTGACACGCGAATTTCTTTCTACGGCGACGCGCGGGCGGCCTATACCGCGGCGAAAGCCCGCCGATACTGGATCGCCTCAGCCAGATGCCCCGCCGTGGGTGAGTTGGCGGCAGCCAGATCCGCAATCGAGCGCGCCACTTTGAGCACGCGGTAATACGCTCGCGCCGACCATCCGAAGCGCTCACCCGCTTCGCGCAGCAAGGCTTCGCCGGCCGCGTCCGGGCGGCAGACCGCGTCGACTTCCCGGCCATCGAGTTCGCGATTTGTCTTGCCTTGGCGCTGAAGCTGGCGCTCGCGTGCATCGGCGACACGGCGCGCCACGACTGCGCTTGTCTCTCCCAGAGACCCACTCCTCGCCGATAACTCCGCCGGCGACAATGCGGGCAGCTCGATCTGGATATCGATGCGGTCGAGCAGTGGTCCTGAAAGTTTGCGCAGATAACGAGCGGCGATCTCGGGTGTGCAGCGGCATCGGCCGTTCGGATCGCCGCGCCAGCCGCACGGGCACGGATTCATGGCTGCGACCAATTGACACGCAGCCGGGAAGTCGGCCTGATGCGCGGCGCGTGAAATGGTGATCCGGCCGGCTTCCAGCGGTTCGCGCAGCGTTTCGAGCACTTTCCGGTCGAACTCCGGCAGCTCGTCGAGAAACAGCACGCCCAGGTGCGCCAAGGTGATTTCGCCGGGTTGCGGCGGGTTGCGACCGCCGACAAGCGCCACCGAACTCGATGAATGATGGGGTGCCCGGAACGGCCGCTGGCGCCACTGAGCTGGGGAGAATCCAAGCATGCTCGCGGAAAGGATCGCCGCAGAGGACAGGGCTTCTTCGTCTGTCATGGGTGGGAGAAGGCTGGGCAATCGCGCGGCGAGCATCGATTTGCCTGCGCCAGGCGGTCCGACCATCAAGAGATGATGTCCGCCGGCCGCCGCGACTTCCAGTGCACGCCGTGCGCCGGGATGGCCGATGACATCGACGAGATCGGGCAAGGGTGGGCGCCGGTCTAGCCGGGAGCCGAGCGTTGCGGCACGGACGGGCGTGAGGCGGCCGTTTTCCGAGCCGCAAAGATGTGCACACAAAGTGGGCAGATCGGGCGCACCAAATACTTCGACACCTGGCACGAGCGCGGCTTCCGATGCACTCGCGGCCGGCAGATAAATCTCAGGCATGCGCACGTCGGTGTCCCGCACGAACCCACCTTCCATTGCAACGACGCCCGCATATTGCCGCGCTGCGCCGCACGCCATCGCAAAGGCGCCGCGCATTGGCCGGATGGAACCGGTCAGCGACAACTCGCCCGCAAACTCACGATGCAACAACGCCTCGACGGGAATCTGACCGCTCGCTGCAAGGATGCCCAATGCAATAGGCAAGTCGAACCGGCCGCTTTCTTTCGGCAGATCGGCAGGGGCAAGGTTGACGGTGATCCGGCGAACGGGAAATTCGAAGCCGCAATTCTGAAGGGCGGCGCGAACGCGCTCGCGGCTTTCGCGGACTTCAAGATCAGGCAGGCCGACGATTGAAAACGAAGGTAATCCATTGGCGAGATGAACCTCGACGGTCACCTCGGGCGCGCGCCCAGGAGCGGGCGCGCGGCTGCGCACCACGGCAAGCGACATGATTTTTCCCCGCTGCCCGCGCCCCGTCGTTGCAATTGCAATCGCAAGGCGGCGGTTTATTGATTCAACATCACGGCTCGCTTAGCCGGTGACACGCTCTTTCAGCTTCTTGCCCTTAGTCCTGACTACTCGATGACGTAGCACCACCCAGCTTTGCTTCCAGTTGCGCCACACGCCGTTCGAGCTCTTCAAGCCGGGTACGTGTGCGCACGAGCACTTGCGTCTGGGTATCGAATCCTTCGCGCGTGACGAGATCCAGCTTCGAGAAGCCTTGCGAAAGCATGGCTTTCATATTCTTTTCAATGTCCTTGGCCGGCGAATTCTTGAGCAGCTCGCTCATCTTGGCCTGGAAGTCATTGAATACGTCGTTCGGTTGTTTCATGCGGTCTTTCCTCTTGCGCACCATAAAAGTGCATTCATTGTTAGCTCAGTGCCACGAAATTCTTCATGATCCAAATTGGTGCGTCATAGCGCGAAAGCTGATGGCGGCTGCGCCCAACTCGTCCCTTGACGCGGCGTTTCGTCACGCCCAGAGAATCTGAACTTCGTGCCTGACCTTGCGTGCACTCTAGCAACGATCCACGGTACGCGCCAGCACATGGAAGCACCGTTAGCCATCCGGTCTAGGGAGCGGGCCGGGACCCCGTGAAGCCCTGATGAGCATGCGTAAAGGCTTGCATGGCATACGAGTTGCATAAGTGGCCCCGGCCTTGTCCGGTCGCGCTTTTCCGGGCGATGGGCAAAGCGGCGTGGCGCATGAGACGCCGCTCGCGATGGCACGAGGCAACAAAGGACAGGCATGGGACCAGAGCAAGCGCCAACACGCCAACTCTGTTCGACACACACGCGAGGGATACATGAAGCTCATTACCGCAATCATCAAGCCGTTCAAGCTCGACGAAGCACGCGAAGCGTTGTCGGCGATCGGCGTCTCGGGCATCACCGTCACCGAGGTAAAAGGCTTCGGCCGCCAGAAGGGCCACACGGAGCTGTATCGCGGCGCCGAGTACGTGGTCGACTTTCTGCCGAAAGTGAAGATTGAAGCAGCGGTATCGGACGATATCGTCGACCAGGCGATCGAAGCGGTGGAGCGCGCAGCACGTACGGGCAAGATCGGCGACGGGAAGATCTTCGTCACCCCGATCGAACAAGTCATTCGCATTCGTACCGGTGAAACCGGCGCGGACGCTCTCTAAAAAAAACGAAACGGCGATAAGAGGAAACACAAGAATGCGCAATTTATTGATGTCCTTGTTGATGGCGGGGTCGCTGCTGGGAGTGAGCGCCGGCACCGTGATGGCGCAGGATGCATCGGCGCCCGCGGCTGCGTCGGCCATGGCGGCGCCTGCAAGCGCACCAGATTCCGCGTCTCCGGTCAGCGCCAATACGGCACTGGCTTCCGGCGCGGAAGCAGCATCGGCCGCAGCGCCGGCTTCCGGCGCATCGGACGCAGCAGCCGCACCGGCTGCCCCGACAGAACCGTTCTCTGTGGATTCGTCGAAGATCAGCTCGGGCGACACCGCCTGGATGTTGACCTCCACCGCTCTCGTCCTGTTCATGACGATCCCGGGCCTCGCACTCTTTTACGCCGGTATGGTGCGCAAGAAGAACGTGCTCGCGACCGTGATGCAGTCGTTCGCAATCTGCTGCCTGGTCACGATCATCTGGACGGTCGTCGGCTACTCGCTGGCGTTCACGCCGGGTAACTCGTTCATCGGCGGATTCTCGCGCGTGTTCCTGCACGGCATGAACTACATCAAGGGCGACAAGGCCACGACGCTGACCGTCAGCCACCTGGCCCCGACGATCCCGGAATCGGTCTACTTCGTCTATCAGATGACGTTTGCGATCATCACCCCGGCGCTGATCGCCGGTGCGTTCGCTGACCGCATGAAGTTCTCCGCGATGCTCGTCTTCATGGGCTTGTGGTCGATCATCGTCTACTCGCCGATCGCGCACATGGTGTGGGAACCGACGGGCTGGCTCGCAACGGCCGGCATCCTGGACTTCGCAGGCGGCACGGTGGTTCACATCAACGCCGGTATTGCAGGCCTTGTGTGCTGTCTGGTGCTCGGCAAGCGTGTCGGTTATGGCCGCGAAGTCATGGCGCCGCACAACCTCGTGCTTTCGCTGATTGGTGCATCGATGCTGTGGGTCGGCTGGTTCGGCTTCAACGCGGGTTCGGCAGTGGCGGCTGACGGCCGTGCCGGCTTCGCAATGCTCACGACGCAAATCGCAACGGCTTTTGCTGCATTCGGCTGGATGTTTGCCGAATGGCTGGCGAAGGGCAAGCCTTCGGTACTCGGCATCATCTCGGGCGCGGTTGCCGGCCTGGTGGCGATTACGCCGGCTTCGGGCTACGTTGGCGTGACCGGTGCGATCGTGATCGGTATTGCGGCGGGCGTGGTCTGCTTCTGGTCGGCTACGTGGCTCAAGACGAAACTCGGCTACGACGATTCGCTCGACGCGTTCGGCGTGCACGGCGTGGGCGGTATTCTCGGCGCATTGCTGACGGGTATCTTCGCGGTGAAGGACATCGGCGGCGCCGACGGCAGCATCTTGCTGCAAGCCAAGGGCGTTCTGACCACGCTGGTGTACAGCGGCGTGATGAGCTTCGTCCTGCTGAAAATCATCGACATGGTCATGGGCCTGCGTGTCACGGAAGAAGAAGAACGTGAAGGCCTGGACGTGACGCTGCATGGCGAGCACGTTGAATAAACAATGTTTCAGACCGATTGCGGCAGGGGCGCGAGAGGCCCCGGCTTCAATCGGAGTATGTGGAAAGCAATAGCAGCATAGCTCCGAGATAAGCGCAGCGATTTTGCCCGCCCGTCCTACGGCGGGCATTTTTTTGTCCCGTTTTTGTGCAGTAAGACAGATTCGGATCAGGTGAAATGCTCGCGAAAGACGGCACGAACCGTGCGAATAGGCTTGGGAAAAGGGAGTTCATACCCAAATAGATGAGGCATTTGCTCTACAATCTTTCCTCTTAAGTCCGCGAGTCATCAATGGTTCCGCATCTCGTAACGGCGTTAAACGGCCCCCTGCTCGATCTCGAGCGGAAGATACTCGACGCGACGCCGTCCATTGAACGCTGGTTCCGGCTGGAGTGGCAAGAACACACGCCGCCGTTCTACTGCTCGGTGGACTTGCGCAACGCGGGTTTCAAGCTTGCCCCGGTCGACACCAACCTGTTCCCCGGCGGTTTCAACAACCTGCCGGTCGAAGTGTTGCCGCTTGCCGTGCAGGCCGCCATGGCATCGATCGAAAAGATCTGCCCTGATGCGAAAAACCTCCTGGTGATACCGGAGCGCCATACGCGCAACGCGTTTTACCTGGAGAACGTCGCGCGGCTCGCGACCATCATGCGTCAGGCCGGATTGAATATCCGCTTCGGCACGCTCGATGAAAACATTCATGGCCCGGTGACGATCGCGCTGGCGGATGGCCAGAAGATCGTTCTCGAGCCGCTCGAGCGCACGCCGCGCCGCCTCGGCCTGAAGAATTTCGACCCGTGCTCGATCCTGCTGAACAACGATCTGTCGGGCGGCATTCCGCCGGTGCTTGAAAACCTGCACGAACAATACTTGCTGCCGCCGCTGCATGCTGGCTGGGCGGTGCGCCGGAAATCCAATCACTTTTCCTGTTACGACGACGTCGCGAAGAAGTTTTCAAAGCTCGTCGAAATCGATCCGTGGATGATCAACCCGTATTTCGCGCACGTCGAAGGCGTGGATTACGAGGCGCGCACGGGCGAGCAGGAACTGGCGGATGCCATCGACGGCGTGTTGAAGAAGATCGCGAAGAAGTATCGCGAATACGGAATCAGCGAGAAGCCGTACGTGGTGATCAAGGCCGACGCCGGCACCTACGGCAAGGGCGTGATGACCGTGCACGACGCCAGCGAAGTCGCCGCGTTGACCAAGCGCGAGCGCGTCAAGATGAACGACGCGAAGGACGGCCTGGAAGTGCACGACGTGATCGTGCAGGAAGGCGTGCATACGTTCGAGCGCGTGGAAAACGCGGTCGCCGAGCCGGTGGTCTACATGATCGACCGGTATGTGGTCGGCGGGTTTTATCGTGTGCACGATTCGCGGGATCGCGACCAGAACCTGAACGCGCCCGGCATGCATTTCGTACCGCTCGGCTTCGAGCACACCGCGCTGCCCGATGCCCACGCGAAACCCGGCGCAGCACCGCCGAACCGCTTCTACATGTATGGCGTGGTGGCGCGGCTGGGATTGCTGGCGGCATCGGTGGAACTGGAAAAGACTGATCCGGAAGCCATTCAGGTTTAAGCTTTGAATCCGGAGCACGACGGCCGCACGAGTTGCGGCCGTTTGCACGTCAGGCGCGAACGCACGCAACGTGTTAAAAATCGCGTATTGCAGACCGCTGCCGCTTCTTACCGAATAAACCAAGGCCGAACGGCCGTTCTGGACGCTTATGGACATCCTTTTTATCGCCGATCCGCTCGATCATTTCAAGATCTACAAAGACACGACCTACGCGATGATGGCCGAAGCCGCCCGCCGCGGGCACGCGCTCTACGCGTGCGAGCCGCAGCACCTGGCCTGGGTGTCGGGTAAGGTCGAAGGGTTGGTGCAACGCGTGTCCATAGTCGGCGACGTGGCGGATTCCGCGCGTTCGCCGTGGTATTCGGCCGCAACGCCGGAACTGCGCGATCTGAAGCAGTTCGATGCCGTTCTGATGCGCAAAGACCCACCGTTCGACATGGAATACGTGACGACCACCTGGCTGCTCGAATTGGCCGAGCGTACCGGTGCACGCATCTTCAACAAGCCGCAGGCAATCCGCGACCACTCCGAAAAACTCGCAATCGGCGAATGGCCGCAATTCGTCGTGCCGACGCTGGTCACCCGTGACGCCGACCGGCTGCGCGCGTTCCACGCAGAGCACGGCGACGTGATCCTGAAGCCGCTCGACGGCATGGGCGGCATGGGCGTGTTCCGCGTGAAAGCCGATGGCATGAACCTCGGCACGATCGTGGAAATGCTGAGCGACAACGGCGCGCGCAGCGTCATGGCGCAGAAGTTCATCCCGCAAATCACCGATGGCGACAAACGTATTCTGATCATCGGCGGGCAGCCGGTGCCGTATTCGCTTGCGCGGATTCCGCAAGGCAACGAAGTGCGCGGCAATCTGGCCGCCGGTGGCTTGGGACGCGCGCAACCGCTGACCGAGAACGACCGCAAGATCGCTGAAACGCTGGGGCAGACGCTGTTCAATCGCGGCCTGCTGCTGGTCGGGCTCGACGCCATCGGCGACTATCTCACCGAAGTGAACGTCACGAGCCCGACGTGCTTCCGCGAGATCATGGATCAGACCGGGTTCGATGTGGCGGGAATGTTTATCGATGCACTGGAGCGTGCTGTTGCAATTTAGAGGTGCCTGTCAAAGTGGCAGCCGGGCAGTTGAATCCGTCCGGACTGCTACAATCTGCCACTCATGAGATTCGTTTCGCGGTGCGATCCGGCCCCGAAATTGAAAGTGAGAACTTGCCGCAACGTGTTTCATATTGCGCTGCGCAAGACGTGCAAATTCCGACTAAGCTTGTAATATCCGGGCTTTTTCGACCCTTTTGCATCCGGATCGATGTTTGCGGTCGCTTTTTAATTGCGCGCATATAACAGCAAGTTCCCACGATTTCCGACGTATCTCGTCGTTTTGGGGCAGCACACTCTGATATGGCTGGCATTCTGATCATTGCTCACGCACCTTTCGCTTCGGCGCTACGTGAGTGCATTTCCCACATTTACGGCGGTTTGCCCGCGCGCATCGGCGTGATCGATGTGATGCCGGACTGCGATCCTGTAGAGGTGCGTGCGTTCGCGCGCTCCGAGATCGACCGTCTGAAGGAAGAGAACGGCGCGATCGTTCTCACCGATGTTTTCGGCGCAACGCCCGCGAACATTGCGCAGAGCCTCGCAAGCGACACGGTTCGCGTACTGGCCGGCGTCAACCTGCCCATGCTCGTGCGCGCCGTGTGTTACCGGACCACGCCACTGGAAACGATGGCCGAAAAGTCGCTCCAGGGTGGATCGAAGGGCATTCAGGAGCTGGACGCGTCGACACCTGCAAATCCTTGCGCAATGGCGAGCGCCGCTGCAGCGGCAAGTTGTGCGGTGAAATCGGCGGCAGTTGCCAGCGAACCGGAAAAAGTAGTCAGTCATTAAAATCAAGGCACCTGCACGAGTCAGCCCTTTCACCTAGCGCCCGGAGCATCATGCTGCAACAAGAAACAACGATTGTGAACAAGCTGGGTTTGCACGCGCGTGCCTCAGCAAAGCTCACACAACTGGCAGGAAGTTTTCAATGCGAGATCTGGATGAGCCGCAACGGCCGCCGGATCAACGCAAAAAGCATCATGGGAGTGATGATGCTGGCAGCGGGAATCGGCAGCACGGTGACGATCGAAACCGAGGGCGCCGACGAAGCCGAAGCCATGAAGGCCGTTCTCGCCTTGATCGCCGACAAATTTGGCGAAGGTCAGTGAGGTTGTCACTGAAGATGTTTTGAAGAGAGCCGCGTTCCAACGCGGCTTTTTTTATGCGTTGCTGCAGCGCAAACGGTGAGGGACCGCGTTCGAATTTATAATGAGGCGCGCAATCGTATGTTCGGGCATCGCCAGCCTGCAAATACGACGCAACCGCGATCCACCCTAACCAGAGAGGTGCGCGTGTCGTTCACGCTGCATGGAATCCCAGTCTCCCGCGGCATTGCCATTGGCCGTGCGTATCTGATCGCGGCCGCCGCGCTGGATGTCGACCATTACCTCGTCGAGCCGGATCGTATCGACGGTGAGATCGAACGCTTTCACGCAGCCCAGGCGCAGGTCCACGCGGAGCTCGACGCGCTGCGTGAGGACCTCGCGGCCGATGCCCCTAGCGAAATGGGCGCCTTCATCAACGTCCATTCCATGATCCTGAACGACGCCATGCTCGTTCACGAAACCATCGATCTGGTGCGGACCCGCCGATACAACGTGGAATGGGCGCTCACCGAGCAGCTCGAGATCCTGAGCCGCCATTTCGACGATATCGAGGACGAATATCTGCGCGAACGCAAGGCTGATATCCAGCAGGTCGTCGAACGCGTGTTGAAGGCGCTGGCGGGCGCTCCGTCCACGGCGACGCTCGTGGTCGATGGCGCCGCAACCAACGGTCACAACGACATGATCGTGGTCGCGCATGACATTGCGCCGGCCGACATGCTGCAGTTCAAGACGCAGGCGTTCAAGGGTTTTGTCACGGACCTGGGCGGACGCACGTCGCACACGGCGATCGTGGCGCGCAGCCTGGGCATTCCGGCATCGGTAGGTGTGCAGCAGGCGAGCGCGTTGATCCGGCAGAACGATCTAATCATCGTGGACGGCGATCACGGCATTGTGATCGTGGATCCCGCGCCGATCGTGCTCGAAGAATATTCGTATCGGCAAAGCGAGAAGGTGCTCGAACAGAGGAAGCTTCAGCGCCTCAAGTTCTCGCCCACGCAGACGCTCGACGGCACGAAGATCGACTTGTGCGCGAACATCGAGTTGCCCGACGACGCAAAGACCGCGCTCGATGCCGGCGCAATGGGCGTCGGCCTGTTCCGCAGTGAATTCCTGTTCATGAATCACAAGGACGAGCGGCCGGAGGAAGAGGAGCAATTCGAGGCCTACAAACGGGCCATCGAACTGATGAACGGCCGGCCGGTGACCATCCGGACAATCGATGTCGGCGCCGACAAGCCGCTTGAATCGATGAGCAGCGGCGACGGCTACGAGACCGCGCAAAACCCGGCGCTCGGCTTGCGCGCGATCCGCTGGAGCCTGTCCGAACCGCAGATGTTCATGACGCAACTGCGCGCCATCCTGCGTGCATCGGCGTTTGGCCGGGCGAAGATCCTGATCCCGATGCTCGCGCACGCGCAGGAGATCGACCAGACGCTCGACCTGATCCACGAAGCGAAGCGTCAGCTTGACAGCGCCGGTATCGAATACGACCGCAATGTGCAGGTCGGCGCGATGATCGAGATTCCAGCCGCGGCGATTGCGGTGCGCCTGTTCCTGAAGCGGCTCGATTTCCTGTCGATCGGGACAAACGATCTGATCCAGTACACGCTTGCCATCGATCGCGCGGATAACGCTGTAGCGCATCTTTATGATCCGCTGCACCCCGCTGTGCTGCACTTGATCGCGTTCACGTTGCGCGAAGCGAAAGCCGCAGGCGTGCCAGTTTCAGTGTGCGGCGAAATGGCCGGCGACCCGAGCGTGACGCGCCTCCTGCTCGGCATGGGGCTGACCGAATTTTCGATGCACCCCAGTCAGTTGCTGGTCGTCAAGCAGGAGATCCTGCGCGCGGATCTGAAGGCCTTGAACAAGCCCGTCGCGGACGTGCTTGCAGCGTATGAACCCGCGGAATTGCTTGCGGCCCTGGCGGTGCTTCAGAAGGCTTGAGCCAGCAGTTTCTTGTCGGCTATCAGCTTGTCCACCACGCGCATCACGAATTCAGGCGTGATGATCGACGTGCACTGGAACCGCTGCGCCTTGTCCGCGCGGCGGGGGCACCACGCGAAGTCCGTGGCTTCGAACTCGGCGGTCGTGTCGTTGAAGCAGCTATTGCAGCCATGAAAATTGATCACGCGATACGGCGTGCGAAATTCCGTCGATGGATGCGAAAATCCGCTGATCATCACAACGGGCGTGCCCGCGGCCCACGCGAGCCACGACAACCCGCTTCCCAGTCCGATAAAAAAATCCGCGTGATTCAACAGGCTCAAACGTTCCTGCAATGGCCGGTTGCCGGTGAAATCCTCGGCGCCTTCGGGCATCGTGTTCATGTATTCGGCGTTGCCGTATGACTGCTCTTTATCGATGCACAGGACGCGGTAGCCGAGTGTTTTCAAATGCGCGATCAACGTTGGCCAGCCGCGCGGGTTGTTCCAGTACTTGCATTGCGCAGTCGATTGCGTCGCGATGCAAACATAACGCTCCGTGATTAGGCGGGATTTATCGGCGATGACCACGTTCGGGCGGCGTTCCTCGCAAGGCACGCCGAGCAGGTAGGCAATCATGTCCTGCATGTTGCTCACGCGTGGGTCGGTCGGTTGATGATCGCGCTCTGAAAATGGCTTGAGCAGACCGATGTAGTACGTAGCGTAGAACGTATCCGCCTGACTGTTCAGTTCTTCGTCGGTTTCAATATGCAGACGCGGATAACCCTCGCGGAAAAGCGGCTGCAGATGCGGCCCCAGCGGCATGTGCAGTTCGCAATTGTGCTGCTCGCGAAATGCATCGATGACCGGCATCCACGCGATCGAATCGCCGAGCGCAAGCGGCGCCATGCGTAATGCCACTTTCTTGTTGGCCGCATTGAAGGTGTGGGAGAAGACGAGGCGCTGACCGTCGAACACTTCTAGCAGGAAACGCACGAAATATTTACGCCTGCTCGTGATCACGGTGTTGGCTTCCACAGCTTCGTCAAGTACGACGTTGAACGTGTCCAGGTCGATCATGCGAACGCGCCAGCCATCCACCGGCACTTGCACGCGGCATCCATAGTTGAAGTCGAAGCGGACTCCTTCGGCGCCGCTCAGTGCCGGTGGGCCCGGGCGTGCAAATTCAGTTTCATTCCGGCCGCGCTGCGTGCTTTGGCTTGCTGTCTCACTCACGTGTTGCTCCAATCGCTTTAAGGTTCAGCAGCCACGATAAGGCAGCCGAACCATCAGCTAAATTGGAGGAATCTTAAATTTGAGACAACGCATGCGGGCGACGCGCGAAAGGCACTATTTCGCCGTATGTGATCCGCAAACAGGGCAGTCCGCCTGCCTTGCAATGCGCATGGTGTTCCACTCCATGCGCAGCGAATCGAGCATCATCAGGCGTCCTTGCAATGTCGTGCCGAAGCCGCCAATCAGACGCAGCGCCTCCGCCGCCTGCATCGTGCCGATAATGCCGACCGTCGGCGAGAAGACACCCATGGTCGAGCAGGCCACTTCCTCGAACGCGTCGTCAGGCGGGAACACGCACGCGTAGCACGGCGATTGCGCGGAGCGAAAATCGAAGGTGCTGATCTGGCCGTCAAAGCGGAGCGCGGCGCCCGAGATCAGCGGCACGCCATGCGCGTAACAGGCCGCGTTGATGGCGTGGCGGGTGGCGAAGTTATCGGTGCAATCGAGTACGACAGTCGCGTGCGGGACGTTGTCGTTCAGCCATTGCGCGTCGGCGCGCGTGGCGACCGCGTTCACCTTGACATCGGGGTTGAGCGCGGCGAGCGTCTTGCGCGCCGAGTCCACCTTGGGTTCACCCACGGATGCCGTGGCGTGGACGATCTGGCGCTGGAGATTGGTGAGATCGACGGTATCGGCATCGACCAGCGTCACCTCGCCGATACCCGCCGCCGCCAGGTACATCGCCGCCGGGGCGCCAAGGCCGCCTGCGCCAATGATCATCACGTGCGCATCCAGAAAGCGTTGTTGCGCTTCGATGCCGATTTCATCGACGAGAATATGGCGGGAGTAGCGGAGAAGCTGATCGTCGTTCATCGGGCGCTCGAGTGGGCAATGACCGGCGCGGCGGTCAGGAAGCGCCTATTTTAAGCGCGAGGCTCGCAAACGCAGTAAACCCCGGCAAGGCAGAAACGAAAACGCCGCCCACATGGGGCGGCGTTTGATCTGGCTGGCCGAAAATCTTACTGCGTAGCCGATGCCGGCACGGGCGCCGAAGCAGGCGCCGCAGCGTCCGATCCAGGCGTTGCCGGCAAGGCCGGCTGCACCGCGATCGGAGCGGATGCCGATGGCGTCGGCTTGTCCTGCGCAAGCTTGCGCTCGGAGTACGACTTCGACTCCTGAACCGGTTTGCCTTCAAGCTTGTTCAGGCCTTGGGCAAGCATGAAGTCGTCCGCACTGCCGAACTCGACAGGCTTTCTCTCACGATCCTTCCGGCGCTGCTCAGGCGTCTTCTTGTCGTTCTGCTCTTCAAGAATCCGCAGTTGCTCGAGCCGGTCTGCTTCGCGGGCTTCCTGTTCCTTCTTCTCGTTCGGGTCCTGCGTGTTCGCCAAGTGGTTCGAATAATCCACTTCCCGCGTCACGAGTGCGTCGTCCGGATCGCCTTCCGCGTATTGATCGACCGGAACGTCAGGACGGATGCCCTTGTTCTGAATCGACTTGCCGCTCGGCGTGTAGTAGTACGCGGTAGTCAGGCGCAGCGCGGTGTCCGCGGTCATCGGCCGGACGGTCTGCACCGAACCCTTGCCGAACGTGGTCTTGCCGACGATCAACGCACGATGATGATCCTGCAGCGCACCCGCCACGATCTCCGAGGCCGACGCCGAATACGCGTTGGTCAGCACGACCATGGGCACCTTCTTGAAGATTTCCGGCAGGTTCTTCAGCGGATCGGAGTCGAATGACGGCAAGCGATAGTTGTCGTACGTATCGCGGAAAGTCTGCTTCGCGTCCGCAATCTGGCCGTTGGTGGACACCACCACCGCATTGTCCGGCAGGAACGCGCCGGCCACGCCGACGGCGCTTTGCAGCAGGCCGCCGCCGTTGTTGCGGAGGTCGAGCACGAGACCCTTCAGGTCGGGCTGCTGACGCGCGAGATCCTGCAGCTTCGCGGCGAGATCAGGCACCGTGCGCTCCTGGAAGCTCGTGATGCGGATGTAGCCATAACCGGGCGCCGGGATCTTCATCTTCACGCTTTGCACGCGAATGAGCGCGCGCGTGACCGTGATCGGGAACGTCCGGTCGTCGGTCTTGCGGAAAATGGTCAGCGTAACCTTGGTACCCGGATCGCCGCGCATTTGCTTGACGGCGTTGTCGAGCGTCATGCCGCGCACCGGCTTGTCGTTGATACGCGTGATCAGGTCGCCGGGACGAATGCCGGCGCGAAACGCCGGCGTGTCTTCGATAGGCGAAATCACCTTGATCAGTCCGTCTTCCGACGAGATCTCGATACCGAGCCCGGCGAACCGGCCCTTGGTCTGTTCCTGCAACTCTTCGTAGTCGGTCTTGTCGAGATACGACGAGTGCGGGTCGAGGCTCGACACCATGCCTTTGATGGCGGCGGTGAGGAGTTTTTTATCGTCGACCGGTTCGACGTATTCATGCTTGATTTGCCCGAAGACTTCGGCAAACAACCGCAGTTGATCTAGCGGGAGAGGCGCGGTAGCGGCTTGCTGGGCAGATGCGGAGAGTTGCAGCGTGGCAAATGCGCCGGTAGCAAGGCCCGCGGCGATCAGGCCGATGTTTTTCAGGTTCTTTCGCATAGAGTCTGTTGCGGTCGGAAGCGGATTAGGCTGCGTCGTGGTTGACTGGGCAGTATAACTGCAAGCCCCGGACCACGACTTAAACGCAGCTTAAACGGCGTCCGCCGGCATGGTGGGTAAATTCTTTTCGAAGCCGCGGTTTATTAAAGCGGTAATCCCTGCGCAAATGTCGGGCCCGGCTTATGGGACTTCAGCAAAAAGACCTGATGAAGATTTATGGAGGCCAGTATGAATCGTCTCAACCAGAGATGTCGAATGGGCCTTGGCAAGTATCCAAACAGCTTCGCAGACGATTCGAGCGTGGTTGATCTCGCATCGTCTGCCGGTCAGGCTTGGGATTTGGGCGGAAAGCCCGCTTATCCTGCCTTCCCCTGCTTTGCGACTGCAGCCTGCGCCTTCGCTATGGCATCGGGGTCGCCGAGATAATAGTGCTTGATCGGTTTCAGGTTTTCGTCGAGTTCATAAACGAGCGGCACGCCATTCGGGATATTCAATCCGACGATATCGTCGTCTGAAATCCCATCCAGATATTTGATCAGCGCACGCATGGAGTTTCCATGTGCTGCGATCAGCACGCGTCTTCCCGACTTGACGGCCGGTCCGATGGACTCGTTCCACATGGGCAGCACGCGTGCGACCGTGTCCTTCAGGCACTCGGTCAGCGGCAGCTCTTCGCGCGGCACTTTCGCATAGCGCGGATCGTTGAACGACGTGCGTTCGTCCGACGGATCGAGAGCCGGCGGCGGCGTATCGTAGCTTCTGCGCCAGACCAGCACTTGCTCGTCGCCGTATTGCTTCGCTGTCTCAGCCTTGTTCAATCCCGCGAGCGCACCGTAGTGCCGCTCGTTCAGCCGCCACGAATGCACGACGGGCAGATACATCTCGTCCATTTGATCCTGCACGTGCCAGAGCGTGCGGATTGCGCGCTTGAGCACCGAGGTGTACGCAATGTCGAAACTGAAACCCGCTTCTTTCAACAGCACGCCGGCTTGCTGCGCTTCGCGGACGCCTTGTTCCGTCAGGTCGACGTCGACCCAGCCTGTGAATCGGTTTTCCTTGTTCCACGTGGATTCGCCGTGGCGGATGAGCACTAGCTTGTACATGATGTCCGTTTAGAGGTCGGTTAGTTGGGAAGCCTGTTAAGAAGCAGCAAGAAGCGGAAAACTGGCATCGATTTTGTGCGGCAACGCGCTTCGGCGCAACTCAGCCGATCGGCCGATGCCTTTACGGAGAACGGTTATTTTATAATGGCTGGATTGTCCTGATTTTTTTACGGCTTTTCTTTTCTCCACACTCCCAATCCGGCGGTCCCGAAGTGAAGTTTTTCACCGATTACACCAACCTTGTACTTATCGCCGTCCTCCTCATTTCGGGCGGGTTGCTGCTGTGGCCAACGCTTATGCGGCGCGGCCGCGGCGCTGTTTCACCGGCCGACGCGGTCCTTTTGATCAACCGGCGCAACGCCTCGATCATCGACCTGCGGCCGGTCTCCGAGTACTCGCAAGGGCACATTCCGGCCGCGAAAAACTTTGGTTTGGCGGAGCTCCAAGCAAAAGTTGGCCAAATCGCCAAGAATAAGAGCAATCCGGTCTTGCTCGTTTGCCAGACCGGGCAACAGTCCCAGAAGGCGAGCCAGATTGTGAGCGATGCAGGCTACGCCGAGGTCCATGTATTGCAAGGCGGACTGGATGCCTGGCAAAAAGCTGGCATGCCGGTCGTGAAACAAGGAGCCCTAAAGTGAACAAAGTAATCATGTACAGCACGCAAGTGTGCCCGTATTGCCAGATGGCCGAACGTCTACTAAAGTCGCGCGGCGTGGAAAATGTCGAGAAGGTGCTGATCGACCGTGATCCTGCAAAACGTGAAGAAATGATGACGCGTACGGGCCGACGGACGGTGCCGCAGGTGTTTATCGGCGAAACGCATGTCGGCGGGTACGACGATCTGTCAGCGCTCGACCGCAAAGGCGGCCTGATGCCGCTGCTCGAAGCGGCCTGAACGCATTGCCGGCAGCAAAGCAGCCCGTGGCATTGATCCGGAAAAACCGGAAACGCCGCGGGCTGCACTTTAAATAATCAAGGGAATCAACATGTCTGACGACAACAACCAACCGTTCTTCAACATTCAGCGCATCTACTTGAAGGATATGTCGCTCGAGCAGCCCAATTCGCCGGGAATTTTCCTCGAGCAGGACATGCCGTCGGTGGAAGTGGAAGTGGACGTGAAGGCCGAGCGCCTGGCAGAAAGCGTGTTCGAAGTGCTGGTGACGGGCACCGTGACCGCGAAGGTGTCGGACAAGGTCGCGTTCCTGATCGAAGCGAAGCAAGCCGGCATTTTCGATATCCGCAACATCCCGGCTGACCAGATCGATCCGCTCGTCGGTATTGCTTGCCCGACCATCCTGTTTCCGTACCTGCGCTCGAACATTGCTGACGCTATCACGCGCGCCGGTTTCCCGCCGATCCACCTCGCGGAAATCAACTTCCAGGCGCTGTACGAACAACGCATCTCGCAATTGTCGGCCGCCCAGGAAGGCGTGGCCAACGGCGCGACGCTGAACTAAAACCGATATTCCGGAGCCGGGCATGCAAGTAGCCGTTCTCGGCGCCGGTGCGTGGGGCACCGCGCTGGCTGGCCATCTGGCCACTCGCCACGACACGGTCCTCTGGGCGCGCGATCGCGCGCTCATCGAATCCCTGTCCGCTTCTCATGAAAACGAGCGCTATTTGCGCGGCGTGACGCTGCCTGAAACGCTTGTGTACGAAGCGGATCTTTCCTCCGCGTTGAGTCACGGTGCGGCCGGTGATGCACTTTGCGTAGTCGCCGCGCCTGTAGCGGGCTTGCGCGCGTTATGCCGGACGATGCGCGAGTCGGGGATCGTCCCGGCGCATATCGTGTGGCTGTGCAAAGGGTTTGAAGCCGATACGCAATGTTTGCCAAATGAGGTCGTCGCGGCCGAACTGCCGCAGCACGCGAGCAACGGCACGCTTTCCGGGCCGAGCTTCGCCCGCGAAGTCGGGCAGGGCTTGCCGGTCGCGCTGACGGTCGCGAGCGCATCGGTCACGCTGGGCGAGCGTACCGTCGCGGCCTTCCACCATGGCGCGATGCGTATCTATACCGGTGACGACGTGATCGGCGTCGAGGTAGGCGGTGCGGTGAAGAACGTGCTGGCGATCGCAACGGGTATCGCCGATGGACTCGGGCTGGGCCTGAACGCGCGCGCCGCGCTGGTCACGCGCGGCTTGGCCGAGATGGCGCGACTGGGCGTGGCGTTGGGCGGCCGCGCGGAGACGTTCAACGGCCTGACCGGACTCGGCGATCTGATCCTGACGGCGACCGGGGATTTATCGCGGAATCGCACGGTAGGCATGCAGCTCGCGACCGGCCGATCCCTGACCGATATCCTCGCCGCGCTCGGCCACGTGGCCGAGGGCGTGCGCTGTGCGCGGGCGGTGCTGGCGCTGGCTGAATCTCATGGCATCGATATGCCGATCACCCATGCCGTTTGCCGCGTCTTGTTCGATAACGTCGCGCCGCGCGATGCCGTCCACGCATTGCTGAGCCGCGACGCAAAGGCTGAATAACGGCGCTTCGCTTTATTCGCCACCCTCGAAGCCTGTCTGACGCCACGCCTCGAACGTCACGATCGCAACCGTATTCGACAGATTCAAACTCCTGTTTCCCGGGCGCATTGGCAAGCGGACGCGCCGTTCGGTCGTGAATTGTCCAAGCACCGCGTCCGACAAGCCACGCGTTTCCGCGCCGAACACAAACCAGTCGCCTTCCTGGAACGCGTGCCCGAAAAACGGCGTGGCGCCGCGTGTGGTGAACGCGAACATGCGCGTCACGTCGGGTGTTTCCTTCTCGATAAAAGCGTCCCAGTTCGCATGGACGTGCATCTGTGCGTACTCGTGGTAATCGAGTCCGGCGCGGCGCATCTTGGCGTCATCGAGAGGAAATCCTAACGGCTCGATCAAATGAAGCCGTGCGCCCGTGTTGGCGCACAGCCGAATGACATTGCCGGTATTCGGGGGAATTTCGGGTTCGACCAGAACTACGTTGAACATAAGCGATGACTCAAAAGATTAGTCTTGCGGTGTGCGCAGCGCGACAAAGTTGGTGACACGCCGCGCGCCCGCGGTTTTCAGAGTACGGGCCAGCGCGTCGAGCGTGGCGCCGGAAGTCATGACGTCATCGACTATACCGACGTGTTTGCCGCGGACGTCGCGCAGCACTCTGAAGGCATCGCCGACATTGTGGCGGCGCGTATCGAGATCGAGCTTCGCTTGCGGCGCGGTATTGCGGGTACGCTCGATCAGCGTTGCATCTGCATGCGCACCCAGCCGGCGTGCCAACGGCTTGCCGATGGACCATGCCTGGTTGTAGCCGCGTGTCCTGAGACGCTTCCTGGACAAAGGCACCGGCGCAACGATATCCGGCGCGGCTACATTGGAATCTTCGAACGTGGCTTGCAACTGGCGCGCGAATTCATCGGCGCCCGCTAGCCGCGCCTGAAACTTCAGCTCGAGCGCGAGTGTATCGAGTGGCGCGCGATAATCGGCGAGCGCGATGGTCGCATCGAAATGCGGCGGCTCGGTGATGCAAAGCTTGCAGCGTGACTGAGCGCGGGAGCGGTCTTCGCCGGGGCCGGCAAATACCGACATGGGCAATGCACAAATGAAGCAGCGCGTGCGTGCCTGGTTCCAATACTGCTCATCACAGCCGGCACACAACACTCGATGTGACAAATTGCCACACAATGCGCACTGACTCGGCAAAGCGATGTCGTGCAACCGCACAAACAAACGCGCGGCATCGATAAAGCCTTTTTGCAACAAGCCCAAACCTGCACTTGAAGCGAGGACTGAACGGCGCAGGATGAAGAGAAATTGTCGATCCATCAGTCCGATCCAAAGACGCGGAAACATTCCGAAATACTGGCTATAACGCCAGCGAACCGTTGTGGCGTCTGGTTTTGCTGAACGTTTTAACAATCGACCGAGTATACTTCGCACTCTTAGAAAACAGGTTGTCATGTCCTCAACTTCCGCCAACGCTGGCCGTCCGGCCTACGATTCGCGCCGTATCAGGCGGATTTTCGATCGCCGCGCCGCGAGTTTTGATGACGTCGCATTCCTGCCGCGCGAAATCGCGGTGCGCATGCGCGAGCGGCTCGAGTACATCAAGGTCGCGCCCGTGCGCGTGCTCGATGCCGGCTGTGGCATGGGGGCCGATCTGCCGGGGCTGCGCGAGCGGTTTGCGGATGCATCGGTGATCGGGCTTGATCTGTCGACTGGAATGCTGGACCGGGCGAATAAGGCCGAAACGGCGGAATCGGAAGCCAACGCCGGCTGGCGGCGTTTCCTGCCCGCCACGCTGGGCAAGGCTTTTGGCGCACGGGGTCCGCAACTGGCGCAGGGCGACTTCGCCGAGCTTCCGTTTTCCGCCGGTGCGTTCGAGATGCTGTGGTCGAACCTCGCGCTGCAATGGCACGCGCGGCCCGACCTCGTGTTCCCTGAATGGGCGCGCGTGCTCAAGGTGAACGGCCTGTTGATGTTCAGCACGCTCGGACCCGACACGCTGAAGGAGTTGAGCGGCGCTTACAAGCAGGCGGAGAAGTCCTTGGGATTGACGCCGCGGCGCCACACCATCGAATTCGTCGATATGCATGACCTGGGTGACATGCTTGTCGAAAGCGGTTTTGAGATTCCAGTGATGGATCAGGAAGTGCTGGCAATCACCTACAAATCGCCGGAATCGTTGTTGAAGGATGTGCGTGGCTGGGGTGCTTTCCCCGTCGGGACGGGCGCGCAGCAGCACGGACGCGCGTTGCGCGACGCGCTGCACGCAGCGCTGGAATCACGCCGTCGCGAAGATGGGACGATCCCGCTGACCTTCGAGGTGATTTACGGCCACGCCTGGAAGGCCGTGCCGCGAATGACGGCGGAAGGGCATGGAATCATCAGGCTGGAAGATATAGGACGCGGCCCGAAACGAAGCAAGTGAACAGTGCGGATTGCAGCAGAAGGGCTGGCAAGACGCACTCATGCCGAATTTAATGCACCCTTGACCGCCTCCTGGATACGCGCGTCGACAAGCATCCAAAAGGATGCGGCAAAAGGGCGCAGAGGCTTGTGCGGCTTGGCTTTGCGGCGGGCGCCACCTTGCTTGTGGATGCTGGGCAACACGCCTATAATGCGTCAGTTTGTCGCCTGGCTGGCATGAATTTCGTCGTCTTCATGGTGGCGGGTGAGCATTAAATGAACAGGGCTTGGCACTTGGCGAGAGCGCGGGTGAGACAACTCTGAAGCGGGAGACGGCGATGCAAGCAACCGATCTGCTGATGGACTCCGAGCCAGTCGTGAAGGACTGGTTGTTCAAGCGGAACTGTTCTGTCTCGCCGCGCCAGTTCGTAGCGTTTTATGTATCGCTGGCGCTGTTTTCGCTGCTGATCGCGAGTTTGCTGGTGTGGGCAGGCGCTTGGCTGGTGCTGCCTTTTACGGGTATCGAGTTGCTGGCGGTCGGTATCGCGTTCGTCGTCTACGCGCGCCATGCTGTCGATTACGAGCGGATCCTGCTGTTTCACGACCGGCTTGTGATTGAACGCATGGACGCCGAAACCCTGACGCAGGTGGAATTTAATCCGCGCTGGGTTCGGGTGGAACCGGGAGCGAGGCCGAGAGATCCGGTCAAGCTAGTGTCGCGGGGCCAGTCGGTGCCTGTCGGGATTCATCTGGCACAGTACCGGCGCAAGCAGTTTGCCGTCGAGTTGCGCACATGGCTGATGCGCTGCAACTGACACGCGTCACCGGGTAGGTCGTTTCCGGGGGGGGGGCGATGCATGAGTCGGGCGGATGCAAACGGGGGTCGAGGGTCTGAATGGAAATTTTGGGTAAGGAAGCTATGAAAACAATCAAGCGAGCCCTCTCGGGCGTGCTGGCGTTAAGCGGACTCCTGTTCGCCGGCGCAGCCCTGGCGGTCAGTGACGTTCCCGGCGGTCCTGGAGTGAACGAACTCAACTTCCAGACGCCCGTGACGAAGATCGCCGAGGAGCTCTACGGCCTCCATACGTTCATGCTGATCATCTGCACGGTGATTTTTATCGGCGTGTTCGGCGTGATGTTCTATTCCGTCCTGATGCACCGCAAGTCAAAGGGGCACAAGGCGTCGAATTTCCACGAGAGCACCACCGTCGAAATCATCTGGACGATCGTTCCGTTCGTGATCGTCGTGCTGATGGCGCTGCCGGCCACCAAGGCCGTGGTTGCCATGAAGGACACCACCAACGCCGACCTGACCGTGAAAGTGACCGGTTATCAGTGGAAGTGGGGCTATGACTATGTGAAGGGCCCGGGCGAAGGCATCAATTTCCTGTCCACGCTCACCACGCCGCGCAGCCAGGTCAATGGGCAAGAGCCGATCGGCGAGCTGTATTTGCAGGAAGTCGACAATCCGCTCGTGGTTCCTGTCGACAAGAAAATTCGCATCATCACGACCGCCAATGACGTTGTTCACTCATGGTATGTCCCGGCATTCGGCGTGAAGCAAGACGCAATCCCCGGCTTCGTGCGCGACACGTGGTTCAAGGCCGAGAAGATCGGTACGTTTCGCGGCTTCTGTACCGAGCTGTGCGGCAAGGAACACGCTTACATGCCGGTTGTGGTCGAGGTGCTGTCTGCTGACGACTACAACAAGTGGGTCGATGGCCAGAAGAAGAAAATGGCCGCCAGCGCCGACGATCCGAACAAGACCTACACCATGGACGAACTGAAGGCGCGCGGCGAAAAGGTTTACACGTCGAACTGCGCGGTCTGCCACCAGCCTACGGGCAAGGGCGCGGGTCAGTTTCCGGCACTCGACGGCAGCAAGATCGCGAACGGTCCGATTGCCGAGCACGTGAGCATCGTGCTGAAGGGCAAGGGCGCAATGCCGAACTGGAGCGCGACATTGAATGACGTCGAGATCGCTTCGGTGATCACGTACGAACGCAACACGTGGGGTAACCACACGGGCGACATTCTCCAGCCCAAGCAAGTTGCCGATGCACGCAACGGCAAGATGCCCGAAGGCGGCGACCATCTGGCGGCAGCGGGCGCTGCTGCGCCGGCGGCGGCTTCCGATGCGGCGGCCAGCGCGGCGCCGGCAGCATCGGCGCCGGCTTCGGATAGCGCGGCTCAATCGGCCGGACTTCCCGCCAGCGTTTATTTCGAAACGGGCAAGAGCGCGTTGCCCGCCGACGCAGCAGCAGCCGTCACGGCCGCCGCTGATTACGCGAAGGCGCATCCGGACGCAAAGTTCACGTTGTCGGGTTTCACCGACGCAACCGGTTCTGCCGCGATCAACGCCGACTTGGCGAAGACTCGCGCGCAAGCCGTTCGCGACGCGTTGAAGGCCGCGGGCATTGCGGAAGACCGCATCATTTTGAAGAAGCCGGAAACGATCACGGGCGGTGCTGACGCGAGAGAAGCACGGCGTGTGGAGATCAGTCCGGCTGCTTGACGTACGTACCCAAACGTCGCGCTTCCTTCTGAAAGAAAGCAGGCGTAGCGTATCGCCCAAGTGCCGCAGTATTCGCTTTAGGAGATTGTCATGTCGAGCATCGGACACGATGTAACCGCGGGCCACGAACACGGCCACGCTCATGATCACGGTCATGAGCACGACGAGCACGCGCACGAGCTGCCTTACGGCTGGCGTCGCTGGCTGTTCGCGACCAACCACAAGGACATCGGTACGTTGTACCTGTTGTTCTCGTTCATCATGTTCCTCTCCGGGGGCGTGATGGCGCTGATGATCCGCGCCGAGCTCTTTGAGCCCGGCTTGCAGATCATGCGTCCGGAGTTCTTCAACCAGTTGACCACCATGCATGGGCTGATCATGGTGTTCGGCGCGATCATGCCGGCGTTCGTCGGCTTCGCGAACTGGATGATCCCGCTGCAGATCGGTGCGTCAGACATGGCGTTCGCGCGCATGAACAACTTCAGCTTCTGGCTGCTGCCGGTTGCCGCCATCCTGCTGATCACGTCGTTCTTCGTTCCCGGCGGCGCAACTGCTGCCGGCTGGACGCTGTACGCGCCGTTGTCCACGCAGATGGGCCCGGGCATGGACTTCGCCATTTTCGCGATCCACCTGATGGGTGCGTCGTCGATCATGGGCGGTATCAATATCGTCGTGACGATCCTGAACATGCGCGCGCCCGGCATGACGCTCATGAAGATGCCGATGTTCTGCTGGACCTGGCTGATCACCGCGTACCTGCTGATTGCCGTGATGCCGGTTCTGGCAGGCGCGATCACCATGGTGCTGTTCGATCGCCATTTCGGCACGTCGTTCTTCAACGCGGCGGGCGGCGGCGATCCGGTGATGTACCAGCACATCTTCTGGTTCTTCGGGCATCCCGAGGTGTACATCATGATCTTGCCGGCGTTCGGGATCGTGTCGCAGGTGATTCCGGCGTTCTCGCGCAAGCCGCTGTTCGGCTATAGCTCGATGGTGTATGCAACGGCCTCCATTGCGATTCTGTCGTTCATGGTCTGGGCGCACCACATGTTCGCGACCGGCATGCCGGTGACGGGCCAGTTGTTCTTCATGTACGCGACCATGCTGATCGCCGTGCCGACGGGCGTAAAGGTGTTCAACTGGGTTGCCACCATGTGGCGCGGTGCGTTGAGCTTCGAAACACCAATGATCTTCGCGATCGGCTTTCTGTTCGTGTTCACCATGGGCGGTTTCACGGGCTTGATCCTGTCCATGGCGCCGCTCGATATCCAGATGCACGGCACTTACTACGTGGTGGCGCACTTCCACTACGTGCTCGTGGCCGGCTCCCTGTTCGCGCTGTTCTCGGGCTGGTATTACTGGGCGCCGAAATGGACGGGCTGGATGTACAACGAGACGCGCGGCAAGATCCATTTCTGGGCGTCGATGATCTTCTTCAACATCACGTTCTTCCCGATGCACTTCCTGGGCCTCGCCGGCATGCCGCGTCGTTATGCGGATTACCCGGCGCAGTTCACGGACTTCAACCAGATCGCAACGATTGGCGCGTTCGGTTTCGGCTTGGCTCAGGTGTACTTCCTGTTCGCTGTCGCATTGCCGACGTATCGCGGCGGTGGCGATCTGGTGAAGGCGGAAGACAAGCCGTGGGACGGCGCTGAAGGACTGGAGTGGACCGTGCCGAGCCCGGCTCCGTTCCATACGTTCGAGCGTCCGCCGCAGGTCGAGTAAGTTTTTTGGCGGTGCGTCCCGCAGAAGCGGCGCGCACCGGCCAAACCAGCAGCACACTGACAGCGAATGCATGACTAGCGGAATAAAGTCTGATCGGATGACCCGTAATTCACAGAAGCAACGAACGCCCGCCGAAGTCCGCGCGGGCAACAAGCGGCTCGGATTTATCCTGCTGGCGGTAGCCGCGGTGTTTTTCCTGGCCGTGGTCGTCGACCAGTACGTGCGTTCGAGAGGCTAGGGAGCAACGTGTCTACGCCTCAAGAGGTAAAGGAAGACCGCGCGTTCAATCGCTCGATGATGTTCAAGCTGATCGTCGTCGCGGCCGCCATGTTTGGTTTCGGTTTCGCGCTGGTGCCCATGTACCGTGCGATTTGCTCGATCACCGGCATCAACAACCTTGTGCAGCGCGACGTCGGTGCGCGGGAAGCGAAGAACACGCAGGTCGACACGAGCCGCAAGATCGCCATCGAATTCGATGCCAATGCGCGCGGCCCGTTGCAATTCAAGCCTGAGCAGAACTCGCTCGACGTGCATCCCGGCGAAGTGATGACGGTGATGTACGAGGTGACCAACCAGCAGGGCCGTACGGTTCAGGCGCAAGCCATTCCTAGCTACGCGCCCATGCAGGCCACCGAGTACTTCAAGAAGATCGAGTGCTTTTGTTTTACGCAGCAAACGTTGAAGCCGAACGAGACCCGGCGCATGCCCGTGGTGTTCGTGGTGGACCCGAAGCTGCCGAAGGATGTGAAAACGATCACGTTGTCATACACGTTCTTTGAGTTGACCGCGCCGGCGACGGTGTCACGCAGCGGTACCTGAAGCGGTTACCTTCAAGGCAGCCCGCGAGGCAAGGATGCGCGGCGATGTAGTCCACAAGTCGTGTGAAGCGGCGGAGAAGCATGATGGTCGAAATACAAAAGCCGGTTCCGAAGAGCAGTTTTCTCCGGTTGCTGAAGGCGGTTTTCTGGTCGTTCTTCGGTGTGCGCCGTCGCCGCGACCTCGAAAGCGATGCGTCCCTGAATCCGCTGCATCTGATCGCGGCGGGCGTCATTGGGGCAGTGCTGTTTATCGTCGTGTTGCTGGTGGTGGTGCGGGCAGTAGTGGGATAAAGCTGGTGGGACCGCGTGGGGCGGCGCCCGAGGCAGAAAAAATTCAAGCAACTGGATCGAAGTGGAGAATCAATAATGAGCGGTCAAAACGAAAGCCCGTACTATTTCGTCCCGCACCCGTCGAAGCATCCAATCATGGCCGCCACTGGTCTTTTGATTTCGATGGCTTCGCTGGCGTCGTGGGTGAATGGTGAACCGTGGGGGCCGATCGGCTTTGTTATCGGCCTGCTTTGGCTGCTTTATACGCTGTGGCACTGGTTTGGCGATTCCATCGGGGAATCGGAAGGCGGGATGTACGGCAAGAATGTCGATCTGTCGTACCGCTGGAGCATGAGCTGGTTCATCTTTTCCGAAGTCATGTTCTTTGGTGCGTTCTTCGGCGCGCTGTTCTATGCGCGGCAGATCGCGCTGCACGAACTCGGCAGCCTGGATTACAAGCTGATCTGGCCGGACTTCACCGCGGTATGGCCGAACAACGGCCCGGCTGCGCTGATCTCCCATTTCCGTTCCATGACCCCGTGGCCGCTGCCGACGATCAACACCGCACTGCTGCTGAGCTCGGGCGCGACGCTGACTGTCGCTCACCATGCGCTGCGCGAGAATCATCGTAAGAAAACGATTATCTGGCTGGCTGCGACCGTTGGCCTTGGCGTGATGTTCCTGTTCTGCCAGGGCTACGAATATTTCCATGCCTACAACGAATTGAACCTGACGCTGGCGTCCGGCGTTTATGGCTCGACGTTCTTCCTGCTGACCGGCTTTCACGGCTTCCACGTTTTCCTCGGCGGCACCATGCTGACGGTGGTTCTCGTGCGTGTAATCCGCGGACACTTCACCGCGGACCATCACTTCGCTTTCGAAGGCGCCGCGTGGTACTGGCACTTCGTGGACGTGGTCTGGCTCGGGTTGTACGTGGTCGTCTATTGGTTGTAAGCGCGAACTACGAAGGGACGCGACAATAGTGCGGACCCTTCGCCAGATAGTCTGAAGTCGATTGAAGAAGATGCTTTGAAAAGCGCCGCCTCGACCTGATTCGGGCGGCGTTTTGCGTTTTTGCGATGTGCCGTTTTGTCGCAGCACGGATTGCACGGTCAGGCGCTGGATCGCGGAAAATCGCGCGGAGTTCGAGCCCAACACTTTACTGATGCGCGATCAGCGGCCGAGCGGGATACCGGTAGACTGAATCCAGCCCATCCAGTGCGCGAACAGGATGAAGAGAAACAACGAGATCGACAGCCCGACGCGCATGGCGAGGGACCACACCATGCGCTTGCTCTTGCCCTTGTCGGTCATCATGAAGTACAGCGCCGAACCCAGGCTCGCGATGATGAGAATGAATGCGATGGCAACGAATATGTGCATGAAGACAGCCAGTTGGCCTATGAAGTTCGATTCCTCGATTATCGCATCGCAGGTAATGTGCCGCGTGCGAGTTGAAAGTTTCATCGGTGCACATACGGCGGTCGCGGTATGAAGATCCGCTTCTGGCCGGCGCTGATCATCCTGATCGTGATGGCGGTGACGGTGCGTCTGGGCTTCTGGCAGCGCGATCGTGCGCATCAGAAAGAGCAGCTCAATGCGCGGATCGTCGCGTTCGAGAACGCTCCGGCGCAACGTGTGAGCGCAGCGCCAATGGCCCTGAAGGATGTCGAGTTTCATCGCGTGCAGGCGCGCGGCACGTTCCTGCCTGATCAGGTGGTCTATCTGGATAATCGGCCCTACCAGGACCAGCCGGGGTTTTATGTGGTGATGCCGCTCAAGCTCGACGATGGCGGCGTGGTGTTGGTGAACCGCGGCTGGCTGCCACGGAATCTGGCGGACCGTACGGGTATCGAACCGTATCTCACGCCTGGCGGCGAAGTGGACATCGAGGGGATTGCGCGCGCAAATGCATCGCAGGCGTTCGAGCTCGGGCGCGGCGGATCGGATGCGAAACTGAAGATTCGACAGAACCTGAGTGTCGCCGCCTACGCCACCGAGACCGGCTTGCCGCTGCAACCGTTCGTGATCCAGCAATTGAACAACACCGCTGACAAGCTGGTGCGGGACTGGCCGGCGCCCACCATGGGTGTCGATACGAATTACGGTTACATGCTCCAGTGGTGGGGCATAGCGGCCGCGGCGCTCGGATTCGGCCTGTATGCCGCGCGACGGGCCGCGAAGAAAGACGAGTCGAAGGATCTTCCGGAACAGCCGCTCGACCAGAAGATTTAAAGACGCTACGCAAACCGAACCAAGCGACCAACAAATAGAGGCAACATTTTGTCCATGCAAACTCCCCGTCCTTCGCCGTCCGCTGTCAACAAAGCGCGGGCGCAGCAACAGGAACGCACGCCCGGTTCGTGGAACAAGGGGCGCTGGATGTTGCTGTTGCTCGCCTTAGTGTGCGCGGCGCCGGTGCTTGCGTCGTATTTCATGTACTACGTCGTCAAGCCGACGGGCGGCACGACGAGCTATGGCGCGCTGGTCGAACCGCAGCGCCCGATTCCCGATCAACTCGTCGTCACCGACGAACAAGGCAAGCCGATGCCGCTCTCCGCCTTGCGCGGCAAGTGGCTGATGGTCACGGTCAACGGCGGCGATTGCGACGAAAAGTGCGTCACCCGTCTCTACTTCATGCGGCAGGTGCGTGCGCTGCAGTCGGCTGAACGTGAGCGCGTGGTCAACGTATGGCTGCGTACCGATGATAAACCCGTGTCCTCGGTGATCCAGACGGCGTATCCGCAGCCGGACACGCGCATGCTCATCGCTGATCCGAAAGCCGTGGCCGCGTGGCTGCCGGCAGGCGCAGATTCGCAACTCACCGATCACATCTTTCTCGTCGATCCAAACGGCAACCTGATGATGCGTTTCCCGAAGGACCCGCAGCCGGAAAAGATCAAGGCGGATCTGGCGAAGCTGCTGAAGTGGTCGCGGATTGGTTGAGACAAAAGGGGCCATGCAGGCATGACTTACGTTTTACAACTTGGCTTGATCGGCATTTGCATTGCGTTGTTGCCGCTTTCTTATGTGTGGGTGAAAGCCGACGACAATAAATTTAGCAAGCTCGTCTGGCTGACCACCTTCCTGACACTCGATCTCGTGATGTTCGGCGGCTTCACCCGCCTCACGGACTCCGGCCTCGGCTGTCCCGACTGGCCGGGTTGCTACGGCACGTCGTCGCCTTTTATTGCGCATGCCGCAATCACGGCGGCGCACCAGGCGATGCCCACCGGGCCGGTAAGTATCGGCAAGGCGTGGATTGAAATGATTCATCGCTATTTCGCGATGGCGATCGGCGTGTTGATCATCGCGCAGGTGATCATTGCGTGGACGGCGCGTCTGAAACGTCGCCCGTTGCACGTCTCTCCGTGGTGGCCAACTTCCATCTTGCTGCTGATCGTGGTGCAGGGCGCGTTCGGCGCGTGGACGGTCACCATGAAGCTGCAGCCGGTGATCGTGACCATTCACTTGCTGCTCGGGCTCGCGTTGCTCGGATCGCTCGGCTGGCTGGCGGCGCGCCAGACGCCGATCCCATCGATAAACCCTGCCGCCGCCCGCTGGCTTCCAGCGGCGCTCGTGGGTTTGCTGTTGTTGATCGTGCAGATCGCACTGGGCGGCTGGGTCAGCACGAACTACGCAGTGCTGGCGTGCACGGACTTCCCGCTATGCAACGGCGCCTGGATTCCGCCGATGAACTTCGAGCACGGCTTTCATCTGTGGCGCGCGCTCGGCATGACCGGCGACGGCGATGTCATCTCGCAGGACGCGCTGGTCGCAATCCACTGGACGCATCGCACGTTTGCGGTCGTCGTGGTGCTGTATCTGCTGTGGCTCGCTGCGAAGCTGCGTCGATTTGAGTCATTGCGAAAGCCCGCAAACGGCGTAATGTTCGTGATCGTCGTGCAGTTCCTGACCGGCCTCTCGAACATCCTGTTGCAATGGCCGCTGCCTGTCGCGGTGGCGCACAACGGTGGTGCGGCCATCCTGCTGCTACTGCTCGTTATGATAAACTTTCGGATCTCTTCCAGCCGCCACGGCCACGCCCTGAGTCCCGCTGCGGGATCGTCCGCCACCGCCTCGCTGGACGCGGTATCCGCATCATTCCCGCGCCAAGCTCCGTGAGTTTCTATGGACAGCACCACACTGATTTCTCCCTCCGGTAGCCGCCTCTCGCAATACATTGCGCTGACCAAGCCGCGCGTCACGCAGCTTGCGGTGTTCTGCGCGGTCATCGGCATGTTCTTGTCGACGCCCGGCATGGTGCCCTGGACTGTGTTGATCGGCGGAACGGTCGGCATCTGGCTGCTGGCCGGCGCCGCGTTTGCCATCAACTGCCTGATGGAACAAAAAATCGATGCCATGATGCGCCGCACCGCATGGCGTCCGTCGGCGCGTGGCGAAATCACGGCTGCGCAGATCCTGCTGTTTTCGGCGGTGCTCGGTGCAGCCGGGATGTGGACGCTCTACACGTTCACGAATGCGCTCACCATGTGGCTGACCATCGCCACGTTCGTGGGCTATGCGGTGATCTATACGTGTTTGCTGAAGCCGGCCACGCCGCAAAATATCGTGATCGGCGGGGCTTCCGGCGCCATGCCACCGGCGCTCGGCTGGGCGGCGGTGACGGGTCATGTTCCCGGCGACGCCTGGATTCTCGTGCTGATCATCTTCGTATGGACGCCGCCGCATTTCTGGGCGCTCGCGCTATACCGGAGGAAGGACTACGAGAACGCCGGCTTGCCGATGTTGCCCAACACGCACGGCGAGAAATACACGCGCCTGCACATCCTGCTGTACTCCGTGATCCTCTTTGCCGTGACCATGATGCCCTTCATTTCGGGCATGAGTGGCGTGCTGTATCTCGCATCCGCCGTTGTGCTCGGCGGCATGTTCCTCGGGTATGCGTGGAAGATTTATCGTGATTACTCCGATGCTCTCGCGCGCAAGACCTTCCGGTTCTCCATCGCGTATCTGTCGCTGCTGTTCGGCGCACTGCTCGTGGATCATTACGTGCGGACGGTGATCGGCGTATGAAGTTTTCAGTTCGCGGGATCGTTGTCGGGATGGGATTTGCATTCGCTGCCGTATTGCTCGCCGCGTGCGACAGCAAGCCGGCATTCACGAATCTCGACATTACTGGCAACACGCAGTTCGGCAGCGATTTCTCGTTACCTGATACAACTGGCAAGACCCGCACAATGGCCGACTTCAAGGGCAAGGCGGTCGTGCTGTTCTTCGGCTATACGCATTGCCCGGACGTATGTCCGACCACGATGGCTGAGTTATCGCAGGCGCTCCAGAAGCTCGGCGATGACGCCAAGCGCGTTCAAGTCCTGATGGTCACCGTCGATCCCGCACGCGACACCGCGCCTTTGCTAAGCGAATACGTCGCGGCGTTCAATCCGTCGTTTATCGGCTTGCGTCCCGCCGATACCGCGCAACTCGTGAAGATCACGAAGGACTTCCGCGTGTACTACGCGCAGGTTCCGGGCAAGGCAGCGGGCGAATACACAATGGACCATACGGCGGCCAGTTACGTCTTCGATCCGCAGGGACGCTTGAGGCTATTTGCTCGCGACGGGCAGGGTGTCGACATCTGGGTTCATGATCTGAAATTGCTGCTGGATTAAGCGCAACACACGCCGCGCAGGCGCAAAAGACAAAAGCCCGTTTCAACGCAAGTTGGAACGGGCTTTTTGGTTTCCAGGCCCGGCTACTTCAGGTATTTCTCCCACACCGTTTCGTCGTCGCGTTGCTTTTGAAATCCGCAGCCGCGAAGGAGAGGTTCTGCAAGTTCAATGTAAAGACCCGCCACGCATTCAATGCGCTCATAGCCCGATTCGATGGCGAATTCCTGGCATGCTTCGAGCAAACGCCGGTCGATGCCTTCAAGTCTCGAATCCGGCTCGACGAAGAGCAAGACGATCCGCACATCGGCGGATGAAGGCGAACCGATCAACAAGGCCGCGCCCGCGCTCACGCCATCTTTCTGCGCGATCCAGCACCTGTTGCGCGTGGGATCGGGCGCTGTCAGATATTCTGCGACGACCCTCGCGGCGTGCATCTCGCGTGCCCGTTTTGCTGCGCTGCTCCCGATACCGAGTTGTGCCTCGCGCTCGACGATCCAGCCAAAATCGCCCGGACGCGGACCACGCAACCGGACCCGTGGTGAGCCTTGCGGCAGTGTCAGCAGTTTCTCGACGAGCTCCATCGATGCCATCAGTTGCGAGCCCTCATCCGGCGTCATGGCTTCGAGAGCCGTCGAGACATTGTTGCGTACGTGCGTGCTTGTCGCAGCCAGCACGCTCTCCCCGGCAGGCGCCAACGAAATGTGTCTGCTGCGCGCGTCGCCGGCGTATGGACTCCTGACGATCAGGCCACTACGCTCGAAATCGTTCAGCAGGCGGCTTAGATAGCCCGTGTTTATCTGGAGCGTGCGCGAAAGATCGGCTGCGATTGCCGTGCCCGCGTGCATCACCGCGAAAAGGACGCGCCACTCGGTCGGCGATAACGCACTCTGCTCCGTCAGTTCGTACGGCGCCCAGACGTGCCGCGTGTAAAACCATTGAAACTTGCGCACTGCTTCAGTCATTCCCTCGTTCGAGCTACGGCTCCTCATTTCTTCGCCTCTCTCATCATGTTGTTCACGGTTCACCGTTTCCCCTGGCGAACCGATTTGAATCATTGTGCCGAAAAATAGTATGACCGTGCCATCCTTGCGTCTGACGATAGCTTGCGAAGCTCACAGGGCGTCTATAGTGTGTAGACCGGCCTCAGCGAAGTGGGCTGCATGCAAGGGTAATCACTAATGCGAAATCAATCGTTCGGTCGCGTCAATATTTTTATAAACCATTGATTATGAACAATTTTAACGATGCATTGAATAATGATTTCGTAAATTAACTGGTATTATTTTGGTTATATAATGGGCTCGCCGATTGCACCGGCCATGCGACGATTCCTATGGACATTTCGTCGACGGGGTTATCGTGAAAATTGATCAAATAATGTCAATGAAGGTGCCATTCCGGTGCTTGATTACAGCGTGTTCATCGGTTGGGAGGCGGTGCCACGCGGTGAGGTACCACCGGCAGGCATCGATAAAAACTATCCAGGGTGAAGTACGTCGTCGCAGGAAAACGCCATTTTTTTCCCATGGCGGTTTCCAGCCTGCTCGCAGCGGGCGCGGCGGCTGACGGAGCCTTACCACGCGTCGAAGCGCCGCCGTGCGAGCGCTTCAGGGCCGCCCGCCATGCGAGCGCGACCCACGCGCGTCACGCAGTACGTTTCACGAGAGAGATTCATGCTGAAAGGAAACATCCTGACGACCGACGGCTGGATCCACGGTTCGATCGCGTTCGAGAACGGCCGGGTGACGGCGCTCGAAGGTGCAAGCGTGGACCCCAGGACCAATGACGACCCGTATATCCTGCCGGGCTTCATCGATTGCCACGTCCATGGCGGTGGCGGCGCCGACATCATGGAAGGTGGCGATGCGGCCGTGACCGTTGCGCGCGAACACGCGAAGCACGGCACGACCAGCATGCTCGCCACCACCATGACCGCACCGCGCGACGAACTGATGGCGGTGGTCGCCGGCCTCGGCGAGCAGTCCGTTCGCCGCGCGCCGGGTGGCGCGCGTGTGCTGGGCGTGCATCTAGAAGGGCCATATATCAATCCGGGCAAGCTCGGCGCGCAACCCGATGCAGCAGCCGTCGCCGTGCGCGACGAAGTGCTGAAGTATCTTTCGCTCGCGCCCATCCGCGTGGTGACCATCGCGCCGGAAATCTCGGGGCACATTGAAGTGATCCAGGAAATGGCGGCGCGCGGTGTGCGCGTGCAACTGGGTCATTCACTGGCGACCTATGACGACGCGGTCAACGCGCTCAAACACGGCGCGCGCGGTTTCACGCACTTGTTCAACGCCATGTCGCCGCTGCATCACCGCGATCCCGGCATGGTCGGCGCTGCGCTCGCGCATGCCGAGTACGCCGAACTGATTCCTGATCTTCTCCACGTGCATCCCGGCGCGATCCGCGCCGCGTTGCGAGCCATTCCGCGCCTGTATGTGGTGACCGACAGCACATCGGCGTCCGGCATGCCTGATGGCGAATATCGCCTGGGCAGCCAGCACGTGACCAAGTGCATGGGCGGCGTGCGTCTTGCCGACGGCACGCTCGCCGGCAGCACGCTGACCATGGACCAGGCGCTGCGCAATCTTGTTTCCATCGGCTTGCCGATGGCAGATGTTTCCAATCGCCTGTCACGTTACGCCGCCGATTACCTCGGACTCGAAGACCGGGGCCGGATCGCGCGTGGCGCGTGGGCGGACCTCGTCGTGTTCGACCGTGAACTGGCGTTGACAGCAACTTATGTAGAAGGTGAATCAATTGTCGAATATGCTTGATGAAGCGCTGGCGTCCGCCGACGTGGTGGTTGCCCAGCTTGCCGATACATCCCACATTGAAGCACTCGCCGCCCGGCTCGCCGAAGAGCCGCGGCATGTCGCGCTGACGGTTGCGCGCGGTTCGTCGGATCACGCCGCAAGTTACTTCGCAGGACTGACGATGAGCCGTATCGGCGTGCCGGTCGCGTCGTTGCCCATGTCGGTCGCCACCCTGCAGCAAGCACCATTGCGCGTGAAGGGCCAACTGGCCGTGGCGTTTTCGCAGTCGGGCAAAAGCCCGGATCTGATCGGCACCATGCAGGCACTGCGCGACGCAGGCGCCCTGACCGTCGCCGCCGTGAATGCGCCCAATTCTCCGCTTGCCGAAGCCTGCGAGTGGAACCTGCCGTTGCTCGCCGGCCCGGAGTTGTCCGTGGCGGCAACGAAGAGCTATATCGCGATCCTGTCGCTCTCGGCGATCGTCATTGCGCATGTGCAGAAAGACGCCGAGTTGCTCAACGCGCTCAAATCCTTGCCCGACGCGTTGCGCGCCGCCGGCAAGCTCGACTGGTCGCACGCGGTCAGCGAACTCAAGGACGTCGACCGCATGATCGTGATCGGCCGCGGTCTCGGACTGGCAATCGCCCAGGAAGCGGCGCTCAAGCTCAAGGAAACGTCGGGCATTCAGGCCGAAGCGTTTTCGAGCGCGGAAGTGCGGCATGGGCCAATGGAACTCATCGGCGAGGACTATCCGCTTCTCGTATTCGCACCGCGCGGACCGGAGCAGGCTGGCCTGGTGCAGCTTGCCCGCGACATGCGCGCCCGCGGCGCACGCGTGCTGCTCGCAGCACCCGCCGATATCCCCGAAGCCAACTTGCCGCTGGTCGAGACCGCGCACTTCGCGCTTGATCCGATCGCAGCGATCCTGTCTTTCTATGTGATGGCCGACAGCCTGGCTGCCGCGCGCGGGCGCAATCCCGACTCGCCGCGCCATTTGGCCAAAGTCACCGAAACCCGTTAATCGAGAGTCATCCGATGCGCCGTGCCGAGGAGTCCCTGTTGAACCATTCCCCTGAAAACCTGAGCGATTTTGTATTGGTCGCGCCGTTCACCGGGCCGATGGTGCCACTCGCCGAAGTGCCCGATCCGGTCTTCGCCGACGGCATGTTCGGCGACGGCATCGGCATCGATCCGCTCGCGGGCGTGATGGTCTCGCCGTGCGACGGCGTCATCACGCACCTCGCGCGCACGCATCACGCGGTGACCTTGCGTACGGCGCAGGGCGCGGAAATCCTCGTGCATATCGGTATCGATACGGTTGAGCTCGGCGGCAAAGGTTTTACGCCGAAGGTCGAGCAGGGCGCGACCGTGCGCGCGGGCGACGTGCTGATCGAATTCGATGCGGACTTCGTTGCGCAACACGCGCCGAGTCTTGTTTCTGTGATCGCGGTGGCGAACAGCGACGCGTTCGAAGTGATCGATCGCGCCGGCCTTGGCATGTTGCGGGCGGGCGAAAGCCAGTTGCTGGTGTTGCGCAGCAAGGACGGCGTGAAGGCGGACGCGGCGCGCAGCCCGGCCAACGTCACGGAAGAAGCGCGCCGTAGCGTCACGCTCGGCCACGCGGGCGGCTTGCACGCGCGGCCGGCCGCACGCGCACGCGAGGCGGCGCGCGGGTTCGACGCAAAGGTCGAGGTGCGTTTCAACGGCCGCAAGGCACCCATAGAAAGCGTCGTCGGCCTGCTCGGACTGGGTGCGGGCGAAGGGGCGACCGTCGAGCTGCTTGGCGTGGGTTCGCAAGCAGCGGCGGCGGTGGAAGCGGTCGCCGCGGAATTGCTGCGTGAAGCACATGGCGAAGTGGAAGAAAAGCCGGCACGTACGCGTTCGCCGGCGCCTGTTGCGGTTGTTCGCGACGCGGGCACGCCGCTCGATCCGAATACGCTGGCGGGTGTATGTGCGTCGGCGGGAATTGCTGTTGGCAAGCTCGTCCGCTGGGACGACAACGACGTCGCGCCGCCCGAACAGGCGACGGGGACCTCGGCGGCGGAAAGCCGGCTGCTCGACAAGGCGATTGCGGCCATCGACGCCGAGCTCGACGAAACCGTGCGCACCGCTTCGCAGCGCGGCGCGGTGGGCGAAGCGGGCATTTTCGCGGTGCATCGCGTGTTGCTCGAAGACCCGACATTGCTCGATGCCGCACGCGACCTGATCAGCCTCGGCAAGAGCGCCGGGTTCGCATGGCGCGAGGCGATTCGCGCGCAGATCGTGCTGTTGTCCAACGTTGAAGACGCGTTGCTCGCGGAGCGCGCCGCGGATCTTCGCGATATCGAAAAGCGTGTGCTGCGAGCGCTCGGATACACGAACACGGCCGCGCGTCAGTTGCCCGACGAAGCCGTCCTCGCCGCCGACGAATTCACGCCTTCCGATCTGTCTTCGCTCGACCGCACGCGCGTGACGGCGCTGGTCATGGCGCGTGGCGGCGCGACGTCGCACGCGGCGATCATCGCGCGCCAGATCGGCATTCCGGCGCTGGTTGCCGTGGGCGATGCACTGCACGCGATTCCAGACGGCACGCAAGTCGTGGTCGACGCATCGGCGGGCCGTCTGGAATACGCACCGACCGCACTCGATGTGGAACGCGCGCGCCTCGAGCGCCAGCGTCTCGCGGGTGTGCGCGAGGTGAACCGCAAGACGTCGCAGGCCGCGGCCGCGACCAGCGACGGCCGAACCATCGAAGTTGCAGCGAACATCGCAACACTCGACGACGCAAAGACAGCCGTGGAAAACGGCGCGGATGCCGTCGGCCTGTTGCGTACCGAGTTGTTGTTCATCCATCGCCAGTCGGCGCCGACCGCGGCTGAACACGCAGAAAGTTATCAATCGATAGTCGGCGCGCTGAGCGGACGCACGGCCATCATCCGCACGCTCGATGTGGGCGCGGACAAGGAAGTCGATTACCTCACGCTGCCGCCCGAAACCAACCCGGCACTTGGCCTTCGCGGCATTCGCCTCGCGCAGGTGCGCCCGGATCTGCTCGACGACCAGTTGCGTGGTCTGCTCGCGGTGAAGCCGTTCGGCACGGTGCGCATCCTGTTGCCCATGGTGACCGACTCGGGCGAACTCGTGCGGCTGAGAAAGCGTATCGATGAACTCGCGGCCGAGATCGGCCGGACCGATCCCATCCAGGTCGGCGTGATGATCGAAGTGCCGTCGGCGGCGTTGCTCGCCGACCAGCTCGCTCAGCACGCGGATTTCCTGTCCATCGGTACGAACGACCTCACGCAATACACGCTCGCCATGGACCGTTGCCAGGCGGATCTCGCTGCTCAAGCCGACGGTTTGCATCCCGCTGTCTTGCGCCTCATCAAGGCGGCAACCGATGGCGCGGCGAAGCACGGCAAATGGGTCGGCGTGTGCGGCGCGCTGGGCGGCGATCCGGTTGCGGTGCCCTTGCTCGTGGGCTTGGGCGTGACGGAATTATCGGTGGACCCGGTTTCGGTTCCCGGCATCAAGGCGCTCGTGCGCAAACTCGATTACCCACTGTGCCGTCAGCGCGCGCTCGATGCATTGGCGCTCGAATCGGCACAGGCAGTAAGAGCAGCAAGCCGCGAAATCTGGCCGCTGGACTAACACGTCCTTCCGGCTGCCAGGCTTCGCGTTCACTAGTAAAAAGAATCGATCGACAACACGTTTCACCTCACGATCAACGACAAGACACTTTCTTTGGAGAATTCGATGGACGCTAACCTGTTTGCAAAAATGCAGCGTCTCGGCCGCGCGCTGATGCTGCCGATTGCCGTGCTACCGGTGGCCGGGCTGCTATTACGCCTCGGCCAGCCGGATGTCTTCAACATCAAGATGATCGCCGATGCAGGCGATGCAATCTTCACAAACCTGCCACTCTTGTTCGCCATCGGCGTGGCAGTGGGTTTTGCGAAAGACAACAACGGTACCGCCGGCCTGGCTGGCGCGATCGGTTACCTGATCGAAATCGCGGTGATGAAAGACATCAACGACAAGCTCAACATGGGCGTGCTGTCGGGGATCGTCGCAGGTTGCGTGGCCGGGTTTCTCTACAACAAGTACAAAGACATCAAGCTGCCTGAGTACCTCGCGTTCTTCGGAGGGAAACGCTTCGTGCCGATTGTCACGGGAGTCGTCTGTCTGGTGCTCGGTATTGTCTTTGGCTATATCTGGACGCCGATTCAGGCAGCCATCGATGCAGCCGGCGGCTGGCTGACGGGCGCCGGCGCTCTCGGCGTGTTCGTGTTCGGCGTGCTGAACCGGATCCTGCTGGTCACGGGCCTGCACCACATCCTGAATTCGCTTGCATGGTTCGTGTTCGGTTCGTACACGCCACCGGGCGGCGGCGCAGCAGTGACGGGCGATCTGCACCGCTTCTTTGCTGGCGATAAAACCGCTGGCGGTTTCATGACGGGCTTCTTCCCGATCATGATGTTCGGCTTGCCGGCAGCGTGTCTTGCCATGTTCCACGAAGCACCGAAGGAACGTCGTGCAGTGGTGGGCGGCCTCTTGTTCTCGATGGCCTTGACCGCGTTCCTGACGGGCGTGACCGAGCCGATCGAGTACAGCTTCATGTTCCTCGCTCCCGCGCTCTACGCCATCCATGCTGTGCTCACGGGGCTGTCGCTCGCGATCTGCTCGGCGCTGGGCATTCACCTGGGCTTCACGTTCTCGGCTGGTGCGATCGACTATGTGCTGAACTACGGTCTGTCGCAGCGCGGCTGGCTGGCGATTCCTATCGGCCTGGTCTACGGTCTGGTCTATTACGGGCTGTTCCGCTTCTTCATCCGCAAGTTCAACATGGCAACCCCGGGTCGCGAGCCCGCAACGACGGACGCCGAAGTCGAATCGTTCGACAACACGGGCTTTGTCTCGCCGACGGCCGGCGCAACGGTGCCGCGCGCCGTGCGTTACATCGCGGCCTTGGGCGGTGCATCTAACCTGACGCTCGTCGATGCCTGCACGACCCGTCTGCGTTTGTCCGTGGTGGATTCAGAGAAGGTCTCGGAGCCGCAACTGAAGGCAATCGGTGCACGCGGCGTGTTGAAGCGCGGCGCGACGAGCGTACAGGTCATCATCGGGCCGGAAGCCGATCTCATCTCCGATGAAATCCGTACCCAACTCGAGCGCTCGTCGACTCGCGGTGCGACGCCGGCTTCGTCCACGCCCGCTGCCAGTGAAGCCGCGCCATTGGCTTCGGTTTCTGCCGCCGAGCAAGGTCCGCTCGATCCGGATCCGGTGCGCTGGCTTGCCGTATTCGGCGGCGCAACGAACGTGGCTTCGCTCGACGCCGTGGCTACCACGCGTCTGCGCGTGGTCGTGCGCGATCCGTCGTCGGTTGATCGTCAGCGCTTGTCGACGCTCGATGTAGCGTGGGTTTCCGCCGATACCTTCCACATTGTCGTGGGTAACTCGGCGCCGCGTTATGCCGCCACGATGGCCAAGCGTTTGTCGCCAGGTAACGGAGCTTCTCCGCTGCCGGCGTAAGCGGGCAGTGAAGCACCGCGGCTGAGCCTTCGGGTCTCGGCCGCGGAAGCTCTGTTTAGGTTCACCAAGTTTCAAATTCCAAGGCTGCATTTAAATCCCGGCATGGCGAAAGTCATGAGCCGGGTTTATTATTTGCCGGCAGAAAAGTCACTAGATCTAATTAACTCGCCACTTTTGTCAGCGAGCCCATTCGTCGTTCATTTCCCTGTTGTGTGGAATGCGAAATCACGTCAGCGAATAACGTTGATTTCGTAAATAAAGTAGTTGTGCTGATTAATAAAATAACGCGCAGAAACAGTTCGAGTCAGTGTTTCTCTATCTATTTCAGGAGTCGTTCATGAAAATAAAATCAGTCATCTGGATCATCCTCATGCTGGCCGCTGGTGCAGTCAATGCCCGTGGATTCGATGTCCAATGCAATTACTCTCATACGTTGCCGGATGATGCGATCGTTTATCCCGGGAAACCGGGCGAAGCCATGGTTCATGAATTCTTCGGAAATCCAAATACGAACGCATACACCACCTACGATTCGTTGAACAATAACAAAGTCACGACCTGCAACTCGACGGCAGATATCTCCGCGTACTGGGCGCCGCAATTGAAGCGAAAGTCGGGCATTGTCTTCCCAACGTATCAGAAAACCTATTACCTTAATGATCAGCCAGTGGTGCCTGTTCAGCCAATTCCGCCAGGACTCGAGATGCTGGCGGGAGATCACATGGGCACAGGGCCGAACTCGCACGTGTCATTCCTGTGCTCGGGCGGCCAGTACACAACGTCGATGCCGACGAGTTGCCCGCCTAAAACTCCGGGTGCATCTACCCAACTCAATATCTCAGTGCATTTTCCGGATTGCTGGGATGGAAAGACGCTGAAGCCGATTCTGGGAACTGACAGGACGACGCGAATGAGCAACCTCATGAAAGCTGCGAAAGGTGACCTCAACGTAGCGTATCGAAACACCGACGGCACGTGTCCAAGTGCGTATCCGGTGAAAATCCCCGAACTGCAATACAACCTCGCGTACAACCTCGGAACTGATCCGGATTTATCCAGCGCTCAGCTTTCGCTCGACCCGGTGTTCGAGAACGGGCAATGGGTGCCGCAATGGGGAAGCATGTACACCGCTCACGGCGATTTCATCAGTGCATGGCACACGCAGACCATGCAATATCTGACGGATATGTGCATGAATAAAGACGTCATCTCCGGCGGGTGCGACACCAGCATTCCTGTCTATTATTCTGCCGTTACCGCGAACGTCCAGCTCGATAGCGACGGCACCGCTCACCCTGCGGACACGACGTTAACTGCGGCCCCCGGGAACATTGTTTTGATGAAGTTTCCAATACCCAAGGATCTCAACGATTTTCCTTATGCAGCATCCACTATTCAGACCTTCGGCGGTAACGTGACCGATTCCAGCGCGGTCATGCTCAGTCTCTACTCTGCATCAACGAACTGGGACGACTCGGCCAACTTGCCTGCGGCATCGGCATGCAGCATGAACGGTATTGGCGGTATCTACCTCGATAGCGCTCGGCAGGTCAGGCAAAACGACATCAGCTCGTACATTGCGGACCAGAAAGCGGCCGGGGCGACGGAGGGAGCCCTCTGCATTCGTAACACAACAGGAAGAACAGTCACTTTCTCGTCGCGCACAGGATCATGGACGCCTGGGCTTTTCTTAAAGTGAAGGAGGCGGTGCCTTGAGCCTGATTATCCCAAATAATTAACACTCCCTTTTGTCGCGATGATAAGGGAGTGTTTTCAATGCGAATGAAGAATAATAAACGCGACAATAAGACGCACCAAAGAAAACACAAAAGATTTTTAGAAAAAGTTGGATTAAGCCGGGCCTTGAAATCGCGCTACCCTTCTCCCGAGACTAGTTGAAAGTCTAAAACGTAATATCTCAAAAACGTTGAAATCGGGCAAGGTATGAAACAAAAATCCGGGTCGGGGTTTTGCAAGCGGTTAGCAATTTTCCCTGCTCTTCTTCTGTCAGGTTGCGGCGGCCAGATGGATCTTCTCGATCCAAAAGGCAGCATCGGACTGGCTGAGAAGAATCTTATTCTGACGTCCACGTACGCCATGCTGATCGTGGTCGTACCGGTTATTTTCCTGACGCTGCTGTTTGCATGGAAGTATCGGGCGTCGAATACTTCCGCTGAATATTTACCGAAATGGGCGCATTCGACCAAGATCGAGATTGTGATCTGGCTGGTGCCTGCACTGATCATTCTCTATCTCGGTATTCTGACTTACAAGAGTACACATGCACTGGATCCTTATAAGCCGCTGGAATCAGGGGTAAAGCCAATCAATGTCGAAGTTGTTGCGCTCGACTGGAAGTGGCTTTTCATCTATCCGGATCTTGGCATTGCCACAGTTAATCAAATTCAATTTCCAGTCGGTACCCCGGTGAGCTTCAAGATCACGTCGGATTCGGTGATGAACTCGTTTTTCATCCCGCAATTGGGCGGTCAGATCTATGCAATGGCGGGCATGCAGACCAAGTTGCATCTGATCGCGGACCATGCCGGCGACTATGCCGGTTTGTCTGCGAATTTCAGCGGACATGGATTTTCGGATATGAAGTTTCGCGCCATCGCGACCACGCCCGAAGAGTTCGCAGCCTGGGTCAAAAAGGTGAAGGCATCGCCGAGCCAGCTTGATGGCGTGAACTATGCCGCTGTTGCCGCGCCGACCGAAAAGCAACCGGTCCAGTACTTCTCGAAGGTCGACGCGAATCTGTTCCAGACCATCGTCGCGAAATACAACAACGGGCATGCTCGCAACATACCCGACCCCATCTGCCGTACGAAGGGATAAGTCATGTTTGGAAATTTGCTGGGAAAACTAACGCTGGCGGACATACCGTTCGACCAGCCCATCATCATGGGTGCGGCAGCGTTCATGGCGCTCATCGTGGTGGCCGTGGTCGTCGGGCTGACGTGGTCCGGAAAGTGGGGCTATTTGTGGCGTGAATGGCTTACGTCGGTCGATCACAAGAAGATTGGCGTGATGTACATCGTGGTAGCGGTACTGATGCTGCTGCGTGGTTTTGTCGACGCGCTCATGATGCGCACGCAACTCGCACTCGCTTATAACGGGCCGGGCTTCCTGCCGCCCGAGCATTACAACCAGGTCTTCACGGCGCACGGCGTCATCATGATTTTCTTCATGGCGATGGCCTTCATGATCGGCTTGATGAACATTGTCGTGCCGTTGCAAATCGGCGCACGCGATGTCGCGTTTCCGTTCATCAACTCGCTCAGTTTCTGGATGACGGCGGTTGCAGCGATCCTGATCAACGTTTCCCTGGTGATCGGTGACTTCGCGCAAACGGGCTGGCTTGCCTATCCGCCGCTGTCCGAGCTGCAGTTCAGTCCGGGTGTGGGTGTCGACTACTACTTATGGAGTTTGCAACTTTCCGGAATAGGAACGTTACTCACCGGCGTCAACTTCTTCGTCACGATCATCAAGATGCGCGCGCCCGGCATGACGTACATGAAGATGCCCGTATTCACGTGGACGTCGCTGTGCTCGAACGTGCTGATTCTCGCCACGTTCCCGATCCTGACCGCAACGCTCGCATTGCTCGCGCTCGACCGTTATCTCGGCATGCACTTCTTCACGAACGATGCCGGCGGCAATGCCATGCTTTATCTGAACCTGATCTGGGCTTGGGGGCATCCGGAGGTGTACATCCTGGTATTGCCGGCGTTCGGCATCTATTCGGAAGTCGTCGCCACGTTCGCCAAGAAGCCGCTGTTTGGCTACAAGACAATGGTCTACGCCACGTGCTCGATCATGGTGCTGTCGTTGCTGGTCTGGTTGCATCACTTCTTCACCATGGGTTCCGGCGCGAACGTGAATGCGTTCTTCGGGATCATGACCATGATCATCGCCATTCCGACCGGCGTGAAGATCTTCAACTGGCTGTTCACCATCTATAAGGGCCGCCTGGAGTTGTCGTCGCCTGTGTTGTGGACGATCGGCTTCATGATCACGTTCACCATCGGCGGCATGACGGGCGTGCTGCTGGCCGTGCCCGGCGCGGACTTCGTGCTGCACAACAGCCTGTTCCTGATCGCTCACTTCCATAACGCAATCATCGGCGGCGTGGTGTTTGGTTATTTCGCCGGCTTCACGTACTGGTTCCCGAAGGCGTTCGGTTTCAAGCTGAACGAAACGCTTGGCAAGTGCGCGTTCTGGTGCTGGCTCATCGGTTTCTGGACCGCATTCATGCCGCTGTACGTACTGGGCTTCATGGGCGCAACCCGCCGTATGAACCACTACGACACACCGGGCTGGCAACCGTACATGATCGTCGCGCTGATCGGCGCGCTGATCATCTTGCTCGGCGTGGTGCTTCAGATTACTCAAGTCGTGGTCAGCGTAGTGAAGCGCAATTCGCCGGCATACAAGGACGTCACGGGCGATCCGTGGAACGGCCGCACGCTCGAATGGGCGACCAGCTCGCCACCGCCGGTTTATAACTTCGCGGTCCTGCCCGTGGTGCATGAACTCGACGCCTTCGCTCACATGAAAGAACGCGGCCGCACGCGTCACGCACGCGAGGCCTATCGCGATATCCACATGCCCCGCAATACGAGCGCCGGCCTGATCGTCGCGTTGTTCAGTCTGGCGATCGGTTTTGCGCTGGTCTGGCACATCTGGTGGCTTGCTATTGCCGGATTGCTGGGCGTGATCGTCACGCTGATCATTCGCAGCAACGACACCGACATCGACTACACCATTCCCGCCGCGACCGTTGCCGGAATGGATGGCTCGCCGGCGCAAACGCGCGCGCGCGATCTGCAGGAGGCACTGTAATGCTGACTAAAACCCTCTCACTCAATTCGTCGGAATCGCACGACGATCACGGTTCATCGAATACGGTCCTCGGGTTCTGGGTGTACCTGATGACCGACTGCATCATCTTTGCGTCGTTGTTCGCCGTATTCGCCGTGATGGGAAACCAGTTCGCGGGAGGTCCTTCAGGCAAGGACGTCTTCGAACTGCCTGGGGTCATGCTGGAAACCGCGATCCTGCTGGTCAGCAGCATCACATTCGGCTTCGGCATGCTGGCCGCGTACAAGGGCAAGAAGGCTGCGTTGCTGGCGTGGCTCGGCGTCACGTTCCTGCTGGGCGCGGCGTTTATCGTGCTGGAAATACACGAGTTTCACTTGTTGATCCAGCAGGGTTATGGCCCGGGCACCAGCGCGTTTTTGTCGGCGTTTTTCACGCTGGTGGGAACACACGGACTGCATGTCACGGCAGGCCTGATCTGGATGGTCGTGCTGGCTGTGCAGGTTATCGGCAACAAGAAAGTTACCCAACGCGATCTGACACGCCTCGCGTGCCTGAGCCTGTTCTGGCACTTCCTGGATATTGTCTGGATCTGCGTCTTCACCTTTGTTTATCTGACGAGCGTCGTATAAATGGCACACGCACAATCAATCGATACCGGCGCGGGCCACGGCAGCGTTCGCTCGTATGTCATCGGCTTTGTTCTGTCGGTCGTGCTCACGGCCGCAGCGTTCGGGTTGGTCATGCAACAGGCGTTGGGCCAGACTGAAACGATCATCGCGATCTCGGTGCTCGCGTTCATCCAGATCCTCGTGCATCTCATGTTCTTCCTGCACATGAATACGTCGTCATCGCAGCGATGGAACGTCGTCGCATTCGGATTCACCGTTCTGGTGGCCGTGATCGTGATCGGCGGCACGTTATGGGTGATGCATAACGTCGGCCACCACATGATGTCGCGCTAGGCTCCCAAGCTCACACGCACAGAAAAAAAGCCCGCTGTCTTTCGACAGCGGGCTTTTCGAACTTTCGGCTTACGGGTTATGCGTATTCGTGCAGCGCCGTGCGCATCTTCTTCATTGCGCTAGCTTCGATCTGACGAATCCGTTCGGCCGATACACCAAATTCGTCGGCGAGTTCATGCAGCGTCTTGCCGCCCGAGCCGTCGTCTTCCACCTCGAGCCAGCGCGCCTGGACGATCCGGCGGCTACGTTCATCGAGCGATTCAAGCGCGGTGGACAATCCTTCGCTCTGCAGCTTGTCGAACTGACGCGATGCCAGCACGTTGGTCGGCTCGTTGTGCGAATCCGCCAGATAGGCGATCGGCGCGTACGATTCCTCGCCGTCGTCAATCTGGCCTTCCAGCGCGATGTCGCCGCCGGACAGACGCGTCTCCATTTCCGAGACTTCCTCGCGCTTCACATTCAGCTCTTTTGCAAGACTGTCCACTTCGCCCGGTGTGAACGCGTTGTGTCCGGTCTTGTGGCTGCGCAGGTTGAAGAACAGCTTGCGCTGTGCCTTCGTGGTCGCAACCTTCACCGTGCGCCAGTTGCGCAGGATGTATTCATGAATCTCGGCCTTGATCCAGTGCATGGCGTACGAAACGAGCCGCACATTTTGCTGCGGGTCGAAACGCTTTACAGCCTTCATCAAGCCGATGTTGCCTTCCTGGATCAAGTCGGCATGCGGCAGGCCGTAGCCCAGATAATTCCGGGCGATGGACACGACCAGGCGCAAGTGCGACAGCACGAGCTGACGGGCAGCGTCGAGGTTGTCGTTCTCGCGAAATTCGGTGGCGTACTGACGTTCTTCCGACGGCGTTAGCATCGGAATCCGGTTGACAGCCGAAATGTAGGCGTCGATGTTGCCGATCTGACCGGTCAACATGGACGACTGCGCAAACGTCAGCGCACCTGCCGAAGCGGCCTTGGCCGACGCCGAGTGTCCAGTATTCGGAAGGGTTATCGCATTGGTCACGCTTGTCTGCTCCTTATCAACAAAAAACCCGATGAAAAACCGGGTCCAGCCACAATATTAGCACTCTGCTATTTCGAGTGCTAAAGATTAGAGGGGCAATCAACCCGAGAGTTCCCCAAAAGCTATTAGAACTGATGCTCCAATAGCCCGTAGGTGATTTCCCGAACCTTTCCTTGGATTTCGCCAGAAGAAACGAGTTCCTTGCCAATTTTACCGAAAGAAACTTGCAAGTTTTAGCACGATTTACCTCTTAAATCGTCGATCGGCGAAACTTAATGCCGCATTTCCAACAATCCACAGAACTGTTTTGAGCTTTTTTTTGAGACCGTCTCTAAAATGGCGACGTGCCGCTTTTGCGGTAATTGCGTTTCGAGAAACCAGCCCCGGAGTAGTTCATGCAAAAGAACAAAAGTGTTTGGCAAAAACGCTCTTTTTACGGTGCCCTGCTGGGGGCGCTTGCCCTGGTTTCGGCGAGTGCCAAAGCAGATCAGTTTGGCGTGCAGATCGCCGGCGGGGTTGCCGACCACGATGTCCGCAAGGCGGACGTCGGCGTTGTGTGGGACCCGAACTGGACTTGGTGGGAGATCGGCGGCTTCCATTTCACCGTTGTAGGCGAAGCGCACGTCGCTTACTGGGACATTCGCGAGAGCAACGCTGCACATCCGAATATCTGGGAATTCGGGCTGACGCCGGTATTCCGGTTCATCAAGAGTTCTGGCTGGTTCAGGCCGTATGTGGAGGCGGGCGTCGGCGTGCGGCTCCTGTCGCACGTGCGCGAGACGCAGGACCGTACGTTCTCATCGTCCTTCCAGTTTGCCGACATGGTGGGTGTCGGCGCGGCGTTCGGCGCGCATCAGAACTACCAGGCGGGCTTCCGGTTTCAGCATTTGTCCAACGCCGGTATCGAACACCCGAATCCTGGTATAAATTTCAGCCAGTTATATTTGCAGTACAACTTCTGACGGGGACCGGGTCCATCGGGTCCTCCATCGTGAGAGGAACCGATCGATGCCGGCACAACCCCCCGATGCGCCCGCCGAGGCAATCCGCGAACTCGAGCGCAGCCGTTTTCGCGCAATGGTCGACGGCGACGGCGAGGTGCTCGACACGCTGCTGGCGGACAACGCCAGCTATGTCCACACCAACGGCAAGCGTGAGTCGAAGCGGCAGTTTATCGATGCAATCACCGCCGGCCGGCGGCGCTACCGGCAAATCGAGATCGAGACTCAGGACCTGATGCCGGGCGGGCGGGACACGTGGATAGTGCATGGACGCGCGCTGATCGAGATGGAGTCGAAAAACGGCGCGCTGTTGTTTCCGATCGCTTACACGGCGGTTCATCTTTACGTCAATGGGCAATACAGATTGCTCGCGATGCAGGCGACCCGCGTGGCGCTGGATTAGCGCCGTCGATGCCCGCCGGGTTGGGCATCTGAAGACCGGTAGCGAAGGACAGCGCCTTGTAAGCGCAGATCGCGGTGCCGGTCCCCAGGAATCACCTGTTTTACCACTCGCAAAAATTTGCTAAACGCTAAGCCGCAACTGCTTCGTCCTCCACCGCCTTGCGTCCCGCCCAGCGCGAGCGGTTGACCGCGCTGATAATCGCATCGCTGATAGCCTGAACCGCGTTTGCATGCACGGCGACGCCGTAACGCGCGGTCTGATCGCCAATCCGGCAACCGATGAACACCGCCGTCTCTCCCTTAGCCGTCACCGCTGTCTCAAACGAAGTCACATCGATCGCGGCGCCCGCCGCCTCGCTCATTGCAGCCGCGACGGCCTGGGCATGCGCTTCGTCGGCCGTCTTCGACACCGGCACCAATACGCGACGGTCGTTGAAGCGAATCGCCGAAGCGTCGGCGCGTGACGCGGGCCCTTTTGCATCGAAGTATTCGCGTTTGAAGAGGGCGCAAATGGCGTCGCCTGAAACTTCTTCGCCGGAGGAATCGGCGACTTTTTGAACAGCGTGGCTGAACTCGATCTGCACGCGCCGCGGCGGCGTGAATCCCAACCCGCGTTCGAGGAGATAAGTCGCGCCTCCCTTGCCCGACTGGCTGTTCACGCGGATCACGGCGTCGTAGCTACGGCCGAGGTCGGCGGGGTCGATCGGGAGATAGGGCACATCCCACACGGTGCCGGCCACGCGCTGCGCAAATCCCTTGCGGATTGCGTCCTGGTGCGAACCTGAGAAGGCCGTGAACACGAGATCGCCGGCATACGGGTGACGCGGATGCACGGGGATCTGATTGCATCGTTCGACGACACGCCGCACGCCATCGATATCCGAAAAATCGAGGCCCGGGTCGACGCCTTGTGTGTACAGGTTCATGGCGAGCGTGACGAGATCCACGTTGCCAGTGCGCTCGCCGTTGCCGAAAAGACATCCTTCCACGCGATCCGCGCCTGCCAGGATCGCGAGTTCCGCCGCGGCGACCGCCGTGCCGCGATCATTATGCGGATGCACCGAAAGCACGATGCTGTCGCGATAACCCATGTTGCGGTCCATCCACTCGACCTGATCCGCGAACACGTTAGGCATGGCCGCTTCGACCGTGGCGGGCAAGTTCACGATCATCTTGTGATCGGGCGTCGGCCGCCACATTTGCGCGACGGCGTCGCAGACTTCGCGGGAAAACGAAAGCTCGGTCATGCTGAACGTTTCCGGCGAATACTGATACGTCCAGTGTGTGCCGGGGTGCGCTGCGGCGCATTCCTTGATGATGCGCGTGCCTTCCACCGCCAGCGCCTTGGTTTCTTCCTTCGTCATCCCGAAGACGATTTTCCTGAACGACGGACAAATCGCGTTGTACAGATGCACGATCACGTTCGGCGCGCCTTCCACCGCTTCAAACGTTCGCTCGATGAGGTCCCGGCGCGATTGCACGAGCACTTCGATGGTGACATCGGCGGGAATGCGGTTTTCCGTGATCAGCTTGCGCGCGAAGTCGAAATCCGTCTGCGATGCCGACGGAAAACCCACTTCGATTTCCTTGAAACCCACCGCCACCAGCATCTCGAAGAATTCGAGTTTGGCGTCGATGCTCATCGGGTCGATCAGCGCCTGGTTGCCGTCGCGAAGATCGGTGCTCATCCAGATGGGCGCCCGTTCGATCGTACGGGTCGGCCATTGGCGGCCTTTGAGCGTGACTTGAGGGAAAGGGCGGTATTTCTCGGAAGGGTTGCGCATCATCATCGTGGGCCTCGGCTGAACGCGTTGTACGCGTGAAAGCGCAGTCGTTGCGAGGCGGACACTTGGCCGGCGGCTTGCCGGCATGGGTCCGATGCGCGCTGCCAGGGTTCACGTGTTGCCCGGACGCGGATGACGCCGGTGACAAACGTGAACGATGCAAATGCAGCGTGCATGTGATCCTCGCGTTTTCGTGGCCGTGGATGAACGGACGAAAGCAGACGACTACGGGTGGTGAAAAGGGAACTGCGAAAGGGGCACTACGGGACTACAGGCGGGACCGGGCGTTGGGAACGCACGGCGCCACGTTTAGCGACTTACGCTAGACGTGGCGATAGGGGCCGCGCTAGGCGACCCAGGGTAATTCGAAGGGAGGAGAATTGGGCAAAGCTCATTACTGCACAGTAGCCGACGGCGTGCGGGTTTGTCAACCTGCTTGTCTTCTGACGATTTCCGCAATCAGCTCGGCCTGACGCGCGAGCGCGGCGGGAATCGGCGCTTCGCCGCGCAGAACGGTCTCGATCCAGCGCGCGGTAGTCGCTGCGTCGAGGGCCTCGGGCAAGGGCACGGCAGGCGCTTCCGGCGACGAGCGTTCCGGCGAGAGCAGCGTTTCTGCATGACCATCGTGGAACCAGTCGACTTGCACTTGACGGCGTGTATCGGCGACCGCTTCGCCTTCCGTGCCCCGGGCGAGCAGCGCGCCGCCAGCGGCGGCATCGGGATGTTCGGTGAAAAGTCCCGTCAGGCTTTCCCGATATTCCGGATGCGTGTAGTTCACGAGCCGCAGGCCGGGCTGCGCGAACGGCTGGAGGATCTTGACCAGGGTGTGCGTTGAATTGCGCACGCCCATGATCCGCCGGATGGCCAGAAGACGCGCGAGCTTCGGCGCGAGCACCCCGATGGGCGCGAACGACAGGCGGCGGGAGGCGAGGTTGTCCTCGATCTCATCGTGTGAAGTCGAAGCTTCGATACCCAGTTCCGCGAAAATCGCCGCGCTCGTCACGCGCCCCGGGTCGTCGGTCACGCCGTGCACGAGCACGGGCACGCCTTCACGCGCGAGCAGAAGCGCCAGAAGCGGTGTCAGGTTGGGCTGCTTGCGCGCGCCGTTGTAAGTCGGAATCGATACCGGACGCGCGTCATCGCGGCCATTCTGGATATGCAGGGGCTCGAACGAGCGATGCGCGGCCGCGAGCATCGCGGCGAGCTCCGCCGAGGTCTCCCCCTTCACGCGATACGCCAGCAATACCGCGCCGAGCTCGAGGTCGGAAACGCGGTTGTCGAGCATCGCTTCGTAGAGCGCGTATGTGTCCTCGCGCGTGAGCGCACGCGCACCGTTTGGCCCGCGGCCAATTTCCTTGATGAAACGGGCGCAGGGGAAAGCAGGGGAGTCGGTCATCGAATGGTCCGGGCGGCCGTCTGGTTGTGCACGTTCAGCCGCTTCAGTTGCGCAGTGCGGAAACATATTCAGTACCGCATTTGCGGCGGCCTTGCAAGCAATTGAGCCGCGTCTGCCCCACCTCCCATGCCATTCGGCCGAGTCGCGACGGCAAACCGCGCACGTTAAACTTGAGTCCTTGGTCGAGCCATCCGGGTCGAGTCATACCAACAGGAGAGAAGCGCGATGAGTCATGTATTTGCTGCGGCGCCCGTGGTTGCTGTACCGGTAGCCGGTTCCAGCGACGAATTTCCCGTTCGCCGGATCTATTGCGTCGGCCGGAACTACGAGGCGCACGCGCGTGAGATGGGCCACGATCCAGATCGCGAGCCGCCGTTCTTTTTCGCCAAGCCCGCTGATGCCGTGCTGTTTGTCGCACCCGGCGCGACCGGCGAATTCCCGTATCCGTCGCAATCGAAGAATGTGCAATTCGAGATGGAACTGGTTGCGGCCATCGGCAAGCGGGGCAAGGACATTCCCGCCGATCAAGCGCTTGACTACGTGTTCGGCTACGCGCTCGGCCTCGACATGACTCGCCGCGACTTGCAGGCCGAAGCGAAGAAACTCGGCCGTCCGTGGGATACCGCAAAGGGCTTCGATCAATCCGCGCCGCTTGGTCCAATTCATCCGGTCGCGCAAGTCGGGCATCTGGAAAAAAGCGCGATCTGGCTCACGGTCAATGGCGAAGAAAAGCAGCGCTCGGACATCTCGCAACTGATCTGGTCGGTCGGTGAGACGATCGCGTATTTATCGACTTTGTTCGAGTTGTTCCCCGGCGACCTGATTTTCACGGGCACGCCTGAAGGCGTTGGCGCGATCCAGAAAGGCGACTTGATGAAAGGTGGCGTGGACGGAATCGGCGAATTTGCGGTGCGCGTGGTCTGACTTTAAAAACGGGAGGGGACGATGAAGCTCTATAGCTATTTTCGGAGTTCGGCCGCGTATCGCGTGCGGATTGCGCTGAACCTCAAAGGGCTCGATTACGACTACGCACCGATTCATCTGCTGCGCGATGGTGGGGAGCAACTTAAGCCCGAGTATCGAGAGCTGAATCCGGATGGCATCGTGCCAACGCTCGTGGACGGCGACGACGTGCTGACGCAGTCGATTGCGATCATCGAATATCTGGAAGAGACGCATCCCGAGCCGGCATTGCTGCCGGGCACCGCTCTCGATCGTGCGTTCATTCGTTCGGTCGCGCTGCAGGTAGCGTGCGAAATTCATCCCATCGACAACTTGCGGGTGCTGAAGTACCTGAAGCACACGCTGAAGGTTGGCGAAGAAGCGAAAGACGCGTGGTACAGGTATTGGCTGGAAGCGGGATTCAGCTCGCTGGAAAAGCGTCTTGCGAACGATCCGCGCGTGGGCGCGCTGTGCTTCGGCGATACCTCCACGCTCGCGGATCTGTGTCTCGTGCCGCAAGTGTTCAATGCGCGGCGTTTCAATATCGATACGAGCCGGTATCCGACGATCGAACGTATTGTCGAACACGCCGGGCAAATCGATGCGTTCGCGCGCGCTGCGCCAGGGCAGCAACCGGACGCAGAATGACGACAGCAGTTTTTTTATCCGGCGCCGGGCTTGGCGCAAGTTTGATCATCGCGATTGGCGCTCAGAACGCGTTTGTATTACGGCAAGGTTTGAAGCGCAGACACGTAGGCCTGGTCGTCTCGATCTGCGCGCTGATCGATGTATTGCTGATTGGGTTGGGTATCGGCGGAATGGGCGCGTTGATTGCCCGTGCGCCGGTGCTGCTCGACGTGATTCGATGGGCCGGTGCAGTGTTCCTGTTCCTCTACGGCGTTCGGGCGTTTCATGCGGCATTGAAAGGGCCGGGGCATTTGCAGGCCGAAAACGGCGAGACGCAGACGGCGTTGAAAGCGGCATCGACTGTGCTCGCCTTGTCGCTGCTCAATCCGCACGTTTATCTGGACACCGTTGTGTTGCTGGGTGGGATTGGCGCGCGATACGGCTGGCCGGGGAACGCGTGGTTCGCAGCCGGGGCGATGTGTTCGTCGGTTATCTGGTTCACCACGCTCGGGTTCGGTGCGCGATTGCTGCGGCCGCTGTTCGAGAAAGATGTCTCGTGGCGCGTGCTCGATGTGATCGTGGGTGTGGTGATGTGGTGGATTGCCGGGATGCTGATCTTTTCGCATTAGAGCTTTCGCGCTGCGGGCGTCGAGAAAACGCCCGCAGCATCGGTTCAACTGCCCAGCAACGCGTCCGCGAATTCGTCGGCGCTGAACGGCTGCAGGTCTTCCACCTTCTCGCCCACGCCGATGAAATAAACCGGAATCGGACGCTGGCGTGCGATCGCGGCGAGAATGCCGCCCTTGGCGGTGCCATCTAGTTTCGTCACGATCAACCCGGTCAGGCCGAGGGCATCGTCAAAGGCTTTTACTTGGGCGAGCGCGTTCTGGCCCGTGTTTGCATCGATTACCAGCAAGACTTCGTGCGGCGCATCCGGCTGCGCCTTTGCGATCACGCGCTTCACCTTGCGCAGTTCTTCCATCAGGTGAAGCTGGGTCGGCAGACGGCCGGCGGTGTCAGCCATCATCACGTCGATCTTCCGCGCCTTTGCGGCGCCAACCGCGTCGAAGATCACGGCGGCTGCGTCGCCGCTTTCCTGCGATAAAACCGTCACGTTGTTCCGCTCACCCCACACGCGCAATTGCTCGCGCGCCGCGGCGCGGAACGTGTCGCCGGCGGCCAGCAACACCGACTGGTCGAAGCTTTGCAAATGCTTGGCCAGCTTGCCGATGCTCGTCGTTTTTCCCGCGCCGTTCACACCGGCGATCATCATCACGAGCGGTTGCGCGCGGCCGAGCATCAGCGATTTTTCTAGCGGTCGCAGCAGATCTGCGAGGAGTGAACGCAGCGCGGCCTTCACTTGCATTGCGTCGGTGAGGCGCTCGCTGCGCACTTTTTCGCGCAGTTCTTCGAGCAGATATTCAGTGGCGTCCATACCCGCATCCGACATCAGCAACGCGGTTTCCAGCTCTTCGTAAAGATCGTCATCAATCTTCGCGCCGACGAAAATCCCCGTCAGCCCCGAACTCGTTTTCGACAATCCCGTTTTCAGCCGTGTGATCCAGGAGCGTTTCGCGACCTCTTCCGGCTCAGGCGGCGGCACGATAACAGCCGTTTCCTGCGCCGTGGTCCATTGAGATGCTGTGCGTCCTTGCCAGTAGGGCTTCGCTTGTACTGCAGGTGAGCTGTCAACCGGTTGCGCCGGAGTTACCGGCGTGGTGGCGTGCTGCAGCGAAGCGTCAGGGGTCTGCACCGGCTGTGCCGGCGTAACGGGCGTGGTCGCATGCCGGAGCCCTTCTTCGGCTGGGATTTCGGCTTCGGCTTCGGAATCCAGACCAGCCGCGTCCTCGGCCTGATCTTCCTCAGGCGTGTCGCTCGTTTTGCCTACTAATCGTTTGAAAAAGCTGAACATGGTCTGCAGTGGTGAAGGAGGCGTTTCATCTGTATTGTCGCAAGCGTGTTCAGGAGTCGAACGCCCGCAAAAAAGCCAGGATGACATGGGCCGCCGTGCCGCGAAAAACCGCCAAAAACAGCGGGAAGAGCCGGGCGAAAGGCGTAAAAACGCGAAAGAAACGTATTTTATCAGCCGGCACCGATTGTAGTGGCTGCATGGCGGGTTCCCCCGACATCGAGGATGTCAGGGCTGTGGTAACGTGCCCGCATCGGTGACGCGATCAATCGCACGCCGGCAATGCTTGCAGTCACTTTTTCTCTGTCCCACGCCCGGCTAAACCACCTGCCAACTCACGCACGTCCATGTCCCGCTCTGACATCACCCGAACGCTCACACGAAATCCCGAACGCACCCGCGATAAAAACCGCGACACCGCGCCGAGTCAGCGGGGGCCGAAAGTGCGTGAAGCGCTGCCGTCACGGGGCGGCAAGCCGCATTCCATTCGTATCATCGGCGGTGACTGGAAGCGCACGCCGCTGCCGGTGCTGAGCCTGGATGGTTTGCGACCGACGCCCGACCGCGTGCGCGAGACGCTTTTCAACTGGCTTGGCCAGTCACTCGATGGCCGCCGTTGCCTCGATCTCTTCGCCGGCAGCGGCGCGCTCGGTTTCGAAGCTGCGTCGCGCGGCGCCGCACGCGTCCTGATGGTGGAGCGCAGCGGCCGCGCGGTTGCGCAATTGAAGGCGAACCAGGCGCGTCTCGCCGCGAAAAACATCGAAATCGTCGAAGCCGATGCGCTGCGGCTCGCCGCAAACCTGCCGTCGAACTCCTTCGATGTCGTGTTCCTCGATCCCCCTTTCGGCGATACCGCCATGCTCCAGCGGGCGCTTGAACTCGCGGCGCCGCTGGTATCGGCGAATGGATTGTTGTACGTGGAATCGGGCGAACCGCTCGACCCCGCGGAAGTCCCGGCCTTAGCCGGATGGGCAATTACCCGCGAAGGCAAGGCCGGCGCGGTCCGCTATCATTTGCTGCAGCGCGAAAATGAGGAATAATGCGCGTTCCGAAACGCTGGCCGGCGATTCGCCGGTTTCGGCGGAAGGAACATGCGAAGGGCTTGCATCGGGGCATGATTAGAGACGGCTTCTTGTAGATACCGGCATCGTCCCAATTTTCATCTGGCGAAGTATCGTCAGGAATTCTGCAAAAAAGCGCCAGAAAAAGTATCAGAAGAGGAGATGCCCCATGGTTACTGCCGTTTATCCGGGAACGTTCGATCCGCTCACGCGCGGTCACGAAGACCTTGTGCGACGCGCTTCGAGTATTTTCGATACGCTGGTGGTTGGCGTCGCCGACAGCCGCAATAAGAAGCCGTTTTTCAGCCTGCAGGAACGGCTGGACATTGCCCACGAAGTATTGGGGCACTATCCAAATGTCAAGGTGATGAGCTTCAAGGGACTTTTGAAGGATTTCGTGCGCAAGAACAATGCGCGCGTGATCGTGCGAGGGTTGCGTGCCGTCTCCGACTTCGAATATGAATTCCAGATGGCCGGCATGAACCGTTACCTGTTGCCCGACGTCGAAACCATGTTCATGACGCCCTCGGACCAGTACCAATTCATCTCGGGCACGATCGTGCGCGAGATCGCGCAACTGGGCGGCGATGTCAGCAAGTTCGTGTTTCCATCGGTGGAAAAGCGCCTGCAGGACAAAGTGGGTCCGATCGCGCCTGATTCATCGACGCCCTGAGGGCATCGAAATGCCGGCTGAAACGCCGGACGAAGAGAGTAAAGCATGGCCCTGTTCATTACCGACGAGTGCATCAACTGCGACGTGTGCGAGCCCGAGTGCCCGAACGACGCCATATCGATGGGTGTCGACATCTACGTGATCGACCCGAAAAAATGCACGGAATGCGTCGGACACTACGACGAACCGCAGTGCGTGCAAGTGTGCCCCGTGGAATGCATTCCGCGAGACCCGGCGCATGACGAAAACCCCATCCAGTTGATGGCGAAATATCACGCGTTGATGAAGGCGAAGGGCGTTTGAAGTTGGAGTAACGCCCAACGCCCAACGCAGTTAAAGCACCGCGCGCAACGCGGCCACGAGCGCATCACATTCGGCGTCCGTCCCGACGGTAATCCGCAAGTGTTGATCGATCCGTGGCAGCCTGAAATGCCGCACGAAGATCTCCTTTTCCTTCAGGCTCGCGGCGAGCGCTGCGGCGTCGTGTGCCGGATGGCGCGCGAATACGAAGTTCGCCGCCGACGGCACCACGTCGAATCCCAGCGCTTTCAATTCAGCCGATAACCGCTCGCGGCTCGCGATCACCTTCGCGCAGGTAGCGCGGAAATAATCGTCGTCCTCGAACGCTGCGATTGCCGCAACCTGCGCCAACCGGTCGAGCGGATACGAGTTGAAGCTGTCCTTCACGCGCGTGAGCGCCTCGATCAACGCCTCGTGTCCAAGCGCATATCCGACGCGCATTCCGGCCAGCGAACGCGCCTTCGACAACGTCTGGATCACCAGCAGATTCGGATATTCATCGACCAGAATGGCCGCCGATTGCGCGCCGAAGTCCACATACGCTTCGTCGATCACGACAACAGAATCCGGGTTCGCCGCGAGCAGGATACTGATCTCGTCGAGCGGCAACGCGCGGCCCGTGGGCGCATTCGGATTCGGCAGCAGGACGCCGCCATTGGGCGCACGATAATCATCGACATCAATACCAAAATCCGCGTTCAGCGGCACCGCGTCGAACGCGACGCCGTACAACTGCGCGTACACCGGATAAAAGCTGTACGTGATATCCGGGAAACGGATTGGCGTGTCGTGCTTGAGCAGCGCCTGGAAGGTGTGCGCGAGGACTTCGTCGGAGCCATTGCCGACGAACACTTGCTCCGCGCGCAATCCGTGATGCTGCGCAATGGTTTCGCGCAGCGCGCGTGCCGTCGGATCGGGGTACTTGCGCAGCGAATCGCCGTTGTTCCCAAGCTCGCGAGTGATGGCATCGATAACCCGCGGCGACGGCGGATACGGATTTTCGTTCGTGTTGAGCTTCACGGGACGCGCGAGCGCGGGTTGTTCTCCCGGCACATACGGCGTCAGCGTATTGACAATGTCGCTCCAGAAACGGCTCACGTTTCGCTCCTTATCAAGGCATTCAGTTCAACCGGCGCGATGCAGGTTCATCACCGCGCGTTCCATTTCGTCGTTGATCGCGACAGGCATGACGGCAAGCGCGCGTTCGATCGATGCATCGATCACGTCCTGCTCTTCGCGGCGCGGCGGTTTCAGCACGAAGTTGGCGACATCGGGCTTGGCCCCGGCGCGTGATGCTTCGGGAATCAGATTCCGTGGATGCCCGATGCCAATCCTCAAGCGCCAGTACTGCTGCGACGACAAATGCGCGGAGATGTCCTTCAGGCCGTTATGGCCGCCGCTGCCGCCACCGAGCTTCAGCTTGACTGTGCCGGGCGGCAAATCGAGTTCATCGTGCGCGACGAGTATCTCGTCCGGCAGGATCTTGAAGAACTGGGCGACGGCTACGACCGATTGCCCCGATCGATTCATGAACGTCTGCGGCTCAAGCAGATGGATCTCGTGGCCATTGAGCCGGCCCCGCCCGTAATGGCCGTGGAACCGGCGTTCATCGCGCAGGGATGCCCCCGAGTCGCGCGCCAGTTGATCGACGAACCAGAAGCCTGCGTTATGGCGCGTCGCTGTATATTCGGCGCCCGGATTGCCGAGCCCGACGATCAGTTTGATCATGTTCAATCGTGGCGGCGTGGCTGCGCGCGAATCAGCGCTTCAAACCTCGACCGCACCAGAAAAAGGCTAAAAAAAACCCGCCGGCGCAGAGCAACGGCGGGTCACTTTGTCCACTCGTGAGAGTGGACTCAAGCGTACAGGCTTCAGCAGACTTATGCAGCCGGCTTGTCGCCTTCGGCAGCGGCATCGCCAGACGCGGCTTCCTCGGATACAACGGCAGCCGGAATGGTCGCCGAAGCGATAACCGGGTTTTCTGCTTCGAGGTGAGCGATCAGCGCCACGCCCTTCGGCAAAGCGATGTCCTTCACGTGCAACGCCTGACCCGCTTCGATCTTGGCCAAGTCGAGTTCGACGAATTCCGGCAGGTCAGCCGGCAGACATTCGATTTCGATTTCGTTGATCACGTGCGAGATCACGGCGCCACCGGTCTTCACAGCCGGGTTGGTTTCCTGGTTAAGGAAGTGAACCGGAACCTTGGTGTGCAGCTTCTTCGATGCATCGACACGTTGGAAGTCAACGTGCAGAACCATTTGCTTGAACGGATGGTATTGCACGTCGCGCAGCAGGACTTGTTGCGTCTTGCCGGCAACTTCCAGTTCGAGAATCGACGAATGGAAAACTTCTTTCTTCAGCGCGTGCCAAAGGGCGTTGTGATCGAGCTCAACAGCCAGAGCTTCAGCATTTGCGCCATATACGATACCCGGCGTCTTGCCCGAGTTACGCAGGCGGCGGCTCGCACCCGTACCGTGCAGATTGCGCTCAAAAGCGACTACTTTCATGATTCAACTCCATAATCTGCCCGCGACCAGGCAGTGAAAACGGGGCTGTCCGCAAAAGCGTTCAGCCCCAGAGCAGCGATTCAGGCCTTCGTTCGCCTGAACCGATTACGCGGTATTGAGAAGTTCGATCTCCGCTTCACCGCAAATACTTTCAACCTCGTTCAACCCTCGGCGAACAGCGACATGACCGAGTCGCCGCGCCGGATCCGCGAGAATGTCTCGGCCAGCAGACCCGCGCTCGACAATACACGCACCTTGGTGCATGCGCGCGCTTCGTCGGAGAGGGGAATGGTGTCCGTGACAACCAGTTCGTCCAGTTCCGATGCCGCGATCCGTTCACCCGCGCCGCCCGACAAAACCGGGTGCGTGGCATAAGCGAACACTTTTACGGCGCCGCGTTCCTTCAAAACCTGTGCTGCCTTGCAAAGCGTGCCGGCGGTGTCGACCATGTCGTCCATGATCACGCACGTGCGGCCTTCCACTTCACCAATGATGTTCATCACTTCAGCGACGTTCGCCTTCGGGCGACGCTTGTCGATGATCGCGAGATCGGTGTTGAGCTGCTTGGCCAGTGCCCGGGCGCGAATCACACCGCCTACGTCAGGGGAGACGACCAGCAGGTTTTCGTGATTTTGCTTGCGCAGATCGCCGAGCAGTACGGGCGTTGCGTAGATGTTGTCGACCGGGATGTCGAAGAAACCTTGAATCTGGTCGGCGTGGAGGTCCATGGTGATGACACGATCCACACCGGCGATTTCCAGCATGTTCGCCACGACTTTCGCTGAAATGGCGACGCGAGCCGAACGGGGACGGCGGTCTTGGCGGGCATAACCAAAGTACGGGATGGCTGCAGTGATCCGGCCAGCGGATGCGCGCTTGAGCGCATCGACCATGATCATGAGTTCCATCAGCGTGTCATTGGTCGGTGCGCAGGTGGACTGCAGCACGAACACGTCTTTGCCGCGCACGTTTTCCTGGATCTCGACCATGATTTCGCCGTCAGAAAAACGGCTGACCATTGCCTTGCCGAGAGGGATACCAAGGATCTTGACGACTTCCTGTGCAAGCGCGGGATTCGCGTTGCCAGTGAATACCATCAGGCCGTCACTGCTCATCGTGCACCTGTTCTTGGCTGGGGCGAGAGGAAAAACGCGGGAAATTAATGGCAGGGGAAGAAGGATTCGAACCTTCGCATGCTGGAATCAAAATCCAGTGCCTTAACCAACTTGGCGACTCCCCTACACTAACTTTGAGTCTCACCGGGCAGTGTAGGCCAAACCCGGCAAAACGAAACTTTACGACGCGAAAGCGAAGAGAGGATGCGAATCCAGGCTTTCGGTCACTCTGCTTTTCCAGCTTGCCGGGAGTTTGGCTTGCGCCATCTCAGCTTCGGCTTTACTACGAAAAGCGGCAAACACGCTCGCTCCAGATCCGGTCATTCGCGCAGGTGAAAGATTCGAAAACCACTCCAGCACCTGAGCTACTTCCGCGTACTTCTCTGTCACAACTGACTGCATGTCATTTCGACCGAAACTGTCTGGCCAATCTGCTTCAGAACTATGTTGTGCAAGGAAGTCCGTTATTGTGAGGACTTTTGAGTCCCTTGTCAACGCTTTCTCTGAAAAAATCGCGGCAGTTGGAACATGTACCGCAGGACTCACCACCAGGAAGAAACGTTTCGGTAAATCGACCGCTTGCAGCGCTTCGCCCACACCTTCAGCAAAAGCATTTTGACCGAAGACGAAAAACGGTACATCGGCGCCCAGTTTCAACGCCAGATCCTGCAGCGCCTGCCTCGACAAACCCAAGCCCCACAAGCGATTCAGTGCAAGCAGTACGGTAGCGGCATCAGAACTGCCACCGCCGAGACCGGCGCCCATAGGCAGTATTTTATCAATTTCTATGTTTACGCCAAGGGGGGTGCCGGTGGTCGATTGCAGCAGACGTGCCGCGCGTACAACAAGGTCATCCGCTTCGGGAACGCCCGGGACTTCGGTAATTCGTGCGATCACGCCATCATCGCGGCGGGCAAAGTGAAGCACGTCGCCCCAGTCGAGCAACTGGAACACCGTCTGTAGCGCGTGATATCCGTCCGGACGACGCCCCGTGATATGCAGGAAAAGATTGAGCTTGGCAGGCGCAAGACAGTTGCGCAGGGACGCGTCGACCAGCGGACGCGCCTTGACCTGCGATAAGCCCAGTTCAGTTGAAGACATGCCGATAGGTGCGAAAATGTGCGAAAAACGTTACTGGTCGAGGACGAGCTTGATATCGAGCGGCGGTTCTTCGCGCGACAGGTTCAGGCGTTTGACGCCAGTGGCGGGTGCATCGGCATAGGCCAGATAGTCGATGGTCCAGCCGTCCTGCTTGATCTGCTTCAGGTGGTCATTTTGCGACGACGAGTCCATGGTCGTGCGTGCCCGGGAAGTCGGCGCCGGCGATGGCTGCAGCCAGTAGCGCAGACCTTCCACTGGCAACGCGAAGCCCATTGTGTTGCGCATCAGTTCCGAGACATTGTCAGCGGTTTGTGGGTCACGGTTGGGCAATTCCAGCGTGGCCGATGACGGCGACGACGTCACGATAGCCATGGTTTGCCCCAGCGGATTGCGCAGTTGCAACGTGACGGTATCGCCCGTTTCCTGCCAGTCGAAGTTGCCGTACGCGTTGCGTTGCTGACCGTTCTGGTCGTCGTACTGCACTGCAAACCGGCCGTGATACGCGCGGGTCGTTTGCGCCGTGACGGCGGTTGCCGCATTCGATGTTGTCGGCACCCGCGGCTTGACCGCGCAGCCGGAGAGGACCACGGCGCTTGCCGCCATCAACGCCAGTGCGCTGCGTCGAGCGCGCTGGCCGTTCAGAACATTCATTGCATTCAAGTTCAAAGGTCGTTCACCTGGAATCGTTTGAGCGTTTTGACGAGCGTGTCGTTGCCGGGTTCGAGCTTTTGCGCCTGACGCCACGTGCTGCGAGCCTGGTCCTGCTGCCCGGACTTCCATTGCACTTCGCCGAGATGCGCGCCGATTTCCGCGTTCGGCTGCAAATCGTAGGCTTTCTTCAGGATGTTGGCCGCTTCGGCGTCATTGCCCTGCCGATACTTCGCCCAGCCCAGGCTGTCCATGATGAACGCATCGTTCGGCGCCAGCGATACCGCCTTTTCAATCAGCTTCACCGCTTCGTCCAGACGCTCGTTGCGATCGACGAGCGAATAACCGAGCGCGTTATACGCTTGCGGGTTATCCGGCTGGGTCTTCATCAGCTTGCGAAGCTGCGTTTCCATTACGTCGTAGTGGCCGTTTTTCTCGGCGGCCATTGCGTAGTCGTACGTGAGATCGGGGTCTTCGGGGAAAGCCGCCGATGCCTTCGACAAAGCCGCCTCCGCCTCCGGATATCGCTGCGCCTGGAACAGCAGCGATGCGTCGGTTCGGGCGAGCAAAGCGAGGTCGCGCGGGTCAGAGGTCTGCAGGCTGCCGAGCAACTGACGGGCTTCGTCGACCTTGCCGTGGTTCGCAAGAATCTGTGCGCGCGTGACCTGCGCCGGCAAGTACTGCTGGCTCGAACGCGTGATCTTGTCGAGATACTGGTTCGCCGCGACGTCGTCTTTCTGATCAAGCGAAATCTGCGCGAGGTAGATGTACGCCTGACCCGGATCGGCACCCGGCGTGGCTTCAGCCGCCTTGGCATACTGATTCAGGTAATCCTTCGCCTTGTCCGGCTGCTTCTTCTGGATGTTGATCAACGCGAGCGCCATCAGCGGCGTCAGGTCCTTCGCGTCGTTCTTGCGCATGGCTTCGAACTGCTTTTGCGCGTCATCGAGCCGATCCGCCGATAAATACAGTTGCGCGAGCGCAAGCCGCGCGTCGTGCGATTTCGGATTCTTGTCGACGTACTTTTCGAACGAAGCGATACCTTCGTTGCGCTCAGCCGGACCCATGCGTGCGAGCGTCAACGCGGCGGGCAAGTAATCGGGCTTGAGCTGCAGCGCTTTCTCAAGCGATGCCTTTGCACCCGGCTGGTCGTCGGCGGCGATTTGCTGACGGGCGAGCGCGAGTTGCGTTTCGGGCCGGTCCATGTCGTTCTTGACCAGATCCTTCAACACATTCAGCCCGCCTACGCGATTGGGCCCGCGCGAGATCAGGACCTGCAGCGAGATGATGGCGTCGCCGCGCTGTTCCTGCGGAATCTTCGCGAGCTCGCGTGCGAGGATCGGTTCGGCGTCGTCGGGCTTGCCCGACAGGATCAGCAACGACGCGCTCAATTGCGCTGCGCGTTCCGAGTTCGGCGAGAACTGCTGCCAGAGCTGAACGGCCGTCAGCGCGTCGTTGGGACTTTGTGCGGCAATCGCAATCTCGGTTGCGCGTTGGGCGAAACGAGGGTCGTGCGTATCACGCGCGAGCGCGAGATACGTCTGGTAAGCGGGCGCTGCCTGGCTGCGCTGCAACGCGACTTCGGCCGCGAGCACCTGGAACACGATCTGGCTGGACGCCGCAATATTGGGCAGGTCCTGTGTTTCCTTGCCCGTGGGCGGCGCTGTAATCAGGTCGGCTGCGCTGATCGCGGCCTGGTCGTCGTCCGGAGCGGGGAGTTGCGCCGGACTTTGAGCATGGGCGGAGCCAAGCGCGAACACTGCTACGGCGAGCGCAACCGCTGCCGCAAGCTTGTTCGATGGGACCGGCTTACCGCGTGCCGCAATCGTTTCAGCGGCCGCTGCACGCTGTTTCGAAAACAACTTAACGAAGGACAAGTTCATGGAAATCCGATCAATGTTTCAGTCGATTGTATCGCGCTCGCTACAATACGCGCACGTCCCACAGCAAGTTGCAGACCAGTAAAACATGCCAGAGCTGCCGGAAGTCGAAGTAACCCGACGCGGTATTGAACCGTTCGTTGCCGGCCGCCGTGTCGAGCGTGTCGATATCCGCACGCCCGCGCTTCGATGGCCGATTCCCGCGCATCTTTCAAAGACGATGAAAGCGCTGAAGATCGACAAGGTCGAGCGCCGCGGCAAGTACCTGCTGTTCGAAACCTCTGAAGGTTGGCTGATCGTGCATCTTGGCATGACGGGAACGCTGCGGGTCTTGCGTAACGTGCCGCGCCCGCCCGACGCTGCAAAGCATGATCATATCGATTTGATCTTCGACGACTTCATTTTGCGCTTTCGGGACCCACGGCGTTTTGGCGCCGTGCTCTGGCATGCGCGCGAAGACGGCGACGTTCTCGATCATCCGCTGCTTGCCGGCCTGGGCGTCGAGCCGTTCACCGCCGGGTTCTCCGGCGCGCTGCTGTACCGCATGACCCGCGGGCGCAAGGTGTCCGTCAAACAGGCGCTGCTCGCGGGGACGATGGTCGTGGGCGTCGGCAATATCTATGCATCGGAAAGCCTGTTTCGTGCTGGAATCCGGCCGACGGTCGCCGCCGGGCGCGTCTCGCTCGTGCGCTACGATCTCCTCGCCGACGCCGTGCGCACGACGCTCGCGGCGGCCATCGAAAAAGGCGGCAGTACGCTGCGTGATTTTGTCGGCAGCAACGGTGAGTCCGGTTATTTCCAGCTCGATTATTTCGTCTATGATCGCGCCGGCCTGCCGTGCCACGTTTGCGGCACCGCCATCAAACATATCGTGCAAGGCCAGCGATCCACGTACTTTTGCCCGCGCTGCCAGCGCTAGCCGACATGCTCCAGCTCACCGATTTCTCCACTCGCCTGATCGCGTGGCAACGCGTTCACGGCCGTCATGACCTGCCGTGGCAGAACACGCGCGATGCGTACCGGATCTGGCTGTCCGAAATCATGCTGCAGCAGACGCAGGTGTCGACGGTGATTCCGTATTACGCGCGTTTTCTCGAGCGTTTCCCCGACGTGGACACGCTCGCCGCCGCGCCTGTTGATGACGTCATGGCGCTTTGGGCCGGCCTCGGCTACTACTCACGCGCGCGAAACCTGCATCGGTGCGCCGATGTCGTCGCGACCGAACATGGTGGTGCGTTCCCGCGCAGCGTCGATGAACTCGCGGAATTGCCTGGAATCGGCCGCTCGACGGCGGCGGCGATTGCATCGTTCGCGTATGGTGCGCGTGCGACGATTCTCGATGGCAACGTGAAGCGCGTCCTGGCGCGCGTGTTCGGCGTAGAAGGATTCCCGGGCGAGAAGAAAGTCGAGAACGCGATGTGGACGCTTGCAGAATCCTTGCTGCCAGATGCTGCGCACAAGGACGAAGTCACGGCCTACACGCAGGGTTTGATGGATCTGGGCGCGACGCTTTGCGTGCGCGGCAAGCCGGATTGCGCGCGCTGTCCGTTCGCGCCGGATTGCGTGGCGAATGTCACCGGGCGGCAAAAACAGTTGCCCACGGCGCGGCCGAAAAAGACGGTCCCGACGCGCAAGACATGGATGCTGGTTCTGCAGGACGGCGACACGGTCCTGCTCGAAAAACGGCCGCCGAGCGGCATCTGGGGCGGCCTCTGGAGCCTTCCCGAAGCCGCAGATGAAGACGCTCTGATTGCCGTCGCGCACAGCCTTGGCGGCACGGACACGCTTCAGCGCCTGAGCCCGTTCACGCATACGTTCACACATTTCAAGCTGGACATTGAGCCGCGTCTTGGGCGCGCGGATGCCGCAGCAGAACTCGCCGACAGCCACACGGTCTGGGCGTCGTTATCGGATATCGATGCTTACGGCGTGCCGGCGCCGGTGCGCAAACTCCTCGACGCACTGCAGGGCTCGCTGCTTTAAAGAAGCTGGTGCTGCTGCATGTAGTGATGCACCACGTCGATACGCGCCGCAGCATCTTCCAGTTCCATCAGTTTTTGCCGGGCGCGCATGGGTATTGGCAGAATCTCGGACAAACGGTTCGATACCCACGTCGGGTCATCGAGCAGGAACGGTTCGGTGAAGGGCAGGTCCTTCGGGTCACGCGCCTTGATTGCTTCGATGATCCGCTCCAGAACCTCCGCGCACGCACCAAACTTCACCAGCGCTTCGGCGCTTTCCAGCGGCGCGTCGTCGCCAATCGTCTCCGCCACGCCGACCAGCAGGTTGCTCGGGTCCACGCGATGCGAAAGCAGCCGGAACCGCGTCGTGCCGCGCGCCTGGATCAACAGCATGCCGAACGTGTCCACGTCGCATTGCGTGATTTCGGCCAGGCATCCAATGCTTTCCGGCACGGATGGATCTCCCGGCGACGCGATCTCGTTCCCGCTTTTCAGCAAACAGACGCCAAACGGCGTGCCCTCGCGCAGGCACGCACGCGCCATGTCGAGATAACGCGCTTCGAAGATCTTCAGAGGGAGATGGCCACCGGGAAACAGCACGGTGTGCAGGGGAAACAGCGGCAGGTCGGAGAGAAGGGGATTGGTGGACATCGCACGCTTCTTCTAAAAAGGCCGCCCGAAGGCGATCAGGTTTGCAAGGGTGCGACGTTTCCATCGACGGCGATGGGTGCGTCGCGATGCCGCACGATCACATTGGCGCTTTCGCCGAAACGCGCGGCCAGCGTCTGGGCGATGAACACCGAGCGGTGCTGGCCGCCCGTGCAGCCGATCGCGACCGTGAGGTAACTGCGGTTGTCTTCGCGAAACTGCGGCAACCATTTCGCAATGAACGTGCCGACGTCGTCGATCATCTGATGAACCATCGGCTGGGCCGACAGGAAATCTATCACCGGCTGGTCCAGGCCCGTCAGCGGCCGCAGCTCGCGGTCGTAATAGGGATTGGGGAGCGTGCGGACATCGAAGACGAAATCGGCGTCGAGTGGCACGCCGCGCTTGAATCCGAACGACTCGAACATCAGCGTCAGCCCGGCCGTTTCCTGCTCCACGAAGCTTTTCACCCACGCGCGCAACACGTTCGCGCGCAGGTTGCTGGTGTCGATCTGATGGCCGAATTCCGCGAGCCCTGACACCAGTTCGCGTTCCCGTTCGATCGCTTCGCCAAGCGACGTGTGCAGGCCGACGTCGGCGTCGTGCGTGGGCGAACCGGACAAGGGGTGACGGCGGCGCGTCTCGGAAAAACGCTGGATCAGCGACTGCGTGCTGGCGTTGAGGAACAGCACGCGCACATCGAAGGATTGCGTGAGACCGTTGATGATGGCCGGGACTTCGTCGAGCGAACGGCTGGAACGGGCGTCGATGGCAACCGCGAGGCGCGCCTGCCCTTTGGAGTCGAGATACGTTGCAAGCTCGGGCAAGAAGCGCGGCGGCAAGTTGTCGACGCAATAGTAACCGGCGTCTTCGAGCGCGTTCAAGGCGACGGATTTGCCGGAGCCGGAAATGCCGGTAATCAGGATGATGCGCATGAATGAGGACTCGTCAGAATGGGCGAAAGTTCGGGTCCAGACGTCGCGGGCTTGGTGCTCGATATCAGCCGGTCAGATCAGCTTGCCGGGGAACTGGCTCTCCGGGTCCTGCATGGCAAGACGCTGACGATCCATGAAGTCCCGCAAGGTATCGATACCCCGCAGTTGCAGGATCGTGTTGCGCACTGCGGCTTCGACGAGCACGGCGAGATTTCGGCCGGCCGCCACCTGAATGGTGACTTTGCTGATCGGCAAGCCGAGCACATCGACCGCCTGGCTTTCCAGCGGCAGGCGCTGGAATTCGCCGTCCGGCCGGCGCACGAGCTGAACGATCAGCTTGAGCTTCATTTTCCGCCGGACCGCGGTTTCACCAAAGATGGTCTTGATGTCCAGCAATCCGAGACCGCGGACTTCGAGCAGGTTCTGCAGCAGCGGCGGGCACCGTCCTTCGACAAAATCCGGACCCAGGCGCACGAAGTCTACGGCGTCGTCCGCGACAAGACCGTGACCACGGCTGATCAACTCAAGCCCGAGTTCGCTTTTGCCGAGTCCCGAGTCGCCCGTCAGCAGCACGCCCATGCCGAGGATATCGAGAAACACGCCATGAAGCGTGGCGCGCGGCGCGAGGATCCGCGACATGTAGAGCCGCAGGCTGTCGATAACAGCTGCCGCCGACATGCGCGTGGTGAACAGCGGCGTGGACGAGCGCGTGCAGCGCAGAACCAGTTCCGGTGGCGCCCCGACTTCGCCGGCAACTACCAGGAAAGGCGGTTCTAGCGCGATCAGCTCGGCCATGTTGCGCGAGCGATCTTCGTCGGACTGACGCTGGTAATAGGTGATTTCGGCGTCGCCGAGCACCTGGATTCGGTTCGGGTGAATCAGGTTCAAGTGGCCGACCAGGTCGGCACTCGATGTTGCATTGGCGACCGTCTCTGTCGAGAAGCCGCGTTCCCAGCCTTCGTGACCCGTCAGCCAACTCAGTTTGAGCGCGGCCGCGTTGTCGTCGAAAATACTCTGGGCATTGATGCTGGACGTATCCATGAGGCCGGAACTCCGTGAGGGGCCGCGAGCGCTGGGCGACCGAGAGGGCCGGGGTTGGCCCTTTCAGTGCTCCGCTCAATAGGACTGATTGTGCGCTAGAAGGGCCGCCGGCGCGAGAGGGCTGCTCGCGCCGTATGCGTGGTTTCGAGCAGATTTGACGGGTTCAGGCCTGCCATTGCGTGAGAAGCTGGTGCAGCGCCTCACGGTTTTCTTCGGTGTTCAGGCGTTCACGCGTGTCCCGATCGGACAATAACTGTGCAATCTCCGACAGGATTTCGAGGTGTTGCTGCGTGGCCTGCTCGGGCACGAGCAAAAAGATCAGCAGCGATACAGGCTGACCATCTGGCGACTCGAAGGCGATCGGCTCGGCGAGGCGCACGAAAGCGGCGAGCGGATGCTTCAGGCCCTTGATACGTCCGTGGGGAATGGCGACGCCTTCGCCCAGACCGGTCGAGCCGAGGCGCTCGCGCGCGAAGAGATTGTCGGTAACGGTGCTGCGGCCAATGCCGTTCTGATTCTCGAAGATCAGGCCCGCTTGCTCGAATACACGTTTCTTGCTGGTGACGGACAGTCCGAGGACGACATTTTCGAGGGGAAGAAATTTGGCTAAACGATTCATGTTGGCAGGCAGATGCGTGGCCTGAATTCTCCTCACGGTGGCGACTTCAGAAGCTCGAAATGGCACTGAGCGCGCACGGCGATTTTGGTTAGGAATGCGCGGAAGACCCAATTTCAGCCTCGACCCGCTCGTTTCATTCCGATTAACAACCCCGGTATTACCCGGACCATTATAGAACAGCGTCATCAGCGATGGTGCGGCGCGCAATACGGCGCCAACGTTTGGTACCACCAACGCAACACCGCAACTGCCGGAGACAAAAAAGCCGCCTGCTGTCAGGCGGCTGCTGTGGGAAGCGGGTCCGGTGCTGCTTGTCCGAACCCGGCGCATCAGAGAAATCCTTCAAGCTGATGCGCTACCCACGCTTTCGATACAAACCTCTAAAACGTGCCCGGCAACTTACGGCGCAGGCGCTTCGCTTTCTTGCGGTTCGTACTTCATTGTTGCATGCGCATGGCCCTGGATCTTGTCCTTATGGCGCAGGACCTGCCGATCCAGCTTGTCGACCATCAGGTCGATTGCTGCGTACATATCAACGTCACAACTTTCGATGAAGATGTCCTTGCCCTTCAGGTGCAGGTTGATTTCGACCTTCTGCCGCTTGTCCTTTTCCCTATGATTGTCGACCGAGAGGACCACACTGCCGTCGATCACCTGATCGAAGTGCCGAAGCACTCTATCCAGTTTGGTGATCACATATTCTCGCAACGCAGGCGTCAATTCGAGATGGTGTCCACTGATCTGCAGATTCATAGTTGCTCTCCAAGCTAATGGCCGCCTGGTCGCTTGTGCGCTGCTGAAAACCGGTCGCTGCGCCCGTGGTTGGCCATTGTTGCTGATGGCTGAACGGATCGGGAACGCATCGGCCGGCTCGTTCGCGTGTTCGCGACGCGGCCGGTAAAGGCCCGCCGCAACATGCAGCGGGCTACAGAGACTTTCGCAGGTTCACTGCCGGAATTTTCAGGGCTTCGCGATATTTGGCCACCGTGCGGCGTGCCACCACGAACCCTTGTTCCGCCAGCAATTCGGCGATGCGGCTGTCTGAAAGAGGAGATTTTGAGTCTTCGGCTCCTATCAGTTGCTTGATGAGTGCCCGGATCGCCGTTGACGATGCCGCGCCACCCGTGTCGGTAGAAACGTGCGATCCGAAGAAGTACTTGAATTCAAGCGTCCCGAACGGGGTCAGCATGTACTTGCCGGTTGTCACACGTGAGACAGTGGATTCGTGTAAACCCAGCGTATCAGCAATCTCCCTCAAAACCAAGGGCCGCATTGCAATTTCACCGTGCGCGAAAAAGTTCTTCTGACGCTCCACAATTGCTTGCGCCACGCGAAGAATTGTCTCGAATCTTTGTTGAATATTCTTAATTAACCAGCGTGCTTCCTGCAGTTGCTGACGCAACGAACCGCTGCCCGGATCGCCGCGATTGTTGCGCAGAATATTCGCGTAAAGGTGATTGATTCGCAGCCGAGGGACGATTTCCGGATTCAATTCCGCAGTCCATCCGCTCGACATCTTGCGCACCAGAATGTCGGGAACCACGTAATCCGCCTCGCTCTTGCCGAACGCCGCACCGGGAAATGGTTCGAGCGAACGGATCAGCAGGTGGGCGTCCCGCAATGCGTCATCCGAGGCTTTGAGCTGCTTGCGAAGGCGCGTGAAATCGCGCGCGGCGAGCAGCTCGAGATGATGCATGACGATATCCAGCGCCAGCGTCCTGATAGGCGTCGATTCGAGCCTGAGAAGCTGCAGCTTGAGACATTCCGATGCCGAACGCCCGCCGACACCCGGCGGATCGAAACTTTGCAGCAGTGCGAGCGCAGCGCTCAACTCGTCGAGATCGACTTCGAGTTCGTCGGGCAGGTCGGCCTTCACTTCATCGAGTGAGGACGTGAGGTAACCGTCTTCGTCGAGCGATTCGATCAGAAACGTGATCAGCGCACGATCGCGCTGATTGGCCTTTGTCATGCGCAACTGCGACATCAGGTGATCGCGCAGCGTGGTCGTGGATTCGTGGATTTGCAGCGGGGGCAGGTCATCGTCGTCCGAACCGCTGTTCGAGCGGCCGTAGTCCTCCAGGTTCCACGAACTGGAATCCGGGCCGTTGTCCGACGAACTCATGCCGTTGTATTCGTCGACGCCCTGCGGTTCGCCGTTTTCCGAGCGCTCGGTCGTGCTGCTGCTCGACGACGTGCCGTTGCTCATCATGGGCTCGGGCGCGCTCACCGAAGCGCCTGTGGTGATCAGCGAGCCGTCCGCCGCCACGCGCAACGGACTCGTGGTCCAGTCGTCCTCGTTTTCGAGCAACGGGTTCTGCGCGACAGCCATCGCGACTTCCTGCTGCAATTCGAGCGTCGACAACTGCAGCAGCCGGATGGACTGCTGCAGTTGTGGGGTCAGCGCAAGATGCTGCGATAGGCGTAGTTGGAGGCTGGCTTTCATGGCAAGGTTTTAATCATTGTAGAGAGTTTGCCACGGGCGCGAAACCTCGCGGGGATCGGCCAAAAACAAGCGTGCCGCCCGCGGGCGGCACGTAAGAATTGCTGGCGGTGCTCCAGACCCCTGCTTTCCAGCCCGTCGGGCTGGCGCCGGGCGCGGAGCCCACGCCGTCACATGCGGAAATGTTCGCCGAGATACACGCGTCGCACGCTCTCGTTTTCGATGATGTCGCTCGGCGCGCCGGCCGCGAGCACGCTGCCGTCGCTGATGATGTACGCGTGATCGCAAATGCCGAGCGTCTCACGCACGTTGTGGTCGGTGATCAGCACGCCGATGTTCCGCTGCTTCAGGAACTTCACGATCTTCTGGATTTCCAGCACGGCGATCGGATCGACGCCGGCAAACGGTTCGTCCAGCAGGATGAAAGCCGGATTGGTCGCAAGCGCGCGGGCAATTTCCACGCGACGGCGTTCGCCGCCTGAAAGCGAGAGCGCCGGGTTCGCACGCAAATGCGCGATCTGCAGTTCGTCGAGCAAGGCTTCTGCACGATCCGTTATGGCTTGCTTGGAAAGCGGCTTGTCGTTCTCGCCGGTCTGCAGTTCGAGCACGGCGCGAATGTTCTGCTCGACGGTGAGCTTGCGGAAAACCGATGCTTCCTGCGGCAGGTAGGACAGTCCGAGGCGCGCTCGCTGGTGAATCGGCAACAGGCTGATGGACGTGCCATCGAGTTCGATTTCGCCGGCATCGAGCGGAACGAGGCCCACGATCATGTAGAACGAGGTGGTCTTGCCCGCGCCGTTCGGCCCGAGCAGCCCGACCACTTCGCCGCTTTTCACGTCGAGCGAGACGTCCTTCACGACCGTGCGCGAGCCGTAGCGTTTCTTCAGATTGCGGACGGTGAGCGAACTGCTCGTTCCTTCCGGCTTTCGATGAGGCATGGCGGGCGAGTTCACGGCTGCGGCGATCCTTGCAACGTGTTGGACGGGGTGAGCTTGGCCGGCCCGCCGGTCAGCGGTGCGGCACCGCCGTTGCGCGGCGCGAGCATGGCGCGGACACGGCCGGTCGGGTTGCCCGGACCCGCGACGTCCTTGCCGGCTTTCGCCGTGTAGAAGTCCTTTTGCCCGTCATAGGTGATCACGCTGCCGTGCACTTCGTCCTGAATCTTGGTCAGCCCGACCAGGCGGCGCACGACCGCGCGCGTGGTGAGCGTGGTGAGATCCTGCTTGCCGTCGTAGTCGATCCGCACGGCATTGCCTTCGATGTATTCATCCAGGCCGTCGCGTTTCTGGCGGAAATACGAGAGATTGTTGCCCGTTGACGTGCCGGTGGCGTACTGATAACCCTGCGGGTCCTGCGTCACTTCCACGCGATCAGCCTTGATGATGATCGTGCCTTTGGTCGCGACCACGTTACCCGTGAAGATGTTGACCTGCTTCAGGTCGTCATAGGTCATGTTTTCGGCCGAGATGTTCAGCGGTTTGTCGCTGTCGGCGCGTTCGGCATGTGCGGCCGGGGCGAAACCTGCCAGCGGCAATGCCACGCAGGCTGCCGCCATCCCGAATTGCATGAGGCGTGCGGCGCGGCGCATAAACGCAGTGCGCGCTGCTCGCAGACGGCCTGGTTCGGGTCGGAGAAACGGTTTGTTCATGCAGTCACACTTGAATGGATTAAGCGCAATTCGTCGGAACTGCCGGGTTTATTTGGACGAGTTGTTCAGGGTTGAGGCGGCAATCTGGCCGCGTACCGTCCCGAAGAGCTTCATTACCCGGGTCGCGTTGTTGTAGTTCATGCCGTCGCCCGTCATCACCGACGGACCGCGCTGAAGTTTAACCGGCTTTTCTGTTTCGATGACATCGTCGTTCACCAGGATCCGGAAGTGCTCGGAATCCGCGGTCATCTGCGGGTCGCCAAAGCCGGCCACGCGCAACAGGTGGGCGTTTTCGTACAAATCGACGATCGATACATCGCCGTTCACCGTCCCGCGCTCCGAAGTCGCCGTAACTGTTGGCCGCAGCGGCTGGAACATGCGCATGGCGGGCTTCACCAGGTCGCTGTTTTCGTCGTCTTCGTAATGCACCATCGATATGGCTGTCAGCCGGTACTGCGTCGTGCCGGTGGTATCGAGTTCGGAGACGGAGAAATTATTGGCGAAATAGTCGGGCGCGTGTTCTTTCGGACGCTCGGGTGTTTGCGCCGGCGGCAGCGTGGCCTGCAGCAGCCAGTACGTGATGCCGGCAAGCGCCGCCATGGCGACGAGCGGCAAAAGTGAAGTGAGTTTGGTCGGGCGCGCCATGATCTTCAGGCTCCCATAGCCGCTGCAAGCAGGCCGTCATAACGATCTTGCGCGCGCAGGATGGCGTCGCAGACTTCGCGCACCGCGCCTTCGCCGCCGCGTTTCGATGCCGCGAAGTGCACGCGCTGCAGCACTTCCGCATGCGCGTTGGCGGGCGCCGCGGCGAAACCGCAGAGGCGCATGACGGCGAGATCGGGCCAGTCGTCGCCCATGTAGCCGCATTCAGTCGCCGCGATGCCGGTGGTATGCAGGAGTTCGGCGAGCGCGATGGTTTTATCGGCGACGCCCTGGTGGAGGTGCGTGATACCGAGTTCGCCCGCGCGCGCCGCGACAATGCCGGAGTTGCGGCCGGTGATGATCGCGGTCTGCACGCCGACCGATTGCAGCATCTTCACGCCGTGGCCATCGAGTGAATTGAAGGATTTCATGGCGTCGCCGGCGGCGGTGAAGAAGAGGCTGCCGTCTGTGAAAACGCCGTCGATGTCGAAAATCATCAGCTTCACGCGGCCCGCGCGCTCATGCGCGTCTTCGGTTGCGGCAATATCCGGCGTGAAAGACAAGGTCGACATCAGATTACCTTCTTGGAAAAGAGGTCATGCATGTTCAGGGCGCCGATCAGGATCGCGTTTTTATCGACGACCAGCATCTGATTGATGCGATAACGCTCCATCAGTTCCACCGCTTCCACCGCGAGATGGTCCGGACCGATGGTTTGCGGATGACGCGTCATCACGTCCGCCAGCGGCAGCGCGCGGAAGTCGCCATCGCGCTGGAGAATGCGGCGGAGGTCGCCATCGGTGAAAATGCCTTCGACGTGGTTCTTCGTGTTGACCACGGCCGTCATGCCCATGCGCTTCGCGGTGATCTGGAACAGGGCGTCGGACACGGTGGCGTCGAGCGACACCACAGGCACTTCCGGTCCGATGCGCATCACGTCGCGTACATAAGTCAGCAGGCGCCGGCCGAGCGCGCCGCCAGGATGCGAGCGCGCGAAGTCGTCCGGGCCGAAGCCGCGTGCGTCGAGCACGGCGACCGCGAGCGCGTCGCTCAGCGCGAGAACCGCGGTCGTGCTGGCGGTTGGCGAGAGGTTCATCGGGCACGCTTCCTTGTCGACATGTGCGTTCAGATGCACGTCGGCGAGTTTAGCGAGACTGGATTCGGGGCTTCCCGTGATGGCGATCAGCTTGGCGCCGAGGCGCTTGATGATCGGCAGAATGGCGACGAGTTCAGAAGTTTCGCCAGAGTTCGATAACGCGATAAACACGTCATCAGCGGTTACCATGCCAAGATCACCGTGGCTGGCTTCCGCCGGATGAACGAAGAAACCGGGCGTGCCGGTGCTCGCGAGCGTAGCCGCGAATTTGCGGGCAATGTGCCCGGATTTTCCGATGCCCGAAACCACCACGCGGCCCTTGCATCCGAGCAGGAATTCGACGGCGCCGGTGAAGTTGTCATCGAGTTGAGCGGACAGGCCTCGAACAGCGTCGGCTTCAATTTCGAGCACGGTGCGAGCCAGCGCGAGTGCCCGGTCGCCATTGATTTTCGCTATCATGCGCGGAGTATATCAAAGGCACCTTTATGCCGCGCCGGACGTGGCTGACGGGCTTTTGCCCGCCGCTTTTTCCGCGCTCATCCGCCCACGCAGGTCGGGCTTCCAGTTGCGCTGGTCGACAACCCGGCGCTTGGATGAAGCCGATCCGCAATCCAACGACCAACGAGGATTCCAGACGGATGACTTCTCCGCTTGAAATGACGTTGCTGCTACTGCTGTGTTCGGTGGTCGGCGTCGTCGTGTTCCGCTTTTTCAACCTGCCGCCCATGTTGGGCTATCTGGCGGTGGGAATCATTGTCGGGCCGCATGCCGCGGGCATTGCGCCGGACAGCGAGCGCGCCCAGCATCTCGCTGAATTTGGCGTCGTGTTCCTGATGTTTTCCATCGGGCTCGAGTTTTCGTTATCGAAATTGAGATCGATGCGCAGGATTGTGTTCGGACTCGGCGCAAGCCAGGTCGGCGGGACGATCCTCCTTGCGCTGCTGTTTGGCTGGATTGCGAACTTCTTCACCGATATGTCGTGGGAAGCGAGCATTGCGCTTGGCGGCGCGTTGTCCATGTCGTCGACCGCGATCGTGTCGAAAATGCTCGCCGAACGGCTCGAACTCGAATCCGAGCACGGCCGCAACATCTTCGGCGTGCTGTTGTTCCAGGATCTGGCCGTAGTGCCGCTGCTGATCATCATTGCGGCATTTGGCAACGGAAATTCAAAGGAACTGGCGTTCTGGCTCGCGATTGCGGCCGTAAAAATCGTGGTCGCGTTGACCGTGTTGCTGTTCGTCGGCCAGAAGTTCATGACGCGCTGGTTCAACATCGTGGCACGCCGGCGGTCGCAAGAACTCTTCATGCTGAACTTGCTGCTGGTGACGCTCGGCGCTGCGTTCATCACCGATAAATTCGGCTTGTCGCTCGCGCTCGGCGCTTTCATCGCGGGGATGCTGATTGCCGAGACGCCTTACCGGCATCAGGTGGAAGAGGACATCAAGCCGTTTCGCGACGTGCTGCTGGGTCTTTTCTTCGTGACCACCGGCATGCTGCTCAATCCGCGTGTGATCTGGGAGCATCCGTTTCTCGTGGCCGGATTTTTCGTCGTGCCGATCCTGCTCAAGGCCGTGATGATCACCGGACTTGCACGGCTTTTCGGCTCACCGCCGGGTGTGGCAATGCGCACCGGCCTGAATCTGGCGCAAGCCGGCGAATTCGGTTTCGTGCTGTTGAACCTGATCCTCGATAAACATCTTGTCGAGCCCGTCTTGCTGCAGGCCATTCTTTCGTCGATGCTGCTTTCCATGCTCGCCGCGCCGTTCATCATCCAGAATGCCGACCGGATCGTGCTGCGGCTTTCATCGACGGAATGGTTGCGGCAATCGTTGCAAATGACGCGGATCGCGACGCAGAGCATCAAGCAGAGCGGTCACGTGATCATCTGCGGGTACGGCCGCGCGGGGCAGAATCTGGCGCGGATGCTGGAGCACGAGGGCTTGTCCTACGTGGCACTCGACCTGGATCCGGATCGCGTGGCGGCAGCGGCGGCGGCCGGCGAAAGCGTGGTGTACGGCGATGCGGGGCGGCGCGAGGCGCTGGTCGCGGCAGGTTTGCATCGCGCGGCGACGGTTGCCATCACGTTCGCCAACACGCCTTCCGCGTTGCGCGTGCTGCACAGCATTCACGAACTCGAACCGACCTTGCCGACCATCGTGCGTACCGTCGATGACGCCGATCTCGAGAAGCTGATTGCATCGGGCGCGACTGAAGTGATTCCTGAAATCGTGGAAGGCAGCCTGATGCTCGCCTCCCACACGCTCGTGCTGATGGGCGTGCCGATGCGCCGGGTGGTGCGGCGCGTGGAAGAAATGCGCGATGAGCGTTACAGCTTGCTGCGCGGATATTTTCACGGCGCGGACGATTCCGACGACGAAGAACGCCGCGAGCAGGTGCGGCTACAATCGGTTCCCGTCGATGAAAACGCCGACGCCGTAGGCCGTACGCTCGACGAACTCGGGCTCGTGGAGGACGGCGTGGAAGTGACGGCGATCCGGCGTCACGGCATTCGCGGCGTGGCCCCCGATCCTGACACCAAGCTGCGTGCAAGCGATATTGTCGTGCTGCGCGGTTTGCCTGAAGCGCTGCAGCGGGCCGAAGAACGGCTGTCGCGCAATCGCCGTGCGGGCGCGGTAGCCTGACGTTTTTCCGGAGAGATCATGTCCTCATTCGCGGCGCCTTCGGCGTCCTCTTTGTCCGAAGCCACCGCTTTCATTCGCGAGCGAATCCGCACCGTCCCGGACTGGCCGCAGCCCGGCGTGCAATTCCGCGATATCACGCCTGTGCTGCAGGACCGGCGCGCGTTGCGCACGTTGATCGATTTGCTGGTGCAGCGCTATATAGATGCAGATATCGATACGGTCGCCGGGCTGGATGCGCGCGGTTTCATCATCGGGCCGATCCTCGCCTATGAGCTGAGTCTTGGTTTCGTGCCGATCCGCAAGAAAGGCAAGCTGCCGTACAAGACGCTGTCGCAGTCTTACGAGCTCGAATACGGCAGCGCGACGGTCGAAATCCACGAGGACGCGTGCAAGCCAGGGGACCGCGTGGTGCTCGTGGATGACCTGATTGCAACGGGCGGCACGATGATGGCCGGCAAGATCCTGCTGGAGCGCCTGGGCGCGGAAGTGGTGGAGGGCGCGGCGATCATCGATTTGCCGGCGCTCGGCGGTTCGAAGCTTTTGCGCGATTCCGGCCTGCCTCTGTTCACCGTTTGCGAATTCGACGGTCATTGACTGGAGCGTTTCGAACCATGCCAAATTTCCTTTTGTTCCTGGCCGCGTCCATTGCGATAACGGCGGCTCCCGGTCCCGATAACCTGCAGGTGCTCGCACGCGGCATTTCGCAGGGACGTGCAGCCGGACTTGTCGCGGCGCTTGGTTTTGCAGCAGGCATTTCGTTTCATACGACGCTTGCAGCGCTTGGCGTGGCAGCGTTGCTGAAATCGTCGCCGATTGCGTTCCAGGCCGTGAAGCTCGCCGGCGCGGCGTATCTGATCTGGATTGGCATCAAGGCGATCCGGAGCAAGGGTTTGTCGAGCGCGCACGAACGGCCGAGCCAGCCGCTCACGACCGTGTTCCGGCAGAGCGTGGTCGGCAATCTGCTGAACCCGAAAGTGACGTTGTTTTTCATCGTGTTCCTGCCGCAGTTCGTGAATCCGCATGGTGCGCAAAGCGTGATGCTGCAGATGTTCGAACTGGGCGGCGTGTTCATGCTGCAGACGGTCGTGGTGTTCTCGGTGTTTGGCGTGGCCGCGGGAATGATCGGCGCGTATCTGAAGCGTCGCCCGAAAGTCGGCGTGTGGCTCGACCGGCTGGCGGGCGCGACGTTCATCGGGCTGGGGATTCGGGTGGCGCTGAAGGATTAGGCGCTCGCCTGCGCAGGGCCAACGAGCCTGCCCTTGTACAATTCCAGCCTTTGCGCCGCCGGAGGCCCCGTAATGACCTTGCCCGCGATCATCGCAGCGCGCCGTTTCGATGCTTCCGCGCATCTGCCGTTTAATATCGCCGATGAGCGGGTCGGCTGGATTCGCCGCGCCGACGCATCAGCGTTGAAATCGTGGCCTGACGTGTTCGAATTCACCGAAGCCGCGATTCATCTTGCAGCCTCCTTCAATACGCTGGAATCCCGTAGCGCGGCGCTTGGCGCGGTTATCGGCATGCTCGCCGCCGATGGCCGCATCCCCGGCTGGCGCAACGAAACCTACGCAATCCGCAATACCTTCGATGCCGAGCCGCTGGCGTTCATCGAAAGGGCGGCGTCGCGGTTCTTCGGCACAATGACGTACGCGGTGCATTTGAACGGCATCGTGGAAGAGCCGGGCCGGGCGCCCAACCTCTGGATCGCGCGCCGCAGCGAAACCAAAGCAACCGATCCGGGCATGCTCGACAACGTGGTGGCGGGCGGTATCGGCTGGGGGATGGGGATCAAGGAAACGCTCGTGAAGGAATGCTGGGAAGAGGCTGGCATGCCGCCGGAACTGGCCGCGAACGCCACGCGCGGGCGCATCTTCCACGTGCTGCAATCGCTGCCCGAAGGCACGCAAGCCGAGCAGATCTACGTTTTCGACCTCGCGCTGCCGGTGGATTTCGCGCCGCGCAATCAGGACGGCGAAGTTGGCGAACACAGACTTGCTCGAATCGATGAAGTCGCGCGCTGGATCGAAGAAGGTTCCATGACCGTGGATGCAAGTCTTGCCACGCTCGACCTCTTGCTGCGCCGCCAATGGATCGATGAAGACGCGTGCGCAGGCATGCAGGCGGTGTTCTCGCCGCCACTGCTGTGAAATATTTTAAAGGAGTATCGGTTAATGTCGACCGAACATAGTTTTATCTTGAAGTTGTCGTGTCCTGATCGTCCGGGAATCGTGCATGCCGTGTCGGGATTCTTGTTCGATCTCGGCAGCAACATCCTGGACTCCGCGCAGTTCGGCGACAGCCACACCGGCGAGTTCTTCATGCGCGTGCATTTCCAGCAAGTCGGCGGCGATCCGGGACTGGAAGCATTGCGGACATCGTTCGGTTCACTCGCCGATCAGTTCGGCATGAAGTGGGAACTGCACGACGCATCGGTCAAGCCGCGTGTGATGATCATGGTGTCGAAGATCGGGCATTGCCTGAACGACTTGCTGTTCCGCTATCGCACGGGGCAACTCGGGATCGAGATTCCGGCGATCGTTTCGAATCATCGCGAGTTCTATCAGCTTGCCGCGAGTTATGACGTGCCGTTTCATCATTTGCCGCTGATGGCGTCGACGCCTGAAGCCAAGGCGTCGCAGGAAGCGCGCGTGCTGGAAATCGTCGATCAGCACAAGATCGATCTCGTCGTACTCGCGCGATACATGCAAATCCTGTCGCCGGAACTGTGCGCCGCGCTCAATGGCCGGGCGATCAACATCCACCACTCGTTCCTGCCGAGTTTCAAGGGCGCGAAGCCGTATTACCAGGCGTTCGATCGCGGCGTAAAGCTGATCGGCGCCACTGCTCATTACGTGACGACGGATCTCGATGAAGGTCCGATCATTGAACAGGAAGTCGAGCGCGTGGACCACAGCATGGCGCCGGATCAGTTGACGGCAATCGGCCGTGACGTGGAATGCGTGACGCTGGCGCGTGCGGTGCGCTGGCACGTCGAGCACAGGATCGTGCTGAACGGCAGCAAGACGGTGGTGTTCAAGTAAATCGAATAGCTGGCGGAGATCGCATTGAATCTCCGCCGGTTCCGCGATTTAAACCAGCCTCAAATAAACCAGTTCGCGCTTGATATAAGCATAAAAAATCGGCGCGGCAATCACGCCTGGAAGGCCGAACGCGGCTTCCATCGCAAGCATTGCCAGCAGCAATTCCCACGCGCGTGCTTCAATCTGCCCGCCAATGATCCGTGCATTCAGGAAATATTCCAGCTTGTGAATGACGATCAAGAACGCGAGCGATGCCACCGCCGTTCCAAACGACACGGAAAGGGAGATCGCGACAATCAGCGCGTTGGAAATCAGATTCCCGATCACCGGCAGCAATCCGACGATAAACGTCACCATCACCAGCGTCTTGGACAACGGTAGCCGCTCGTGAAAGACCGGCAGCGCGACCAGCAAATACAGCGCGGTGAATGCCGCGTTGATGGCGGAAATCTTCACCTGCGCGAAAACGATCCGGCGAAATGCCTCTGAGAACCGCGTCACGCGCGTGACAAGCGCGGTGGAAAGCGGCAGCCGATGCGTGGTCCGGGGCGCGCCCACTGCGATGATCGCGCCGATGATCATACCGATCAGCACATGCCCGAAACCCCGCGCCGCGTCTTTTCCGCCTTGCTGCAGCATGGCGGCGTGCTTCTGCATCAGGTCGGTCGCCTTGTCCTTCATCTGCTCGGCGTCGACGGGAAGGTAATTCGCAATCCAGTCCGGCACCTGCAGACGCGCATGCGACGTGATCATCATGAGTTGATCGAGGAGCTTCTGGACGCTCGGAACATCGCGCTGAAAATGGTCGATGGTCGCAACCGTCGCACCGGCGAGGCCGCCCACGATCACCACCGCCAGGATCACGACCGCGACCCAGCGGGCGCGCCCGCTCGTCATGGTTTTTTCGATGACCGGCGCAATGGTGTGCACGAGCTGAAACACGAGCATGCCCGCCAGCAGCGCGCCGAGCAGTTGCAGATGCAGAACGGCGAACATGCCGGCGAATGCGGCGATATAACTGCCGATCTCAACCGCCGACAGCTTGGGCATGCTCATATCGCTCGTCAGCCGCACGGGCCGGACTGCGGGCCTGTTCTCGGCCGCTTCGTTGCGCTTAGCCATGAATCCTTCGGTCTCCTGCCGCGAACGGGTTATAGAGTGCTACGGCCCGAAGGCGGGCCGGCTCGTGCTTGGCATTTGTGCGTGTACGTCATGCCGCCGATCTCGGCCGCTGCAGCAACGGCGCAAGATATCGGCCGGTAAAACTGGCCTTCGATTTGGCTACCTGCTCCGGCGTCCCCTGCGCGATGATCTGGCCGCCGCCGGCGCCGCCTTCCGGACCCAGGTCGATCACCCAGTCGGCGGTTTTGATTACATCCAGATTATGCTCGATGATTACGACAGTATTACCCTGATCGCGCAACCGGTGTATCACTTCCAGCAACAGCGCGATATCGTGGAAATGCAAACCCGTGGTCGGTTCGTCGAGAATATAGAGAGTCCGACCCGTATCGCGCTTGCTCAGTTCCAGCGAAAGCTTCACGCGCTGCGCTTCGCCGCCCGAAAGCGTGGTCGCCGACTGGCCGAGGCGTATATACCCCAAACCGACATCGAGCAGGGTTTTCAGCTTGCGCGCGACGATCGGCACTGGCTTGAAGAACTCGTGCGCCGCTTCCACGGTCAGGTCGAGCACCTCGTGGATGTTCTTGCCCTTGTACTGGACTTCGAGCGTCTCGCGGTTATAGCGCTTGCCGTGACAGACGTCGCACGGGACGTACACGTCGGGCAGGAAGTGCATTTCGACTTTCAGCACGCCGTCGCCCTGGCACGCTTCGCAGCGCCCGCCCTTCACGTTGAACGAGAAACGGCCCGGATCGTAACCTCGTTCCTTCGATGCCGGCACGCCCGCGAACAACTCGCGGATCGGCGTGAAAAGGCCGGTATACGTAGCCGGATTCGAGCGCGGCGTGCGGCCGATAGGAGATTGATCGACGTTGATGACCTTGTCGAAATGCTCCAGCCCTTCGATTGCCTCGTAAGGCGCCGGTTCGGTCGCCGAGCCGTACAGATGCTGCGAGACGGCGTGGTACAGCGTGTCATTGATGAGCGTGGACTTGCCCGAGCCCGACACGCCCGTCACGCAGGTCAGCAAGCCAACGGGCAGGTCGAGCGACACGTTCTTCAGGTTGTTGCCGTACGCCTCGATGATCCGCAGCCGCCGTTCATCGGGCGCGGTGCGATCGGTCGAATAGCTGATGCTGCGTTTGCCCGACAAATACTGCCCGGTCATGGAATTCGGGTCGTTCTGGACATGTTTTGCCGTGCCTTGCGAGACGATCTCGCCGCCGTGCACGCCCGCACCCGGGCCCATGTCGACCACATAATCGGCCATGCGGATCATGTCTTCGTCGTGCTCGACCACGATCACCGAATTGCCGATGTCGCGCAGATGCTTGAGGGTATCGATAAGCCGGTCGTTATCCCGCTGATGCAAGCCGATGGACGGTTCGTCCAGCACGTACATCACGCCCGTCAAGCCCGATCCAATCTGCGATGCCAGCCTGATCCGCTGCGCCTCACCGCCCGAAAGCGTCTCCGCGCTGCGTTCCAGCGACAGATAATCCAGCCCCACGTTGTTCAGGAACGTGAGCCGCGCGACGATTTCCTTGATGACCCGGTCGGCAATCTCCGCCTTCGAGCCTTCGAGCCGCAGCGTCTGGAAATAGCCGAGCGTGTCGCGCAGCGGCCAGCCGCTCACCTCGAAGATTGCCCGCGCGTGTTCGCCGGTGCCGAGCTTCACATTGCGCGCTTCGGTGCGCAAACGCGTGCCTTCGCACGCCGGACACGCCTGGTTGTTCTGAAACTTCGACAATTCTTCACGTACCGCCGCGGAATCCGTTTCCTTGTAGCGGCGCTCGAGGCTCGGGATGATCCCTTCGAACGCGTGCTCGCGAACCGTGGTGCGGCCGCGCTCGTTGATGTACGCGAACGGGATCACCTGTTTGCCGGAGCCGAACAGCAGGATCTTGCGCACTTTCTCCGGCAAGTCCTCGAACGCGGCATCGAGATCGAATTCGAAGAACGCCGCCAGGCTTTGCAGCATCTGGAAGTAGAACTGGTTGCGCCGGTCCCAGCCTTTCACCGCGCCGGCTGCCAGAGACAGCGACGGATGCGCGACCACGCGCTTCGGATCGAAGAACGTGATTTGCCCGAGGCCGTCGCATTCCGGGCACGCGCCCATCGGGTTGTTGAACGAGAACAGGCGCGGCTCGAGTTCCTGCAGCGAGTACGAGCAGATCGGGCACGCGAACTTCGAGCTATACAAATGCTCGCGCTCCGAATCCATTTCGAGCGCAACCGCGCGGCCATCGGCGAGACGCAGCGCGGTTTCGAAAGATTCCGCCAGACGCTGTTTCATGTCGGGCCGAACCTTCAACCGGTCGATGACGACATCGATCGTATGTTTGTCGTTCTTCTTGAGCTTCGGCAGCGACTCGATCTCATGGATCTTCGCGACGCCCTCGTTGGCCGTACCGCCGCCCGAGCGCACGCGAAAGCGGATGAAACCCTGCGCCTGCATGGCCTCGAACAATTCGGTGTGCTCGCCCTTGCGATCCGCGACCACGGGCGCGAGGATCATCAGCTTGGTTTCCTCGGGCATGGCGAGCGCGGCATCGACCATTTGCGACACGCTTTGCGCTTCCAGCGGGATGTGGTGATCCGGACAGTGCGGCGTACCGACGCGGGCAAACAGCAGCCGGAGGTAGTCGTGAATCTCGGTGACCGTGCCGACGGTCGAGCGCGGATTGTGCGAAGTCGCCTTCTGTTCGATCGAAATTGCCGGCGACAACCCTTCGATCAGATCGACATCCGGCTTTTCCATCAGTTGCAGGAACTGGCGCGCGTACGCCGACAGGCTTTCCACGTAACGGCGCTGGCCTTCCGCGTAGAGCGTGTCGAAGGCGAGCGACGATTTCCCCGAACCCGACAAGCCCGTAATCACGATCAGCTTGTGACGCGGCAAGTCGAGACTGATGTTTTTGAGATTGTGGGTACGAGCCCCACGAATACGAATTTCTTCCATGAATCCGGGCGGAAAGTAAGGGGGCTAAACCTGCTACTATAACGACTTTTGTGCGACACGCACGCTCGTGTCCGTCAGCCCTACGTCATGGGCATCGACCGTCGAATATCAGTTGGGATCTCGGTCCTGGCTGCGCTATCGACCATTTGTTGGCACCTTGAGGCCAACGCTTTGTAGTGAAGCGAAACCCGGTAGGGCATTTTAGGGTTTCGCCATAGGCGATTCCTTGTATGCCGTCTGTACCGGGAATCGCATTGCATGTGTCTGATTACCATCAGGCACCGTGTTGTCGGCGGCTTCATCCATGCCGACAAGGCGGATGTGGTTTGCAATTCCTGCGCCGATAGGCAACGGATTCGCTAGGCGATACGAGCGAAAGCTCGGTGTGTCATTGTTCGATTCGCTTTGCTGTTCGAAGGCGAATAGTGAACCTGCTATACGACTAGCAGTAGCCTAGGAAGACATGCGTCACTGGTAACGGTGAGGTCTGAAGCTCTTCCGACAATGTAGCCCCCGGACGTTCGGGCAGATGCACATCGTGAGATGTTCATCTGGAGGCTCCTAGCAGCGAAGGGGTCGAGGAGCTAGGCTGGCTGATACGGTTAATGTAAGTGAACTGCTGATAAACCCCGTGATTATAGCGGTGCCTAAGCTGCTGCGTGGCATCAACCAAAAATGGTGTGCAGTCGGTTAACTCGTTGGAAGTTCGAGTTACGTCGTTGTTGGACTGCCGGGGGAGAGGTGGAACCTAAGTCAGTCGTGTGACATGCCGGGAACGTGGTAAGCCCGTATGGTTGCCAGTGCGGTTTGACTGGCAGGCGAACCGTAAGGAACGCTGTTGATTATGCGGGTATGGGAGGACGGAAAAAGCGAACGTCGGGCTGTAATGGTCCGGATAGGAGTTGAGACATTACTCCACGCGAAAGCGGGCAGACTTCCGTCTGGTCTACCGTCGCAAGACGGCTGACTACCCTCTGTGTCTTGGTTAGGTACGGGTGCATGCGCCCGTACTGAGGTGTTTGTTGTTCCCCAGCGGGGTGTATCTACCCCGCTGGGGGAGATGCGCCTTCTGCTCGGGACTTTTCCAAGTAGGAGAGCAGCATGAAAGTATCTGGTCGAAAGGCCGGATCTGCGCTTTCCCACGCGCCGGACGATTGGTACGCCGTAGATTGGCGTCGGGTTGAACGAAACGTGAGAGGGATGCAGATTCGAATTGCGAAGGCGACGCGGGAAGGCAAATGGCGCAGGGTCAAAGCCTTGCAACGGATGTTGACCCGCACGTTGTCCGCCAAGTTGCATGCGGTACGACGTGTTACGCAGAACCAAGGTGCGCGAACGGCTGGAGTCGATCGTGAACTATGGGATTCGCCTGAAAGTCGACGGCTTGCTGTCGATCGGTTGAAGCGGCATGGATACAGGCCTCTGCCTTTAAGGAGGGTCTTTATCCCCAAGGCCAATGGGAAGGAGCGCCCTCTGGGCATTCCGACCATGCATGACAGAGCGATGCAAGCTCTGTACTTGCTGGCCTTGGAGCCAGTGGCAGAGTCCACGAGCGACCCGAACTCATATGGGTTCAGGAGTCATCGCTCAACGGCCGATGCCATGTCCCAGATTTTTGTTTCCATGTCTCAGAAGGGCTCAGCCCGATGGGTCCTGGAAGCGGATATCAAGGGGTGCTTTGACCACATCAACCATGACTGGTTGGAACGCAATGTCCCAATGGACACGGCGATTCTCCGGAAGTGGTTGAAGGCTGGCCTGGTTTATCAAGGTCAGTTGCAGGCGACGACGGCCGGTACGCCGCAGGGGGGCATCATTTCCCCGACGTTGGCCAATGTGACGTTGAACGGGTTGGAGCGTGAACTGATTGAGCACCTCGGTGCTAAATTCGGGATCGCGAAAACCAAGAAGCTCAAGATTCATGTGGTGCGGTACGCGGACGACTTCGTCATAACCGGTGACTCGCAAGAGGTACTAGTTGACGAAGTCAGGCCTTGGATAGAAGCCTTCCTCGCGGTTAGGGGTTTGCAACTATCCGAGGAGAAAACGCGGATCACCCATATAGATCATGGCTTTGATTTCCTTGGGTGGAATTTTCGGAAGTACTCGGGAAAGCTGCTCATCAAACCGAGCAAGAAAAACGCACAAGCGTTCTATCGCAAGGTGGCGGATACGATCAGCGGTAACAAGACGGTAAAACAGGCGGATCTGATCCGCCTGTTGAATCCGATGCTTCGGGGCTGGGCGCAGTACCACAGTCCCGTGGTAGCCAAGCAAGCGTACAGTCGCATGGAGCATTTGGTGTTTCAAAGGCTCTGGCGATGGTCAAAGCGGCGGCATCCGCAGAAGAGCGCCGATTGGGTGAGAAAGAAGTACTTTCATTCCGTCGGCGACCGTCACTGGGTGTTCGCTGTTCCTGTAGTAAAGCGGGACGGCAGTAAGGGGTTGCTTGAGCTGTACCAGATCAGCGGCACAGTGATCAAGCGGCATCTAAAGATCAAAGGGGATTTTCATCCTTTTGACCCTAAGTGGGAGCAGTACGGCGAGAAACTGCGGCAGGATCGCATGTGGGAGTTGATGCGTTATCGCAAGCAGTGGGCAACGCTGTACATGTCACAGGGCGGGCTGTGTGCGCACTGTGGCACGGCGCTGACGGACGAAACGGGTTGGCACGATCATCATCTAGAGTATCGGATGCATGGTGGCAAAGACACGCTGTCCAACAGAGTTTTGCTTCACCCGCACTGCCACCAGCAGGTGCACGCTGGTAAGATTGCGGTAACTAAGCCGGTTCTGTCATAAACGCGGAGCTTCGTTTGTAGGCTTGAGCTGTATGCGGGGAAACTCGCACGTACAGTTCTTAGGGGGCCCTTCATCCATAAGGATGGAGGGCTACCCTACCGAGGGCGCGTTGCCCGCGCTCATCGGCGTCAATCAAGCGTGCGGCGGGCTTTTCATGACCTTCACGCAGGGCCGGAATGCGGTTCCGAAGCACGTTCTGAAGCATAAATTTCCGCCTCGGCCGTCTGTCTCATATAGTGCCGATCCGGGCAACCACAAGGCGACCGCCCGGTTTGCGCGAGCCGCGCACACCGCCTGACGCGTTTCCACATTACCTCGTCCGATGTCCAATCCGTCTGTTACGTCCACACGTCTGAGCGCGCCCGAGTTGCGTGCGACCGTGTCGCTTGCCGCGATCTTCGCGCTGCGAATGCTTGGTCTCTTCATGATCATGCCGGTGTTTTCCATCTACGCGAAAACGATTCCCGGCGGCGACAATGTGCTGCTCGTCGGCATTGCGCTCGGCGCTTACGGCGTCACGCAATCGCTGCTTTATATTTTCTACGGCTGGGTCTCCGACAAGCTGGGGCGCAAGCCGGTCATCGCGTTCGGGCTGATCGTCTTCGCCATCGGCAGCTTCGTGGCGGCGGTCGGGCATTCCATGACGTGGATCATCGTCGGGCGTGTGATTCAGGGCATGGGCGCGGTTTCGTCGGCGGTGATTGCGTTCATCGCGGATCTGACTACAGAGGAAAACCGCACGAAAGCCATGGCGATGGTCGGCGCGAGCATCGGCGTCTCGTTCGCGGTTGCCATTGTCGGCGCGCCGATCGTGTTCCAGTGGGTCGGCATGAGCGGCCTGTTCACGCTGATCGGCTTTTTATCGATACTCGCCGTGGGCGTGGTGATCTGGGTGGTCCCGGACGCGCCCAAGCCGCCCGTGCATGTAAAAGCGCCGTTCGCCGAAGTGCTGCACAACGTGGAATTGCTGCGCCTGAACTTCGGTGTGCTCGTCCTGCACGCCACGCAAACCGCGCTGTTCCTGGTCGTGCCGCGCATCCTGGAAGCAGGCGGTCTGCCGGTCGCGGCGCACTGGAAAGTCTATTTGCCGGTCATGGGCCTCGCGTTCGTGCTGATGGTGCCGGCAATCATTGCCGCCGAAAAACGCGGAAAAATGAAAGCGGTGATGCTCGGCGCCATTTTGCTTATCCTGATTGGCCAGTTGTTACTCGGCGCCGCTCCGCATACTCTGTGGTCAGTGGCCGCGATCTTGTTCATCTACTTCCTGGGTTTCAATGTGCTGGAGGCGTCGCAACCGTCGCTCGTCTCCAAACTTGCGCCCGGCACGAGAAAGGGTGCGGCGGCCGGCGTGTACAACACCACGCAGTCGATCGGCCTGGCAATCGGCGGGGTGATCGGCGGATGGCTGCTGAAAGTGGATGGCCAGAGCGCTGTGTTTTTCGCGTGCTCGGGGCTGGTGCTGGCCTGGCTGATCGTGGCGACGAACATGAAGCCGCCGCCGCAGAAGATCCGGCGCACGGCGTAGTGAATCAGGTCCGCGCGACATCGAATTGAATCGTATTGAACTGAATTGAATCAACAGGAGAAATCATGGCATCCGTCAACAAGGTCATTCTGGTGGGAAATCTGGGCGCTGATCCGGAAACCCGGTATCTGCCGAGCGGCGACGCCGTGGCCAACGTCCGTCTTGCGACGACTGACCGCTACAAGGACAAGGCATCCGGCGAAATGAAGGAAGCCACGGAATGGCATCGCGTGACCTTCTTCGGCCGGCTGGCCGAGATCGTCAACGAGTACCTGAAGAAGGGCTCGTCCATTTACGTCGAAGGCCGTATTCGTACGCGCAAGTACACCGATCAGGCGGGCGTGGAGAAGTACGCAACGGAAATCGTCGCGGAACAAATGCAGATGCTGGGTGGACGTGGCGGTGCGGGCGGCGGCGGAGGCGGCGATGAAGGCGGTTACAGCAGCCGCGCGCCTGCTGAGCGCAGCGGCGGCGGTGCGAGCCGTGGAGGCGCGCCGTCGGGCGGCCGTCCGGCAGCAGGAGGAGGCGCTGGTGGCGCAAGCCGTCCGAGCGCGCCGGCCGGCGGCGGTTTCGACGAAATGGACGACGATATTCCCTTCTAGGGTCGCCTGAACAGAAATACGTAAGTTTCGGAAGGGGTTTTTCGAGGTAAAGAACTGATGTAGAACGTTTTTTTCGGCGAGAGTGAGACGCAAGTTTCCTCTCGCCTTTTCATTTGTTTCGGCGCTTGAATACTTCACGTTCGACAAAACAATTCCGTCTAATGACCCGCCACTTTTTTTCGGGTCGTACCAACTTACCCCGCTTTTCTCTCTGATATTCGTGTGATTCCGCGTGCCGCCGCTAGTGAAGTGGCACCTCTCCCGTTTGATAAAAAAGGAACTCCTACGGTCTAGGTGCTTACGTTGCTGAGCATCCGAGTCCTGCCAAGCGTGAAGGTGCGCTGCCCCGTGCGCAATAGAAGCGCGGTGGCAACACCGAATCTGGTACCGCCGCACGTTCCTGCAGGTGGGTCTCGCAGTTTCGTCGACAGCAAACAGAAAAAAAATTACTTGTTGGTGTTTGCGGGTCGCTGTGAACTCCCGTTCCTCACCATAGGAGAAGCCCGTTTCAATGGCCTTCGCTTCAAGACATTGCTTAACTCAATGTTAAAAATTTACACATTGCGTATCTATAGACAAGTTGTTGATTGTTAAGGAAAATTTATGGTCTACAAGCGTCGCCGGAGCTGGATTCGAGCAGGTGTTTTCACATCACGAGGGCAAACACATGGACGTGACGAGGATGGGCGAAAGGCCTATACAACGCTTTGAAGTGAAGCGCCTAACCCTCACCGGGGCAAATGCTGGTGAGCGATTTGTGTTGGTCATTGACGCAGATACCAGATGGCCAATTGCGCTAGTCAACGAGTACCTCATGATTGTGCTGCGTCTCATCGTCGCGTCTTCCACCCTTTATCGTGCTGCCACCGCGCTAGCGCTTTTCCTTTCGTGGGGTGCTACGAATGGCGTAGACGTCGCGGCGCGCCTGCTGTCGGGCGAAACGTTCACGAAAAACGAACTTAATACCTCGCTGAGGACTTTTCTACGTAAGCCACGCCGCCGTGCGGGCGACAATAAAACACAGAACATCGTTACATCAAATGACGAGTTTCGAAAGCGCGTTTGGGCCATACGCAAGTTCTGTGGACAGGTGATGGATGACGTCATGTCCCGTGCACCGGAAAGACGTCTTCGTGCGCTCAATATCCGCAAAGAATTATTGAATAGGATGCTGACAGAACTTCTTCCTAGGAAGAATGCCCCCGCAAAGCGGATTGCATTAACTGATAAACAGGTTGCGGAATTAATAAGACTCACAGCGCCCGAGTGCCATGAAAACGCTTGGGTGAGACCCGCTGTAAGGGTGAGAAATCAAGTGATTGTCCTTCTGTTTTTGCTTTGTGGCCTTCGACGCGGTGAGCTGCTCAAACTGCAAGTCAATGACATCAGGCTCGAGAAACTCCAGATTGCCGTTTGCCGACGCCCAGACGACGCGTTGGACCCAAGAATAATTGAACCGAACGTGAAAACTGCCGCCCGCCTACTTCCTATTCCGCCAGCGCTGGCTTCAATTCTTGAGTCATATATCCTTGACCACCGGCGACAGATTCGTAACGCAACGCGTGGCCCCTACCTCGTAGTGAGCTCAAAGGATGGCCAGCCTTTAACTGTTTCAGCCACAAACAAAGTGATTGTGGATATTCGGGACAGTTGGCCGACGCTATTTCCCGGTTTAAAGCCTCACATTCTGCGGCACACGTTTTTCGAGAATGTAAAACGCGTCATGGCAGAAAGTCAGACCGTGCCGGCCTCGAAAGTTAAAACGGGCAATTATCTGATGGGATGGGCCGGAGACAATAGTAGTACTTACGAACAGGGAGCGATTGCTAAACAGGCATTTGATGTCGCAAAGGAATATCAACAGCAGCTATTTGGCGAGTCCTAAATGAAAACTCTTTTACTTAATGAGTTATTGGCATCGTTTGAATACGACGATGAGACCTATGGCATTCCAACTGAGGTCATCGATTCACAAGGTCAACCAGTCGACACAAGCTCCGATTTGTGGCGTCTGAATGGCGGGGTCAAACGCCTAATCATCGATTGGGATTCGTTTGCTTGTCCTAGCATTTCGTTGGAATACGTTCTCAAACTGTACGTCATTGACCGTATTGAAAAGTGTTCCTCGGCCGAGGCTTACAACTTGTTCCGGCAGTTCTGCAATTCGTTGCCAAAGACTGCAGCTTGGGAACAAATGAGGAAACTCAGAATACACGGCACGTTCCGCGTGTTGCTAAAAAATATGGTCTCGGAAATCTTGACGCAGCTTAGACATAGCGAGTTTCTTTGGAAGTTTGCTCGCATCAGGGCGTGGTATCTCTGGGTGGTCGATGAGTTTTCGTCTCTTATCGCATCAGAATTTTTTCTAGATGAAATCCAGAACATTAGGATACCCGGAAATCTGAAAGGACATGCCGTCTCCACTAATGACCCTGACGAAGGGCCGCTGTCGCCTGAGGAGGTACAACTTGTCCAACGGGCGCTTCACGACGACAGCTGCTGGGGTTTTGAGTCCGTCCAACAAAGAGCAGCGGTCGCTCTATGCCTTGCCTACGGAAGGAACGCATCGAACTATGCGCTCCTCAGGGAGTGTGACGTCGTCCAGACGAATCCAGGGGTGCCCCTGAACCGGCGTGTCTTTATTCTTAATATGCCTCGCATCAAAAAAAGAGACCAAGACTATCCAAGGCAAGATTTTATCCAAGAGTACTGCGACGATGGACTATTGCTGATGATTGAGTTCTTGATAGGCGCAAGTCGTCATATTGACACCGGGCATTTGCCGAGACCGCTATTTTCGAGGCAGAAGCCGTTTGAATGGGACATCGGAACTCCGAATGAGCCGTTTGCGTGGCATATGCACCCAACGGATTTCACAAAACTCGTAAGAAACTTCGCTAAGCGGCTTGGGCTAGTGTCCCCCCGGACAGGTCGAAGCCTACGGTTGACGCCGCGCAGGCTGAGATACACGTATGCAGTCGCGATGGTCCGCATGGGCGTAAGCAAAGAGGTTCTCATGTTGAAGCTCGACCACAGCGATACGCAGAATTTGCAAGTCTATTTGGATTTGAGGGATGAGCAACTTGCTCTACTCGATGCGGCAGGCGGGCAGCGCTTCAATGAAATTTTCGGATATTTTAAGGGAACGGTTGTGGCAGGGCCTGATGATGCACTCAATGGGCACGACCCTGCAAGGCGCGTAATATTTTTAAGACGCGAAAGCCCGGAGGATGCGGTTGACCTCGGTGCTTGCGGCCAACATTCGCGTTGCTTTCAACATCCCCCATTTTCGTGTTACGGCTGTCCCAAATTCCAGCCGTTCGTCGAGGCACAACACGGCAAGGTTCTCAACTACGCGGAGAACGAACGGTCAAGATATCTCAAGGCGGGAAATGAGAACCTTGCCGAGCAAATGAACGTTCTCATAGCCGGGGTAAGAGAAGCCATAGCGAAGGTAAAAGTCTGGAAGGAGAAAAAGGCAAATGGCGGAGGATAAACCAATAAAAACGCTTATTCCGTTGGCCCGAAGGGAGTGCGAGGCGCGACAACAAGCGCTCATTGCGGAAGCGAAATCGCTCGCGCCATTCGGCCCCGTCGATTGGGACTGCTCTTGTTGGGACGTTACTGCGGCCTATGCCAAGCGCAACAGCACCTCGAAGGGGCGGCCAACGACTCGCCTTCACTTCACGCAGCATCGCGCGGAGAGCAAGAAAAAGGGTGTGGGAGAGCCATTTACGTCGTCGTTCTCCAACCTCGTGAAAGCCCTTGTTTGCCTACGTGCTTCTCGGCGCAATCAGGGCTCGGGCAATCAGCAAATATATATAAATGTTTTTCGGTATATATACGATGTTCTAAAAACTTCAGGGCGCAGATTGCTCGAAGTCACTCATGCCGACTTCGACCTCGCTTGGGACGCTGCCCACCGCTCCCCCATGAAGCTGGTTACCTTGATTAAGGTCAAGGGACACTTGGAGAATGCTGCCGCCGATATCGACCGCTATCGTATAGCTGCCGTCCGGCTAAACTGGAGCGGCGCCGTGCGACCCCATCGGCGCTCGTCTCCAGCGAGTCAGTCAGGCCCCAACCCAGGAACCGTCTTGTCAGACAAAGGCTGTAAGCTTCCCTCAGAAGATGTATATAGGGCAGTTGGCTGGCTGTACCAGAACATCCCCCGTTATGTCTGGCCAGACCGGGTTCTCATATGTCTTACCACTATTTCCTGCTTTCTTGGTTATCGTTCAGAGGACCTCCGTAAGCTACCGTCGCAGCCCGTTCAGTACGATGCGAATCGCAAGGCCCACTATCTGGTCAGGTACGGCTCCAAACGCGGGAAGCCCGGTGAAAAAATTATTCCGTCGGCTGCAGTCGAGATTATTAGTGAAGCGGTTGAGGAGCTATTGTCCTTGACGCGAGATGTCCGCGCTACGGCTACATGGCTCCGTTTAAATCCAGGCAAAGCCTATCTCGGGCGCATGCCCGAACACGCAACCCTGGCGCAAGCGGCCGAAGCTATGGTCGGATTTGTTAACGCAAAATCGGCTGGGAAATACCTCGAAAAGAACGGAGTCACGATAATTGATGGGCGCGTCGCCAAGGACGACGTCGAGGTTCAGCTCGGGAAGTTGGTCCAATCCACACCGTGCCATACCGTGTTGGGTGGAACTCACGAGATGTGGTTGAAAGACTGCCTGGGAATTGCGTTTATCGACGGAATGCATCGAGGAAGCCGATGGACAAAGGAGTATTCAGTAAAGCCGATAACGCACGGGCAACTCTATGACTTTCTTTGTGGCAAGGGAAAAAAAGCGTCGGTGTTTGAACGCTATGAGTTGCTCGGTGCCTACGGCGACCCGCTTAGACTACCGACCCATGGACCACGACATTTTGTGAACGACCTGCTTGACCGTGGCGGGATGCCAGAACTAGTCCAGGCAGAATGGTTTGGCAGAAGGAACATTTCGGATAACAAAGCTTACCAGCACAAAACTGACGTCGAATACGCAGATGAAGCCCGGGACAAGCTTAAGCAAGGAACTTTATTTGGAAAATTCGCGGAGCAGGTTGCAAAAGAACCAGTCGAGCGCCGCGAGGCGGTCATCGCGGCAAAGATTCATTTTGTGCATAGGACTGACTACGGAATGTGCATTCGCGACTTCTCTCAGGTGCCGTGCGACCAGTATGGGGAATGTCTGCAGGGTTGTGGAAGCGTTCTCTTAGACCCGTTCAACGACGTGACGACAGAGGCGCTTAAGGAGAAGCGCCGGTTCCTTCTTGTCGCACTGCGGTCAGTTCGAAAGAAGCTCGGTGAGGGGGTCTATGGTGCGGACTCGGCATTGAATGCGTATAGACAGGAACTCGTGGTTATTCGAAAATTTTTGCTTCGTCGCGCTGCAGGAGCGCCCACAGCATGTTGCGGACAGGGCTAACCTAAGCACTCTAAAAATGTCGGTCAACATGCAATTTAACCCACTTCGAGCCGGCGCCACGGATGACGGGCGAGGGATTTAATATGAAACGAAAGATTCGTGCTAACCGCAAGATGACTGAAGATGATGTACTTCGGATTAAGGGTGAGCTCAAGCGCTGGGAGATGAAAGAGCTTGGTACCAAACTGACTTGGGACATTCTCGAGCGGTTCAGCGGTTTTACGCGGCCGGCACTGTCGGCGCACCCGGAGATTGTGGATGCTCTGAAGTTAGCGCGGTTGGCTTTGCAATCCGACCGAGCCGCTGCAACTCGCGCGTCCCTTTCCCGAGCAGACGAGATAGTGCGAGAAAATGCGCGATTGGCCAAAGAACTTGCAAAGTATAAGCGTGGTGAAGACGTGTGGCATGAAAAGTGGATTTGCATCGCATATAACGCGCAAGCTAGAGGAATTTCGATTGAGGAGCTGACCCAGAATATTCCTCCGAATGGTCGCAGATAGGGAGGCACGTAAAGCCGTTAGGAAGGCTACAACGGATATGGCAAGAAGAGGCACACCAGTCGAAGTCAGGACTGGCGCATGCCACCAATAAGGTGCCTCCTTGCCCGTGCAGGACGCTGGGCCGACAAGTGAATCACTCGACGACGCATCCTCGGCATTGCGGCGACTCATTCCGATTGGGAGGCAAGGGCGAACTTGCGCGACCGGGTCACGGCCGCCAAGTGTCGGCGAAGCCGATTCGAGAACGTTAGACAAACAACCTCGGTGACAGCCTGACGGACTCGCCGTCGCGCCAACACTTGAATCGCGCAAAGAAGTACTGTATAAATATACAGTACTAAACGGCCCTCACATACTTCGTTAAGTATCTGACATTCGGCTGAAATTTCGTCAACTTTGGAGTTCGTGCGATGTGAATTTCTAGATATGGGTATTCAAGTAACGCGTGTTGCTGAATTTTTTATTCGTCCGGCATTTTTCAACTATGTTGCCATTAGGCGCTGGTATAGACTACGGCGATTTTCCGCAAAAGGTGAGTTTGACTTCACTCCGTTTTGCAGGATGTTGAAACTAAACAGGGCGACTGAGAGGCGACGCGTCGTTGGTCTGGCGCGCGAAAGGTCTGCCCGACGAAAAGATTGGGACCAACATGTCAATCAAAGTTCATCACAGCATCATCCACGCATTCGAGAAGGATTCAGACAAGCCTTTAGGTCTAGTCACGAAAATGACGGTCCTTTTAGATAGCGAGTTGCAGGGAGTTAGGTCACTAGTCTGGGGAATGGCGGCACTGTTCGGAAAAAAGGAAAACAGTCAGGAATGAGGGCATTTCGGTGGTGACGGTAGAGAAGGGCCGTTTCCGCCCAGCTTCGACGGGTTCGTTCGCAACCTCGACAATGGCAAACAATTTTTGTCTCTGTCGCACACAATCCTTGATGAGGTTACGAAACTCGCGAGTGAACAAAAGTGGGCGACCGGAGGCCACGTCCTGTGCGCTATATATGAGTTCGTCAAGAATGAAGCGCCAGCCGTTGCTGGGAATGACGATGTAGAAGCGAACGCCGCAGCCGGCAATGCCCCGGCCGCAGGCGGGGTCGAGGTTGCGCCCGAGTTCGATGGCCCCGCTGGAGAGATGTTCTTTATAGTTGCAATGGTCAAGCAGCGAGGCGGATTAACACTCGACGCCAATCTTGTCCCTGTCGGCATCAACGAGGTCGACATGTCGAAGCTTCACCAAGCCGCCCTGATTCGAGTGGGCAGGTACAACACGGTTAAAGCGCTTCCGCCTCTTCAAGAAGATTCGGATGATGAACATGACCGCATCTACCTGTCGTTCGTTTCCCAGCATGCTAATCGTGGCTCCTCAAGCTATTTCATTCATGCCCTGGGCTGCGTGGTCGGCGTGTCGCCAGCAAAGGCGACAACAAAGCTGTTCGCAGCGGTCGACGCGTTTTTTACCGAACGCAAGCCTCTATTGCCATATCGCCGGTCCGCGAAGGAACGCCTAACTGCACACTTGCAGAACGCGTCCGAGAACGGGAAGCCCGTAACAATAGACGGACTGTACGAACTGCTAATACGCGAGGTGCCACCTGACCTGGCAGAGCAAGTTCGAGATATCGCGGAATTTCTGAACGACGAGCGTCGTCAAGTTCCAGCGACTTTCGAGGTTAGCAAGTCCGTCTTAACGCGCTTCGCAAGCGTTGCGCTAAACGGTGAAGGCTATACAGTCAAGTTTGAGAAGTCTCTTCTCGGGACAGACGTCAATTCCGATTTCCACTACGACAAGGAGCAGAAAACCTTGACTATTCGCAATCTCAGTCCGGATGTCACGGCGCGGCTCGACAAAGTGCTCACGGGCGGCTGACCATGCTGTCAAATGCTGTCGCGCTTTATCGCGCTTTAAACCGGCCGCAGGTTACGCGGGGGGGGAACTTCGAGTTCACCGGTACCTTGAATCCGAAGACCCTCGCGTTGCTTGTTCAGTGTGAGCAACTGGATGAGAAGTTCGGCCGCTACGAACGTCAGGCTCTGCCCGATGGGACCATGCGCGTGGAGGGTCGTTTTCCTCGCAATGGCGAGGCGCGCTCCTACTCTTCTCTTCATGAGTTTTTCGAGCTGACGCCAACGCTGGCGACCGGCACGCTGCCGGCAAGTTATTTCATCGTCGATATCGATTACTGTTCCTTCGACACCGTCAAACCAGATGTCATCGTCAAGGTTGAGCGCCTTGTGACTTTCGTGGAGCTACTCACGAAGCTCGCGGACGACAATATGCGTTCCAGCAGTCAAGCAAATCGATTGCTGTTTATTCTTCCCTCAGATGGAGGAAAAGTTCGACGGACCGCTTTGATGCAAATTCGTGCGGAGGAAGAAGCGCTTGGATGCGCTTCTCCGGATGTTGGGGTGCTGACGGAACTTGTCGACGGAGAGAATAGCGCGAAGCTGCACATAATGGAACGGCGGCTGCTGATGCGAACTGCCATTAGCGATGTACTGGCAACGGCGTCGGTCGACACTAATGACTTAACGCACCTGTGCTTCAATTGGGAAGAAGTGCTGCGCCAGTTCAGCAACAATCTGCATGCGTACATCAACAACTTCGCGTTTGATGAGGTTAGGAAAAAAATCGTCGATGCAGAGCTCGAATATGCGTCGAAGTTAAGCGCCGTCTTCGGCGACATCGCAGGAAAATTGCTCGCTCTGCCTGTTTCGTTGTTGGCTGTGGCGTTGCTCGATGAGGCGAAGACAGACTCCGGTTTCGTTTTCGCTTGCGCAGGGCTCGGCGTCGTTTCGTTGGTCCTTGTTTTCGTTTTGTGGAATCTTTGGCTCCAGGCAGCGCGACTGCGGAGCGGTTTTGAGTTTGTTTTCGCGCCGGTATTCGATAAGAGCTCAACCTATCCAGCGGCGCTGCGCGATGTGCTCGACAAACGGAAATTGGAACTTAGAAAGCAGATGCGTCTTACGACGGTCACCTTTTTCGTATTCTTTATGGTGGCGTTAGGACCCGCATTGGGCGCTGTGTGGAAACTCTGGATGAGATTCCCCGCATTTGGCAGTTTGTGGAGCGAACTGCTCGTGTACTGGACCAATTTCCTTGCGAGCGCGCCGCCGTTGCTGCACTCGTAGCGAGTAAAGATTTCCATGCGACCTACTTCGCCGGGAATGCGCGAAGCACGGCTTCAACTATCCTTCCGGCGTCAGGATTGGCGTCAAAATATCGCCAAAATCCTCGACGGTCGCTTCGGTCTTCGTCGTAGATAGCTTCCAAATGCTTTCGTGTCAGTGAGAGTCCTCTGGCGACTGCGATTTCAATGAATGCGGCAGCCGCTAGCGGCTCCAAGGGACGCTTGCCTTTGACGTTCGACCCGACACGCCAGGGAGGCGTCTCCATCTCATCTTTATAAAGTCCAGACCTCGGCTTAGACACACAAATGCTCCACGCCGCATGGGAAATCTTTCCGAGAGTCGCATCGTCCAGTCCAAGCGACTTGTAGTCGCCGATTATGTCTTCGGCTTCCGAAGGAGCGCCCGGTATGGGCGTTTCATCTTCAACTTTCGCCATGGCGAGCATGTCCTTGTCGGGCGCAGCCGCCACCGATTGCCATAACGCCTCGCGCCGATTTCCCGCCAGTGACGACAGTGCGTTAGCCGCAGCGAGAACTTGAAGGTCATGCCGGTCGGCGACCAGTCGCTCTTTGTTACCGTCGGCTCAGTGAATCCGACTTTGACCGGACGCACGCCGCGAACTTCGCGCCGACCGACGCGCGCAAAAGAGTCGCATAGTTGCTCTGACAGGACATGCCGATTTAGAGGGAGGCAGTAGCATGTCAGTTTCCGACGGATGCATCGTCAAGCCGATTGCAATGGCAAGCGCTAGAGGCGCTTTTTCAAAGCCGACGAGCCGTCACAGGTGTGAGTCGGGGGGCGCCGGTCTATTTAGGGCTGTGAGTGCTTCGACGTAGAGTGCGTATGCAATGCCGGCGCTTATCCCGAAACCGTTTCCAGCTTGACGCCGCTTCTGTCGGGTCTCCGCACCAAGCGAGGAAGAAAAGCACCTTGCTTTTGGTCACCATTCTTTCAATACTCCTCATTGGGACCCCAGCATCTCCCTCATGAGGGCCGCCCTTCCGCAATCTAAAGGCCGACGGCCTGAATCGCAAACGCTGGGTGGTCCGCATTAAGCAGCAGTTGCCGGTGCGACTAAGGGCGTTGGCACGCTCTGCGAGGAGACAGCTGGATGAGCACACCATCAAGTGAAAAGGGCGGCGGAATACACCAGTTCGCGACGACCGCATCGGCCGTTATCCGTGCCGTAGTGTTGCTTGTTGTTGTAGTTTTCGCCCTGTGGCACTGGCCTTATCTATCGGTGTGGCTCTCTACAGTTACTCACGGCGAGATTTATCCGACCGGCATCAGAGTTGACAGGGCGGTTCAAACCCAGCAGGCCATCTCCAAATACAGCGAGCGAGCTGCTACGGCCGGCATGCCGTTTAGTTTGGATTTCGCGCAGGCAGCGGTCACGCTCGCGGCAAGGACCGCCCCCGCTCTGGCGGGCGCCACCGTCCTTTGGGTTGATGATAAGCCAGGGAATAACCAGTTTTTAGTTGAGGCACTCGCCAGTTTTGGCATCAGCGTGATTCGCGCCTATTCCACGCAAGAGGCGATTGAGCGCTTAGACCGCGACAGCTATTCACTCGTGATTTCGAACGTTAATCGCCCCAAAGACGTCAACCCGTCCGTTCGTCTGTCAAATTGCCCCGTCCGTTACTTTGACTGGCCGAGAAATGTCGACCCTGTGACACACGGGAAGACGCTAGACGAGTTCACAAAAGAGAGCAATGAATCGCCCCAAGCCGGGTTGGCGTTAGTCGAGTTGATTCGTCAAAAAAGCGACGTTCCAGTCATCATATTTACGAGCGCGAGTGCGCACGTGCTCGCGGACCGGTGTACGGAGATGGTGACCGACCGAGGCGACATTTTGCTGCAGTACGTTGTCTCAGCCTTAGCGTTAACCCGTTGGCGTTTGTTGTCAGGTAAAGACGCGGACAATTGGGCGGCCGACACACGCCCAAGCTCAAGCGCGGAAGTCTCGACCCGTGTTCCTTATGGCGCGGCGGCGAGCGCCCCGTTGGGTGCCAGTCGCGGTCGGGGCGGTGCCTCTGTGTACTAAGTTGGGTCGGTCTTGGTCCCTACGCTTCTGCTCGCTAGCCGATGTCATTAAGGCTGAACGGCGTCCCGCCTTCGTGCAAGTCGAACCAAAGCGACAGCTTGTCGTGGACCTGGAATGGTAACCATCTCCTTCTTGGCGGCGACCGAGCTTACTTGATGCTACATCCTCTGGAAGATGGCAGCGGGCATGAGACTCATCGAAACGACATCGCGCCAACTGCGAACACGGTCGAGGATTGATGTCTTGGGCAAGCAAGCGGCCGGGCGCGGTTGTGCTGGACCCGAACCCAGCGAACCCACCCCGGAGGGAGGGTGTCCGCCCATTACGGAGAACGAGAGGCTTATTGCCTTGGTTGCTGGAGACAGTGAGCGAAATTGCTGGCACGACAGCAGACGCGGCCGGAACATTACCAACTGGATGTGAAGCCGAGCAAGACATGGAGCAATTGCAGTAGTTCTTTGGCAACAGTACGTCCGCTCGGAGTCGGTGAGACGTCTACATCTGGCTGCGCAGTCCTCGGACGTTTTGTTTTGGATGGTGCGACCTCTTGCCAGCGCCTCAGACTCGTCGTCCGCAACGCTGCGACCTGCCGAACGACCAGCAAGCGACGAGGTAACAGTGAGCGTCATGAAGCGGAAGGGGCCGGTGCGCGCGGGAACAATATCCATCGTGCTGAAACCGTCACCGGCATTGGTGAGTCCCCATGCCTTCTAGCTGAGAATATCGGCAATGTCCAGGCGATTTCCACCGCGCCATCTCGGTGACTAATGGGACTCCTCGTAAACACGGAAGTAGACTGCAATGCGTTTCCCATCAACCTCGCGTGGATGGTTGGAGTGAGGCACGGTGCCCTTGAGGACGAATACGTGTCCCGCTGGACCATAGACTGGCACAGCATCTGTATCTTCGAACTGCTGTTTCTCTGCTACCGCACACAGCGCTGCCGCCAACTTTTCGCCAACAGTCTCCCTAGCAAAAACTTTGTCGACGTCGGCGGCAAGCGAAGGCCATAGGACAAGAGCTGCATCCGCCTTCGCAGCTATGTCATCGAGGTAAACACCTACGATTGCCATGGGCACGTCAGGATGCTTAGTTTTAGCGCCATCCTCCAGTCCATCAAGATGTGAGCCATTCTCCAAGCCACCGGACTCGCGGACGGCTATTTGAGGACGTGTCATAGACCTACATTCGTCTATCGGCCCGATGGCGTAAGCAACTTTCTGTTGAACGATGTACCGTAACTGATTTAAGGGCAAGGAGGTCTCGTCTCTGCGCCGCCAAGCCTCCACACTTTCGTCGACCATCTCCGGGCAAGCAGTCACGTAGGCGACATCCCTTTTCTGTTCGTCCGTTTCTCCCAAGGTGTATCGGCGCTCTATCTCGCTTCGAAGTTCCCGCACCAGTTGTCCCGAGATGGTGTCGCCTAAGGTTGAGTAGCCAAGTCTTTCATAATCAGCGGCTGCCCACGTTGCGTTGGTAAAATATTTAGATGGAGCGGAGACCATAATTCAAATTCAGGCTAATGGACTGGCCTCGGCGTCGAACCGTGACCCATTCACATGGTTTGTGAAAAAGCGAGCGTATGCGTTGCACCGACATCGCTGACAAAAAGATACCCGGTACTTCTAGCTCAATTGCTCGCTGCATTTCCGGTGTGTTTAACTTGCTAGTTCGGACACACTACCTCACCACCAGAGCAGCTTTCCAACAAATTTTTCTAGGCCAACCGGCGAGCGGCCCACGGCAACAACGTCGGCGGCCTTGTGCTAGCTCGCCTAATCCATTGCACGATGTGCGCTACCAACTAGGGCCGAGTCAATTGCGGCGGGAGCTAAAGTGGTACGATAAGTGACTGCGCGTACCGCATCCTTGCAATACCGCACTGTCGGCAATAAAGCGGTTTTCATGTTAGGCCGCTCAACAATTTAACTCGACATGTGAGGCTTGATGGGAGACATTCCGCAGCCGCAGCCCGACGCGCGCGAAGTCGAGTTTTACGCCGCAGCGCTAAACGCATTTTATACAACATCGCTAGAGCACGACAAAAGCGTATTCACGCTGTCTGCAGGCGGGGTAGGTCTGCTGGTAGCCTTACTCACATCCTCAGTCGGCATCACTTCGTTCGCAGAACTTGTCGCATACCTGACAGGAATTTTGTGTTTCGTGCTATCACTGGCGCTGCTTCTTGTAATATTCAGACTCAACAAGAACCATATCGTTGCGGTGGTTAGCGGCGACGACAAGCTCGAAAGCAATTTCCTCAAGTACCTGGACATAGCCGCAATGACCGCGTTCGGCTTAGGCGCGATGTGCGCCGGGGTAGTCGGGGTACTTGGCGCAGTTCATATTTACGAGATAAAGGAAAACAAAATGGCTGAGAGCAAGAAACCCACGACAACTTGGGCAGTTGTTGGTGACAGCGTAGATGGCATCCGACAACTCCGGCCGGACGTGATGCAAAAGAGTTTCAACGGCATCGAAAAATTGCGGCCGCAAGCTACCGCTGGCGCGTCCTCGACGACTGCCACGGCTGCTAAGCCTACCGCATCAACGCCGTCAGCTTCCGGCTCGCCATCCGCGTCAGTGCCGACCAATTCCACGCCAGCAAAAGGTAAATAAACACGCGAAAGGTTTTGCTTTGCTATGGCCGCCTCCGCAGGCACCTGTAACCCTCTACACCGCTTTTGCCGAGCAGGGGTGCGAGAGAATCTGCCTGCAGATACGTATCCGGAAGGAGCCGGATGCGGAGCGAGCGATGCGCCGATACAAGTCCAGCGTGGGAATCGACAATAAGAAATGCCCAGAGAAACTGAGAAACGACCGCCACGCCGTGTATCGCCAAAGGCAGCAACCGCACAATACGAGATAAGACCTGGCGCCCATGCGCCAATCGCGCAGCTACGGCTCATGAACGCCGACTCTTGGGAGCTGTTTGTCGAGGAGTGTTGTCTCACCCGACAGGGTACGGCTTACGCGAAAGTAAAACGGCTCGGTATGTCCGGCGACAAAGGCCGCGATATCGAAGCGCTCGTATCGGTGCCGCGTAAGCCGCATCAGTGGGACCTATATCAGTGCAAGTACTACAAGGACCCACTGGCGCCGTCAAGCTTCTTTCCTGAAATAGCCAGCTTCTTCGCGCGGCTCGCTGACAAGAGCTATTCTGAGCCTCAGGTCTATTACATATGCGCCCCGCACGATTGCGGAGTCGACCTAAGCGACCTACTCGTCGGCGAACCGGAATACTTCAAAGCACAGTTTTTGGAGGACTGGTCACAGGGAATCAGAGGGCTCAAAAAGGTCCTTTCGCCTGAAATCAAGGCTGTCATCGACGCATTCGACTTTGCACGGTTTCAGGAACTACCGGCTCGCGACCTTATTCGGATGCACGAAGCCGACCACGTTGCCCATTTTAAACGCTTCGGTATTCGGCCAAAGCGGCCCGTGGACCCCTCAGTACCGAGGTCTCCGCTAAAGCGCGAGGACAAATACGTCGAGGCGCTCCTCTCCATTTACAGCGAGCACGCTACACATCAGGTGGACCGCAAGGCGCTTGCCGGCTCCACTTACGAAGACCATTTCTTCGCAAGCCGCTCGGAGTTTTATAGCGCCGAAGGATTGAAACGATTTAGCCGTGACGTCTTTCCTGGTGAATTCGACGTGTTTATAGGTCTTATGTTGAAAACCGTTCGTAGCGCTGCGAGCTTCCCAACGCACGAGACAGGTTTCCAGCGATTGGCCGCAGCGGTCGACCGCGCTGTGCAGTTTAGGATGCCGGACAGCCCGCTCAGCGAAAGCCTGCGGACGCCTGACATGCCCGGTGCTTGTCACCATCTGGCTAATGCTGGAAAGCTGAAATGGGTGAAATGACATGACCTCATCGCCTTTCAATTCACCCTTCGAGTTAGGAATGCGAATGGCATTTATCCTTCAGGCGTTACGACCCCGCACAGCGGACCTGCAGACATTGGTTTTGCTGGACTACGCTCTTGTGTATTCGGCCGACCTGGATGGCCCTTCGAGCTTGCACACGCCAGTGCCTCAGCGCAACAGCGAAGTTTATGCTCGTCGCGCGCTTATCGAAGAAGGGCTGTACCTAATGAGCCTTAAGGGCATTGTGTCAGCGAATTTCGGCGAAGACGGGATTGTCTATTTAGCCGGTCCTCGATGCCGGCAACTCGTCAATGCGTTCACATCGCGATACGCGCTGGAGCTCGAACGCAGGGCAACATGGGTTGCGGATGCTTTCGGGGACACTTCCTTTGACGAGCTAACGCGCGTCTTTGACGTAGAAGGACAAAGTTGGGGCGCCGAGTTCGCCAACATCATTAGCTAACCATGTCATTTAAACTCAGACGCCTGATAGTCACCGGCACCGGCAAGCCAACGGCCGAGATTGACCTCACCAAGCCCGGTACGGTCATTTTCGGCCCAAGCGAAACTGGGAAGTCGTACGTGTTCCAATGCATCACATACTGCTTGGGCGGCGACACACTACCCGAGGAAATTCCCGAAGCACAGGGCTATCAATCGGTTTTTCTCGAACTGCAGGCTGGCCTCGGTTCGGGAACGGTCGAGGATGAACCAGACATTCAAAGCTCGCTAGGTTTCGATGACCCGTCTCAGCACTCTGTTGACCGTGATATTTTCACAGTTGTACGACCTATTCAGGGAGGCAGTGAAGCGATATACCGAGCTGAAATTGAGGCAGTGCCAACTGCGCGCCGGTTGAAAATCGACTGTAACGAGCTGATAACGCGCCTTGTAGGGGTCAGCGAGAACATCGTATTTAAAAAAGCGGGCACGAAAGGCTCATTATCGGCTGGGCCGTTGCGGCATTGGTCGCTGCTCTCGCAAACGTCCATCGTTGCCCGTGACAATGTACTTGGTGACTCAAGTGCGCGAACCGAACGAAGCGCGGCACTTGCCCTAATGCTTACCGGCGTTGATGACACAGCAATCGAGACGGGGGTCAGCACCGAAGAAAAACGTAACGCTGCCGGCGGAGCCGATGCCATTCGAGGCATGATTACCTCGCTCAAAGCCGATATTCCTCCGGAGACATCGAAGAAAGACCTCGACGAGACGCTGGCTCGTGTAGATGAAACGCTGGCGGCGCTCTCGCAGCAGCAGAAATCTAGAGCTCAAGGCCTTGAGACTGTCCGGGGCGAAATTGCGTCCGCCAGCGCGCAATTTAGAAAGTGTGAAGGAGAGCTTGCACAGTCGGTTGGTCTTGTAAACCGATTCAAGCTGCTTGAGCAGAAATATCAGAGCGATTTAGAGCGATTGGTTTCCTTAGGCGAAGGCGCGGCCGTCTACGAGTTGCTGGAGACACTGCCATGCCCGCTATGTGGGACCAACTTCGAACACCATGCAAAAGACACCGCAACCTCTGCGGATTCCGCGAACAGGCAGCGTCGAGCGTTTGCAGCGGAAGCCGCCAAAATCGAAAAGCAGCGGTCCGGGTTGAGCGCGGCATTGTTATATGAGAGCGAACGACTAACGTTCCTTAAAGCGAGACGCATCGACGTAGAGGCGGCTTTGGAGGGACACAGCGTTCGTGAGCAGCGGATGATTCACTCTGGTATCGCCGAGTTCGAAGTCTCCGCCACTGACCTTGCACGCCAGCGAAGTGAACTTTCTACGCAGGTGCGCGCATTCAAAGAGATAGCGAAACTGACTTCGGAGGCCGCGCGCCTACAAGCCATCAGCGCAACAAAGAACTCACGAGTCGAACGACAACTGGCGCAGGACGGACTGGCGCTATCAGCGCTAACGCTTGACCTAATACACGCATGGGGCTTTGACACTGTCAAACAGGTCACTTTTGACGCTGCACTGTTTGATATCCGCGTGGACGGTAGGAAAAGGACATCTTTTGGGCAGGGGGTGCGCGCCCTGTTTCTGGCCGCGTTCTACGTCGCGCTTCTTCAACACGCCGACATCGCCGGTCGCCCTCATCCAGGCTTCGTCGTGATTGATTCTCCGTTGAAATCGTATGCTGACAGAAAACAGGACGACCCGAACGTACCAAAAGCAACCGTAAAGACTCGCTTGTACAGTTGGCTCGCAGACTGGAACGGTCCAGGGCAGTTGGTCATGCTTGAAAATGAAGAGCCGCCGGCCGCGCTATTAGCCGTTTTGAAGCCCTTGGAATTCACGAAGCAAGAAGGAGTTGGGCGCCGGGGCTTTTTCCCGTAACCGAGGCGGTTTGATGAATGCGCACTCCTGTTGACAACATCCATTGGACATTGCCCCGTTCGTAATCGCGCCCCTCGATTCACACGGTCAGATGCACTTTGAAAATTCGACCGCCTGGTCGACCATTAGGGGTGCAAGACCAAGGTAGTTGACGGGGTCGGTCATCCTTTCGATTGCCGCGTCATCGAAATGCTCAGTAACAGAGGGCAGCGCCTTTAATGCTTCCGCGAGCGTTCCGCTTTTCTCGTTCACCGTACGGCAAGCGTCATACACAATGTCATGGGCTTGCTGGCGCCCTGTAAAGGGTGCCATCGCCATCATCACGGCTTCCGCAACGATGAGTCCTTTCGTTATTCCCAGGTTACGCTTCATCTGGTCCGTATCGACGATAAGACCGCCGAGTGCGAACTTCGCTTGGTGAAGCGCGCCTGCGGTGAGGATGAAGCTCTCGGGAATGGCAATCCACTCTGCATGCCAAGGACCGGTCGCTCGTTCGAAGTCTTGAACCATCGAATCAACCATTAGTCCGGCATGCTGACGCACGCCCTTAGCCGCTGCGAGCATCAGTTCGCTGGAGATTGGATTGCGCTTCTGTGGCATGGTACTGCTCGCACCACGACCTTTGACAAAAGGCTCATAGACCTCGGCAAACTCGGTCGAAGCCATAATCATGATGTCGAGCGCAATTTTGCCGAGCGACCCAGTAATGAGCGCGAGGAGATTCACCGCTTCTGCAAACCCGTCGCGTGCTACGTGCCATGTCGTTGCGGGTACGCCAAGCTTGAGCTCGCTCGCCAATGCCTTTTGGACCTCGAAGCCCTTCTCACCCAAAGAAGCAAGCGTTCCCGCCGCGCCTGCAAATTCAACAACGGCGACTCGTGGGCGTAGCTCCGACAGTCGCTGTTGATGACGGTCGAACATTGCTAGCCAAATCGCAACCTTATAGCCGAACGTCACCGGCAACGCCTGTTGAAGGTGGGTCCGGCCTGCCATGGGTGTATCGCGATGTTTCAACGCGAGGTCTTTGAGGATAATTCGCAATGCTCGAATGTCGCCCTCAACGACGTCAAGGGCGTCTCGTACCTGCATTGAGACTGCGGTGTCCATGATGTCTTGAGTAGTGGCGCCCCAATGCACATAGCGGCCCGCGTCCCCACACATTTCGACCATTTGATGCACCAAGGGCAGAATGGGATAACCCACGATGTCAGTTTCTTCGCGCATACGGTCGAAATGTATCTTTTCAATGCTGGATTCGCGAGCAATGGTCTGCGCCGCATCCAATGGAATTACTCCGACGCTCGCTTCGGCTTTAGCGAGCGCCACCTCCACGTCGATGTAACGTTGGATGAGCGAGTGGTCCGAGAACAGGCGCCGCATTTGTGCAGTTCCAAACGCGTCACGAAAAAGTATCGAATCGAAAACGGTGCTTGCGGAGGGAGCGGTTTGGCTACTCATTGCGGCCTCTATCCAGAGATGAAAGAATTTCGAACGCGGACTTGCGCGATACAGCCGACCCACAAAAATCATACTTCCGACGTCAGTTGGACACACGACGAAAGATAGCTGAGGTCGCCGTCAGGGTGCACCCGGCAGCGCAATTTTCCGCTTCAATGAGCGTTCGGAATAGCAACGCTGTCGAATGATTTACCATGTGCTTGCTCGGCAAAATTCATCGAAAGGTCCGATACCATTTCCAATGGTTATAACGGATAGCAGTACTTGAAATTTACAAACGCGACTAGCTACTTAGCGCACTGGCCCCGTCGACTGTCTTTCCATAATGTTTTCATGCTGAATTGTTAGGCTAATGTCACCTGTTGACTGGCCGGTCAACAAAGCAACCAGCATAGAAACTGCCTCGTAACCTAGCCGGTCCAAGGGATAGAACACTGACGTAACTGTTGGGTTCAGAAGTTCTGCAACCGGTCCGTCATAAAGGCTTGCCACGGAAAGGTCATCAGGGACCGCGTAACCCCGACGGTGCGCCTCGTGCATTGCTCCAGCCGCAACCAACTGATTCGTGGAGAAAAAAGCCGTCGGACGCTGAGGCAAATCGAGGAGTTTGCTCGCGGCTTTTTCACCGCCTAGCCGGTCGTAACCGGCATCCACGACAAGACTGCCGTCAAACGGCACTCCAAGTTCTTCCAGCGCACGCTTGTAGCCCTTTAGACGTCGACTTCCCAAAAATCGAAGGGTGCCGCCCAGGAATCCAATCCGCCTGTGCCCAAGGTCGAATAAATATCGAACCATCGCCCGCACACCGCCCTCGTCGTCAAGGATGACGTGAGGCACAGAATCATCGGCATATCGGTTCACAAGAACAACCGGCGCGTTAAGCTTTTTCACTGCTGCGAATTGCTCTTTTTCTCGGCGCCCAGTGGACACCAGGAAACCATCTACGCGGTTGCGCTCGAGAATTCTCGCCGCAAGGGTAGGGTCTTCGCCCTCCTCACCGATTCCACCAAGAAGCATTGAATAACTTCGCTCTCCGGCGGCCGCCTGCGCACCGAGAATGATGGCGGGAAACGCCGGGCTGTTAATTTCCGGCACAATCATGGCGATGGTGCCAGAGCGAGACATGCGAAGCCCTCTCGCTTGCGGATTCGGAGAATACCCAAGCTTGGTTATCATTTCCCGGACGTGATTCTTCGTTTCCTCGCGGACGTTCAGGCTTGGGTCATTATTGAGAATCCGCGAGATTGCACCTGCCGAAACGCCCGTTGCTTTTGCAACGTCCGAGATAGTGACGCGTTTTACAGCCATACCCTAAAACCTCGCTTCAAGAAGGCGCCGCTGGACCTTCGCAACCAGAAATAGCAATCATAATCTGGTTGGGCGAATACGCGGCCACGAACCGTTCCCAACGCCTTATTGTCCCGCTCCCAGGTAATCCCACGCTGACATCGCGTGCGTCTTGATGACCGTCATAAATTCATCAATAGAGACGGCTTCGTTAGGTGCTGCCATACCACTCGGGGAAGGGCCGAAGATGTAGGCAGGAACCTTATGGTAACGCCAGAACTTGCAGTCTGTGGCGCCTAACGAGGGAATGGCAAGCGGTTTGTTCCCGGTGACTGTAAACGCGTTATCGGCGAGGATGCCCACCATCGGGTGGTCGTGAGCACACGAATTCGATGGATTGCTGGCAGCCTCTTGAACCGATACTTCGACTTGTGGATACGCTTTAAGAATTTCGCGGATAAATGCCATCGTACGGTCCGCATTCAATCCAATCGGCAGCCGGATATCCGCTTCGAACGTGCACGAACTCGGAATCATATTTACCTTCAAGCCACCATGGATAGTTCCAATGTTCAGGGTGGGGCGCGCGAGTATCAGGCCGGCACCTGCACCCATCGCACCATCTGCGGCAGCCTGAACGTCCTTGCGTTGTAAATATGCGGCCAAGTCAGTTGGCAAGTCCGGCACGACGGACTCAATCGCGCCAAGTTTCGATATGACCTCGGCAGCGATGCGGCTAGCACTCTCGGTCTTGTGCACGTACGCGCCGTGAGCCCCTTCGGTGCGGACAACAAACGTCAATCGAAGTGTGCCTTTCTCAGCGAAACGTATGGTGCCGATACCGCCAGGTTCTGCGTTCAGCATACAGTCCCCATGCCAGCGCGTGTCGTTCTCAAGCAGCCAGCGACTACCCCACTTGCCGCCGGTTTCTTCGTCTGATACTGCTGTCAGACCGACGCTGCCCTTGAGCAAATCGCGAAACCGATGAAGATATGTGAACGCAATGGTGGAAGCTGCGGTGCCAGACTTCATGTCACTTGCGCCGCGACCGTGCACCTTTCCACCCTCGACCTCTCCTGACCATGGGTCTTTTGTCCAACCCTCACCTGACCCTACCGGAAACACGTCCATATGGCCGTTGAGCACGAGGCGACGGCCGTCGCTTCCGCCCTTAAATTCACTGACGACGTTCGGCATGTCGGGATTGGGCGCGACAATCGAGGCATCAACACCTTTCTGTTTCAGATACCTCGCAACAACATCCGCAACGTTACGCGTATCTCCTGGCGGATTCGGAGATGGAGTGCGAATAAACTCCTGCAAAAACGCGACGTGGGCATCTCGGTCGGCATCGATAGCCGTAAGCAGTTCTGATTTAGTCATGGCTGTAGTAAAACGATTTACTCTAAAATACCACTGAACCGGGGCAGCGTCAAACGAAAGGTGCTCACCCGGAATCAGGCGTTTAATACTCGCTTAAAACTTGTGACGGATGCCAGCAATCACGGCAGTTTGGTTGGACGTGGATGAAGCGGACAGGCCGGCGATATTGGCCACCGCCGTTGTTCCAGTCGAATCACGCCCAGACGCGTGCTGGAATACGCCATTCAGGTGAAGGTCAGTTCTCTTTGACAGGAAGTAGTCGACACCCAACATGCCTTGGTGATACTTGGCGTCGTTCACGCCATAGCCCTTTGTGTAGTCGTACGCGACGCCAAGAACGAGGGCCGGGGACAACTGGTACTTGAAGTTGGCTTCGGCGTTATGGTACTTAGCTGCGCCGCCTGCGCCAACACGCGGCAAACCTGCCTCCGTGCCGATGTCCTTGAATTGCGTGTTGCTATACGTAGCGCCAACAGTGGCGGCACCGAAGTTGTAAGCTGCCGCAGCAGCGATAACTTGCTGCGTCTTCGCCGAGGCGTAGCCGGAATAAACCCGACTTCCGGTCATGTTCGATGTTGCGGTATTGGACGTCGCGTTGTTGCCAAAGAACGAATAATTCGGGTCTTTGACGTTAAGGTAAGAGGCGGCAAACGAAATCGGTCCCTGAGCATACTTACCCCCAAGCGAAAAAATCTGGTTCCGATTGAACTGGCCCGCTACGCCGCCTAAACTGTAAAGTCCGCCGAATGAGAGGCCATTAAATATGGTATTTGCGTATTTAACGGAGTTATTGACTCGGTTAGTGTTGTTCATGTTGTCCAGGTCGCCTGGGTGGGCTCCGTAGAACGACATCCACTGGTCGGCGGCCATGAATGGCCCAACATAGTCCACTACAGAGTCATATTGGCGACCCAACGTAACAGCTCCGTATCGTGCAGACGACAACCCGACATATGCCGTTCGCCCAAACTCATCGCCGCCTTGTCCAAGACGCCCGGTGAACGCATTAAAGCCGTTCTGCAAGTCAAAAATTGCTGACAGTCCACCGCCGAGGTCCTCGCTTCCTTTAAGGCCCCACCGACTCCCCTGGATGTTACCGCCGCTTGTCTCGTAGAGCTTTTGGCCGCCACTATTGTTGCTATATAGGAATCCAGCGTCAACGATTCCGTACAGGGTGACATTGCTTTGTGCGTGAGCCGAACCCACGATGCCGACGCAAGCTGAAACTGCGATATAGACTCTTTTCATGACATTCTCCAATGTTGTCGAAAGAAAACTCTTTACCTAAAAAACGCATTTTTATTTGTTGTACTAATTGAACGAATTTGCAGATTTTGGAGTGCGTAGAGGGTCACGCGCACGTACCCTATGCAACATCGAAGAGACCAGCGTGGCACATGCGGGTTTCCCTTTTTAAGCTGTAGCGCTCAAAGCGAGACCGTTGTACCTAGTCTTATCGAACGTGCGACGCACAACCTCTCAAACCGCTTCCGTCAACCGCACCGCGTTATCTTGCCAATACCTCGTCCGCGACCTCATTCACCGCGCCAAGCGTGTGCGCGACAATCGTATCGACGTCCTCATTCGTGAGGATGAGCGGTGGGGCAAATCCAAGGATATCCCCGTGTGGCATTGCGCGAGCGATGACACCGCGCTTAAACAATGCCGCCGCAACTTTGGGTCCGACCTTGATAGATGGGTCGAACGCAATGCGTTCGACCGGCTGCGCCATAAACTCAATCGCTGCGAGCAAGCCGGTGCCTCTGACCTCGCCAACCATCGGATGGCTAGAGAACGTCGCGCGTAGCTGCTGTTGCAGATAAGCGCCGACATCCGCTGCGTTCAGTGTCAGGTTTTCGCGCGCAAGGATGTCTAGGTTTGCGAGCGCGGCAGCCGCGCATAGCGGGTGGCCGGAGTACGTCCAGCCATGACCCAATGCCCCATTTTCGATGGAGCCGCGCTCAAGCACGTCCCAGACGCCCTCGCTAACAATGACGCCCGACAAGGGCGCATAGGCACTCGTCAAACCTTTGGCAACGGTAATGAGGTCCGGCTTGATATCGAAATGCTGCGACCCCATCGGGGAGCCAAGCCGTCCAAATCCACACACAACTTCATCGGCAATGAGCAAGATGTCGTGCTTTTTGAGTACGGACTGAATTGCCGGCCAGTAGCCGTTGGGCGGAACAATGATGCCCCCGGTGCCCATTACCGGCTCGCCGATAAATGCTGCGATGGTCTCCGCGCCCTCTGCGGCAATGAGACGCTCAAGTTGGTCCACGCAGTAGCTGACGAACTGCTCCTCACCCATCCCAGCGGGCGCTTGGCGGTACCAGTGCGGACATACGGTGTGCTTGACGCGGTCAAACGGCAAGTCGAAATGCTCATGGAAACTAGGCAGGCCTGTCAGGCTACCCGTCATCAGACCCGAACCGTGATAGCCACGCTCACGCGAGATAATTTTCTTTTTCTTTGGGCGACCCAGCACATTGTTGTAGTACCAGACGAGCTTCACTTGCGTTTCATTGGCGTCGGACCCGGACATGCCGTAGTACACTTTTTTCATGCCGGGTGGAGACCACTCGATTACCCTTTCCGACAGCGCAATGATGGTGTCGGTCGAGTGACCTACATATGTATGGTAGTAAGCGAGCTTCTTCGCCTGCTCGTAAATCGCCTCTGCGATTTCAGCGCGCCCATACCCAACGTTGACACAGTAAAGGCCGGCAAAACCATCAATGAATTCACGTCCTTCATGGTCGCGAATCCGGATGCCATCCGCGCCCGTGATGATGCGTCCCGGAAGGGCTCCGCTCGCATGGTCGTGCGCATGCGTCGAGGGGTGCATAAAGTGACTGCGGTCCGTGCTAAGTAATGCGTTAATTTCGTTCATTTCAGATTGTCTTCGAATGCGGTTTCAGCAAATGTGTCAACGCTTCAACCAAGGCTCTGCCCCGTGCGTACCCGGGGATGGGATAGTTGTTGCCCGCGCTTCACTCACGCATATCTATCAACACGCTTTTGAACCGAAGGTTTGCCTCGTACGCCTGTCGTCCAAGGTCCTTTCCGATACCGGAACGTTTGTAACCGCCTGTGGGAATCATGAAGTCGGAAGTGCGTCCGTAGCGATTCAACCACACGGTTCCCGCCTCCAGCCGGCGCACAAACCGAAGTGCTCGACCAATGTCTGCCGTGTGCACCCCCGCTGCCAGACCGTATTCCGGGTGCTGCGCTAGTGACAGGGCTTCCTCGTCTTTATCGAACACCTGCAGCGTCAGAACGGGCCCGAAAATTTCGTCCGTCACCGCTTCCGAAGAAGGCGTTACGTTAGTCAGCAGGGTCGGCATAAAAAACGTACCAGCACCCTGATTTGACACACGGAAGCCGCCGCACTGAACCGATGCGCCCGACGCTTTCGTCCGGTCGACAATCGATTCGATACGCGCGATTTGTGGTTCGGAGATGATGGGGGCGAGTGTCGTTTCTGACGACCAGGTATTGCCGGCTTTCAATAGCGCAAACTGTGAAGCAATTCGGTCGGCAAGAGACTGGGCGATAGAACGCTCCACGATAAGTCGCGACCCCGCAACACAGACTTGTCCAGCGTTCGCCGAGATTGCACCCGCAATCCGACGAGCAACGTCATCGAGTCGGGGTGCATCGGCGAATACGATTTGAGGACTTTTTCCGCCGAGCTCCAACGTGACCGGCTTCGTTCCCGATTCGGCGCACGCAGACATGATTGCCGCACCGGTCTTTGTAGAGCCGGTGAACGTCACTTTCGCTACCTTCGGATGCCGCACCAGTGCGTCACCTGTAGTGCGACCATTGCCCTGGACAACGTTGAAGATACCCTTTGGGATGCCTGCCTTCACGGCGAGCTCCGCCAGCCGAATCGCGGAAAAAGGGGTCATCTCCGACGGCTTTAACACCACTGCGTTACCTGCGGCCAATGCGGGAGCGAGCTTCCAAGACGCCATGACTAGCGGAAAATTCCACGGGGCGATTGCTCCAATCACACCGTACGGCTCGGCAATCGTCATCCCAAGATGGTCTTGGTCCGTTGCAATAACCTCTCCGCCGACCTTGTCCGCAAACTCTGCGTAGAAGCGAAAACCTTCGGCAGTGAAGGGGATGTCCCACGCGGTGGAATCGCGTATCGGACGCGTCGACCCGAGCGACTCCAGGGGCGCCAGATACTCCACGTCCTTAACAATGAGGTCAGCAAATCGCCGTAGGACTGCTGCGCGCTCTCGTGGCGCAATGCGCGCCCAATCGCTCGTTTGATATGCCTGCCACGCATTCTCAACGGCTCGGTCGACCATCGCAGCATTTGCGATGGGAATGGACGCATACACAACGCCGTCAGATGGTCGAGCGACGTCAATTCGCTCGTCCCCCTCATCAAAGAGTTCACCTCCGATGAAGTGTCCACGCGGAATTTTGATGGTTTCTGGGTCGAACTGATTCATCTCAAACTCCTTAAACTGTAACGGTCCAACGCGACAGCGTCGTGGACTGGCTAAACGCCTATATCGACTAAAGCTGTCGTTTCACTTAAGCAACTGCCTGGTTTTGATAGCCTGCCCTTGAGGCGACTGCGTGGAGCAGTACGTTCGCTCCTGCGCTGACATCGTTCGGCAGCGCTTTCTCGGCTTCGTTATGGGACAGCCCGTCAACGCACGGTATGAAAACCATAGTGGACGGAACGCAGCGACTCAGGTTTATGGCGTCATGCCCTGCGCCGCTTGTAATAGGCTCATGCGAATAGCCGAGGTCTGCCGCTGCCGTCCGGACGAGCTCGACACAAACGGGGTCAAACGTGGTAACCGGAATCGACAGATAGGTATTGATTTTGACGATAACGCCTCGAGAATCAGCTATAGCCTCGAACGACTCCCGCACGGCTTCCTCCATCTCGTCGATTTTCGCGGGTTCAGGGTGACGGATATCGACGCTGAAATAGAGCTGCCCCGGGATGGTGTTTCGGGACGCGTTTGCTATGGAGATTTCACCGATTGTTGCCAGACCTTTTGGACCAAATCGTTTCGCGATGCTTTCAAGCGAAGAGGCCATCTCTGCGGTTGCAAACATCGCGTCTTTGCGGACTTCCATCGGCGTCGTTCCTGCATGCGAAGCGAAGCCCGACACGTTGATGTCGAGCCAACGCACCGCTTGGCCGCCTGAGACGACGCCGATTTCTGTGCCGTTACGTTCAAGGATTGGACCCTGTTCGATATGAGCTTCGAAATACGAGTCCACATCGTCTTTGGTTAGTGCGCCCGAGCCCTTGTAGTCACAAAGGGTGAGCGCGTCTTCGATGGAAACGCCATCGCTATCTTTTAATCCATATGCTTTTCCCAATTCGATTGCTCCGGCGAAGACCGCCGAGCCAACCATTGAAGGCGTGAACCGCGCTCCCTCTTCGTTGGTCCACGACACAATTTCAATGGGCTTGTCAGTCACGGCGCCTGCGTCGTTGAGGGTCCGTATCAACTCAAGGGCTGCTAATACGCCATACGCTCCATCGAAACGTCCACCTTTCGGCTGAGTGTCTAAGTGGCTGCCGACAAGGACAGCCTTGGCAGTCAAATCACGTCCGTCACGCCGGCCGAAAATGTTCCCAATTTCATCAATGCGAACGGTCAATCCAGCATCACGACACCAAGTGATAAATAGGTCGCGGCCACAACATTCTTCGTCCGTGAGTGCAAGCCGGCAAACGCCGCCCAATGGGGTGGCGCCAATCTCGGCCATCTTCATCAAACTGTCCCACAAGCGTTCATCGTTGATTTTCATGGTTCACAATCCTTTGTACATGTCGGAAAAGGAGCGGTCCGTTGCATCCGCTCTCTGATGCTTAAGTTTGCCGAGTGCCCACACGCAGACGAAAGACGTCGCGGCCAGGGCGCTGTAGAAGACAGCAAGGGGCCACCATTTGCCGCCGGCCTCATGTGCAAGCCATGTCCCGGCGAGCGGGGTTAAACCGCCCGCAACCGCGCCGCAAACCTGATACGAGATGGAAATGGCCGTGTAACGCACCCTTATCGGGAAGACCCCGCTGACGAATCCTGCAATGACTGAGTAAAAGCTCGCCATACAAACGACAGCGATGGATATCCCAAGGAACATGAGACCCGGTTGTCCGCTGCTGACGAGTTCAAACATTGGATAGGGCGAAAGCACAGCCAAGAACGAAGCTAGGAGGAGGAAGCGAGTAGCGCCGACTTTTTCTGAAATCCAGGCTGCGACCGGCTGAACTAAGGCCTGGACGATAGCAACGGCGAAGAGGCAGTCGAGAATGATTGTCTTATGGACGCCAAGGGTTAGCGTCGCATAGGTAATCATGAAGGTGTTCGTAAAATAAGAGCATGCGATTCCGAGCGTATTTGCACCAATGCACAACGCTATCAACTTGCTTGACCCCCGGAATGCCTCTGCAATTGGTATCTTAGGCAACCTGCCCGCGTTTTTCTCCTCCTCAAACTCAGGGGATTCATCGACACCTTTCCGTATCAGCACACCGACAATGAGCAGGACGACGCTGACCAAGAAGGGCAAGCGCCAGCCGAACCGGATAAAGTCATCGTGCGGCATCGAGATGACGAGCCGGAATGCCACGAGCGACAAAATGAGAGCGACGCGGCTTCCAAGTTGAGCAAACGACGCATAAAACACACGTCGGCCAGCCGGCGCGTGCTCGCCAGCCATAAGAACCGCTCCTCCCCACTCTCCGCCCGCTGAGATGCCTTGCAAGATGCGCAACAAGACGAGCGCCAAAGGCGCCGCCAATCCCCATTTCCCGTAACCGGGGAGCAAACCGATACCGATGGTTGCCAGGCCCATGAGGATAAGCGTCGTCATCAAGGCACTCTTTCGCCCAATTCGGTCCCCTATGTGCCCGAACAATATCGCGCCGAAAGGGCGGGCGAAGAATCCGACAGCGAACGTTGCGAACGACGCCATGGTGCTTATGAAAACATCGTGAGATGGAAAGTAAAGCTCTGCGAATACCAACGCTGAAGCGGTCGCGTAGAGGTAAAAGTCGTACCATTCAATCATCGTCCCGATAAACGCAGCCGCAGCTGCGCGCGTCGATTGCTTCCTCGCAGTCGCCCTAGCCATAAGTAGTCCTTATCGGATAACGAACAAAAATAGCTTTTTTAAAAACGGCCTCGGCTATTGCTTGCCGTTGATACGTGCGGCGTCGACAGCGCTGCCCTCCAGCCCCCACTTGGTCAGTATCTTTTTGTAGGTTCCGTCGGCAATGATTGCGTTGAAGGCTGTCTTCAGCTTCGTCCCGAACTCGGCGTCATTCTTTCTGAATCCCATACCCATCAACTGAGGCAGAAAGGGCGTACCTATCTGGACGTACTTATTGCCCTCCAGCTTATTTTGATATGGGAGCGTTGGCGCACCCTGAACTGCAGCATCGATGCGGTTCTGGTTAAGCTGTAGACGGGTGTCAGGTGAGCCGTCGGTGCCGACCACCACGACGGCAGGTTTGCCTTGCTTAACGCAGTGCTCCTCGCTCCAAGCCGCGATTGCATCTGGCCAGATTGTCCTTCGCGCGGTACCAACTCTCTTTCCGCACAACGCATCCATGTTCGGAAACTTCGATGCTTGCGTCTTCAGCGTGTAAAAGATGGAGTCAAGCCGCAGATAGTCAAGAAAACTTACGCTGGCTTGCCGTTCCTGCGTGTCCGCCATGCCGCCAACAATCAAATCTAGTCTTTTTGTCGTGATGGAGCTGAGCAGTTGGTCAAAATTGGTATCCTGCCATTCGACCTTCGAGCCCATCTTCGCGGCCACCGCCTCAACGATGTCTACGTCGAAACCGACCGTATTGTCTGTTTCGGGGTCTTTGCTCTCAAACGGCGGGTATTTGGGTGCAGTTCCCACGACTAGCGTCCCGCTAGCCGACTTTGTGGTTTGTGCCGTTGCGGTAACTGCGCTTGACAAAAGACAAGTGAGCGCAGCCGCAGCAAGGGGTCGAAAGACATACTTATGCATCATGAAACTCCATGCTTAGTTAGCTTCAGTCTTGGCGTTGGCAGTCGCTGCTAAGCAATAACCGCCGAAATAAACTCTTGCGTGCGCGGGTGCTGTGGGTGAGACAGCACTTGGTCCGGCGGTCCACTTTCGATAACCCGGCCTTGGTCCATGAAGAGGACGCGACTGGCGACCTCGCGAGCGAATCCAAGCTCGTGTGTGACGACAATCATCGTCATTCCCGTCTTAGCGAGGTCTCGCATAACGGAAAGAACCTCTCCCACCAGCTCTGGGTCAAGCGCGGACGTGGGTTCATCGAACAACATCAATTTCGGCTTCATTGCCAACGCTCTAGCTATCGCCACGCGTTGCTGCTGCCCTCCCGAAAGCTCGACGGGAAACGCGTCGCATTTGTGAGCAAGCCCAACCCGCTCCAAGAGGTCCCGTGCTTCGCGGGTGGCGCTGCTTTTATCGCGCTTTAACACTTGTACCGGACCCTCGACGACATTTTCGAGGACCGTCTTATGTGGGAAGAGATTGAAGCGCTGAAAGACCATTCCTGTCGTGAGGCGTTGACGGGCCACCTGCTTCTCTGAAAGTTGATAGAGCTTGCGCTCGACCCGTCGGTAACCCAGGAGTTCGCCGCATACCCACAACGCGCCGTTGTTTATGGTTTCGAGTTGATTGATACACCGTAGAAAGGTGCTCTTTCCGGACCCTGAAGGACCAATGATACAAAGGACTTCGCCTTCGGCCATCTCCAAGTCGATACCCTTGAGAACCTCAGTACTCCCGAACGACTTATGAATATCAACTGCTTTAATAATGGACGACATAATTTCTCCCCTTTACTGTTTGGCCGGGGCGCGTCCGGCTCCGCGAGCGAAGCGACGCTCGACACGCGCTTGGACAGCCGAGAGGATTGTCACCACCACGAGATACCAAATGCCGGCCACAATCAGCAATTCGATGACTCGTTGATTTGCGTAGTAGATGTTTTCAGCGCTGTGCACCATTTCCGCGTACTGCACGACGCTTGCCAAAGACGTAAGTTTGACCATCCCAATGAGTTCGTTTCCGATTGGCGGCACGATAACTCGCATGGACTGAGGGAGAATGATTCGGCGCAGCGCCTGCAGACTTGGCATCCCGATTGCCTTCGCAGCTTCGTATTGACCGGGGTCAACCGAAAGGAGACCAGCCCGCACTACTTCGGACGTATAGGCGCCCTGGTTAATGCCCAATCCTAATAGGGCCGCCAGAAAAGGCGTCATGACGTCAACTGTTGGTACCTGGAATAGCCCCGGTATTCCGAGCGTCGGAAAGATGAGTCCGAGGTTGAACCAAAGCAGCAATTGCAAGAGAACTGGCGTGCCGCGAAAAAACCAAACATACCCAGACGCGACAGTCCGTAACACGGGATTCGGTGAAAGCCGGGCAATCGCTACCAGTACACCAATCAGTATTCCTAAGCTCATTGCCAAAGCGGTCATGACAATGGTGTTCACCAATCCAGTCATGATGGTCCGAATGGTAAAGAACCGGACAACATAGGACCATTCGACTTGGCCGTGGGCAAATGCTGATGCTAACCAGGCAAGGAGTGCCACAACGACTACCGACGACACGATGCGCCCGTAATAGCGTCTAGGCACATGCTCGTATTGCGATTCGTCTGACAAACCAACTGTCATATTTGCTTGCCGCTTTTCCATGAATGTTCCGAACATGGCGTGCTCGCCTTAAAAGTCTTCCAGCAGCGTCGCCGATGCCAGAAAATGTTGGGTAAATCGATTTACCTACAAACTCTACGGAACTCAAAAATCACTGTCAATGAAAAAAAGCGTCGCTAGGGCAAACCAGAGGTTGACGCTCAAAAACCGGCGCAGACCGTCTAGCTAACTACAAGGACGCGCTGCAGCGCTTTGCGGGTGGCCTTCCGGCCCCTCAGTTAAGCGGAAGAGGCGATGTGTCTTGCGAGTATCGAGCGACTGGCGCGAGCGGGTTTTGTGCAGCACAGGAACCATCCCTTATCGCGACGTGCTGCGTCTGAAAATATCCCGAAAGATGGCCGCTACCGATTTGGACAAAAGGTAGCCCTACTTTACCCGGTCGACACTGGGCGAGAAGGCACGTGGCGGCCAGCCAATCAAGTCCTGCAAAGGAATCAATCGATACTCTCCAGATTCGTATTGGGCACTACATTCCAGCGTTGCGAAACCGGACAATCGGCTGCCGGGCTGGATGTGTCCAACCGCGTGCGCTGCGTCCTGTGCGGGCTCAGCCACTCTTCAACACGACTCGCGGGCTTGCTGTGGCCATAGAGGTCGAGGAGGTAACCGAATCTTTGAGCGCCGGCGATGTCACCTGCGGCCGCGAGCGATTGGCTGATATCTTGAGGTGCGAGCTTTGGAGCGAGGTCTTGGAGAATGAGTGCGGCGCGTTCGATGCCACCAATAGCCAGGGCGTGCCGAAGCAGGTCTATAAGGGTCGTCGCAACGGAGCTCACACGAACACGGGTCTTTTCCGTCGACAGCATCACTGTCGGTGCCTGAGCAACCGACTGTTTGCAAAATAACCGCAGCCGGAAGCGCCCCACGTGCAGAACCCGGCGAGGAACGGGCACGAACACCTGAGTTTCGAGAACGGCGAAATGGGAGGAGCCGTGAGCTTGCGCCGCAGAGAGAAGGGCCAGTTGATAGTCGTCTTCCTTCTGTATCAGGTAATCGTGCAACCACCACATCACGGGCGGCGCTCCCCGGTCGAGGTGCTCCGGCGGCACAATGAGCCAGAGGCCGGCGCCGCGAGCCAGCGGCTTGATGAGGCCCTGCGCGTGAAGGCGATGAAGCGCAGCCCGGCTGGCTGATACGCTTGTCCCACGTCCCGTGAGCGCTTCGAACCGCTCGGTGCTGAAGCAGTAATGCGCGCCCATCTGGAGCTTTCTAAGTGCTGCAAGGCTGGAAAGAGGACAGGATTGTTCGCTATTCATTTTTCATAACGTTGTACAAATCGCTAACTCGCGCAAGTTGAATAGCACGATAACTTGCTAGTTGGTTCGCACTATGATGCAAAACCGGAATCTGAAACACCTTGCGCTAGCAAGATTGACTCGGAAGGCGTTTCGAACCGGAGTCTGCGTGCTCGGCGAGGAATCGGTGGAGTTCCGCAATCGAAAATGGCTTGGTCAAGTGGAGGTCAAAGCCCGCAGCACGTCCGCGCGCCACCTCGTCTTCGGCAGTGAATCCCGTCAGCGCGACAAGGATGGTATCGTCGAATAGCGCTCGAGCTCTGAATGTCGCGCCAATTGGAAACCGTCGGTGCCGGGCATGCCGATGTCGATAAGTGCAACTTCCGGCGAAAATTCGGAAGCGATGGAGAGCGCGGCGGCAGCGTTACTGGCGGCACGAACGTGACGTCCCTGTAGCTCTAGGAGCACGCCAACTGCGTCATGAGCATCTTGGTTGTCGTCAACGAGTAACACTTTGATTAGCCTGGTGCTGACAGCCTCATGGCACGGAACGCCTTCGGGACTTGATACGAGGATGGGCAGGCGTAGTTCCACCGTTGTACCGCAGTTGTGTCCGTCGCTTTTAATGTGGATGGTCCCCCCATGGAGTTCAAGCACACGTTTTGCGACGGCCAATCCAATTCCTAGGCCGCCCTCGGCGCGTCCATTGCTCGAAGCCGTCTGTCGATACATATCAAACACATGCGGTAGCTCGGACGCTTCGAGGCCTACACTCGAGACTCTTTCCCGTTTCAATCCTTCGTGAGGAGCATCGCACGACACTGCTCTAGGTCTTTGCTGAGCGCGTCTATTTCCGATTGCATGCTAGCCGCTCGATTTAGCAACTGTCCGACTTGGTACCAGTACGCATAACCCAAGTCTCCCTCCGCCGAGGCGAGTTCGTGGATTTTACGAAGGGCGATTTCCAGGTCGAATTGGTTTTCTGGCGGCATATCGTTTTATCTCCGGTACGGCAAGGTTGATGATTGTGCCACCAAGCTGGCGGCCTCCTGAACAAGACCCGTCATTCGCAAAAACGCTTCTTGATGCGTAACGAGACTCAAGATGAGTACACCGTTGTTTTGCGAGGCCAGCGTTCGTCGTACACAATACCGTCCCTTACAGCGACGTGCTGCGTCTGAAAATTTCCCGAAACATAGCCGCTACCGATTGGGACAAAAGGTAGCCTGCTCTACCCAGTCATCGCTGGGCGACAAGGCATGTGCCCGCCAGCCAATCAAATCCTGCAAGGAAATCAAGCGATACTCTCCAGATTGGTATTAAGCATTACGTTCCAGCGTTGCGAAAGCTGACAATCGGTCGCCGGGCTGGAGGTGTCCAGCCGCGTGCGCTGCATCCTGTGGGGGTTCAGCCACTTTTCAACACGACTCGCGGGCTTGCTGTGGCCGTAAAGGTCGAGAAGGTAACCAAATCTTTGAGCGGCGGCGACATCACTTGCGGCCTCGAGCGATTGGCTTATATCGTCAGACGCGAGCTTTGGAGCCAAGTCTTGAAGAATAAGGGCGGCGCGTTCGATGCCGCCAATAGCCGGGGCGTGCCGAAGCAGGTCTATAAGGGTCGTCGCAACGGAGCTTACCCGAACACGGGTCTTTTCCGTCGACAGCGTCACGGTCGGGGCCTGAGCGACCGCCTGTTTGGAGAAGAACCGCAGCCGGAAGGGCCCCACGTGCAAGACCCGGCGAGGCGCGGGCACGAACACCTGAGTTTCGAGAACGGCGAAATGGGAGGAACCGTGAGCTTGCGCAGCGGAGAGAAGGCCCAGTTGATAGGCGTCTTCCTTTTGTACCAGATAATCGTGCAACCACCACAGCACGGGCGGTGCTCCCCGGTCGAGGTGCTCCGGCGGCACAATGAGCCAGAAGCCGGCACCGCGAGCCAGCGGCTTGATGAAGCCCTGTGAGTGAAGACGATGAAGCGCGGCCCGGCTGGCGGATACACTCGCCCCACGTCCTGTAAGCGCTTCGAACTGCTCGGAGCTAAAGCAGTAATGAGCGCCCATCTGGAGTTTTCTAAGGGCTGCAAGGCTGGAAAGAGGGCAGGAATTTTTACGACATCTTGCGTAACGATGCACGAAACGTCAACTCGTGCAATGTGAATAGCAGCCTACGTCGACTCCGTATTTAGCTTCAAGTCGCGCCTAATGCGGCTCTCGGCGATTACTTGGGCTCGCCCCGTAAGCTTCTTCCGGCCAAGGCGAGCTTAAGCTCAGACCATTACGAACAATTTCCACAGCTACGCCAAGCGAAGTTCGCGTAGTTTTCGCAGACAGCGAACATAACAGCCGCTAACGAGCACAACCGGGAGTGCAAGCCACAACGCCCAACCCGGCAACCGAACAGCCCGTCCCAATGCAAGCCAGAGTGTCGCCGGTGAAGAAGTTTTTGTAAAAGTAAATAATCGCAGTTTGACGAGCTTTATGGCCCTCGTTTGAGTGGAGACGAACACGCACGATGTCAATTGCATCGGCTGCAACCATCCCCTCTCGTGGCACGCTACCCCTGTCGCTGGCAGTTCCGCCTCGAAGCCCAACGTAGTTCGTTATGCATCACAATAGCGGTACAACCTCAAAGTAAGGAGAAGCGAAATGCCGACTGTTTCGATGCTGCTGCTACGCATGGCGGGATGCTATCCACCGAGGGAATTGCCGAAATTTTGAACGTCTCTTGTCCGTACGTCGTCATGCTGGTCGATTCCGGTCAACTAGGCGTAGTGGCGAGAGCAGAAGACGGGAAACGACGAATCCCAGTCGCGGCGGTCGAAGCTTATCGCACCGAGCAAACCACTCGAAGCCGCAATGCGCTGGATGAGCTCGCTGCTCTTTCCCAAGGAATCGGCCTCTACAACACCCACAAACGCTAGAGCTGAACTGCCATGTCCCGGTGGAACCTTATTGGGGACTACTACCCCGTGAACGCATAAATGCTTTGCTGAATGTCATCAAAATCGCGGAAGAAGTGAACCGCCGGCCTGTTATATTGCTTCGGCCATGAACGGGAATATGCTAAGTGCTTATAAGAATTAAACCGTAAGCTTGGGACACGCAACTCTTTCAATTTCACCCACTGAATTGCGGAGATGGCTTGCTAGTTCCACATAAAGAAGAAGGCTTAATGCTGCCTTCACGTAGCTTCTTGGCTACTCGCCGAATTCTGTATGCCGCGCTCGCAATATCGACCGTGGTCCCTTTGGTCCTGGTGACTTCGTACGGCTACTACGATTACCACCGTCGCTTTGCGGACGCGAACGATTTGGTTGACCGAAATTCCCGTGTTGCCGACGAGCAGGCTTTGAAAGTCGTAGACCTAAATCGCGAGATGGGGGCGCGGATAGTAGAGCTGCTGGGAGAAGGCGATGACATGACACTTAAGGATAGCGAAGATGTTATCCATCGTCGGCTTGAAACAATAGGGGGTGCGTTCGCTCAAGTCGCCGCGATTTCAGTTATTGGGAAAAACGGAGCGCTTCTTGCGAGCAGCAAACACTATCCTGTACCTTCCGTTTCGATTGAGGACAGAGAGGATTTCGTCGCAGCGCGGAACATCAGGCCCGAGCCATACTTTTTGCTGCCTGTGCTCGGCAAAATTTCGCAAACCGACGTGTTCACGACCAACATGGGACGCTCAAGCTATGACGGAACGTTTCTCGGCCTGGTGTCAATCGCACTGAAAAGGGAGTACTTCCAAAGTTTCTACAACGAACTTGCGAATGACGACGCATCGGTCAACATCGCACTTTATCGACAAGATGGCGGGGTTTTAGTCCAATACCCCGATACGAAGCCGACACCGCTAGGCACGGCATCGAATTCGGCTTTCGCGACGGCTCTGCAACACAATGCGCCATTTGGTCAGTTACAGGTAGTGTCGTCCGTCGATGGCTTGGAGCGGGTCGTCGCATTCCGGCGCGTCGGCGACTACCCTCTTTATGTTGCCAGTGGCTACGAGACGCACGCGATAACGTCCCAATGGCGTGAGCATTTTACCTTTATCCTTCTCCTGACGGCGCTGCCCTGTTTAGGCATTTGGCTGCTCGTGGGGTTCTCGCTGCGTCGACTGGAAGCCGAAAAGAAGGCTTGGAACAGTTGGCAGGCCGAGGCCGTCAGGCGAGAACAGGCCGAAGCTTCGTCGCGCCAGCTACAGCGGATGGGCGCGCTCGGAAATTTGTTTGCAGGTATCGCCCACGATTTCAACAATCTGCTTATGGTCGTGTCAACAAATGTCGCCTTGGCCGCAAGCAAGCGGTTCACTCATGTGGAAAGAGAGGTTCGTGCTGTGCAACGAGCTGCGCTGGGCGCAGAACCTCTTGCTCGGCGACTCATGAGTGTGACTCGGAAGCAGCCACTCAAGCTTGAAACCGTGGACCTCTCGACATGGTTACCGGCTGTACAGAATCTCATCGCAACCGCGCTGGGCGGGCGCGTCCAGTTGACCCTCACGGTTCCTCATGACATTTGGAAAGTCTGCGTCGATAAGACCGAATTAGACTCGGCCATCGTCAACATTGCAGTGAACGCAAAAGATGCCATGCCTAACGGCGGACGCTTTATTGTTCGATGCCAGAATTTGCAGCTCTCCGCCACCGACAGTCTGTCCTTGAGCGGAGAATACGTCGCATTATTCTGTTCCGATAACGGCGATGGAATGAACGCCGACGTTCTTCGGCGAGCGTTTGAGCCGCTTTTCACCACCAAAGCGCAAACAGCGAGCACTGGCCTCAGATTAGCGCAAGTTCTTGCTGCTACTGAGCAGGCAGGTGGCGCCGCACGTATTGAGAGCCGCGCCGGAAAAGGAACTACCGTTAGATTGTACCTGCCGCGCCATCACGTAAAATCGACGGCCCAACCAACCGTTCATGTCCCCGATACCTTGAAGATTGTGGGCGAAACATCCGTACTCTTGGTAGAAGACAATGTTGAAGTGGCAGCTGGCGTTTCGGCGGTCCTCGAGATGCTTGGATGCATCGTCAGGCATGAAGTAACTGCCGACAACGCCGCTACGATTTTGAACGGCGGGATGACGTTTGACCTCATCTTGTCTGACATTCAGATGCCTGGAACGATGAACGGCATCGACCTTGCTGAGCACGTACGCAGCACTTGGCCAGCACGGAAGATAGCGCTCATGACGGGATATGCCGACGAGATTGACCGTGCGAAGCACGCCGGGGTGAAAATCTTGGCAAAGCCATTTGACTTGGACGAGCTCGAAACGCTCGTTGCAGAAAGCCATGGGTGAATCCGGAATGAAAAATTTGGGCCATGCTATTGCTGGCGCGGGGATAGGTCTTACCCGTGTGGTTTCGACACTGCATTGCGGCATACCGGAGGTTCGACAGGTAGAAGCGAGCGACGCTTACATCTATTGAAGGATTTTTTCTGCGCGCTCGTCGATTAAATCGGCCGCCGGCGCGGCTCACCTATCCAGATTCATCGGCGCCGTTCCCCTTCTACGTCGTAGCAATAATGACAGTCGATTCAGTGCTCAACTTGTCTGCCACCCGTTGGCCGTCGCGTTGCGCCCGTTCAAGCTTTGACACAACAGCGGCAGTCGCTTCGCTTTGCGCACCAGAGAATATTTCCTGCACCTGTCGACCGTAAATCGCCGCTTTCTCGGCCGATGCCTTGGCTGTGTTCGCCGAAAGCGCTATCAGCTCCTGCGGACTTTTTGACGCGAGTGCGGTCTCCCAGATAACTTGATTCTCAGCAAGCGCGGTCTTTAGCACCTGCATGTTTAACTTAAAGAGCCTCTCGAGGACGCTGGAAGAAGTATTTGAAAGCTCGAACAAGTTGCTGAAGTTCGTCGCTTGACCTGGGATGAGTTGCTGAAAACTCGTTGCGTTCATGGCTGTCCCATAAAAGCAGCCGCCGAAACGGCTCAAAATTGCCGCGCTGACGGTTGCGGGTGATGTTGAATTGTGCGGTGTAGCAATTCAGTCTACGGCAATTAAGCTTCAAGTCAAACGTCATATGTTGAACGCTCGTTCGCGAAAACACGTCGTTGTGACAGGTGTGGCCAAGAACAAAACCTAGCCCCGGCGTGGGATGTCAAGGTTGCCGCTGTTGGGCAACAAAGCCTGCTTTTTGTTGCAGCCGTCAGCAGCTTCGCCATCGGGCTTGCAAGTAATTCGCCGCGTCAAATGTGGCAGGCGCTATAAAAACGTGCGCGTGCAAGCCCGCAGGTCCAATTCCGGCTCCCGGATGGGCATAGCTTCTCCCATCAGTCGCATGTAGCATCTGCTCTCACCGGCCTACAAGACAACACCGTCTTCATGGGTAAACGGCGACGGCCGGCAAGCGGATATTGACCTGTGCCACGCCCCGTGCCAGCACTGCACACCTCGTCCACTCCACCGTGCAGCGCGACGATATGCTGCACGACAGCCAAACCGATTCCCAGGCCGCCGTCGCTGCGCCCCAGCGCACTCAGTCGCCTGAGAGAGATTCTTTCCCATGAGTGCGTCCTTTCTTTACAGGAGTCGTCGAGCGTCCTGGACGAACGGACGGCCATCAAGTTAGGGGTGCCCTAGGCGGCAGTAACTCCACGATTCGCGTCCCAAAGTCGCGACCGATTTCGTTGGCCCGTTCTACAGGAATCGAGTAGCCTAAGCGCCTCCTCGCAGAGCAGTTACGACCATCAACGGGACGAAAGCCATATGTCAGTATCAGTTGCAAACACTCCTGGTAAGACGGTTGAAGCAGCGCCCGGGTTGGTTCTCGGTGCCGTTGGCGTAGTCTTTGGAGACATCGGAACAAGTCCGCTTTACACGCTCAGGGAGTGCCTGAAGGCAGCCGGCGGTGTTACCCAGCCTAACGTCTTTGGCATCGTATCGCTGATTTTGTGGTCGATTGTCATCGTGGTTACGCTCAAATACGTAAGTTTCGTGATGCGCGCGGACAACGACCGGGAAGGCGGCATTCTTGCTCTCACGGCGCTCGCATCTGGCGTGGCACCAGCAAAATTGCGCAACGTCCTGCTGACGCTGGGCGTATTCGGCGCCGCCATGTTTTACGGTGACTCCATGATTACGCCGGCAATCTCGGTCATCTCGGCAGTGGAAGGCGTGACGCTCATCGACGCGAACCTGACTCGTTGGATTGTCCCTATCTCCCTCGTCATCCTCACTGGCTTGTTCGCCATTCAGAAGCGCGGCACTGGCGCGGTAGGGAAAGTGTTCGGTTCCGTTATGGTGGTCTGGTTCATCACCCTCGCTGCGCTTGGCGTGCTTCATATTGCTCAGCATCCAACCATCCTCATGGCGGCTTCTCCTACCTATGCGATGAACTTTGTTGCCCATAATCCCGGCACTGCGTTTGTTGTACTCGGTTCTGTTTTCCTGGCGCTTACGGGTGGCGAGGCCCTGTACGCTGACATGGGCCACTTTGGTAAAAAGCCGATTCGACTGGCTTGGGTGTTCCTCGTGTGGCCGAGTCTCGTGATGAATTACTTTGGTCAAGCGGCGCTCGTGCTTTCGAACCCGAAGGCGGTGCAACAACCGTTCTTTGGGTCGGCGCCCGACTGGGCACTCGTGCCGCTTGTCATTTTGGCAACGGCTGCGACCATCATCGCGTCCCAAGCGGTCATCTCCGGGGCGTTTTCGATGACCAAGCAAGCCGTGCAGCTCGGCTTTCTGCCCCGCATTCCAATCGTCCATACATCGACACATGAAATTGGACAGGTCTATGTCCCATTCATTAACCTCTCACTGTTCGCAGCTGTCGTGTTCTTGGTGGTGTTCTTCAAATCGTCCGATAACTTGGCATCTGCGTATGGCATCGCGGTGGCATCGACAATGCTTCTGACGACGCTGCTCATGTATTTCATCACCCATTGCTTGTGGCACTGGAAGCCATTGACGACAGCTCTAGTGATAGGCCCGCTTGCCATCGTCGACGCGGTTTTTGTATCGAGTAACGTAAGCAAGGTGCTGGATGGCGGGTGGTTCCCTCTGTTAGCGGGAGCTGCGTTATTCACGGTGATGACGACCTGGCATCGCGGCCGTGAGACGCTCATTGAGCGGATGAAGGCCGAGAATCTGCCGCTCAAAGACATCATCCATTCCTTATGCAGAAGTAGTCACCCGCCTGCACGCGTTGAAGGCACCGCCGTCTTCCCAGGCGGTGTAGCCGGCATGACCCCAACCGCGTTCATGCACAACCTGAAGCATAATCGCGTGCTGCATCAGACCAATATTTTCCTGGCTGGTACCACGGATAATGTACCTTACGTGAAAGAGGCCGACAAGGCGGTAGTGGAGGACCTTGGCGACGGATGTTATGCCGTCACGGTACGCCACGGCTTCATGGAAATTCCGGACGTCCCGGCCCTCTTGTCGCTGGTCGAAAAACGGATACCCGGCTGGACTTACGACGTCGGCGATACGTCTTTCTTTTTGGCTCGCGACACCATTCGCGCGACCGGCGAAAGCAAGGTCATGGCGCTTTGGCGCGAAAAGCTATTCGCGTTTCTCGGCCGCAATTCGGCGCAAGCCGCCGAGTACTACAGCCTGCCGCCAAACCGTGTTGTAGAGATGGGTGGCCAGATAAACATTTAACGACGTCTTGCGTGGCAGTGCGACGCGACGCGGCAGTTTCGGCCTACATCACCGAAAACTACTAGAACGTCGGAGGGTCACTCGAATCCGTGTCGAGCAACTCGGGATGCAACTGGACATGCAAGAGAACGAACCACCGCCTTGGACATGTCGAGGCGATGGAAGTGATGCGAGGAGGAGCCGCCTGCAAAGCGCGCAAGTTGGTGCGGACGCGGGCCAGCAATGGCGTGGCTCGCGAGCGTTCGCGACCGAAGCAAGTTCCTAGTAGCGGCAAGCTCGATACCGCGAAACCAGCGCTGGGAACGATTCAAGTCGCACAAGCGGTACTCTCGCCAATAATGCGGTCGCGTCGACAAAAGGAACTGGGAAGAAAACATTCCCTTCGAAGAGGCGACCGCAGCGAAGTTAGCTCGAGGTAAAAAAGGTCACAGTTAAAAGGCTGCAATGCCGGCGTTAGAAAGGGCGCGGCCGAGATGCGCCGGCGCACAAGAGGCTGCCGCCAATGTAACGGCGAAGCAGCCTGACAACGCGGCCGAACCGGAATTGGTGGATGCGACCAATAGCATCTAACAACGTGAGCGCTCGACAAGCGAGCAACTTGGAACTAGCGCACGCATCGCACTTATCACGATATGATAAGTGCCCTACGTTTTATTTGATTTTAGTCCAGCAGTATGTCCTCACGCATCAAACGGACGAAAACGAGTGAGCATTATCACGAGGAAGTACCAACCTTGGAGAGCGAATTTTGAAAGTTCTATTTGTCGACAACGATAGGGGGTCTGCCGACAGCCTAGCCGCGCTCGCTGAGGCGATGGGGCACCAAGTTGCCACCGCTTACGATGGCGCAACAGCGCTGGAAACTGCACGTAATTCGACATTCGACCTGATACTCCTCGACATCCACCTCGGGGAATCTGACGGCAGGAAGGTTTGCGCAGGCATTCGCCACGATGGACTGTCGAAGCAATCGCAGATAATTGCTATAACGGGGCACGTCGGCCTTGAAGATACACTCAGTCTCGGAGATTTCAACGGGTATGCGCTTAAGCCGGTTGAATTCGACCGGCTCGAAGAATTGCTCACGTCATAGCGACGTCGGAGCCATTGGAACGTCAGCCGCAATTCGAGCTGAAGATGCGCGCTTGCCGAGACTGTGACGTTGCCGGGTGAATGAATGCGTTAGATAATTGCGAGCGCCGAGAAATTGGTCGAGGCACCTGCAACGCGGCCGGAATACTTCGTCCGGCGCAGCTTTCCTGTCCATATAACATTAGCGCCCGGCTTTGACGCGACACAGATTCGCCTGAAGGCGACGTCCACGGAAATGTCGACGAAAAGCGTGAGCGAAAGCATTGGCATGGCGAGGTCAGTTCGTTCATAACGTGGCCCACTAGACATATCCATATCCCGGCCTTGCCGCGCGCGTCTTGACGTGCTTCGCATGGTGAGCACGCTCATTGTAAGACTTTCTGAGGCGTTGGCATACGTGGGCTTGCGCACCACCCTGCTATCAGCATTTTAAATCCGCTCGGCGATGCCGTCGACCATACTGCACGCTACCTAAAACGACCGGCTTGGAAATTAAAAACCCTTTTGCTAGATATGTCTTTCAACATCTACGTCCGTTACAGAGTCTGGTCGACATACAAAAGCCATGTTTGGTAGAGGCTCTTTTGAATTGAGCCTTCGCAATCGCCCAAGGCTGCCCTTGTTCAAGACGCATGCTTCAGCGGCAGAATAAATATGACTCAAGTCAGCCTCGCAGCAAACCGAATTGTCGCCGTGTCCGAACGGGGCCACGTAGGAAACCAACTACGTCAGCCGTTCGGCTTCCGCAAGTCCGGAACAGCGCCCAATTCGCGCGGTTCAACGGCGGTGGACGGAGGTCGAGCTAACACTCGCTTACAACGACGTTCATAGCGCAGTCCACCGCCGCTCTCGCACTGCGTTAACTATCAAAGCCTCCAATTCCGTGAATAGCGGTCTGAGGTGCGAGTTTTGGCGTTCAGACTTTGACCGCGTGGGGCTTGTTGTTTCCAACCTTGAAGGAGCCTGGCCGTGCAACATAAATACCTCGCGTCTGCTCTAGCATGCGTCGCGCTCAGTCTTCCGGGTTTAGCTCTGGCAGGCGCAGATATAGGCGTCTACTTTGGCGGACCTGGACCCATCTACGCTCCGCCGCCCGTGTATTACGCGCCACCGCCCCCGGTATATTATGCGCCACCGCCGCCTGTCTACTACCAGCCTCCGCAGCAGGCATATTACGGTCCCCCGCGTGAACATATATATGGCGGTTATGGCGACGGGGACGGGTATCGCGGTGGGCACGACCGGGACCGTCACTGGGACGGCGACGGCGGTGGTTGGCGCCAACGCGACGGACACCAGGACCACGATGGCGGACGCAAAGACTGGCGCGGTGAACGTGACTGAGTCTTGCCGGTCCGATGGCAAGCGCGATAGCCACCTATCTCGAGGGTCACCCTTGGATGCCGAGTCGCTCGCCAGCAGTGAACGGACGGGCGATTCATCCGCCGGCGTCTGAACGTTGCCTTCTCACATTCGCGGTCGTCAGTATGCTTGTCGCGCTACATCGTCATAACTCGGTCCTCGCCAGTAGATTTGGCAAAGCAAGCGAGCCTTGTAGCCGCTTTTGTATTACGCGACGACCGCATTATTGAAAGTGTTGCTCCCTCTGAGTATCTACCTAAACTTGAAGAGGAAAACTCAACAACACCACCGATTGCTGCAGAACGACTGGACAAATACCTGCGCTCCCATTTCCTCAAACCAGCGCTGCCGCGCGGCGACTCGTTTGAAGGTTTCGCGCCGAACAGGCAGCGCCGACTTCTGGAGTTGATTGACAGGCAATGGGGAAACGGGCGTACCTCTGGGGAAGCTCTCGAAGATGACGCTTACGAATCGGACGAGCCGACACTCGAGGCTCATTTGACTATCGCCGCCGGCTCAGGCTTCACTAGTCCGCACAGCTTAATGCGGGTTTGCCAGATTTCGGCTGCCCCGTAATTCCACGTTCGACAGTCTCCCGCTTTGACATTCGAGACCTTGGTTTCTTCGTTTTGCAGCACAATGGACGCTGACTCTAGGGTTTGGAGAAGTGCAATGCCAACTGATTTCGATGCCTCCGGCCCTTTGGTTCCGGATGACCGGACGTTGTCCGTCGACGACGTCGCCAAAATTTTAAACGTCTCTCGTCCATATGTCGTCGCGCTGGCGGACTCGGGCCAGCTAGGCGTAGTGGTGAGAACAGAAGACGGGAAACGACGAATCCGGGCTGCGGCGGTAGAAGCTTATCGCACCGAGCGAATCACTAGAAGTCGCGATTCACTGGATGAGTTAGCTGCAATCTCCCAAGGAGCCGGCCTCTACAACGCCGACAGGCGCGGGAGTTGAAATGCCAGATTCCAGTGACATAGGTTGTTTTGCTTTCAAGCTTGATGCAAAGAACCTATTCCAACGCGTGACAGCGGGGGTTTTTAAGCATGCTGGATTGGACTGCTAAATTTCGCCGCGAGACGCTGCGGCTTTGCACAGGGGTGACATCCGAACGCGACCAAACACAGCAGAATTGGACAATTTCCTCTCTGAAGCCTGCGCAATCGCAGTTTTGCATGGGCTCTGGCTGAGCTTCTAAATAGACGTAGAGGGTGTCCGGAGACTTCGCGTCGAAGCGATACAGGCGAGAGACTCTCAGTCTAAGGCCGGTGAGAAAACACGCGGCTGTCGATACTCGCGGCCAGTCGTGCTGACGCGTGGCCCATGCTGTGCCGGCACCTCTGGATTCGACTTTAATGCCGGCCACACATTGGTTAAACCGAAACTTCAACAGCGAAACTTGATGAGAATCACTTACATCGCACGCGTGAATTTCGAGATATAACGCACCCTGCCCCGTTTTAATCTTTATCTTGTGCGCGGCGTTTTTCAGTGTTGAGAAGTCAATGCAGTTGCGCCTCTTTTAGCCTGGAGCGAACGCGCTTAGCAGCGAAGAGCGGCACAAAGTCGTGGACAATCGCACCCTCGGCAAATTCTGCAAGCGCGTCCGCATACAACTTTCCAACGACCTCTGGCGGTGTGTTTGTCTCAGATGCGATTGAGCAAATGAGTTCGTTGTTGTCCGAGATAGTGGTCGTCACAAAGTCGCCTCAACTGGGATGCAGAAACGCAGTAAAAGCGAACCAGCCGTGGAAATCCAATCAATCGTGACTATGAAAAAGAAAGCGCGAGAGCGCCCGCCACACGCACGGCTTCTTTCGCCAACGACTTTGTTCATACAGCTTCACGCGCGCGTTGCATTCCCAATTCGGCGATGCTGCGACCGCTCTGTTGCCAGCACGTTAAAAGGAGGGGCTGTATCTCGTATTTTCTTCACGACATGATTCGGTTTATCCGCGCGTCACACCCATTCCTCAAAATCTGCAGGAAGGCGAATGCTCTAAAGCAATTCACTGCGCCGCTGTCATCGCATTGAAAAATTCGTCTTGTAATATTTTTGCAATATAAGGCCCTCAGTCTTTCGGACAGCACTATGCGCGACAAGCTAAATGTTTTGTTTCTTTGCCGCGCGAATGCCGCGCGCAGCGTCATGGCGGAGGCGCTATTGCGCGAACTTGCCGGCGACCGATTCAACGCTTTCAGTGCGGGTGTTATGCCTGCGTTGAAAATCCACAGGCTGACTCTCGAGCGACTTAAGTCAACCATCTCGAATCTGGAAGTATTGCGCCCAAAAAGCTGGATAGAGTTTTCCAGCAAGTCGTCGCCTAGCATGGACGCAATCATTGCATTGAGCGACGAGGCTGTAGGAATAAATGCTCCCGTGTTTCCCGGGGCGCCCATATTTTCCCAATGGACGTTCCCGGACCCGCTGGTCGACTTCCTGACTGAAGATGCGCAAAAAATAGCATTTGAACAGGTCTACTTGCAGATTCTCCGTCGCATAAGCGTATTTATTACGCTGCCGCTTCAATCCATGACTGCTCATGAACAAGCGCGTGCGTTGAGTGAACCGCCCGACAGCGATGAAGAGACGCCCTACCGCTAGACAAGCCGTGCCGCCTAAATACTCGTTATGTACTCAAGAAAGAGTTGGTTCGTCCGTTAAAGCGGATGACCGACTTTGCGATAGGTGGAAGTAGTGAAGCATACAGATGCTCCCGCGACAAGCGCGGTAGATGCCGGACCGAACAAGAAACCAAGCCTGGGGAGGTACAAAAGTGCTTTGCCCCGCAAGATGGGCGCAGTGACTCTTATCGCCGTTATTTTTATCCTCTCAGCGATTGCCCTGAATACCGTCTTGGCCATACAGCAGACGCGCGAGGAGACCAACGTTCTCGCTGCTGTACAAGCATCGAGCGACGTGAAACACAATCTGGATGAGCTTCAACAGCTCCTTTTGGATGAACATTCTGAGCTGTATACCAACATAGGGACCATACCGTTTTATGAACGAGCACCCTATGTTTTTCCGCTCAATCAAATAGTTGAATTGAAGGAAAACGCACGTGTTGCGTGCAACGGTCGTGTTGGATGTGTTTTTCGCCTAGACGAACTTGACCGCATGGTGCATCAGTTGTCGCAGCGCAGCACGGCCATTGCGAAAGCCGTGGCGCAACGGCCCGCAAGCGTGAAGCTGAACGACACCGGTCTGGCCGAGCTCGATGCCTTCTTCTATAGTGTATTAGCAAAACTTATTGAAATCCGCGTTGATAATGATGCCGTAGCTGAAAAAGCGGTGACACATACGTCCTTAGATAGTCAACGAACGTCCAATATCCTCCTTGGTTCCGCGCTTTCCGCAGGTCTGATTCTTTTAGCGTTGCTCTTTCGGCTCGCACACAGCTCGCGCCGGCTCCGGGATGCGCTTCTAATTGCCGACAACGCTCGCCACGAACTCTTTCGCTCGAAGCAGACGCTTGAGTACGTTCTTGACCATATTCCGCAAGGTATAGCGTGGAAGGATTCGCAGCACCGCTACGGAGGAGGCAACGAAGTATTCGCACGTGACGCGGGACTCAAGTCGCGCACGGACTTGGCCGGCTTGACGGACGAGGACTTGCACTGGGGAAGTGACCCGGGTGTCGTCCAAGCAGAAGACTCGATGGTTATGGCAGGATTGCTTGCTATAAAGCACCGCGAGCGTGAAACGACGGCGGTGGATGGTTCGCAAGAATGGATTTCGGAGACGAAATTGCCGTTGCTTGACCCGGACGGCGTTGTCGTCGGTGTGCTGACAGCGTATGAAAACATCACGGCACGTCGTGGGGCCGAACTGACGCTCCGCCTTCAGGGCCGAGCCCTTGACGCGAGCGTGAATGGCATTCTTATCACCGAGCCACAAGCCGGTTCGCACGTGGTCCTTTACGCTAATGCGGCATTTGAACGGATAACTGGCTACAGAAACGACGAAGTCGTCGGGAAAGGATGCGACGAACTGTTTGGCATTGCTGGTGAGCCGGAGAAATGGGGACCGGTGAAGGCCGCGCTAGATGGTAAAACGGAGGCCAACGTCACTCTGTTATGCAACAATAAAACGGGTAATAAATTCTGGAACAACATCTTGGTTGCACCCGTTCGAGATGTGACCGGGGACGTGACCCACCATGTTGGGGTGATGAGCGACGTCTCCGCGCTTGTCAATTACCAGTCCGAACTTCAATACCAAGCTAGATACGATGCGCTTACCGGCTTGCCGAATCGGGCCGCGCTCGACGAACGCTTGCACGATGCGATTGCACGGGCTGGCGAATCCGGCACGGAGGTCTCGGTTCTATTTCTGGACCTAGACCGCTTCAAGGAGGTCAACGACTCGCTTGGACACCGCGTCGGCGATGCGCTGCTAGCGCAAATGGCCAAGCGTCTTGTTCAAGTCGTTGGGGAATCTGACCTCGTTGCACGTTACGGCGGCGACGAGTTCATGGTCGTTGCGGAGCATTCCGATGCGCTGCAGCTTGTACCAATGGTCAAGAGAATAATCGCTTCGATGACGGAGCCTCTCCTTGTGGCGCAGCAAGATTTGTACGTTGAGGTCAGCGTCGGCGTCAGCACCTTCCCACACGACGGCATCGATGCGGACACCCTCATTCGGAATGCAGATGCCGCCATGTATTTGGCCAAAGACAACGGTCGGAATGGTTACCAATATTATCGTCCTGAGCTCAACAGGGCCGCCGCCGACAAGCTTAAGCTTTCTACGAAGCTTCGCCGAGCGGTAAAAACAGGTTCGTTAGGCGTCGCTTATCAGCCTCAGATTGATATGGCGACCGGGCGACTTTGCGGTGCTGAGGCGCTTGCACGGTGGACGGATGACGAGCTGGGTGCTATCTCACCGGCGGTGTTCATCCCCCTTGCCGAAGAGAGCGGCCTTATCATTCAAATCGGAGAATGGGTGCTTCACGCGGCCTGTGCGCAGGCCCGAGCATGGCTCAACGTAGGCGTGGATTGCGTTCGGATGTCAGTGAACGTTTCGCCGGTTCAAATGGAGCGTTCTAACCTGGTTGAAACGGTGCGAAACGCACTCGATGTAACCGGGCTACCCGCGACAATGCTTGAGCTCGAAGTTACCGAAGGTGCGCTGATGCGTAATGTCGACGACGTAGCGCGCACGCTGCGTGAATTGCGAGCGCTCGGCATTCGAATCGCCATCGACGATTTTGGTACCGGTTATTCGAGCCTGAGCTATCTGAAGCGATTCAGCGTGGACCGACTCAAAATTGATAAAGCCTTTGTTCAGGAAATCGGAAGCGATGCGGAATATGAAGCGCTGACATTGGCCGTGATTGCGATGGCCGGTGCGCTCAACTTCGACATCATTGCGGAGGGCGTGGAAACCGAGGCGCAGCGCGACTTCCTTGTCGCCCACGGGTGCGCTCGTGGGCAAGGATTTCTTTTCAGCGCACCAATCACGGACTCGAACTTCGAGAGCTTTGCGCATGAAAAACGGTTGATTGCGCGAGGTAAGATGACCACGCAGCCATCGACTACGGCCTTGGCCTGAGCTTTTTTGCGCGTTGGTACCAAACATCCATATCTCGAAGCACGGTGATGTAGTCACCAATGTCTTCACTGGAAACCAATTGTGAAGCTGCCGCATTTGTCTCGTCCCACAGCCGCCCAAATTTCGCAAGTGCAACTGAGACGGGGATGTTTTCCGCCGATATGAGGATGAAATCAACGCGAAGTTCATGAGGTGTTCTGTTTTTCACAAATGCTCTTGGTAGTTTGTTTGGATAGAACTGCGCTCGAACGCATCCATTGAACAGGTCCGGCCGGTTTTTCGATGGAAGGTGCGACTTGAAACTGGCGCATAAACGCCCCACCAAATTCTGCCACAGCGGTGCACATTAGTGCCGCGCTTCGTCACAAAAGCTTCATTAAACATGCACTGAATAGCGCCGTTATCAGGTGCAAACGGTGCGGATAATTCGTTCCTCACCGACCCTACGGGCGCGGCCTGCAGATATGAAATCAGGTCGCCGAGCAGAGCCATTATCCTGGAATCAAATGCGCACATTTACGGTCAAAGCCCGCTTATCAGTCATTACTTTCGCGGTTGCAGGCGTTCTCATTGCGGTCGGCGGCGTTGGACTGTTCGGCGTTGCCCAAAGCAACGAAGCACTGCAGGATATCTATGAAGGACGAGCGAAAGCGCTTCAAAATATCTCGACCATCGACGAACTGGTTTCGGAAACGCATTTTGCCGTAAGCGATGCAGTGCTGGACCCTTCAGCGCAAAAGACTGAGGCAGTGGCACAAGCCACGAGTCAGCACGTCGGACGAATCGACGTGCTGCTTGCGGAATACTTGCGCAAGCCGTCTGACAGCTCCGAGCAGAAGCTTGCCGCTCGCTTCTCCTCCGACTGGCGTTCATTGCGCGATAAGGGGTTCGCGCCGACGACAAAGCTATTGCAAGCAAACAATCTCTCTGAGGCACAGTGGATTGTGACGCAACAGATTGAGCCAACAGCCAAGTTGGTAAAAGCTGAAGGTTCCGACCTACGGCAGCTCCAGCTCGTGGCGGCTCAACAGGAGTATGAGCACGCCAGAAACGTGAGCAAACTGGTTCAATGGTTCGTCGTCGGGTGCATAGCAGTAGGTGTTGGGCTGGTTGGTTTGCTTTGTGCGTCAATGGTTCGCGTCTTGTTTGCGCAGCTCGGCGGGGAACCGTCGACAGCAACTGCCGTCGCGCATCGGGTCGCTGGTGGAGATTTGTCGGTTGTTTTTGCCGTCAAGCCAAACGATACCTCAAGCATGATGCATGCATTGAGCTTGATGCAAAGACGGCTCGCGTCGATGGTAGGTGGAATTCAGGATGCGGCTGACACCATCGCGAGCACAACGTCCCACATCACAGCGGGCAATACCGCGTTGTCCAGTCGGACGGAAGAACACGCGGCGAGCATCGAGCAAACTTCAGCCAGCATGGAGCAGCTTGCGTCGACCGTGAAAGCAAACGCCGACCATGCTGAGCAAGCACGGGTCCTCGCGATGTCTGCCACGGATAAGGCGCGAGACGGCGACCGGGCGGTCTCAGACGCAGTTCAGCGAATGGGCAGTCTCGCTAAGCGCTCCGTGCAGATTCGTGAGATTACATCGGTCATTGAAGGTATTGCGTTTCAGACCAATCTTCTTGCCTTAAACGCAGCGGTCGAAGCCGCGCGCGCTGGTGAACAAGGGCGGGGCTTCGCCGTGGTCGCGCAAGAGGTAAGGGCTTTGGCCGGGCGCAGTTCAAATGCCGCAAAGGAAATCGCCACGTTGATAAACGATGTCACGAGCGAAGTTGACTCGAGCGGCGCGACCGTCCAATTGGCCGGCCGGACTATCGTCGAACTTCTTAGCTCGGTCACCGGCGTGGCTGGATTGGTCGACGCCATCGCCATAGCATCGCGCGAACAAAGCGTTGGTATCGACCAGATAAACGCTGCGGTGATTACGATGGACCGCATGACCCAACAGAACGCGTCGCTCGTTCAGGACGGGGCGACGACCGCGACCGAACTCGACGCACAAACCGAGCAACTGCGAAGCGCGGTGCAGATGTTCACGGTGTGAGAAGCAGCGAATCGCTTTTAAAGACGCACCATTTCGTCAGGCCGAAGGCTTACCTTTTCGCCGAGGTCTTTGGATTTTTGACTTTTGGTGCTGCGATAAATCCGGGAAGAACGAGGGCATCTGGGCTTTGAGCAAGATGAATGCCCTGAGCAACTGCCGCGTTGAGCTGAGATGGTGTCGTCCAAAGACGCACTCGCGTTCGAAAGAAATCCGCCCACTGGAATTCGGCGAACGGCTCCGGTGTCTTGTTGTAGCCGCCACCATTGCGCACGAACGCCGAGAGACTGCGATAGGGGTCGTCTATCAGTTCGGACACCTCTTTCGGAATCGCCGCGACACCGTGAAGAATGCCATGCTCATCGTAGGGATGCACCCAACGCTTACCAGCCATTTGAAGCCAGAATGCATCCCCCTCAAACTTCGATAGGTCAGCCATCACTTCGACATACGCATAATCGATTTTCGCATCGGACAGCGCGCGTGCGAGGTGATGATGGTCGGTCGCAAAGTGTGCCCCGTCCGGTCCGGCAACGGCGGGAATGGGGACCGCCTTCAAGGCGTCTTTTAGCGCGTTGCCTGATAACGATTCGTAATGCCTTCGCTTCTCATTCACCTCAAGGAGGCCCGCTGTGATTTGCGTGGGACGGATTTTGCGCAAATCCATTTTGATTGGCTGTGTCATAAGGTATTTTACCATCGACGGTTTCGTCTATAAATACCGAGCTTTTGAACTGCGCGGAATTTGCTCTACCGTGGCTCTGTCTTCATCCCTCGTCGCGCGTCTGAATCGGCCGCCGCATCACCTGTTACTTGCCGGTCGGCCAAAGCTCCGGAAAGCGCTGAGCAATCTTTAACGAATCGCGTTAACAAGGACGGGTTTTACATGACCGGAATCTACCATCTGTGCGTCTCGGCCTGCGCCTGCAAGACGTTCTGACTCGGCGCAGCGACTAAGCGAGTTCAGGTCGTTATGAGAATCAAAAAAAAATAGCAACCGCATTGCTATCCGCCGCGCTGGGTCCTCCGCGCATGCCCCACTGGATTTTTTGGCGGCTTGTCCACTGGTCTGCCGCGAAGTCATATCGTTTAGACTCTTGCCATGGTTTTTTTGAGCGCGGACCATGAAACATAGCGCCTTACGAATCAAGGAAATTTGCTTATATGAGTGACGGCTACGATGATTTACGCTACGTGGATATTGAATTGGACGGTGTTCGATACGAGGGGCGATTTCGGGTGTCCGGCCGCTCAGTCATCGTCTACTACGAAGCTGAAATCAAATTTGTCGATTTCGGCATGCACCGGCCGGAGACGGTTGCAAGATGGATGCTTTCCGATTTGGTTCGCCGCCCTCGGTCGGTGAAGAAGCGACCGGTTCGACGTTAAGGTAAAAGAAGCATTTGGTATGACAGGTTTACGCCACGCGTATTCACGGCCACCGGCTTTAAATAGTTTTTGCAGTTCTTGCAAGACGGTCGCAACGTTCATGGAGGAGTTACCTCCGGCACCTTTTGAAAGAGGACATATGCGGGGCGACGCGTCGAAACGCCAGCGAGCGGTTGAACAGATTGAGCACGAGTTCGCCGGCATGCTGCTACAACATTGGCACCCTGACATCGCGCGCCAGCGTTTCGAGGTGCTGTGGGACGAGGTCAATGTCGCCGCAATCAAAACGCTCGGTAGCGATGCGGGAAGTGCATATATCGCCTTGCTGATTCGTATGCAGTATGAATTCGACGAGCAATATCGTGGCGTTCATTGGCTCACGGTGAACTGTACCGGTCACAAAATCAGATAGGCTGGACACGTCTTCGAGCTGTCGTCCAAACGTCCGCAGCACCGAAGTGCCTGGCTTTGCATTGCCGTGAACCCCCGGACCAGCGCGCGCTCAAAAAATAGGCAGCCTCTTTTTTTCGATACGGCTCAACGGGTTACCGCACCATTACATTAGTTATCCCCAGCTTCTTGCACGTTATTTGTGGAGAATCATCCCCATCGTTTGGGTGCAAAGACTTCAGGACCGCATCGATAAGCTGTCACACAACCATGCGTCAATCTCCTGGTCAACAACGCAGGGGACGACCATGGACTTGCTTTCCAATCAGTTGAACTTCAAAAGCCTATCGATGAAGGACCTTCTCGAGGCTCGCGATGCGTATCACTGGCATCTGATGAACAAGGCAAACGTGGTCGCGACCGCCGTCGGCCTCTACCTTATACGCAAGTCGGAGCCATGGCCTAACGAAGGGTTTGCCCCGGCCGCGTCGTCAAGAGCGAAGGACGCCCGAACGTTCAGCAACTCGGAGGTGCGGCGCTATTCGTGGCCTTGCGTCATCGTGCTGGTCCGCGATTGGATAGAGTCAACGGAATTCGGTCATAACGGCGTCGACCCGGACCGTATGGTGCCCCGCACACTCTATCTCCCTGATGGCCGTTCAGTACCCGTTTGTGTGGTCGCCGTCGAACCGGCGACGGCTCATTTGGCGAAACCCGCAGACACCCGTTGGCCGCGTACCTACATCGGCGGTGGCTGCCCGATTGTTGCCGATGTCCAAGGCCAGCAGCATACCGCGAGTGTCGGATGCTTAGTCACAGATGGACACACAACATACGCGCTTACGAATCGCCATGTCTGCGGGCTTCCCGGCGAACGAATCAGTGCGAGGGTGAGGGGCGAATTAAAAGAGGTTGGCCGAGCCTCGGAAAAGCAAATAACCCGCGAAGCGTTCGCTTCGGTCTTTCCTGCGCTGCCGAGTGCCCGGACTTACCTGACGCTTGATGTAGGCCTCATAGAGGTCGACGATGTAAATGATTGGACCAGCCAGCCGTTCGGACTTTTAAACCCTGTCGGGGATATTGCGGACTTGAACGAACTCAATTTGGGGCTTCAGCTTATCGACCAGCCCGTCGCCGCGTTCGGCGCTGCGTCGGGCGCGCTTAGCGGAACAATCAAAGCGTTGTTTTACAGACATAAATCGATAGGCGGATATGACTTCATCTCGGAGTTCCTCATCGCTCCGGAGGACGGCGCTGTACAGACGCTACCCGGTGATTCCGGAACTGTATGGCATCTGCAAACTGTCGCGAATGGCAAGGAAACGATTCTTCGCCCGATGGCCGTTGAATGGGGTGGTCAAGCTTTAGTTGGAAACGACCGGGAGCGGTTCAACTACGCCTTGGCTACGGGGCTGGGCACCGTTTGCCAGCTCTTGGATGTGGACTTGATTCAAGGTCACAACACTGGTGCCAATCCCTTCTGGGGGCAGACAGGGCACTACAGCATCGCGACGGCAGCGATAGACCACGTCAAAAATGAAAAGCTGAAGGCATTTCTCACAGCGAATGTTGAACGCATCAGTTTTCCGCCTGACCAGCCCTCACCGGGTCAAATCCGCAAAGCGCTTGCTAATGGAGATTTTGTCGAGCTAGCGGACGTCCCGGATTTGGTCTGGAAGAAGGTGAAGAATAAAGTGCCTGGCGGACGGGACTATGCGCAAAACGCGGGGCCCGAGCATCCTAATCACTATGCGGATATTGATAAACCTGATGCGAACGGCACAACGTTGCGCGATTTGTCGCTGGAAAGCACGAACAACATGACTGTAGAAGTTTGGCAAAAATGGTATGAAGCGAATGGGAACACTGATGCCCGGTCGCAAGGCTTGCTGCCTTTTCGAGTCTGGCAGCTCTTCGATGAAATGGTTCTGCAGCTTCGCGAAGGCAACATATCTCAATTCCTTTGCGCCGCCGGCATCGTTTCCCACTACGTTGGTGATGCCTGTCAGCCGTTGCACGGCTCTTACCTTTCCGATGGTTATCGGGAACAGCAGCAACCGGGCGCAAAAACTTGGCCTGGCAAGGGCGTGCACGCAACCTACGAAGACAAGATGGTGGACCGATATTCGAGCCAGCTTTTAGCTGCGATACCAACGGCTGGGGATAACTTTCCGAAACTTCAAAGCGGCATTACCGCCGGGCAAAGCGCGGCGACCGCAACGGTTGAACTAATGGCTGCGGCGGCGACAGTGATTTCGCCCAAGGAACTATGTGATGAATACATCAGGTTGGGCGGCGGAAGTTCGGCTCGCGTGGTCGATGGACTCTGGAGCGCCTTCGGAGAAAAAACGGCCATCCTGATGGCTGGTGGCGCCCTAAGCCTCGCGGCGTTATGGGACGCAGCATTCAAGGTGGCGGCTGTCACGTGGCAAGAGAAGCCGGAGGCAATCGATGAAAAAGCGCTTGCCACCATTTATCAGGATGCAACCTTCGTACCCTCACATACGCTCGACAAAATCGGAACGGTGCTTTTGCCGATTCAGGCGGAAAATCAAAAGTGAAGGCCGAGGGGTTAGCTTGGCATCGCGGCTAACCCCCGGTCGAAGCCGACTCCGCTTGTCCGCAAACGTAGGCACCATCCGCTAAACGGCAATCGCGGCGTTGGGGCGATTTAACTATGCGTTGGCAGGCCGCCCAGTTTTAACCGCTTCAACCGCTGCCACGGCAGCGACGAGTTGTTCATCAGAAGCGCGTGCCAGAATTATCAAGCCTGCTCTGAGCAGTTCGCTCTTTTTGACGGTAACTCCGTTGTCGGCGCATTGCTGCTTCAGCGCCGCGATTTTTTCGTAGTCGGATTTCGGCATCGTGAAACTGTCGCGCACGACCTTCTCCTTCTTTGTCCGTTTCGGCTTCTTCACGACCGTGGATGCATCGTTGCTATTGGCCTGACCAACGTAAACCTCCGATGCTCCTATGTCAGTAGCATTATCGACGGCTGCCACTGCGGCTTTGTGCTTGCCGACTCGTGCTGGCGCTGCGCGAGGTTTGGTCTGAGGAAGCCGCGACGGCTTTTTGTTCGCTGCTTTAGTTATCGGGCCGGCCATAGGAACTCTCCTCAAGTAAGCTGTGAAAAGAGTATATACGGTTTAGTTGTTCGGTCAAATCTGAGCGTGCTCTCAACCGAAGCGCAACCTTGCACGATTGCGAAAGAGTATTATTCCACCGCCGGGGCGGACCTCGGCACAAGGAGCGGCGTGCATGGAACGGGAAATCAAGCTTCAGGCAAACAAAGAACAAATCAAGCAGGTTTTGTCACTGCCGATGTTGGTCCCGTTTTTCGCCGGGCCACCTCGAACCCAACTCCTTATCAGCACATACTTCGACACTCGCGACCTCAAATTGCGCGACGAAGGTATTGTGTTACGCGTACGAGCTATCGGCGATGCGTTTGTACAAACGCTCAAAACGGAGGGCTCGACAAAAGCAGGTATGTATTCCCGAGACGAATATGAGACGCCGGTTGATGCTAACGTCCCCGACATTGACGTGCTCAAGAGATGCATGCCGAAGAAATCATCCGCTGCCAGACTCTTGTCGATGACTGACGAAGGTATGGCTCTCATCCCGCAATTTACGACCCGAATCAAGCGTACTATTTTGAGTCTGCAATTTCCGGAGGGAGATGAGGTCGAGTTCGCGCTTGACGACGGCGTCGTTGAATGCGGTTCCTCGTCCGAGGCGTTTCAGGAAGTCGAACTGGAGCTCAAGAACGGCAAGCCGGACCGTCTATACCACCTCGCGTTGGACATATTGCGAGCGGTCCCGATGCGAATTAGTCGTCTCAGTAAAGGCGAGCGTGGCTACAACTTAATTCGTCCGATGCGGTATGCCGCAACGCGGGCGCAGCCACTCGCACTGAAAAAGAAAGATACGGTTGAAGCCGCGTTTGAAAGCATCGTACAGAACTGCATTGCACAAATTCAGGGAAACGAACTCGGCGTCATAAAGAGCGGTGATGGGGAACCGGTTCATCAAATGCGTGTGGGCATTCGACGTCTGCGCTCGGCAATCGACCTCGTCGAACCCCTTCTGGTGTTTCCCTCGACTCTCGAAACGGAGCTCAAATGGATTGCCGGGAAGCTGGGTGCAGCACGTGATTGGGAGGTCCTGGCTGCCTCAACGTTGTCCGGAACGTTTGGCAATGCGCACCGCGACTTTGATGCCGAACCAGTGATTCGGATTGTCGAAGAAACTGCGCGGCAACGTCGTACTGAAGCTGCAGTAGCGGTAGATTCCAATCGATACGCTTGTCTCGTTATCGAATTGACGCGTTGGTTCAAACAATCGCAATGGCGCGAGGGCCTGGATGACGAGCGACGCGGTGCCCTCAGTATGCCGGTGAGTGAGTTCGCTGCGGAGGCGCTGCATGAGCGCCACCGTAAGCTGATGAAGCGGGGACGACATCTTCCGGACCTCGACCCGAACACGCGCCATCGCGCCCGCATTGCGGCCAAAAAGCTTCGGTACGCGATGGAATTTTTCGCCACGCTTTATGAGAAAAAGACGCTTCATAACTACGCCGAAACGCTTTCACAACTGCAGGATGATTTGGGCTGGCGCAATGACCTAGCTGTTGCCGACGGCTTACTACGTGACTTGGCTGCGGCAACACCCGATGCCGCAGCCGGTGCGGCATATGCGCGAGGCTTTTTAGCATCTCGTATGGCTGAGGACTACGGCAAACTAAAGACCCTATGGAGCGAATTTAAGCGGCTATCTGCGCCAAAATGACGCTTATCTCTGAAGCAATCCATGTTGCATTAAACAGTTGCTGTAACTAACCACAATTTGCGCTCCGAAGTCCGCGCCGGCGCGGAGTGAGCGCATGAAGCTGCTCAGCAATGTGGTTCTCATACTCGGCGGGGCGCTGCATCACAGAATCTTCAGTGTAGGGCCCTGGGCAATCTGACCCAGAATCGGGTCAGTATCCGCCAGCGCAGCCCATTCAAGAGGCTCGTAGAGGAAGAAGTTGACGGGGCGCAACAGACGTTGCTCGGCTAAGTGAAGCGCCTCTGACAGGTCAAGGAGCGGCGCACTTCCGATGACAATCAGGTCGATGTCGCTTCGGCCAGTGTCGGTGCCCTTCGCCAGGGAGCCAAACACGAACGCTGAGGAAATGAGTTCGGAAAAAGGCCAAAGAGCTTCTCTCAGCGGCTCTGCAACGGCAAATGACTTGCGAGCAATACTAACCAATTCCGGATAGAGGATGAATTCGGTATTCGCACGGATGCTCCGTTGTCGACCTCGTCGAGCGTCTTCCTGGAGAACGCCAACCTCGACCATTCGGTCCACCTGTTTTTGAGCGCTTCCGCGCCCACTATCAGCCAAACGTAGCAGTTCCTGAAGGGTAAAACTGCGGTCAGGCTGTAGCAGCGTGGCGCCAAGGACTCGTTGCAAGCTTGGCGTGAGGAGAAAGTCGGCAAGACCCATAGAGTTATAACGAAACGGTCGTCCTTGATGCGAAGATTTTTCCGATAATCCTCAATGTAGGGATACGCATCCCTACATTGAGGATTAACCGAAGGTGCTAATGAACAAGCTCCGCTAGCCGGTAGTTTCAATTCGAAAAACCTCGCAGACGATGACCTCAATTCGCTGCACGACGGCGTCTGGCAAGTATTTGTAACGGTTACGCCCATCGGGTGGTAGCCATCCTCGATTCGCGACAATCCAACGGATTAGAGTAGATACGTCGTATTGCGGAATATCGAACTCCGCATCAATCCGTTGCGTCGCAACTTCGTAAGCGTCAAGCTTCATCGGACATCCTTTCCGTTTCAGTCGCCCCGCAGTCAAACTTAGGCCTCGATTGCGGTAAGCGCCACGGTGTAGGAAATGGTCGACCTAAGCGCGACAAGCAATATGCGAGTCGCGTGCCCACCTGTTTGGCTCGAACCAAGAGCAGCCCCGGTCGTCATCTGTCGCTCAATTGAGCGACAGATGTTGAACCGGTCTTTATCGCGAGGAACATTGGCATTAGCTACGACACTGACACTAACCCTGGTCGTTGCGAACGCCAGACTCCGGCCGGTGCCCTTCCTGCGCAACGAACATCCATCCTTCAAATCGCGACAAGCTGTCTGCGAAAATTTGCTGCACCTAAGCGGTGGGATATCGCTCAATCGTCTCAAGAAGGTGTATCAATAGCTAGCCCCTGTCGCCAGTCTGGAACAAATTCTTGCGTCACGTCTTTCCATGTTTTTATGTTCCATGCCCTTGCCGCATGAGTCCAGACGTATTCCGCATCTTTATCGTTACCAGCGCGTCCGACGAGTTCATAGGTGCTCCCGCTTTCCGTAGACCCTGTGCGCGTGACTGGGTCGAACGAACGAATGGATGTGCTAACACGACCTTCACAGTCGATAATGTTGAAGCCCACGAAATGACGTCTGCCATCGCCTGCCTCGCGAATAGACCAACGTTCGAGCACCACGTGAGCACTTGAGTTATGCACGTAAATCGACATGACAGTTTGCTCCTTGTTGCGTTAAACATCAATCAACTAACACCCAATCGAACGCCGCGTTCCCAAAGGAAATATCTGCATAAGGGCGTTTCCTGTTTGACCTGCCGAGAAAGTTGCTTAGGACACGACAATAACTAATTTGATAGTCACAAAAAAGTTGTTGTTAGGACCGGACACAAACTCCCGCGCGCAGAGCAGCAACTCGACAATGAAAGCATGGGCTGGCGCCGAAGCATGCTGGCGGTTCGCGTGAGAAGTCGACAGTTCAATCTGAAGACGGTGAGACCAGACCGCTTTTCGAGCTAACGGGGCCTCGAGACGCTCTCGCACCCCGAGCGGCGTTTCGTGCACGACACGCTTGGCAGGTTTATTTTTTTGCCTCTACGCTTCAGACTGGTTACTTGAAAGACCTCAGAACTGCTCGCACAACGGTCACAATGTCGGCCGACTTGGCTACACGAACCGGGGGTGCGTCGAGCCGTGGAAAATTTTGCACTGAGACGCTCGTGTGTGCCTCGTCTTTCACCAATATCAAATCCATTCGTGCTTCCCGAGAAAACCTCCGCTTCTCGCCATCGCTGCGTGATATCAGGACTGTGGATGTTTCCGTGCGCAGATAGGGACCAACTGGTCGCAGCGTTCTTGGTTCAAGGGCTATAAGCGCGCGGTTCCAAATGCTAAACGTAGAGTCAACCTCTATGATGCTGGTGCACACCAGCGGCAAGCCGGTGTTATGGCTAAAATACTCTCCATCATAGATTTCCACTTTTGTTCTAGACCGTCCAGAGCTGGCAGCATGAATGGCTGAGTCCATCTTGCTTTCTATGTCACAGTTCGACTTCACATCTATCAGAGACTCGCATAACCGCGTCCTGCCTTCGGCGACACGGCTGCGTGCGCTAGATGTCCTGGAACAGAATTGGACGGACATCCAGAATCTGGCGAGGCGCCTTAGATAAATTGACGTGAGCTCAAAAAATCGACGTCGACTGAGAGAATGACGACGGACACAGATTCCACGACAGCGTTCTCGCTCCCAAGCGGGAGGTCCGTGCAGGGCCCCTCCTGGTGAAGTGCTTTGCATTCTTGACCCTTCCAAAAATATGTTTCGCGAATCCACTTTCTTTCTGGCACACGAACAGCGTCGACCTCCTCGACTCCATCCTCGTCAGCGCCCCACGGCAGAAACGTCACTCTGGCTAGCGGTTCAGCGGTACGCAATATTTTCATGAGGTCAACCACGGTCACGATGTCAGTTCCTCTACGTTTAGCGAATTGCGCATGGATGACACCTGAGCACACGGCATTCGTTCAGATGTCGATAACCAAGTCGGGAGCAAAATCCGGATTTTCGAACGCGAGCAGTGCCGCAGGATTTATCGAATAGCGCTTTGGATAGCCGCGTGGATTGCATATAACCCTGCACCCGCCGACCATGTAATCCACCGAGCGATGGATATGGCCATGAACCCAGACGTCAACTTGCTCCATTAAAGGAGTCTGGTCGCTCGCGAATGCCGCGCTCAGAATGTCTCCTTCGTACTCCGGCGGAATCGAATTTGCATGCGGCGCATGATGGGTGATTACGACAGTCTGTCCTCTGAAGGGCTTGGCCAAGCTGTCTGCTAGCCATGCCCGGGATTTCTGATGTTCGGCCTCCGCATCACGCGGCGAAAACGCATGCGCTCTGCCATATCGAATATGCCTGTGGTCGTTCATCGCGATTTCAGCTTCGCGTAGAGCTACCGTCTTCCATTCAGGTCTTAGGTTGTAGTCTGTCCATAGGCAACAGCCAAGGAATCGAACTCCGTTTAAAATCAGTTCATCACGCTCGAGAAACCTCAGTGATGTTGGTGCCAGGTTGGTGCGCAGTTGATGCTGCGACGTGAAAAATTCGTGGCGATACAGTTCATGATTTCCGTGGACGTACAACACTGGCACAGGGTACTGGCCATACAAACCGACTGCCTGAGTGCCGGCGTGGATGTCCCCTGCAAGAATGAGGATGTCAACATCTGCTGCGAGCTCTAGCGCTTCACTCCCAGGCACGCCATTTCGAACAAACTCGTGATGTAGGTCTGAAGCAATCTGTATGCGCACGTTGCCCATCCTCCACATGTTAGGTGTAGCCGTGTTGCAGAATGCCATTCATGCAGCAGGTTTCGGGGTGCTTCAGTTTCTCGGGTAGCTTTATCGCGGTAGTTTCGAAGAATCTTTGCGCACAATTTCTACGCGGTCAGAGGCACCGTTTGTCGATGTGGTTGCCATCGTCTCTAGGAAAAAATCTGTGGTTACGACACCAATGATTCGCACTGGCGAATGAGTCATCGAGTGCGTACCCCGCCGGTGAACATCGAACTGAGAATTGCGCTGCTCGTGCGGCCCGTAGAGTCGTTGGCACTCGCACTCGCACTCGCACTCCACGAAGCGTAGTTCTTCACGTTCTGTTTCCATGATTTTCCATTACACCGATGATTCTGGGCTCGTGGTCAACGGCTATTTCTGTGTTCTACTAGGTCGATTTTAAATATGTTGTACTAATCGTATAGATACGACGGCGCTGTCGATTAACATCACCTCTCAACGTGATTTTATTACTGGATGTGCGAGCTTTGCCAGTCGCAAGGGGCTGCGCTGACGCAGGTCATATCCATATGCTTCTTCGGCGGGCCGGTTGAACGCCGGTATGTTTCGAACATCTCATGCTTTACTGCGCAGAAAATCCAGCGCGAGATTTCGAATTCGTTGTGCCCACGCAATTGCTTGGTCTGCGCCACATGGAGGGCAACGCTGCGCCCACGGATGGGGACGCCAGTTCACGAGGCGTATTGCCAGGGACCTGTCATCCTCGAGCGCGTTGATGGCTTTGAACGCCGACCAGCAGATACTTTCGTTGGGATGTTCAGAGTAGTCGGGGAAGCCGTTTTCGACTGCAACGGCGAGCAAGGGTAGGTAGCCGGCGTCGCAGGCGAGCATAAGCCGAGAAGGCTCCGATAGAGCTGGCCTCAGCGCATCTTGGAGAAATTGTCTCGACAGCTCGATGCGACTACGACTCAGGTCCAATTCATCGTCGCTTGGAGGCATAGCGAGAACGCCTTTCTTTCCGTTAGCCAGGAGCCCAATATCAAACGCGTCGGGAAGGTGTTTGAGGATGGCACCAGCCTCGCTGCGAATTGCATTGGTAACGTCCTCGCGGGGCACATTGACCAGTGCGCTGAAGAATTCCCTTGCTCGCAGTATGGCGAGGGTCCGCTCCCGTGGTGTGTTCATCAATGTAAGCTCCATTTTCGAACGCCGATGATGAGAAGGTCCGACCGGTCGACCGTACGCGAAAAAACAAACCGTGCGATACCCGAGTTATTCAATTTTGAGTGCCTCTCGGTACCGAACGAATCCAAGAATATTTTGTATTTGTCTAGTCAATCGCCGAGGCGCGGGCCCCTTAGTTAGCATGAACATGACCAGCAAATCACATTGACTTAACTAAACAAACACCCTCATTCGTTCTCGTCTTTATCGTTCCGCATTACTGTATGCCACCTTTCTGATTAGGAAAGCACCTGCAAGGGCGCCTATACCCAAGTGTAGACGCATATCACGTAGATGTAAACACAGTAGATGTATAAACGGTAGACGCATGAGCGGTAGACGTTTGACGAGCGCTGAGCGACGCTGCGGCTCATGGAATTTGATAAGAAACCCCCTGAGCGCCTGCTACGCATCCGCGTTGCTGGCAATGTCCGACGGCTCCGTGTAGAGCTAACTCTTTCGCAAGAGGATTTGAGCGAAAATTGTGGGTTCCACCGCACTTATGTTAGTCAAGTCGAACGCGCGGTCACCAACATAAGCCTAGACAATCTAGAAAAACTCGCGAAGGCGCTGCAGGTTGAGCCTGCAGAGTTACTAGTTGATTTCAAATCCTTGTAGCTACGTGCCGAAGTCAGCGAGGCCCGTCAGGGTCGATGCGTGTCGCTGCGTCGCATCCGCGCAGGTCTCGCAATCCAGCGCCTTTGAATCGCAAATTTTCGGCGGCGACGGCTGGCAATGAATATGGGAGCGCAGGTTGCCGGTGTCTGTCGGCTGGCATTGCAGTCGGTTATCCAACGCACTAACCGGCGCACGTCGAGATGTGGCGAACGGCTAGGGCAGACGACTAACGGCCTGGACGGCAAAGTTGAAGTCGTCGAACAAGAATTCGCTCGCCAGCTTCGAGGCCACATCAGCAAATGAGCGCAGGTGGGAAGCCGCTACTTGCCTCGCTGTGCAGCGCGAATTTATCAGTAACGCGCCCTTCACGCACCGTGCGATGTCCTTATAAGTCTCCAGCACGGTCACACTGTGAGTCTTGATGTCACCGAAAGCAATGAATCAGCGTACTAGTGTGTTGAGGGGGGCTTACTAAACCCTGAGTCTTCATACTTCGTAGCGATGTTGCTTCACTGGTTCATTTTTTGTGGGGCATTAGTTATCTCCGAGAAGCGTTTCGATGGGACGGGTGGGTCGCGGGCATCCGGAATCGAGCTATTGAACTTGTGATTACGGGGAGGGGATAAGAATCGGCGTTCGTGAGCAGACAACGAGCTTCCTCGCACCTCGAGTGAGCGCGACATAAAGGTGGCGCGCGTCCATCAATTCCGGGTTCAATATCACAGCTGTATCTGCTTCAAGACCTTTCAAAAGTAGTGTGCTACCAACCGCGCGCCGAATTGTTGGGCGACCGAGGTGGCGATTGCGCTCACGCGATTGTGCGACGGCTTCTGCGAACGTGCATTTACCGAGAGAGGCCATTGCAAACGCAGACCGCAAAACCCGAAGCGCCTCGGGCCGGTAAACTCTTGCATTGGGCGCGTCCTCTAGTGCACGCAAGACAATCTGTGCCAAAGAGAAGGATGGGGCACGCTGAAAATCCAGAGTGGCGGATTCCGAAACAGACGCCTCGTTTCGCGCGGTTCCGCGACCAAGTACGTGCATGCGGCGCAATAGCTCTGCTTTGCCGACGCCGGTCATGAGCTCAGCGGCGAATGAGAGCAGGCATTCGAGCGCTCTCGCATCGGCGAGGTCAAACTCACGGCCAAACTTGGTAAGGTCCTTCAAGTCGACCGCTTCGACGGTCGTCGCGCCGAAAGTCTGTGACGCCATCAGTCGTTGACTCCGGGGACTTTTGCTATCACCGATAATCAGAACGGCGCCATCGGGAGTAGAAGGTTTGGTTTGTGCGGCTTCCTGGCGAACCTTATGGGCGGGACCGTCCTCGTTCGGGAGTAACTTCCAGAATACCTCCTCGGGTGCTAGACGGAGGTCAACAGGCTGCCCGGCAAGCAGCAACTGGCGCACCGTCATTAGCCAGGTTCCCAGCCCCTCGGTTCCCGCATTTTTCCATCTCCAGGGTGTCGCAAGTTCGCCGACCGGAGGAAAAATCTTGTGGACATTCGTCGTCCAATCCACTGTCGGCTCATCAAAACCAAAGATGGCTTGGAGAGGGTCGCCGAGCACGCATGTCGGCAGCACCGTCGCCGTCCAGCCGATAATGTTGTGTTGAGCAACAGTGCAATCTTGGTATTCGTCGACGAGCAGATGGCTGTATGTAGCCTGAAGCGCATCGCTGATGTCGCCGCTGCGCAGCAGGGTTCGCGCCGCTTTGCGGATGTCGATATAGTCCGAAACCGGGTGGTTCAGCATTTCAATGGCCCGGTCATGGCCGCTACGCAGGGGAAAGCTGGAGATGAGCCGAATTGACCAGCTATCGATGGTTGCAACGCGATAGACATGCTTTGGCACGCCAGCCTTCACAAGTCGGGCTTCCAGCGCAGACCGGCCTGCGTTCGTATGGGTCAATACCAAGACGGGTTTGTGCCCTGAATGAGCAGCGAGGCAATCTGCAATGAGTTGCGTCTTTCCGCAGCCGGCCGGCGCCGTTACCGTGCCGCGCCTCAATGAAAGTAGGTCAAGCTCAGGCATTGTGTGCCCACTTGAAAAGCGCTGCTACGATGCCAATGAAGTCTTCGTCCGCGTCCTTTAAATGCGGTCCGACTATATCGCGGGCCACTGCCTCCATCTTTGATATCGACTTGAACCAGCCTGCCTTGCGGGTGCGCGAAGCAATGCCGAGAACGACTCGAGTCTCAAATGAATATTCCCCGACAAGGCTTTCAATTTGTACCTTGTCGAGATTCAACTTGCCGTCCGACTTGGTCTTAATGTGAGCGTCGACCTTTCCATCTTCGGTGAGCTGGAGCGCTCGAGCGATTAGCTTGTCGACGGCATCGTCCGGAAGGCTTGTGAAAAGCTCGTCCTCAAGCGCTTTCCCGCCGCGCCACGTAACGTGGTATCCGCCAGCAGTTTTGAATTCCTCTACCAACTTTGCGGTGGGTGCCTTGTCTGCGTCCTGCACAACGGCAACTCGGTATCCAAGCTTTTGGAAGGCCTTTGCTTTGTGGAAGCAAGTGTCAGCCTCGCCTCCGCCGGCGTCGGCATACGAGACGCCGGACGACTGCAGTGACTCGTCGCCCTCGTTGACGAAGAAATCATTCAGTCCTCGAATGAAGCCTATCTCGCTCGCTCCCTCACACACGAGCACCGTTCGGGCAAGGAAGGCCTCGGGATACGCTCTAATGGCCCCTTGCACGTCGTTGTCCGCTCCTACAGGTTCGGCCTGATGGCCACCAGTGTGAGTCCGGAGCACAAAGAGCTGCGTGCCCGTCAGCTCCCTCAAAGCCACAGGAGAATGCGTGGTGATGAAGGCTTGTAGCGGTGGCGTCTTTTCCTTCGAACCCAACGAGTTCAGCAGCCGTGTGAGCCGATGTGGCTCAAGTCCGTATTCAATCTCATCGACCAGTACGACACTTGCGAGCGCGGCCGCTTCGCGATGAAGGCCCGCAATGAGCAGTCGGCTAGACCCGGTACCCAGGTTGCGTAGAGGAATGCCATCTTCGGAATGGAGCGAGATGGCCCCGTCGCCAAAGGAGACCGCATGGGTGTCGAGAAGAGCGGTGGCAGAAGCGCCGACCGGTACGCCCAAACTGTTTGCGGTCTTGGTGACCGCTTTCAGGGCATTCTCGAGTTGTGGTGCTGCCCTAGCACCAAAGCCGGAGCGCGCTTCTCGCGCGGCCTTTAAGAGCTCGGACCCAACGTTGGCCCGCTCATCGGAAAGACGATTCAAGACCGAGCCTCTGGTCCACGATAGGTTGGCGTTTGGATGGTACCCAAGTCGGGCCGGAGCGAGCGCCGTCCTGTCCTTCCACCGGAGCGCACGCGGAGGGTCTTCCGTTACAGTTCGCTCCGAAAACAGCGACCACACAGGCTCGAGGTCAGCTTTCACAGTAAGTCGCTGCGTGAGTACCATTTCGAGCCCTTTACGCGGCTCATCCTCGACTTCGCCCGTTGCTTGGTCGAAGCCCCGTAGGCAAGCCCCGTAGTGCTCAATGCTCTTGAGGGAATCTGGCAGCGAACCGAGCGTTAGCCTAATAATAATGTCCTGCGTGACATCGAGATTGAAGAAATCGGTGTCGGAGATATTGAGGTTACGTCGCGCGCCGAGGCAGTAATCAATGGCGTCAAGAACGGTGGATTTACCGCCATCACCAAGACCGATGAGACAATTGATACCTTCCGACGGTGCCCAGGAAAATGAGCGAATGGAGCGAAAGTTGTTGATTTCGATTTTTCGAATGCGGACCACTGTTTCTCCCTATCGACCTGGCCTTACTGCCCCCGCACATGCGCGAACTAAAGGATTTCCTTCCATGAAGGAGGTCGGGATTGTTGGTTGAATTTGTCGCGAAAATTCGGCTTGGATTTCACGCGTCGGAGCGATTTTAGATTGAACCGCAGACACGCAGGTCCGCGTAGCTCTAATTTATCTCCGAAAACCATAGGTAACCTCAAGTCTTCGCAGCCGGTGCCGTTAGCGGAACAGCGCCTCCGAGGACGCGTTATTTAAACTCACTCGCGGCAATCGAGCCGAATCTTGAGCTTAGATAGATAGATGCTCGGCGGCCACGAGCGAGAACGTCAACCGGTCAGGCGTAGGCTCTAAATTCTTATCCATTTTCGCTCAAGCTAAGGAGTGACATGACCTTCCACTATAAATTTCGCCGAACGGAATTCGGAAGAAACTAATTATCTCAACGGCAACCGTCGACCGCCGCAAGTCATTAATTTTGTCATTTCGCTTATGCCTGCAACTATAAATGAACCGAGTAGCCAGTCAGCCAGTTTATGGCAATAAAAATAGTACCCGGCACGGCCTTTTATATCGATTCTATAATGACTTTCCTTTAATCTAACAAGCGGGAGACTTTCGCTATCCACCGACGGCATATCGAGCTATCAGGGCCGACTATGTTTATCAGCGGCCAAAGCTTAGGTTCGGCCGGACTAAGGTCAGCTAAAATCACGTTGCCTTTTTACACGTGCCCGCGTAACACTAATGCTATCATCTTTGCAACGTGCCAAATAGAAGTCACCCGCAACAATAGATTCGTCCAAGAGTACTTTGTTTGTTATGCAGTCCTGGATTTCGAGTGATTTCAACGATTGTGGTACCAAATGCAAATCTCCGACGACTTGCACCAATCCAAGCTTGATTCCCTCGGGGGTATTGCATCTCGATAGGGTTGATTCTTTATTATTTTTTCGAGATATTCAGCGTGGACGGCGGTGAAAGCGCCGCGCTTGTCATTCGGACCGACTGGTATCCGCGATATGCCAAAGGCGCCTGCTTTGCAGACAGCGGCCCAAACGTGCCTTTCTGCGTGCGTCCACCCCTTTTAGTACATCTTGCACACATCTGTTACTTTACTCTGCGAGCCTCGCGCAAAATCGGTCACGGTCGAAAGGGAGACGAAGATGACGAAGATGACGAAGGTGCATAGCGTTATCGGATAGTTTTCATCATAAACGCCCCTTGAGTGAACGCGATTGTCTAAGCTTTCAAATCAGCTGACATCGCACGGTGAAAGTCACGTCCCCAACTAGCGCAGGTTTGTTTCTGATAGACATGTATGCAGCAGCGCCGCACGGTCATCGGACTCAACGTAATACTAGGTGACGAGTCTGAGCTATTGAAGGTCGTTTTCAACCATCTGCGAGCGCAGTCCATTTCGCGATGAACGACAGTAACTATCTGATGCGACTGCGGGCGCAAACAGCAGCCGACGTATTTTGTTCTTAAAAACTTGCACTTGGTGACAGCTGTGTTGTCGCCTGTGGATAACTCTTCCTTTTGCGCCTTTGGCTTCGCCCCCCCCCCCGCACCCCCCCAAAAAAGCGCGAAGACAAAGAGCGAACCTTAAAAAGTGATGTACGAAAAATCAACAGCTAGATGCCCGCTATCGCGGGCATACCAAGCACAAATTTTCGATTGACACGCCCTAAATCTTTCGACTGCGCTTGTAAACAATCCGCTGCACTAGGCGTGACGGGCGGTTTAGGCAATCTTACGGGTCTAATAGCGGCGGTCCCTTTCTGAGGTCTACCTTTTTCAAAATGTAATTAAGAAGCCTGCAACCCTTGTGGTTGCGGGCTTTTTCCTTATTTGCATTTTTTGGGAATCGCCTACTGTTTGTCGAAGGGTCTGCCTTCGGGAACGTCAATAATGAGCGTCCGGTACGCCGTCAGAATGCAGGTGTTAGCAACGGGCGAGCGGTTTTCCCTGCTCATCAACCTCCGTGCGATTCCGGTATTTGACTTCACCGCGTTCACGTTAAGCGAATGCCGGCACGTCAACCGTGCCAGTGCGACGCTGGAGCAGGTTGCGCGGTCCTGCAAGGTCTAGTGCTTTTCAGTGACGAAACCGGCACTGACCTCCATGAGCGGATGCGCGCGGGCCATTTCCTCACAATGGGGGAACTCGTTGCACTCATTGAGATTTGCGGCGAGCCGCTTGAAATCATTGAATCGCGCGTCTGTGCTCCACTTCCAAAACCGTCTAGTCAACATCGCAAGGTAGCCTCGCTGGAGGCGCACCGCGCGCATGTGAATGCTCAACCGCAATCCGCTATCAATCGGGATTCCGCAGGCATTCGCATTCGCTATATCCACAAGTTTCTCGAGTGGGTCTCGAATAGGCATCACCTTGCGCTTTCGAGCACGCGCTTTACGCCACCGGTGTTGTTGATGGCCACGCAAAACTGCTGCGCTCGCGCGCCCCAAGCTGGTTCAGGTACTCGAGCGCCTCGGCCGGTTGCCCTGCGTCCGCCGCGACTTTGGCGGCGTCCCAGAGGTAACGAGGCGCCGGAGACCGATTCGGCATTGCTTTGAGCAATGCGTATTGCTTTGCCGCGTCGACGCCGTCAATCTGCCTCTCAAGCAGGGCCGCGAGGCGGATAAACTGATTGGCCGGGTGAAGTTCGAGGAGGCGCTCAATGTCACATCGGTGTTACTCCCTGCACTCAGAATCGGTGGGCCAGAATCCTTGGCTCCGGGCGACTGCGGCAATCAGTGGTACCGAGTCGGAAGCGATCACCGCCTGCAACCGCGGCCAGATCGCCTCCATGTCAGCGCACCGCAGCTTATAGTCGGAATCGACGGCGATTAGATTAGATAACAGACCGAGACCGTCTTCCTCGAGATCGTCTCCGAGTTCGAGGAGTCGGGATCGCGCCTCGTCATAGTTCCCCGTCAGCCACTTGCAATGGGCCGTCTTCGTTGCGATACGCGCATTCGTGAGATCAAGCTGGCAGTATCCGCAAAGCGCTTCGCCATGTTGGGCAAAGATCAAGCATGCGTCGGCAGAGCTCTCCGGACCCGGCTGCACCTTTCTCTCAAGAAGGGAAGGCAGGGTAGAAAATTCAGTGAGTTTCATATGTCCGGAGCGTTCGTTCATGCTTCGCATGCACAGGGACTCGGAGGTGTGACCGCGTCGCATCAAGGTTGCTCGCGCGTACGAAAGGATTTTGAGCACAAGGCCTGCGCCAATTCGCTTGCATTTGGGGGACCGCATTGGCGGAAATTTTACAAGGTTTGCCCGCACACATTGATGTCACATAGCCAGCGCGACGCGATCGCCCCGAATGCCGCAAACGAACGGTGGCGATGCATGCCGCATAAATTAGCCGTCAGTTGCTTTCGGCGGTTCGACACATCAGTCCCTTTATCGTCAAGAATCGAGTCGTAGCGAAGCGACGAATGTTTTTTACTTTATGAAAAATACGGGGGAAATGTGCGCGACGAGTTGATGACCGAAGCGTTGTGTTGGGAACTCGAAAAGATGATTACGGCGGAGTACGCACATGAAGTAAAGGCTTCCGAGGACTGGGTCTTCTATTGTCCGCACGAAATCTGCCTAACGAAGGTGCACACCCGAACGCAGAAAAATACATATTTCGCAGCTCGCCCGAGACACGTCAGCGGATGTCCGGACGAGGCGCCTTCATCAGAGCCCTCCACATTCCCCGGTGCGCCGAAGCGCAAACCTGTGCAAGTCAGGGAGAAGCCAATACCCAACCTGCTGGGGCCACAGCCTGCGCTAAAGCAAAAGTCACGTCCCCCAACAAAAGAAGAACTTCTGCAGCTGTCCCGGGCGGTGCGACATATTCCAGCGCTACACCCCGGCACGATGGAAGAAGTTGTTGACGCCTGGATCCGGATTGCGCCGGAGGAACGGGACCAACGAGCACTGACAATTGGCAATCAGGGTCTGACCTACAAAAGCGCCTTCAGATTCCTTGGTGGGGCTTCTGCTGACATAAATTTGCTGGCTCCCAACCGACAGATCATTTTCGGTGCCGCGACTGTAGAGAGATGGAAGCAGTGGATTCTAGTGAAAAGCAGAAAGAAGTTCGCGGCCGGAGAGGCAACGGTGCCTCTGCGTCTGGCGGTGAGGCAAGACAACGCGCCGTGCTGGCTCACTGAACTTGTCGATCGGCCGGCGACACTCTTCTGGCATGGAGTGATGCCCGAGTTGGCCGCGAAGAAGGACGCGTACCGGTTAGAAGTCGATTTCGATTTGCTTCATGCCGGGTTCACTGTCCGGGCCGACCATTTGACGCCTTGACACCCATCTCGCCGATCAAGCGAGCGATCGACGGAATGGGCATTGTCTGGCCCACTGTGCCGTCAATGTGATTCCTTCTCCATCTTTACTTTCTTCGAGACGGCTCCTAGAGCGCGCTTTCTTTGCGAGGACCCGTAGACGGCATCATTTCGTGCCGCCCGCTGCGAACTGGGAGTTTCCGGCCATGAGTGGACGATCACGCGCAGCGTTGTACTGACATTCTGAGGGCTATTCTGCTCAGCGCGGTCATTCGGAGCGCCGACGGTATGGGGCTCTTCGTTGACGCGAACGCGCTCGCAGCAAATGGCCGGTTCATCGGTGTTTGTAGCCCGTTCAACCGGCTTCTATGATGGGGTCGCGAATGTGTCAGTTGAAAAATTTGCCCTTCCGTTCGAGCTATGATGTAACTGGGCAACAAGGAAGACGTATCCAATGACAGCAGATACACCGCAGCCGAAGCTCTTTATTTCGTACAGCTGGACGACGCCGATGCACGAACACTGGGTCATAGACCTCGCTGAGCGTCTGGCGGAAGATGATGTCGACGTGATTATCGACAAATGGACCTTGCGGGAAGGCCATGACGCCCATGCATTCATGGAGCAGATGGTGACGGATCCGGAGATCACAAAAGTCATCATGATTTGTGACGCCGCGTATGTGGAAAAGGCAAATCGGCGCGCCAGGGGCGTGGGAACCGAGACGCAGATCATCACGGGCGAAATCTATAGCAATACGACGCAGGACAAGTTCGTTGCCGTGATTGCGGAAAACGACGCAGAAGGGAGTGCGCTCGTTCCTGTCTATTACAAAGGCCGGATCTACATCGACCTGTCGGATGCCGGACGCTATGAGGAGGAATACGAGCGACTGCTTCGATGGGTCTATGACCAGCCGGTCTACGTCAAGCCGTCCCGAGGAAAGAAGCCGGCGTTCCTGTCGGAAACACCCGGTGCAAGGGTGGGAAACCGGTCGGCGATGAAGCGGGCGCTGGAGCAGTTGCGCGACGGTAAGCCAACCGCATCGGGTGCAGTCGGGGACTATCTGTCGAGCGTCGCCGAGGATTTTGAGGGATTGCGTATTGCCAAAGAGAAAGGCGTGGAATTTGATGACCAAGTGGTCCAGTCGATCGAGTCTTTTCTGTCGACACGGGACGAACTGTTGACAGTCATCCAGGCCATCGCGCGGTATCAACCGAGCGGCGAGAACGTTCAAAAAATCCACCGGTTTTTTGAAGCACTCCTGAGGTACTACTGTCCGCCTCCAGACGTCATGCAGTGGGTGGACACGGACTTCGACAATTTCGTCTTCATCACGTACGAGCTCTACCTGCACACGCTGGCGATCTTTATCGGAGCCGAACAGTTTGAGCAGGCTCGATACCTGATTGCAACGGAATTCTACGTGGGGCGAAATCATCGTTTTGGTAATGAACCCATGGTTGCGTCAAATTCGATTGACGGACAGCTGAAATCGCTTGAATACCGGAACAGCAGGTTGAACCTGCGCAGGGAATCCATACAGGCGGACCTACTTCGCGATCGCAGCAAGTCTGGCGCGGTCCGGTTTGAATCGCTGGCACAGGCCGACGTCGTTCTCTATTTGTATTTCAAAGGCAAGCCGGACTGCTGGTGGTATCCACTGACGACGGTTTTCCTTGGCATGAGTCATTCGGCGTTGCCCGTTTTCGCCCGCGCGAATTCCAGGAAATACTTCCACAAGCTTCGCGTACTGCTGGGATTTGATACCGCCGATCAGATGCGTGAATGGATTAGCGAAATGGAGAGCGGGAACGCTTTGCCGAAGTCCGGTTTCCATCGCCTGCCGCTTGGCAGGCTGACGGCAGTCGAACAGCTAGCGACAAAGGAATGAAGATCCCGGCGACTGCGGTACGGAATGCAGCCCCCAGTCTATCCATCTAACCTGACGCGCTGGCGCAAGTGTCTGGAAGAAGCCGGCGTCGAAGAACTACTGGCCGAGACGAGCACACGCGATTTTGAAAGCGCGGGGTGTCGACGGTCTAAATGACGAGGAAAGACGATCCGCGCTGCTCGCAGCGCGAAAATTACGTGCTTCGAATGTCCGCTATCCTGCCTAACGACCGACTTTTCAGGGGCGAGCTAGGCCGGTCATCGTCATGCAATCCGGCCATGAACGGTCATTCGACAGCCCCTCGAAGATGGTTGACAATCGCTACAGCCTGGCACCGTCCTCCCCCGTTCTCGTAGTCGTCGCGACGAGTAAAAGGCGGTCGTCTCGACCGCCACCTAAGCGACACGTGCATCTAGCTTCCCAAAGATGGCTGTAGGAATAAGGAAAATAATAGATGTGGCACGACATTGAGGCTGAGATTGACCTACTCAACTTCGGTTTGGTAGCGAATGCAGCAGCAAATTTGATAAAGGACGCAGGCGACACGCCAGTCACTGTCGGAATATCTGGCGGGTGGGGCGCCGGCAAATCGACGCTCGTAAAACTTGTTCAAGCTCAACTGCAGCAGAGCACTAAGAACGACGAAAAGAACTCCCCCTACATACTCATGGAGTTCAACGCGTGGCTTTATCAAGGCTACGAAGACGCGCGCCAGGCGTTACTCCAAGCGGTTTCAGATCGCCTTGTCTAGGAAGCAACGAAGCGGAAAACGCTTGTCGACAAAGCGACGGACTTCGCCAAGCGTGTTAACTTACTCAAGTTTGGACGAATTGTCGCGCCAGTTGTTGCGCACGTTGCTGTTGGAACCGTCGCAGCGGGTCCTCTCGGAGCCCTGTTCGGTGCAGTCAGCGGCCTAGTGCAAGGTTTCTCGGACGAAGAAAAACGTGCTGAAGGCCTGAATGCGGTTAAGGAAGCCTACGCCGAGCTCTCTCCAGAGCTCAAGGAAGTCATTGGGGAAAAGAAGGAAACGTCTCTGCCGAAGGAAATTGAGGGCCTACGCAAAGCGTTTGCTGGACTATTAAAAGAACTCGACGTTCGCCTGGTGGTGTTTGTAGATGACCTAGATCGATGCCTTCCTACGACCGCCATTGGAACGTTGGAAGCGATGCGACTATTACTCCACGTCGAACGAACCGCCTTCCTGATAGCTGCCGATGAGAGCATGATTCGGGGCGCGGTCCGAGCGCACTTCAAGGGCGTTGACATTGAGGAGGGTCTTGTCACCAGCTACTTTGACAAGCTCATCCAGATTCCGTTGCGTGTCCCCCGCTTGGGCATCAACGAGGTCAAGGCCTACTTGGCACTCCTTTTGACGGAGCTTGCGGCACGAAAAGGCCGACTCTCTGCCGATGTTCAGGCGCGTGGTCAAGCCGCAATTGTTGAGCTGCTCAAGAAGTCGTGGGCAAAAGGCATCTCGCGCGAGCTTCTCGACGAGGCGTTCAACTCCGAGAAGGCGCGGGTGGCCAAAGAACTGGACATCGCTGACCAGTTGGCACCGTTACTGGTTACGTCAGCGGAGATCGCTGGCAATCCTCGGCTCATCAAGCGATTTTTGAACAATCTTATGATTCGGCAAACCATCGCCGAAGCGATGGACATGCCGCTTGCCTTGGAAGAGCTTGTTAAAATTCAGCTTTTCGAACGCTGTGCATCGACTGCGGCATTCGAATTCCTGGTCAAAGCGGTTGCCTCGAATCCGGACGGCAAGCCCGAATTCTTGGACTCGGTGGAGACTGCGGCACAAAAGGCAGAAAAGTACGAGCCGCCTCACGCATCGTGGACGAGCCCATTCTACGAACAATGGGTCAAGCTCGCTCCGCGCTTGGCAGACAAGGATTTGCGGCCGATCTTGCATCTCAGTCGCGACCGTAGTTTGGGCCTGGCCGCTTACGACGAACTGTCTGCTGAAGCGAGAAAAGTGCTCGAAGCAACCATGGAGGCGACTGAGCTATCGAAAATTCTAGTCCAGCAGTTGACGGCCCTAGGGGAAGGAGACGTCTCCCGAATCCTTAACCGAGCGATTCGTACGGCGCGTGAAAGTCAGTGGGAGCTTGACGACATTATGCGATGCCTTAACTGCACAGATGCCCATCCCAATTTGGGGCTTGAACTTGTGCCCGCACTCTTTGAGGTTCCCGGAAGCAAACGCAGCGTGGCGCTCCTCCCCCTGCTCAAATCGCGGGCCTGGGCTAGCGACTTGTTGCAAGACTGGGCGGATGACCCGGAGACCGACGAAAAATCGCGCAAATACCTGCAGAAGAGGGGAGCCAAGTAATGGGAACCTCCACATCCAGCACGGGCCCGGGCAGTGGAGTGAGCCTCGACCCGCCTTGGCTGGACGACGTCGTGGGCGATATCGGCAAGGGTAGCGCGGTCACCCCAAGTGACGCAGTTCCTGCTGACTCTCCTGCAGGTCCAATGGGTAATGCTCCGTCCGCGCGATACGGCGATGCTCGTCGAGAGTTCGGGAAGTTCGCCAAGACAGGGAACACCGAACATCTTCGAAAAGCGATCGGGCACTACTCGCATCGGGGTAGCGGCGGTGCGAGTGCCGCGGCCAGCCGTATGCGCGCATCGACCAGTGCTGGCGCCGCGCTGTTCTCGTTTCTCAACGCCATCAGCCAAGGAACGTCAGCCGAGGCCCGCCATTGGGTGGATGCGCTACGTGCCACCAACCCTTCGGCGGACTACGTGGTCGACGCCATCATTCGGGAGTTGGCCCCTCCTGGTGGTAGCGCAGACGAAGAATCATTCCGTGATGCAATGGACTTCGCTTTGTCTGAGTTCATCAAGGAAGACCCAACCATTGACCCCTTGAACATGGGAGTCAACGACATCTGGGAGCTGATGAAAGGCTACCTGGCAACTGAGGCCGCCAACCGGCTTTGCTTTGATTTGGGCCCCATCTTCGAAAGTTCGCAGCTTGACCCACGAACCGCCGTCATACGAGAACGGGAGATGCGACGTTTTCTGAAGAACGAAATTGGAGCGCATGTCGACTTGCTTCAAGGTCATAGCGCGAATCCAACGCGGTCTCAGTTGAACGGCGTTCTGCAAGAGGCATTGAAGATGACCTTCGAACTTTTCGAGGCCGATCTATGACGAAGATTTTCAGCGCACCCAAAGACCTGATTCCAGACTCACGTCGTGCTGACACTACGTATGTCTCGATGTACGCCCACGATGGGCTGCCTGACGTTAGCACGGTGGGGACGTCCCTCATCGATGAAATTCGTAGGGCAGGCCTCGCCCCGAGCACATCGAGCTGGGACTTCCTGTCGCTTGCGCTCGCGGTCAATGCGGCCGACCATGCCGTGGAACGTGGTATTTCAGCTGACGGTTGGACCAGAATTATTGAATTGGAAGTAGCCCTGTACGAGCCTGGACCCTTTGAGCGGCTGAAGGACGAGATCGAGCAGGCGCTTCGCTTTTTGACGGGCGATTTCTGGCACCTGCGCTTCGTCGATGGTGGATACCCCCCACCAATTCCGCGGCAACGCGTGGTGCACGATGCTGACTGCGTAGCGCTGCTGTCAGGTGGTCTTGATAGTCTGATCGGTGCGCTAGATCTCTCGGCCGAAGGTCGGCGCCCAATCTTCGTTTCACATATTGCTAAGGGTGATTCGGAGACGCAAGTGCTGTACGCGAGAACACTGGATGGGGGCGATCGTCATTTGCAGTGGAATCAGAACATCTGGCTGAAGCCGCAGCGAGATGGTGAGGGCTCCACCCGAGGGCGGTCTATCGTATTCTTCGCCTTTGCGGCACTTGCTGCCGACAGCCACGCAACCGCGACCGATACCGAATCTGTTGAGGTGTTCGTGCCAGAGAATGGTCTCATCAGCTTGAATGTGCCGCTGAACGCCGGCCGGGTAGGTAGCTTAAGCACGAAGACGACCCACCCAGTATTCATGCAGCGGTTGCAAGCTCTTTGGACTCAGTTGGGAATACCCGCGATCTTGCGGCTCCCCTATGCAGCTCAAACCAAGGGGGAGATGATGGCCGGGTGTCTTGATCAAACCCGGTTGGCGGATCTGGCCGGAATGTCCACGAGTTGCGGCCGCTTTGCCGTGTTCGGACTGCGGCACTGTGGTCGGTGCGTGCCTTGTATGGTTCGCCGGTCGGCTTTTCTTCGGTCTGGTATCACGGATACTACTGTGACCTACGTCTACGACGATTTGAAGGCTGCGCAGCCCGATAAGGGTCCGAATGACATTGCTGCAGTGGCGACTGCAGTGGTAAAAGTCGAGGACGAGGGGGTTCGCGCCGTCACCGCTGGCCAGTTCGCTTTCGCGGATTCATCTCGCCGAGTTGCGTTCGAAGGTGTGGTCGAGCGAGGACTGCGAGAATTGGGTGCCCTACTGCGCTTGCATCGTGTCCTGTGATTGACTTCCATTCCCACCTTGACCTGTATCCCAACGGCCTAGCGCTGGCACGCGAGGTCAACCGCCGCAACGAATTCACTCTCGTGGTTACAACCAGTCCGCGCGCTTATCACGCAACCTCACGAGTATTTAGCGAGTTGAGAAACATCCGCATCGGACTTGGCCTTCATCCCGAAGTTGCGGAGGCCAAGTCCAGTGAACTGGACGCGTTGGTTGCGGGAGTCAAAGACGCAAGATTTATCGGTGAAGTCGGACTCGATGGTTCGCCAAGGTTTCGGAAATCGATAGAGCTACAGGAACGTATTTTTCGAGCGGTCCTCACCGAATGCGGTCGGCAAGGTGGCAAAATCATCAGCATCCACTCCCGCGGCGCGGCGCAGAGAACTATCGAAACGTTGGCGAAAGCGCATGACGTAGGCAGTCCAGTCCTGCACTGGTTTTCCGGAGGAGTTGCCGAGCTTCGAACGGCGGTACGTCTCGGCTGCTGGTTCAGCGTCGGGCCTGCCATGCTTGCCGGGGAGAAGGGCCGCGGCTTGTTGAGCCACATGCCGCTGGACCGTGTCCTCCCGGAGACTGATGGACCGTTTGCTACGGTAGGTGGCGTTCCCTTGAAGCCTTGGGAGGCTTGGAACGTCTGCACCACGCTCTCAGACGTGTGGGCGATGCCTCGCAGCGCGGTCGAAGATCAGCTAAGAAGCAACCTTAAACATCTACTTGGCAGTCGAACTTGATGCCAAAGAAGCACCGTTTAAATGCGCCGTAACCAATTTAGAGAACTGGACTACCTTTTGCGGCTAGCCCTCGTGACATGTTCCGCCAATTTGGCGAGCCGGATTCATCAGTTTTTGCGGCCTATGCATGTCACGCCGATGTCTCAGTCCCACCACCGTGTTTGGTCCAGTTCAGAAGTCAGAGATTTTGCCGATATCTGAATCCGATCACAGAGCCACCAGCCTCTTAACTATGCAAACCGAGTCACATTGGTTCATCAAGGATTTTCTAACAATCGTCACCTTGCTCGGCGTCTTCTATAACATGCAAGAAGGTCGCGACGGCAACCCCATCATACGCAAAGCGATTTCAGTGATTGAGAGCCAGTACGACCGACTCAACACGTGGATGATCCATTCATCCGAGGCGCAGATTGTTGCAAGGTTGGGGGGTGTGACTAGATGGATGTGCATCACCGGCATCGTCCTATTGATGGCTGGGGCGAAAATATATCCCCACCCCACACAGATCTACAGGTTTCTTACATATGCTGTCGTCGGCTCGCTATTCGTCTTCTCCATTTGCAACCGGCACCTAGCCGGCGCCCGAGATTTCGATTGGAGGCCTCTCATTGGAGGCCTCTCAAGTGGGGCGCGCTCGCGGCATTGTTTCTTCTCATAGCGTCTGCTTTTTTTCAATTTTCCGACACACAGGTCGCGCATGTGGCGTTGACCTCGCTCGATCAAATACCATTGTTGCCATTCTGGCTTGAGAAAGCCAACCTTCCGCTCGCTATTGGCGGCATGGGCGCCGTGGCACTTGCTACGACGGGGCTCATTTTTGTCCTTGCACAGGCTTCGCCCTCGATTCTTGGTCGTCTTGTACTCCGACTGACGTTGCGATCAATGAAGGCTCTTGCCGCCTCCGTTGCCTGGCTCGATCCACAACGCAAGTTCGCATGGTTTATGTTTTTCGTTTGCGCGGGTATGCAGCTCATATCCAATCACTTGTAGCCGAGTTACCGATTTTGTCTATATCCGGTCAATTTGAGTGCAGGCATGGATTCGACAAGGATGCCGTGTTGCAGGGTGGGGTCCTGCGGCTCTCGCCTGTGGATAACTACTCTGCTCGCCTCCCCCTGCACCCCCTCATGCCAGTGAGAGATATAGTTCCCGGAACGTCAGAGCCGTGTAAACAAGTGGCCCTTAGACGAGATGCTCGTTTACGTTTCACCGGTTACGATTGCCGAAAAGCCTCGCTGGCATTGGATTGCAGGCCTGTTTACGCTAGGAAGGTAGGCGGAACCATTCTGATCGACAGTTTCGCTGCTTGTCTCGGTTGGTGGACCCGGAGTTGTGCTCGCTTGCTAGGTATGCGGGACACTCCGGGTTTTTTTGCGCCTGATTTCCTGAGACTGGGGGCATTGAGCGTTGTCATTTCACCACGATATGTTTGGCGTTGCGCAATCGTTTGCGCGCTCCATTTCTGAAAGAATAGTTCGTTTTTTGAATACAAACGCAAAACATCGCCTGGTATTGGGGATCGGCGAGCGGCAGAAGAGCGCGGTTCGCCCCGCTTGCACAGGCGTGTCAGCTCGAAAACTCGCTTGTAGCCGTCGCCATTCTTTGGAACAGATTTCCACATCCTTGAGTTCGACAACTATTTCGTCAATCGAATCAAAGTAGTGGGGCGTTTCTAAACTCGTGCGAATAGGACGATTCGTATTGAGTCGTAAGTCGCCTGAAAATTACTCTCATGACGTTGGTCGCGGCGGGGGCCGCACGCCGGATTACCCTGCAGTGGCGGAGGGCTCGACGCGGCTCAGTGAGGAATAGGTCAAATCTTAGAAAGCACCTCGCTTCGCCGAAGGAACATTGAGAGTGTTCCTATATTGGGCGACTTGTCACCCGTGTTCTTATTCGTAACGGCGTGTTGCCAAAATAATCGTTGCCGGATCGGCCTCGAATTGACCCGATGTGCAAATAAAACTGAGAGGCCGAATTGAAACTGCGAATCGTTCTGGCAGACGATCATCCGTTCGTTTTGCTTGGCATTCGAGCGACCTTCAGTACGGATGAGAACCTGGAAGTCGTTGGCGAGGCCGCAAGCGCTGCCGAGCTGCTGCGATTATTGAGCACCATGTCCTGTGACGTGCTTGTTACGGACTTCGCCATGCCCGAGCTGGGTTCGCAGGCGGAGGACGGGTTGCGCCTCATCAAGCGAGTGCGACGGGACTGGCCGGAGATTCGTATCGTCGTGCTGACCAGCGTGAGCAACGTCGCGATCCTGCGCTCGATCCTGAGCGCGGGCGCAATGGGCCTGCTCAACAAGGTCGAATCGATGGATCAGCTCGCGGCGGCCGTCAAGTTTGCGGGCGTCGGGCGCCGGTATCTGAGTTCATCGGTTGTCGATGCGCTGGCCGTTGCCGGTGCGGAGAACGATCTGCTCGGTGAAGGTCCGCGCCTGTCACCTCGCGAAATCGAAGTAGTACGTATGTTTGCAAGCGGCCTTTCGATTACCGAGATCGCGCAATTCATGAAGCGCGACGTGCGCACCATCAGCCGTCAAAAACGCGACGCCATGAGCAAGCTCGGTGTTCAGAACGATCCCGGATTGTTCGCATTCGCGCGCGCGTACGGCCTCACGTAAATGAGATTTCTTAACTTGAAATGCTTTCAGAGGCATCTTATGTCGATGGCGGCGCGGATCAACGATCCTGCAGCAGGCCACGCAAAAAGAGGCACAGTACAACCCGCCTTGAGCGGACGCATCACCCGGGCGGACATCGGGTTTAAAAAGGTTAGGAAATGATTGCGTTCACTCAACGAATCAGATTGGCGGTCGCCGACGATCATCCATTAGTCGTTCTTGCCATAGAGCGTCTGATTGCCAGTCTTAAAAACATCGAGATCGTGTGCCGCGCGCAGGATTCCACGGGTCTGATCGCATCGCTCGAGCAGGAGAAATGCGACGTTGTCATCATGGATTTCTACATGCCCGGCGGTACGTACGGCGACGGCATAGACTTGATCAAGTTCATTGTTCAGCATCATCCGAAGACCGCAATTGTTGTCCTGTCGATGACAACAGACGCCGACCTCATCGCTCGGGCGCTCGACGCCGGTGCGAACGCCGTGGTCAGCAAACAGGACCGACTGGAATTGATCTACGTGGCCATCGTCAACGTGCTTGCGAAGGAGGAGTACCTTGGGCCGTCGATACGTGAGCTTCTCGCCGGTGCGACTTCGGCGCATCGGGTGGACCAGATCCGGAAAAAGCTCACGCGCCGCGAACTTGACGTAATCGTCCGCTATGCGAGCGGCGAGAACATTACTGAAATAGCGCGTGAGCAGGGTCGTAGCGTCAAGACCATCAGCGCACAGAAATGCGGAGCCATGCGCAAGCTCGAGTTGAACACGGACGCAGAACTTTACCAATTTGCGCTTCAGAGTGGCCTGATTCAAATGCAGCAGTCCGGGTGATAGCTTAAAAGCCGCATCGGAATGCGTAACTCATCACGTAGACAGCGAAAGCATTAACAAGTGGATTCGAAAATCCGGATTATCCTGGCCGATGATCACGCGGCCGTCAGAGAGGGCATCAGTGCCTGGCTTCAGTGCGATCCGCGTGTGGAAGTGGTGGCGACCGCCGGCGACACCGAGTGCCTCGCAGACCTGATCGGACGGTTTCCGTGCGATATCGTGATCTCGGACATCGGCATGCGTGGTATCGACGGCAAGAGCAATGCCATAGCGTTCTTGCGGTCCTTTCTTGGGCAGCCAGAGCGGGCGCGCCTGATCGTCGTCACCATGATTGCGTAACCTCAGATGCTCGCCGGTCTGCTCGAGCTTGGGGCCGACGGCCTCTTGGACAAGCGTGATTGCATTGAGTCCTTGAATGAGGCGATGGCCGCGGTGATTCGCGGCGAGTGCTTTGTGTCAAAGCATGTGGAAGCGCTGCTGAAATCCCATGCCGGGAATAAACCCGGCCGGGCAGGCGTCTTGAGCGCGCGCGAATGGGAAGTGTTCCAGTTGTATGCCGCTGGCAAGTCACTCATTGGCATTGCGGAGCATCTCGGAAGAAGCGTCAAGACCATAGGCACGCAAAGGCGCAACGCCATGCGAAAGCTCGGTCTCGAAACGGAAACGCAACTCCTGAACTATCTCAGGCAGATCGGGCTTTCCTGAGCCGCTCTCGTCGCGCCCGCAGCACCGAGAAAAACGTAAAAACCAATCCTCATTCAGTCAGACGTGTTTAGGAATGCTCTGATTAATCGGACGGATCTTTACGCCCAGACTCGATCTCTTTACTCCCCGATGTTTGCCGTCCCGCGACGATTGCCGTGCGGTTACGCATCGGGCGACGGAGCTCAACGTGGGACGGAAGACGATATGTTCAAGAAGATATTAAGCGAGTGCGTCGGAACGTTTTCGCTCGTCTTTTTCGGTTGCGGCTCCACGGCGCTCGCCAGCGGTTATTTTCGCACGGACCTCGGCCTCATTTGTCAGGCGGTGGCCTTCGGCCTTGCTGCTACCACGCTCGTATATGTGTTGCGTCCCATCTCCGGCGCGCACTTCAATCCAGCGGTAACGGTTGGATTTGCCGTCGCCAATCGATTTTCCGTACGCGATCTCATACCAACTATCGCGGCGCAGGTTTGCGGCGCGATTGCCGGGGCGTGGCTTCTTTATGTTGTGGCCAGCGCGCGGCCTGGCGTGTTGCCGGGTCCCGTTGCACTTGGTGTGAACGGCTACGGCGTTCATTCCCCCGCTCGTTACCAACTGCACGCGGCGTTGATTGTGGAAGTGCTGATGACCTTCGTCTTCGTGCTCGTCAATCTTGCCGTGACGTCGGGCAAACGCATGCGAGCCAGTGGTGCGGCGCTGATCGGGTTGTCTTTGACCTTGTGTTCGCTGCTGGCCATTCCCGTCACGAATGCGTCCCTCAATCCGGCGCGATCGACCGGTCCCGCGCTTGTCATGGGAGGCTGGGCACTCGACCAGTTGTGGCTCTTCTGGGCAGCGCCGCTTGCAGGGGGCGTGCTCGCAGGCTTCTTCTATCCCACGCTCCAGCGCAACGCTTCAGCCGATAACAGTCCCATACAAAACACGGGCCGTGTCGGCGGCGTGCTGGACAAACAGCCGCTATGACCAGCGCGCATCGACCCTTCCTGCACGCCATGTCAACTTCCCCAATACCCCGCCTGGCTCGCGTGATGACGCTGTTCATGCTCGTCCTGATGGGGTCGGGCGTGTCTGCTGATCCAGTGCGTGCCGAACAATCGCTGGATCATTATTCGACACTCACCATCGGTGCTCTCGCAAACGGGACCGCGAAAACGGTGATGCAAGCCAATGGTGAGCCGGTCGGCGTCAGCGCGGATGGTTTGAATGAATCGGCGAGACGTGGATCGCAAACCGGCGAAGAGGCCCCGGCGCTCGACCTCAGCGCCGACGAACGCGCCTACCTGCGCTCGCTGCCGCCACTCGCGCTGGGCATCGACACGAGTTGGGCGCCATTCACCTCCGCCGAGTCCGACGGCCACACCGGCGGAAATGTGCTCGCTTACACGGCTTATTTATCCAGGGCGCTCGATATCGATTTCGATCCGCGCATGTATCCGGACTGGGCCGCGGTATCGAACGCGTTCGGCAACGGACAGGTCGACGTGATCGCGACGCGTCGCGAAGACCAACTGCAGGGCATCGGGCCGGCGCGCGATTTTGAGAACATCGGTTTCGCAGTGCGTCCTGAATACCGCCGGCTCGTGCCGCTGATCGACCACGCATTGCGCGCCATGCCCGCCGCCGACAAGGAAAGGATTCTCCAGGCGAGTCTGGTGGCGTCCGATCCGCTATCGAGCGGATGGAGCGTCAGCGCAATGCGCTTGCTGCCTGTGCTGATTGCCATCGGCGTGATCCTCGGCGTGACGTTGCGTGCATTCGTTCTGCTTCAACGCGAGATGGCCAGGCGCGTCGAGACGGAGCAGCGTCTCGCTACCCAACTTAGCTTCCAGCAGACCATGATGGAAGTCGTGCCCTATCCACTGGTCGCGAAGGACCTGGAGAATCGCTATATCGCGGTGAATCGCGCGTTCGAAAAAATGCTCGGAATCCGGCGCGAGGACGTGATCGGCCACACCGCGCTCGAAGCACAGTCCTGGGGCCCCGAAAACAGCAAGCGCCTGCACGATCTCGTTGGTCAGAGCATCACGAACGGGCAGCGCGAACAAGTTGAATTCGCGTTTCACAACCGTCTGGGCGAACTGCGTCACGCGCTTTTCTGGACCGGCGCATTCAAGGCGGCGGACGGCGCGATGGCAGGCGCGGTCGGCACCATGATCGACATCACGGATATCCGCGACGCCGAAATGCGCGCGCGCGAGAACGAGCGCCGTCTGCACGATGTCACCCGCTCGCTGCCGGCCGTCGTGTTCCAGTTGCGTCGCGCGACAGACGGCACCTACGGGTTCCCGTATGTGGGCGGCGACACGCGGCATCTGTTCGGCCTGGATCTCGCGACGTTGAGCAACGACCAGGTGGCGGGATTGTCGGTGATTCACGCCGAGGACAAACGCAGCGTGCGCGAAACAATCGAGCGTTCAGCGCAGACGCTCGAGCCGATCCACATGGAGTTTCGTTCGATCGCAGACGAAGGCCGCCGGTGGATCCGCGCCGATCTCGTCGCGAATCGAGAGACGGACGGCGCCGTGGTCTGGAACGGTTATTGGATCGACGCGAGCATCGAGCGTGCGCGCGCAGACGAACTCGCCGCGGCGCGCGATGCGGCCGAAGCGGCTTCGCGTGCAAAGGACGATTTCCTCGCGATGATGAGTCACGAAATCCGTACACCGATGAACGGTGTGCTCGGGCTCGTGGAAGTCTTCGAGACCACGCCGCTCAATCCGGACCAGTCGCAGATGCTCGGCATGATCCAGGATTCGGCGAGCGCGCTGCTGCAGATCCTCGATGACCTGCTCGACTATTCGAAGATCGAGGCGGGGCGGCTGACCATCGAATCGATGCCGATCGATTTGCGCGAACTCGTCGATAACGCCGTCGGCCTGCTCGCCGGACGCGCGCACGAAAAGGGTCTGCGCGTGCGTGCTGCCGTGTCGCCGGATGTCGCCGCAAGTCTGCGCGGCGACAGCGTGCGCTTGCGCCAGGTGTTGTTCAACTTGCTGAGCAACGCCATCAAGTTCACGATGAAAGGCGACGTCGCCTTATCGGTGAATATGGTTGCAAGCGCACGCGGTGTGCAGACGGTCGAATTGAGCGTGGAGGACACCGGCATTGGCATTGCAGCCGACGCCCAGGCAAGCCTTTTCGAACCCTTCGTGCAAGCTGAAACGTCCACCACTCGACGCTTCGGCGGCACGGGGCTTGGCCTCACGATCTGCCACAAACTCGTCGAACTGATGGGCGGAACGCTCGAGCTGAAAAGCGAGTTGGGTGTCGGCACGAAGATGACCGTTCGTCTGAGCATGCCGGTGGAAACGACCAGTTATCAGATCGGCGGAATGCGCGGCAAGCGCGGCATCATTGCAATCGATGACCCACGCGTGGCCCGTGCACTCGTGGATTATGGGCAGGCGCTCGGCCTCGAACTCAAGATTCATTCTCGCGATGACGCCACGTTGCGCGATCCGCAAACATTCAATGGTATCGACCTGGTGTTCCTCAGCGATACACACGGGGAAGCGCTGCCGTTGAAAACGCAGGTGATCCACGTCACGGAGAAGCCCAAGCCGACGGGATATCGCATTCTCGAAAACGACATTCGCGTGAGCGTGAATCCGATCTCATGGCGGGGTCTCGGCGCCGCGTGCGTCGCCGCGCTGACAGGCTTGCCGCAGATTGCGTCGCGCGCCACACGCAGTACTGATACAAACATGGAAGCGCCCGATCGCGACCGCGCGATTCGCGCGGGACGGCTTGTGCTCGTGGCAGAGGATCATCCGGTGAACCAGGAGTTGATCCGGCATCAGTTGTCGCTGCTTGGATTTGCCTGCGACATCGTGCCCGATGGCGTGGAAGCGCTTGCTGCACTGAAGCATGGGCATTACGGCTACCTCATCACCGACTGCCATATGCCCAACATGACCGGCTACGAGCTGGCCCGGCGTGTGCGGGCGAGCGAACTGGGCTTGTCGAAGAGACTGCCTATCCTTGGCATCACCGCGAGCACCGCGCCGGAGGAACTTTCCATGTGCCGCGATGCAGGCATGGACGATTGCTTCGTCAAGCCGACCCGTCTCGCTACATTGCGCGATCACTTGAACCGATGGCGCGTGATGGAAAACTCGTCGGCTGCGCCGCAGCCTGATGGAACTGCGGAGCCGCAATCCGCTGCGGGCCCGGACACGGCGACCACTGAAAGCGATGAACTCAATCTCGGCTATATGACGCAACTGTGGGGCAGCGAGACGACCGTGAAGGCGTTGCTCGATGCGTTTGCATCGTCATTTCGCGATGATCTGGAAACGCTCAGGTCATTGCTCGACAACGGCGGTTCGGTCGCGCAATTGCGGGAATGGCATCACCGGGTGATCGGGGCGGCGAGCGTGCTGCAGTACCGGCCATTACAGGTGGCGCTCGATACCTTCCGTCGCGATCTTCTCGACAAACCGGCCACGCGCCGGAACAAAGATGGCGCGGTGCTGATCGCACGCTGCGAAGTGCTGCTCGAAATCATAGAAGGGCAGTGCGCGGCAATGGCGTGAAACGTGTTGCTCGTCATCATGTGCGAAGAGCAAACAAGTGGGCCGGCTCAACCTTCAGTTGTTGAACCGGCCCGTTTCAAATGATTCCGCGCGGTTAGAACAACGCGCTCACTGCCGTGTCTTTCCTGAAATGCGCGATCGTAAAGTCCACGAACGAACGTGTTTTCGCCGATACATGACGGCGCCCCGGATAGACCAGCGACACTTCCTTGTCGGCGTTGTTTACTGTGTAATCGGTCAGGAGGCGCAGCAGCGTGCCGTCCTTGAGATCGTCGGCAATATGGCTTTCGGGAAGTGCCGTGATGCCCATGCCGGACAGTGCGGCTTGCCGCAGCATTTGCGAATTGTTGACCGTGTAATCCGGGTCGATGACGATATCCTCGTCCTCTCCGTTCTCGTTCGTGAACGACCAGGTCGCGCCATGTATATCCGCCGATGGCGACAAGAAAGCGTGCGCCGGCAGATCGCCGGGACGCAATGGCACGCCATGTTTCGAGAGATAGGCAGGCGCCGCCACGATCACGGGCGTCACCTTGAACAGCGGCCGTTTGATCAGCGTGCCGCTATTGACCATGCGCGGCACGACTATGCCGACGTCGAAGCCCTCGTCCACCAGATCGACCGGCCGATGCAACAGCGTGAGCCGCAACTTCACGTTCGGAAATGCCTCGCGATAATCACAAAGCAGCGGCGTGAGTCCGAACAGCGAAAACGATGCCGATGCCACGAGCTTCAGCACGCCCGAAGGATCGAACGAAGTTTGCGACACCGTTGATTCAATCGCCTCCACCTGTTCGATGACCGCGCGGCAGCCCTCGGCATATGAGGCGCCCGCTTCGGTAAGTGACACGCTGCGCGTGGTGCGGTTCAGAAGACGCGTGTTGAGATGCGCCTCGAGTAACGCGACGTACCGTGTGATGACCGCGTTCGACAAATCGAGCACGGCGGCAGCCCGGCCGAACGACCCGGTTTCAGCGACCTTCACGAAAACGCGCATGGCTTGCAAATGATTCATTGACTACCGATGCTCACAGAGTCACCCCGTTCATGTCATATCGAGGCTGAAAAGTCGTGCGTTGAGTTCCTTCTTCAGTCCACTCACTCGCGTGCGCGATGCTAATCCCGCGAAGTTATCCCGGAAATAGGAATGGGACGAAAGCAGCGGAAAGGGCGTGAGTGTCGTGCGGTTGCTACTGTCGCAACTGTGCAACGCATGCAACTAATTAGGTATCCGGACATTAATTCAAGATAGTGAAATTGCCTGATGCGACAACACTTTGCGCGATCGGAAGCGCTACTTTTCGACTTATTCAAAAAGCCTTTTGTGTGTGCCTTGATGGTTTGCCTAAAAGCCCGCGCCCTAAACTTTGTTCAGCCGAATCGCGGTGTCCGGGAAAAGACCGGAAACGAGTCGCCTTGAAGTCAGACAGGAAGGCGGCGCGTTATGCAACCAGTCGAGTCGACAGACTCATTAAAAGGATCAACCATGAAAAAGACTCTGATCGTCGCGGCCGTAGCCGCTTCTTTTGCGACCGCCGCCAACGCGCAAAGCAGCGTTACGCTGTATGGCCTTATTGATGCCGGCTTTACCTATGTGAACAACGAAAAGTCGGCGAACGCAGACAAAGGCAGCGCTGCAGCGTTCCGTCTGTCGAGCGGCAACATCAACGGCAGCCGTTGGGGCCTGCGCGGTGCTGAAGACCTGGGTGGCGGCATGAAGGCCATCTTCACGTTGGAGAACGGTTTCAACATCGGCACCGGCGCTTCGCAACAAGGCGGTCGTGAGTTCGGCCGTCAGGCATATGTCGGTATTTCGACGGCTCAGTTCGGTACGGTGACGTTGGGTCGCCAGTATGACTCGGTGGTCGACTATGTCGCGCCGTTGACGGCTAACGGCAGCTGGGGCGGTACGTATTTCTCCCATCCGTTCGACAACGACAACACGGACAACTCGTTCCGCGTGAACAACTCGGTCAAGTACCAGAGCGCCAACTACGGCGGCCTGACATTCGGTGGCCTGTATGGCTTCTCGAACGAAGCAGGTGGTTTTGCTGATAACCGCGCTTACAGCGCCGGCGCACAGTATGCATACGGCCCGTTCAAGATGGCTGCAGCTTACCTGCAGGTCCAGAATGGCAACAGCGCAAACCTCGGCGGTGCTATCACCGAGACAAACGGTGATCCGCTGATGGCAAACGTTTCGGCACAGACGCAACGTACGTTCGGCGTTGGTGCGAACTACTCGTTCGGCCCCGCAACGGTCGGCGCAGTATGGACGCAAAGCCGCTTCCAGTTCGTTGGTGGTGATTCGACGCTCCGCTACAACAACTACGAAGTGAACGCACGCTACTCGCTGACCCCGGCTCTGGCACTCGGCGCGGCATATACGTACACGGACCGCAAGGGCATGGTTCCGGGCAACGCCAACAACGACCACGCTCGTTACCATCAAGTTGGCCTCCAGACGGACTACGCTTTGTCCAAGCGTACGGACATCTATGCTGAAGGCGTTGTACAGTTGACGGACGGCGACACGGCAGCTCAAGTGTACGGTTCGAACGCTCGCGCAGTACACGGCAACCAGGTGGTGGTGTCGACGGGTCTTCGTCACCGCTTCTAATGGCGTAACGCTGTAAGTTTCACGTTGTAACGAAAAGGCGCCGAAAGGCGCCTTTTCGCTTTTGGGCCTACCGTTTTTCCTGTGAATGCATCCAAGGAAGCGTGTCTCAAAAATGCTCTACTATGACCGCACGATGAGACAGACCACTCATCGACTCGTTGGTTATCCATTAGAGAGCAAAAATATGTTCACGAGATCCGGTTCATTGCACAGCAGACGTCTTGCAAACCTGACCCTGTTGCTGATGTCGTTGACATCCGTTCCAGCTTTTGCCGATAGCGTCGTGTTGCAAGCCAATTTGCAACCTTCGAGCGAAGTGCCGCCGCGGGTAAGCAAGGGGCATGGCGTGCTGAAAGCCACCTTCGATACAACCACCAAAACGCTGCAGTGGAACGTGACGTATGCCGATTTGTCCGGCCCGGCGACCATGGCGCATTTCCACGGTCCGGCGCCTGTCGGGCAGAACGCAAAGGTGCAGGTTCCTATCGATAAAAACGCGTTGCCGAGTCCTATCAACGGCGAGGCGACGCTCTCCGAAGAACAGGCTACCGAACTGATGGCCGGCAAGTACTACTTCAACATACATACTGAAACGAACCCGACGGGCGAGATTCGCGGGCAAGTGATGCCCGCAAACTAGCACCGCTTGGATAAGAGAGGACGGTTCATGAGTTGGCAGAGTACGTTGATGTGTTGGGTCCTGCGCCACAGGATGCGCCCTGCAACCGCCACGCCCGGGATCGATGTAGCCAAGGCACGCGCAATGACATCGAAGCGCGCGTGGTCGCCCAAGGTCCCACGCGGTTGGCATCTTGAAGAAAGATATGCCGAGAGCGACGCGCCCCTTCGTGGCGAATGGCTTTCGCCCGCGGCGCCTTCGGACATCACGATCCTTTATCTGCATGGCGGCGGTTATTACTTTTGCTCGCCGGCGACGCATCGCAACCTCGTGTTCGCGTTTGCCCGGCGTTCCGGCGCGCGCATTTTTTCGCTCGATTACCGGCTCGCGCCCGAGCATCCGTTTCCGGCAGCGCACGATGACGCTCTGGCTGCGTACAGAAAGCTCATCGCCGATGGTGTGGCGCCACAGTCGCTTGTGATTGCCGGCGATTCGGCGGGAGGCGGCCTCGCGCTCGCCGCGCTGCTCGCATTGCGCGATGCCGGCGACCCGATGCCCGCAGGCGCAGTGTTGTTTTCGCCGTGGACGGACCTGGCGGCGACGGGTGCATCGATCACAACCAACAATGGCCGCGACCCCATGTTCTACGGCCGCGCAATCGCGCCGGCGGGCAAGCTTTATACAGGAAGCGCGGATGTCCACAACCCGTATGTATCGCCGTTATATGGACGCTTCGATGGCTTGCCGCCGGTCTTCATCCAGGCGGGCGACACGGAAGTGCTCTTCGACGATTCCACGCGCTTCGTCGAGAAAGCGCAAGCGGCGGGCGTGAACGTAGAGTTTCAAGTCTTGCCGAACATGCCGCACGCTTTACAGATGCTGGCGCCGTTCGTGCCAGAAGCGAACCGGGCGTTGGAACACGCGGCGCAGTTCGTACGCCGCGTAGCGCTTCACCGGCCGCTGGAAATATCGATGGTCTGAAACGCGCGCTCCACCGCGAGCTGTCCATATTGGCGCTCCAGCCGGCGCACGGCGAAATGCCCGTGCGCCATCTGCTGGAAGTGATCGATAAACACCGTATTCACCATTGCCCCGAGCACGGCGCCGATCGCGGGAATCGACTTCGCGGCGACCTGTTCGCTGACCTGCACCGAAAAGCGCGACGCCACCGTCTGCAAGAACTTGAGCAACGCCGTCGAGCCATGTCCGCTCAATCCCTTCGCGGCAATCTCGCTCGTCGCCTTGGATACCGACTGCGCCAGCGTCCCGCGCACGATGAAATAACCAATATCGGCGTTGTCGTCGCTCGAACTCGGGCCGCCCATGCCGAGGACCATCAGGCATTGCAACTGGGTATCGATGAGATGAATGTCTTCGCCTTCACTGCGTGCAATGTCGCAGATCGAGCGGAACATCAACGTGGTCGTGACCGGCAATTCCACCGGTAGCGCGAACATTCCGAACGCGCCGCCCGCCGCGCCGGTCGTCGCCACCGCGAGCTTGTGCATCAGGTTGTGCGGTTTTTCAGGCGGCAGCAGGACGCCATCCACTGAACTTTTGGTCAACGTGCGCAACGCCAGTTGCAGGCATTTCTTGAGCGCGGCCTGCGTGGCGTCATCGATTTTTTCCTGCGCGATGTTCGGCATGCGCGCCATCAGCTTTTCGATGGGCGAGCCCACCACGCTCGCCAGTTTCATCGTCAGGGACGGGCTTTCCAGCGCTTCCTTGGCGCGGCGCAAGGTCGCCAGGTCTTCCGGGGAAAGGGGCGAGACGGAGATTGGCGTCGGTTCCATGATGGTTTTTTCGAAAGGGTCCAGGAAGGATTCAGGCTTTGATTTAGAGCATTATCGCGTGCTATGATTCCCGGTCTGTTGACAAGTCAATCATTGCGGTATCAAAAAAATGGCCGTTCATACTGCCGCGCATCACTCCGCGGGACAAGTACTCCCTTTCCGCGAATCGCTGATGGCGATGCTCGGAATCTGTTTCGTGACCATGCTGGTCGCGCTCGATCAAACCGTCGTCGGCACGGCGTTGCCGACCATCGTTGCCGAGCTTAAAGGTTTCGACCTGTACGCTTGGGTTGCGACCTCGTACTTGCTCACATCGGTCATTACCGTGCCTGTTTTCGGGCGGCTCGGCGATTATTACGGGCGCAAGCCGTTCGTGATTGCATCGATTGTCGTGTTCACCGCAGCGTCTGCGCTTTGCGGCATGGCCAACGACATGCTGTTTCTCGTGCTCGCGCGCGGCCTTCAGGGCATTGGCGGCGGCATGCTGGTCGGAACCGCTTTCGCGTGCATTGCCGATTTGTTCCCCGATTCCGTCGTGCGCCTGCGGTGGCAGGTCATGATGAGCTCGGCGTTCGGTATCGCCAATGCAGTCGGCCCGTCGCTCGGCGGCATCCTGACCCAATATTACGGCTGGCGCTCAGTTTTCTATGTCAATTTGCCCGTCGGATTGATATCGGTGTTCTTCGTCTGGCGCTTCCTGCCGCACCTTCGCCACATCAAGCATGAAGGCAAGATGCGACTTGACTGGCAAGGCGCGGGCCTGATCGCGATTGCGCTGGGTTCGTTGCAGTTGTTCGTCGAGATGTTGCCGAAGCACGGCGTTTCAGCGGGAACGCTGGTGCTGCTGGTGGTGAGCGTAGCGTGCGGTTATGCGCTCTGGAAGTGGGAGCGTCGCTGCGATTACGCCATTCTTCCGGTCGATATGTTCCGCAACAAGAGCCTGTCCGCACTTTTCACGCTGGCGATACTCGGCGGTTTCACGATGTTCTCGCTGCTGTTCTACGCGCCGCTGCTGTTTCAGGGCGGGTTCGGCATGTCGCCAAAGGACGCCGGGCTGATCATCACGCCGCTAGTGGTGTTTATTACTATCGGTAGCATTTTGAACGGGCGGATCGTCACGCGGGTGAAGAACCCGAACGCCATGCTGTATGTCGGTTTCGCGTTGCTCGCACTCTCGTGTCTTGGCGTGGTGATCGCGACGCGCTCCATGCCGCGGCCGCTCTTGATGGGAATCATGGTGCTCGGCGGCATGGGTCTCGGTTTCGTCATGCCTAACCTGACGGTGTTCGCGCAATTGACGGCGGGACGTGAGCATCTGGGGATTGCGACGGCGTTGCTGCAATCGCTGCGCATGATTGGCGGCATGGTCGGCACGGCGCTGACCGGCACGCTGATTACGCATCTCTACGCAAGCGGCGTGCGGCTTTCACTCGATAAAGACAACGCCGGCCACTGGTTCGGCGATCTCAGCGATCCGCAAATCCTCATCAACCACGAAGCGCAGACCACGCTCTTGTCGCAACTGATCGCGGCAGGTCATAACGGCGTTGCGCTGCTGGAATCGGCGCGCGAATCGCTGGTGGCGGCAATCCACATCGGTATTGCAGTGGCGGCCGTCGTTGCGGTGGTCGCCGTGTGGCAATCGCGGCGAGTGCCGCCGGTCCGCCTGAAGGGCACGAAGGTGGAGCCGGCCATCATGGCCGAATGAATTCAATGTTGGACGCGCGGCATACACGCGAAGCAGGGAATCAATCAGCATGGACGAAACGGAACGCATCGCGGTCATTCAGCAGTTCGGACGCACTTATCGTGTGTTCATGCAGTCGTTCGAGTCGCAAGTCGGCCAGCCTATGCCGCGCTGGCGCATCCTGATCGCATTGCACGATCATGCGGGCGAGTTGTCGCAGAAGAAGCTGGTCGAGCGGCTGCGCGTCGATCCGGGCGCGCTCACGCGGCAACTGAAAACGCTCGAGGCGCTGGGCTGGATTGCCCGCAGCGTGGATCAGCGCGACAACCGCATCTCCAACGTGATCCTCACAGATGAAGGCCGCGCGGTCGTCAACGCCGGCCTGCCACGCCGCAACACGTTTCTGAGCGAAACGCTTTCCACGCTGCCCGACGAAGCCATCACGGCGTTATCGGGCGCGCTGCGTGTGCTGGAGCAGCGCATCATCGAGGTCGCGTCGACGTCCTCGGAAAGCGACGCCACGCTCAGCGACAACGCTTAAAACGCCGTCTCGACCACTTCCTTCACGCGATATTTCGCATCGACAATGAGAATTTGACGCCATTTGTCGAAGGTGAGGCACGGGTGCGAGATATCGAACGCAATCATGTCGCCGACCTTGATGTCATCGCCCGGCTTGATTCGCAAGTACGCGTGCTGGTCCATCATGCCGAAGATTTCCCAGCCTTCTCCCGGCGCCACGTCGCGCGGCGATTGCGTGCCGGGGCGGAAGTGGCGTGCGGGTTCGGGCATGCCGGCATCGAAGGCTGCGTCGCGCTTCCCCAAGCCGATGATCACGCGATCCGGTTCCGGAATCGACTGCACGTAAGCCCACAATTGCAACGCCGGTTTCAGCCCTTCGCCCATCTTCTTCGCAATCGGATTGCGCGCAAAAATCTCGTTTTGCGCTTTCTTGTAGACGCCGACGTCGTGCGTCAGGTAACAGCCCGGACGCAGGATCACTTCGATGGCGTCGCTATTCGCCTTCGCGAATTCATCGGCGACGACGTCGTACCAGGCCGATCCCGCGCCCGACAGAATCGCCGGCTTGCGTTCGATCTTGCCCTGCGCGACCAGCTCGCGCGTCACGTCCACCGCGTGCTGTAAAAACGCGCGCACCTTCGACTCATCCTGCAGCACGCCTTCATACAACTCGACGCCCGTCAGCTTCACCGTATCCGGCCAACGCGCGATGGCGGCGAGCACGGCGTCGCGCTGCGCATTATCACGAATGCCGGTGCGGCCGCCTTCCACGCCCAGCTCCAGCAGCACGTTGATCTGCTTGTTCACATCGCTGAAAAACGCGCCGAGCTGATCGACGTTATCCGCCGAATCCACGAGGCAATGGAACTCGAAACCCGGGTCGGTGAGCAGCTCCGCGATCATGCCCATATTGCGTTTGCCGACGAGCTGATTCGCCATCAACACGCGATGCACACCGCCGCGATACGCCGCGCGGACCTGATGCGCCGTCGCAAGGGTGATGCCCCACGCGCCGGCGTCGAGCTGGCGGCGGAACAATTGGGGCGCCATGGTCGTCTTGCCGTGCGGCGCGAGCTTCACGCCGTATTGCGCCACGAACGCCTGCATCCACTTCAGGTTGTACTCCATGCGGTCCGCGTATAGCACGGCGGCGGGCAGGCTCACGTCTTCATCGAGCAGATTCCAGTCGAGACGCGCGGCATCCGCCAGGTGGACGCTTACGCCCGGGACCATGCCGAGACCCTTGCCGAAAGGATCGATTGTCGCCGTCTGATAGTTTGTAACTTTCATGTGCTGCTGCTCCATCGTTCGTTTGTATGTCTTCTGGCTCTTATTTTGAGACGCCGCCTGCATATTCCAGATTGACTCGCTTATGGTACAGAAAGTACGATGCCTGATAAATTGTTATTTAGTACCACGCTCCGCAAACGCGCGCAAAAGGTTGCCATGAACGTGTCGTCCGAACCGCCAGCTTTCGATATCGTCGCCCGGATCGCCGAGCGTGCGCCCGAATTGCGCACGGCGGAGCGCAAGGTCGCAGCACTCATTCTCGACGATCTGACCGGTGCATCGCGCGCGAGCATCGGCGCGCTGGCAAAAAAAGCGGCGGTCAGCATTGCGACCGTGACGCGGTTTGCGAAAGCAGTCGGCTGCGAGGATGTGCGCGAACTGAAGCTGCGGCTGGCGCAAGCGGCGGCCGTCGGGCAGCGGTTCTTGCGCGGCGGTGGTGATCGCAGCAGTGACGACGCGCTCCCCGATTCCCTCGCTTCCCGCATTTTCGACGATATCCAGACTACGCTCGCCCACAATCGCGGCGCATTGCAGGCGGCGCCGATTGCCGCCGCCGCCGATGCCCTCGCTGGCGCCCAGATGATCTACGTCTTCGGCATGGGCGGCGGGTCGACCGCGCTTGCCGATGAAATGCGCTTTCGCCTCGTGCGCCTCGGCCGCCCGGTGGCGTCGTATCAGGATGGTTTGCTGCAGCGGATGGTTGCCGCGACGCTCTCCAAAGATCACGTGGTCGTGGCGTTGTCGGTGACGGGACGCACGCCCGAGATGGTCGAGAGTTGCCGCGTCGCGCGGGAATACGGCGCTCGGGTGATTGCACTGACCGCGCCGGTTTCGCCGCTCGCGCAACTGGCCGACTGGCTGATCCCGGTCATCGCGAACGAAACGGACTTCATCTACAAGCCGTCGACATCCCGATACGCCATGTTGATGGCGCTCGACCTGCTCGTTACCGAACTTGCCGTGAAGCAGGGCGAAACCAGCCGCGAGCTTTTGCGGCGCATGAAACACGCGCTCGACGCGTATCGCGGCGGTGGTGATGAACGGCAGCCGTCCGGCGAGCCATTCGGCGAGCCTTCCGGCGAGTACTTCCGCGAGCCCTTAGGAGACTGAAATGGCATTGGATTCACAAACACACGCCCATACGCTGATCAAGGGCGCACGGGTTATCGATGGAACCGGCGCGCCCGCGGTTCAGCGTGACGTGGCGGTAAAGGACGGGCAGATCGTGGCGATCGGCGCGCTCGATCAATGGACGGCCGACAACGTGGTGGAGGCAGAAGGGCGGGTGCTGGCGCCGGGTTTCATCGACGTTCATACGCACGACGATACCCACGTCATCCGCTCGCCGCAGATGCTGCCGAAGATCTCGCAAGGCGTGACGACGGTGATCGTCGGCAATTGCGGGATCAGCGCGTCGCCGGTGACGCTCAAAGGCGCTCCGCCCGATCCGATGAACTTGCTGGGCGCGCAAGCCGATTTTCAGTACCCGACATTCGCGGCGTATATCGATGCCGTGAACGTTGCGCGTCCGGCCGTGAACGTGGGCGCGTTGATCGGGCACACGGCGCTGCGCAATAACCATATGGACCGGCTGGATCGCGGGGCTTCGCCGGCGGAAATCGACGGCATGCGCGCCCAGCTCGAAGAAGCGTTGGCGCACGGCGCGCTTGGACTGAGCAGCGGTCTTGCCTATGGCTCGGCATTCAATGCGCCGCCGGAAGAAGTAATGGCGCTGGCCGAGCCGCTGGCGCATGCCGGCGCGCTGTACACCACGCACATGCGCACCGAATTCGATGCGATTCTCGACGCGATGGAAGAGGCCTATCAGGTCGGCAAGCATGCGCGCGTTCCGGTCGTGATCTCGCATTTGAAGTGTGCGGGGCCGTCGAACTGGGGCCGCAGCACGGAGGTGTTGAAGTCGCTCGACACGACCCGCGAAGGCCAACCGGTGGGATGCGATTGTTATCCGTACAACCGTAGTTCATCGACGCTCGATGTGAAACAGGTGACCGGCGATATCGACATCACGATCACGTGGTCCACGCCGCATCCCGAGATGGCCGGCAAGCTGATTTCCGAGGTCGCGGCCGAATGGCAAGTCACACAACAGGAGGCGGGCAAGCGCCTGCAGCCGGCGGGCGCCGTGTATCACAACATGTCGGAAGACGACGTGCGGCGGATCTTGTCGCACCCGGCGACGATGGTCGGCTCCGATGGCTTGCCGAATGACCCGCTGCCGCATCCGCGTTTGTGGGGCGCGTTTCCGCGCGTGCTCGGGCACTATGCGCGCGACACGTCGCTCCTGCCTCTTGAGGAGGCGGTGCGCAAGATGACGGGGTTATCGGCACGGCGGTTCGGGCTGGCCGGGCGCGGTCTCGTGAAAGTGGGCTATCACGCGGACCTCGTTCTTTTCGATGCCGATCAAGTCCGCGATACCGCGACGTTCGCCGAGCCGAGGCAGACGGCGGATGGCATCGATGCAGTCTGGGTGAACGGCGTGCTGTCGTATCTGGACGGAGGGGTGACAGGACAACGGGCGGGACAGTTTGTGGCGCGTGGCGAGGGTTCGAAACTCGACGCGCTTGGGCATTTCTAACTTAAAGGATATTGACCATGAAACGATATGGTGTGGAAGGCGGTAAAGGACAAGGCGGTGCGGTGATGCCGTTCTCGCGTGCAGTTGAAGCGGACGGATGGCTGTTCGTATCAGGCCAGACGCCGATGGAAAACGGCGAAGTGATCGAAGGCGGGATCGTTGCTCAATCGCACAAGGCGATTCAGAATGTATTCGCGATCTTGAAAGAAGCCGGATATGGCGCAGAGCATGTCGTTCGTTGCGGCGTCTGGCTCGATGACCCGCGGGATTTCGCGTCGTTCAACAAGGTGTTCAAGGAGTATTTTGGTGAGCATCCGCCGGCGCGCGCTTGCGTGGTTTCGTCGATGGTGATCGACTGCAAGGTCGAAGTGGATTGTGTGGCTTATAAGAAGGCGGTCGAATAAGCGCAAGTCTCATTGGAGTTTGCCTTGAAACAGTCCCGAGCCGGGACTGTTTCTATATTCGTTGGCGTTGGTTGCATGTTTGTCGTTTGGCAAATTTTTTGAAGCGGTTTGTCACTGACCGATTGCGACGCGGGCAGCATTGTCAAGCCAGGAATTGTCGATTACTAATTTCTAGAAAACACGCGTGTTTTTACTGCCAGGGAATGACTTTTGGCTGTTGGAGAGTAAGAATACTGCTGTCCCAACGCATCCTTCTCTTGTTGCTAACCATACGTTTTACTGGTCGAAAATAAGCAGCCTTGCTGATTCCGAAACAGTCTTTGCGCTTAATTTTGAGCAATGATACGTAATTAAAATTAATGAGCACATCCCTTAAGATGATTCTTATAAAATCATATTTTTGCTCATATTCCTTGCCGGAATAACAGAAAAACGATAAAAGCTAGCTTTCAGCAGATTACGAGTAAAAAGCGCGATGATTGAGGAAAACAACGAAATCAAGCTGTATCAAGTCGAGTCGGCGAGGTACTTGCTCACCGCCGGGCAAGACATGATCAATTCGCACCTTAGGGAGGGGAAGGTTTGGGAGTCTATAACACTGCAGATATCTCAGCTTCTTTTAGAGAATATAAACAGCCCGGTCGTTGTCGATGTTGGAGCCAATCTTGGCGCGTTTTCCGTTCCTATCGGAATACACATCAAGGATAAAAACGGCCAACTTCATGCTTTTGAACCCCAGCGCCAAGTGTTTTACCAGCTTTGTGGGAATTTTTTTTCCAATCACTTAAAACACTGTTTCGCCCACCACATGGCTGTTGGCGATTATGACGGCAGCATTGACGTACCCGTACTGGATTTAACAAAGGAAACAAATGTTGGGTCGCTGTCTCTTGATCCAAGCATTCGGCTGGAGCAAAGGATGCTTACCACGCAGCCGACCGAAACAGAGAAGGTGCGCATTGCTACACTCAATAGCCTGAACTTGCCGCACGCAGACTTGATTAAGATCGATGTGGAAGGTCTCGAGCTGGAAGTCTTAAAAGGTGCGAGAAAGTGGCTTGAGCTTTCAGGTTATCCCCCAATTCTGTACGAGGTCTGGGGCGATTATATGAAAGGGCAAGTGGGAAAGAGAAATCGATTGATGAGCCTTGTGCAGAAAGGACTTGGATACGAAACTGTCATGTTCGGCGAGCTATGCATCGCTCAGCATCCGAATCGGAAAACCCTCGAAATCAAGAAAGAGAAAGATAACGGGCTGTCTATTAGAAGAATTGGCGCTTAGTCAAAATTGAATCTTGAAATAATGTCAGTAACGGTCCGAGAAGGTTCTGACAAAAAACGAGTATTCTGGTCAGCACTAGCAATGTTGGAGAGTATTTGAAAAAGAAACGCAGTATTTTTGCTTTTCGTTTATCGAAAACTACATCCGCGAATTCGTCATTCAGTTAGATAAGAGTACGCGGGCCAACGTGGCCATTGCCAGGAGCCGCCCACCATATGCGTTCGAGTCAATTCAGTCGTCTCATTCAAAGAGCTATAGTTTTATTGCTTCTATTAGTGACGGTCAAAGCCTTCGCCCGCTACACCGATTGCACTGCGCCGCTCCCGCTAACCGTAAATTTACCGTCGGTGTCTGTGCCCAGCAGTCTTCCGGTAGGACAGCCGATTCCTGGTGCAAAGGCAAGCTTCGCAATTCCCGTTACCTGCTCATATACCTTTCCAGGCGGCTCGCGTTGGCATATCAGCAGCGTGTCGGCCACGATCGCGCTGGTTTCAGGCTTTTCCGACGTCTATACGTTTAGCGGGATGGGAGCCGGCGTAGGGTTTCGCATGAGAGGAGCCGATGGATCGATCCTCGCGCTAGTCATCCATGGGACTTCATTAAATGCGTTCGACGTGGGGCCGGCGAACAATGGCAGTAATCTGCTTCAAGGATCATTCGAATTGGTGAGAACTGCGAAATTGATGACTCCCGGATCGTTTAGTTTTTCGATGGTCGCAAGTGTCAATGATCAGGAATTTGCAAACAAGACCGACACGAACAGCAATATGAAATTCGGATATACGATGAATCCCGTTACTGTAGCGGCATGCACCGTTACACAAACAGACATTGCGGTGACATTGCCTACAATTCCTACTTCAGCGCTTTCGTCTGTTGGCGCCACAGCCGGATCGCAATTGTTCGCAATAAACCTGCAATGCGAGGAGGACGCCAAGCCGCAAATCAGTATCGCTGACGTGGTAACCCCGTCGAATCAATCTACCGAACTCAGTCTTGCTCCAGATTCAACCGCAACCGGGGTTGCGGTGCAGATTCTTAGCGGTTCGTCATTGGTGCGGTATAGCCCCTCGTCTCTTTTCTACACCACGAGTAATGTTCCACTTACTAACACGATAAGTTTTGGAACATTTTCTGGAACCGCTCATATCCCGTTCAATGCACGTTACGTGCGCGTCGCCGGAACGCTAAAAGCAGGAACGGTCCGGGCGCTCGCAACATTCACTTTTTCCTATCAATAGCCCTGCCTGTGATGCTTTCGAATGGTTCTACTGCCGCGCAAGCCGCGCGTTATCCGGCATCGGCAGATTGAAGTTGGTCCGGAACGGGTTGATGTCGAGCCCGCCGCGCCGTGTGTATCGTGCATAAACGGCAAGGCGTTCCGGCTTGCATTCGCGCATTACATCCACAAAGATTTTCTCGACGCACTGCTCGTGAAACCCCGTGTGTTCGCGGTACGAAATGATGTACCGGAGCAAACCGGCATGATCGATCGGCGCGCCGACGTACCGAATCTGCACGCTGCCCCAATCCGGCTGGCCGGTGACCGGACAATTCGATTTCAGCAGGTTTGAGAACAAGGTTTCATCGACCGGTGATTCACCATGTGATGCGCTCAACAACGACGGATCGGGCGTATAAATATCCGCATCCAGATCCAGCCGGTCCAGCGACAAACCCTCGAATTCTTCCATCTTCAACTTCACGCCAAACTCATAAGGCGCGACAAGCTGAACCGAAACGTTCGCGCCGCAAATAGCGGAAACGTCCTTGCGAATGGCGGCACGAACTTCATCGATGGAATCGAAAGCCGTCTGCGAGAACGATCCCAGATACAGCTTGAACGACTTCGACTCCACGATATTCGGCGAATCCGCCGGCACGATGAACGTCGCCACCGCAATCTGCGGCTTGCCCTTGCGGTTCAGCCACGAAAGCTCATAGCCATTCCAGATGTCCGTGCCGAAAAACGGCAGTCGCGCCGTCAGCCCGATCGCCGCGCGGCCTGACGCCCGATCGATGGGAAAGAGCAGCGAAGGATCGTATTGTTCGCGGTACTGGACCGGCTTACCAAGGGGAGATTGTTCTGGCGTCATGATGCGTTCGCTATGCCATTCGGTACGTGTCCGGTCGCTGTCACGACGCGGGCCGATTCGATGTGGCCAATTTGGTCGTCGAAGAAAAAGTCGGGTTCGAACTTGGCCAGGAACGGGCCTTTGTTCAATCCACCGAGGAACATCGCTTCGTCGATTTCGATGTTCCAGGCCATCAGCGTCCGGATCGCGCGTTCGTGCGCCGGTGCGGAACGCGCAGTGACGAGCGCCGTGCGAATGCACATCCGCGTTGCTTCATGGCTGAGTTTTTGCAGCTTGTGAAGCGCTTCGAGCAACGGTTTCAACGGACCGTTTGCCAGAGCCAGATCCTTCTTGCCGACCTCGTGCTCGACAAACGCGGGCAATCCCCGCGACTGAAACACTTGCTCGGCTTCGTCGGAGAAAAGGACAGCGTCGCCGTCGAAGGCAATGCGATTCTCGTCAGGATACCGGCTTGCCGTCAGCGGCGCTCGCGGAACGACGGTCGCGGCGGGGAAGCCGGCGGCGATGGCATCGCGTACATCGATCGAATTCGCCGATAAAAACAACGACGCGCGAAACGGTTCCAGATATCGAAACGGCGACTCGCCGCGCGTGAACACGCCGCGTTCAATTGCGAGGCCATGTTCCTTGCACGAACTGAACGCGCGCAACCCGCTGATGGGATCGCTGCGCGACAGGATCACGACTTCCACGCGCCGCTCGCTGTCAACGTTCAGCGCCAGCAGTTTCTCGATCAATGAAAACGCGATGCCCGGTTTAGCCGGAACGCTCAGGCGCGAACGCTGCAGCGCTTCGTATTCGCGCAGATCTCCGGATTCGTAGACCTCGTTTTCTTCCTCGAAATCGAACAACGCTCGCGACGAAATCGCGACCACCAGCTTGTCATCGAGCGTGAACGCCATGCGCGGTCAGGCCAGGAACAGCTTGTAGACCGGGTTCGCGCCTTCATCCCACCACGGGTAACCCAGCGTCGCGAGGAATTGCCCGAACGCGGCGTTATCGGATTGAGGAACCTGGATACCGACCAGGATCGAGCTCGTGTCCGCGCCTTGGTTGCGGTAATGGAACAGGCTGATATTCCAGTTCGGCGCCATCGATGAAAGGAATTTCATCAGCGCGCCCGGACGCTCGGGGAATTCGAATCGCAGCAGGCGTTCGTCCTGCGCGAGCGGCGAATGGCCGCCGACCATGTAGCGGATATGTTGCTTGGAGAGTTCGTCATGGCTGAGATCGACCGTGGCAAACCCATGTTCGATAAACGCATTCGCCATCTGCACGGCTTCGTTGCGCGTCTTGATCTGCACGCCGACAAAGATGTGCGCGGCGTTCGAATCCGCGATCCGGTAGTTGAACTCGGTCACGCTGCGCGTGCCGACCAGTTCGCAGAAGCGCCGGAAACTGCCGCGCTCTTCGGGGATCGTCACGGCGAACACGGCTTCGCGCGCTTCGCCGACTTCCGCCCGTTCCGCGACAAACCGCATGCGGTCGAAATTCATGTTCGCGCCGGACGTGATGGCGACGAGCGTCTTCGCTTCCAGCGCTTCGCGCTCGGCGTAGAGCTTCGCGCCCGCAACTGCCAGCGCGCCCGAAGGTTCCAGCACGCTGCGTGTGTCCTGGAAGACGTCCTTGATGGCGGCGCAGAGTGCGTCGGTGTCTACCGTGACGACTTCGTCCAGCAGTTCGCGGCAGATCCGGAACGTTTCCTCGCCGACGAGTTTTACCGCCGTGCCGTCCGCGAACAGGCCGACTTCGCTGAGCGTGAGGCGTTCGCCGGCGGCGATGGATTGCTTCATCGCGCATGAATCGATGGACTGCACGCCGATCACGCGGATCTCCGGGCGCACCGCTTTCACGTACGCCGCGACGCCCGCCGCCAGTCCGCCGCCGCCGATGGGGACGAAGATGGCGTGGATCGGGCCTTGATGCTGGCGCAGGATTTCCATCGCGACAGTGCCCTGGCCGGCGATCACGTCGGGGTCATCGAACGGATGAACGAAGGTCAGCGCACGTTCTTCCTGCAACTTGACAGCGTGGCCGTAGGCGTCGCTATACGACTCGCCGTGCTGGACGATTTCGACGGTCGGGCCGCCGAATGCGCGCATGGCGTCGATCTTCACTTGCGGCGTGGTCACCGGCACGACGATCACGGCCTTGCAGCCGAGCCGCGTGGCGGAATAGGCGACCCCTTGAGCATGATTTCCCGCCGATGCCGTAATCACGCCACGGGCGAGAATATCGGCGGGGAGGTGCACCATCTTGTTGTACGCGCCGCGAATCTTGAACGAGAACACCGGCTGGTTGTCTTCGCGCTTCAGATAGACCGAGTTGTGCAGTCGCGCGGACAGATTGCGGGCGGGTTCGAGTTCGCTTTCGCGGGCGACGTCGTAGACGCGCGCGGTCAGGACTTTCTTCAGGTAATCAGGGTGTGCCATGCAGGAGCCGTTCGCGCGCTCGGGAGCACGCCATTTTTGAGCGAAAGCAATAATGATAGCTCAGGGGGCCGCCGGCGCCCGGCTCGGGCGGTCTTCGACTTCGTTAGCGCACCGCCGGCGCCCGCAATCCGCCTTCCCCGACGAGAGTCGACGATTGTCACTTTTCCGCATATTTCGCGCGTGGTGGTCTGGCCGGGCGAAGAATAGCCGTGGCTCCGCGTCTACTTGACCGTCCGCGCCCAAACCTGAGACACGCGCCGGTCATGCTTGCGGGTTCATTCAACTGTTCACGGTGGATTGGATATGCATTCAGACTGGCTGACAGACAAACGTGAGAAGCATGAATTCGACGCCAGCGTGCTGGCCGATGTGCTGGACAACGGAGCGCGCGAACCCGGCCTTCGCAGCCTGCTCGTGGTCCGCAACGGATCGCTGGTTGGCGAACGCTATTACAGCGGCGCGTCAGCCGACGACCTCCAGCCGCTCAATTCAATTACCAAGAGCGTGACCTCCATGCTGGTCGGACAGGCGTTGCAGCGTGGCGTGATCCGAGGAGGATTGAGGGCGACGGTGCGCGAGCTTTTGCCGGAAGCGGTGGCCAAGGCGCCTGACTCACCCGCAGCCGGCGTAACCGTCGCGCAAATCCTTTCGGGGAGGGCGGGTCTCATCTACGACTGGCAAGCGCGTTACGACGAACTCATGAGCGCGCCCGATCTGGTCTCCATGGCGCTCGCTCTTCCTGCCGATCCAACATCGCCACCGCCCTGGATCTACAACGACCCGGCCGTTTCGTTGATTTCGCCGATCCTGTCGAGGGCAGAAGGCCTCGATCTCGCCGATCTCGCCGCGCGCGATCTCTTCGCCCCGCTTGGCATCGAGCGCTACGAATGGGCCCGCGACAACGCCGGCCGGTCGCTGAGCTTCGCCGGCCTGGCGCTGCGTCCGCGCGACCTGATGAAATTGATCTGGGTCATGGCCAATGACGGCAAGTGGCATGGCCGTACCGTGATTCCCGGCGCCTGGGTGAGCGACAGCACGCACTCCCATGGCGCGGCGAGCTGGCGTGTCAGGCATGTCACGAACATCGGTTATGGTTACTTGTGGTTCACCGGTGTGATCCACGGTAATCCGGTTGTACTGGGCTGGGGTTACGGCGGACAGTTTGCGCTGTGGGCGCCGGGGTTGCGGCTGGCGGTGGCGACATCGGCTGTATCGCCGCCCTCGGAACAACTGGCCGCTCAGACCGGGGCGATCATGGCGCGTATCGTCCGGCTGGTACTGGCGGCAAGGTAAAACCGCCGGACGCGCAAAAATCGGCAAAAAGCCGTCCGAAAAGCGCATGCATAAAGCCCTTCAACCCGCTAGCGAGCGCGAACGGCGAATATCGCGATGGGTTAGAATTCGCTTTTCGATACAGGATCGGAAGATGCAACGGCAGTGCCGGACCGGCTTTTTGACGCATGTTCCTCGCAACGCTCAACCCGAGTGCAGCGCGCTGTGCCGCATAACCCGCGCGGCTGCGAAATTTCGTGCGCAATTAGCGCGACATGCGCGATCGTGGCGCTGATTCCGGTACCTTCGAAGGTTTTGCATCGCTTGCCACCCTCTGCCGGCGAGCACCTTCACTAAAAAAGTTTCACTCGAAAAACTGCGCTTCCCCGCGCAATGCCGGCTATACCGCTGCTTCTGCTTCCAACAGCGCGGGCGCCGGCCCACCGAACTGTCGAATATGAACGCACCCCAAGCCTTCGATCCGAACGGCGCCGCGCATGCCGTGGCCCTGGATACCGAGCCGCGCCTGCGCGAAATTCCCTATAACTACACGTCGTTCTCCGATCGCGAAATCGTGATCCGCCTGCTGGGCGAAGAAGCGTGGGCCGCGCTCGCCAATTTGCGCAGCGAACGCCGCACGGGCCGCTCGGCACGCATGCTCTACGAGGTGCTGGGCGACATCTGGGTGGTGCGCCGCAATCCGTACCTGCAGGACGATCTGCTCGACAATCCGAAACGCCGCGCATTGTTGATCGAAGCGCTGAACCATCGTCTGGGCGATATCGAGAAGCGTCGTAAGGCCGACCTCTCGCAACATCAGGACGATGCCGGCCGCGACCGTGCCGCGCGAGTCGAGTTGCTGATCAGCGCCGCGTGCCGCGCGGTCGAGGACTTCAAAAAGGAGTTCGAGCAGACCTACGATTTGCGCAAGAAGGCATCGAAGGTGTTCAGCAAGGTCACCGAGAAAGACAACATCAAGTTCGACGGGTTATCGCGTGTATCCCACGTGACGGACGCGACCGACTGGCGCGTCGAATACCCGTTCGTGGTGCTTACGCCCGATACCGAAGCCGAGATCGCCGGCCTGATCAAGGCGTGTTTCGAACTCGGACTGACCGTGATTCCGCGCGGAGGCGGCACGGGCTACACCGGCGGCGCGATCCCGCTGACGCCGTTCGCGGCCGTCATCAACACGGAAAAACTGGAACAGCTCGGTCCCGTCGAGATGACGGATCTGCCGGGTGTCGATGGCAAGGTCGCGACCATTTTCTCGGGCGCGGGCGTCGTGACCCGCCGCGTGACCGAAGCCGCCGAGCAGGCCGGATTCGTGTTCGCCGTGGACCCGACGTCGCTGGATGCATCGTGCGTGGGCGGCAATGTCGCAATGAACGCCGGCGGCAAGAAGGCTGTTTTGTGGGGCACCGCGCTGGACAACCTCGCGTGGTGGCGCATGGTCGATCCGGAAGGCAATTGGCTCGAGATCACGCGCCTCGATCACAACCTCGGCAAGATCCACGACATTCCCGTGGCGCGTTTCCGGCTCGACTGGTTCGACGGTTCGCGCGCGCCAGGCGAAAAACTGCTACGCACGGAATCGCTCGATATCTCCGGCACGAAGTTCCGCAAGGAAGGGCTCGGCAAGGACGTGACGGACAAGTTCCTGTCGGGTCTGCCTGGCGTTCAGAAGGAAGGTTGCGACGGGCTGATCACATCGGCGCGATGGATCCTGCACAAGATGCCCGCGCATACGCGCACGGTCTGCCTGGAGTTTTTCGGCCAGGCGCGCGACGCGATTCCGAGCATCGTGGAGATCAAGGATTATTTGTTCGAGACGTCGAAGCAGGGCGGCGCGATCCTCGCCGGGCTCGAACATCTCGACGAACGCTATCTGCGCGCCGTCGGTTACGCGACCAAAAGCAAGCGCAACGCGTTTCCGAAGATGGTGCTGATTGGCGATATCGTCGGTGACGATCCGGATGCGGTCGCCCAGGCAACGTCCGAAGTCGTGCGCATGGCAAACGGCAAGAGCGGTGAAGGTTTCGTTGCGGTGAACGCCGAGGCGCGCAAGCGTTTCTGGCTGGATCGTTCGCGCACGGCGGCTATCGCCAAGCACACGAACGCGTTCAAGATCAACGAAGACGTCGTGATTCCGCTCAACCGCATGGGCGAATACACGGATGGAATCGAGCGGATCAATATCGAGTTGTCGATCAAGAACAAGCTGCAACTGGTCGATGCGCTCGAAACCTTCTTCAAGGCTGGCAAGCTGCCGCTTGGCAAGAGCGACGACGCGAACGAAATCCCGAGCGCCGAGTTGCTCGAAGACCGCGTGCAGCAAGCGCTCGATCTGCTCAAGCGCGTGCGTGAACGCTGGACGTTCGTCGGCGAAAAGCTGGATATGCCGTTGCGCGAAGCGCAGCATTATCTGGTTCAACTCGGTTACGAAGGTCTCGCCGAGAAGCTCGCGGATCGTGTGGATTCACAGCAAGGCGTTTGCGTATTCGATGTCGCGCAAGACCGGACCATCCGCATTTCCTGGAAGCAGGAACTGCGCGCGGAATTGCGCCATATCTTCAATGGCGGCGAGTTCAAGCCGATCCTCGAAGAAGCACAGAACATCCACAAGACGGTGCTGCGTGGCCGCGTGTTCGTCGCGCTCCACATGCACGCGGGCGACGGCAACGTCCACACGAACATCCCGGTCAACTCCGATAACTACGAGATGCTGCAGGACGCGCACGTCGCGGTCGCACGCATCATGAAGCTCGCGCGTGACCTGGATGGCGTGATTTCGGGCGAGCACGGCATCGGCATCACGAAGCTGGAATTCCTGACGGAAGAAGAAATCGGCGAATTCCGCGCGTACAAGCAACGGGTCGATCCGAACGGCCGCTTCAACGCCGGCAAGCTGCTCGCGGGCGCCGATCTGCGTAACGCCTACACGCCGAGTTTCGGGCTGATGGGTTATGAATCGCTGATCATGCAGCAATCGGATATTGGCGCGATCGCCGATTCCATCAAGGATTGCCTGCGTTGCGGCAAGTGCAAGCCGGTTTGCGCCACGCACGTTCCGCGCGCCAACTTGTTGTACAGCCCACGCAACAAGATCCTCGCCACGTCCTTGCTGGTCGAAGCGTTCCTGTATGAAGAGCAGACGCGTCGCGGGGTATCGATCAAGCACTGGGACGAATTCAACGACGTCGCCGATCACTGCACGGTTTGCCACAAATGCGTGACGCCGTGCCCGGTGAAGATCGATTTCGGCGATGTCACCATGAACATGCGCAACCTGCTGCGCAAGATGGGCAAGAAGAAATTCAACGCGGGCAACGCGGCGGGCATGTTCTTCCTGAACGCCACGAACCCGCAGACCATCAACCTCGCCCGCACGGCGATGATGGGCGTCGGTTACAAGGCGCAACGTCTCGGCAACGACGTGCTGAAGAAGTTCACGAAGAAGCAGACGGCGAAACCGCCGGCAACGGTCGGCAAGCCGGCGGTGACGCAGCAGGTCATCCACTTCATGAACAAGAAGATGCCCGGCAATCTGCCAAAAAAGACGGCGCGGGCGCTGCTGGATATCGAGGACAACAAGATCGTCCCGATCATCCGCAATCCGAAAACGACCACGTCGGATACGGAAGCCGTGTTTTATTTCCCGGGCTGCGGCTCGGAGCGGCTGTTTTCGCAAGTCGGTCTCGCGACGCAGGCCATGTTGTGGGAGGCGGGCGTGCAGACGGTCTTGCCGCCGGGCTACTTGTGCTGCGGTTATCCGCAACGCGGTGCAGGCCAGTTCGACAAAGCCGAAAAGATCGTCACGGATAACCGCGTGCTGTTCCATCGCGTGGCCAATACGCTGAACTACCTCGACATCAAGACGGTGGTCGTGTCGTGTGGAACCTGCTACGACCAGCTTGCTGGTTACGAATTCGAGAAGATCTTCCCGGGCTGCAGGATCATCGATATCCACGAATTTTTGCTCGAAAAGAACATCAAGCTGGAAGGCGTGAGCGGCACGCGCTACATGTACCACGACCCGTGCCACTCGCCGATCAAGACCATGGACCCAATCAAGCTCGTGAACGACATCATGGGCTCGGCGCACGATGGATACAAAATCGAGAAGAACGATCGATGCTGCGGCGAATCGGGCACGCTCGCGGTCACGCGTCCGGACATTTCCACGCAAGTCCGATTCCGCAAGGAAGAGGAAATCCGCAAGGGCGCGGCGAAGTTGCGTGACATTCCGCTTGTGGCCGAAGCTGGCGCCAACGGCATCAATCTGGCGAACGCGTCTGCAGGAACGGCGGGCGCTGCGCCGGGTTCAGTGCTAAAAGCAGGGGACGGCGCGTTATCCACCGGTACCGACGTCAAGATCCTCACAAGCTGCCCGTCGTGCCTGCAGGGTTTGTCGCGGTACAACGAGGATGCGAACATCGAAGCGGATTACATCGTCGTGGAAATCGCCCGCAAGGTCCTCGGCGCGAGCTGGATGGAAGATTACGTCGCACGTGCTAACGATGGCGGGATCGAGCGCGTGCTGGTGTAATAGCGAACCGGGGTAGTTTCGCTAGAGGAAAACGATGGACTGTGTTTTTTGTCGTGAAGACGACGGCGACGTCTTGTGGTCGGACGACGCGCTGCGCGTCGTCCTCGCCGATGAGCCCGACTGGCCGGGGTTTTGTCGCGTGATCTGGACCGCGCACGTAGCCGAGATGTCCGATCTCGAGAACGCGGACCGCGCAAAGCTGATGTCGGCGGTGAACGGCGTCGAGCGGGCGATCCGGCGCGTCATCTCGCCCGCAAAAGTGAATCTGGCGAGCCTCGGCAACCAGGTCCCTCACGTCCATTGGCACGTCATTCCCCGCCATTCCAACGATTCCCGTTTCCCGCTGCCCATCTGGGCGCCGCGCCAGCGCACGGTCTCGCAGGCGCTGCTGTCGAACCGGCGCGCTCAGGCAACCTTGCTGCGCGAAGCCGTCCGCAGCGAAATGGCGCTGGCGTTCGGGTCATAGCCCAAGACTTTCAATAAAGGCTCAACATGAGCGGACTTACCAAACAAACGCCGATTCCGACTGGCATCGTCGTGCATTCCAGGACGCGCGCGCTCGAGTTGCAATACGCGAACGATCAGACGTATCGCCTCGCGTTCGAGCTATTGCGCGTATATTCGCCGTCGGCGGAGGTTCAGGGGCATGGTCCCGGCCAGGAAACACTGCAGACGGGCAAGCGCGATGTATCGATCATTTCTGTCGATCCCGTTGGCCACTACGCGCTCCAGCTCAATTTCTCGGATGGCCACAACACGGGCATTTATTCGTGGGATTTCCTGCACGACCTCGCAGTGCGCCAGGAAGAGCTGTGGGCGGAGTATCTGGGCAAGCTGAAAGCGGCGGGCGTCGATCGCGACACGCCGATGGCGCCGAAAGCGTCCGGCGGACACTGCCACTGACCCATTTTAAATTTGGCAGCGGCGATTTGCCGCAGCACAAGGCCGACTGCTCGAAGGGTTCGGCCAATTACACGAACAAAAGGCGAGGACAAACGCGATGAGCAAGACCCACTTCGGTTTTGAAACGGTCGACGAACAAGACAAAGCGAAGAAGGTGGCGGGCGTGTTCCACTCAGTCGCGAGCAATTACGACCTGATGAACGACCTGATGTCGGGCGGATTGCATCGCGCGTGGAAGCTGTTCACGATCGGCCAGGCGAAGGTGCGGCCGGGCTACAAAGTGCTCGATCTGGCAGGCGGGACGGGCGATCTGGCGAAAGCGTTCGCCAAGCAGGCCGGTGAAAAAGGCGAAGTCTGGCACACGGATATCAACGAATCGATGCTGCGCGTTGGGCGCGACCGGCTGCTCGACAAAGGCGTGATCACGCCCACGCTGATCTGCGACGCAGAGAGGATTCCGTTCCCCGACAATTATTTCGATATCATTACAGTTGCCTTTGGGCTTCGTAATATGACGCACAAAGATGGTGCGTTGGCCGAAATGCATCGCGTTGTGAAACCGGGTGGGAAAGTGATGGTCCTGGAGTTTTCGAAGGTATGGGATCCGCTCAAGAAAGCCTACGATCTCTACAGTTTCAAGATCTTGCCGTGGCTTGGCGACAAGATAGCGAAAGATGCAGGTAGCTACCGCTACCTCGCGGAGTCGATCCGGATGCATCCGGACCAGGAAACTTTAAAAACAATGATGGAACGCGCTGGCTTGGAACAAGTCGAATATTACAATTTGTCAGGTGGCGTGGTAGCGTTACACGTCGGGACCAAATTTTAGTGTTCCACTTTTTAAAAGGATTCGAAATGTCCGATTCGCGCTTACCCCAATCTCGGGGTTTCCTGAAGTCGTTATTCAGGAAAGCCGGGGTCGTTGCGCTGGCTGGCGTAATCATGGCCGGTGCACTTGTTACAGAAGACGCCGAGGCTCGCCGCATGGGCGGTGGCCGCAGCATGGGCCGTCAATCCACTACGGCCACTCAACAACATCAGGCCACGCCGCCGTCGCAGTCCATGCAGCCGGGTCAGGCCGCGAACGCTCAGCGCGCAGCACCCGCTGCAGCGCCGGCCGCCGCTGCGGCACCCGCGCGTAACCGCTGGCTGGGACCGATCGCCGGTCTTGCGGCTGGTTTGGGTATCGCGGCATTGCTGTCGCACTTCGGTCTGGGCGGCGCGTTCGCCGGCGCAATGGCCAACATGATCATGATCGCGTTGATCGTTCTGGCTGCCGTGATGATCTTCCGCTTCATCATGAACCGCCGGAAAGGCGCGAGCCCTGCTTTGGCCAGTGCCGGCGCGGGTTCGCCGTTTGGAGGCAGCGCTCGTACCGGCATGAATCAGCCGCAGGAACCGAGCTACGTTCCGCCGTCGGCGCCGGGTGGGTACGGTCCGTCGGGCGTTCAGAGCTATACGAGTCCGGTCGACGCAGCGGCAGCCCCGCAAGTCGCCGTGCCGTCCGGTTTCGATACCGAAGCGTTCCTGCGCAATTCGAAGGTTTATTTTGTGCGTTTGCAGGACGCGTGGGATCGCGGCAATTCGAACGACATCCGCGAGTTCACCACGCCGGAAATGTTCGCTGAGGTGAAGCTGGATATCGACGCACGCGGCACGCAGCCGAACCGTACGGATGTCGTGCAACTCAATGCCGACATCCTCGGTGTTGAGGATCGCGGCACGGAAAGCCTCGCAAGCGTCCGTTTCCATGGCCTGATCCGCGAAACGGAAGGTGCTGCTGCCGAGCCGTTCGTCGAAATCTGGAACCTGTCGAAGCAGAAGTACGGCAACGAAGGCTGGTTGCTGGCCGGGATTCAGCAAGTTAGCTGAGTGTCGACCAGGGCGAGCAAGGCGACCAAGGCCATGTTCAGGCTTTGTCGGCTAGACCGGACGGCTAACGTTGCGTTTGGCGTGACCATTGCCAAACGATAACGCCAGTTGCAAAGGTAGAATAGAAACCCGCACGAGTGACCGCTTGTGCGGGTTTTTTCATCTCAGAGCCGATGACGCACGCAGACGAATCCGCCCAACCCGCAGTCCCCTCTGCCACCCAGGCCGCAGCCAGAACCGCATCGAAGGCGTTCGCGGCCGCTGTGAACCACGTGCTCGCGCGCGAACCATGGGCCCGCGAGCGTCTTGCCCCGTACGCAGGCAAGACGGCGTGCTTCGTGCTCGCGCCGTTCTCGCTGTATCTGATGGTGCAGCCAGACGGGCTGATTGGCGCTATCGACGAGAACCAGGCTACCTTCGACGTCACGCTCTCCGTGCCGCCAGACGCCATTCCCGCGTTCATGCAAGGCGGCCAGGCGGCCGTGATGAAACACGTGCGCATAGAAGGCGACGCCGAGTTTGCAACGACGATCGCGAAACTGGCCGAGCATCTGCGCTGGGAACCTGAAGAAGATCTGGCGCGCGTGATTGGTGACGGGCCGGCGTACCGGATCGGTTCCACCGTGCGGCTGGTGGGTGAACAAGCGCGCCGGTCGGGGCGCAACCTGCTTGAATCCGTGGCGGAATACCTGCTCGACGAACAACCTCAACTCGTGCGCCGCAGCGCCCTCGACACCTTCAATGCCGAACTGTCGATAGCCCGGGACGCGCTTGCGCGCGTCGAAAAACGCATCGAGCGACTCGAACAAAAAGCCGAAGCCCGAGGCGCATCTGCGCCCGGCGCCGCGTCATCGCGCGGCACGAGCAAGTAATGGGCTGAACCATGCGCTTTCTGCGTTTTTTCAAGATTTTCTTCACCGTAGTGCGATTCGGGCTCGATGAACTGGTGCTGAGCGGCATTCAGGACCGGCGCGTGCGCCTGCTGATGCGCATGACCACGTTCGGCCGAAAGTTCGAGGTCGCGCGCGGCGTGCGTTTGCGTCTCGCGCTTGAAAGCCTGGGCCCGATCTTCGTGAAGTTCGGGCAGGTGCTGTCCACACGCCGCGATCTGCTGCCGGTCGATATCGCGAATGAACTCGCGAAGTTGCAGGATCAGGTACCGCCGTTCGATTCGGATGTGGCTATCGCAATCGTGGAAAAGTCGCTGGGTGCGCCTATCGACGTTTTGTTCGACGACTTCGAGCGCGTGCCGGTTGCCAGCGCATCGATTGCGCAGGTGCACTTCGCCAAGATCAAGACGGGCGCGCACGTGGGCAAACCGGTCGCGGTGAAGGTGTTGCGTCCGAATATGCTGCCGGTCATCGATTCGGACCTGGCGTTGCTGCGCGACATCGCTTACTGGACCGAGCGGTTGTGGGCCGACGGCAAGCGCCTGAAACCGCGCGAAGTGGTCGCCGAGTTCGACAAATATCTCCACGACGAACTCGACCTGATGCGCGAAGCCGCAAACGGCAGCCAGTTGCGGCGCAACTTTGCGGGCCTCGATTTGCTGATGGTCCCGGAGATGTACTGGGACTATTCCGCGCCCACGGTCCTCGTCATGGAGCGCATGGTCGGCGTGCCGATCAGCCAGGTGGAAGTGCTGCGGGCGGCCGGGGTCGATATTCCCAAGCTGGCCCAGGAAGGCGTCGAAATCTTCTTCACGCAGGTTTTCCGCGACGGTTTTTTTCATGCCGACATGCACCCCGGGAACATTCAGGTAAGTCTGGCGGAGGACACGTTCGGGCGGTATATCGCGCTGGATTTCGGCATTGTGGGCGCGCTTTCCGACTTCGATAAAAACTACCTCGCGCAGAACTTCCTGGCGTTTTTCAAGCGCGACTATCATCGCGTCGCCACGCTGCATCTGGAATCCGGATGGGTGCCGCCGACTACGCGCGTCGAAGAACTCGAAAGCGCGATTCGCGCCGTGTGCGAGCCGTACTTCGACCGGGCGCTCAAGGATATTTCGCTGGGACAAGTGCTTATGCGGCTCTTTTCCACGTCGCGCCGCTTCAATGTCGAAATCCAGCCACAGCTTGTGTTGCTGCAGAAAACCATGCTGAATGTGGAAGGCCTGGGCCGCTCACTCGACCCCGATCTCGACCTGTGGAAGACCGCCAAGCCGTATCTCGAACGCTGGATGAACGAACAGGTCGGCTGGCGTGGCTGGTATGAACGGCTCAAACTCGAGGCGCCGCAATGGAGCAAGACGATGCCCCAGTTGCCCCGTTTGATCCATCAGGCGCTGGCCAGTCAGCACGACTCGTCGCGTGGCGGCAATGACGAACTCATTCGCCTGGTCCTGCAAGAGCAGAAGCGGACCAACCGGCTGTTGCAGGCGCTGCTGATTTTTGGTCTGGCGGTGGCCGCAGGCGCCGTGCTCGCCGAGTTCTGGCAGGTAATTGCGTACGGAGGCTAGACCATGGTCGATGACCCCAAACCGGCTGGGCCCGCTGCGGCGCCCGTGTTCAATACTCGCGACGCCAATTCGCCCGAGTTCTGGGACGAACGGTTCGACCGGCGTTTCATGCCGTGGGATCAGTCTGGCGTCCCCGAGGCGTTCATGGCGTTTGCGCTCGAGCATCGCAAAACCTTGGGAAGCGTGCTGGTTCCCGGCTGCGGCAGCGCGTACGAAGCGCTTTGGCTCACGCAGGAAAATTGGCAGGTCAAGGCCATCGACTTTTCACCAAGCGCGGTCGCCGCGGCTCGTCAGCAATTGGGCGTACACGCGGACGTGGTCGAGCAGGCGGATTTCTTCGCGTATCAGCCGCCGTTTGAACCGGACTGGATTTACGAGCGCGCTTTTCTCTGCGCTTTGCCGCGTGAACGCAGGCCGGATTACGCCACACGCATGGCGGCGCTCCTTCGACCGGGTGCATTGCTCGCCGGATTCTACTTTCTCGGCACGACGCCCAAGGGGCCGCCGTTTGGTATCGAAAGGGACGCGCTCGATGCGTTGCTGACTCCCCATTTCGAACTGGTCGAAGAGCACGATGTAACCGGTTCAATCAGCGTCTTCGCCGGGCGCGAGCGCTGGCTGACATGGCGCCGCCGCCCGGAAGTTTGAGCTGCCCGCTCTTTAAACCGCGGAAACTGCCGCCAAATAAAGAGCCGGTGGTTTCCGCACCGCTCCGCACGAAAAATTACGCGCGGCCGGCTCGCGCGCCGCGTTTCGGCGATGTAAAACGCGCGCCCACCTGTTGCATCGGGTTGCAAAGCCGCGCGGGCGGGGCCGAATTTAAGGGGTCGCTGATGGTTTGCGGCTATAATTCAAGGCTTTGCAAGCGCCGAAACGTTAATCGTAGGAAGAGTGCCATGCCGATCTACGCGTACCGCTGCGAGTCATGCGGCTTTCAGAAAGACGCGCTCCAGAAAATGAGCGATGCGCCGCTCAAGACCTGTCCGGAATGCGGGAAGGACACGTTTGCCAAGCAGGTCACCGCTGCAGGCTTTCAATTGAAGGGCTCCGGCTGGTACGTGACGGATTTCCGCGGCGGCAATAACGGCGCGCCCGCGGCAGCCAAGAAAGATGAAGGCGCCAAGGCCGAAACGAAGAGCGAAAGCGCATCGGATTCGAGCAACTCGGGCAAGGAATCGCCGAAAAGCGATTCGTCCACGGCGAGCGCACCGGCATCGGACAGCTCGAAGAGCAGCGCGTCGTCCACCCCGGCGGCATCGAAACCGGCTGCTCCGGCATCTAATTGACGCTTTTCCGGCTCCTGAAGCGAAGCGCGAAGTCTGCAACGGAAACGAAGTCCGACCCGCGCGATCACTTTCACCGCGCTCAAACGCTCGATCTGTCCGATCGCACGCACGCAGATGTCCGCCTGAAACTCAAGCTGCACATTGGGCGGCGAACCAGCCAAACCGTGGATTCCAGCGGTGCGGCCTTCCGGCTGTGTAAATGACGACCAAAAGACTACGTTGAAATCCGTGTTCGCGACTGGCTTGCTGGTGCTGGTGCCGCTCGCCATCACCTTGTGGGTGATCGGGCTCGTGATCGGAACCATGGACCAGACGCTGCTGCTCCTGCCGGAATCCTGGCAGCCCGAGCGCGTGTTCGGTTTCCATCTGCCGGGCCTGGGCGCCGTGCTCACGCTCGCGTTCATTTTTGTCGTGGGCTTGCTCACGCAGAACTTCGTCGGCCAGAAACTGGTCGAGTGGTGGAATGTGATCGTGCGTCACATTCCCGTGGTCGGACCGCTGTATACCAGCGTGAAACAAGTGTCGGACACGTTGCTTTCGAGCAGCGGCAACGCGTTCCGCAAGGCACTCCTGATCCGTTATCCTCATTCGGGTTCGTACACCATCGGGTTCCTGACGGGCATTCCAGGCGGCGACGTCGTCAATCACCTGACCGAAGAACATGTGAGCGTCTACGTGCCGACCACGCCGAATCCCACCTCGGGCTTTTTCCTGATGGTGCCGAAAAGCGAAGTCATCGAGCTCGACATGTCCGTCGATGCTGCGTTGAAGTACATCGTGTCAATGGGAGTCGTCGCGCCGTCCATGCCGCAAGTGCAGGCCGCGCCGCGCCGTCCTGTCGACCCGCCGCTGTAATGCCGGCGCGCCGCGAACGCCGTTTTCCGTATGTTTGCGCGCGCCGTTGATCAATGAATAACGAAAGACACAACATCATGTCGATGAGATCTGAATACTGCGGTCTGGTGACCGAAGCCCTCCTGGGCCAAAGCGTTTCGCTGTGCGGCTGGGTACATCGCCGGCGCGATCACGGCGGCGTGATTTTTATCGATCTGCGCGATCGTGAGGGCCTCGTTCAAGTCGTGTGCGATCCGGATCGCGCCGAGATGTTCAAGGTCGCCGAGGGCGTGCGCGGCGAGTTTTGCGTGCAGGTGAAAGGTATCGTGCGCGCTCGGCCCGAAGGCACGGTGAACGCTGGCCTGACGAGCGGCAAGATTGAAGTGCTGTGCCACGAGCTGAATGTGCTGAACCCGTCGGTCACGCCGCCGTTCCAGCTCGACGACGACAACCTGTCCGAAACCACGCGCCTCACGCATCGTGTGCTCGACCTGCGCCGTCCGCAGATGCAGCAGAACCTGCGCTTGCGGTATCGCGTGGCAATCGAAGTGCGCAAGTACCTGGACGAGCAGGGTTTCATCGACATTGAAACGCCAATGTTGACCAAGAGCACGCCGGAAGGCGCGCGCGACTACCTGGTGCCGTCGCGTACGAACCCGGGTCAATTTTTCGCGTTGCCGCAGTCGCCGCAATTGTTCAAGCAGTTGCTGATGGTCGCGAACTTCGATCGTTATTACCAGATCGTGAAGTGCTTCCGCGACGAAGACCTGCGCGCCGATCGTCAGCCGGAATTCACGCAGATCGACTGTGAAACGTCGTTCCTGAGCGAGCAGGAAATCCGCGACTTGTTCGAAGCGATGATCCGTCACGTGTTCAAGAAGACCATCGACGTTTCGCTCGACGAAAAATTCCCGGTCATGCTGTATTCGGAAGCCATGCGCCGCTTTGGTTCGGACAAGCCGGACCTGCGCGTTAAGCTCGAATTCACGGACCTGACGGATGCTGTCCGTGACGTTGATTTCAAGGTCTTCAGTACGCCGGCCAACTCCAAGGATGGCCGCGTGGCGGCAATCCGCGTGCCGCGCGGCGGCGAGATGACGCGTAGCGAGATCGACGGCTACACGGAGTTCGTGCGTATCTACGGCGCAAAGGGCCTGGCCTGGATCAAGGTGAATGACATCGCGAAGGGCCGCGATGGCCTGCAAAGCCCGATTGTGAAGAACCTGCACGACGCATCGATCACCGCGATCATTGAACGGACCGGCGCGCAAGACGGCGACATCATTTTCTTTGCGGCGGATCGCGCGAAGGTGGTGAACGACAGCCTGGGCGCGCTGCGCCTGAAGATCGGTCACTCGGAATTTGGCCGCGCGAACGGCCTGTTCGAATCGGGCTGGAAGCCGCTGTGGGTCATCGATTTCCCGATGTTCGAGTTCGATGAAGAAGACAACCGCTACGTGGCCGCGCATCACCCGTTCACGAGCCCGAAAGACGAGCATCTGGAATATCTGGAAACAGATCCGGGCCGCTGCCTTGCCAAGGCTTATGACATGGTGTTGAACGGCTGGGAAATCGGTGGCGGGTCGGTGCGGATCTATCAGGAAGAAGTGCAGAGCAAGGTGTTCCGCGCGCTGAAGATCAACGCTGAAGAAGCGCGGATCAAGTTCGGCTTCCTGCTCGACGCGCTGCAGTACGGCGCGCCGCCGCACGGCGGTATTGCGTTCGGTCTGGATCGGATTGTCACGATGATGGCCGGTGCCGATTCGATCCGTGACGTGATCGCGTTCCCGAAGACGCAGCGCGCGACCGACTTGCTCACGCAAGCCCCGAGCGAAGTGGACGAACGGCAGTTGAAGGAACTGCATATTCGTTTGCGCCAGCCGGAACCGAAGGTGCAGTAAGCCGTAATCCATCTGCAACATCCGAAACGAAAAAGGCGCTTGATGCGCCTTTTTCGTTTTTTGGGTTACATTCTTCGGCCAGCTTCCACGAATGGCCGCACCGTTTCCAAAATGCCCAAGCCGCCAAAAATTCCCGAATCCGTTCTTGTTGTCATCCATACGCCCGAAATGGACGTGCTCGTCATCGAGCGCGCCGACCGGCCGGGATTCTGGCAGTCCGTGACGGGCTCGAAAGATCACATCGATGAACCCTTCGCCCTCACCGCCGCGCGTGAAGTGGCCGAGGAAACCGGCATCGTGGTCGGAAGCCCGGGCGTGCCCGAGCGTTCGCTCATCGACTGGCATCATGAGATCGAGTACGACATCTATCCCGAATGGCGGCATCGCTATGCTGAAGGCGTGGTGCGCAACGTCGAGCACCAGTTCAGCCTGCTCGTGCCGCACGGCATTCCCGTCACGCTCGCGCCGCGCGAGCACACCGCATTTCTCTGGTTGCCGTTCCGCGAGGCCGCGGCGAAATGTTTCTCGTCGTCCAATCGCGAGGCGATCCTGCAATTGCCCGAGCGGCTCGCGGAGCACAGCCGGTGATGGGTTTCGGCGGACCTTCGCGTCGCTTTGCGCGACTCAAGCAGGCGCTGTTTCGCGGCCGCCGCCCGGGAAGGTTGTGCTTCACGATCAACAACACGGTCAAATTGCTCAAATCGGGCGATGCGTTTTTTCCGGCGCTGATTGGCCGCATCGACGCCGCGAAGCACGAGGTCTCGCTCGAAACCTATATTTTCTGCGATGACGCCGCCGGCCGCGCCGTTTCGACCGCGTTGATGAACGCGGCGCGGCGCGGCGTGCACGTGCGCGTTATCACGGACGGCATCGGGACGGCGAAGCTTCCGCTTTTCGATGAATGGCCTGCAGCGAACATCGAACATCGCATCTATAACCCGCATCTGTTCGGTCAGCTCGGGTTCTCGCGGACGCATCGGAAACTGGTGGTGATCGACCGGCAGATTGCGTTCTGCGGCGGCATCAACATAGTCGATGACTACGAGCAGAATGGCATGCGCATCGAATTCGCCCGATGGGACTTCGCGCTGGAGGCGCAGGGGCCCGTGGTATCGGATGTTCGCGAGGCCTTCGATCTCCAGTGGCAGCGGATCCGCCTCGGCGTGAAACCGCGCACCGCACGTCCGGCGGATCAGGGCGGCACGCCCGGCGATTCATCCCGTAGCAGCCGGCGCGCGCTGCGGGCGCGTCTGCGGGCGCGGCGCGGCATGATTCACGCCGTAGACCGGCCGTGCGTGGCGTTCGTCGCCCGCGATAACCTCCTGAATCGGCGGGCGATCGAAAAGGCGTACCTGGCGGCGATTTCGCACGCGGAAAAAGAAGTGATGCTGGCGAACCCGTATTTCATGCCGGGCCGCAAGCTGCGCCGCGCGCTGGTTCGCGCAGCACAGCGCGGCGTACGTGTGACGCTGGTGATCGGCAGGAAGGAGTTTGTCGCGCTCGACTATGCGACGCCGTTTCTGTATCGGAACTTGCTGAAATCGGGCGTGCGGATCGCGGAATACGAGAAAACCATGCTACATGGGAAAGTCGCCGTGGTGGATTCGAACTGGGCGACGGTCGGCTCGTCCAATCTCGACGCGCTCAGCCTCGTCTTGAACAACGAGGCGAACATGGTGCTCGTGAATCACGAGAACGAGATCGTGAAGTTGCGTGACGCGATCATTGCGGCCTACGAAGACGCCCGGCCGATCACGCTCGAACAATACGCGGCGCGTCCGGCTGGTGAGCGCCTGCTTAATTGGCTTGCCTACAACGCGTATCGCACGATGATGAAAATGCTCACCATCGGCCGATACGATTGACGTGCTCGGGCCACTACCACTGGCTGCAAGGCCACAAACCGGCACAAACTTGAGCCGCGTCTAACGACGCGATGAAAAGTTAGACCCCGGTTTCTAATAAAAAGCTTGTTTCAGGAACGGTCGGCTACAATAATCGTACGGCCGTTCGATTTTATTTCGATTAAATGAAAACGGTAAAAATCATGCGAAAAGGCGAACAGACACGAGTCGCAATCCTCGACGCCGCGCTGGACCTGGCTAGCCGGGACGGACTCGAAGGTTTGACGATCGGCTTGCTGGCCGAACGGATGCAGATGAGCAAGAGCGGCGTGTTCGCGCATTTCGGCTCGCGCGAGGACCTGCAGGTCGAAGTGGTGAAGGAGTATCACCGCCGCTTTGAGGATGAAGTGTTTTACCCGAGCCTTCGCGAAGCACGCGGTTTGCCGCGTTTGCGTTCCATGCTGGCGCGCTGGATGGAAAAGCGCATCGAGGAGGTAACGACGGGCTGTATCTACATAAGCGGTGCGGTGGAGTACGACGATCGCGCCGACAGTGCAGTCCGCGAGCAACTGGTGCATAGCGTGACGATCTGGCGAGCAGCGCTTACGCGGGCGATCAACCAGGCGAAGGATGAGGGGCATTTGCGTGCAGATACAGATCCTGCGCTGATGCTTTTTGAACTCTATAGTTTCACGCTCGGTCTGCATCATGACGCGCGCTTCCTGCACTTGCCGGAGGCCGTGCAACTGACGCGGGACGCGCTGGAAAAAACGATTGTTTCGTATCAAAGCAACGGCCGCCAGGCGTCGACGAATTAGCAGCACGCGGTAGCACAGCGGATTCGGCGGCGCTCAGGGCCCAAGCTTCCTGGACACTTGGAGATGAAGAATGGGACAGTACACCGCGCCGCTGCGTGACATGCAATTCGTGCTGCACGAGTTGCTCAACGTAGAAAACGAGGTCAAGAACATGCCCAAGCATGCGGATCTCGACGCTGACACGATCAATCAGGTTCTGGAAGAAGCCGGCAAGTTCTGCGCCGAGGTGCTCTTTCCGCTGAACCAGGTTGGCGATCGTGAAGGCTGCACGTACGAAGGCGATGGCGTCGTGCGCACGCCGGCGGGCTTCAAGGAAGCCTATAAGCAATATGTTGAAGCTGGCTGGCCGGCTCTCGGTTGCGATCCGGAATACGGCGGCCAGGGCTTGCCGGCGTTCGTGAACAACGCGCTTTTTGAAATGCTGAACTCGGCGAACCAGGCCTGGACGATGTACCCCGGCCTCTCGCATGGCGCCTATGAATGCCTGCACGCGCACGGCGCGCCCGAGTTGCAGAAGGCCTATTTGCCGAAGCTCGTGGATGGCACCTGGACCGGCACGATGTGCCTGACCGAACCGCACTGCGGCACCGACCTCGGCATGCTGCGCACGAAGGCCGAGCCGAACAGCGACGGCTCGTACGCCATCAGCGGCACGAAGATCTTCATCTCCAGCGGCGAACATGATCTGGCCGAGAACATCGTGCACCTGGTGCTGGCTCGCTTGCCGGGCGCACCGAGCGGCACGAAGGGCATTTCGCTTTTCATCGTGCCGAAATTCATTCCGACCAATGCCGGCGCGCCGGGCGAACGCAATGGCGTGAAGTGCGGTTCCATCGAACACAAGATGGGCATTCACGGCAATTCCACGTGCGTGATCAATCTGGATTCAGCGAAGGGCTGGCTTGTCGGCGAGCCGAACAAGGGCTTGAACGCCATGTTCGTGATGATGAACGCCGCGCGTCTGGGCGTCGGCATGCAGGGGCTCGGACTGACGGAGATCGCGTATCAGAACTCGCTCACGTACGCGAAGGAACGCCTCCAAATGCGTTCGCTGACCGGTCCGAAAGCGCCGGAGAAAGGCGCTGATCCGATCATCGTGCATCCGGATGTTCGTCGCATGTTGCTCACGCAAAAGGCCTATGCCGAAGCGGGCCGCGCGTTCACGTACTGGGCGGCGCTCAACATCGACAAGGAACTGTCCCACGCCGACGAATCAGCGCGCAAGGACGCCGCCGATCTGGTCGCGTTGCTGACTCCGGTCATCAAGGCCTTCCTGACGGACAACGCGTTCGAAGGCACGAACATGGGCATGCAGATCTATGGCGGCCACGGTTTCATCTCCGAATGGGGCATGGAGCAATACGTTCGCGACGCCCGTATCAACATGATCTACGAAGGCACGAATTCGATTCAGGCGCTCGATTTGCTCGGCCGCAAGATTCTCGGCGACATGGGCGCAAAGCTGAAAAAATTCGGCAAGCTCGTCACGGACTTCGTGGAAGAAGAAGGCGTGAAGCCGGAGATGCAGGAGTTCATCAACCCGCTTGCGGACATCGGCGACAAGGTGCAGAAACTGACGATGGAAATCGGCATGAAGGCCATGCAGAATCCGGACGAAGTCGGCGCCGCTGCCGTGCCTTATCTGCGGACGGTCGGGCATCTGGTGTTCTCGTATTTCTGGGCGCGCATGGCGCGGATCGCGCTGGATAAAGAAGCCGAAGGCGATCCGTTCTACAAGGCGAAGCTCGCCACCGCGCGTTTCTATTTCGCCAAGCTGCTGCCTGAAACGGCATCGACGATCCGCGCCGCGCGCGCCGGATCGAAGACGCTGATGGAATACGACGAAGCCTTGTTCTAGGCCTCTTTTGCACTGCGCTACGTCTTCAGCGGACGTAGCGCATCGTCATACCGAATACCTCTCCCGGAGACAAACGTGAGCAATCTGAACATACGCAAGGTGGCGGTTCTCGGCGCCGGCGTGATGGGCGCGCAGATCGCTGCGCACCTGATCAACGCCCAGGTGCCGGTCCTGCTGTTCGACCTGCCGGCCAAGGAAGGTCCGAAGAACGGCATCGCGTTGAAGGCGATCGAGAATCTGAAGAAGCTGTCGCCCGCGCCGTTCGGCGTGAAGGACGACGCGCAATACATCCAGCCCGCGAATTACGACGACGACATCGCTGCGCTTGCGGAGTGCGACCTGGTGATCGAAGCGATCGCCGAGCGCATGGACTGGAAGCACGACCTGTACAAGAAGGTTTCGCCGTATATCGGCGAGAAGGCGATTTTCGCGACCAATACGTCGGGGCTTTCGATCACGGAGTTGTCGAAGGGTTTCCCGGATGAACTCAAAGCGCGTTTTTGCGGCGTGCACTTTTTCAATCCGCCGCGCTACATGCATCTGGTCGAGCTGATTCCGACCGATACCACGCAGCCGCAAATCCTCGATCAGCTCGAAACTTTTCTGACGAGCGTGGTCGGCAAGGGCGTCGTGCGCGCGAAGGACACGCCGAATTTCATCGCGAATCGCGTGGGTGTGTTTTCGATTCTCGCGGTGATAGCGGAAGCCGAGAAGTTCGGACTGCGCTTCGATGAAGTCGATGACCTCACCGGTGCCCGTCTTGGCCGCGCGAAATCGGCAACGTTCCGCACGGCGGACGTAGTCGGCCTCGACACCATGGCGCACGTCATCAAGACAATGCAGGACAACCTGCCCGACGATCCTTTCTTCCCGTTGTACGAAACCCCGGCCGTGCTTGCCGCGCTCGTGAAGAACGGCGCGCTGGGACAGAAATCGGGCGCGGGTTTTTACAAGAAGGAAGGCAAGGCCATCAAGGTGCTGGACCCGAAGACGGGAACGTACGTCGATGGCGGCGGCAAGGCCGATGAACTCGTCGGCCGCATCCTGAAGCGCCCGCCTGCGGAACGCCTCAAGCTCCTGCGCGAATCGCAGCATCCTCAGGCGCAATTCCTGTGGTCCATTTTCCGCGATGTGTTTCATTACATCGGCGTGCATCTTGAATCCGTTGCGGACAACGCGCGCGATATCGATCTCGCGATTCGCTGGGGTTTCGGCTGGAACGAAGGTCCGTTCGAAGGCTGGCAATCGGCCGGCTGGACGCAAGTCGCGCAATGGGTGAAAGAGGATATCGATGCAGGCAAGGCGCTGTCGAAGGCGCCGCTGCCGTCGTGGGTATTCGACGGTCCCGTCGCCGAGAAGGGAGGCGTGCATACCGCGGAAGGATCGTGGTCGCCGAGTGCATCGAAATTCATTCCGCGTTCATCGCTCGATGTCTACAAGAAGCAGGTTTTCCGCGCGCCGCTGCTTGGCGAAGCGGGCGCCGATCCGAAAACCTACGGCAAGACGCTGTTCGAAACCGATGCCGTGCGTGCCTGGGTCGATGACCGCGCGGGCGAAGACGATGTCGTGATCGTATCGTTCAAGAGCAAGATGAACACGATCGGGCCGGCGGTGATCGAAGGCCTGACGAAGGCGATCGAACTTGCCGAAGCCGATTACAAGGGCGTCGTGATCTGGCAAACGTCGGCGTTGAAGCTCGGCAATCCGGGCGGCGCGTTCTCGGCCGGTGCGAACCTCGAAGAAGCGATGCCCGCGTTCATGATGGGCGGCGCGAAGGGGATCGAACCGTTTGTGAAGAACTTCCAGCAGGGCATGTTGCGCGTGAAGTACGCGAGCGTGCCGGTGGTCGCGGCCGTGTCGGGCATTGCACTTGGCGGCGGATGCGAACTCGCGCTGCATTCGGCCAAGCGTGTTGCACACATCGAAAGTTACATGGGGCTGGTGGAAGTGGGCGTGGGTCTGGTGCCTGCCGGCGGCGGCTTGAAGGAAGCGGCGTTGCGTGCAGCGACTGCCGCCAGCGCCGTCAACGCAACCAGCGACCTCCTGAAATTCCTGCAGAAATCGTTTGAGAACGCGGCGATGGCGAAGGTCTCGGCATCGGCACTGGAAGCGCGTTCGATGGGTTATCTCAAAGCGTCCGACACGATCGTTTTCAACGTGCACGAATTGCTCGATATCGCGAAGAAGGAAGCGCGTGCTTTGAGCGCTGCCGGGTATCGCGCGCCGTTGCGGGTTACCCAGGTGCCGGTGGCAGGACGCTCGGCGATCTCGACCATCAAGGCGTCGCTCGTGAACATGCGCGATGGCCGCTTCATCAGCGATCACGATTTCCTGATCGCGAGCCGTATCGCAGAAGCGGTCTGCGGCGGAGACGTGGAAGCAGGCAGTCTCGTCGATGAAGAATGGTTGCTGGCGCTCGAACGTCGTGCGTTTGTCGAGTTGCTCGGCACCGCGAAGACGCAGGAACGGATCATGGGCATGTTGCAAACCGGCAAGCCGGTTCGTAACTAGGCGCGTACGGGACAAAGGAGTTGCAAATGAGCAAACAAGTGCAGGACGCATACATTGTCGCCGCGAGCCGGACGCCTATCGGCAAGGCGCCGCGCGGGATCTTCAAGAACACGCGCCCGGACGAGCTGCTGGTCCACGCGATCCGTTCAGCGGTCGCGCAAGTGCCCGGGCTGGATACGAAGCTGATCGAAGACGCAATCATCGGATGCGCCATTCCCGAAGGCGAGCAAGGACTGAACGTGGCGCGTATCGGCGCGTTGCTGGCCGGCTTGCCGAACACCGTTGGCGGCGTGACCGTGAACCGGTTCTGCGCATCGGGCGTGACCGCGCTGGCAATGGCCGCCGACCGGATTCGTGTAGGTGAATCCGACGTGATGATCGCCGGCGGATGTGAATCGATGAGCATGGTGCCCATGATGGGCAACAAGCCGTCGCTGTCGCCGCATATCTTCGATCGCGATGAGAACGTCGGCATTGCTTACGGCATGGGTCTGACGGCCGAGCGCGTGGCCGAACGCTGGAAGATCAGCCGTGAAGCGCAGGATGCGTTCTCGGTGGAATCGCATCGGCGTGCCTTGGAAGCGCAGCGTACCGGCGAGTTCAACGATGAAATCTCCGCGTTCACGCTGAACGAACGGTTCCCGGACCTGGCGACGGGCGAGATTCGCGTCAATGCGCGCGAGATCAAGAACGACGAAGGCCCGCGTCAGGACACGACCATGGAAGGGCTCGCGAAGCTGCGCCCCGTCTTCGCCGCGAAGGGTTCGGTCACGGCGGGCAACAGCTCGCAGACATCCGATGGCGCCGGCGCATTGATCGTGGTCAGCGAGAAAATCCTGAAGCAATTCAACCTGACGCCGCTCGCGCGCTTCGTGAGTTTCGCGGTGCGTGGCGTGCCGCCGGAGATCATGGGCATCGGGCCGAAGGAAGCGATTCCGGCGGCGTTGAAAGCGGCAGGTCTGACGCAGGACGATATCGACTGGATCGAGCTCAACGAAGCGTTTGCAGCGCAATCGCTGGCGGTGATCCAGGACCTGGGGCTCGACCCGTCGAAGATCAATCCGCTTGGCGGCGCGATCGCGTTGGGCCATCCGCTCGGCGCAACGGGCGCCATTCGTGCCGCAACGGTCGTGCATGGTTTGCGCCGGCACAACCTGAAGTACGGCATGGTGACCATGTGCGTGGGAACGGGCATGGGCGCGGCGGGCATTATCGAACGGATGTAACGGTCAACGCGGCTTATCCGTAGAAGCATAACGACGGTTCGCGTGCCTTTTCGGTCCGCGAACCGTTTTTCATTCAGGAGACGAGAATGGACATCATCACGGAACACATCGACGGCGTCTTGAGCATCACGATCAACCGCCCGGCGCGCAAGAACGCGCTGACGGCCGAGATGTATCAGACCATGGCCGATGCTTTCTTCGATGCCGAAAACGATCCCGCCGTGCGCGTGGTGCTGATCCGCGCCGCGGGCGATACGTTCAGCGCGGGCAATGATCTCGAAGACTTCATGAAGGCGCCGCCCTCGAAGCCGGACGCGCCGGTGTTCCAGTTCCTGCGCCGCATCAGCACGGCCCAGAAGCCGGTCGTGGCGGCGGTAAGCGGCGGAGCAGTCGGTATCGGTACGACGATGCTGCTGCACTGCGACCTGGTCTACGCGGCATCGACGGCCAGGTTCGTGCTGCCGTTCGTGAACCTCGGGCTGTGTCCGGAAGCGGCGTCGAGCCTGCTTTTGCCGCGCATAGCGGGGTATCAGCGTGCCGCTGAAAAGCTGCTGCTCGGCGAGCCATTCGACGCAAGCGAAGCCGCGAACATGGGGATCGTGAACCGGGTTTTATCGGCGGAAGAAGTGGGCGACTTTGCGTTTGCGCAGGCGAGGAAACTCGCGGCGTTGCCGCCGGCATCGCTGAAGGCGACCAAGGCGTTGATGAAGGGCGGTCAGGCTGACGAAGTCAGCACGCAGATGGCGAAAGAAGCGGGATTTTTTGCGAGCATGCTGACCGCGCCCGAAGCGAAAGAGGCGTTCACGGCGTTCTTCGAAAAGCGCAAGCCGGATTTCAGCCAGTTCAACTGATCGGAAGGGCGCGTATCAAGGGTTGAGCACGCGCCCGTTGAGCACGCGCCGTTAAGCACGCGCCGTTAAGCACGCGCCCCCGTTCAGCCCGCGCCGTACTCCACGAACCCGTTCTCGCGTGCAAAACTGACTAGCCGCAATCCCGCCTTTTCCGCGATGGAAATCGCCAGCGAAGTAGGCGCGGATATCGTCACGAGCATGGGTACGCCGACGCGCGCCGACTTGCGCACGAGCTCGTAGCTCGCCCGGCTCGACAGGAACACGAAGCCTTGCGTGGTATCCACGCGCTGCAGTACGAGATGGCCGATCAGCTTGTCGAGCGCATTGTGGCGGCCGACGTCTTCGAATGCGTATTTGACGGCGCCGGTTTCGTCGCACCACGCGGCTGCGTGCAATCCGCCCGTCAACTTCGATAACCCCTGGTGCGCCGGCAGCTCACGCGCGGCATGGGCGATGGCGTCATCGGCGAGACGCTGGAGAAAGCCGGTATCCGGCACGCGTTCCGGTTGCAGATCCAGCAAATCGATACTTTCGATCCCGCACACCCCGCAACCGGTCCGCCCGGCGAGCGCACGGCGTTTCTGCTTCAACGCGACAAACGCCTGCTGCACCACTTGCAGATGCAGTTCCGCGTGTGGCAGCGTATCGCCCTCGGGATTGTGAAAAAACACCTCGATGTCGTGAATGTCGCTGCCGCGCTCCACGATCCCTTCGGTCAGCGAAAAGCCCACCGCAAAGGCTTCCAGATCACGCGGCGTGCACATCATCACGGCGTGGGAAATACCGTTATAGACGAGCGCGACGGGCCATTCCTGGCCGACGTCGTCGGCGGTCTCGCGAATCTCGCCCAGCCGGTGACGCCTGACGTGGCGTTCCACGTAGCCGGGTTGATCGTCGATATCCGTGTCATTCATGATCTGGCTCTCTTGCTAATTGCTTACGATGTCGCGTTTTAGCCGCGGCTTATCAGAATTTATAAGAGAAATCCGGGCATAACGCTTGCTGCTTTATGGTGCAACAGACACACTACAAGCCGTTCAAGGCCCTACGATAACCCACAGCGGCCTCACTCGCTTCCCTTGACCCTCTTGCCCACGAGGCACTCGCCATGGCACTTTACGACGCTCCGCGCCTGTTCGGATTCGAACTGGAGTCGACTGAGAACCTGAGCTTCATCCCGCTCGTCGTGCGTTTTAATCTGGATCGCTTCGGTCAGCGCATTTCCCTCGACGACTGGCGCCGTCTCCCGCACAGCGACCGCGAACTGCTTGCGCGCTTTCCGGTGGAGGACGACGCGGCGATCGAACCCGCGTTCGATCAGGCCATCGCCGAAATGCTGCGTACTCACGCGGATTCGAAACCCGTGACTTTCGCGCCCGACAGCGACCCGATCTGGGCGCACACGGACGTCGTGCCGGAAAGCGTGATCCGCCAGAGCAGCTTGTGCGGTATCGGTTCGCCGAGTCTTGGCCGTTGGTCCGAGCTGTCGGCCTTCCAGCGCTACGCGCTCGCGAAACTCTCGCGCAAGAGCGAGGTGAACCACGATTTCGTCCCCGCCATGAAAGAGTTTGGCCTGGCTGATTAAGCGCCTGCTCTAAATTCCCGCGTTTCCCCGCCGATAACCTGTATTCGAACCGACGACTCGCGTTTCATTCCCTCGAGCGCGCGTCGTGACGGTTATCGGAACCATGAAATCACTCTTTTCGCGCCGTCTGCTGGTCAACATCGCGGTCGTCCTCGTGGCGATGGGCGCGAACGCGTTCGTCGCGTACGAGCAGATCGGGCTGCAAGGCGATGCCGATGTCCGCACCCGCCGCTCGCTCAGCCTGATGCGCGACCTCGATGTGTATCGAAGCGCGCTTGGCGACAGTCTTCCCGAAATCGGCCGGTATGAAGCGACCGGCGTGCTCAAACCCGCCGATGTCCGGGCGGATATCGAATCGCATATCGACGCGCTGGAAAGCGGCCTGCGCGCGCAGTTCGCATTCGAGCCCGGCATGCAGAACGCCTTCGACGGCCTCGCGGAAAGCGCGCGCATCGCCAAGCGCGACGCGCATTCGGCGTTCGAACGCGCTGCCGCCGACGCACCCGGCGCCGAACGCGACTGGGCGCGCGCCGCGTTCGTGCGCCTGAGCGAAGACCAGGAAGCGCTCGATGTCGAGCTGACGCAACTGCGCGCGAAGGAAGCCGATTCGCTCGCCGCGACCTTGAACGATTCCGCACGTGCGTCGAGCCGCGCGGTGTTCCTGCTGATCGTGTCGATGCTCGCGGGCGCCGCCGCGCTCATGTACACCTTCGCGAGCCACGAGCGTTCGTCGCGCGACAAGCTGCGCATCGCGCGGGCCATGCAGCGCAGCAACGAGCGTTTCCGCGATCTCTTCGACGCGCATCCGGTGCCCATGTGGATCGTCGAGGCCGACACGTACCGTTTCGTCGCGGTCAATCCGGCGGCGCTCTCGCATTACGGCTACAACGAACTCGAATTCCTCACGATGACCGTGCGCGATCTGCACGCCGGCGACGACTTCCAGAACTTCGCCGCGCTGCTGGCGCGCAGCGCCGGCGATCATCCGGGAAGCCAGCATTCGGCGGGCGTGTGGCGTCACAAGCGCCATGATGGCGTCGAGGTCAGCGCCGACATCTCATCGCATGCGCTGACGTATTCGGGGCAGCCAGGCATCTTCATGCTGGCCAACGACGTCACCGACCGGATCAACGCGGAGACCGAAGCGCGGCGCTCGAAGCAGATGCTGGAATCGCTTATCGACAACGTCCCGCAGCGCATTTTCTGGAAGGATCTCGATTCGCGCTATCTGGGCTGCAACTCCGCGTTTGCCCGCGATGCCGGGCTCGCCAGCAAGGAACAGGTCGTCGGCATGACCGATTGCGCGTTGCCGTGGGCCGCGTCCGGCAAACTGCTTCGCGCCGAGGACAATATGGTTATCGCGACCGGGCAGCCGGTCATGAATCAGGAACGCGATTTTTTTGTCGGCGGCGAGTTGCGGACGTCGTTGACGAGCAAGCTGCCGTTACTCGACGGGGCGGGACGGATCATCGGCGTGCTGGGTTCCTACGACGACATTACCGGCCGCAAGCGCTCTGAACTCGCGCTGCGCCTGCAAAGCCGGGCACTCGACGCGTGCGTGAACGCCGTGCTGATCACTTCGACGACTGCCAAGGGCAACGTGATCGAATATGCGAATCCGGCGTTCAAGCGCATCACGGGTTACGACCCGTCGGATATCGTTGGCCGGGATTGCCGTTTCCTGCAGCGCGAGGATCTCGAACAGGAAGGGCTCAACGCGATCCGCGCGGGTCTCGCCGCAAACCGCGAAGTAAGCGCGGTACTGCGCAATTATCGAAAAGATGGCGTGCTGTTCTGGAATCAGCTTCTGGTCGCGCCCGTACCCGATGCAAACGGGCAAACGACGCATCACGTGGGCGTGATCAACGACGTCACCGAAGTCATCCGATACCAGGAACAGCTCGAATACCAGGCCAACTACGACGCCCTTACGCGCCTGCCCAACCGCAATTTGCTGCGCGACCGGCTGCAGGACGCAATCGAGCGCGCGCGTGCCGGCGACACGACGCTGGCGGTGGTTTTCGTCGATCTCGATGGCTTCAAGAACGTCAATGACAGCCTCGGGCACAGCATGGGTGATCGTCTGCTGTCCGTGGTCGCCGAGCGGCTTGCGAGGTGCGGCCGTACGGGCGACACCATTGCGCGTCACGGCGGCGACGAGTTCGTCGCGGTGCTGCCCGACATTGCGTGCGAGAGCGCGCTGATCAGATGGATGGAGCGCGTGCGCAGCGCGATTTCAGACCCGGTATGGCTCGACGGAACGGAGCTGTACGTGGGCTGCAGCATGGGCGCTAGCCTCTTCCCGCAAGACGGCGCGGACGCCGAGACCGTGCTCAAGAAAGCCGACCTGGCGATGTATCGCGCGAAGGACATGGGGCGCAACACCTACCAGTTCTATCAGCCTGAAATGAACGCGAACGTGGGCGCGCGAATGAACGTCGAACTGCGTTTGCGGCGTGCGTTGCGCGATGGCGAATTCCTGCTGCACTACCAGCCTCAAGTCGATCTCAAGACCGGCGATGTCGTCGGCATGGAGGCCCTTGTCCGCTGGATGGACCCGGAGTTCGGGCTGGTATCGCCGAATTCGTTCATTCCCATCGCGGAAGAATGCGGGCTGATCGGGCCATTGGCCGAGTGGGTATTGCGCGAAGCGTGCCGGCAAAACAAGGCGTGGCAGGAGGAAGGCTTGCCGGTCGTGCGGATGTCGGTGAATTTGTCGGCGCGGCAGTTCCAGCAGCGCGACATCCGGGAACTGGTGACGTCGGTGTTGACCGAGACGGGGCTCGAGCCAAAGTTCCTGGAGCTGGAGCTGACCGAAAGCGCAATCATGCACAACGCTGATGAAGCGGTGACCACTTTGTCCGATCTGGCGGCGCTCGGTGTTGGGATCGCCATCGACGACTTCGGCACCGGATATTCAAGTCTCGCTTATCTCAAGCGTTTTCCGGTGCACCGGCTGAAGATCGACCGCTCGTTCGTTGCGGATATCGGCACGCCGAGCGGCAACGAGACCATCACGTCGGCGATCATCGCGCTCGCGCATTCGCTCGAATTGCAGGTGATCGCAGAGGGCGTGGAAACGTCGGCGCAGCTCGATTTCCTGATTGCCCGCGACTGCGACGAAATGCAGGGCTTTTTCTTCTCGGCGCCGCTGCCGGCCGAGGATATCCCCGGGCTCTTGCTCAACAGCCACAAGTGGACCGCCGCGCGCAACGGAACGCCCGGCAGCGTGGGTCAGTCGAGGGCCGGCAAGGCGCGCGGACGCCGGTCGCTGTCGGTCGCCACATAAGTCAGCGTCGCCTCGGTCACCTTGACGACGTCTTGCGCGAGGCTCATGCGCTGCGCGTAGACCTCGACGGAAACCGTCACCGAGGTATTCCCCGTCTTCACGATATCCGTATAAAAGCTCAGCAGGTCGCCCACGAAGACGGGCTGCTTGAATACGAATGAATTGACGGAGATGGTCGCCACGCGCCCGTTCGCGCGCCGGCTCGCCGGGATCGATCCGGCTATGTCCACCTGCGCCATGATCCAGCCGCCGAAGACATCGCCGTGGACGTTGGCATCGGACGGTTGCGGCACTACGCGCAGTGCGACCGGCTTGTTCGGGAGTTGCAAAGAATCGGTCACGAGCTTGAGTTCCATGAGAAAGGTGGCGCTTTCGCGTTCCGGCTGTGAAGCGCGCCGTTGCGCCTTCTGCGACAATGCAGGATTAAACGATGTTGCCCCGCGCATGAGCGATCTTGGCTCGTTTAGCGGACTTTTAGCACCGAGTGCTACGCCCGCTTTACCAGCCGGCCGCGCGGGGTAATCATCGAATTGTACGGGAAAGCCCGCATTCTGAAACGGGCGCCCGCCCCCGATACATCCTGTGTCCAGCGTCGTTTCAGTATGCGGCGCGGACCTCTGCAGACCTCGAATCCATGCGCCGCAATTCGCTCTCCGAACCTGTTCCCCTTGCCAAAGGTCCGCGCAATGACTGGCAGACCATTCGCTCGCTGCTGCCGTACCTGACCACGTACAAATGGCGCGTGGCGTTTGCACTCACGTGCCTGATCGGCGCGAAGGTGGCGAACCTGGGCGTGCCGATCGTGATGAAGAAGGTCATCGACAGCCTCAGTTCCATCCAGCATCTGACCGCGCTCGGACGCGCGCAGGATTCGGCGGCGATCATCCTGATCAGCGGCGTGGGATTGCTCGTGGTGGCATATGCAATTGTGCGTCTGTCGACGTCGCTTTTCACCGAATTGCGCGAGATCCTGTTTGCGAAGGTCACCGAAAGCGCCGTGCGGCAGCTTGCGCTGAAGGTATTCCGGCACCTGCATTCGTTGTCGCTGCGGTTTCATCTCGAACGGCAGACCGGCGGCATGTCGCGCGATATTGAACGCGGCACGCGCGGCATTCAGCAACTCGTTTCCTATTCGCTTTACAGCATCCTGCCGACGCTCGTTGAAGTCGGCCTCGTGCTCGGCTTTTTTGTGACGAAGTACGAAGCGTATTACGCCGTCGTCACGCTGATTGCGCTTGCCACTTACGTGATCTTCACGATCAAGCTCACCGAATGGCGCACGCATTTTCGCCGCACCATGAACGAGCTCGATTCAAGGGCGAATTCACGCGCTATCGATTCGTTGTTGAATTACGAAACCGTGAAGTACTTCGGCAACGAGGAATGGGAAGCGCAGCGTTACGACGAAAATCTGCTTCGATACCGCGCGGCGGCGATCCGCTCGCAGCGGTCCTTGTCGGTGCTCAACTTCGGACAGCAGTTCATTATCGGCACGGGACTCGTGTTCATCTTGTGGCGCGCAACGCAAGGCGTGATTGCAGGACGCCTCACGCTCGGCGATCTCGTGCTGATCAACACGTTCATGCTGCAGCTTTATATTCCGCTGAATTTCCTCGGCGTGGTGTATCGCGAACTCAAGCAGAGTCTCACGGACATGGACCGCATGTTCACGCTGCTTGGCGCAGGTCGGGAAGTGCCCGACGCGCCCGACGCGATGCCGCTTGCCGTCAACGGTGCGCAAGTGCGCTTCGAAAACGTGAGCTTTTCCTACGAGAGTTCGCGGCAGATCCTGCATGACGTGGACTTCACCATTCCCGCAGGGACCACGACTGCGGTGGTCGGCCACAGCGGTTCGGGCAAGTCGACGCTTGGCCGATTGCTCTTTCGTTTCTATGATCTGGAGCGCGAGCAAGGCGGACGGATTCTGCTCGATGGCCAGGACATTCGCGACGTCACGCAGGATTCACTGCGCGCGGCGATCGGGATCGTGCCGCAGGATACGGTGCTCTTCAACGATTCGATCTACTACAACATTGCGTATGGCCGGCCATCGGCTTCGCGCGATGAAGTGATCGCGGCGGCGCGCGCAGCGCATATTCATGATTTCATCGAAAGCTTGCCGGCCGGGTACGAAACACCGGTCGGTGAGCGCGGGCTGAAATTGTCGGGTGGCGAGAAGCAGCGCGTGGCGATTGCGCGGACCCTGTTGAAGAACCCGCCGCTCCTCATCTTCGACGAAGCCACGTCCGCACTCGATTCGAAATCCGAACGCGCAATCCAGCATGAACTCGATCTGATCGCACGGGAACGTACGACGCTGATCATCGCGCACCGGTTGTCGACGGTCGTGCATGCGCAGCAGATCATCGTGATGGATCACGGACGCATTGTGGAGCGCGGGACGCACGCGGAGCTGGTGCGCGCCGGAGGCCTGTTTGCGCAGATGTGGGCGTTGCAGCAGCAGAAGGCGGCGGAGCCGGCGGACTCCATAGAAGCGGTGCGGGCATGAAAAAAGCGTCGATGCCGGCGAAAGGCATCGACGCTTCTTGGTTTGGGCTGCTTGACGTTATTCCGTGGCGTGCACCAGCGTGCCGGAACCGCCCGGCCCAACGCCGACCATTTCCGGCGATGCCCACGTAAGCCACTGCGTACGCAGCGCCAGCAGGAAGCCGAACGCGAACACGGCCAGCACGCCGAACGTCGCGAAGCCCATTTGATAGCTTCCGGTACTTTCCCTCGCCATCCCCATGATCACGGGCAGATAGAACCCGCCAATCCCGCCCGCAGCGCCAACAATTCCGGATAACAATCCCGTTTTGCCTTTCCACCTTTGCGGCACGAGCTGGAACGTCGAGCCATTGCCAAGCCCGAAGCACAGATAAAGGCAAACCAGCAAGGCGATTCCACCCGCCACCGGCGGCATCCAGATAGCAAAAGCGAAATCAGCCGCCGCGATCACAGCAAGCAGGACAAGCAGTGCACGCACGCCCGTGACGCGATCGGCAAGATACCCGCCAAACGGCCGCACAATAGCGCCGAGCGCTGCGAGCATCGCCATGAAGAGGCCGGCTTCGATCTTCGGCATTTGATAAAGATTGGTCAGCAGCAACGTCACATACGAAGACATGCCGACAAACCCGCCGAACGTGATGCTGTAGATCAGCATGACGACCCACGTATCGCGCTCGCCAAGCACCGCGCGATAATGTTTCGGCAACACGGCAATGGCGAGCAACGCGCCCAGCACCGGCAACAACAGGACGCCCGTGCGTCCCCCGCCGAACACACCGCCATACACCGCCAGCACCAGGGCGATCAAACCGGCTAACGTGATCCCGAAGCTGACCATCGCGCGCGAGGTGCTGCCGCTTTTCACCCCGCTATCCGATGCCCACGCAAACAACGCAATTGCCGTGATGGCGAGCAGGGGCAATGCGGCGGCGGTCGCCATCTTCCAGCCGAAGGCATCGGCGAGATGGGGGAAAAGGAAACCGTCGAGCACTGCGCCGATATTGCCCGCCGCAGCCAGCCCGAGAACCAGGCCCTGGACTTTCGGCGGATAGTTGCTGCCGGCCATCGGCAACGCAACTGCGAAGCTTGCGCCGCCCATGCCGAGAAACACGCCGAGAACCAGCAGCAGCGAATACGACGGTGTGCCCGACAACAGCGGCAGCACGATCGTCGGAACGGATGAAAGCAGCACGCCCATTAGCGCGACACGGCGGCCATCGGTAGATTGATACAGGTTGCCGAGCGTCACGCGCAGGATCGCGGCGGCGAGCACCGGCACCGCGACGAGGAAGCCTTGCTGCGCGGCGGTCATCGTGATGTCTTTGCTGATGAATGGCGCGAGCGGACCGTAGAGCACCCAGACGGTGAAGCCGGTATCGAAGTAGAGGAAGCACGCAACCAGCGAACGCCAGTTGCCGCTCTTCAGAGATGTGATCAGGTTTTTCATCGGGTCCTCGGAGTGGGACTGCAACGCGGAGCCGACGAGAATTTGCAAGCATCATGCCAATCAGATCCATCTTTTCAGCCAATGTCTCCAGAACGTATGTCAGCGCGCCTCAGCGTTTTGATCTGTCCCAATCGCCCTACCAATCGCACGCAACACCACGCACCGATACCACTTCCCCGCAGCACCGCCCATGTGCGGCCAGCGTGACAATGGTGCGAACCGTTCATGCGCAACGGTAAAATGCCGATGCGTCCCTGAACGCACCCCAACCAGCCCCAAGGCGCAGCATGGAACTGAAATGGCTCGAAGATTTCGTCTCCCTTGCGGAGACGCGTAGTTTCAGCCGGTCGGCCGAAATGCGGCATATCACGCAACCGGCGTTCTCGCGCCGCATCCAGGCCCTCGAAGCGTGGCTCGGCACGGACCTGATCGACCGGTCGGTGTATCCAACGCGCCTGACGCAGGCCGGACAGGTCTTCTACGAACAAGCCCTCGCGATGCTTTCTCAGTTTCACGAAGCCCGCACGCTTTTGCGCGGACAGACCGGTGTGCCCGATGCAACCATCGACTTCGCGGTGCCTCACACGCTTTCGCTGACCTATTTCCCACGATGGCTGCAGCACATCGAAGCGCGGCTCGGGCGCATCAACACGCGTTTGCGCGCGCTCAACGTGCACGACGCGGTGTTATCGCTGGTAGAAGGCGGCTGCGATCTGGTGATGGGCTATCACCATCCGAGTCACCCGGTCGCGCTCGATCCCGCGCGCTACGACATGCTCACGCTGGGCGCCGAATTGATCAGCCCGTTTTCATCGGTGAACAAAGGCGGAAGGGCGCGTCATGTCTTGCCCGGCGCCGCCGATGCCCTCATCCCGTATCTCTCGTACACGCCCAACGCCTACCTTGGACGGATGACGGAGGTGATCATCGCGACATCGCCGGCGCGGCTCTACCTTGAAAAAGTCTACGAAACCGATATGGCCGAAGGGCTCAAGGCCATGACCCTCGCCGGCCACGGCGTGGCGTTCCTGCCGCACAGCGCGGTCGCCAATGAAGTCGATGAAGGCCTCCTGATCCGTTTGGACCGTGGAACGCGCGGCACGCCCGCCGGTCAATTCACGCTGACCATGGAAATCCGTTTGTATCGTGACAAGATGGCGTCAAAAGGCGATGACCCGCGCCAGGCGCTGATGCGAAATCTCTGGGAAGCGGTCGGGGAGGAGATCTCCCGGTCGGTTGAAACCCAAACCCCGTAAGCGTTTTCGGCGTTATGCAAGATAAACATAACGCAATGATGAAACGGCATTGGATTTCAATAAGCGAATTTTCGACAATGAACGTATTCCACACAACGTTGGAGCTTCAATGTCTTCGCAGCAACCAGAACATCCTGCAGCCGTTGTTCAACACGCCATCCCGTCTTATCTCGATTCCACCCATCTCGGCCCCTGGGGCAACTATCTCCAGCAAGTCGACCGCGTCGCGCCGTATCTCGGCTCGCTGTCGCGCTGGATCGAAACCCTCAAGCGCCCGAAGCGCATCCTGATCGTCGATTGCCCCATCGAACTCGATAACGGCACGGTCACGCACTTCGAAGGTTATCGAGTGCAGCACAACATGTCGCGCGGACCGGGTAAGGGCGGCGTGCGATACCACCAGGATGTGACGTTGTCGGAAGTGATGGCGCTCTCAGCCTGGATGTCGGTGAAGAACGCGGCGGTGAACGTGCCGTACGGCGGCGCGAAAGGCGGTATTCGTGTCGATCCGCGCACGTTGTCGCGCGGTGAACTGGAACGCCTGACACGTCGCTATACCAGCGAAATCGGCATCATCATCGGGCCGAATCAGGACATTCCCGCGCCCGACGTGAACACCAACGAACAGATCATGGCGTGGATGATGGACACGTACTCCATGAACCAGGGCCAGACGGCAACGGGCGTGGTCACCGGCAAGCCGATCTCGCTGGGCGGCTCGCTCGGCCGCAAGGAAGCGACCGGACGCGGCGTGTTCGTGGTCGGTTCGGAAGCGGCACGCCGGATCGGCTTTGATATCGAAGGTGCACGGATCGCGGTGCAGGGCTTTGGTAACGTCGGCGGGATCGCGGCGCGCCTGTTCCAGGAAGCGGGCGCGAAAGTGGTTGCGGTGCAGGATCACACGGGGTCTCTCTACCAGTCGTCGGGTATTGACGCAGTCGCGCTGTTCGATCACGTAGCCAAGCATGGCGGCGTAAGCGGCTTCGAAGGCGCCGATGTGATCGGCAAGGACGAGTTCTGGACCATCGAAAGCGACATCCTGATTCCGGCCGCGCTCGAAGGCCAGATCACGGAAGAAAACGCGCCCAAGATCCGCACGAAGATCGTGGTGGAAGGCGCCAACGGCCCGACCACGACCGCAGCCGATGACATCCTCCACGACAAGGGCATTCTCGTGATTCCCGACGTGGTCGCGAACGCCGGCGGCGTGACGGTTTCGTACTTCGAGTGGGTGCAGGACTTCTCGAGCTTCTTCTGGACCGAAGATGAAATCAACCAGCGCCTCGAACGCGTGATGCGCGAAGCGTTCGCTGCGGTGTGGACTGTTGCAAGCGAGCACAACGTGTCCGTGCGGACGGCGGCGTTTATCGTGGCGTGTACACGGATTCTTCAAGCTCGCGAAATGCGCGGCCTTTATCCATGATTTTGGTCTCTGAGAACGTTTGCGTGCGCGGACTTTCATGAGGCCGCATTAAAGCAACAAACGCATCAATTGCCCGGTGGTGTCTCGAACGACACCCCGGGCTTTTTGCGCAAGAAATAAAAGAACTGAAGAGACGAACCACGATGACCGAAAAGTCGTTAAAGTGCGCGCTGCGCAAGGCATACAGCGGGTGTCTCAAAATTATCAAGTGTGGACAACATTCATTCTTTCAAATTTATTACCCTGCTAAAATTGCCCCGGTTTTCAAGGAGATCACGACCATGAAGTTTAAAAAAGCCGCACTGCTGCTCGCTGCATTGGGTGTTTTTGCCTCAGGCGCGCAAGCGCAAAATAACGACACGCTCAAGAAGATCAAGGATTCAGGAAATATCTACCTGGGCTTCCGCGAATCATCGATTCCGTTCTCGTATTACGACGACAAGCAACAAGTCATTGGCTACTCGTATGAGTTCGCTTTGAAGGTGGTCGACGCAGTCAAGGAAAAGCTCAACATGCCGAATCTGAAGATCCAGCAGAAGTCGGTGACGTCGCAAAACCGCCTGCTGCTCGTGACGGGTAATCAGATCGACCTCGAGTGCGGCTCGACCACGAACAACCTGGAGCGTCAGCAACAAGTCGCGTTCTCCAACACCATCTTCGTGATCAGCACGCGCCTGATGACCAAGAAGGATTCGGGGATCAAGGACTTTGCCGACCTGAAGGGCAAGACGGTCGTGACGACCGCCGGTACCACGTCCGAGCGCCTGCTTCGCAAGATGAACCAGGACAAGAGCATGGGCATGAACATCATCAGCGCGAAAGATCACGGCGATTCGTTTTTGACGCTGTCGACGGGACGCGCCGTTGCCTTCATGATGGATGATGCGTTGCTGGCCGGCGAACGTGCGAAGTCGAGCAACCCGCAGGACTTCGTGATTGTCGGTGCGCCGCAATCGCGTGAAGCCTACGGTTGCATGCTGCGCAAGAACGATCCGGAGTTCAAGAAGGTAGTCGATGACGCCATCGCCAAGGTCGAAACCTCGGGCGAAGGCGACAAGATTTACAAGAAGTGGTTCGAAAGCCCGATTCCGCCGAAGGGCCTGAACCTGAACTTCCCGGAAAGCGACGACATGAAGGCTCTTTTCAAGAGCCCGAACGACAAGGCTATCGACTAATCTCGATCTCGTCTGGATTGATGGAAACGGAAGGAGCGCTGCTTCTTCCGTTTTCTTTTGGAGGGAGTTCATGTCCTACCACTGGAACTGGGGCGTTTTCCTAAGCCCTGTCTCGACCGGCGAGCCGACAACCTATCTCGGCTGGCTTATTTCCGGTTTCTGGGTGACCGTCACCGTGTCGCTTGCGTCATGGGTCGTGGCGCTCGTCGTGGGTTCGTTGTTCGGCATTCTGCGCACGCTGCCCAACCGCAAACTTGCGGCTGCCGGCACAACGTATGTCGCGATTTTTCGTAACATCCCGCTGCTCGTGCAGTTCTTCATCTGGTATCTCGTGATACCTGAATTGCTGCCGCCATCCATTGGCAACTGGTTCAAGCAACTGCCGCCCAACGTGCAGTTCTATACATCATCCATTCTCTGCCTGGGGCTCTTCACCGGCGCTCGCGTGTGCGAGCAAGTGCGCTCGGGCATTGCCACGTTGCCGCGCGGACAGCGCGCCGCGGGCCTTGCAATGGGCTTTACCGAATGGCAGACGTACCGGTACATCCTGATGCCGGTCGCGTATCGCATGATCGTGCCGCCGCTCACGTCAGAGTTCCTGAACGTGTTCAAGAACTCGGCGGTGGCATCGACCATCGGTCTGCTCGAGTTGTCGGCGCAAGCGCGGCAACTCGTGGACTACACCGCACAATCATACGAGTCGTTCATTGCCGTCACGCTTGCCTACATGCTGATCAATCTGGTCGTCATGCAACTGATGCGCTGGGTCGAAGCGAAGACCCGGTTGCCCGGCTACATTGGAGGCAAATAATGCATCATTTCAACTGGAGCGGCATAGTCAGTTCGCTGCCCACGCTGTGGACCGGCGCCATCATCACGTTCAAGATCACGCTGCTCGCGCTCGTGTTCGGGATCCTGTGGGGCACGGTGCTCGCGTTGCTGCGGCTTTCGGGCGTGAAGCCGCTCGAATGGTTTGCGAAGGCCTACGTCACGCTGTTTCGATCGATACCGCTCGTCATGGTCCTGCTGTGGTTCTTTTTGATCGTGCCGCAATTCCTGCAGAATGTGCTGGGTTTATCGGCGGAAGTCGATATTCGCCTGGCCTCCGCCATGGTCGCGTTCTCGCTCTTCGAAGCTGCGTACTATTCGGAGATCATTCGCGCGGGCATCCAGGCGGTATCGCGCGGTCAGGTGAACGCGGCGTTCGCGCTCGGCATGACCTACATGCAGTCGATGAAACTCATCATCCTGCCGCAGGCGTTTCGCGCAATGGTGCCGCTCTTGCTCACGCAGGCTATCGTGTTGTTCCAGGATACGTCGCTTGTGTACGTGATCAGTCTTGCGGATTTTTTCCGCACGGCGACGAACGTGGGTGACCGCGACGGGACGACCGTCGAGATGGTGCTGTTCGCTGGCGCCTGTTATTTCGTGGTGTGCCTGGCTGCATCCGGTCTGGTCAAAAGTCTTCAGAAAAAGGTCGCTCGATGATCTCACTCAAGAATGTTTCGAAGTGGTATGGCCCGTTTCAAGTGCTCACCGATTGCACGACGGAAGTCAAAAAAGGCGAAGTGGTCGTGGTGTGTGGTCCATCGGGATCGGGCAAGTCGACGTTGATCAAGACCGTGAACGGACTCGAGCCGTTCCAGAAAGGCGAGATCACGATCAACGGCCAGTCGATAGGCGACAAGAAGACGAATCTGTCGAAGGTGAGGGCGAAGGTCGGCATGGTATTCCAGCACTTCGAGCTGTTTCCGCATTTGTCGATTGTGCAGAATCTGACGCTCGCGCAGATCAAGGTGCTTGGGCGTTCAAAGGACGAAGCAACGGCGAAGGGATTGAAGTTGCTGGATCGCGTGGGTCTCTCTGCCCAGGCTGATAAATTCCCCGGTCAATTGTCCGGCGGTCAGCAGCAGCGTGTGGCGATTGCACGGGCGTTATCGATGGATCCGATCGCCATGCTTTTCGACGAACCGACCTCCGCGCTCGACCCGGAAATGATCAACGAAGTGCTCGACGTGATGGTCGAGCTGGCGCAGGAAGGCATGACCATGATGTGCGTGACACACGAAATGGGCTTTGCGAAGAAGGTGGCGCATCGTGTGATCTTCATGGACCGCGGCCTGATCGTCGAAGACGACAAGAAGGAAGCGTTCTTTGAAAATCCGAAGTCGGATCGCGCCAAGGACTTTTTGGCAAAGATCCTGCATTGAGGTTGATGCGCCGGGGCGTGAGCATGCCTGGGCACATCATGCAAAAAAGGCCGTTCTCAACTTACATTGAGAACGGCCTTTTCCATTCATTCATGCACTTTCGTATTGTCCTGCGTCACCGCATCGGCCGCATTTTTCTTCACGGACTCGATGCCGGCATCGCGCGCCGACGTGCTGCTATACGACTCGCTCACACCGATGATCTCGTGATTGCCCGCTTTCAGGTTGAAGTACGGCGCGCCGCTTTTATCGGTCTTGCGCTCGTAGCGTTCATCGAGCAGCGCGTTGGTTTTCACCGATGCAATCCCGTGTTCTGCGGAAGCCCGCGTCACGTACATTTCGCTTTTGAGGATGGGTTCGCCGTTGCCGGCGCGAAGATTGAAGTAGAACTGGCCGTTGCGGGCTTTATCGATGACGAACTTTCCTGACATGGCATGTGCTCCCGGATGAGTGGAACGAGCGTGAGTTCAGGTGATCTTCAAAGGGTAATCTATTCAATGCCGAGTTCTGTTTCCACGTCGGCGGTGGTTTCGATCGTATCCGCCCGCAGCACCGATTCAACGCAAACCTTGCATAACGGCTCGCGCGCTTTTTCCGCGACGTCAGCCGGAACCGGGACGTTGACCGTTTTCAGCAGTGCGCCGTGCTGGAACAACGCGAGATCGCCCGGCTCGAAACGGGTCCAGATTTCGTCGTCCGTGAGTGGCGACGTCGCGATCACCGCCACGCGATCTTCCGGCGTGGTGTACTTCGCAAAGTCGATGGACATGTCGGCATCGATCAGATGCGCTGTGGAGAATGGCCAGCTCCGCACCAAATAGTACAAATGCGTCGAGCAATGTGAGAACAGCGCCTGACCATTCGACATCAGGAAGTTGAATACGCCGAATTGCGTGATTTCCCGCGTCAGTCTTTCGAGCGCCGCGAAGAGTTCGTCGAGCGGCGGCTGGCAGCCGGGAAACTCTCGCCGCAATCCTTGCAGCAGTGCGCAGAACGCGAGTTCGCTGTCGGTTGTGCCGACGGGCTGATACTGGCCGTTCAGGCAGGGCTTGTAATCCTTCAGGTCACCGTTGTGCGCAAAGATCCAGTGGCGGCCCCACAATTCGCGCATGAACGGATGGCAATTTTCCAGCAGGATATGGCCTTGCGTCGCCTTGCGGATATGCGCAATCGTGTTCTTCGACTTGATCGGATAGCGTTTCACCATCTCGGCGAGCGGCGAACTGGCCGACGACTGGTGATCGATGAAAAGCCGGCACGCCTTGTCTTCGAAGAATGCGATGCCCCAGCCGTCTGCATGATGGTCAGTCACGCCGCCACGCGCCGCGAACCCGGTGAACGAAAAGGTCACGTCCGTGGGTTCCGCGCAGTTCATTCCGAGAAGTTGGCACATTGCTGGGGCTGCAGACTGGGTGAATGGAGCTACCCGTTACAATACGGGGTAACCAGAGCATAGCACCGACGAAACCGCCAAATAATTCGCGTCGTCGGGCCGCGGGCGGCATCGTTGTTGAATTTCCACGGTGCAGGCTGGCCGCGAGGCAAAGTTACCGGTTTGGGGCCGCAACCAAAGAAAGTCAGCGCGCCGCCAGCCCGATTCCGTTTTCGTTATCCGATTTTTTCATCGTCATCACGCCAATGTCCGCTTCCGCTCCCTCCGTCGTATCGACCGGTTCTGTTGATTCCGTGACGCTTGCGCGTCCCGATGACTGGCATTTGCACGTGCGCGACGGCGCCGTGCTCGCCGCTGTCTTGCCGCATACCGCGCGCCAGTTTGGCCGAGCGATCATCATGCCGAACCTGCGGCCGCCAGTGACCACGACCGAAATGGCCGCGGCGTATCGCGGGCGGATTCTGGCTGCATTGCCGAAAGATGGCCCGGGCGCAAAGTTCGAACCGCTGATGACGCTGTATCTTACCGATAACACCCCGCCCGACGAGATCCGCCGCGCGCGCGAAAGCGGCTTCGTGCATGGCGTGAAGCTTTATCCGGCGGGCGCGACGACCAATTCAGATGCCGGCGTGACGAGCATCGCCAAGTGCGCAAAAACGCTGGAAGCGATGCAGGAGCATGATCTGCCGCTGCTGGTTCATGGCGAAGTGACGGACCCGGCCATTGATATGTTCGATCGGGAAAAGGTGTTTATCGACCGTGTGATGACGCCTTTGCGTCGTGATTTTCCGGCGCTGAAGGTGGTGTTCGAGCACATCACGACCAAAGATGCCGCCGATTACGTCCGCGATGCCGACGGCCCGACCGGCGCCACGCTGACTGCGCATCATCTGCTGTACAACCGCAATGCGCTCTTTGTTGGCGGGATCCGGCCGCATTACTACTGTTTGCCGGTCTTGAAGCGCGAAACGCACCGCGTGGCATTGCTGGAGGCGGCGACATCGGGGAATCCGCGGTTTTTCCTCGGCACGGACAGCGCGCCGCACGCAAAGGGCTTGAAAGAGCACGCTTGCGGGTGCGCAGGCTGTTATACGGCGTTGCATGCACTCGAGCTTTATACCCAGGCCTTCGATCAAGCCGGCGCGCTCGACAAGCTCGAAGGTTTCGCGAGCTTCCATGGCGCCGATTTCTACGGCTTGCCGCGCGCTGCGGAGCAGGTGACGTTGCGCCGCGAGGAATGGACGTTGCCGGCGGAATTCATGGCGGGCGAAAGCGAAATCGTGCCTCTGGGCGGCGGTGAGTCCATCGGCTGGCGGCTGGTTTAACGCCGCGTCCTGGCGCATGTCTGGTCCCGCGCAAAACGCTGGCCGACCGGCCGGATTGTTCGATGCCCGGCCAGTGCCGGGTTTCAGCGACATCGACTGGTCGCGCGGGTGGCTTGCGCCGCTGGCCGATCGCGGCACACGCTGGCAGCAGTCAGCGCTTGAAAGTTATCCGGCATACCTCTCCACGCTGAACGCCGATGCACGCGCCGAACCGCGCGTGACGGGGCGTGGAAAGGTTTTATCGTTTATTGCGCAGGACGATCTGCCTGCGGGCGCGTCGTATGAAGGGCACATCGCCGCGACCGGCTGCGTTCCGACGCGCCACAATCTGCATGATTTCTTCAATGGCGCGATGTGGTTCCAGTATCCGCGCATCAAGGCTGCGTTGAACGCGCGCCAGGCCACCGAAATCGATGCACTCGGTATTGGACCAAGCCGCGGCGCCGCCCGCGATGCCCTTACACTCTTCGATGAAAACGCCATCCTGTTCGCCTGCGCCGACCCGCTGCTCGCCGCGGCGCTTCGGGCGTTTGACTGGCGCGCTGTGTTTATTGGACATCGGGCGGCCTGGGGGCAGGCTTGCGAAGCGCACATCTTCGGCCACGCGCTGCTGGAAAAGCTGATCACGCCATACAAGGCGTGCACGGGACACGCGTGGATCGTGGAGGTCGAGCCGACGTATTTCCTCGCCGCCGATGCCGAACGCCGCGCCATCCTCGACCAGCACGTGTCGGACCGCCTTGCCAGCGAACCCGTTTCCAGCCGATGTTTCACCCCGCTGCCCGTGCTGGGCGTGCCGGGATGGTGGCAGGAAAATGAAGCGCGCTCCTTCTACGACGACCCGCACGTTTTCCGGCCGGGCCGCCGGCGGATCGGGGCTTGATCGGCGGCATCCGTACGATCCGCCCATGCTAAAATGCGCCTCGCAAAGCAGGCCAGGCAGTCGCGGCTGAACCGGTTTTGGCCGGGGAGGGCGAGGAAAGTCCGGACTCCAACAGGCAGGGTGATGGCTAACGGCCATCCGTGGCAACACGCGGAACAGGGCAACAGAAAGCAAACCGCCGATGGCCCCGGGCGCAAGCCTGGGGATCAGGTAAGGGTGAAACGGTGCGGTAAGAGCGCACCGCGGCTGCTGCAAGGCAGACCGGCACGGTAACCTCCACCCGGAGCAATCCCAAGTAGGCAGGCGCGCATCTTCGAGATGCAGGACGGTGCCTCCGTCTCGTCTGCGGGTAGGGAGCTTGAGCGCGTCAGTAATGGCGCGACTAGAGGAATGGCTGCCACGCGCGTCACGCTTTCGGGCGTTGCGCGCGCACAGAATCCGGCTTATCGGCCTGCTTTGTGACTAATCAGAAAGAAAGCCGGCGTCAGTATTGAACTGACGCCGGCTTTTTTTCGTCTTCTGTTTATGTGGCGCGCTTAGCCGGGAACGATATCGAATGAATGTGTCAGTTCGGCCGTCTTCGCGATCATGATCGACGCCGAGCAATATTTATCGTGCGAAAGCGTAATTGCGCGTTCGACGGTCGCCGGATTCAGGTTCTTGCCCGTCACCGTGAAGTGGAAGTGGATCTTCGTGAAGACTTTCGGATCTTCGCTTGCACGCTCGGCTTTGAGCGTCACTGAGCATCCGACCACTTCCTGACGGCTTTTCTTCAGGATCATCACGACGTCGTATGCCGTGCAGCCGCCCGTCCCCAGCAGGACCATTTCCATTGGACGCGGCGACAGGTTGCGGCCGCCGCCTTCGGGAGCGCCATCCATGGTGACCAGATGGCCGCTGCCCGTCTCGGCGGCAAACGCCATTCCGTCTTGTCCCATCCAGCTAACTTTGCATTCCATGAAAAAACTCCGGTGCCGTCCGGCACGTGTCAATTCCTGCCGATTGTAGCGTTTTAGCTTATTGCTGGAATCATAACTGGCGTTTCCCGGGCGGTTTTTCAATAGGCGTGCTGCGGCGCGGTCGGGCGCGTAAATCGGGAAAATCCCTGTCAGAAGGAGGGAATATCAGCGCCGGGTCGCAGTCCAGGATGAAAGGGTGGCGACCTTAAGTATATGATTCAAAGGATTAATTTGATGGTCGACAGTTTATTTCATTGTTTTACATTATGAAATTCAATCTCACCATGTAAATTTACTTGCTTTGCACAAACCCAGTTCATATACTTGCTCCTGTCTCCTCCACCTCCTCCTAGGTGGATTCAGCCCGAGCCCAAGGCTCGGGCTTTTTTTCGCCTGCTTTTTGTAATGTGTCCGCTGCTGCAGGTCATTCGAGAATGCGCGTGAACTCCCAGCCAAGCGGCTAGAGAGGCGCAATTTCGGCTAGTTTGAGCCCCGTGCTCGCTTGTTTTGACTTCGCGCTGAAATTTCCCTTATAATTCAAAGTTCTCTATCCGCACCATGCCCGCGGACGAGAACCAGGGAGAGCCCGCACGCGCCTCGATGCGCACGAACATACAAGCGGGACAAAGCAGGGCAGAATTATTTTTTGGATCGATCATGAAGACGTTTTCCGCAAAAGCCCATGAGGTGACGCGTGAATGGTACGTGATTGACGCGACGGATAAGGTTCTCGGACGTGTCGCCAGTGAAGTGGCCGCCCGACTTCGCGGCAAGCACAAACCCGAGTTCACCCCGCACGTCGACACTGGCGATTTTATCGTCATCATCAACGCCAGCAAGTTGCGCGTCACGGGCAACAAGGGTACTGACAAAAAGTACTACCGTCACTCGGGCTATCCGGGCGGCATCTACGAAACGACGTTCAACAAGATGCAAGAACGCTTCCCGGGCCGCGCGTTCGAGAAAGCCGTGAAGGGCATGTTGCCGAAAGGTCCGCTCGGCTACGCTATGATCAAGAAGCTCAAGGTCTACGCTGGCGCAACGCATCCGCATACGGCTCAACAGCCTAAAGCGCTCGAGATCTAAAGGGAGCCCATATGATCGGTAATTGGAATTACGGTACGGGTCGCCGCAAGAGCGCCACTGCCCGCGTGTTCATCAAGTCCGGTACGGGCGTGATTATCGTCAATGGCAAGCCCATTGCTGATTATTTCTCGCGCGAAACGTCGCTGATGATCGTGCGTCAGCCGCTCGAACTGACGAGCCACGCCACCACGTTCGACATCAAGGTCAACGTGAACGGCGGCGGTGAAACGGGTCAGGCCGGTGCAGTTCGCCACGGCATCACGCGCGCGCTGATGGACTACGACGCAACGCTGAAGCCCACGCTGTCGCAAGCCGGCTTCGTTACCCGCGATGCTCGTGAAGTCGAACGTAAGAAGGTTGGTTTCCACAAGGCACGTCGCCGGAAACAATTCTCGAAGCGTTAAGCTGTCTGGCGTTTCGTCGCTGTTGTTGCTTTGGTGGCGAAATTGCTTGGAAAGCCGTCTGCGTGCATGCGCTGGCGGCTTTTTTCGTTACGGCAGCCGCTGACCGATGAAGATCGAATCAAGCAGCCGCGGCAAATTCGGAATAGTGTGGCGCGATAGCCTATTGATTACATGGGCTTCCAGCACGATATTGAGATCAGCCCTACAATAGTCCCTAGAAGCTTTTTTGGAGAGTTCGAATGAACGCTGTCACCGATACCCCCACGACCGAAATGCCCCTGCCGTTCGTTTTCACGGACGCAGCCGCTGACAAGGTCAAGCAACTGATCGACGAAGAAGGCAATCCGGAGCTGAAGCTGCGTGTGTTCGTACAAGGCGGCGGCTGTTCGGGCTTCCAGTATGGCTTCACGTTCGACGAAGCCATCAACGAAGACGACACCGTAATGGATAAAGCAGGTGTTCAGTTGCTGATCGATTCGATGAGCTATCAGTACCTGGTTGGCGCCGAGATCGACTATAAAGACGACCTGAACGGCGCCCAGTTCGTGATCAAGAACCCGAATGCGACCAGCACGTGCGGTTGCGGATCGTCGTTCTCGGCCTGATTCCGGATGGAGTTCACGGTTGGATGTTTTGATGAACGGAGCCTTCGGGCTCCGTTTTTATTTCCGCCGGGCGGATCATTAGCGCAGCTCGGCGTGGCCTAGCGCAGCTCAGCGCGGATAGATGGCACCGAGAACCCGTTCACCTGCGGCACCGGTTACGGCCGCCACGTTCCCCGCTTCGCGTGCCACGCAGCGCATTGCCAGCCATGCGAACGCCAACGCTTCCACCTGCTGGGGCGGCACACCGAGCGCGTCGGTCGTCATGACGGGCACGCCGGACACGCCAGTCTCGGCGAGCGCCTGCTGGATTGCGTTCATGAGTATCGGATTGCGTGCGCCACCACCGCACACATAGACCGCACGACAATCGGATGCATGCCGTTCAATCTCGCGCGCGATTGTGATCGCCGTGAGAGCGACGAGCGTCGCTTGTACGTCTGCAGATGAAACCGTGTCGAATCCCGCGAGCTTGGCATCGAGCCATGCGGGGTTGAACAAATCACGCCCCGTGCTTTTGGGCGGCCGCTGCACGAAGAATGGTTCATCGAGAAGATTGTTCAGCAACGAACGGTTCACTTGTCCTTGCGACGCGAAATGGCCCCCTTCGTCGAACGGACGATTCAGATGGCGATGCGCCCATTCGTCAAGCAACGCATTGGCCGGACCGCAATCGAACCCGTGCACTCCGCCACCCGCCGATAAAACCGTGATATTGCTGATGCCTCCCAGATTGCAGACCACGCGGGTTTCGTTCTTCGAACCGAAAACCGTCGCGTGAAAGGCCGGGACAAGCGGTGCGCCCTGGCCGCCGGCAGCGACGTCGCGGCTGCGAAAGTCCGCAACGATATCGATGTTTGTCATCTCCGCCAACAACGCGGGATTGTTGATTTGCCGGGTATAACCCTTCTCCGGCCGATGCCGCACCGTTTGCCCGTGGACCCCAATGGCGCGAACCTTTGCCGCCGAGTAGCCGCTCATGCTCGCCAGTTCATGGCAGCACACCGCGTAGCGTGTGGCCAGCGCGTTTGCCGCCAGCGCCTCGCGTTCCAGTTCGTTGTCCCCAGGCGCCTGGAGAGCGAAAAGCGCTTCACGCAGGCCTGCCGAGAACCCCACATGCGCCTCGCCGAGCACAATGGGTGGCTTACCCGCGGTGAATTGCACGGCAACGCCGTCCACGCCATCCATGCTCGTGCCGGACATGAGCCCGAAATAGACACCATCCGCTGCGCTGCCTGCTTCTACCGCCTCACTACGTCGCGCCACGTCGTCTCTCCTTTTCGATGCATTCATGCGGTCAAAACGGCCGCCACGGATAGATTATCCACGCAACGAAGTGCGTCGTTAAGCCGCCAGCCTCGACGTTAGCCATTCGGCCATGTTTACGCTCAAGATCCGCGCTCGTTGCCGCCGAAACTTGGCCGAATGGCTAACGCGCGGGGAAAACGGGGCGAACGCGCACGACATCACGTAAAATCCGATCCCTGAACCAAGCGAAAGCCGCGCTGATTTCGCGCTTGCCAATCAGCGCAGCAGAGCCGCAGCGCCGCGACCATTACCCGACGCGCGCCTTGTCCGCGTCCCGAACAAATCATCCGAGAAGTTGCAAGCATGACCACAGAACCGAACGACTCTCCGGCTTCGGCTGCGAAAACCTTGCCCCTGACCGACGAAGTGCAGGCTGCGCTTGCCATCGCGAAACGGGGTTGTGATGAACTGCTCATTGAAACCGAATTCGCGCAAAAGCTCGCGCGCAGCGCGCTGAGCGGCAAGCCGCTGCGTATCAAGCTGGGCCTCGATCCGACCGCGCCTGACATTCACATCGGCCATACGGTTGTGCTGAACAAGATGCGTCAGCTCCAGGACCTCGGCCATACGGTCATCTTCTTGATCGGCGATTTCACGTCGTTGATTGGCGATCCGTCGGGGCGTAACGCCACGCGCCCGCCACTCACGCGTGAACAGATCGAGTCCAACGCAAAGACGTATTTCGAACAGGCTGCGCTGGTGCTGGATCGCGAAAAGACCGAGATGCGCTACAACAGCGAATGGTCGATGCCGCTCGGCGCCGACGGCATGATCAAGCTCGCCTCGCGCTACACGGTTGCGCGCATTCTCGAGCGTGAGGATTTCACCAAACGGTATCAGGGCGGCATGCCCATTTCCATTCACGAGTTGCTGTATCCGCTCATGCAGGGGTACGACTCGGTGGCGCTGAATGCGGACCTGGAACTCGGCGGCACGGACCAGAAATTCAACCTGCTGGTTGGACGCGAGTTGCAGAAGCAGTACGGCCAGGAGCAGCAGTGCATCTTGACCATGCCGCTGCTGGAAGGGCTGGACGGCGTCGAGAAGATGTCGAAGTCGAAGCACAACTACATCGGCATCAGCGAGAAGCCAACGGACATGTTCGGCAAGCTGATGAGCATCTCCGATACGCTCATGTGGCGCTACTTCGAACTGCTGTCATTCAGAAGCATGGAAGAGATCGCGAGATTCAAGAGCGAAGCCGAAGGCGGACGTAATCCGCGCGATTTCAAGGTGCTGCTCGGGCAGGAAATCGTCGCGCGCTTCCACTCATCGCCGGATGCAGAGCGGGCGCTTGAAGATTTCAATCATCGTGCGAAGGGCGGTGTGCCGGACGAGATTGCATCGGTGACGTTGAGCGGTGCGCCGCTTGCCATCGGGCAATTGCTGAAACAGGCGGGGCTGGTTCCATCTACTAGCGAAGCGTTGCGAAACATTGAACAGGGCGGCGTGAAGATCGACGGCGCAACGGTGTCGGACAAGGCGTTGAAGATCGAAGCCGGCGAGTTTGTCGTGCAGGTCGGCAAGCGCCGCTTCGCACGCGTCACGCTGACGGCCTGAATCCATGATCGCGCTCATTCAGCGCGTCCTGCGCGCCGATGTTCGTGTTGAAGGCCGCGTGACCGGTGCGATCGATGCCGGGCTCCTGGCGCTTGTGTGCGCCGAACGCGGCGATACGCCGGCAACGGCGGACAAGCTGCTCGCCAAGATGCTGGCGTACCGGGTTTTCAGCGACGCCGCGGGCAAGATGAATCTTCCGGTCCGGGATATCGACGGCAGCGGCCGCCCGGGCGGCGTGCTGCTGGTATCGCAGTTCACCCTCGCCGCCGATACATCCAGCGGCTTGCGGCCGAGCTTCACGCCCGCAGCACCTCCCGACGAAGGCCGCAGGCTCTTCGACCACTTTGTGGCACAGGCGCGCGCCGCGCATCCGGTTGTCGAAACGGGCGAGTTCGGCGCGGACATGCAGGTGTCGCTGGTCAATGACGGACCGGTAACGTTTTGGCTGCAAGTGCGTCCGTGATGCATTCTTTCAGCGCTGATCGAACCTAGGCGCATCTTCTGGAATCCCCATGATTACGCAAGTCCTTTTCATCAGGCACGGCGAGACCGACTGGAATCGCATCAAACGGATTCAGGGGCATATTGATATTCCACTGGGCGCGAGTGGACTTGTGCAAGCTGAACAGCTCGCCCAGCGCCTGTTGCGCGAGTCCCAATCCGGCGCGCGCCTTGACGCGGTCTATTCCAGCGACCTGGAGCGCGCACAGCAAACGGCCAGGCCATTTGCGGAAGCGCTCGGGTTATCGCTGAATTTGAGCCAGGGCTTGCGCGAGCGTTTGTATGGCGACTTTCAAGGTCACGACAGCGCCGAGATTCGTGCCAAGTTCCCTGCTGAACATGCGGTCTGGCAGAGCCACGATCCCGATTTCGCGCCGCCAGGCGGCGAGTCTCAACGAGAGTTTTCGAAGCGGGTGTTGAAATCCGTTGCGCCGATCATCGCCGCGCATCCGGGTGGACGGGTTGCGTGTGTTGCGCATGGCGGCGTGCTGGATTGTGTTTATCGTTTTGCGCGTGGCATTCTGCTTGAAATGCCGCGCGACTGGCTCTTGCTGAACACGAGCATCAACACAGTGGACTTCGAGGACGGCCACGCGAAAGTCGTGTCGTGGGGGGATGTCGCGCATCTGGCCGCCCCGAGCAGCGACGACGACCTGAAGGAAGTGCCGCGCTGATCCATTAACCGGGCTGGTTGGCGTCCCAAAGATCGCGAACCGGGCCCGCGTCCGGCGCTGCGAGTCCGAAATGACGATACGTCAGCAACGTGGCAACACGGCCGCGCGGCGTTCGCTGCAGATAGCCTTGCTGGATCAAATAAGGTTCCAGCACGTCTTCAATGGTGTCGCGCTCTTCGCCAATTGCCGCAGCCAGGTTGTCGACGCCGACCGGGCCTCCATCGAACTTGTGCAGGATGGCTTCCAGTAGCTTCCGGTCCATCAGGTCGAAGCCGACGGGATCGACATCGAGCATCTTCAGGGCGGCATCGGCGACATCTGCCGTGATATTGCCGTTCGCCCGCACCTCGGCGTAATCGCGCACACGCCTGAGCAAACGGTTCGCAATACGCGGCGTTCCACGCGCACGCTTTGCAATCTCGAACGCGCCTTCCGGGACGATGTTCGCCTTCAACAGCGATGCCGACCGCGTGACGATTCGCGCCAGTTCGCTCGCCGTGTAAAACTCGAGCCGCGACACGATCCCGAAGCGATCCCGCAGCGGATTCGTCAGCATGCCGGCGCGCGTGGTGGCGCCAACCAGCGTGAACGGCTGCAAGTCCAGCTTGACGCTGCGCGCGGCCGGCCCTTCACCGATCATGATGTCGATCTGATAATCCTCGAGCGCCGGGTACAAGATCTCCTCGACGACCGGCGAGAGCCGATGGATTTCATCGATGAAAAGTACGTCGTTCTTCTCGAGATTGGTCAGCAGGGCGGCAAGATCGCCGGCGCGTTCCAGCACCGGCCCCGACGTTTGCCGCAGATTCACGCCCATTTCCCGCGCGATGATGTGCGCGAGCGTGGTCTTGCCAAGGCCCGGCGGCCCGAACAGCAGGACGTGATCGAGGGCCTCGGAGCGCCTGCGCGCAGCCTCGATGAAGATCTGCAACTGATCCCGGATCTTTTCCTGCCCGACGTATTCCTCGAGCTGGCGCGGCCGCAGCGCCCGCTCGAACACTTCCTCGTTCGGCGAGACGGGAGTAGCCGAAATGATGCGTTCGGCAGCGAGTTTGTCGGTTTCTATCATGCGTCGATTGTACCGCGTGACTCAAGCACCGAAAGCTGGCCGATCGGCCGACTGTTAGCCGGATCAACAGCGTGGGAGACTAAAAACGTTCCCGCTTGAGCAAGTTCGAGTCGCGCTTGCGCATCAGCGTGTGGGTTGAAACGACAGCGCCTTCAAGGCCAGCTTGATGCCTTCTGAAACGCCTGTCCCGGCGGGGACATTCTTTACCGCCATGAGCGCTTCCTTTTCGGAGTAACCCAATGCCAGCAAAGCGTTCAGGATATCGCTCGCGTGATCCGGGCCCGCCACCGTGCCTGCTGCCGTGCCCAGATCTGCACCGAGCTTGCCTTTCAGTTCCAGTAGCAGCCGCTCCGCCGTCTTTTTACCAATGCCGGGCGTTCGCGTAAGGCGTGCGGCGTCCTGCATGGTCACCGCTTGCGCGAGTTCCTGGACGCTCATGCCGGACAACACCGCGAGGGCCATCCGCGCACCGATTCCGCTGATCTTGAGCAATTCGCGAAAAGTCGTGCGCTCCGGCTGGGTGCCGAAGCCGTACAGCAGATGCGCGTCTTCCCGCACGATCAACTGGGTCAGGAGCACGATCTTTTCGCCGCTGTTCGGCAGGTTGTAGAAGGTGCTCATCGGCACGGCGATTTCGTAGCCTACGCCACCGCAATCGACGAGCAGATACGGCGGGTTTTTTTCAAGCAAGACGCCTGCAATGCGACCAATCATGTTGAGGAACTTGTAATGGAGTTAGCCGACAAGGCGGCCGCGCCGTACGCGCAGGCCTTTTTTAGCCAGCGATGGCGCAATGCCGCCGAGGATCGCCGTCGCGCCGCCCGCGTGCGCGTGGCAGATGGCCATGCCGAGCGCATCGGCGGCGTCGGTGCCGGGTACGCCCGAAAGGGCGAGCAAGCGCACGACCATCTGCTGCATCTGTTCTTTCGTGGCGCGGCCATAGCCCACCACGGCCTGCTTCAATTGCAGCGCCGTGTATTCGGCGACCGGAACGCCGTTCGCGACCAGTCCGCAAATGGCGGCGCCGCGGGCCTGCCCGAGCAGCAGCGTCGATTGCGGGTTGACGTTGACGAACACTTTTTCGATAGCCGATTGATCCGGCGCATGTTGCCGCACGAGCGTCGAAATACCCTCGAAGATCGTATTCAGACGCGACGGCAAATCGGCGTCCGCGGTCTTGATGACGCCGCTGGTCACGTAGGTCAGCGTGTGGCCGGTTTTATCGATGACGCCGAATCCAGTCACGCGCAGGCCCGGGTCGATGCCGAGAATTCTCATGGAATGCCGTTGGAACGTAGTGCTTGCGATACTAACAGCGCGGCGCAAAAAGTAAAAAGCCCGGTGAACCTGCCGGCCACCGGGCTTTGCGAAGATCGGACGTTCCGGGTGTCGTTCTTAATGACGGAAGTGGCGCGTACCGGTAAGCACCATCGCGATATTGTGTTCGTCCGCGGCCGCCACGACCTCGTCGTCGCGCATGGAGCCGCCTGGCTGGATCACGCAGGTCGCGCCCGCGTTCACCACCACGTCGAGGCCATCGCGGAACGGGAAGAACGCGTCCGACGCCACGGCAGATCCCGCCAGCGACAACCCCGCGTTCTGTGCCTTGATGCTCGCGATGCGCGCCGAATCCACGCGGCTCATCTGCCCCGCGCCCACGCCGAGCGTCATGCCGCCGCCGCAGAACACAATGGCGTTCGACTTCACGTACTTCGCCACGCGCCACGCGAACATCAGGTCGTCCATTTCCGTCGGCGTCGGATGACGCTTCGTGACCACGCGCAATTCGTGCGGCTGAACGTTCTTGGAATCCAGCGACTGAACCAGCAAGCCGCCGCCCACGCGCTTCAGGTCGAACGCGTTGTGACCGTCGCCGAGCTCGATTTGCAGCAGACGCACGTTCTGCTTTGCCGCGAAAATCTGCCTTGCGGCGTCGCTGAACGAAGGCGCCATCAGCACTTCCACGAACTGCTTGGCGACCGCCTGGGCCGCAGCTTCATCGACTTCGCGATTGAACGCGATAATCCCGCCGAACGCCGAAGTAGGATCGGTCTGGAACGCCTTCGAATACGCTTCGTGAGCACCCGCGCCGACCGCGACGCCGCACGGATTCGCGTGCTTGACGATCACGCAGGCCGGCACGTCGAAGGTCTTCACGCATTCCCATGCAGCATCGGAATCCGCGATGTTGTTGTACGACAATTCCTTGCCCTGCAACTGCTCGTAGTTCGCGAGTGCGCCCGCGGACGTCGCGATGTCACGATAAAACGCTGCGCTTTGATGCGGATTTTCGCCGTAACGCAGGTCCTGGACCTTGGTGAATGCAAGATTGAACGTCGACGGAAACGTGTTGCGGCTCTTGTGTTCGAGCGCTTCGGTCAGGCTCGTCAGGTAGTTCGTGATCGCGCCGTCATATTGCGCCGTGTGCGCGAACACTTTGGTGGCGAGTTTGAAGTTCGTCGGATAGCTGACCGTGTTGTTGCACGAGCGCATTTCCTCGAGAACCGTCGCGTAATCCGAAGGATCGACGATCACGGTCACATCGCGATGATTCTTCGCCGCCGAACGCAACATGGTCGGACCGCCAATGTCGATGTTCTCGATCGCGTCTTCCAGCGAGCATTCTTCCTTCGATACCGTCTGCACAAACGGATACAGATTCACCACCAGCAGGTCGATGGTCGGAATATTGTGTTGCTCGAGCGCGGCCATGTGTTCAGGCAAGTCGCGACGCGCCAGAATGCCGCCGTGGACCTTTGGATGCAGCGTTTTCACGCGGCCGTCGAGCATTTCCGGGAAGCCGGTGTAGTCGGCGACTTCGGTGACGGGCAGGCCGGCATCGGCGAGGAGTTTTGCGGTGCCGCCGGTCGAGAGCAGGCTTACGCCCAGCTCGGACAGCGATTTTGCAAATTCAACAATGCCGGACTTGTCTGAAACGGAAAGGAGCGCTTGCTTGATCATGATGGGAACGGCGGGGAGCCGGTAGGGGAGTCGAGGGAATCAGTAAATTCGGATCGACCGCCGTACGCCGCGACGGTCCGGGAGGTACATCAATGAGACAAATGAATTAAATCAGGCCGTGCTGCTGAAGCTTCTTTCTCAACGTATTGCGATTGATGCCGAGATACTCCGCTGCGAGCGACTGGTTGCCATCGGCTTGTTTGAGCACGACTTCGAGCATCGGCTTTTCGACGCACGAAATCACCATTTCGTAGACGTCGTGCGGTTTCGAGCCGTCCAGGTCCTGGAAATAATTGTCCAGGCTCTGGCGGACGCATTGTTCTATGTTGTGTCTGCTCATGCGGCTAATCGGTCTGTTTGGTTCTGCGTGCCGCACGTTTCTTCTTCGTCGCTGCCGCTGCGCTCGGCGTCTGCGCCGGGTTCTTCGACATAGACGAGACGGTCGGACAACGCCTTTTGGGCGTCGAAGAATTCGTTCACGGCGAGCAATTGTTCTCGTGTGGAATCCAGCGTGTTCATCCGATGTCTGAACGTGTTGGCGCCGGAAAGGCCGCGAGTGTACCAGCCGATGTGTTTGCGCGCTGTACGAACGCCCGTGAATTCACCATAGAAATCATAGTGATCTTCAAGATGTGCGTTCATCAGTGCCTGGATCTCGTCGATCCGCGGCGCGGGCAAATGTTGGCCCGTCAGGAGGAAATGTTCGATCTCGCGAAAGAGCCACGGACGTCCCTGCGCCGCGCGCCCGATCATGATGGCGTCCGCACCCGTCACGGCAAGCACATGTCGCGCCTTTTCCGGCGTGGTGATGTCGCCATTGGCCACGACCGGAATGCGCACGGAGGCTTTGACGGCCGCGATGGTCTCGTATTCGGCGTCGCCTTTGTACAGGTCGGCGCGCGTGCGGCCATGCACGGTCAGCATGGAGATGCCGGCGTCCTGCGCAATGCGGGCGATGTTCAGCGCATTCTTGTTTTCGCGATTCCAGCCTGTGCGGATTTTCAGCGTGACCGGCACAGCGTCCGGGCCCACGCCTACGGCGTTCACCACCGCCTGTACGATCTCCGCGACCAGCGCTTCGTTTTGCAGCAACGCGGAACCCGCTGCCACATTGCAGACCTTCTTGGCTGGGCAGCCCATGTTGATATCGATGATCTGCGCGCCGTTCGCGACGTTGTGACGCGCCGCTTCGGCCAGCATTTTCGGGTCTGCGCCTGCAATCTGGACCGAGATCGGTTCGACTTCGCCAGCGTGATTTGCGCGGCGCATGGTTTTCTCGCTTTTCCACAACTGCGCGTTCGATGCCACCATTTCCGACACGGCGTAGCCCGCGCCCATGCGTTTGCACAACTGCCGGAAAGGGCGGTCTGTCACGCCGGCCATGGGGGCGACGAACAGGTTGTTGCGCAAAATATGGGGGCCGATGGCCGGTTTGGAAATGGGCATGAAACTGGCAGCGTCCACGATTCGATGGACGCAAAAGCGTTGGAGGAAAACGCGTATTTTAACGCGAACGCGCAGGGTCAATTAGCTCCAATCGCGCCGCAAGTCGTTAAATCTTCTATGAAAGTTGCGAACGCCATAGAGTGAACGCTCGGTTTTACAGGCACCGCGCTCAGCAAATTTGGCCGGGCTGGCGCGAAGTGCGGAGCCGGTTTTCCAAAGCAAACGATCAGCAACTGATGAGCAATCGTTTAGCGCCGTTGCCCGAACATCATTTGACGCGCCAGCACGGTCTTGACCGGCGGCACGAGTTCCAGCGCGCTCAAAGCGAGGCCGCGCATTGCAGCAAGCGGCGCAAAATCGATGGTGAAAACTCGCGCGAGCGTATCCGTGGCACCAATCGTCATCCGCCGGTCGAGCGCGCGACGTTGCGCAAAAAGGCTGAGCGCGACCGTCGTGGTCCCGTTCGTCGACAATGCATCGCATAGTGCGTGTGCATCGCGCAGGCCGAGATTGAGTCCTTGTCCTGCAACAGGATGCAGCGTTTGTGCCGCGTTTCCGATCGCAACCGTGCGCCGGTCGACAAGCGCATTCAGCGCGTTCAACCCAAGCGGGAACATCGCGCGGCCGGTGATTTTCGTGAAACGGCCCATGCGTTCGCCGAAGGCTGCGCCGAGCTCGGTGAGAAATGCATCGTCGGGAAGTTGCGAGCGGCGGGTGGCCTCTTCGGGCGCGCAACACCAGACCAGCGCGTAATCCGCCTGACGCGCGCCGCCAGACGGCAACAGCGCGATCGGACCTTCGGGTGTAAAACGTTCCCACGCAACCCCCGGTTGCGGCGCGCTCACGCTGACCGTCCCGACAATCGCCGTCTGACCGTAATCGCGCGTGTTCTTGACCGAAGTCGATGCGTCCGTTTCCTTGTACAACCCGCCTTCGGCATTCACCAGGATGCGTGCGCGAATCGTCCGGTCGCCTTCGGCCGCGGAATGGATGGGCAGCGTCACGCCATCATGGTCGTGCAGCGGCGTGGACGCCGTCGTTCCGGTGAACCAGTGAACGCCAGTCTTGGCCACGGCTTGCGAGAGCGTCGAAACGAGCGAGCCGTAACGCACGACGTAACCGAGCGCGGGCAGACCGTGTTCATCGTGATCGATCAATGTGCGGCCGAACCGGCCGCGCTGCGAGACGTGAATGCGCTTGATCGGCGTGGCATCGGAGGGAAAACCCAGCGACGATTCCAGCATCGCGCGGCTTCCATGCGACACCGCGATTGCGCGGGGATCGTTTGAAGCTGCACCCGGCTCGCGTGCATCGATCAACGCGACCGACAAACGCGATGTTGCGCTGCGTTTCGCGAGCCATCCTGCAAGCGCAAGGCCAACGGGGCCCGCGCCGACTATGGCGATATCGAAGTGATAATCGGCCGGCAGTTCATGGCCGATGGTTTCCGTGGTTTCAATTTGCATCGGGGGTTTGCGCGTCGCGCATCAAGGCTTCGATTTCGTCGGCATCGACGGGGACTTCCCGCGTTGTGAGCTCGCAGCCGCCAGCGGTCACGATGGCATCGTCTTCAATCCGGATGCCGATGTCCGCGTAGCGTTCCGGCACGGCGGCGGCGGCGCGAATGTACAAACCCGGCTCAATGGTCAGCGTCATGCCCGGTTTCAAGGTGCGCCACGCACGCGCGCCCTGGTCGTCGAGCGGCGCGTTTGCATCGCGGTAATCGCCCGCGTCGTGCACGTCCATGCCGAGCCAATGGCCCGTGCGGTGCATGTAGAAACGCTGGTACGCACGCTCGGCGATGACGTCGTCGACCGTTGCAAACTGGTTCCGATCGATGATCCCCGTATCCAGCAATCCCTGCGACAAAACCCGCACCGCCGCTTCGTGCGGCGCGTCGAAGCTCACGCCGGCGCGAGTGGCATGAACGGCGGCGTATTGCGCGGCCAGCACGATGTCGTAGATTTCCCGTTGCGCCGACGTGAACCTTCCGCTCGCCGGAAAGGTGCGCGTGATGTCGGACGCGTAGCCGTCGAGTTCGCACGCGGCATCGATGAGAATCAGATCGCCTTCGCGCGCGATCGCGTTGCCCGCCGGGTAGTGCAGCACGCACGCGTTCGCGCCGGCCGCGACGATCGAACCGTATGCCGGGGCTTGCGCGCCGCGTTTGCGGAACGTGTAGAGCAACTCGGCTTCGATCTCGTATTCGTGCATGCCGGGACGGCAGGTTTGCATCGCGCGGCGGTGGGCTTCGGCCGAAATCGTGCCGGCGCGGCGCATGATCGCGAGCTCGTGGTCGTCCTTGATCAGGCGCATTTCGTCGAGGATGGGCAGCAAATCGACCGCTTTCGATGGCGCTTTCACCCCGATCCGGCTTTGCGCTCGTACTGCTGCGAGCCAGCCGCGAACCTGTGTGTCGAGTTCGGCCGAACTGCTGAGCGCGTAGTGCACGGCGGGTTTGTCGGCGAGAAGGCGGGGCATCTCGGCATCGAGCTGATCGATGGGAAATGCCGCGTCCAGTCCCAGCGCGAGGCGCGCGCCTTCAGGGCCGTGCCGAAAGCCTTCCCACGTTTCGCGCTCGACGTTTTTCTCGCGGCAGAAGAGGATGGCCGCGGGTTCGTCGGGATGAGCGCTGGCGTCCAGAACGAGCGTGGCTTCGGGTTCCGTGAAGCCCGTCAGGTAATAAAAGTAGCTGTCGTGGCGGAACGGGTAATCGGCGTCGCGGTTGCGCATGACTTCGCGCGCGGTCTGGATGATCGCCACGCCGCCGCCCGATTCGCGCAGCGCCGCGAGAACGCGTTCGCGGCGGCTGCGATAGACATCGAGGCTTGAGGATTGGGCTTCAGTCGATGAGTTCATTCAGCGATTGTAGCGCCGGTTTGCTCGGCCTTATTCCTTGGCCTCGGGGGCCTCGGGTGTTTGGCCGCCTGCGGGTTCTGCCGCTGCCGGCCGGTTGCGCACGCTTCCGGCGATCAGGTCGAAGCGGAACAGGCGGCATTCGAGCGCACCGTTGAAAAGCGGTGTTTTCGTCGATTCACGCAACCGCAGCATGCCAGGCAGTTTTCTGTCCGATGTCAGCACATACGCGCGCCAGCCTGGAAAGCGCTGCTTGAGCGCGTTGCCGAACGAGATGAAAAACTCAAGGTCCGCCGGATCAGGCTGCGCGCGATGAAATGCTTCTTCGTCTTCGTCGTGACCGCGGTTCTTCGGTTCGCGGAGCTCGCCGCGCGGACCACGGCCACGCACTTCGATCCGTTCACCGTACGGCGGATTCGCGACCAGGATGCCGGGCTCGCCCGCTGGCGGTGTCATGTGGCGGGCATCGACCTGTTTCAACGACAGTTCCGGAAGACCCGCGCGTTCGAGGTTCGAGTAGGCCTTGTCGAGCATGTCGCCGGAAATGTCGCTGCCGTAGATCTGCAGGTCCTTGCGTGATGATTGCGCGGCGTGTTTTGCATCGAGCGCCGCGCCTTTCAGCTTTTGCCACGCGTTCACATCGTATTGCTTGAGCTTTTCGAAGCCGAAACGACGTTCGACGCCCGGCGCAATGTTCAGCGCGACTTGCGCGGCTTCGGCGAGGAAGGTGCCGCTGCCGCACATCGGGTCGAATAGCGGCGTGCCCGGCGTCCAGCCGGTAAGGCGCAAGATGCCTGCCGCGAGGTTCTCTCGTAGCGGAGCCGCGCCCTTGTCCAGGCGCCAGCCGCGTTTGAAGAGCGGGTCGCCGGAGGTATCGATGTAAAGCGTGCATTCGTTGATGGTGAGGAACGCGAAGACGCGGACGTCGGGTTGGGCGGTATCGACGCTCGGACGATTGCCCGTCAATTCGCGCAGGCGGTCGCAAACAGCGTCTTTCACGCGCAGGGTCGCGAATTCCAGGCTGCGCAGGGGCGATTTGATGGCGGTGATATCGACGCGAATGGTTTCATTCGGCGAGAACCACTTTTCCCATTGTTGCTGGTAAGCGAGCTCGTAGATGTCGTGTTCGCTTCTGTACGGGCCGTGTGCGAGCTTGAGCAACACGCGGCTCGCGATGCGCGAGTGCAGGTTCGCCGCCATGCCGGCCGCCCACGAGCCGCGGAAATGCACGCCGCCCGGGACTTCCTTGCCGGTGCGAAATTGCGAGCCTTCTACATGCTTCGCTCCGATTTCGGCGAGTTCGGCCGCCAGCGGCGCCTCGAGACCGCGCGGGCAAGGGACAAACCAGTCGAAAAGGAAAGTAGTGGCCATTGGGCGGTGCTTTTTAGGGGAATCGAAGGGGGATATTGTACGCGGGGGCGGGGGTGGCCAGACGCCAACTTACGGCGGCGTCTGTCGATTGAACTTCAGCTTAACAAGATTTTTTACAGGTCTTGGATGCGCTTTTGATCGGGCAGCATGAGAGCATTGACGGCTACGAGATAAACAAACGAAAGCGTTAAACGACAAACTATTCGGAAACAAAAATGCAAGACGACTTGGAGACGATTCTTTACCAACTCGACGGATTGAGCCCTTTCCGACCCTCGTTTACGCCCGAAGAGGTGCGATCGCGCCGGATTACGGCCTGGTTAATCTGTGTGGGGGCGGGCGGTTTTGTGTCGATCACAAGTTGCTTAAGTTTCTCATCCTTCAACATTGGCTTTGCTCTATCTTTCGCTTTAAAAGTCGTTGCTTGTGTCATGGCACTTCTAATGCTTACTGGTTTGCTTAAGGAAATGCGGCCGGGCTTTCGCGATTTGCGGCGATTTCGCAGGGCGGATTATGAGCGGACAATCAAAGAATTGAAGCATGAAAGGCTGCAAGCACAGCAACTCGCGCCACATTCCATCGAAATACTTGAAGCTGCAGACAAACGTCTATCCATTAGAATTGAGCGTATTAAGCAGCGTATGGACTTCTTCGTTGGTGGTACGGACAAGGCTGCACTTTTTGGAGTGTTTGGACTTGGATGGCTCGCTGTCAAGGAAGCATCAAGCAAGGAAATAGGTCACTTCATATATCTCTATGTTGGAGTAGCCGCGTTTGCGAGTGGCATTATGATAGGTGCCGTCATGTTTAAGTTGATTTTGAAGCATGTCGCCTATCAACGCGATATTCTTGCTTTGGCGATTCGATCTCGATCGGACAAAGTGACTATCGAAACGATCGTGCTGTGAGGCTGGGCCAACTGGAACAAGTTGAGCTTGGGTCGATTTGAACCAAGTTTCACGTAAGACGACCGCTCTCCGGCAGATATCGCCGGTATCTCTAGCGAGCACACCGGCGTTTCCTCTCACCCTACAGCGCACCTCACTCCACCGCCTTCACCATATCCTCGATCACCTTCTTGGCATCGCCGAAAACCATCATCGTCTTGTCCATGTAGAACAGTTCGTTGTCCAGCCCGGCGTAACCCGCCGCCATCGAGCGTTTGTTCACGATAATCGTCTTCGCCCGATATGCCTCCAGAATCGGCATCCCCGCGATCACGGATTTCGGGTCGGTCTTGGCCGCCGGATTCACCACGTCATTCGCCCCGAGCACCAACACCACGTCCGTCTGCTGGAATTCGCCATTGATGTCTTCCATCTCGTGGACGAGTTCGTAGTCCACCTCCGCCTCGGCCAGCAACACGTTCATATGCCCCGGCATCCGCCCCGCGACCGGGTGGATCGCGTACTTCACGTCGATGCCTTTCTCGATCAGCTTGTCGGTGAGTTCCTTCAACGCATGCTGAGCGCGCGCCACGGCCAGTCCATAACCCGGCACGATCACCACCGTTTCGGCATTGCCGAGCATGAACGCGGCGTCATCGGCGGAACCGGATTTCACCGGGCGCTGTTCCTTCGCGCCATCGGTTGCCGCCGCGCCGCCTTCGTTGCCGAAACCGCCCAGGAGCACGTTGAAGAACGAGCGGTTCATCGCGCGGCACATGATGTACGAAAGAATCGCGCCCGACGATCCCACCAGCGATCCGGCGATGATCAACATCGGGTTGTTCAGCGAAAAGCCGATGCCCGCCGCCGCCCAGCCCGAATACGAGTTGAGCATCGATACAACCACGGGCATGTCCGCGCCGCCGATCGGGATGATGATCAGCACGCCGAGCGCGAACGCGATCAGCGTCATGATCACGAACGGCAGCCACGACTGCGTGAACATGAAGATGATGCCGAAGCCGAGCATCGCGATGGCAAGCAGCAAGTTGATCATGTGCTGGCCGGCATACACGACCGGCGCGCCCTTGAACAACCTGAACTGATACTTGCCCGAGAGCTTCCCGAACGCGATCACGGAACCCGAGAACGTAATGGCACCCACAAACGTGCCGATAAACAATTCCACGCGATTGCCCACGGGAATCGGTTCGCCCAGCGCGGCGAGCCCGAACGCCGAGGGTTCGGAAACAACCGCATAAGCGATACAAACCGCTGCCAGACCAATCAGCGAATGCATGGCAGCGACGAGTTCGGGCATCTTCGTCATCTCGACTTTCGCCGCGACGTATGCGCCGATCGCGCCGCCCACCACGAGCGCTGCGAACAGCAGCCCCAGGCCCAGCGACAGATCCGATCCCAGCGCCGACGCCTGCTTCACGATCAACGCAATGGTCGTCAGGATCGCGATCGCCATGCCTGCCATGCCGAACGTATTGCCGATGCGCGCGGTCTTCGGATTCGACAAGCCTTTGAGCGCCTGGATGAAACACACCGAGGCGACGAGATACAGGAGGGTGACTACGCTCATGCTCATTGCGCGGCCTCCTTCGACGGAGCGGCAATTTGCTTCGGCGCTTTTTTCTTGAACATCTCCAGCATTCGCCGCGTGACGAGAAATCCGCCGAACACGTTGACCGCTGCGAGCAACACCGCAAGCGTGCCGAAGAACTTGCCGGCGCCGCCTATGGTGAGGCCGGCTGCGAGCATCGCGCCGACAATCACGATAGCCGAGATCGCGTTCGTCACCGCCATCAATGGCGTATGCAATGCGGGCGTGACGTTCCACACCACGTGATACCCGACGTAGATCGCGAGCACGAAGATGATCAGGTTGATGACCGTGTGATTAACCAGTTCCATGTCAGTCTCCTTTGATCCCGCGCGTGACCTGGCCGTCGCGGCACAGGAGCGTGGCCGCGACGATGTCATCGGCCATATCGATGTTCAGCGTGCCTTCCTTCGTCACGATCAGCTTGATGAAGTCGAGCAGGTTGCGGGCGTAAAGGGCGGAGGCGTCGGTCGCGACCATCGATGCAAGATTGGTGTAGCCGACCAGATGCACGCCATGTTTCATCACGACCTGATCGGCTTCGGTCAGCGGACAATTGCCGCCGCGCCGCCCTTCGAATTCAGGACCGCGGCCCGCAGCCAGATCGACAATCACCGAGCCCGGTTTCATCTGTGCGACGGTTTCAGCCGCGATCAGCGTCGGTGCGGGACGTCCGGGAATCAACGCCGTCGCGATCACGATATCCGCCTGCTTCGCACGCTCGGCGACCAGCACGGACTGGCGCGCGAGCCAGCTTGCGGGCATCGGCCGCGCATAGCCGCCCACGCCGACGGCGGCTTCGCGTTCTTCATCGGTTTCGTAGGGGACATCGAGGAACTTCGCGCCCAGCGATTCGATTTGCTCTTTCACGGCGGGACGCACATCCGACGCTTCGATGACCGCACCCAGCCGCTTGGCTGTAGCGATGGCCTGCAGGCCCGCGACGCCCGCCCCCAGCACGAGCACGCGCGCCGCTTTCACGGTGCCGGCGGCGGTCATCAGCATGGGCATGAAGCGCTGGTAGATATTGCTCGCGACCAGCACGGCCTTGTACCCGGCAATGTTGGCCTGCGACGACAACACGTCGAGGCTCTGCGCCCGGGTCGTGCGCGGCGCGGCTTCCAGCGCGAACGCGGTAATGCCGGAGGCGGCGAGGCGCGTGTTGTTATCGGCGTTGAAGGGGTCGAGCATGCCAGCCAGGACCGCGCCGTGTTTCAGCAGCGGCAGCTCGGTTTCGTTGGGCGAATGGACCTTGAGGACGAGATCGGCGGCGAACGCGGTGTTGGCATCGACGAGCTCGGCGCCGGCAGCAGCAAAGGCTTCATCGATATAACTCGCCGGCAGCCCCGCACCGCGCTGCACGGTGACCCTGTGACCTTGCGATACGAGCTTCTTGACCGTCTCCGGCGTGGCGGCGACGCGCGCCTCGTTCGCCCGCGTCTCGGCAGGCACTCCGATATGCATCTTCATCCTCCTCACGTTCTAGTTCTGTTATGGCCGTGTGCAGTCGTGCTCGTGCTGCTCGCAGTTGTTAAGCAGTTCTTTAAGCTGGTTTTTGCGACTGATTGCCACTGTAACTGAAACATTCACGAAAAATAGCGCGATCGGGCGACAACATTCACCAACTCGGCGAACGACGGGAAAACCCGCAAAACGGTAAAATACGGTCCCATGAATACTGAACGCTGGACGCCGCGCGTTACCGTCGCGGCCATTGTGGAGCGGGACGGGCGTTTTCTCGTGATCGAGGAGCACACGTCCGACGGACTCAAGATTAATCAGCCGGCCGGCCATCTGGAAGCGGGAGAAACGCTTGTCGATGCCGTGAAGCGGGAAACACTGGAGGAAACGGCGCATCGGTTCGAACCGCAGGCGCTTGTCGGCACGTATTTGACGCATTTCGAGCGGCCGGGGAAATCGGCGACTTATTTGCGCTTCACGTTTTGCGGCACCACGTCGGGACCGGTGCCGGACGCGAAACTGGACGATGGCATCGTGCGCGCCATGTGGCTCACCGCCGACGAACTCCGTGCATGCGCCGACCGGCACAGGTCGCCGGCCGTGCTGGAATGCCTCGATCATTACCTCGCCGGGCGGCGCGTGCCGCTCGACTTCATTCACACGCACTCGGTCGCGCCGGTGCGGGACTAGGTTTTCGAAGCAACAATCCAAGCCACAATCGAAGCAAAATCGAAGCATCAGGCAGAGAGCACAATGAGCAAGGCCGGAAAACAGAAAGTCGTGGTGGGCATGTCGGGCGGCGTGGATTCGTCGGTGACCGCGTGGCTGCTGAAAGAGCAGGGCTACGACGTGATCGGCCTGTTCATGAAGAACTGGGAAGATGACGACGACAGCGAATACTGCTCGACCCGGCAGGACTGGATCGATGTGGTGTCGGTGGCGGATCTGATCGGCATCGACGTGGAAGCGGTCAACTTCGCGGCTGAATACAAGGATCGTGTGTTCGCCGAATTCCTGCGGGAATATTCGGCCGGCCGCACGCCCAATCCTGACGTTCTCTGCAACGCCGAGATCAAGTTCAAGGCCTTCCTCGATCACGCCATGTCGCTTGGCGGCGAAACCATCGCGACCGGCCATTACGCTCGCGTGCGCGAACGCGATGGCCAGTTCGAACTGCTCAAGGCCACGGATCACACGAAGGATCAGTCGTACTTCTTGCATCGGCTGAATCAGGCGCAGTTGTCGAAGACGCTGTTTCCGCTCGGTGAAATGCCAAAGACGAAGGTGCGCGAGATCGCCGCGCAGATTGGCTTGCCGAACGCGGCGAAGAAGGATTCCACGGGGATCTGCTTTATCGGCGAAAGGCCGTTTCGCGAATTTTTGAACCGTTATCTGCCAACACAACCCGGCCCGATGAAAACGCCCGATGGCAAGGTGATCGGCGAGCATGTCGGGCTGGCGTTCTATACCTTCGGCCAACGCAAGGGCATCGGGCTCGGCGGCAGCAAGGACGGCAGCGGCGATCCGTGGTTTGTTGCGGGCAAGGACATGGCGTCGAACACGCTGTACGTGGTGCAGGGGCATGATCATCCGTGGCTGTTGTCGCATTCGCTCGTGGCCGGTAATACGAGCTGGGTGGCGGGCGCGGCACCGGCTGAAGGCCTGGAATGCGCGGCGAAGACGCGGTATCGGCAGGCGGATTCGGCTTGCGTGGTGGGTGCGCCAGGCGAGGACGGCCGCTTCGAGCTAAGTTTCAGCGACGCGCAATGGGCCGTCACGCCGGGACAATCGGCAGTGCTTTATCAAGGCGATGTTTGCCTGGGCGGTGGGATCATCGAACACGCCGCGACGGCGCAGCCGGCGCGGCGGGAAGCACAGGCGGCATTGTTGACGCCGCGGTGATGTGCGGTGATCTGGTTGTATGCGAAGGAGCGGGCTGCGGCCCGCTTCATGATGTTTGCGGAGAGCTTGATAAAAACGCCCTGTTAAAAACGCCCGATGAAATTCATTAAATTCCCTTGACTATCTATCTTCTAGTAGATAAATTACGACTCATCGAAGGCATGAGATTCCGAAATGAACACCGAGAAAACCCCGGACAAAAACACCGTGCGCGAGCAATTGCTCGATCACGCGCAAATCCTGTTGATGACGCGCGGGTACAACGGGTTTAGTTATCGCGATCTGTCGACGCTGGTCGGGGTGAAGACATCGAGCATCCACTATTACTTCCCTTCGAAGGAAGATCTCGTGCTCGAAGCAGTGAATACCTATAGCGCGGATGTCATGTCGTCGATTTACGCCATCGACAGTTCGGCTTCCGCCGAGAAAAAGCTTGATCGCTACGCGAAGCTGTTCGGCAAGATCGTGGGCGAAGGCGATCAGGTTTGCTTGTGCGGAATGCTGGCTGCGGATATCCAGTCTTTACCCGAGGACGTGCGTCATGCGGTTCAGGCCTTCTTTAAAGCAAATGAATCGTGGCTGGCGAAAGTGCTGGCCGAAGGCGAGAAGCAAGAAACCCTGCGTGTAAATGGCAAGCCCGAGGTGACTGCCCGGGCGCTATTCGCGGCGTATCAGGGTAGTCTGCTGGCTTGCCGATTGTTTCATTCAAAGGTGCGTCTGGAAGAAGTCACGCAAACCGTAAAACGATGAAGGCGTAGCGTGGCTTCTGAAGTCATTGGGTCGTAATACAAGGTAATTGTTCGGAATATTGTTAATAATGAATAAACCTTTATCAAAACCGATCTATCTTTGAGTAGGTAGATTTTGATTTCCGATTTCTTTGACGGGAATGTGATTTTTTGCTTTTTGTCTTACTTTTTTACCGCGTTCAAAACGCGCGTCGAGCCGACTAATCATCCCTGCACGGATTTGATGAGTGATTTCGCGCGTCACGGTTTTAACGGGTCTGTAGATAGCAGGTACGCAGTTATCCATTGTTGGTGCCAAGGTTTCCCGGCCGCCGTGAGGCAAGTCGCAGTCGTATCAAAGCCGTATCAAAGCCGTATCAAAGCCGTACCGCATCACCTATCTACAAGTAGATGCATTTGAATTTCCAAACGTTCCTCAAGCAAGCATTTATCAACGCCCCTCACTAACAGGAGTCAACATGTTCAAGCTCAAGTCTCTCGCCATCGCTTCTGCCGTTGCTGCAACGCTGACCGCAAGCGCCATCGCGCAGGCCGCGCCCGTGCTCGAACCGGCGACGCAGCAGTTCATCGATGCACTCACCGCACAGAAAGGCCCGCCGATCTACACCTTGTCACCCGCCGATGCCCGCAACGTCCTTGCCGGCGCCCAGTCGCAGCCGGTCGAAAAGCAGGCCGCGCAAATCGAAGACCGCGTGATCGATGCCGGCCCGACCGGCAAGGTCGCGCTGCGCATCGTACGCCCGGCGCAGGCAAAGGGCGTGCTGCCCGTGATCATGTACTTTCACGGCGGCGGTTGGGTTCTCGGCGATAAAAACACGCACGACCGCCTGATCCGCGAAATCGCGAACGGCGCGCAGGCGACCGTGGTTTTCGTCGATTACGATCGCTCGCCCGAGACCCAATTCCCGGTGCCGGTCGAGCAGGCTTACGCTGCGACGCGCTACGTGGCTGAGCATGCAAAGCAATTCAACGTCGATGCAACCCGCATGGCCGTGGTCGGCGACAGCGTCGGCGGCAACATGGCGGCCGCGGTCACGCTGATGGCGAAGGAGCAGGGTGGCCCGGCGCTGCGCTACCAGGTGCTGTTCTACCCCGTCACCGATGCAAACTTCGACGACGGCTCGTACAACGAATTCGCCGACGGCCCGTGGCTCACCAAAAACGCGATGAAGTGGTTCTGGGACGCATACGCGCCGAATGCAGCCGACCGGGAGAAGATCACAGCGTCGCCGTTGCGTGCATCGCTGGATCAGTTGAAGGACTTGCCGCCGGCACTCGTCATCACCGACGAAAACGATGTCCTGCGCGACGAAGGCGAGGCCTACGCCCGCAAGCTCTCGCAAGCAGGTGTGCGTGTAACGGCGGTGCGCTACGAAGGCACGATCCACGACTTCGTGATGCTGAACGCGCTGGCGAAGACGCCAGCCACGCGGGCGGCGATCGAGCAGGCGAACACGGTGCTGAAGAAGGCGCTGGCGAAGTAACCAAGCCAGGCCGACGTAAAAAAAGCCCCGAAAGGGGCTTTTTTGCAGGACCGGAGAGAAACCTCAAACCGGCAATGTATCGATAAAAGACTGGCGCAGCGACAAACGCTGCACATGCTTGTCGAGATTGGGGTAGTCCTCGCGCCAGTTCAACTCGGGCATGCGGTAGTCGAGATAGCCGAGCGCACAGCCACAGGCGATATCGGCGAGCGTGAAGTGATTGGCCGAGCACCAGTTTTTCGCGGCAAGTCCTTTGGACATCGCTTTCAGGCCGTCATCGATCTTGCGCTGTTGGCGCTCGATCCACGCGTCGTTGCGTTGCGCTTCCTCACGCTGCGTGCCTTCCAGGCGGATCAGCACGGCTGCGTCGAGCATGCCGTCGGCGAGCGCTTCCCAGCACCGGACTTCGGTGCGCTCACGACGTTCCTGCGGCAAGAGCTTGCCGACCGGCGTGAGCGTATCGACGTATTCGCAGATCACGCGCGAATCGAAAACCGCTTCGCCATCGTCCAGGATCAGGCAGGGCACCTTGCCGAGCGGATTGTAACTGTGGATTTTCGAATCAGATGCCCAGACGTTTTCGAGCACCAGTTCGCAGTCGATCTTCTTTTCTGCCATCACAATCCGCGTCTTGCGAACGTACGGGCTGCTGAGCGAACCGATCAGTTTCATCATCTGTATTTTGGATTCTGCAATGAGTAGTCACGGAGAGCGATCTTAACCGCCCCGGCGCGTACCGACTTAATTTCGAGATTGCGGCGTTGTGGTCGGGCGACAAAAAACCCGGCGCACCTTCCGGTGCAACCGGGTTGCGGCGGACTCTGGTCGGAGTCCTTTCAGATTCACTGCGCCGGCGCGGCGTTCATCGGACAAGGCAACAGACGCGGCGGCGCAGGCATTGCGGGCTTCGCGCTTTTCGCTGAAACCGATGTCATCGACGGTGCGGGTGCCGAACTCACCGTCTTGACGCCGGCGGAAATCGCTCCGGCGAGCGCATCCACGGCTTGCCGATGCCCCGCCACCAGCGCGTCATAACCATCGCCAACTGGCTGTTCGGACACGGTCCGGCACGTCAGGACAGCCTGGTTGCTAACGCCGCGCACGCTCCACACGGCATCGATCAACGCGCGTTCTCCCGGTGACGATTCGAAGCGCTGCACGTTCACCTTCACGCGATACACCGCCGCGCCGTCGGGATGCGGCGTGCCGTAGACATCGATGGCGCCAAGCTGCTGCGACAGATCCGCCGATAACGCGCGCCGCACTTCGTCGGCGGGAAGCGATGCCCAGCGCTGATCCTCGAGCACACGCACCTGCGCCGCACCGTCCTGCACGACCATCTGGTTCTTCGCGACTTGCGGCGGCATGTCGACCGGCGCCAGCTCCAGATAGAACGACGCGGGCGCCGTGGTTCTCACCGTGCTGTCACCCGAGCCGCCGCCGAGCGTATAAAAACGCGCGGGCGGCGAGCTGCTGCATGCGGCGAGCGCGGCGATCCCGGCCACGAGGCCCACCGCCGGAACCCGGCCGGCGGCCTTGAAAAATGTGGCCAGACTCATGGCTTATCTCCTGGTTTTCCGCGCAACAGCGATTCCGGATGACGTTCCAGATAATCGGAGAGCGCATTGAGCGATTGCAGCGTCCGCGTGAGTTCCTGCAGCGCCTGATGAACGTCCGACTGCAGCGGTGAATCCTGCTGCAGCGTGCTTTGCGCTTCGGTGAAGGTGTTCTTCGCGGCGGTCAGCGTGTCACGCGCCTCGGGGGCGACCTGGGTATCGAGTTGCTTGAAGAGGCTGTTCGCGTTCTTCAGCGCACTGTTCAGGTTGTTGCCGATATCGTCGAAAGGAATCTTGTCCAGCTTCTTCGCGATATCCGCCACCTGCAGTTGCAACTCGTCGAGCGTGTTCGGCACGGTCGGCAGTTCGAGCGGATCGGCCGCGACATTCACCGTGGCTTTCGCCGCTTTCGGGAACATATCGAGCGCCACGTAAAGCTGCCCGGTCAACAGGTTGCCGGTGCGCAATTGTCCCCGCAGGCCGTTTGTGACGAGCTTCTGCAGCAATTCCTGACCGGCGACGGTGTTCTGGCGCGGAACCGAATCGCGGAAACGCTTGCCGAGCCTGTCCGGGTAGATGTTCATGGTCACCGGCATCTGGAAGGCGCGCGATTTCGGATCGTATTCAATCGCGATGCCCGTCACGCTGCCAAGCAGAATGCCGCGGAAATCAATCGGCGCGCCGACCGACAGCCCGCGCAGCGACTGGTTGAAATTCATGACAACGCGTATTGGCTGGCCGTCCGGATCGCGCATGGCGTCCGATTCGTCGGAGCCGAGGCGGAACGTCATGTTGTCCGGCGCCTGCTTGCCGGGTTCCTGGTTAGGCGGCGTCTGGAACGCAATGCCGCCTAGCACCACGGTCGCGAGCGATTGCGTGTTGAGCTTGAAGCCGCTGGAATCGAGCCGCAGATCCACGCCGCTTGCATGCCACCAGCGCGAGTTCGTGCCCACGTACTGGTCGTAAGGCGCGTTCACGAAGACCTGCATGGTGACGCCGGTGCCGTCCTTGTCGAGCGAGAAACCCGCGACCTGACCCACCTGCACGCGACGGTAATAGATCGGCGATCCAATATCGATGGAACCCAGCGAATCACCGCGCAACGTGAACTGGCGGCCCTTCTGGTCGCCGGTCACGGCGGGCGGCGATTCGAGCCCCACGAAGTGGGTCTCGTCCTCTTTCGACTTGCCTGCATCCACGCCAATGTAGGCGCCCGACAGCAACGTGCCGAGACCGGTCACGCCGCTTGCCGCCACGCGCGGACGCACCACCCAGAAGCGCGTGTCCTTCACGGCGAAATCTTCGGCAACCTTGGTCAACTGGACATCGACGAGAACGCGCGAATGATCCTTCGACAACGTGATGTTCTTCACCGTGCCGACATCCACATCCTTGTATTTCAGCTTCGTCTTGCCGTTTTCGAGCCCTTCGGCGCTCACGAAACTGATGGTGATCGTGGGACCGCGTCCTGCGACCGACTTCACGACCAGCACAATGCCGATCAGCGCCGCGATCAGCGGAATCACCCATACGAGCGACGGAACCCAGCGGCTGCGCGGCTCGATCACGGGATCAGGAAGGTTCGGCGGTAGTCCACCGCCGCCGGCATTGCGGGAAGGCTCGTTGGGGCCCTTGGCCGTATCGTTTGAGGGGCCTTGCGGGCTAGTCATATTTCTTTCCTGAAGGTTCGATGTGATCCCACATCAGCCGCGGGTCGAATTGCATGGAGGCAAGCATGGTCAGCACCACGACGCAGCCGAATGCCAGCGCGCCCGGCCCTGGTGTGATCACGGCCAGCGACCCGAAGCGCACGAGCGCCACGGTGAGGGTGACGACAAAGACGTCGAGCATCGACCACCGGCCGATTTTTTCGACGATCCGATACAGAGTCGTACGTTGCCGCGGACGCCATTTGGACGCTGTTTGAGTCGCCCAGGTGAGGTAGGCGAGGGTGCCGAGCTTCAACATCGGCACGAGGATACTTGCGATAAAAATAATCGCCGACAGTGGATAGTCGCCGTCGTTCCAGAACATGGCGACGCCGCTCATGATGGTGTCGTCTTCTGAACCGACAATCGACGATGTATGCAGCACGGGGTACAAATTGGCCGGAATGTAGAGGATCGCGGCGGACAGCAACAGCGCCCACGTGCGCGCGACGGAGTCCGGATTACGCCTGTGGAGCTTCGCGCCGCAACGCGTGCAGCGCTGTGTATCGATCGTGACCGCGCGTTTTTGCACGAGGTTGCAGGCGTGGCAGCCGATCAGCCCGGCGCGCGAGGCCGTGGTGTAGAACGGAGCGGCATCGGCGGCACTGGCGGATTCTTTTGCTTCAGCAGGTTCGGGTGTATCGGTCATGGCTTCAGCGGTGGAGACGCGGCGTTGGCTGGAGATGCATCAGCCGGCGCGCTGGACGGCGAAAGCGGCCGCAGCAGGTCAAGCGGGGATTCGGCCTGGAGATCGGTTTGCCGGTCAGCACCCATGCCGGACTGCAGGCCGCCGAACGGGGTGTATCGTAGAGGCCCGCGCTTCGCCAGGCGCCCGGCGATTTCCCAGAGCGCGCGTGGATCGAAGGTCAGGATCACTGCGAACAGCAGCGTCAGCGCGCCGAACGCAAATAGCGCGGCCTCGGGGATCACGCGCGCGATGCTCACCATTTTCACCAGCGTAACCAGCACGCCGAGCATGAATACTTCGATCATTCCCCACGGCCGGACAAACTGGATTGCGCGCAGCACCTGGCTGAAACCGGCCGGGACGAACCCAGCACGCAACGCGACCATCAAGTAAAGCATGGCGACGAGCTCGGTGAGCGGAAAGAGGATCGTCGCGCAGAAAACCATCACTGCGATCACTTCCATGTTCTCGCCCCACAACGCGACGATCGCGCCGATCAGCGTGGTCTGCGAGGTGATCCCGTTCGTTTCCAGTTCCACAATGGGAAACGCCTGCGCAATCAGGAACGTGATTAGCGCGGCGAGCGTGATGGCGCAAAGCTTGTCGAGATTCGACGCCACGCTCGGATAAAGCGTGGCGCCGCATCGCGTGCATTTCGCTGAAGTGCGCACGGGCAGTGCACGCTTGTGAAAAAGCGTGTCGCATTCGTGGCAGGCAATCAGATCGTCTTCTTCCATGAGTGGAGTACTGGCTCTTGCGGGGGTGTTATTCAGTGTCTTGTCGCGTCCTGGTTCCGGGGCAGCCGCTTAAAAGAGCAAGGGCCGGGCCAGCGCGCATGGTAACAAACAGCGGCTACCCGGCGTCACAACGTGTCGGGGCCGGCGAAACCGTCAGGTCCGTCATGCGCCGAGACGTTCAAGGCGTTTATCCGATGATTTGATTCCCAATCCTCTCACGGATCAACTCGGCAGGACGACATCAGCGTCATTCTCGCGCCAGCACAATGCCAGAAAGGGATCGGCAACTATTTCTCTACTGAAAGCTGTTTTTTACTTGTTCGGGTAGGATGGCGGCCTTGAGACCTGCTTCACGGTTTGACGCCCTTTCTTCGGCGACAAACCCAAAATGCTGCAGGTCTATTCCGCACTTCTTTCTGGTGGACACCGTATGGAACGCAGCCCGAATTTCGCCAGCTCCGAAAGCTATAGCCGCACCGCAATCGGCCTTCATTGGCTGATCGCGCTCTTGATCATCTGCGGTTTTTATCTTGGCTGGATCATGACCGATATCCCCGGTTTCACGCCAACCAAGCTCAAGTACTTCTCGTGGCATAAGTGGATTGGCGTAACCGTGTTCGCGCTCGCGGTGATCCGTGTGCTCTGGCGCAGCACGCACAAGGCGCCGTCCATGCCCCGGCGCATGCCGGGGTGGCAAAAAGGCGTCGCGCATCTCACGCATTTCCTGCTTTATGTACTGATGCTGATCATTCCGATTTCGGGTTATCTGTACAGCTCCGCTGCGGGCATTCAGGTGGTTTATCTCGGCGTGTTGCCGCTGCCGACGATCATCGGGCCGGACAATGTGCTGAAGGGCACGCTGAAGATGGTCCACATCTATCTGAACTACACACTGCTGGTCCTCGTCGCCATGCACGTGCTCGCAGCGTTGAAACACCATTTCATCGATCGGGACGGACTGCTCGCCCGCATGATTCCGTTCCTGCGGTGATCATCGCTCGTATGTTTTTTGCGACGTATTCCCCGGAATTTCGAGTTTATTGATTCTTGTTTGTTGATAGCCCGTTTCCCAGAGGCGGGTTGCGCTGATTCGCATTTGATTCTCAAATAGCGACTCGTCCCAATATCCGGTTCGCTTCAGGAAATACATGAAACACGTGAAATTCTCCCGTTGGTTGGTTGCCGGCGTTTCCGCCGCATCGCTGGTCGCGGCAGTTTCCGCGTTCGCCCAGGCCCAGGTCGACACCGCCAAAAGCACCGTGACGGCGACGTCCAGGCAGATGAACGTGCCGGTCGATGGCAAGTTCAAGAAGTTCACCGCAACCCTCGACTTCGATCCCGCCAAGCCGGCTGCCGGCAACGCGAGCATCAACATCGATACCGCCAGCTACGATCTCGGCGACGACAGCTACAACAAGCAGGCGCAAGACAAGGACTGGTTCGACGTCGCGCATTTCCCTAACGCGACCTTCGCGTCAACGTCCATCGCGCCGGCCGGCGGCAACAAATTCAACGTGGCCGGCAAGCTGACCATCAAGGGCAAATCCCAGAACGTCACGGTGCCGGTCACTGTCACGCAGCAGGGTGCCACGCAGACCTTCGATGGCGCGCTGCCCATCAAACGCACGCAGTTCGATGTCGGTTCGGGCGAGTGGAAAGACACGTCGGTCGTCGCCGATGAAGTCGTCATCAAGTTCCATCTCGTCGCGGTCAAGAAATAACGGTCAAGAAATAATCCAGTTTCAAACCTCATCCAGGAAAACACATGAAAAAGAACCTTTTGATCGCGGCAGCAGGCGCGTTGTTCGTGGCGGCATCGTTTAACGCAATGGCTGCTGAAGTCACGTACCAACTCGATCCGAACCACACGTACCCGAGCTTCGAGACCGATCACTTCGGCGGCATCTCGGTGTGGCGTGGCAAGTTCGACAAGAGCAGCGGCACGGTGACGATCGATCGCGAAGCGAAGAAGGGCACGCTGGAAGCGACCATCGACATGACGTCGATCAACATCGGCAATGAGAAGCTCGACGGTGAACTGAAGAGCGCGCAATTCTTCGATACCGAAAAATTCCCGACGGCAACCTACAAGGGCACGTCGATGAAGTTCAAGGGCGACGTGCCGGTGGAAGTGATCGGCGAGTTGACGCTGCACGGCGTGACGAAGCCGGTGAACCTGAAGATCGAATCGTTCAAGTGCTTCACGAACCCGATGATGAAGAAGGAAGTGTGCGGCACGGAATCGACGGGCACATTCGATCGCGCTGACTTCGGTGTGGACTACGGCAAGGCATACGGCTTCAAGATGAAGACGACGCTGCATATCCAGGCTGAAGGCGTGCGCCAGTAAGTACCTGTTGTAGGTTCGAAGAACCGTTCCGGGTCATGCCGGAACGGTTTTTTTTCGCCTACAGGTTTTGCGAGCATTTCGGTCCGGATTTCGGTGTGGCACAGTCGGCAGCGTTTACACATGTGTTACATCGATATAAAAATTCCTGGAGAAATGCATGAGCAGTACGTCTGCAACAGTACCGGTTGTCCGTCCGGCCGCGTGGCGTGCCGTGGTGGCGGCGTCCATAGGCAACGCGCTCGAATGGTTCGACCTCGTGGTCTACGGGTTTTTTGCGGTCGTCATCTCGAAGCTGTTCTTTCCGTCGGGCAACGATTCCATCTCGATCCTGCTGACGCTCGGCACATTCGGTGTGTCGTTTTTCATGCGGCCGCTGGGTGCGATCGTGCTCGGCGCCTACGCCGACAAAGCCGGCCGCAAAGCCGCGCTCACCCTATCCATACTGTTGATGATGGTGGGCACGCTGATCATCGCCGTGTTGCCGACGTATTCGTCCATCGGGATTGCCGCGCCGTTGATCCTGGTCCTCGCACGCTTGATGCAGGGCTTTTCGGCCGGCGGCGAGTTCGGCAGCGCGACGGCGTTTCTCGCCGAACACGTGCCGGGGCGGCGTGGCTTTTTCGCGAGCTGGCAGGTTGCAAGCCAGGGGTTGACGACGCTGCTAGCTGCTATCTTCGGCGTGGTACTGACCGGGAATTTATCGCCGGGACAGATGAATTCGTGGGGCTGGCGCATGCCGTTTTTCTTCGGCTTGCTGATCGGGCCGGTGGCGTACTACATCCGCACAAAGCTCGATGAAACGCCTGAATTCCTTTCCGCCGTCACGACCGCGACGCCCTTGCGGGACACGTTTGCATCGAACAAGGAGCGCTTGCTGATTGCCATTGGCACGGTGGTGCTGGGAACGGTGGCGACCTATCTCGTGTTGTTCATGCCGACCTACGCGATTCGCCAGTTGGGCCTTGCGCCCTCGGTTGCATTCACGGCGATCCTGCTGACGGGCGCGATCCAGATGGTGCTGTCGCCGCTGGTAGGCCATCTCTCCGATACCCACGGCCGCACCCGCATCATGCTGATCTCGGCCGTGCTGTTGCTCGTGTTGATCTATCCGCTCTTCTCGTGGCTCGTCGCGCATCCGGCGTTCGGCAACCTGCTGGTCGTGCAAGCGGTGCTCGGCGTCCTGATGACCGGGTACTTCGCCGCGCTGCCGGGATTACTCTCGGAGATGTTTCCGGTTGCCACGCGCACGACGGGGATGTCGCTGGCTTATAACATCGCGGTGACAGTATTCGGCGGGTTCGGGCCGTTCATCATCACGTGGCTGATTGCATCGACGGGATCAAAGGCCGCGCCCAGCTTCTACATGATTTTCGCGGCCGTGATCAGCCTTGTAGCGTTGATGGCGGCGCGCAAGAGGCTGGGGTTCAAGTGACAAGTCGCGGGGCCGCGCGCTTACGAGTGGCGCTTTTGTTGCGCCTGCATGTAGGCGCGCAAAAGCTTGTTGATGCGCGTCTGGTAACCCTCGCCTTGTTCCTTGAACCAAGCCAGCACGTCGGCGTCTAGACGCATGGTGACCGCCTGCTTGGGCGGTCTTTGCAGCTCGGCGTTCAGGAAGAACTCGTCGCCGAGCTCGGGCATCTCGCTTGTGTCGATACTGGAATCCGGCATGGCTTCCAGGCGCTTCCAATCAGTCTTCGTGGTTTTGCTCATGATTGTGTTCCTGCTTTTAATGCCGCGATCATTTAGAAATAGCGTCACCGTAGCGTTTTATCTCGGGTCGCGTTGCCTTGCGCGCTGAAATAATCCGCACGGTGTCGCCGTCGCGCTCTACATAAACGACCAGCGCCACGATCAGTTTCATCCACCCCAACGCAATCCAGCGATCTTCGCCGAAATCCTCGCTGCGATCCGCAGCGGTCAGAACCGGATGCTTGAAGATTTCGATAGCGTCGTTGAAGTCGACGCCGTGTTTGCGGACGTTGCTCCGATTCTTTGTTTCGTCCCACTCGAATCGCATAGCGCTTCCTGTATTTACGATTGTACATACATTGGGCTGGTTTAGGAACTACGCGGGCTTGCCACCCATATCTGTCTGCACCAGTTCCACCAAATGTTACAAATGCCCGCCTAAAAGCGAAAAAGGCCGATTCTTTCGAATCGGCCTTTCGCACTTCAGATACGTCGAGTCTCTATTCCTGCGCCTTCAAACCTCTGCGCCTGCGTTCGGATCGGTCGGATCGAATTTCGGCTTCTTGTCCTTCACCAGGTCTTCGCGCTTCACGCCAAGCCACATGGCCAGCGCGGCGGCAACGAACACCGACGAATAGATCCCGAACAAGATACCCACCGTCAACGCCAGCGCAAAATAGTGCAGGGTCGCGCCGCCGAAGAAGAACATGGACAGCACCATCATTTCGGTACAGCCATGGGTGATGATGGTTCGCGACATGGTGCTCGTGATTGCGTGGTTGATCACCTCGATCACCGTCATCTTGCGCTGCTTGCGGAAGGTCTCGCGAATCCGGTCGAAGATGACCACCGACTCGTTCACCGAGTAACCCAGCACCGCGAGAATCGCTGCGAGCACCGACAGCGAAAACTCCCACTGGAAGAACGCGAAGAAACCGAGAATGATCACCACGTCGTGCAAGTTGGCGATCACGCCGGCCACTGCGTATTTCCATTCAAACCGGAACGACAGGTAAATCACAATGCCGATCACCACGCATGCCAGCGCAAGCAGGCCGTTGGTCACGAGCTCTTTACCGACCTGCGGACCGACGAACTCCACGCGCTGCAACTGCACCTGCGCGTCCTGGTTCTTCAGCGCGCTCATCACCTGATCGCTCTGCTGCGCCGACGTCAAGCCCTGCTTCAACGGCAAGCGAATCAACACGTCACGCGAGGTGCCGAAGTTCTGCACCTGGGCATCGGGATAACCGAGCGCGCCCAGCGTGCTGCGTACCGGTTCGAGGGGCACGGCTTGCGGGTATTGCACTTCCACCACGGTGCCGCCGGTGAATTCCACCGACAGATGCAACCCGCGATGCAACAGGAAAAATACGGCGGCAAGAAACGTGATGAGCGAGATCGCGTTGAACAGCAACGCTCGCTGCATCAACGGCAAGTCGCGGCGAATACGAAAGAATTCCATGATTTATTCTCCGGGACTCAGTTGGACGAGCCGGGTTTTTTCGGTTCGACACCCGGACCCGAGCGGCGGCGAACAACCGGCTTGCCGTTGCGAAGCGCGGGCGCAGCCTGCTTTTGCGGACGTGCGGGAACCGGCGCCTTGACACGGGCGGCCGGCTGGATGATTTCGTCGACAGGGGAATCGTCGCCGCGCTGATTCGCGAGGTACGCCGCTGTTGCAGCCGCCGTATCGCCGCCTTCCGGACGCCATACCTGTCCAATCGCGAGCGATTGCAGCTTCTTCTTGCCGCCGTACCAAAGGTTCACCAGACCGCGCGAGAAGAACACCGCCGAGAACATGGACGTCAGGATGCCGATACAGTGCACGACCGCAAAGCCGCGAACCGGGCCCGAACCAAACGCGAGCAGCGCCAGGCCGGCAATCAACGTGGTCACGTTCGAGTCGAGAATCGTCGCCCATGCGTGCGAGAAGCCGTTCTGGATCGCGAGCTGCGGCGGCGCGCCGTTACGCAGTTCCTCGCGGATCCGTTCGTTGATCAGCACGTTTGCATCGATTGCCATACCGAGTGCCAGCGCAATAGCCGCGATACCCGGCAGTGTCAGCGTGGCTTGCAGCATGGAGAGAATCGCGACCAGCAGCAGCAGGTTCACCGACAGCGACAGCATGGAGATCAGGCCGAACAGCATGTAGTACGCGATCATGAAGACAGCGATGGCGGCGAAACCGTACTGCACGGAATCGAAGCCCTTCTTGATGTTGTCGGCGCCCAGGCTCGGGCCGATCGTGCGTTCTTCGATGATGTCCATTGGCGCCGCGAGCGAACCTGCGCGCAGCAACAGCGCGAGATCGGTTGCGGCTTGCGGCGAGGGCTGGCCGGTGATCTGGAAGCGGTCGCCGAGTTCCGACTGGATGGTCGCGACCGTCAGCACTTCGCCCTTGCCCTTTTCGAACAGGATCATGGCCATCGGCTTGCCGATGTTGTCACGCGACACGCTGCTCACCGAACGCCCGCCGGCGGCGTCGAGGCGAATGTTGACGGACGGACGCTGATGTTCGTCGAATCCCGCCGATGCGTCGATGATCCGGTCACCCGAGAAGATCACCTGCTTGCGCACGAGAACGGGGCCTGCGTTGCCTTGCGGGAAGAGTTCGTCGCCCGGCGGAACCGGGTCGTTCGGACCGGGATGCGTATTGGTCGGATCGGCGAGACGCGCTTCAAGCGTGGCAGTCCGTCCGATGATGTCCTTCGCCTTCGCCGTGTCCTGCACGCCCGGCAACTCGACCACGATGCGGTCGGCACCTTGCTGCTGGATCACCGGCTCGGCCACGCCAAGTTCGTTCACGCGGTTATGCAGCGTGATGATGTTCTGCTTGAGCGCGGCGTCTTCAACCGTTTTTTGCGCAGCCGGCGTGAACGTGCCGACCACCTGGTAACCGTCGCTGCCTTGACGCGTCGCCCATTGCAACTCGTTCAGGCTGGTCGAAAGCACGGTGCGCGCGGAATCGGCTGCGGCCTGGTCGGAGAAATTCACCACCACGGCCTGGTTCACGCGATTCACGCCGCCATCGCGGATGTTCTTGTCGCGCAAGAGGGCGCGTGCGTCGGTGGCGTTCGAATCCAGCTTCTTGTTCAGCGCGCCTGCCATGTCCACTTGCAACAGGAAGTGAACGCCGCCGCGCAAGTCGAGGCCGAGATACATCGGCAATGCATGCAACGCGGTGAGCCAGCGCGGCGAAGCTGCCTGCAGGTTCAACGCGACGACATATTGCGGATCGCTCGGATCGCTGTTGAGCGTTTTCTGCAACAGATCCTTCACGCGCAATTGCGTGTCCGTGTCTTTCAGGCGCACGCGGATGTTTGCATTGGCCGACGAGTTGTCGAACGTGACTTCGTCAGGCGTGATCTTGCTCGCCGACAGCGCGCTCTCGACATTGGCAAGCGTTGACGAATCAAGCTTGACCGTTACTTTGCCGCTCGATACCTGCACCGCCGGCGCTTCGCCGAAAAAATTGGGCAGTGTATAGACGAGGCCGATGACGAGCGCCACCAGCATCACGGCATATTTCCAAAGTGGGTAGCGATTCATGGGGATGGCCGAACAGGAGAGTTGGCGAGGACGGGATAAGCGATGCGTCCGGCAATGAGCGGGCTGCCGGTTTCAAGACCGAGAGCGCGCGGGCCGCGCCGGACGCGAGACAAGTTGGCCTTACAGCGACTTGATCGTGCCTTTCGGGAGGATGGTCGTGACAGACGCCTTCTGGATGGTGATTTCCGTGCCTTCCGCGATCTCAACGCCTACATACGCGTCCGTCACCTTCGTCACCTTGCCGACAATACCGCCGTTCGTTACGACTTCGTCACCCTTCGCCATCGCGCCCAGCATGTTGCGATGTTCCTTCTGACGCTTCATTTGCGGGCGAATCATGATGAAGTACAACACAGCGAACATCAAGATCAGAGGCAGAAAACTCATGATGCTCGATTGCGCACCGTCGGCGCCTTGTCCGAAGGCTCTTGAAATAAAATCCACGTCGGTCTCTCCGTTATAACGATCAGAAAATTAGCCCGCTATTCTAACACCGGGCTTCGCCGCACAAGCGCGGAATGCGCTTTGTGATCAAGCTGTTAAAGGGCGGCGTAAAGCAATTGTAATGTTTATTGCGTGCGCTGAAGATCGAATGACTGAACGTTGGCCACCCGGTCGACATTTTTTGTCAGTCGATTCCGCGTGCGCGGTTCTCGTGAAACACCTTCACGAACGCACCGAACATATGGTTTTCGATCGAATCGCGGATTTCCTGCATCAGTTGCAAGTAGTAATGCAGGTTGTGGATCGTGTTCAGTTGCGAGCCGAGGATCTCCCCCACACGATGCAAATGGTGCAGATAGCCGCGCGTGAAATTGCGGCACGTGTAGCAGCCGCAGCTTTCATCGAGTGGCTTGAGTGAATTCTTGTGCGCGGCGTTGCGGATCTTCACGTCGCCAAAACGCGTGAACAGCCAGCCGTTGCGCGCATTGCGGGTCGGCATCACGCAGTCGAACATGTCCACGCCCGATGCCACGCCCGCGACCAGGTCTTCCGGCGTGCCCACGCCCATCAGGTAATGCGGTTTGTCGGCGGGAAGCTTCGGGCCGATATGTTCCAGCACCCGCATCATGTCTTCTTTGGGCTCGCCCACCGACAAGCCGCCGATCGCAAAGCCGTGGAACCCGATGTCCGCCAGTCCGGCCAGCGATTCGTCGCGCAAGTCTTCGAACATGCCGCCCTGCACGATCCCGAACAGCGCGTTCGGGTTGCCGCCTTTGGCGAATTCATCGACGGAACGCTTTGCCCAGCGCATCGACATGCGCATGGAGTCAGCCGCGTCCTTGTGCGGCGTGGGTACGCCGTTGGTGGCGTAGGGGGTGCATTCATCGAACTGCATCACGATGTCCGAATTCAGCACTTTCTGAATCTGCATCGAGATTTCCGGCGATAAAAACAGCTTGTCGCCGTTGATGGGTGATGCGAACGTGACACCATCTTCAGTGATCTTGCGCAGGTCGCCGAGGGAGAAGACCTGGAAGCCGCCGGAATCCGTAAGGATCGGCCGGTTCCAGTTCATGAACCTGTGCAATCCGCCATGCGCCGCGATGGTTTCGAGCCCCGGGCGCAGCCACAGGTGAAACGTGTTGCCGAGGATGATCTGCGCGTGCATTTCCTCGAGTTCGCGCGGCGCGACGGCTTTCACCGTGCCGTATGTGCCGACAGGCATGAAGATCGGCGTTTCGACCACGCCGTGGTTCAACGTGACGCGGCCACGGCGGGCCTGGCCGTCAGTGGTGATCAGGTCGAACTTCAGGCCGTTTTCAGGGCGGGACGTGGCGTTGGTTACTTCGTTCATGCAAAGCTCCTGTGCAACCAGAGAACAGTCCGGCGCAGATTGGTAATTTATTGCCGCGTCAGCAACATCGCGTCGCCGTAACTGAAAAACCGGTACCGCTTTTCGATCGCATGCGCATATGCGGCGCGGATCGGGTCCATGCCGGCGAACGCGGAGACGAGCATCATCAGCGTCGATTTCGGCAAATGGAAGTTCGTGACGAGCCGGTCAACTACGCGAAACTGATAACCCGGTGTGATGAAAATATCGGTCTCGGCGCTGGTTTCGGCGAGCGGCCGGCCGGCTTCGTCGGCGTCGCGGGCGGCGGCTTCGAGGGCGCGCATCGACGTGGTTCCAACTGCGATCACGCTATTTCCACGCGCTTTCGTGGCCGCGATCTTGTCGGCGAGCGCCTGCGGCAGCCTGTACCACTCGCTGTGCATCTTGTGCTCCGCGAGGTTTTCCACGCGCACCGGCTGGAACGTGCCCGCGCCGACGTGCAGCGTCAACGTCGCGCGTTCCATGCCGCGGGCATCGAGGGCTTCGAGCAGGTTTGCATCGAAATGCAGGCCCGCCGTGGGCGCTGCGACCGCACCGGGATTGGCCGCATAGACCGTCTGATAGCGGGTTTCGTCGTAGGCATCGGGATCGTGTTCGATGTACGGCGGCAACGGCAAGCGCCCATATTGCTCGATGAGCGTCAGGCAATCCGCCGGGAAATGCAGCGTGTAGAACGGTTCCACCCGCTCGCCGACGGTGACTTCGAACGCATCGGCGAGGACGATCTTCGTGCCCGGCTGCGGACTTTTGCTCGCCCGGATCTGCGCAAGCGCGGTCGTTGCCCCCGTCAGACGCTCGACGAGCACCTCGATGCGCCCGCCGCTGGCCTTCTGGCCGAGGAACCGCGCCTTCAGGACTTTGGTATCGTTGAATACCAGCAGGTCGCCGGGTTCCAGCAGACCGGGGAGTTCCGTGAACTGGCGGTCAGTGAAAGCGGGCGAAGCCGCGCTGTTGTCCACCTCGAGCAGACGGCTCGCGCTGCGCTCGGTGAGCGCCGTTTGCGCGATCAGCTCGGGTGGCAGATTAAAATCGAAGTCGGAAAGCGTGAACATTGGGAAAGCGTATCTGTGCGCGATGGTCCGCGCGGTATTTTGCAAGAATGCGTGCAAGGCGGCGCGCGACGGCACTGTGGTGATGAATGCCCGGCGGCCGCGAAACGAGGCTTCGCCGTGCCGAACGAAGCCGATATTGTACTTTGAAGAGATTAGATGCCCTTGTCCGACCGCCGTTTGCTCGTCGATCCCGATGCCGAAATTGCTCCTGAAGCAGCGGGCGAACCGGACGCGCCCATACAAAAGCCCAAGCGCGCACGCGCGAGAAAACTCGCCGATCTTGAAATCGCGGACAAGGTCCAGCCGCTCAAACCCGCCGCGCCGCCGCCCAAACCCGTCGATAAACTCGCGAAGCTCGGCTTGAAATCGGATATCGATCTGGTGCTGCATCTGCCGATGCGCTATGAAGACGAAACGACCATCACGCCGATCGGTCATCTGATCCCGGGCGACAACACCCAGACCGAAGGCGTCGTATTCGACAACGAGATTGCCTACCGGCCGCGCCGCCAGTTGCTCGTGAAAATGCACGACGACGCCGGCGACGAACTCACGCTTCGCTTCCTCAATTTCTACGGCTCGCAGGTCAAGCAGATGGCGATCGGCGTGCGTTTGCGGGTTCGCGGCGATGTGCGCGGCGGCTTCTTCGGCATGGAGATGGTCCATCCGCAAGTGCGTCCCGTCGATGAAGACACGCCGCTGCCCCAGGCGCTCACGCCGGTTTATCCGAGCACGGCGGGCGTGTCGCAGGCGTATTTGCGCAAGGCCATCGACAGCGCGTTGTCGCGTGTTCATCTGCCGGAACTGCTGCCCGAGAAAATCGCCCGCGCGCATCTTCAGCCGCTGAATGTTCCCGGCCTGCTCGACGCCGTAAGAACGCTGCACCATCCCCATGCCGATTCCGATGAAAACGCGCTGATCGACGGCACGCACCCGGCGTGGACACGTATCAAGTTCGAGGAATTGCTCGCACAGCAGTTGTCGTTGAAGCGCGCGCACGAGGAGCGCCGCACGCGCGCCGCGCCTGTGATGCCGCGTTTGCATGACGCGCCTGAATCGCTCGTCGCGCGGTTTTTGAAGACGCTTCCGTTCAAGCTGACCGGCGCGCAGGAACGGGTGTGCGCGGAGATCTCGGGCGAACTGACGTTGCCGCATCCCATGCAGCGTCTGCTTCAGGGCGATGTGGGCAGCGGCAAGACCATCGTGGCCGCGCTGGCTGCGGCGCAGGCCATCGACGCCGGTTATCAGGCCGCGCTGATGGCGCCGACCGAGATCCTCGCCGAGCAGCACGCGCGCAAGCTCCGCGCGTGGCTCGAACCATTGGGCGTGACCGTCGCGTGGCTTGCCAGAAGCTTGAAAGCGAAGGAAAAGCGCGCGGCGCTCGAAGCGGCGGCGTCCGGCGCGGCGCAGCTCGTGATCGGCACGCACGCGATCATTCAGGACGCGGTGGAGTTCGCGCGCCTGGGCTTCGCGATCATCGATGAACAACATCGCTTTGGCGTGGCGCAGCGGCTTGCATTGCGCGCCAAGGCGCAAAACGCCGGCGATGGCGTGCAGAATTTCCAGCCGCATCAACTGATGATGTCCGCCACGCCGATTCCGCGCACGCTCGCAATGACGTATTACGCGGATCTGGATGTATCGACTATCGACGAGTTGCCGCCGGGCCGCACGCCGATCCTGACCAAGCTCGTTTCCGATAACCGCCGCGACGAAGTCATCGCCCGTGTGCGCGAGGCGGCGCTGACCGGCCGGCAAGTGTATTGGGTTTGTCCGCTGATCGAGGAAAGCGAGACGTTGCAGTTGCAGACGGCGGTGGAAACCTACGAGACGCTGGCCGTGGCGCTGCCCGAATTGCGCATCGGGCTCGTGCATGGCCGTTTGCCGCCCGCTGAAAAAGCCGCTGTCATGGACGCGTTCACGCGTGCCGAAGTCCAGTTGCTGGTTGCAACGACCGTGATTGAAGTGGGCGTGGACGTGCCGAATGCATCGCTGATGGTGATCGAGCACGCCGAGCGTTTCGGCCTCGCGCAGCTTCATCAGTTGAGAGGGCGCGTGGGGCGGGGAAGCGCCGCGTCCGTATGCGTGCTGATGTACGCGGGGCCTTTGTCGCAGACGGCGCGCGCCCGATTGCAGACCATGCGCGAAACCACCGATGGCTTCGAAATCGCGCGCCGGGACCTCGAAATTCGCGGGCCTGGCGAATTTCTCGGCGCACGGCAATCCGGCGCTGCGATGCTGCGCTTTGCCAGCCTGGAAAACGATGGCTGGCTGATCGAGCCCGCGCGCGCGGCGGCCGATCAGATGCTCGCGCAATTCCCTGAAGCCGTCACCAGTCACCTCGCCCGCTGGCTCGGCGCACGCGAGCAATATCTGAAAGCGTGAACGCGGCGGGGTTCCACGGGTCTTAAGCACTCGCATGAAACGCAAGACTGCGTTTTTGGCGCGACTATTCTTGCGCGAGTTGGCGAATCCACCCGACGGGTGTATAAGTCAAATCCTATCGATTCATTGACTCTGATTGGCCCCTAATGACCCTTACCGAATTGAAGTACATCGTTGCAGTGGCCCGCGAGCGGCATTTCGGCCGTGCGGCCGAGGCGTGTTTCGTAAGCCAGCCGACTTTGTCGGTGGCAATCAAGAAGCTCGAAGACGAACTGAACGTACAGATTTTCGAACGCGGTACCAGCGAAGTCAGTGTGACGCCCATCGGCGAACAGATCGTGACTCAGGCGCAGCGCGTCCTGGAGCAGACGCTCGCGATCAAGGAAATCGCCAAGCAGGGCAAGGATCCGCTGGTCGGGCCGCTGCGGCTGGGCGTGATCTATACCATCGGGCCGTATCTCCTGCCCACGCTCGTCAAGCAGATGATCAAGCGCGTGCCGCAGATGCCGCTGATGCTGCAGGAAAACTACACGCTCAAGCTGATCGAACTGCTGAAGCAGGGCGAAATCGATGTCGCCATCATGGCGCTGCCGTTCCCGGAAACCGGCTTGATGGTCCGCCCGCTCTTCGATGAACCGTTCGTCGTCGCCATGCCTGCCGGTCATCCGTGGGAAAACCGCGAGAAGATCAACGCCGATGACCTGAAGCTCGAAACCATGCTGCTGCTCGGCAGCGGCCATTGTTTCCGCGACCACGTGCTCGGCGTATGTCCCGAGTTGATGCGGTTTTCGCAGAACGCGGACGGCATCCAGAAGACGTTCGAAGGGTCATCGCTGGAAACCATCCGGCATATGGTCGCAAGCGGCGTGGGCATTACCGTGCTGCCACGCATGTCGGTGATGGAAGTGAAGCCGCACGCAGCGGGCGTCGATGCCGGTTTGCTCAGCTACGTTCCCTTCAATGACCCCGTGCCGGATCGTCGTGTCGTGCTCGCGTGGCGCAAGAGCTTCACGCGGATGCCGGCCATCGAAGCGATCTGCGATGCAATCGCCGCCTGCAATATTCCCGGCGTAACGCGGCTTGAACTACCCGCCGCAGTCAATTAAGCGTTTCTGCCGCGCCAGTCCTGGCGCGGCCTCTGAATCCATCCCTATTTTTCAAGTCCAACCGTCCCGAGCATTCGTTCGACCTATCGGATAGATTAAGTTAATTGAATTATAAAAATAGATAGCCTTTGTTATGCTTCTTCCCATGGGTCGGCACCGATCCAGCAAAACAACGCCAGAGGAAGCCATGACGATGATCGCTCGCCGCGCCACGCAACTTACCGCGAGTTATCGCGAAGCACGCAGCGTCGTGGTCGACGTGCTGGCCAGTTTCGCCGGCACGTGCTGAACAAACCCCGCAAGAACGCAATTCCCCGAATACTTCAGGAGCACTCGATGACCAATCGCACCCTTACCACCGCAGCAGGCGCGCCAGTCGGCGACAACCAGAACTCCGTGACCGCCGGCCCGCGCGGCCCGATTGCGCTGCAGGATTTCTGGCTGATCGAAAAGCTCGCGCACTTCGACCGCGAAGTGATTCCGGAGCGCCGCGTGCATGCCAAGGGATCGGGCGCGTTCGGCACGTTGACCGTCACGCACGACATCTCGCGCTTCACGAAAGCCAAGGTGTTCGCGGAAGTCGGCAAGCAGACGCCGATGTTCATGCGCTTCTCGACGGTTGCCGGCGAGCGCGGCGCAGCCGACGCCGAGCGCGATGTGCGCGGATTCTCGATCAAGTTCTACACGGAAGAAGGCAACTGGGACGTAGTCGGCAACAACACGCCGGTGTTTTTCATCCGTGATCCGCTGAAGTTTCCCGACTTCATCCACACGCAAAAGCGCGATCCGTACACCAACATGCGCAGCAACGTGGCGGCGTGGGACTTCTGGTCGCGGCATCCGGAGTCGTTGCATCAGGTCACCATCCTGATGAGCGACCGTGGAATTCCGAAAAGCTACAGGCAGATGCATGGTTTCGGGTCGCACACGTATTCGTTCATCAACGCGAACAACGAACGGTTCTATGTGAAGTTCCACTTCAAGTCGCAGCAGCCGCTCGAGAATTTCACCGACGCAGAAGCGTCGGCCGTAGTGGGCAGTGACCGGGAAAGCGCGCAACGCGATCTGGTGGACAACATCGATCGCGGCAATTTCCCGAAGTGGAATTTCCGCATCCAGGTGATGACGGAGGCAGAAGCGGCGACGTATCGCATGAATCCTTTCGATATCACCAAGGTATGGCCGCACAAGGATTTCCCGCTGATCGACGTGGGCACGCTCGAGTTGAATCGCAACGCCGGCAACTATTTCGCGGACGTGGAGCAAGCCGCTTTCACGCCGGCGAACGTGGTGCCGGGCATCGGCTTCTCGCCGGACCGCTTGCTGCAAGGCCGTTTGTTCTCGTATGGCGATGCGCACCGGTATCGCCTTGGCATCAATCACCATCAGATTCCGGTGAATGCGCCGAAGGCTGCCGTGCAGAACTCGTTTCATCGCGATGGCGGCATGCGTGTCGATGGCAACAGCGGCGGCCGCGTGAACTACGAGCCGAACCGCTTCGGCGACTTCTCGCAGGACGCGAGCGTGAATGAGCCGGCTTTGGCCGCGGGTGCGGTGGAGCGCTACGACCATCGTGAAGACACGGACTACTACAGCCAGCCGGGCGACCTGTTCCGCCTCTTCGACGACGCGCAAAAGCAGCGCTTCTTCGGCAACATCGCGCGGCATATCCATGGCGTGCCGAACGAGATCGTCAAGGTTCAGATCGAGCACTTCCGGCGCGCCGACCCCGCGTATGCGGCGGGTGTGGTGAAAGCGCTGGCGGCATTGGGCCAGGTAGTCGAGACCGCCGACGCGGAGCTTGAAGCAGCAATGAAGTAAGCAGACCGGGGCGCTTGAGAAAAAGCGTCCCATCGATTGAAAACGCAGGACTCAAGGAGAAACGGCGATGACACAAGCGATCATGAATATCGAGCGGGCGGTAAGCGGCATTGAGGCCAAAAGCCTGAACGCGTCGCGCGGCATGCGGCTCGCGATCGGTTTTGGCATCGTCGCGGCGAGTTACGCGGCGGTGGTTATCGAAGGATTGCGTGGTGCGGGGCTGGTCTGACAGACTCGTGCGATCCCATCGATGCGCGTCTTATCGACGCGCCCGATACCCTCCGGACCCGCGCTGCACGGCGGGTCCGGCTGCGTTTCTAAGATAAACTCACGAACGCCCGGCGGAACCCGATCCACGATCTGGATCAGTCATTCGCCCGCATTGTTCGTATCACTCTCACGGAGTCACCATGGCGAAGAAAATCGCATCACCGGCTGTGAATATCGGTATCAGCGACAAAGACCGCAAGAAGATTGCCGATGGCTTGTCGCATCTCCTGGCCGACACCTACACGCTGTATCTGAAGACGCACAATTTTCACTGGAACGTTACGGGGCCGATGTTCAACACGCTCCACCTGATGTTCGAAGGTCAATACACTGAATTGGCGCTGGCGGTGGATGCCATCGCCGAACGTATCCGCGCGCTGGGCGTGTATGCGCCGGGCAGCTATCGCGAGTTCGCGAAGCTCTCGTCCATTCCGGAAGCCGATGGCATTCCGGCCGCCGCGGAGATGATCCGTCAACTGGTGGAAGGGCAGGAAGCCGTGGTGCGCACCGCGCGCGCAATCTTTCCGCTAACCGATAACGCCAACGACGAACCGACGGCCGATCTGTTGACGCAGCGCATGCAGATTCACGAAAAGACGGCGTGGATGTTGCGCGCGATGCTGGCGGAGTAAGACGCCGGCTGAGTATCAGTTAGATTGCGATAAAGGCCCCGCGCTCGTCCGAACGCGGGGCCTTATGCTGTGCGCGCCGCTCTAAACCGCGCTGCCTTAAAATACCGTCACTGTCATTCGTGCAACCTGCCATGCTCGCTCGCCTTCCGCTTTATCTCCGCCTCGTCCGCATGGATAAACCCATCGGCAGCCTGCTTTTGCTGTGGCCGACGCTCAATGCGTTATGGATTGCATCGGATGGGCACCCATCGCCTATGCTTCTGCTGATCTTCGTGCTCGGCACGCTGCTCATGCGCTCGGCGGGTTGCGCGATAAACGACTACGCCGATCGCGATTTCGACAAACACGTGAAGCGCACCGAAAACCGGCCGATCACGTCCGGCAAGATTGCCGCGTGGGAAGCGGTGGCGCTGGCGGCGGTTTTATCGGCGATTGCGTTCTTGCTGATCCTGCCGCTCAACACGCTGACGAAAGAGCTCTCGGTGTTCGCGCTTTTTGTCGCGGGAAGTTATCCGTTCACCAAGCGGTTCTTCGCCATTCCGCAGGCGTATCTGGGCATTGCATTCGGATTCGGCATTCCTATGGCGTTCGCCGCCATTCAGGATCACGTGCCGCCGCTCGCGTGGATCATGCTGGCCGCGAACGTCTTCTGGTCGGTCGCCTACGACACCGAGTACGCGATGGTCGATCGCGACGACGACATCAAGATCGGCATCAGGACGTCGGCCCTGACGTTCGGCCGCTTCGATGTCCTCGCGATCATGCTTTGTTATGGCGTGACGCTCGGGATCTATGCGTGGATTGGCGTGACGCTGGCGTTCGGCTGGATGTACTGGATCGGCTGGGCGGCGGCGTTGGCGTGCGCGATCTATCACTACACGCTGATCAGGAACCGCGAGCGCATGTCGTGCTTCGCCGCGTTCAAACATAACAACTGGCTGGGCGGCGTCTTGTTCGCGGGCATTGCGGCGCATTACGCGTTTTTTCGCTAGGCCAGTGATCAGTTGGCGGCTTGAACACTGCTGCGGGCTTTGACCCGCAGCGGCGTTTTCTCAGGCCTTGCCCAGTTCCTCGCCCATCTCTTTCGCCCGCGCATCCGCGGCCAGTGCGCCGCGCACGATTGCATCCTTGACGCCCTGTGCTTCGAAGGAAGCCAGCGCCGCAGCCGTCGTTCCGCCCTTCGATGTGACCCGTTCCCGCAACACACTCGCCGGCTCTCCCGATTGCGCAGCCAGTTGCGCCGCGCCGGTGAACGTCGCCACGGCGAGCGCGCGCCCTTGTTCTTCATCCATGCCGAGCTGACGCGCGGCTTCCTGCATTGCTTCGATGAAATAGAACACGTACGCCGGACCGCTGCCCGAGATGGCGGTGACGGCGTCGATCTTCGCTTCGTCGTCGAACCAGACGGTGTCGCCTACCGCTTCCAGCACCTTCGACGCCAGCGCCTTCGCTGAATCGTCCACGCCGGGCAACGCGGCCAGACCCGTCACGCCCATGCCGATCAACGCGGGCGTGTTCGGCATCGTGCGCACGATTTGCGTGTAGCCGCCAAGCCAGCGCGACAGGTCGGCCGCGCGAATGCCGGCCGCAATGCTGATCACCAGTTGCTTCGACAACACCGGCTGCAGCGCCGCTGCCACGTCCTTCAAGACCTGCGGTTTGACGGCAAGCAGAATGGCGTCGTATTCGCTCAGCTTCGAGTCGATCGATGCGCCTGTCGCCGCGCCGAATTCCTTCTCGACGCGTCCACGCGCTTCCTCGCCCGGATCGACGACATAAAGATCCGCCGCCGCCACGCCACGCTTGATCAAGCCGCCGATAAGCGCCGACGCCATGTTGCCGCCACCAATAAACGCAATTTTCATAGTGAGTTCAGATCGAAAGTCAGTTGGAGCAATCGCGTGCGCCGAAGATTGCCGTGCCGATGCGAACCATCGTCGCGCCTTCCAGGATCGCGGCTTCGATATCCGCCGACATGCCCATGGAAAGCGTATCCAGTTCAAGGCCGTCCGCGCGCAAGGTGTCCATGAGTTCGCGCAGGCGCTTGTGCGGTGCGCGTTGTTCGTCGAGTGTGGCGGCTGGTTCGGGAATCGACATCAAGCCGCGCAGCTTGAGATTGGGCAAGGCTGTGATCGCGTGCGCAATCGCCAGCGCTTCTTCAGGTGTCACGCCGCTTTTCGATTCCTCGCCGCTGACATTCACTTGCAGGCAGACGTTGAGCGGCGCCATGCCGTCCGTGCGTTGAGCCGATAGCCGCTCGGCAATCTTCAGCCGGTCGACGGAATGCACCCAGTCGAAATTCTCGGCGACGACCTTGGTCTTGTTCGACTGCAATGGTCCAATGAAATGCCACTGAATCTCGCTGCGCAAGTCGGCGAGTTCGGCGATCTTCGCGACCGATTCCTGCACGTAGTTCTCGCCGAACGCGCGTTGTCCCGCGTCGAATGCGGCGCGGACATCGCCGGCAGGGAATGTCTTCGATACCGCCAGCAACGCGACCGATGCCGGTTCGCGCGACGCTTCGGCCGCCGCTTTCGCGATGCGTTGACGGACTTCGTCGAGATGAAGGGCTATGTGAGAGGACATGGAAACGGACGCCGCAAGAAAAGCAGAGCTCCGATTATACGGACGTGAGGCGGCTGCACGCCTCGCGCCGGTCGCCGTCAGCCATACAGCAGATGCTCCACGAGCTGGATCCAGTGCACGACAGGTGTCGATGTGCCGCTTTGCAAATGCGCGATACACCCCACATTCGCGGACACGATCATCTGCGGTTCCAGCTTCTCGAGCTTGTCGATTTTCTGATCGCGCAACGTGTACGAGAGTTTCGGCTGCAGCACCGAGTAGGTCCCGGCCGAGCCGCAGCACAAGTGGTTATCGGCGGGAAGGTGAACTTCCATGCCGAGCACCGTCAGCAGGTTTTCAACGCGGCCTCGGATCTGCTGGCCGTGCTGCAGCGTGCACGGCGGGTGAAACGCGACGGTATGGACGGCGCGCCGCCTCACCATTGCGGTCAGTTCTTCTTCGTATTGCGGCAGGATTTCAGCGAGATCGCGCGTCATGTCCACGATCCGCGCGGCCTTCTCCGCGTAAGCCGGATCGTTGCGCAGCAAATGCGCGTACTCCTTGACCGTCGCGCCGCAACCGGATGCATTCATCACGATCGCCTCGACGCCGCTTTCAACATAAGGCCACCACGCGTCGATGTTGTTGCGGATATCGTCGAGGGCGTCGTCGTTGTAGCCCAGATGCAGGCGGATCGCGCCACAACAGCCTGCGTCCGGCGCGGTCAGCATCTGGATGCCCAGTGCATCGAAGACGCGCGCCGTTGCCGTGTTCACGTTGGGCATCATGGCCGGCTGGACGCAACCGGCGAGCATCAGCATCTTGCGTTCGTGGATGTTGGTCGGCGCTGCGAGCGGCCGTTGGGCCACCGGAATCTTGGCGCGCAAGGTCTTTGGCAGGAGCGGCCGGAATTGCTGACCGAGTTTCATCGCGGGCGTGAACAGCTTGCTGTTCGGCAGGAAGTTTGCGAGCAACTTGCGCTGCACGCGCTGGCCGATTGGCCGCTCGACCTTCTCCTCCACGATCTTCCTGCCGATCTCCACCAGCCTTCCGTATTGCACACCCGACGGGCACGTGGTTTCGCAATTGCGGCACGTGAGGCAGCGGTCCAGATGCAGTTGCGTGCTGCGCGTGACGGGCGCGCCTTCCATCATCTGCTTCATCAGATAGATGCGGCCGCGCGGACCATCGAGTTCATCGCCGAGAATCTGGTAGGTCGGGCACGTCGCCGTGCAGAATCCGCAATGCACGCACTTGCGCAGGATGGCTTCGGCTTCGTCGCCGTCGGCCGTGTTGCGCATGAAATCGGCGAGGTTGGTTTGCATTGCGTGGGTCGGTCAGCTTAAAAGTCAGGGTAGAGACGGCCGCGATTGAAGATGCGCGCGGGATCGAAGGCAGATTTCAGGCCACGATGGATTTTCATCATCGGCGCGGGCAGGGGGGTGAAGACGCCGGCATTGCGGTCGTACGATGAACCCGAGCGGAAGATGGTCGCGTGTCCGCCGGCCTGCTTCGCGCTGATGCGCACGGTCTGCGCGTCGGCGTCGGTGATCCACCAGCGTTGCGCGCCGCCCCATTCCATCAGGTGCGGACCCGGGAGATGCATAGGCTCGGCAATCGATGGCAACGACAACCGCCACAGCGCCGATTTCGGCGGCAGCACGGCAAAAAACGGATCGGACTGTTCGCGCAGGCCGCACCAGAAACGATCGGCTTCTACTGCGTCGACCACTTCGCCCCCGAGCGCCGTGCGCGCCGATTTCACAGCGGCTTCCGCGCCGCCGAGCCGCAACGCGAGCGTGTGGTCGCGCCACGCGCTGCCGGTGATCGGCAACGGATGGCCGCCCCATTCGTTGAGCTTGCGCACGGCGTCGGTATCGTTCATCTCGAACTTGAGCGTGATTTCGGCGACCGGTTTCGGCAACACTTTCACCGATACCTGCAGAATCATCCCGAGCGTTCCAAGCGATCCGGCGAGCAGGCGCGAGACATCGTAACCCGCAACGTTCTTCACCACCTGGCCGCCGAAATGCAGCACGTGGCCCTGGCCGTTCATCACCACGGCGCCCAATACGAAATCGCGCGGCGCCCCGGCCGCGGCGCGCCGCGGGCCGGCGAGTCCTGCAGCAATGCAGCCGCCGATGGTTGCATCGTGGCCAAAGTGCGGCGGCTCGAACGGCAGCATCTGGTTGCATTCGTCGAGGCGCGCTTCGATCTCGCGCAGTGGTGTGCCGGCCTTCGCGGTGATCACGAGTTCGGCCGGGTCATGTTCGATGATTCCGCTGTGCGCGCGTGTATCGATGATTTCGCCTTGCAACGTCTGGCCGTACCAGTCCTTCGTACCGCCGCCGCGAATCCGCAAGGGCGCGTTGCTCGCTGTCGCGGCGCGCACGCGCTCGGACCAGCTCGCGACAATGTCTTCCTCGTTCATGGTGTCCTGCGTGTTGATGCTGGCCGTCTGCTGGCCAAATGGCTAGTTTTTGATGCTCCAGACCAGTGTATCGGCGCGTGCTGGTAAGGCCACTCGTATAAACGTGGATATGTTTCCTGCATCTGAACGGCCGCTGATGCCGAAGCGGCCGTTTAGTTGCCACGTCTGAACACGATGCCTAAAAGCGCGGAATTTCCGGATGCGGCAGCAAACCGCCGCGAATGTGCATCTTTCCGTACTCGGCGCAGCGCGCGCGCGTGGGAATGCCTTTGTCCGGATTGAGCAGGCCGGGGGGATCGAAGGCGCGCTTGATTGCGTGGAAAGTGTCACGTTCCTCCGGCGAGAACTGCACGCACATGGAATTGATCTTTTCGATCCCCACGCCATGCTCGCCCGTCACCGTCCCGCCGAGTTCCACGCAGGCTTCCAGGATGTCCGAGCCGAACGCTTCAGCGCGATGCCATTCGTCGAGATCGTTGCCATTGAAGAGAATGAGCGGATGCATGTTGCCGTCGCCCGCATGGAACACGTTCATGCAGCGCAGCGCGTACTTGACTTCCATCTCTTCGATACGCGCAAGCAACGGCCCGATCTGGCGGCGCGGCACGGTGCCGTCCATGCAGTAATAATCCGGCGAGATCCGCCCGGCCGCCGGAAACGCGTTCTTGCGTCCCGACCAGAATTTCAGCCGTTCGGCTTCGGAGCGCGAAATCTGGATGCGGTTTGCGCCGAACTCGCGCAACACGGCCGTCATGCGAACGATTTCTTCGGACACTTCGTCTTGCGTGCCATCGGATTCGCACAGCAGGATCGCCTTGGCTTCGAGGTCGTAACCGGCCTTCACGAATTCCTCGACGGCGCGCGTCGCGGGTTTGTCCATCATTTCGAGGCCGGCCGGAATGATCCCCGCTGCAATGATCGCCGCGACCGCGTTGCCGCCTTTCACCACGTCGTCGAAACTCGCCATGATGACTTGCGCCGTTTGCGGCTTCGGAATCAGCTTGACGGTGATTTCGGTGACGATTGCGAACATGCCTTCGCTGCCAATCAACACCGCAAGCAGATCGAGCCCGGGCGCGTCCAGCCCGAGCGAACCGAATTCGAGAATGTCGCCTTCCATCGATACAGCCCGCACCCGCATCACGTTGTGACACGTCAGGCCGTATTTGAGGCAATGAACGCCGCCGGAATTTTCACTGACGTTGCCGCCGATCGTGCACGCAATCTGCGATGAAGGATCGGGCGCGTAATAAAGCCCATACTGTGCGGCGGCTTCGGAAATGGCGAGATTGCGCACGCCAGGCTGGACGGTCGCGGTGCGCGCGTACGGATCGACTTCCATGATCTTGCGAAAGCGCGCAAGAGACACCACGATGCCATGCCGTATCGGCATTGCGCCGCCAGACAAGCCCGTACCGGCGCCCCGCGGGACGATGGGCACGTCGAGCCGCGCGCAAATCTGCACGACACGCTGAACCTGCGCCTCGGTTTCCGGCAATGCAACGGCAAGCGGCAAGCGTCTATACGCGGCGAGTCCGTCGCATTCGTACGCGGCGGTGTCTTCCTCGCGATACAACAGGCAATGCGTCGGCAGCACGGCCATCAATGCCTGGACCACTTCGCGCTGGCGTTGCGCGAGAATTTCCGGCGAAAGCTCGGCGGGTGCGTTCATGTCTCCTCCCGGCGGTTTGTGCGCTGGAGCATTTCCAACAGCAGATCGCCTGATCTTGCACCTGGGCGTCCCCGCCGTCGATTGGGCTAATTACGGGGACGGAGCGCGTTTTCCCTGAGACGCTGAGTTATCAGGCGTCGTACGTAAAGATCTTGCCTGGATTCATCAGGTTGTTCGGGTCGAGCGCGTGTTTGATCGAGCGCATCACACTGATTGCGTCTTCGCCATGTTCTTCGATCATGAACTGCATCTTGTGCAGGCCGACGCCATGCTCGCCGGTACACGTTCCGCCCATGCGCAGCGCGCGCTGCACGATCCGGTGATTGATGCGTTCGGCTTCTTCGAGCTCTTCCGGCTTCGCGGGATCAAGCAGCATGGCGACGTGGAAATTACCATCGCCGACGTGGCCAACTATCGGGCAAGGCAGCGTGCTCGCCTTCAGATCCTGTTCCGTCTCCATCACGCATTCGGCCAGGCGCGAGATCGGCACGCATACATCCGTGGTCACTGCGCGGCAACCGGGTTTCAATTGCAGCATCGCGAAATAGGCGTTGTGGCGCGCGTTCCACAGGCGGCTGCGATCTTCCGGGCGCGTCGCCCACTCGAAATCCGTGCCGTGATTTTCGGCAATGATCGCCTGCACCGTTTCCGCTTGCTCCTTCACGCTGCTTTCCGTGCCATGGAATTCAAAGAAGAGCATTGGCGATTCGCGGAAAGTCATGTTCGAGTGGCGGTTGATCGAACGCACGGCGAGCGAATCCAGGAATTCGACGCGGGCGACCGGCACGCCCATCTGAATCGTTTCGATGGTCGCGCGCACGGCGTCGCCCATCGACGGAAATGCGCATACCGCCGCCGATACCGCTTCCGGCTGCGGATAAAGCCGCACGGTGATCTCGACGATCACGCCAAGCGTGCCTTCCGAGCCGACGAACAAGCGCGTCAAGTCATATCCCGCCGATGATTTGCGCGCACGCGTGCCGGTCTTGATGACGCGGCCGTCGGCGAGTACGACGGTCAGGCCGAGCACGTTCTCGCGCATGGTCCCGTAACGCACGGCATTCGTGCCCGAGGCGCGCGTGGCGGACATCCCGCCAATGCTTGCGTCTGCGCCCGGGTCGATCGGGAAGAACAGGCCCGTGTCCTTCAATGCTTCGTTCAACTGTTTGCGCGAAATCCCGGGCTGGACCGTGACGGTCAGGTCTTCGGCGTCTATCGACAAGACGCGGTTCAGGCCGGACATGTCGATGGACACGCCACCCTGCACTGCCAGCAAATGACCTTCGAGCGACGAACCATTGCCGTACGGAATCACCGGCACGTTGTGTTCGGCGCACAGCTTCACTACCGTCTGGACTTCTTCCGTGCTCGTCACGAACACGACGGCATCGGGCAATTGCGGGTCGAACGGGGATTCGTCGCGTCCATGGTGCTCGCGCACGGCGGCCGTGGTCGAAATGCGATCACCAAAAGCGGTTTTCAGCGCATCGAGCAGGGTGGCAGGAAAGGTGCGGCGAACGGCGATTGGAGGGACGGGATGATTCACGGCATGTCTCCGGACATCGATGTGACGGACGTTGGGATGCACGAAATCCGGCAATGACGTGCGGGATTCGTGCGTTTTATGCGTCTATTTTACGCCGATACCCCGAGTCCAGCCGATGCCCGGTCGATGCCTATAATGAGCATGGACGCAGACTTTCGTTCGCGTCGACCTGGGAGACAACATGGGCAATCGCCTGAGCAAGATAGCGACACGCACCGGCGACGACGGCTCGACCGGCCTCGGCGACGGCAGTCGCGTGCAGAAAGACGACGCGCGGATCGCGGCCATTGGAGACGTCGATGAACTGAATTCGCAGATTGGCGTGCTGTTGTGCGAAAAACTCCCCGACGATGTCCGCGCGGCGCTGGTCGCGATCCAGCACGATCTCTTCGACCTCGGCGGCGAGCTATGCATTCCCGGCCATTCGATGATCGAAGAGGCGCATCTTGCGCGTATCGATGATTGGATCAACGAGTACAACGCCAACCTGCCGCCGCTGAAGGAATTCATCCTGCCGGGTGGATCGCGGGCGGCAGCGCTTGCTCACGTTAGCCGGACGGTTTGCCGTCGCGCGGAACGCTCGATCGTCGCGCTTGGCCGTGTGGACAAGATCAACGCCGAGCCGCGAAAATACGTGAACCGGCTTTCTGATTTGCTGTTTGTCCTGTCGCGCGTGCTGAACCGCGTAGATGGCGGGTCGGACGTGTTGTGGAATCACGAACGCAAGCTGTAAAGTAAAAGGCCGCGAATCCGTCTTCGCAGCCTTTTTATCTTCAGTTGCCGTTACCACGCGCCACACGACGCTGCTTCACGGCGGTGGCCAGCCCTTCCAGCACGCCCAGACTGTCTTCCCAGCTAATGCATGCGTCGGTCACGCTTTGACCGTAGACCAGCTCGCAGCCTTCCTTCAGATCCTGACGCCCCGCGACCAGATTCGATTCCACCATCACGCCGACGATCCGCTCGTCGCCACCGGCAATCTGCTTGCCGATATCGGCGCAAACCGGGATCTGGTTCTCGTGCTTCTTCGAGCTATTGGCGTGGCTTGCATCGATCATCAAGCGTGCAGCCAACCCTGCCTTGCCGATGTCGCTGCACGCGGCGTCGACACTTTGCGCATCGTAGTTCGGCGCCTTGCCGCCGCGCAGGATGATGTGGCAATCCTCGTTGCCGGCCGTCGACACGATCGCCGAATGGCCGCCCTTCGTCACCGACAGGAAATGGTGCGGCTGCGACGCGGCCTTGATCGCATCCACGGCAATCTTCACATTGCCGTCCGTCCCGTTCTTGAAGCCGACCGGGCACGACAATCCCGAAGCCAGTTCACGGTGCACCTGAGATTCCGTCGTCCGCGCACCGATCGCGCCCCACGAAATCAGATCCGCGATGTACTGCGGGCTGATCATGTCGAGGTACTCGGTGCCGGCCGGCAGCCCTAGTTCGTTGATGTGCAGCAGCAATTCGCGGGCGGTGCGCAGACCGTCATTGATCTTGAAGCTGTTGTCCATAAACGGGTCGTTGATCAGGCCCTTCCAGCCCACCGTGGTACGTGGCTTTTCGAAGTACACCCGCATCACGATTTCCAGCTCGCCCGCGAAACGCTTGCGCTGCTCGACCAGACGGCCGGCGTATTCCATCGCTGCCTTGGTGTCGTGAATCGAGCACGGTCCGATGATCACGATCAGCCGGTCTTCCATGCCGTGCAGGATGCGATGCATCGACTGGCGCGAGTTGTAGATGAGGTTCGAAACCGGCTCGGCGCACGCGAACTCGCGGATCAGGTGAGCAGGGGGCGTCAGTTCTTTCAATTCGCGGATTCGGACATCGTCGGTGTTGTGCGGGGGCATGCTGGTTCTCCAGGAACTCGTTTTGGTGCTGTGTTCAATGTGATGAAAGAAAAAGGCATAAAAAAACCGCCAGACTCGGCTGGCGGTTTTTCGGGAAACTTGGGTTCAGCACAAACGACTCACCCCTCTCGATCCGCCAGCGGCTTGAGATGCCAAAAGAAATAAAAATAAAACTTGGCGGACATGAGGTTTCGGTCTTTGGTAAAAATTGAACGTCTTGCTTTATAACCCCAAACCTGCGCGGGTGGCAAGTTGCAAGGTATCAAAATGCGGATAATCCGCATGCACATGCTATTTTTGCGTGAGACGTGAAGATTTCATGCGGGTTTTACGCATGCTGCGCTTGCTTTCGACAAGCGGCGCGGCATGCGGAAGAGTGGAAGAGTCAGGTCAAACCGTGCCGCCCACTGTCATCTTTTCGATGCGCAACGTCGGCTGGCCCACGCCCACCGGCACGCTCTGGCCTTCCTTGCCGCACACGCCCACGCCGCCGTCGAGCGCCATGTCGTTGCCGATCATGGTCACGTACTTGAGCGATTCCGGGCCGCTGCCGATCAGCGTTGCGCCCTTCACCGGGTACGTCACCTTGCCGTTTTCGATCATGTACGCCTCGGACGCCGAGAACACGAACTTGCCGTTGGTGATGTCAACCTGACCGCCGCCGAAATTCACCGCATACAAGCCGTTTTTCACCGATGCCAGGATTTCGCCCGGATCTTTATCGCCGTTGAGCATGTACGTGTTGGTCATGCGTGGCATGGGCAGCGCCGCGTACGATTCACGTCGTGCATTGCCCGTCACCGGCATTTTCATCAGGCGCGCGTTCAGCGAGTCCTGGATGTAGCCCTTCAGGATGCCGTCCTCGATCAGCGTGGTGCACTGCGTGGGATTGCCTTCGTCGTCGATGTTGAGCGACCCGCGGCGATTCGGCAGCGTGCCGTCATCGACAACCGTGACGCCTTTCGCCGCCACTCGCTCGCCGATCCGGCCAGCAAACGCCGACGAGCCCTTGCGGTTGAAGTCACCTTCAAGTCCGTGGCCGATGGCTTCGTGCAGCAGCACGCCGGGCCAGCCCGGTCCGAGCACGACGGTCATGGCGCCTGCCGGAGCGGGACGCGCGTCGAGATTGACCAGTGCCGCGTGCACGGCCTGATCAACGTAAGTGGAGAGAATTTCGTCGGTGAAATAAGCGTAGTCGTAGCGACCGCCGCCGCCGCCGCTGCCAATCTCGCGGCGTCCGTCTTTCTCGGCGATCACCGTCACAGAAACGCGCACGAGCGGCCGGATGTCGGCGGCCAGGGCGCCGTCGCTGCGTGCGACCAGCACGACGTCGTACTCGCCCGCCAACCCTGCCATGACCTGAACGATGCGCGGGTCGCGTCCCCGCGCCATCTGCTCGACGCGCTCGAGCAATTTCACCTTGGCGGTGGCATCGAGCGATGAAAGCGGGTCCGACGGCAGATAAAGGTCACGGCCGAACACGCCGGTCAGCGAACTCGCCGATTTGATCTTGTGTTTGCCGCCGCCTGCTTTCGCGATCGCGCGCGTCGCCATGGCCGCCTGGCGAATGGAATCAGCCGACAGATCGTCCGAATACGCGAACGCCGTCCGGTCGCCCGACACGGCGCGAACGCCCACGCCCTGGTCGATGCTGAAACTGCCCGATTTGACGATGCCTTCCTCCAGGCTCCACGCCTCGCTGCGGGTGGACTGGAAATAGAGATCCGCGTAATCAACGCGGTGCGTGAAGATCTCTGCCAGCGTGCGCGTAATGGTGGATTCGTCTAGGCCGTAAGGCGTCAGAAGAATCTCTTTCGCGGTGGCGAGATTTCGGATGCCGGGTTCGATGATGTTCATTCGGTGCCTGTGGCGAAGTCTGTAGGGATTAAACGCATTCTAACGTCGGAGTATTTATGCCACACCCTGACCAAATGGAGGGGTACTCCGAAAAAAACAAGCCAACTAAACAAGCTAGCTCCCAAGCTAGCCCAGTACGCGATGACGAAAGGCCGGCAGGCTCTGCCGGACAGACGCGATGCGCGCTTTATCGATATTTCCCGCCGCCACGCCCGGGCCTTCTTCCACCATGGCCACGATCTCGCCCCACGGGTCGATCAGCATGCTGTGGCCCCAGGTGCGGCGCCCGTTCTCGTGTTTGCCGCCCTGCGCTGCGGCGAGCACGTAGCACTGGTTTTCCACCGCACGCGCCTTGAGCAGCGTTTCCCAGTGCGCCTCGCCGGTTGTATACGTGAAGGCGGACGGCACGACCATCAACGCGCAGTCGCCCATCTTTCTATAGAGCTCGGGAAAACGCAGGTCATAGCACACCGACAAACCCACCCGTCCGAACGGCGCTTCGAATGTACGCACTTCGCTGCCCGGGCAGATGGTGCGGGCTTCATCGAAGGATTCCGAGCCTTTCTCCAAGTTGAACAGGTGGATCTTGTCGTAGCGGGCGACCTGCTTGCCGGTGGGATCGAAAACGAGCGTGGTATTGAGCACACGCGACGCCTCCGATGATTCCAGCGGCAACGTCCCACCGATGATCCAGACCCGATGCTCGCGCGCGGCATCGGACAAGAACTGCTGGATCGGGCCCTGGCCGAAGGTTTCGCGGATCGCGAGCTTGTCCGTGTCCTTGAAACCCATGAAGCAGAAGTACTCCGGCAGCAGCACAAGCTTCGCGCCGTCACGCGCGGCTTCGGCGATCAGCCGTCCCGCTTCCGCGATATTTCGGTCGCGATCCGGCACGCTAACCATTTGCAGCGCGGCGACGCGGAAATTTTCGGGGATGCTTTCGCTCATGTCAGCCTTTTAAAAAGGGCACGATAAATGATCGATTTTGCCGTCAACGCAAGCCATTAGCGCGACAAGCGCGCTCAATCCGCCTCTGCGGCAGCAGGAATTTCGATCTTACCCTGATCGCCTTTGACCCGCTGAATGACGGGTTTCGACCACGGGCCGGTAATGGAATAGTCGCGGGTAAAGGCTTTGCCAATCGACTTCGACAACACCAGATCCCCAGCCAGCGTGGCAAGGCCGAGCAGCGGATTGATCACGGCCGCGCCAATGGCCACCGCGCCCGCACTGATCGTCGGGATGACCTTGGCATGCATGTCCTGCGTCTGCTTCGGCAGATCGACGAGACCCGTCAGTTCGACGCGCGCCGGCGGGGTGACCATCTTGAAATCGTCCGTCCGTCCGATGCCATCCTGAACCGTCGCGGTGCCGGTGATCTTCTCGAACGGCAGGCCCTTGCCGACGACATCCTGGAAGTTCAGCGTAAGAAAGTGCGCGAGGCTCTGCAGGCTGAATACGCCGAGCCATTTGACCGCCGCCGCGTTTTTGACTTTCAGGATCTGGCCGTGCTCGAAATCGACGGTGACCTTGCCGTTGAGCGTAGGCATGTCGATCGCGGCGGGGCTGCCGTCCCAGCCGAGCTGGCCCGTGACCGAGCCCTTGCCGTTCTTCACCGTCTGCGGCAAACCCATGCGCTCGACGAGCGCGCCGGCATCGAGGATATCGAGCTTGAAATCGACGGCCGTGCGGCGCGGGCCGTCATCGTCGGAATCGGTTTCCGGATGCGCTCCGGCGCCCGGAATCGTGCGCCAGTTGGCCGTAGCCGAAAGCCGCGCGTCCGGGTTCTCCAGGTCGAGCTTGTCCAGATGCCAGACCGGCACACCGTCTTCCACGCCGTTGCGCGCGTTGACTTCCAGCCGCCCGAGCGTGCGTTCGCGCACCACGAGCTCGTTCACGATCAAGTCGATGGACGGCATGTTGCTCGGCGGCGGCCGGCGGATCATTTGCCCGACCATGTCGTTCTCTGTCTTGTCGGGGATCACGACCTTGGCGAAGCGCGCCTGCAGGGCGCCGGGACTCTCCTTGGTTGCGCCGGGCAGCCATTCGACATATCCCGACACCTGATTCGACGCGATGTTCGCCTTCCACTTGCGGTCGTCGTCACCATCGCCGCGCGTGGCGCCGATGGCCACGTTTTCCCAGCGCCGGGCGAGCAGCTTGAGCGTGGTGAAGTGCAGGGCAATGCGGTCGGGAACGAACTGCTTCGCGACGGTAGACGGAGTCTTGCCGTCCGCCAGCCGGACAGGCGGCGCGGCGGCAGGGGCAGGGGCTGGCATTGGCCCGAGATCCGAGATGGTCTTGCGCCAGGCATCGGCATCGAGTTCATCCAGGTCGACCGCTGCTGTCACGCCTTCGGCCGGAAGATCCGCCGGCTTGTTCACGCCGATGGCACCGCGCTCCACAACGGGCGCCGCCTTGCCTTCGCGCTTGAGCAGGTAGTGCGCATTGACGGGCCCGAGCGTGAGCTTTGCATCGTGTTCCACCTGCGATCCGGCGACGGGCGCGAAGGTGAACGTGAAGGGCATCGGCGCGCCCTGGGCCTTGTTGAACGGCGCAGGGAAATCGAGGCCGAGGCCTGTCAGATCGGAGTTCGCTTCAACGCGCGGCAACGCGTTTTTTACGCCGCGCACGCGCAGGTCGTAAGGCGCTGTGCCGCTGAGGTGTTTGAGCAGCGCCACCGTCTGCGCCTGATTGCGCAGGTTCAGGCTTTGGGCCGCGTCCGCACCGATACGGCCAGTGACATCGAATGCATAACTGCCGTCGGGTTTCACGCCGCCCGTGCCGCGCACGTCGCCGCCGAGGAACTTGCCGGTGATGCCATCAAGCGATGCGGTTTTTTCTCCGAAGCTCGCGCGGCCTCTCAGATTCGACAGGGGCGGAAACGCCTCGTATTCGAGATCGTTGCCGGCGAACGTGAGCGAGCCCTTGTAACCCACGCGTTGTCGCTGACCGGGCGGCGGCGCGACGCGCGGAATCTGCAATTGCAGCGCGAGCGCGGCATTGCCGGTCGCGTGGATCTTGGTCGCGACATGTTGCGAGAGCGAGCCGAGCGAACTGTCTTCTACATAGCGCAGCATGTCGGTGATCGGACCGTGCGCGTCGGCATCGATGATCAGTTTCGATTCACGATTTCCCAGGTCTTCAATGCGCCCCGTGGTCTTGCGCACGCCTATGCCCAGGTAATGACCGCGCGTGATATCGAAGCCGAGTTTGTTTTCGGCCAGATGAAACGTCCCGTCGATACCATCAAAGGCCGGCCATTGATTCGGCGTGCCGTTTGCCATGGTCTTGGGCGGGTAGGGCGTGGGCTCGAACTTGCCGCCGGTGAACGGCGCGACGATGCGGAACTTGCCGGCATCGGGAAAACGGGAATAGGGAAATTTCGTCAGGTCGCCATGAATCTCGATGGTGCCATTACGCGAGACGCCCGCCTGCAACGCGTGTCCGAGATACATGCGCAGCTTCTCGCTGATGCTCGTCGGCAAGAAGTGGGTGAGGCTCGTCACCTTCAGATACTCGGCCGTCGCCTTCAGGTCGAGCGAACCGCGCCCTTCGCCTTCGTTCTTGTAATCGGCCGTGGCGCGGGCTTCGGCGTCGGCGTTCTTCACGTGCAGATTGTCGATATGCGCCGTGATCGCCTTGTGCGGCTTGCCGGGGGCGTTGGCGACGGTCCAGGTCACGCGGCCATCGATCTGATCCATGACGAGGCGCGGGTTGTCGAAGACGCCGGGAAGCGTGATCGCGGTATTTTTTGTATCGATGACCGCGCTGCCGTGGTCCTGGTCTGCGTCGATCCTGCCCCACAGGTTTTCCACGCCTGGAATCCCGGCGCGCGGATGGTTGTTCACCGTCAGGCCCGGCGGCGGTTCCTGCGCCAGCACGCTCACGCCGCGAAGGTCCCCCTTGACGGTGTAACGCGTAGGCGGCTCTGTGCCTTTTTCGCGTTGCGCCTGCGCCTGAGCAGGTGTGGTCGGCGCGGGACGTTCGGTTTCCAGCGTGTAGTTGGCAATCTGTCCGCGCGGATCGAAGCGGATCAGGTCGTTCTGCACCTTCGACGGCAACGGCAGCGCGCGCATGAATTCGCCAAGAATGCCGAGATCCACGAAATCGCCCGACACGCCGAACTTCTGCCCGAGATTCACGGACGCCGCGCGGTATCTGCCGGTAAGCGTGTGCATGGCAAGCAACCGGGACACGGGCGTGCCGTCGGGCATCGGTTTCTGGCCGAGCTCGGCTTGCAGATTGGCGAGATGCAGCGTGTATTCGTTGTCCTGGAAGCCGAGATCCCAATTGAATTTCGCGATGGGCATGTCGAGGCGCGGCTGCGTCGGGCGCACGCGCAGCGCGATGTCCGAACCCGTCAGGTCGCCGCCCGCCGTCTTCAGTTTGCCGTCTGCAAAGTCGAGCCAGATGCGGTTATCGAAGCGGCCGCTGTAGGTCGCGAACGGCATCTTCACGTAGTGCGCGAGCGTGGGTAGATCGACCGGTCCCGTCGATAAATACGCGTCTCCCGTCCAGTTCTCCGGACGGCCCGCCGTGCTGAACCGCGTATGGGTGAAATCCGCGCGGAAATCGAGCGGACCATGCAGCACGTCGCCATCCGGCGGCGCCTGAAGCGCGAGGCGGTGGCGATTGCCATCGGTGAGTATCGCGAGCTTGATGCGCTTGAGCGCAAGTTCCGGCGCGCCGCGCTGCGCGTCATGCCAGCGCAACGTGCCGTCGCGCAGCACGATGGCTTGCTGGCTCAACAGCCAGGTCATGAACGTATTGTTGCCGGTGCGTTTGGCCGGGATCGGCACGCCGGCCACGCTGAACGTGCCGTCCTTGTTACGCGCAATGATGACGTCGGGTCCATCGACGGTCAGGTTCGAGAGCACCGGGATGGGCCCGAGCAGCGAACGCCACGCGACCGTCGCGCTCGCGTGCGGGACAGCGACGCCGGGTGAACCGTCGGCGGCGTCGATGCGCAGGTTGTCTATATCGAAGGAAGGCTGCAGGCCGGACCATTTCGCGGTGATCCGTCCAAGGCGCAATTGCGCATGAATTTTCGCCGATACCATCTGCTCGATGCGCGGCCTGAACGCATCGATCTGAGGCAGCACGGCGTAACGCAAGACCAGATAGATACCGGCGACCGCGAAATACACCACGGCGACCAGCACCAGAAGGACTTTGAGCGCCCGCGTCAAAACGCGCTCGACTCGACCGCCAAGCTTCATTGGTACAGCTTCTGGCAGGTCGGCAAATTCCTTTTGGTCGGACATGCGGCGGCGGATCGGCGATATGGTAGGTTTTCGAGATTTGACGTTGAAATGTAACACAGCGCGCAGTTCAAAAAACTGCGGAGAGACGCTACGATGCGCCCGCTGAGCCGCGCCGGATGGACCTTTCCCGTCTTCTGCGCACTTTGTTACAAAAGCCCCGGCAACGAGCCGGACATGTTTGCAGAGCAATGACCGAGCCCGACTTTCCATGACCGAAGCATCCTTGCTGAGTTCCAGCGCCTCCAACTACGCGGCGCGCCTCTACGCCGCGCGTCCCGAACTGCCGGCGCACATCGCGCAATGGTCGAAGGCGCCGGTCCGGCGCGCGTGGATCGAGGAGCGTCTGGACGCGTTGTGCGACGTGTGTGCAGGCGGTGCCCGGTTCGATGAAGCCCGGCTCAAGACCGCGTTGCGCAGGCTTCGTGGAGAGGTTTTCTGCACGGTGATGGAACGCGATCTGGCTGGTCTCGCCGACGTCGCGGAAGTCACCGGCGCCATGACCGACCTCGCGGAGCTGACCATTCGGCGGGCGTTGGCGGTTTTGTCGGCGGATCTGGAGACCACCTTCGGCGAGCCGCGCGGACAGGACGGACAGCGCCTGACGTTGGGCGTTGTCGGCATGGGAAAACTTGGCGGACGCGAGTTGAACGTGTCATCGGATATCGACCTGATCTTCGTTTATGAGGACGATGGCGAGACGACGGGCGGGGAACGCGCGGCTTTATCGACGCAAGAATATTTCACGCGGCTTGGGCGCAAGCTGATCGGCGCGCTGGCTGAAGTGACGGAAGATGGCTATGTGTTTCGTGTCGATATGCGCCTGCGTCCGAACGGCGATGCCGGTCCGCTGGCCTGCGGACTCGGCATGCTCGAAGAGTATTTTTACGTGCAGGGCCGCGAATGGGAGCGCTATGCATGGATCAAGGGGCGGCTGGTTTCCGAGGGCGAAAGCGAAGCGGCGCAACGGCTCGCCAGGCAACTCGAGGCGCTGTCCACGCCATTCATATACAGGCGGTATCTGGACTACGGCGTGATCAGCGCGATCCGGTCGCTGCATGTCCAGATTCGCCAGGAAGCACAGCGCCGTGCGTCCATGCGCCCCGATAAGGCCGACGACATCAAGCTCGGCCGCGGCGGAATCCGGGAGATCGAATTCAGCGCGCAAGTTTTCCAGTTGATCCGGGGCGGCCAGCTTGCCGATCTGCGGATTCGTCCGACTTTGTCCGTGCTGGAGAAAGCCGTGGCGTACGGACTGATCGCGCCCGCCGTCTGCGCCGAGCTCACCGAGGCATACCTCTTCCTGCGTAAGCTCGAACACCGCTTGCAATATAGAAACGATGCACAGACGCACGCCATGCCGGTCTCGCCGGAGGACCGCGCGGTGCTTGCCGAAACAATGGGCTTCGCCAGTTACGAAGCGCTCAAGGACGCGCTGGAAGCGCATCGGGCGCGCGTCGAATATCAATTCGACCAGACTTTCGCCGACAAGGTGAACGGCGACGGCGGTTGCGGCGTGGCGGAGGATTCGGCGGCTTCGTGGGTCTGGAGCAGCGCGCTCGCCGACGACAGCGCTGAGGAACAACTGCGCGAACGCGTGACGGAACTTGGATTTACCGATGCCCCCGCCGTGCTCGCGCGCTTGCGCAGCGTGTGGACATCGACACGATACGAAGGCCTGCCCGAGCGCAGCCGCGAACGCTTCGACATCATTGCGCAACGCGCGCTCGAAGCCGCGCAGCGAGCGCAACCGCCCGAGCGGCGCGGCGACACGATCGCGCGGTTGTTCGATTTGCTCGAAGCGGTCAGCCGGCGCGGCGCGTATCTCGCGCTCCTGACCGAATATCCGGCCGCGCTGGAGCGGGTGCTGGCGGTGCTGGGTGCATCGCGCTGGGCCGCGGGATATTTGATCCGCCATCCGCAACTCCTGGATGAATTGCTTGACGACGAAGTCATTTCCAGCCCGTTCGACTGGCAGGAATTCCGCACGACCTTGCGCGCGCAAATGGCCGCCGCCGATGGCGCCGAACAGCAAATGGACCTGCTGCGCCACGCGCACCAGGCCGAAGTGTTCCGCATTCTGCTGATTGATCTGAGCGGCAAGATCACGGTCGAGCACGTGAGCGACCTGCTGTCGGCGCTGGCCGATGCCGTGCTCGATGTCACCATCGAAACGGTCTGGGCGCAGTTTCCGAAGCGGCATCGAGAGGTGCCCCGCTTTTCTGTGATCGCATACGGGAAACTCGGCGGCAAGGAGCTGGGTTATGCGTCGGACCTGGATTTGATCTTCCTCCACGACGACCCCGACGATTCCGCCAGCGATATCTACGCCATGTTCGCTCGCCGCCTCGTGACGTGGCTCACCACGGCGACCGGCGCCGGCACCTTGTTCGACGTTGATCTGCGCCTGCGTCCAAACGGCGAATCCGGTCTGCTGGTGACGAGCGTGGAGTCGTTCCGGCGCTATCAGATTCGTGAAGGCGATGCCGCGAATACGGCGTGGGTCTGGGAACATCAGGCTTTGTCGCGCGCACGTTATTGCGCCGGCGATGCCGAAATTGGCGCGCGCTTCGAAGAGATTCGCGCCCACGTCCTGACCATGCCGCGCGACGCCAATGCCCTCGCTCAGGAGATCGTCGCGATGCGCGAGCGCGTGTACGCCGGCCATCCGAACAAGAGCAAGCTCTTCGACCTGAAGCACGATCGCGGCGGGATGGTGGATATCGAGTTCATCGTGCAGTTCTGGGTGCTGCTGCACTCACGCGAGGACGGCGAGTTCGTGCGCAATCTCGGCAATATCTCCCTGCTGGGACATGCCGCGCGCTTTGGCGTGATGAGTGACGAAGAAGCGGAAACGGTGGCGGCGGCTTATCGGCGGTACAGGAAGTTGCAGCACACGCTGCGGCTAGATGGCATGGAAAAGGCGCGGGTCGAGCCAGACGTGGTCGCAGCCGAGAGGGAGGCAGTGAGCGGGCTTTGGGCGCGGGTGTTTGGGTAGTACGAGTAGCGGCGTTTACTTGACCAGGCGAATCGGGCTCGCTTTGTACTCAGCTACCGTTTCGTCATTGGTCAGCAAGGTGATGCCCTCGACCGTTGCTTGCGCAATCAGCAGCCGATCGAATAGATCTTTGTGGTGGTCGGGCAAGTTGGCGACTGCCGCAGTGTGCGCGCTGCTGATCACCAATTCGATGTAGCCATTGTCCAGCAGCGCCCGGCGAAACAGATGCGGATCGACTTTGAAGTCGGGTCTTCCCAGCCCGTTCTTGATTGCCACTTCCCAGACGCTGGCCGCACTGAAGAGTAGTTCGTTTTCCTCATCCTCAATAAGCTCCTTGGCCTTAGCTAACTTAGGTTAGTCTGCCACGAGCGCAAATCGTTGAGTTTTAATGCTACGCGCTGATTCACGCCGCCAGCATTTCCTTCGCGTGCTTGCGCGTGGTGGCCGTGATCTCGAGTCCGCCCAGCATGCGTGCGACTTCTTCCACGCGCTTCGATTTATCCAGAGGCGTAACCGTGCTGACCGTACCGCCCGATGAATCGCCGGCTTTCGCCACCTGGAAGTGATGATCGCCGCGCGCCGCGACTTGCGGCAAGTGCGTGACGCACAGCACTTGCCGGTCGCGTCCAAGTTGATGGAGCAACCGCCCGACGACTTCCGCTACGCCGCCGCCAATTCCCGTGTCCACTTCGTCGAAAATCAACGTGGGCGTCGGGCTCGCCGTGCTTGCAATCACCGCCAATGCCAAACTGATCCGCGCGAGTTCCCCGCCCGATGCAACCTTCGCCAGCGGCCGCAGCGTCACGCCGGCGTGACCGGCCACGCGGAACTCGATCTGCTCGAGCCCGTACGCGCCGCCTTCGGCGAGCGGCACGAGCGCGACCTCGAAGCTTCCGCCGGCCATCGATAATTCCTGCATCCCCTGCGTAACCGCCTTGCCGAGCGACTTCGCGGCCTTTGCGCGCGCCTTCGACAACACCGTCGCTTCAGCCAGATAAGCTTCCTTCGCCTTCGTCACGGCGGCGCGCAACGCGTCGAGATCGGCGGCGGCGTCGAGCGCGGCCAACTGGCGGCGGCGCTCCGCATGTTCCTCGGGCAACGCCTCCGGCTGCATGCGGAACTTGCGCGCGGCCGAATGCAACTGATCCATCCGATGCTCGACCTGCGCCAGACGGTTCGGATCGAGTTCCAGCCGCTGCGCGTAATGCGACAGCGAATACGACGCCTCCTGCAACTGGATCTCGGCGGGTTCGAGCGACGCCAGGACATCGGCAAGTGCGGGATCGATATCAGCGAGACCACGCAGCTTCGACACGATCACGGCAAGTTGCGTGATCATGGCTTCGTCGGATTCGGACAGCGCGTTCAGCGCGCCTTGCACGCCATCGATCAAACTGGCCGAATGCGATAACCGGTGATGCTCCCCGCTGACATCTTCCCATTCGCCGGGCTGCGGCGAGAGCTTGTCGAGTTCGCTCAGTTGCCACGCCAGGCGCTCCCGCTCCAGTTGCAACTCGCGGTCGCGGTTTTGCGCGAGTTCCACCGCGTGCGCAGCGTCGCGCCAGACCCGATGTGTCCGCGCCACTTTCTGCGCGGTTTCGAGCAGGCCGGCGTGGGTATCGAAGAGTTCGCGTTGCGCGTCAGGACGCATCAGCAATTGATGCGCGTGCTGGCCGTGAATGTCGACGAGCATTTCGCTCAGCTCGCGCAACTGCACGAGCGTGGCCGGCGTCCCGTTGATGAACGCTCGCGAGCGGCCGCCGGAATCCACGACGCGCCGGAGCATCACCGTGTCGCCGTCGCCGGTTGCGAGCGCATGTTCGTCGAGCCACTGCACGACCTGCGCGTGCGTTGAAAACTCCGCGGTGATATCGGCGCGTGCCTCACCCGTACGCACGATGCTCGCGTCGGCGCGGGCGCCAAGCGTAAGTGCAAGGGCATCGATAAGAATCGATTTCCCCGCGCCGGTTTCACCCGAAAACACGGTGAAGCCGCGCTCGAACTCGAGGTCGAGCGCAGAAACAATGACGAAGTCCCGAATCGATAAATGACGGAGCATGGGTGTTTAGAGTTTCGAAACGTCTTCGTGCGAAGGATATTCGTTCCAGTGCAGCTTCTTGCGCAGCGTGGCGTAATGGCTATAACCCACCGGATGCAACACTGGCACGGTATGCCGCGATCGCCGCACTTCGATTGTGTCGTTCAGCTCGACGGCAGTGAATGACTGCATGTCGAAGTTCACGTTCACATCACGCCCGCCGATGATCTGGATATCGACCTGGGAGTCGTCCGGCAGCACGATTGGCCGATTGGACAGCGAATGCGGCGCAATGGGTACGAGCACGAATCCCCCCAGTTGCGGGTGAAGAATGGGTCCGGAGGAAGACAGCGCGTAGGCGGTCGAACCGGTTGGCGTCGCCACGATCAGTCCGTCCGAGCGCTGGTTGTACATGAAGCGCCCGTCCACGGAAACACGCAGTTCCGCCATGCCCGAAAAGCCGCTTCTGTTCACCACTACGTCGTTGAACGCCAGCGCGTGGTAGATCGGCTGGCCGTCCCGGACAATGCGCGCTTCGAGCAGGGTCCGCTCTTCGCGCTCGAAACTGCCTCCCAGCATTTGCGGAACGAGTTCCTGCATTTCGGCAAGCGTAATGTCCGTGATGAAGCCGAGCCGACCGTGGTTCACGCCGATCAGAGGCGTCCGGTACGGCGCCAGTTGCCGCCCGAGGCCAAGCATGGTGCCGTCGCCGCCCAGCACGACCGCGACGTCCGCGCGCGCGCCGATCTCGGGCGTGGTCAACGCCGGATAATCGGTCACGCCGACTTCCTGCGCCGTATCGGCTTCGAACACGACGTCGAAGCCGCGCTTCGCGATGCAGGCGGCGAGCGCCGTCAACGGCTCCCTGATGCCGGGCGTATTGTTGCGCCCTACGAGCGCGACGGTCTTGAATTGGGTGCCAATATCCATGGCGGCATTACACCATAGGTGAGTGTCGAAAAGAACCGCGGGCCGCGTCGGGATTACCTTTGGACCCGATCCGGCTTGTTACCGGGGCTGTCCCGTTACGGTAAGGTCCGGCGCGGCAGTTAATTCTCGTTAGAATGATGTGCAACATGAATTGATGACGGACGAATGAAAAAGGGCGGGTTGCTCTTGTTCCTCCAGTCACCGCGTTCGCTGCTCCAACCACGTTGAGCTAAAATTTCCCCATGCTAGACCCACGTGCCCAGACCCTCCTCAAAACGCTGATCGAGCGATATATCGCAGAAGGTCAGCCGGTCGGTTCTCGCACGCTGTCGCGTTACTCCGGCCTCGAGCTCAGTCCCGCCACCATCCGCAACGTGATGTCGGACCTGGAGGACCTCGGGCTGGTGGTGAGTCCCCACACGTCGGCGGGCCGGATTCCCACGCCACGCGGCTATCGGCTCTTCGTGGATACCATGCTGACCGTCGAAACCACCGACGACGAAGCCATGACCTCCGCGGTCAAGATCAAGCTGCAAGGCGGCGAACCGGCAAAGATCGTGGCTGCTGCCGCGAGCGTTCTTTCTAACCTCTCTCAATTCGCGGGCGTCATTCTCACGCCGCGCCGCAGCCATATGTTCAAGCAGATCGAGTTCATGCGGCTGTCGGACAAACGCATTCTGCTGATCATCGTCACACCCGAAGGTGACGTTCAGAACCGCATCATGGCGACCCAGCGTGACTATTCGCCGTCGCAACTCACCGAGGCGTCGAATTACATCAACGCGAATTTCGCTGGCTTGTCCTTCGACGAAGTACGCCGCCGACTTCGCGAGGAAATCGACGCGCTTCGCGGCGACATGACAACGCTGATGCAGGCAGCGGTGGCCGCGAGCGTGGACGAGACCGATCCCGGCGAGACCCTGCTGATTTCCGGCGAACGCAATCTGCTGGAAGTGGCGGACCTCTCCTCCGACATGGCGCGGCTGCGCAAGCTTTTCGACGTATTTGATCAAAAGACGAGTCTCCTTCAATTACTCGACGTGTCGAGCCACGCCCAGGGCGTGCAGATATTCATTGGCGGCGAGTCGAATCTCGTGCCGATCGAGGAAATGAGCGTGGTGACCGCGCCATACGAGGTGAACGGGAAGATCGTCGGCACGCTCGGTGTAATCGGACCTACACGCATGGCGTACAACCGCGTCATTCCAATCGTCGATATCACCGCGCGGCTCTTGTCCCTCTCGCTCAGTCAACAATAAGCCGGTTCCGAAGGGGGAAAATCCCGCAATCCCCCGTCCGACAACTCATCTTGCCCCGTGCGAAGCCGCCGCGCCACTAGGCCGATCGGCCGATGTTGCGTTCCGAAACGCGCCGCTATAATGGGTTTTACTCAATCACGCTGGCTTGCCGAGCTTCTCTTATATGCGCTACGACCTCGAGTTGCCCTCGCAGCCTTCCGCTTCGCATCGCGTTGCCGTGCTGCTGATCAACCTCGGCACGCCGGACGCGCCCACGCCGAAAGCGGTGCGCAAGTACCTCGCCCAGTTCTTGTCGGACCCGCGCGTGGTGGAGATTCCCGCAATTGCGTGGCAGGTCATCCTGCGCCTGGCAATCCTGCCGTTTCGCGGCCGTGCGTCGGCGAAGAAATACGCTCAGGTCTGGTTGCCGGAAGGCTCGCCGCTGCGCGTCTATACGGAAAAGCAGGTCGAGGGGCTACGGCGACTCTTTGCCGTGAACGACTACCATGTAATCGTCGATTACGCGATGCGCTACGGTTCGCCAGGCATTCCTGCGATGCTGAACCAGCTCAAGCTGGAAGGCGCTGAGCGCGTGTTGCTCGTGCCCATGTACCCGCAGTATTCGTCATCGACCACGGCAACCGCCTTTGACGATGCGTTCAATGCGTTGCGGCGCGTACGTAATCAGCCGGAATTGCGCACGATTCGCCATTACGCAGACCATCCGGCGTATATCGGCGCGTTGGTCGAGCAGGTTCGCGAATACTGGCGCCAGCACGGGCAGCCGGACTTCGCTTCGGGCGACAGACTGGTGCTCAGCTTTCATGGCGTTCCCAAACGGACGATGGACCTCGGCGATCCGTATCACGACCAGTGTCAACAGACGGGTTCATTGTTGATGGCGGCACTCGGGCTTTCGCCGGTCGAATGCCGCGTGACATTCCAGTCGCGGTTTGGTCCCGCTGAATGGTTGCAACCGTACACGGCTCCTACGCTCGCCGAACTGGGCGCCGCCGGTGCGAAGCGCGTTGACGTGTTCTGCCCGGGCTTCACGTCGGATTGCCTGGAAACGATCGAAGAAATCGGCATTGAAGTGCGCGATGACTTCCTGAAGGCCGGCGGCAAGGAGTTTCACCGGATCCCCTGCTTGAATGCATCGCCGGCGTGGATCAAGGCGCTCGGGGAAATCGTCGCGCAGCATCTGCAAGGCTGGCCGGTTCAGACGCCACAAGCCTTGAGCGCCGCTGCATAAGGTTCGAGCCATGAACTACGCCATCTCAACCGATTCCAGCGCACGCCTTCGTATCGACAAATGGCTGTGGGCGGCGCGTTTTTTCAAAACGCGTTCGCTCGCAAGCGATGCCGTAGAGAAGGGTCGCGTGCGGATTGGCGGCGCGAACGTGAAGCCATCGAAGGACGTGCGGGTCGGCGATCTGGTGGAGATCGAAATCGAGCACGTGCTCTGGCAAGTGGACGTGGTGGGGATCTGTGAAGTACGCGGTCCGGCAACGGTTGCGCAGACGCTTTATAAGGAAACAGATTCAGGCCGGGAGAAGCGCGTGGCGGAGAGCGAGCGCAGAAAGACGTACCGGGAACCGGCGGCCGCGCTGCAAGGCCGGCCGACCAAACGGGACCGGCGAATTATCGACAAACTTTCAGGTGCTGACTAAACAGGCTTTCCATGGTGGCGGACACGCCGCCATACTCCACGTTGTGATCGTTCACCGCGCCCGACATGCAGATAGTCGTTGTGCCGCCAACGAGTACCAATGCGACCACCGCAATAGCTAAGGTCAGTTTCATGGCACTCCTCGTGGCAACGCAAACGGCTCGAAATACGGACGCTGACATTGGCTCAACAGCTCACTTCAGCGAATAAACAACTTGGAATCTGGCTTTCGTAAGATTAGGGTTAACTAGTGCTTCCGAAGACATGATCGAAGTGTAGGTGACGTGATCGTCCGGCTCAATCTCAATCTGATCACCGGCTGAAAATGGTTGTAACGGGCCGTTTCCGGACTGTAGAAACGACGCCGAAAACCGCGTGCAACCCCTTGAAAACGCTCACGCCAGCCTCAAGTACGTTTTCAGGGCAAGCATCGACGTGCCTCGATTCATTCGTGCTACCTGCCGATACAACCGTGGTGTTTTAGCAACGTTGGCGCGGCAGGTATCATCGGCAGCTTTCCGATGGATCGAAACCGCAACGGTGCTTTCGATTTCATCCGTTTTCATCCTTAGCAAAAATCTCAAGCGACATGGAAAACACGCAAGACAACTCCGCGAGCCAGAATTCCACGCCCGGCGACGAAACGGCGGCTCAACATACCCAGCAGCCGAACCCGGCAGACGCAGCTTTTGCGACGGAAGCGGGCGACGTGAACGAAACCGAAGCTCTGCTCGCCGAAGCGCAGGCCAAGGCTGCAGCGTTGCAGGAAGAGTTTCTGCGCGCGAAAGCCGAAACCGAAAACGTGCGGCGCCGGGCGCAGGAAGACGTCCAGAAGGCGCATAAATTCGCGATCGAAAACTTTGCGGAAAACCTGCTTCCCGTGCTCGATAGCCTGGAAGCTGCGCTTGCGCACTCATCGACCGATCTTGCGAAAGTTCGCGAAGGCGTCGAGTTGACGCTGCGCCAGTTGACCGGTGCGCTTGAAAAAGGGCGCGTGGTCGAAATCAATCCGGTAGGCGAAAAATTCGACCCGCACCGTCATCAGGCGATTTCGATGGTTCCGGCCGACCAGGAAGCGAACACGGTCGTCACGGTGCTGCAAAAAGGCTACGTGATCGCGGACCGCGTCTTGCGACCGGCGCTCGTGACCGTCGCCGCGCCGAAATAGACATCGTCAGGCTGAAATCACCTTTGTCATGGCCAACATCTCCGTCGATGCGACTGCGTTTTCCGTTTTCGAGATGCAGGAATTGAGCGCCGAGACGTTCGATTCCGGCTTGGTATCGGCGGGAGACGAGTTGGCTGTGGTGTTTTTCTGGGGTTTCGAGTGCTTCAACTGCGAGATTGCCAAGAAAGCGATGCTCGCCAAGCCGGATGAGATCCGGGCGCTCGGTTTGAAATGGTTTCACAGCAATGTCTACGAGCACCGGGACCTTGGCCGGCGTTTCATGCTGCATGGCGTGCCGACGTGGTTTTTCTTTTACCGCGGCAAGCGCCTTGGGCGCGCGACCGGATGGCATGGACTTGGGCAGTTCAAGGCCGCTGTGGAAGCTGCTCGCGAGAAGATCCGGATGCTCGGCGCGAAGGCGTGAGCCGATTCCCCGAAAAAGTTGCAGTCAGGATAAAAAAAATGAGGTTGCGTCGGTTTTTGGTCTTGAAAACGATGCGAACGCTCTTATTTGGCGTACAGGGTTAAATTTTGGGCATCGAGAAGCGTTTTTGAACGATAAACACGTTGAAAACGCAAAACCGGATGCGCTGCGATCAAAGTCAGGAGAGTGATAAAAATGGGCAGAATCATTGGTATCGATCTGGGCACGACGAACTCGTGCGTGGCGATCATGGAAGGCAACACCGTCAAAGTGATCGAAAACGCGGAAGGTACGCGTACCACGCCGTCGATCATTGCTTATGTCGACGACAACGAAATCCTCGTTGGTGCGCCGGCAAAGCGTCAGTCGGTGACAAATCCGAAAAACACGTTGTACGCAGTCAAGCGACTGATCGGCCGTCGGTTCGACGAAAAGGAAGTGCAAAAGGACATCGCGTTGATGCCCTACAAGATCGTGCGCGCCGATAACGGCGACGCCTGGGTCGAAGCCCGCGATCAAAAGCTGGCACCGCCGCAAATCTCGGCTGAAGTGCTGCGCAAGATGAAGAAGACCGCTGAAGACTATCTCGGCGAAGAAGTGACGGAAGCCGTGATCACGGTTCCGGCGTACTTCAACGACAGCCAGCGTCAGGCTACGAAAGACGCAGGCCGTATTGCTGGTCTGGACGTGAAGCGCATCATCAACGAACCGACTGCAGCCGCGCTCGCGTTCGGCTTGGACAAGAACGAAAAGGGCGACCGCAAGATTGCCGTCTATGACCTGGGCGGCGGCACGTTCGACGTGTCGATCATCGAAATCGCAGATGTCGACGGTGAAAAGCAGTTCGAAGTGCTGTCCACGAACGGTGACACGTTCCTGGGTGGTGAAGATTTCGACCAGCGCGTCATCGAATACATCATTGGCGAGTTCAAGAAGGAACAAGGCGTCGATCTGTCGAAGGACGTGCTCGCGTTGCAACGCCTGAAGGAAGCGGCGGAAAAAGCGAAGATCGAGTTGTCGTCGGCGGCTCAGACTGAAATCAACTTGCCGTACATCACGGCTGACGCGTCGGGTCCGAAGCACTTGAACCTGAAAATTACGCGTGCGAAGCTGGAGTCGCTGGTCGAGGAACTGATCGAGCGCACCATGGAACCGTGCCGTGTCGCTATCAAGGACGCAGGCGTGAAGGTCGGCGATATCGACGACATCATCCTGGTCGGCGGTATGACGCGTATGCCGAAGGTGCAGGACAAGGTCAAGGAATTCTTCGGCAAGGAACCGCGTCGTGACGTGAACCCGGACGAAGCCGTGGCTGTTGGCGCCGCGATCCAGGGCCAGGTTCTGTCGGGCGATCGCAAGGACGTGTTGCTGCTGGACGTGACGCCGTTGTCGCTGGGTATTGAAACCCTTGGCGGCGTGATGACGAAGATGATCAACAAGAACACGACCATCCCGACGAAGCACGCGCAAGTCTATTCGACCGCCGACGACAACCAGAGCGCCGTGACCATCAAGGTGTTCCAGGGTGAGCGCGAAATGGCGGCAGGCAACAAGCTGCTGGGCGAGTTCAACCTCGAAGGCATTCCGCCGGCAGCACGCGGCACGCCGCAGATCGAAGTGAGCTTCGACATCGACGCGAACGGCATTCTCCACGTCGGCGCGAAGGACAAGGCGACCGGCAAGGAAAACAAGATCGTCATCAAGGCGAACTCGGGTCTGTCTGACGCCGAGATCGACAAGATGGTGAAGGATGCTGAAGCGAACGCTGACGAAGATCATCGTCTGCGTGAACTGGCCGACTCGCGCAATCAGGGCGACGCGCTGGTGCACAGCACGAAGAAGGCCGTGGCTGAGTACGGCGACAAGATTGAAGCGGCCGAGAAGGAACAGATCGAAGCTGCGTTGAAGGATCTTGAAGAAGCGCTCAAGAGCACGGCGAGCGACAAGGCCAGCATTGACGCGAAGATTGAAACGCTGTCCACGGCGTCGCAGAAACTCGGCGAAAAGATGTACGCCGACATGGCTGCAGCCCAAGGTGCTGCGGGCGCGGCGGCTGGTGCAGCGGGCGGTGCAGGCGCGCAGGCGGCGCCGGAGCAGCACGACGACGTTGTCGATGCCGACTTCAAGGAAGTGAAGAAGGACTAAGTCGATTGAATCGCGAAAGCGTGTCATCGGCGAAGGTTGAACCGGTCTTGTGCGACTTCGTGCGGGACCGCGATGGAAGATGTCTTGCGAGAAGTTGAGCGCAAGTACGAAGAACGCGCCTGGCGAGCCAATTGGCTCCCCGGGCACGTTGTTTTTTAGAGGGCGCGGCGCTTTGTGCGAATTATTGTCGCCGGTCACAGGCTGACCGGGCGAATCGTACAAAGGCGAAGCGTCGACAAATCACATGAGTCGCAAGACTCCAGGCATCCAAGAGGGAGCTGTCGGCCTGATCGAAAAGATCGGGCGCGGTGGCGCTGAACCGATATGGCGAAACGGGATTACTACGAGGTTATGGGCGTCGCGAAGAACGCGAGCGACGACGAAATCAAGAAGGCGTATCGCAAGCTTGCGATGAAGCATCACCCCGACCGCAATCCGGATAGCAAGGATGCGGAAGAGCGTTTCAAGGAGGCCAAGGAGGCCTACGAAATGCTCTCGGATCCGCAAAAGCGCGCGGCTTACGACCAGTACGGACATGCCGGCGTCGATCCAAACATGGCCGGTGCTGGCCAGCAAGGTTTCGGCGGGTTCGCCGATGCCTTCGGCGATATATTCGGCGACATCTTCGGGCAGGCGGCCGGGGGCGGCGCGGGTGCAGGCGCCGGACGCGGGCGCGCAGGTCCACAGGTTTATCGTGGTGCAGATTTGCGCTACAGCATGGAAATTTCGCTGGAGCAGGCAGCGCACGGCTACGATACGCAAATTCGCGTACCGAGCTGGGTGAATTGCGAGATCTGCAAAGGCTCGGGCGCCAAGGCCGGCACCAAACCGGAAACATGTCCGACGTGTCACGGACAAGGCACCGTGCGAATGTCGCAGGGTTTCTTCAGCATCCAGCAAACGTGCCCGAAGTGTCACGGCACCGGCACCTTCATTCCTGAACCGTGCGGTCATTGCCACGGCGCGGGCAAGGTGAAGGAAACGAAGACGCTGGAGGTTAAGATTCCGGCGGGTATCGACGACGGCATGCGGATTCGTTCGTCGGGTAACGGCGAGCCGGGCATCAACGGCGGTCCGAGCGGCGACTTGTACGTCGAGATTCACATCAAGCAGCATTCGGTGTTCGAGCGCGATGGCGACGACCTCCATTGCCAGATGCCGATTCCGTTCACCACGGCGGCGCTTGGCGGCGAGATCGAAGTGCCGACGCTGGCCGGGCGCGCGAGCTTTACGGTGCCGGAAGGTACGCAGTCGGGCAAGACGTTCCGTCTGCGCAGCAAGGGCATCAAGGGATTGCGTTCGAGTATCGCCGGCGACTTGTATGTGCACGTCCAGGTCGAAACGCCGGTCAAGCTCACCGATCAGCAACGCGACCTGCTCAAGCAGTTCGAGCGTTCGCTGACGGAAGGCGGCTCGCGTCATAGTCCGCAAAGCAAGAGCTGGTTCGATCGGGTGAAGAGTTTCTTCGATTGAGGCACTGATCATGCAGCAACGCGGCGAGGTTTTCGCGCTGCTCGACGATTGCGACTCGACCGCCGGAAGGCGGTCGAGTCGCCTTTACGCCGGCTTCGTGCGCGAACGGTCGTGTCACGAAGCGGCAGAGCTGGACGACGTGTGCGCGAGCGTCAGGCGAGACCTGCACGACGGTTTGCACGTGGTCGTGCTGGCGGACTACGAATTCGGCCGCAATCTGCAGTTGGCGCAGCCCGGCAATGCCGCGCTGCGCTTTTTGTTGTTTCGCGAATGCAGGTTTTTGTCGCGGGAAGAGGCCGATCAGTGGCTCGCTGAAAACGACAACGGTTTGGCTGACCAGCCGTCGGTGGCGGGAGTGGCGAACATCGAATCGAGCGTGACGCCCGATGCGTTCGAACATGCCATCGCAGGTGTGCAGGAGGCGCTGCAGGCGGGCGACTCGTATCAGATCAATTACACATTCCGTCTCGCGTTCGATGTGTTCGGCTCGGCCATTGGGTTGTACCGAAGGCTGAGGGAGCGGCAACCGGTACGCTATGGCGCGTTGATCGCGATGCCCGACGGGCGTGACGTGTTGTCGTGCTCGCCGGAGTTGTTCATCGAACGTGAGGGTGATTTACTTCGCGCCCGGCCAATGAAAGGCACCGCGCCGCGCAGCGCCGACCCGGAATGGCTGCGAGACGATCCGAAAAATCGCGCTGAGAACGTGATGATCGTGGATATGTTGCGCAACGACATGGCGCGCGTGGCCGTGACCGGAAGCGTCCGGGTGCCGCAATTGTTCACGGTCGAGGCGTACAAGTCGGTGTGGCAAATGACATCGACCGTGGAGGCGCGTTCGCGGCCACGCACCTCGTTCGCCGATATCCTGCGCGCGCTGTTGCCGTGCGGATCGATCACGGGCGCGCCGAAACACAAGACCATGCAATTGATCGACGCGCTCGAAAGCACGCCGCGCGGTATTTATACCGGCGCTATAGGCTGGCTGGACGCGCGTGATGACTTCTGTTTGTCCGTGCCGATCCGCACGATTGAAATCGAGCATGGCCGGGGCAGGATGGGTATCGGCGCGGGTATTGTGCTGGACAGCGTCGCCGCGGATGAATTCGAGGAGTGCCAATTGAAAGCGCAATTCCTGACTGGCTCCGATCCGGGTTTCCAGCTCTTCGAGACCACATTCGCAACGAAGGACGGGATTCGCCATTGGGGCCGGCATCTGGCGCGGTTGGCATCGAGCGCCAGGTGGTGCGGGTTTCCGCTTGACCGGACTGCGCTGCAAAGTCTTGTCGATGAAACCTGCGCCGGGTTTGAACAGGACGCCTCGTACAGACTCAGGATTGCATTGGCGAAAAGCGGCGAGATCAGCGTAATGAGCGCGCTCCTTGCGCCGTTGGCGGAGCAAACGGTGAGCGTGTTGCTGGCATCGGAATATGGCTTCGCGCCGCGCTCTTCCAATGATCCGTTGCTCGAACACAAGACGACATCGCGTGAGGATTACGACCGTGCATGGCGCGAGGCCGAAACGCATGGCGCGTTCGATATGCTGTTCTTCAACGAGCGCGGCGAGCTGACGGAAGGCGGGCGGTCGAACGTATTCTTGAAGCGCGATGGCCGATGGAAAACGCCGCCGCTCGGCGCGGGATTGCTGCCGGGCGTGATGCGCGGCGTTTTGCTGGAAGAGCTGGAAGCAGAACAACGCGCGCTGACGCTCGAAGATTTGAACCGCGCCGAAGCGCTGATGATCTGCAACGCGTTGCGCGGCGCAGTGGCCGCGCGTCTGAAACGCAAGAGCTAATAGCTTCTAAAACGTATGCTCCGGCCCGGGGAAACTCTTCTCCTTCACGGCCTGAACATACGCTTCGACAGCCGCAAAAATACTCGGCTGGCCCTGCATGAAATCCTTCACGAAACGCGGCCGTTTTCCGGGAAAGATCCCCAGCATGTCGTGCAGCACGAGCACCTGGCCTGAACAATCGATACCCGCGCCAATGCCGATCGTCGGGATAACCAATTGTTCCGTGACCTCTCGCGCGAGCAACGTAGGCACTGCTTCGATCACCAGCAATTGCGCGCCGGCTTCCTGAAACGCCAACGCGTCGCGACGCATCTGGTCGGCGCCGGCATCGGTCTTGCCCTGCACCTTGAAGCCGCCGAACGCGTGCACGGATTGCGGCGTCAAGCCGACGTGCCCGCACACCGGAATGGAGCGATCAACCAGGAATCGCACGATCTCCGCCGACCATTCCCCGCCTTCGATCTTCACCATCTGCGCGCCGGCGCGCATCAGCTTCACGGCGTTCGCGTAAGTCTCTTCGCGTGAGCCGACCGTGCCGAACGGCATGTCCGCCACCACGAGCGCATTCTTGTTACCTCGTACGACGGCAGCGGTGTGATACGCGATGTCATCGAGCACCACGGGCAACGTCGTGCCATGGCCCTGCAGCACATTGCCAAGCGAATCGCCGATCAACATCACGTCCACACCCGCGCGGTCGAGCAGCGCGGAAAAGCTGGCGTCGTAACACGTCAGCATCGTGATCTTTTCGCCGGCTTCGCGCATGGTCCGAAGCTTCGGAACGGTGATCGCGGTGCGGCTGGTTTCCTGCAAATACGCCATGGCAATTTCCACATCGACTAGATAAGAGACGGCACGCTGGCGCGCCGCCCGGACGGACTTAGAGTGACGTGCCCTTGACAAAGAATTCCTTGCGCCCGCGCATGGTTTCAATACGTTCGATCAGCAGCGCCAGATCGGCTTCCGATTCCAGCGGGTTCAAATGCTCGGCGTTCACCGTCAATAACGGTGTGGCGTCGTAGTGATAGAAGAAGTCATTGTAGGCGTCGCAGAGGGCGCGCAGGTAGGCATCGGGGATCTGCAACTCCATGGGCACGGCGCGTTTCTGGATGCGCGCGAACAGCACCTCCGGACTGGCCTGCAGATACACCACGAGATCGGGCGCCGGCGCCGGCGCATTGAAGCGCCTCGATACCTCGCGGAACAGCTCGAACTCGTCGTCGGGCAGCGTCAGCCGTGCGAACAGCGCGGTTTTCTCGGTGATGAAATCCGTGATCAGCGGCGTGAGCGCGGATTGCCCGACATGTCCTGCGCCGCCCACGAGCGCCGCGCCGATTTCCTGAGCCTGTTGCGCGCGTTGCAACGCGAACTGCAATTGCGTGGCGAGCGCGTAACGCGAGTTGTCGCGATAAAACCGTTCGAGAAACGGATTCTCCTGCTGGCGCTCGAAAAGCGTACGCATGGACCAGCGCTCCGCGAGCAGCCGCGCGAGCGTGGTCTTGCCGACGCCAATCGGCCCTTCTATCGCTATGTATCTGTGCGGCGGGCGCAATTGCGGCGCGGTGACGGTAAGCGGCGTGCTCATGGCGTTTTCGTGGTTGTGAGGCTATGCGCGAGAGAGCGTTCAGGCTTCGCGACGGGATGTGCAGCGGGAGGCGAAAAGCGGGCACAGATGCGTCGCCACTTTTTCGATGCGTTGGTCTTCGACCGATGCCAGGAACGCATCGGCGCGGCCGCGCTGGGCGATGATCACTTCGCTATCGAGTTCGATCAGCGGCACGAGTGCGAACGCGCGTTCGGTGAGACGCGGGTGCGGGATCACGAGATCGGCTTCTTCAATGCATGAGTCGCCGAACAGCAGGATGTCGAGGTCGAGCGTGCGCGGCGCGTTGCGGTATGGCCGCTCGCGCCCGAAGTGCTCTTCAATGGAATGGCACAGCCGCAGCAAGTGTCGCGCGGGCAGGGTCGTATCGATCTTGACGACACAATTGAAGTAGTCGTCGCCACCAGCGTCGATTGGCGCGGTGCGATAGAGGCTCGATTTCGCGAGCACGCTGATCGTGTGTTGCTGAGCAAGACACACGACTGTGTCTTTCAGGGTCTGGCGCGCATCGCCAAGGTTTGCGCCCAGGCCCAGATAAGCTACCGTCATGGCATGAATCCTACGACTGTCGTTCGGCGAAACACGACGCGAATGCGCTGTCTAGCACGCACAAAGCAGGCGCAAAGCACGCGCACGGGCCGCGTCAATCGTCGCCGTGCCGCACGTCGCGCTCTTCGCGCACATCACGTTCTTCACGAGCCGATGCGTCCCCGCTACTCGCGCCGCCCTCCATTCCGTCACCCGGCCTGCGGCTTTTGGCGTTACTGCTGCGCCGCCGTCGTTTCTTGGGTGCCCGGTCCTTCCCGCCTTGCGAAACAAGTGACTCTCGCGCAGCAGCGTCCCCTTCGATGAAATCCGTCCACCACTGGCCAACCGATGCATCCAGTTCGCCCGATTCACACCGGAGCAGGAGGAAATCATAACCCGCCCGAAACCTTTGGTGTTCCAGCAGCTTCATCGCGCTGCGGCCGGAGCGTTTTTCAAGCCGATGTTGCAGGCCCCAGATCTCCCGCATATCCGATGAAAACCGCTTGTGGATAGCAAGCTTTTCGGTCTGCATGTCGAGCACGTCGTCCATCGCGCGATGCAGCGCCGGCACGGGGAATTCACCGGCGAGCGTGTATTGCTGCCAGCGCGACTGCATGTCGTTCCAGAGCAGCGTGGCGAAGAGGAACCCCGGCGATACCCCTTTGCCCGCACGCACGCGCTCGTCAGTGTTGGTCAGCGCCAGCGTGATGAATTTCTCGCCGTGCGTGGATTCGAAAATCACATCGAGCAGAGGCAATACACCGTGATGCAAACCTTCAGCGCGCAAACGCGTCAGGCACGCGAGCGCGTGGCCTGAGAGCAGCAGCTTGAGCATCTCGTCGAAGAGACGCGCAGCCGGGACATTGCTGATCAAATCAGCCAGTTCCGCAATCGGCGCGCGGGTTGCGGTCTCGATCTCGAAGCCGAGCTTCGCCGCAAAACGCACCACGCGCAGCATGCGCACCGGATCTTCCCTGTAACGCGTCGCGGGGTCTCCGATCATGCGCAGCAAGCGCGCGCGGATGTCGGCCATGCCGTCGTGGTAATCCAGCACGGTTTGCGTCGCCGGATCGTAATACATGGCGTTGATCGTGAAGTCGCGGCGCGTGGCGTCTTCGTGCTGCTCGCCCCAGACGTTGTCGCGCAGCACGCGGCCGCTGGCATCGACTGCATGCGTGCGCGTGTCCATCTCGCCGCGTCTCAAACGTGGCGGAGGTGGCGACGGCGGCGCGTCGGCGGGGGTATCGACGAGAGCACGGAACGTCGATGTCTCGATGATGTCCTGTCCGAACTGCACGTGCACGATCTGAAACCGCCGACCGATGATGCGCGCCCGGCGAAACAGTTTTTGCACCTGGTCGGGCGTGGCGTCTGTTGCAACGTCGAAGTCCTTCGGCGCCACGTTCAGCAGCAGGTCGCGCACGGCGCCCCCCACGATGAACGCCCGATGCCCGGCTTGTTGCAGCCCTTCGGTCACACGGATCGCGTTCTTCGAGATCAGCGACGGGTCGATGCCATGCACGTCCGCCGACAGGATCACCGGCACGTTCGGATCGCGCCTGGCTTCGGCCGGCGCCGCCTTCTTGCGCGTGGTCTTGCGGGCAGGTTTTACATCGTCGCCGGACGCGGCAACGAGCGGGGCGGTCGCCGGAGCGTCCTCTTTGGCGCTTTCCTGGCCGAACAGCTTGCGGATGAGTTTTTTAATCACGTGGGGAGAAGATTTCCAGGATGCGCCAGCCGCGGGACTGCGCATGAGCGCGCAGGGTGTCGTCGGGATTGGTCGCGATCGGGTCGGTGACTTTCTCTAGCAGAGGAATGTCGTTGTGCGAGTCGCTGTAGAAGTAGCTGTGTTCAAAGTCGCCCAGGCTTTTTCCCATGGAAGCGAGCCACATTTCGGTACGCACGATCTTGCCTTCGCGAAAGCTCGGCGTGCCCGTGGGGCGGCCGGTGAGCTCGCCGTTCGGGATATTGTCGACCGTTTCGACCTCGCAGGCGATCAGCGCGTCAATGCCGAATGCCTGGCCGATCGGCGCCGTGATGAACGCGTTCGTGGCGGTCACGAGACAGCAGAGATCGCCCGCTTCCTGGTGTTTGCGCACCAGTTCGAGCGCGGCGGGCTGGATGGCCGGCGTGATGACCTCGCGCATGAACTGCGCGTGCCAGTTGTCCAGTTGCGTGCGCGGATGCCGCGCCAGCGGGGAAAGCTGGGCGTTCAGGTAGGCGTGGATATCGAGCGTGCCGTCCTTGTACTGCGCGTAGAACGCGTCGTTTTGCTTCGCGAACTTTTCGGCATCGACAATACCGAGCCTCGCCATGAAGCGACCCCATTCGTGGTCGCTGTCCGTCGGGATGAGGGTGTGATCGAGATCAAATAGGGCTAGGTTCATGGGAGCGCATTTTACTTGAAGCGGGTGGAAGCGTTCGGCGGGCTGTCGGGACGGCGCGTGCCTGCCGTCCAGGGTCAGAAAAGCTCGGTTTGCGGGCGCGGCGCTTCATCTTCCTTTTTGGCGAGCATCGTACGCAGCAAGGGCAGGGTGACCGCGCGCTTTTGCTCCAGCGAAAAGCGGTCGAGTTCGTCGAGAAGCTTCATCAGGCTTGGCATGTCGCGCCGGAAATGGGTGAGCAGGTAGGCTGGCACGTCATCCGCCAGATCGATACCGCGTTCGCGCGCCGCGTGTTTCAGCGCGGTGGCCTTGCTTTCGTCGGAAAGGGGCGTGAGCTGGAAGACCAGTCCCCAGCCGAGGCGCGTGCGCAAGTCTTCTCTCACCGATAACCCCAGCGGCGCCACGTTCCCCGTCGCCACGAGCGCGCTGGAAGGATGGGCGCGGACCTCGTTGAACAGGTTGAAAAGCGCGATTTGCTGCGCGCCCGAGAGGCGTTCGCAGTCATCGACGGCGTAGATGTTGGCTTTCGGGTCGAAGGTGAATGCGGCGAGCGGCGCCTGCGGACTCAGGAAACGCGCGCGGCCGTTGGCTTCGTGCATCAGCGCCTGCAGCAGGTGGCTGCGGCCGCTGCCCGCCTCGCCCCAGACGTAGAAGGTCCGGTCGGCCACCGGCCCTGTGGCGAGCGCGCCTTCGAGTTCGCGCAGGCGCGTGACCAGCTCGTGGTTGCCGGCGGCGAAAAAATTGTCGAAGGTGGCGAGCGGCGGCGTGCCGAGATCGAGCGTCAGTTGGCGTTGCACGGGCAATCGGTTCCGTCAGGGCGTGTCTTGAAAACGGCGCGCTCAACTTCGCTGATGTCCGGCATGAACCGGTGCAAAAGGCATTGAGCGCAAGGTCGAGACACCCGCCGGATAGGCGTGAGTCTCAAAAAGGGGTGGAACGGTACTTTGGAGCCGCGGCCGGGAACTGCGAGAAATCAGGTTGGACGGCCAGCATCGGTTAAAATCTCATTTTACCGACCTTCTCGCCGATCCCCCATGAATCAACCGAAATCCGCCCCAGAGCGCACGGGCGCACCCGCCCAAGGTTTGTCCTATCGCGATGCGGGCGTGGACATCGATGCCGGCGACGCGCTCGTCGACCGGATCAAGCCATTTGCCAAGAAAACCATGCGCGACGGCGTGTTGGGGGGGATCGGCGGATTCGGCGCGCTGTTCGAAGTGCCCAAACGCTACAAGGAGCCGGTGCTCGTGTCCGGCACCGACGGCGTAGGCACCAAGCTGCGCCTCGCTTTTCAACTGAACAAGCACGATACCGTCGGCCAGGATCTCGTCGCCATGAGCGTGAACGACATTCTCGTGCAAGGCGCCGAGCCATTGTTTTTCCTCGATTATTTCGCCTGCGGCAAGCTGGATGTGGATACGGCCGCGACCGTAGTGCAGGGCATTGCGCAGGGTTGCGAGCTGGCCGGTTGCGCGTTGATCGGTGGCGAGACCGCCGAAATGCCGGGCATGTATCCCGATGGCGAATACGATCTGGCGGGATTTGCGGTTGGCGCGGTGGAAAAGAGCAAGATTATCGATGGCTCGACCATCAAGCCGGGCGATGTGGTTTTGGGTCTGGCTTCGTCGGGGATTCATTCGAATGGGTATTCGCTGGTGCGCAAGATCATCGAGCGTGCGCAGCCGGACCTGAATGCCGATTTTGATGGCCGAACGCTTGCTGATGCACTGATGGCGCCGACGCATATTTATGTGAAGCCGTTGTTGTCGCTGATGTCGCAGATGGCCGTGAAGGGCATGGCGCATATCACCGGCGGCGGGCTGGTCGAGAATATTCCGCGGGTTCTGCGCGATGGCTTGACCGTTGAGCTGGATCATCGGGCGTGGCCGCTGCCGCCGTTGTTCTCGTGGCTGCAGAAGCACGGCGGTGTGGCTGATGCGGAGATGCATCGAGTGTTCAATTGCGGGATCGGGATGGTCGTTGTTGTTGATGCGGCTGACGCCGAAGCTGCAACGGGGATGTTGTCGGCGGCAGGGGAGCAGGTTTGGGCGATCGGGCGGGTTCGGGAGTCTGGGGTGGGGGAGGCGCAGACTGTAGTGGTTTGAGTTTTCGCTGGCGCTCGGGGAGGGGTTTTTGGTCGGTTGCGGTTGCGGTTGGTGCTGGGTTGCTGCTTTTTAGGCTACCGCGCGGTTTGATCTGGCTGATTTTTTTAGCACTATTAGCCACTGTGCGTGGCGGCACTTCATTTCTTTGTCCAACGGCGACAAAGAAACGAAGCAAAGAAAACGCCTTTCCACCGACGGCACATAAGTGTCCCGAGCGTGCAGTGATAACTGTTTGGTACTTCACAAGAACGCTCGACGCCGCAATCAAGAACACTTGAAACCCTCCCCCTCCGAACACGGCAACCCACACGCTTCGCCACCAGTGTGGGAATCCGCTAATTAGGCCTCCGCGCTGCGCGCGCTGGCGCCCAAACGGAGGGCGTGGCTGTACTGGTTCCGTTGCGCCCGTGCTTGCCAGGGATCCCGGTCGCGAAGCCTCGGGTTCAGGATGCTGTGGAGCCGTTATGGGCTTCGCCGTTGGTATGCCTTGGCGAGGTTTCCGTATTGACTGCCACAGTTACTGGTGGCGAAGCGTGTGGGTATCCGTGTTCGGAGGGGGAGGGGTTCAACTGTTGGTGGTTATGGCGTCGAGCGTTCTTCTGAAGTACCAAACAGTTAAAACGTGCACGCTCGGGACACTTATGAGCCCTCGGTGGAGAGGCGTTTTCTTTGCTTCGTTTCTTTGTCGCCGTTGGACAAAGAAATGAAGTCCCGCCACGGACAGTGGCTAATAGTGCTAAAAAAATCAGCTAGAACGAAACGCGCGGTAGCCTAAAAAGCAGCAACCCGGCACCCACTCCGACCCCGACCCCGACCCCGACCCCGCCCCCCGCCCCCCGCCCCCCGCCCCCCGCCCAAGGCGCCAAAAAGCGTCCAAAAAATACACATCACCCCTGCGGCATCGGCGCCAGCAACGCCTCAATATCCTCCGCCGAGAACTTGGCCCCGGCCGCTGCGTCCTCACGCAGAATACTATCGGCGAGAGCGGCCTTACGGTCCTGCATCGCCACGATGCGCTCCTCAATACTCCCCGCCACGATCAACTTGTACACGAACACCGGCTTCAACTGCCCCAACCGATGCGCACGGTCCGTCGCCTGATTCTCCGCCGCGGGATTCCACCACGGATCGTAGTGAATCACGGTATCGGCGGCGGTCAGGTTCAACCCAACTCCACCCGCCTTCAAACTGATCAGGAACAGCGGCACTTCGCCATCCTGAAAACGCGTCACTGGCGTCACGCGATCACGTGTATCGCCCGTCAACGTCACGTACGGCAAACCGGCTTTATCGAGCGCGGCGGCGATGATCGCAAGCATCCCCGTGAACTGCGAAAACAGCAGCACGCGACGTCCTTCTTCAAGCAACTCGGGCAGCATATCGAGCAGCAAATCAAGCTTCGCCGATTCCTCCACGCGCTTCGCCCGCGTGAGCTTCACCAGCGACGGATCGCAGCAAACCTGACGCAGCTTCAACAACGCCTCCAGCACGACGATATGGCTGCGCGCCAAACCTTGATCGGCCACCGCCATTCGCACCTTTTCCTGCATCGCGATTCGCACGGTCTCGTATAAATCCCGCTGCGAACCCTCGAGCGATACAGTCCGCACAATAGTCGTCTTCTGCGGCAATTCCTTCGCGACTTCGTCTTTCCTTCGACGCAACATGAATGGCCGGATCCGCCGCACGAGCAGATCACGGCGCACCGGGTCCTCGTATTTTTCGATGGGCGTGCGCCAGCGTTTGGTGAAATCTTTCTGCGTGCCAAGGAATCCCGGCAGCAGGAAATCGAACTGCGCCCACAACTCGCCCAGGTGATTTTCAAGCGGCGTACCCGTCAGACAAAGCCGATGCCGCGAACTCAAATCACGAATCCCCTTGGCAGCCTTTGTCGCGACGTTTTTCACGGTCTGTGCTTCGTCGAGGATCAGCAAGTGATACTCGTACTGCGACAACATGGCCAAGTCGCGCCACAACAGCGGGTACGTGGTCAACACGAGATCGTGCTCGCTGATCTGATCGAAGCGATCCTTGCGTTGGGGGCCATGCAGGTCGAGCACGCGAAGATCGGGCGCAAACTTCTTCGCTTCCTCTCGCCAGTTGTGAACGAGCGTAGTCGGCAGCACTACGAGCGCGGGACGGTCGAGCCGGCCCGATTCCTTTTCAGCGAGAATGTGGGCGAGCGTCTGCACGGTCTTGCCGAGTCCCATGTCATCGGCAAGCACGCCGGACAGGTTGCGTTCGCGCAAATACTGCATCCAGTTGAGGCCTTCGCGCTGATAGACGCGAAGCTCTGCGTTCAAGCCGCGAGGGACCGGGACTTCACGCAATCCCGGTCCTTCCTGCAATCGTTGCGCGAGTTCACGGATGGAGACATCACCGTGGAACTGCCAGCGGCCGGTGTCGGTGAGCGCTTCCAGACGGCCGGCGTCTTTTTCGGAGACGCGCAGCGGTTGCGTACCGAGGGTGTCAAACAGATCGATCAGCACGCGCACCACCGGCTTGATCCGCGATGCACGCAGCCGCAGTCGTTCGCCGAGATCGGTGTTGAGTTCGATGCCTTCGTCATCCGGAATCGAATCGATCGCCCCCGCCAGCCAGCGCCGGTCGCGCTGGAACAGGTCGGCGAGCAGCGGCTCCAGCCGCACGCTCCGTTCCCCGACGGCAATGCCGAGTTCGAGGTCGAACCAGCCGTCGGTGCTGTGGTGCGCGGTGCCCTGGATATCGTCGATCTCGATGAAATCGAAGCGGAATTCCGGCGACATGGAAATGCGCCAGCCGTCCTCGCGCAACGACGGCACGGTGTCGCTCGTGAACAAGGCCCAGGCGGCCGATGCCGGCAAGCCGAGCACGCCGGCCGGAATGGCCTTCGGTCCGAAGCGCTGGTGCGCCGGAATCTTGCGAAATCCAAGCTCGTAGAGCTGGTTCGAATACCGCGTTTCCACGTCGTGACGGCGCTTCACCTGGACCATGTCGCCGGACTCCGTGCGCAAGATCGTAGTGGCGTGCGTGGGGTCGATGCTGAAGCCGCTGTAATCGAAACTCAGCAGGGCGAAATCCAGCACGCTCGCCCCCGTGCGTTCCTCACGCGGCCGCCATGTTCCGCTAATGGACTGCGTGTCGAGCACGAGCACGGGCACCGGTTCAATATCTACGATCTGTAGATTCAGCGTTTCGTGGCCCGGAGGCGGCGGCAGGTCGGACGCGACCTCGCGCAACATGGCGCCGACAAGCGGCGCTTCGGCGAGCGAGATGGGCGGCATCGCGAGGTAATCGACGAGTTGCCGCGCCGGCTGAGGCATGTCGACGATGCCGGCTTCGCGCGTTTCGGCATCGGCGAACCACAACGGTTCGGTCGTGATGACGAAGGTCGATGCCGGCTCCGTTTGCAGCACGGGCCGCACGCGGTCGTCCGGGTCCGGCGTCCATTCAATGCGTCCCGGCCGCGCTTCGCCCTGCGTCAACGGCCGGCGCGGTTCGCCCACATCCCGCGACGAAGGCGTGGCCGTGAAAAGGCGTCCGGTTGCGAGCATGCGCTGCAGCAAATCCGCGCCTTCTTCGCCGTGCAGGGCGAAGCCGCCGAAGTCGTTGCGCGTGCGTCCGATGATCAGCGCACGAAGAATGGTCAGGTCGTCGTCGCTGACGAATTTCGGCTGTTTGACGAGCGCTGAGTCGAGATTGGTCCAGGGCCGGTCGAGCGTCTGGAGCGAGCCGTCCGGACTCAGGCGCACCTTGTGCAGCGCGACCTCGGGCATGCGCATGACGCGCGACGTGCCGAGCACGTAAGCGAGCGCCAGGGCGCCATTTGCTTCGGTGGTTTTCTTCGCAGCCGTACTGCGTGTCGATGCAAACCGTGAGCGAAATCCTTCAAGCCAGCCGGCGACTTCGGCGCGTACTGAGTCGGGTTCCTCGGGTTTGTCGCTGGCGGTCGCGAGCAACGCGGCGGCAGCGTGCTTGCAGCCGAATCCGACCGGGCACGAACAGCGGCCTTGGGCTGAGATCGCGCCACGGTCGTCACGGAACTTCACTTCGACGTGATACGGCTGGCGCTGGGTGCCTTTCACGTCGGCACGCAGAACGTCGTTGTCCCAGTGCAGGTGCCTGACTTCGTCGACGTACCCGCGCGCCTTGGCCACGGTAGATGCGCCGAGCCATTTGATGATCTGAGCCGTGTCGTAGGCAAACGCCGGCATCAGCACGCCCACCCATGATTCGCGGTTCCGGTTTTTGCCTGTCTAGCCAACATCCGCTTGTTCACCGTTCCCTTCGTTCTAATAGTTCGAGCAGACCGCGCAGCGCATGCGCCGCTGCCTGGGTGCGAATCTGTTCGCGGTCGCCCTTGAACAACTGCGTCTCGACAGAGGTATGCAGCCGGTTGCTCCATGCAAATGAAACCATGCCGACCGGCTTGGTTTCCGTACCGCCGCCCGGACCCGCTACGCCCGTAATGGACAGCGAAACCTGCGCCCGGCTGTTCCTGAGTGCACCTTCTGCCATGGCCTTGGCAACCGGCTCGCTCACCGCGCCGTGACGCTCGATCAGGTCGGCCGGCACGCCGATCATCTCGGTCTTGGCGGCATTCGAATACGTGACGAACCCCCGCTCGAACCACGCGCTGCTGCCGGAAATATCCGTCATCGCAGTCGCGACCATGCCGCCCGTGCACGATTCCGCCGTCGCGAGCATCAGGCGCTCATCACGCAGTTTGTTGCCGGCACGAATGGCGAGCTGGTGGACGACTTTATCGGTGGCCATGATGGGACTCGCTAGTGGGCTGATCGTGTGGGCAGGAGAGAATCGATAACGCGCGGCATCAAATCGTCATGCGCCACAGCGCGATCACGAGCAACGAGAAAAACGCGGCCGCGATGTCATCGAACATGATGCCGAAGCCGCCCTTCAGATGACGATCGAAATAGCTGATGGGCGGCGGTTTAACCATATCGAAGAAGCGGAACACGACAAACGCCCACAACTGTCCGGTGAACGTGGCCGGCGTGACCAGCAGCAACACGAGCCAGAACGCGACGATCTCGTCCCACACGACCGGCGACGGATCCTCGATACCCATTTTCTTCGCCGTGAAGCCGCAGAACCAGCACCCGGCGACGAAGCCCACGGCGATCAGCACGGCCCATTCGGCAACGGTGAGATACGGGTTGAACGCCACGAACGACGCCCACGCGAACAATGTGCCAACGGTGCCGGGCGCAACCGGGGACAAGCCGCTGCCGAAACCCAGCGACAGGATGTGAAGCGGATGCGACAGCATGAAGCGGGCGCTCGTCCGGCGCTTTGGCTTGGGACGCGGTTTGTCGTCGATAGTCTCGGTGATCGGGTCAGTCTGCATGAAAGTGGTCGTAGCCCGATGCCGTAAACGATACGGGACCGGCATGATTGCGCCAGTCGATGGCGGGCGTGTCAGTGAGAGCAGCAAGACCCTCGATTGTACCGATGCGCGTCACGAGCACGCCCACCTGCTTGGCCGAGCGTTGGATTTTTGCGCGCGCCTCGACTGGCGCGGTAAAGCAGAGTTCGTAGTCGTCGCCGCCGGCGAGGACGCACGGCAACTGGGCGGCCGCCGGCAATGCATCGATAACGGGGGAGCGCGGTACGAGATCCACGTCGACGGTCGCGCGCATGTTCGAGCGCTTCAATATGTGCAGGAGGTCGCCCGCGAGGCCGTCGGAGAGATCCAGCGCGGCGTGCGCCACGCCGCGCAACGCAATGCCGAGCGCCACGCGCGGCTCGGGCTGCTCGAGCGCCTTTATCGCGATGGCTGCGCTGGCAGCGTCTTTTATGGACCATTCTTGCCGCTTGATGCCGAGTCCGGCGCGGGCGTTGCCGAGCTGTCCGGATACCCAGATGTCGTCGCCGGGGCGCGCGGCGTCGCGGCGCAACGCGCGTGCGGCAGGAACGTCGCCGAAGACCGTGATGCTGATGGTCACGTGCGGTCCGCCGGTCGTATCGCCGCCGATCAGCTCGCAGCCGTGCGCGTTCGCCATCCGGAAGAGGCCGTCGCTGAACGCCTGGAGCCAGCTTTCCTCGGCTTTGGGCATGGACAACGCAAGCGTGAACGCACGCGGCGCGGCGCCCATTGCGGCCAGGTCCGAGAGGTTCACAGCGAGCGCCTTGTGGCCGAGCGCAAACGGAGAGACATCGGGGAAGAAATGGCGGCCGGAGACAAGCATGTCGGTGGAAATCGCCAGTTGCTGACCGCGCTTGGGCGCGAGCAACGCGCAATCATCGCCGATACCAAGCGTCGCGCCCGCGTCCCTACCCGAGTTTTGAGCCGCCGGTGCGCGGCGCGTGGTCGCGGGTTGGGAGAAATATCGTTCGATCAGGGAAAACTCTGAGAGCATCGGCAGTCCGGCAATGTCGAAAGAGAGATGGAGACGATGCGCCCGCGTTCGTGCGCGTTTCATCTCGATAAAAGGATTTAGCGGCGTAAAGCACCGACAGGCATGTGCTTTCTGCCGCCTTTCGAAGCCTTGTCCGAATGGGCCTCGCGCCGGGAATTGCGGGTATCACCTTCTGGGACGGCCTTTGATTGGCGCTACAATGCGTTCGAACTTCTATTCTAATCTTGCCTAAAGCCCGCCGCCTCATGACCACGCCAGCAGATAACGCCAAAGCCAAACTCCGCGAAGCCGCGCTCGATTACCACGAGTTTCCCACCCCCGGCAAAATCGCGATCGCCCCGACCAAGCAAATGATCAACCAGCGCGATCTGGCGCTGGCCTATTCGCCGGGCGTCGCATTCGCGTGCGAAGAGATCGTTGCGAACCCGCTGAACGCCGCGCGCTTCACCGCGCGCAGCAATCTCGTCGGCGTGGTGACGAACGGCACGGCTGTGCTTGGGCTCGGCAACATCGGGCCGCTCGCGTCGAAGCCGGTCATGGAAGGCAAGGCTGTGCTATTCAAGAAGTTTGCGGGCATCGACGTGTTCGACATCGAGTTGAACGAGATGGACCCCATGAAGCTCGTCGATGTGATCTGCGCGCTCGAACCCACGTTCGGCGGCATCAACCTCGAAGACATCAAGGCGCCGGATTGCTTCATCGTCGAGCGCGAGGCCCGCAAGCGCATGAAGATCCCGGTGTTCCACGACGACCAGCACGGTACGGCCATCGTGGTCGCGGCGGCGATTACCAACGGTCTGGTCGTGGTAGGCAAGAAGATCGATGAAGTGAAACTCGTGGCGTCGGGCGCAGGCGCCGCGTCGCTTGCGTGTCTCGACTTGCTGGTCGAACTCGGCATGAAGCTCGAGAACATCTTCGTGACGGATCTGGCCGGCGTGGTCTACAAGGGCCGAGTGGAACTGATGGACCCGGACAAGGATCGCTTTGCGCGCGAAACGTCCGCACGCACGCTTGCCGACGTCATCGAAGGCGCCGACGTTTTCCTCGGCCTCTCCGCTGGTGGCGTGCTGAAGCAGGACATGGTGAAGGGCATGGCGCCGAAGCCGCTGATTCTCGCGCTCGCCAACCCGACGCCGGAAATCCTGCCGGAACTCGCACTGGAAGTCCGACCGGACGCGGTGCTGGCAACCGGCCGCACGGATTATCCGAACCAGGTCAACAATGTGCTGTGCTTCCCGTTCATCTTCCGCGGTGCGCTGGATGCGGGCGCGAGCACGATCACGCGCGAGATGGAAATTGCCGCCGTGAACGCGATTGCGGAACTGGCGCGTCAGGAACAAAGCGATATCGTGGCGACCGCTTACGGCATCCAGGATCTGTCGTTCGGTCCCGAGTACCTGATTCCGAAGCCTTTCGATCCGCGCCTGATCGTGAAGATCGCGCCGGCGGTTGCCAAGGCGGCCATGGACTCAGGCGTGGCGACGCGTCCTATTGAAGACATGGATGCTTACGAGCAGCACCTGCAGCAGTTCGTGTATCACAGCGGCACGACCATGAAGCCCGTGTTCCAGCTTGCGCGCAGCGTCGAGCCGGACAAGAAGCGCATTGTGTTCGCCGAGGGCGAGGAAGAGCGCGTGTTGCGCGCGGTGCAGATCGCGGTAGACGAGAAGATCGCCAAGCCGATCCTGATCGGACGTCCGGCCGTGATCACGCAACGCATCGCCAAGTACGGTTTGCGTCTGACGCCGGGCGTGGATTTCACCGTGGTAGATACGGATCACGATTCGCGTTATCGCGATTTCTGGCAGACGTATCACACCATGATGGCCAGGAAGGGCATCAGCGCGCAGATGGCGAAGCTCGAAATGCGCCGCCGCACCACGCTGATCGGCTCCATGCTGGTGAAGAAGGGCGAAGCGGACGGCATGATTTGCGGCACGATCAGCACGACGCACCGGCATCTGCATTTCGTCGATCAGGTGATCGGCAAGAAGGCGGGCTGCAGCGTGTACGCGGCCATGAATGCGCTGGTGCTGCCGGGCCGGCAGATCTTCATTGTCGACACGCACGTGAACGTCGACCCGACGCCCGAGCAGCTTTGCGAAATCACGATCATGGCGGCGGAAGAAGTGCGCCGCTTCGGGATCGTGCCGAAGATCGCGCTGCTGTCGCATTCGAACTTCGGCACAAGCAACGCACCATCCGCCATCAAGATGCGCGAGACGCTGGCGCTGCTGAAAGAACGCGCGCCGGAGCTGGATGTGGACGGCGAAATGCACGGCGACGTGGCACTCGACTCGCGGTTGCGCGCCGAAGTGCTGCCGGAATCAACCCTGGAAGGCGATGCAAACCTGCTCGTGCTGCCGAATATCGATGCGGCCAACATCTCGTACAACCTGCTGAAGACGGCCGCCGGTAACAACATCGCCATCGGTCCGATTCTTCTGGGTGCGGCGCAGCCGGTTCACGTGCTTACGGCGTCTGCAACGGTGCGACGGATTGTCAACATGACTGCGTTGCTGGTTGCGGACACGACGGCTGTAGCGCGTTGAAGTAAATCAAGCTCGCGGAAGTTGCGGGATGCGTTGGTAGAAAGGGGTTGCGGAATCGTCGCAATCCCTTTTTTGTTGGGCGACCGAAAATAGACTGTGACTGCTTCAGGCCAAAAAAAAGCGTGCCGGATCGTCCGGCACGCCTCGAGGCATGCAAGGGGATTTGCTTGTCCTCCAAACAGCAGTGGTTCCGATCGTCAGACCGTGAGAGCTTTCCCCAGAGAGGCGACACTGGGTCCACTCCCCAAGCCACGCATGAGAGAATTATTATCCCATCCAAGATAAAAACATCTCAGATCAGTCCGATATTTGATGCCGCCCTAAATTTGATTGCGGCCGGAAAACGCCAGTGGGCCTGCAGCCCGGCCTGACGGCAGGGGACCGGAACTGATTAAAAAACGGGCATCGCCTGAACCAACGTTGATTCCGGCTGTCATTAGCGATACCCTTACGTCTTTCATGGTCGTCAATTTTTGGGGCTTTAAGCGGGATGGGTTTTGTGAAGCGCGCATGGGTTTGTGGTTTCCTGACGGCGCTTTTGGTGGTGCTGAGCGGCTGCGGCAAGAGCGCGCCGGACTCGCCAAGCCCGGGAGGCAACAGTCCCGCAGCAGCGTCGCAGGCCCAGTCGCCGCTCGCAGTGCAGGACAAGAACAGGCCGCAAAGCGATCCGCGCAGAGAGAACAGGCGCGATGCCGCATCAGCGGGTTTGGAGTCGTCACAGACGACTGTCGACGCTGCGCAATTGCCAAAGCAGGCGGTTGTGACGTTACGGCGGATCGAAGCTGGCGGACCTTTCCCGTATGAGAAAGACGGCATTGTGTTTGGCAACCGCGAGCGTATGCTTCCGCCGCATCCGCGCGGCTATTACCGCGAATACACCGTACCTACGCCGCGCGCCCGTGATCGCGGCGCACGCCGGATCGTATGTGGAGGGCCGCGTCGGCAGATCGACAACTGCTTCTACAGCGACGACCATTACGTGAGTTTTAAACGCATTGCGGGATTAACTTCGGGATGAACGGCATGAGCGACAACATCTACGCGCACGACAACGGTGTCGCGGGTGATCTTTTCGCCGGCGATGGCAACATGTTCCAGCGCGTTTTGCGACTCCGCACAACAGACGAAACGAGACCCGACAACGAACCGAGCACGGCGCTGTCATCATTGAACGAGGGGTCTATGAGTCTTTTCAAGACAGTACGATCGAATATCGTGCAGTCGATTCGCGCTTTTCGCGTTCAGGATCTCGCCGACGAAGCGGGCAAGCTCGGCCAGCATTTCCTTTACGCCTACTGTGGTCAGGCGCAGAGCAAGCAGGAAGTGCTCGAAACCATCGCGACGTCCTTCTTGTTTCCCAAGCACTTTGGCAAGAACTACGATGCGCTCTACGACAGCCTGACCGACCTGGTACAGAAAGCCGGATCGCAACCAGGATTCGTGATCGTTCTGGAAGCACTGCCAGTGGCGCAGAAATTCGACAAGGAAGGGCGCGAAACCCTTCTGGACGTGTTTCGTGAAGCGGCGGAGTTCTGGGCGGAGCGACGTGTGGCGTTCAGGGTGTTCTACTCGTTCGCCTGACGCGTTTGCCTGACTCGTTTGCGTGAATTCCGCAGGTTTCATGTCTGACAGATAAGCCGGCCGGCGCCTTTTAGAAGAGGCGCCGGCCGGCTTTTGCGTTCCCAGTCACCATCCGCCCCATTTTGCTGCGAGCGCTGCCAGGACTGCGATGCCGGCCGTCTCCGTGCGAAGAATGCGCGGTCCGAGGCCGAGCGTGGTGAATCCGGCATCGGCGATAGCGGCTTCTTCTGCCGGCGAAAACCCCGCTTCGGGGCCGATTGCGACCGTGACCGGCGAGGTCGGCGCTTTGCCCGGAAGGGAAGCGAAACTCAATTCCGCCCTCGGCGACAACAACAAGCGCAACTCGTCGGTTTCGACGGGCGGCAGGCCATTCAACCATTTGTCGAGATCCAGCGCCGGCGTGACGCCGGGCACGCGATTGCGTCCGCACTGCTCGCACGCGGCGCGCGCCAGAGCCTGCCAATGGCTGTGCCGGCGGATCGCGCGTTCACCGGAAAGCCGCACCACGCCGCGCTCAGTGGTGAGGGGGATTACGGATGCAACGCCCAGTTCCACCGCCTTTTCAATCAGCCAGTCCATCTTGTCGCCGCCTGCCACGCCCTGCGCCAATGTCACGCGATACGGCGTTTCGGCATCGCGTTCGTTGAATGCATCGATGTGCGCGGTCGCCGTGCGCTTGCCGATTTCGAGCAGCCGCGCGCTGTATTCGCCGCCGGTGCCGTCGAACAGGGTGATGGGGTCGTCGGTTTGCAGGCGCAGGACCTGGACGTGCCGGACGACATCGTCTGGCAGCGGCATGATTTCGCCCGCAACGAGCGGGCTGGAAACAAAGAAACGTGGCATGAGAGGGTGCGCCCAAACGCGTGCGGGCGTCCGGCTAGTGATGAAAACGGAGGGTGTCGGTCAGTTCAGGTGCCGGGCGATTGCCCAGCGATACCCATCCGGGTCTTCGAATTGCGCGAACCGGTCGCCCCAGTACTGGTCTTGCGGTTCGATCAGCCCCTTCGCGCCGACGGCAATGGCGCGGCCATAGACGGCATCGACATCATCCACGTACAAGTAGAACGACTGGGGCGCCATCAAGCCCGTGCTTTTCGGTGTTCTTGCGTGCGACCCGTACGCGCCTTCCGGTGCGAACATCAGGATCAACTGTCCGCGATACGTCATCTCGACATGGATCACGGCGCCGTCGTCATTGACGCTGTCGCGTAGTGCAAAGCCTAGCGCCTGCTCATAGAACCCCGTGCTTACGCGAGCATCGCGAACCGTCAGATACGGCGTGAGCCAAGGGACATCGGCGGGGCGGGGGTCGGTCATTTCAAAATCTCCTCGGAGCGCGCTGGTTCATGCATTGTGCCATGGCGGTTGCGGGTTCAAGCCCGGCTTGGCCGCTTTGCGCCCGGATGCCGGATGCAGGTAGCGTGCCCGAGCGCCGGGTCGCAGCCCGTTTTCTTGCGCCCGCTTGAGCGGCCCGGTCGCGCCTGAGTCCCGGAGCCGTCTGCTAGAATGACGGGCTCCCGATCCTCTCCGTTTCTCGTCGCTCCGGTTGCTGAAAACGTGGTTTCGTCGTTCGCCCGGTGCGTCTCCAGAATCATCCCAGGATCTTTTCAGGACCTACCGGACTCGACATGACATCCCCGACTTCCAGCCAGACCACCCTGATGGCCAACGCAATCCGCGCGCTGGCAATGGACGCCGTTCAGCAAGCCAATTCCGGCCATCCCGGCATGCCGATGGGCATGGCGGAAATCGGCGTCGCACTCTGGTCGCGTCACCTGAAGCACAATCCGAGCAACCCGCACTGGGCCGATCGCGACCGTTTTGTTCTGTCGAACGGTCACGGTTCCATGTTGCTGTACTCGTTGCTGCACCTGACCGGCTACGACCTGCCGATCAACGAACTCAAGAATTTCCGTCAACTGCATTCGAAGACGCCGGGCCATCCGGAATACGGCATCACGCCGGGCGTGGAAACCACCACGGGTCCGCTCGGGCAAGGTCTGGCGAATGCTGTCGGCATGGCGCTGGCCGAGGCGCTGCTCGCCGCCGAGTTCAACAAGGACGGCGCGAAGATCGTCGATCACCACACGTACGTGTTCCTTGGCGACGGCTGCATGATGGAAGGCATCTCGCACGAAGCGTGTTCGTTCGCCGGGACGCTCAAGCTGAACAAGCTGATCGCGCTCTACGACGACAACGGCATTTCAATCGATGGCCACGTCGAACACTGGTTCCACGACGACACCCCGAAGCGCTTCGAAGCGTACGGCTGGAACGTGATCCGCGCGGTCGACGGCCATAACGTCGACGCGGTGGACGCTGCTATTGCGCAGGCCAAGAACTCGGACAAGCCGACGCTGATCTGCTGCCGCACGACCATCGGCAAGGGTGCGCCGACCAAGCAAGGCAGTCACGATTCGCACGGCGCGCCGCTGGGTCCGAAGGAAATCGCAGACGCCCGCGCAGGAATGGGCTGGACGTGGGAGCCGTTCGTGATCCCGCAGGAAGTCTATGCAGCGTGGGACGCGAAGGAATCGGGCGCGCGTGCTGAAGCCGAGTGGAACAAGCAATTCGATGCCTACCGCGCGAAACATTCGGCCGAAGCTGCCGAGTTCGTGCGCCGCATGAAAGGCGAATTGCCGGCGACGTGGGCACAGGACGCGAAGAACATCATCGAAGCGGCAAATCAAAAGGGCGAGACCATTGCCACGCGCAAGGCTTCGCAGCAGACGCTGGACGGCCTTGCCGCCGCGTTGCCGGAATTGCTGGGCGGCTCCGCCGACCTGACGGGTTCCAACCTGACGAACTGGAAGGCGTCGAAGGCGGTGCGCGCCGGCGAGACCTCGAACCAGATCCAGTGGGGCAACCACATCAACTACGGCGTGCGCGAATTCGGCATGAGCGCGGCGATCAACGGCATGGTGGTGCATGGCGGGTATCGTCCGTTCGGCGGCACGTTCCTGACGTTCTCGGACTATAGCCGCAACGCGCTGCGAGTCGCCGCGCTGATGAAAGCGCCGTCCATCTTCGTGTTCACGCACGATTCCATCGGTCTGGGCGAAGATGGTCCGACGCACCAGTCAGTCGAACAAACTTCGAGCCTGCGGCTGATTCCGCACTTACACGTATGGCGTCCGGCGGATACCGTCGAGACCGCTGTGGCGTGGACGTCGGCGATCGACTACAAGGGACCGTCGGCCCTGATCTTCACGCGTCAGAACCTGCTGTTCTCGGCACGCAATGACGTGCAGATCGCGAATATTGCAAAGGGTGGCTACGTGCTGCGTGACTGGAACGACGACATTCCCGCGCGCAAGATCATCCTGATCGCCACGGGTTCGGAAGTCGAACTGGCGCTGAAGGCGGCTGAGAAGCTGGCGCAGGAAGGCATCGGCGCACGGATCGTGTCCATGCCGTGTACCAACGTGTTCGATCAGCAGGACGCCGAGTATCGTGAGCGCGTGTTGCCAAAGGGCGTCGTGCGCGTGGCAATCGAAGCCGGCGTGACGGATTTCTGGCGTAAATATGTGGGTCTCGAAGGCGGCGTGGTGGGCATCGATTCGTTTGGCGAATCCGCGCCTGCCGGCGAGCTTTTCAAGTATTTCGGCTTTACCGTCGAGCATGTCGTGGAGACGGCGAAAGCCGCGCTCGCGGGCTGAACGGACGCTTTGACGAGCGGACCGGCAGCAGCGAACTGAACTTTTTTTCAGCCATCAGGAGATAGACCATGACGATTCGCGTTGCAATCAACGGCTACGGCCGGATCGGCCGCAATACGCTGCGCGCCTTGTACGAAAACGGCAAGAAGCATGACATCGAGATCGTTGCCATCAATGATCTCGGCGATGCCAAGACGAACGCGCACCTGACGCAGTACGACACGGCGCACGGCAAGTTCCCGGGCGAAGTATCGGTTGACGGCGACTACCTCGTGGTCAACGGCGACCGCATCCGCGTGCTGGCCAACCGCAATCCGGCCGAACTGCCGTGGGGCGAGCTGAACGTGGACGTGGTGCTGGAATGCACGGGCTTTTTCACGACGAAAGAGAAGGCCAGCGCCCACATCAAGGGCGGCGCGAAGAAGGTCATCATCTCGGCGCCGGGTGGCAAGGACGTCGATGCAACCATCGTTTATGGCGTGAATCATCACGTGCTGAAGGCGTCGGACACGGTGATCTCGAACGCATCGTGCACGACGAACTGTCTCGCACCGCTCGTCAAGCCGCTGAACGACAAGATCGGTCTGGTGAATGGCCTGATGACGACCATTCATGCATACACGAACGACCAGGTCCTGACGGACGTGTATCACGAAGACCTGCGCCGCGCGCGCTCGGCCACGCACAGCCAGATCCCGACGAAGACGGGCGCTGCATCGGCGGTTGGCCTGGTGCTGCCGGAGCTGAACGGCAAGCTGGACGGTTACGCGATTCGCGTGCCGACCATCAATGTGTCGATCGTCGACCTGTCGTTCATTGCCGCACGCGACACGACGGTGGAAGAAGTGAACTCGATCATGAAGGAAGCATCGGAAGGCGCGCTGAAGGGCATTCTGGGCTACAACACGGCGCCGCTGGTCTCGATCGACTTCAACCACAATCCGGCATCGTCCACGTTCGACGCAACGCTCACGAAGGTGTCAGGCCGTCTCGTGAAGGTGTCGAGCTGGTACGACAACGAGTGGGGCTTCTCGAACCGCATGCTGGACACGGCTGTGGCTTTGGCCAATGCGAAGTAAGGCAGCGAAGCTGACGTAAGCACAAAAAAACCGCCGGTTTGCAAGAACCGGCGGTTTTTTATTTCCTGGCATGACAACGCTACAACCGCTGCGAACGGATCAGTTTTTCCTGTGCGGACACTGTTCCTTCGTGCACGTGCCGTAGAGTGCGAGCGCGTGTTCGTGCAGCTTGAACCCGCGTTCTTTTGCGATATCTTGCTGACGGCTTTCAATTTCAGCGTCGAAGAACTCTTCGACCAGGCCGCAGTCAAGACACACCAGGTGGTCATGATGCGAGCCTTCGTTGAGTTCGAACACGGCCTTGCCGGATTCAAAGTTGCTGCGCGACAGCAGCCCTGCTTGCTCGAACTGCGTCAACACGCGGTACACGGTCGCAAGACCGATATCGAGTTCTTCGTGCAACAGGTTGCGATACACATCTTCTGCAGTCAGGTGGCGCACCGGACTATGCTGGAAAATCTCGAGGATCTTGAGCCGGGGCAGGGTTGCCTTCAGCCCGATATTTTTGAGATCGGCGGGATTGGTCATGGCTAGGCATCCCTAGAGTACAATTCAAGGTTCTCATAGTAATGCGTTTTTACCGTTCTGGTCACCATCCGAACGAAATGGCGCGATCTCCGAAAGACTTCGAAACTTCCTGCGCCCATACGGGCAATGGGCCAGGCGAAGGGTGAAATGAAGGGTGAAATGTTTCCAAAATCTTTATCGAATTGCCGGGAGAGCCGTCGTATGCGCGGAACTTTGATTGCTGCCGCCACCATGACCGTCCTGGCCGGGTTGTCCGCTTGTTCCACCTATGACAGCGTCACGCAGAGCATCGCGCAACACATCACGCCGTATCGGATCACGGTCGTGCAGGGGAATTTCGTTTCGGCAGAAGCTGCGGCGCAGATGCAAGTCGGCATGTCGCGCGATCAGGTGAAAACGCTGCTCGGCACGCCGCTGCTCGCGGACATGTTCCACGCGGACCGCTGGGACTATATTTTCTACTTCAAGCGCGGATCGACTTCGGTTGTTCAGCAGCGCGATTTCGTGGTGAATTTCGCCGGCGATCGCGTGGCGAACTGGACGGGTGGCGAGAACCTGCCGTCGAATCTCGAGCTGCTGGCTGAAATCGATGGCGACAAGGGCCGCAAGATTCCCGCAGCGCCGGTTCCGGGCATGGCGAGCGCAGCCGGCGCCAGCGGCGTTCCGGCTACGCCGGCGGCCACGACCGTCTCGGCGCCGGGTGGCGAGCCCAGCACGCAGCCGGATGCATCGAATGCATTCGCCGGCGACGCCAACCAGCAGGCCGCGCAAGCCGCCAACCGTGCAACGGCGGCCGTGGAAGCACCGACCGGACGTACCCGCTCGTCGGCCATGCCGAACGTGCCGGGCAATCCGAGCCTGCCACCGAACGTCAGCGCTGCCGGCAACTCGCAGATTCAGTTGCAGCGGCGTCCGCAGACGGTGACCATTCCGAACAGTGCTGCAGTCGGGCCTGCCGGTACGTCGCCTACGCCGGCAAACACGGATGGACAGGCAACGTTCTACGTACCATCGACGAAAACCAATTAAGCAGCACGGCGGGCGTCTCCTCATTGGCTGTCCCGCCGTTCTCGCCTGATTGCACTATCTCGCAAGCGGCCAACGCGCCGCTTCGACGCTTCTGATGCTTCTGCACGAATTGCTTGTTGCAATATCGGCAACACCACAGCAGCACAACGCCAATACGCTTCATCACGCGAGACACGCCATGAAAATCGCCATCGCCGGTGCATCGGGCCGTATGGGCCGCATGCTGATCGAAACCGTTCTCAATAATCCCGACGTGACCTTGTCCGGCGCGCTCGACCGCGCGGGATCACCGCAGCTCGGCGAGGATGTGGGTACGTTGCTCGGTAAAACCACGGGCGTGGTTCTTACTGACGATATCGAGCAGGTGTTTGCCGCAAGCGATGTGCTGATCGACTTCACGCGTCCCGAAGGCACGCTCGTGCATCTGGAAGCGGCGTTGCGCCATAACGTGAAAATGGTGATCGGCACGACGGGTTTCAGCGATCAGCAGAAAGCGCAATTGCGTGCCGCCGGAGAGAAGATCGGGGTCGTGTTCTCGGCGAACATGAGCGTGGGCGTGAACGTGACGCTCAAGCTGCTGGAATTCGCGGCCAGACACTTCGATAAAGGCTACGACATCGAGATCATCGAGGCGCATCACCGGCACAAGGTCGATGCACCGTCGGGCACCGCCCTGGCAATGGGCGAGACGATCGCCAACGCGCTCGGCCGCGACTTGAAGGAATGCGCGGTGTACGGCCGGGAAGGCGTGACGGGTGAACGCGATCCCTCCACCATCGGTTTCGCTGCGATTCGCGGCGGCGATATTGTCGGCGACCACACGGTGCTGTTCGCGGGCATCGGCGAGCGCGTCGAGATCACGCACAAGTCTTCCAGCCGTTTGTCTTACGCTCAAGGTTCGCTGCGCGCCGCGCAATTCCTGGCGAGCCGGGAACGCGGAATGTTCGACATGCAGGACGTGCTCGGCTTGCGTTGAGCCAGGCTGCAGATCCCTTCGAGGGCCGTGTTCAATGGCAACAACCGGCATCATTCATTATTTGCAGAGCAGCGACGGCATCACACATGGCGTGGCGGGCGTGCTGCTGGCCATGTCGGTGGCGAGCTGGTGTTTTCTGATCGTGAAGGCATGGGTCCTCGTTCGTGCAAAACGCCAGGGGCCGCGCGCCGTACAGCGGTTCTGGCAGGCGGCGACGCTTGCTGACGGCATCGCGGAGTTGAAGAAAGCCGATCGCGAACGCGTGTATTTGCCGCTTGCGATGGCTGCGTGGCGTGCATCGGAGGCGGAAATGCCGGGTGCGTTGATCGCGCATGTCGAACCCGGCGAGCGTGTGTTGCGCGCGCTCAGGCATGCGCTGCTCGCGTCTCAGCGGCGGCTCGAGTTCGGGCAGGTCTTGCTGGCATCGGTGGGAAGTACCGCGCCGTTTGTCGGATTGCTCGGCACTGTCTGGGGCATTTATCACGCGCTCGGCAGCATTGCCGCCAGCGGGCAGGCGATGATCGAAAACGTGGCCGGTCCGGTTGGCGAGGCGCTGATCATGACGGCGTTCGGACTGGTCGTGGCCATTCCGGCCGTGCTTGCGTACAACGTGCTCGGACGGCTGGTGCGGCAAATCTCGGAAGAACTCGATGGCTTCGCGCACGACCTGCACGCTTACACCAACGGCGCGGCGCCGTGCCGGGTGAAGAGCGCGGCCGTTCAGGACCACGTGGCCTGAGCCGAAGCTTCCCAACCGCGAACCGGACGATTACATCATGGCATTCGGCGGACTGGACAAGAAATCGAACGGCGCTCCCATGGCGGAGATCAACATGACGCCGTTGATCGACGTGATGCTGGTGCTGCTCGTGATTTTCATCATCACCGCGCCTTTGTTCACGCACGCAATCCGGCTGGATCTGCCGAAGGTGGCATCGCAGGTCGTGCGCGAGACGCCGGACACGATCACGCTTTCCATCGATGACACCGGCAAGTTCTATTGGAACGACAAACCGGTCGCCTTCGAGGAGATGCAGGCGCAATTCGCGGCCGAAGGCAAGAAAGCGACGCAACCGGAGTTGCATCTAAGGGCATCGGCGGCGACGCGTTATGACGTGATCGCACGGGTGATGGGCGCCGCGCAAAGCGCGGGCTTGAGCAAGATCGGCTTTGTGACGGAGCCTGCGAAGCCCACGCACTGAGAGAATCCGGGCTTGTGAGGCGAGCCGGTCACCCAAAGGCGCGCCTCGCCAGAACCCTTCGCCTCAACGGTATAATCGCGCTTTGGCCGCGCGGGCGGCCTCCATGTCTACATTGCGTCACCGGGGCATGGAACCACGCTGAAGGAGCGGCCCGGGCACCATGCCAGACGGCCTCGATCTCGACGAGACCCGTGACCGACGCCCGCCGAGCATCGCCCGGAGCCTGGCCGTGACGCTTTTCCGGGCAACACTGCCACATCGCCGCAAGGCAAAACCGCCAAGACCACACCATGCAAGATAAATACGTACCCGCCGACGTCGAATCCGCAGCGCAAAGCGACTGGCGCGCGAAAGATGTCTACCGGTCGACCGAAACCAGCGACAAGCCGAAGTTCTACTGCGTGTCCATGCTGCCGTATCCGTCGGGCAAGCTGCACATGGGCCACGTGCGCAACTACACCATCAACGACGTGATGTACCGGTTCCTGCGCATGAACGGCCACAACGTGCTGATGCCCATGGGCTGGGACGCGTTCGGCATGCCGGCGGAAAACGCGGCGATGGCGAACAACGTGCCGCCGGCGAAGTGGACTTACGACAACATCGACTACATGAAGAAGCAGATGCAGTCGATGGGGCTGGCTATCGACTGGTCGCGGGAAATCGCGTCTTGCAAACCCGAGTACTACAAGTGGAACCAGTGGCTGTTCCTGAAGATGCTGGAAAAGGGCATTGCGTATAAAAAGACCGGCACGGTGAACTGGGACCCGGTCGACCAGACGGTGCTCGCGAACGAACAGGTGATCGACGGGCGCGGCTGGCGCTCGGGCGCGCTCGTGGAAAAGCGCGAAATTCCGATGTACTACATGCGCATCACGGAATACGCGGACCAGTTGCTCGGCGACCTCGACGGCCTCGGCTGGCCCGAGCGCGTGAAGTTGATGCAGCAGAACTGGATCGGCAAGAGCTTCGGCGTGAACTTTGGTTTCCCCTACGAGATCGACGGCGAAAGCAAATTGCTGCGCGTTTTCACCACGCGCGCCGACACCATCATGGGCGTGACCTTCGCGGCGGTCGCCGCGGAACATCCGCTGGCAACGCGCCTTGCTCGCGAGAACCCCGCGTTGCAAACGTTCATTGAAGAATGCAAGCGCGGCGGCGTGGCCGAAGCAGATGTCGCGACCATGGAAAAGAAGGGCATGCCGACCGGCTTCCATGTCACGCATCCGCTGACGCAGGAACAGGTTGAAGTGTGGATTGGCAATTACGTGCTGATGAGCTATGGCGAAGGCGCGGTGATGGGCGTGCCTTCGCACGACGAGCGCGATTTCGCGTTCGCGAAGAAATACAACCTGCCGATCAAGCAAGTGGTCGCGGTCGAAGGCAAGACCTACAGCACGGACGCGTGGGAAGAGTGGTATGGCGAGAAGGGTACGGGCACGCTGATCAACAGCGGCAAGTACGACGGCCTCGGCTTTGAAGAAGCCGTCAACGCAATTGCGGCCGACCTGAAGGCAAAGAATTTCGGCGATAAACAAATCACCTGGCGTCTGCGCGACTGGGGCATTTCCCGCCAGCGTTACTGGGGCACGCCGATTCCAATCATCCACTGCGCCGCGTGCGGCGACGTGCCGGTGCCGGAAGCCGATCTGCCGGTCGTCTTGCCGGAAGACCTCGTGCCGGATGGCACGGGCAACCCGCTTGCGAAGTCGGAAGCATTCGTGAATTGCACATGTCCGAAGTGCGGCGCGCCGGCAAAACGCGAGACGGACACCATGGACACGTTCGTGGATTCGTCGTGGTATTTCTCGCGCTACGCAGCACCCGATGCCAAGACCATGGTCGACGAGCGCACCGATTACTGGATGCCGATGGACCAGTACATCGGCGGAATCGAGCATGCCATTCTTCACCTTTTGTACTCGCGTTTCTGGACGAAGGTGATGCGCGACCTGGGTCTCGTGAACTTCGACGAACCCGCGAAGAACCTGCTCACGCAGGGCATGGTGCTGAACGAAACGTACTATCGTGAAGACGCGGCCGGCAAGAAGACGTGGATCAACCCGGCGGACGTGACCGTGTCGCACGACGACAAAGGCCGCCCCGTCGGCGCCGTGCTGAACGCCGACGGCCAGCCGGTCGTGATCGGCGGCGTGGAGAAGATGTCGAAGTCGAAGAACAACGGTGTTGATCCGCAATCGCTGATCGATGCCTACGGCGCCGACACGGCACGCCTCTTCGTGATGTTCGCGGCCCCTCCGGAGCAATCGCTCGAATGGTCGGGCACGGGCGTCGAAGGCGCAAGCCGCTTCCTGCGTCGCGTCTGGCAACTGGCGCATGGCCGCGCCGACGCGCTCAAGACGCACGGCAAGCTCGATACATCCAAGCTCAACGACTCGGACCGTACACTGCGCCGCGAGATCTACACCATCTTGAAGCAAGCCGACTTCGACTATGGCCGTTTGCAGTACAACACGGTTGTGTCGGCGGCGATGAAGATGTTGAACGCGGTGGACGGCGCGAAAGACGCGACGCCGGCCGTGATCAACGAGACCTTCGGCGTGTTGCTGCGCGTGCTGTATCCCGTCGTGCCTCACCTCACGTTCCAGTTGTGGCAGGAACTGGGTTACGCGAACGTGTATGGCAGTCTGCTCGATGCACCCTGGCCGAAAGTGGACGAAGCCGCGCTCGAGCAATCCGAAATCGAGCTCGTGCTGCAGGTGAATGGCAAGGTGCGCGGCTCGATGATCATGGCCAAGGATGCGTCGCGCGAGGACATCGAAAAGGCTGCGGTTGCGCACGAGATGTTCGAAAAATTCTCGGAGGGACGCACGCCGAAGAAGGTTATCGTCGTGCCGGGCCGTCTGGTGAACGTGGTCGTATGAGCCTGAAATCGCGCGCCGCGCAAATTCTGGAGGACGTTGTGAGCAGCAAAGGCTTCAGTTCGACCCACAAAAAGATCAGCCGACGGTCGGTCCTGTCGCTCGCGTGCGGCGCGTTGCTGCTGTCCGCGTGCGGTTTTCAGTTGCGCGGTCAGCAGGACTACGCATTCAAGCGGCTGGCAATCGTCGGCGGCACGCCGGAGATGCTCGGACGCCTGCAGCGCGTAGTGGAAGGCGGCAGCGATACCGTGATCGTCAAGGCGTCCGAAAAGCCCGACGCCATCCTTTCGCTGAGCGGTGGCAGCGGCATGAGGACGTTGAGCCTGAATGCGCAAGGGGTCGTGCAGGAATACGAGCTCGACTACAACCTGTCTTACTCGATGACCGGCGCCGACGGCACCATTCTCATCCCGTCGAGCACGATCGCTTTGAACCGCGCGCTGACCTATAGCGACCAGTTCACGTTGGCGAAGGGTACGGAAGCGCAGACGCTGTTCCGCGACATGCAGTTCGACGCCGTCGATCAACTGACGCGCCGGCTCGCCGTCGTGCGGTCGCTGCATCCGGCGCCGAGCGAAGCGTTGCCGGGTATCGCGCCGCGTGCGCCGCTGCCTGTGCCGCCGCTTTAAGCGCGCACGCCGAAAACACCATGCAACTTCGACTCGACGCGCTCGATGCGCACCTCGCCAAAGGGCTGAAAGGCCTGTACGTCGTTTATGGCGACGAGCATCTGCTCGTGCAGGAAGCATCGGACAAGATTCGCGCGTCGGCTCGAGCGCAGGGATTCACGGACCGCTCGGTATTCGTGGTCGACCGGTATTTCGACTGGAGTTCGCTCCTTGGTGCAAGCCAGTCGATGTCGCTCTTCGGCGACCGCCAACTCGTCGAGTTGCGCATTCCCACTGGCAAGCCCGGCAAGGAAGGCGGCGAGGCGCTGAAAACGCTGGCCGCCGCCGACAACCCCGACGTCCTCACGCTCATCACCTTGCCGCGCCTCGACGCCGCCACGCAGAAGTCCGCGTGGTTCACGGCGCTGAGCGGCCCGGGCGTGGCGATGAAGATCGATCCGGTCGAGCGCGCGCAATTGCCCATGTGGATCGGGCAGCGGCTGAGCGCGCAGAACCAGCGGGTTGCGCCAGGCGAAGACGGGCGGCGGGCGCTGGTTTTTATCGCCGAACGGGTGGAAGGCAATCTTCTTGCCGCGCATCAGGAAATACAGAAACTCGGGCTTTTGTACCCCACCGGCGTTCTCACGTTCGAACAGATTCACGACGCCGTGCTCAACGTCGCGCGCTACGACGTGTTCAAGCTGAACGAAGCCATGCTCACCGGCGATATCGGCCGATTGACGCGCATGCTCGACGGGCTGAAGGGCGAGGGCGAAGCAGGGACGCTCGTGATCTGGGCGCTGGTCGAAGAAGTGCGCACGCTGCTGCGCATGAAACGCGGCGTTGCGGCGGGCAAACCGCTCGCTACGCTGCTGCGCGAAAACCGCGTCTGGGGACCGCGCGAACGGCTGATCGGGCCGGCGCTTACGCGCGTGAGCGAAGCGGCGCTGGAAAAGGCTTTATCGCTGGCGGCGAAGCTGGATCGGCAAGTCAAAGGCCTGTCCGGCGGAAGCGGTCCGCGAGGCGGGGCCGGTCCCGGCGATCCGCCACCCGATGTGTGGGACGGCATGTTCGAACTCGCGATGACTGTCGCGTCCTCGGGCAGTCCGCTGCAAGGCAATGCGCCGAAACCCGCACCACCTCGGCGACCTGGCTGACATCGGCTTAGAATCAGGCTTATCTTTGCGCTTTTCGGCGCTCCAGTGTTCCAAGAGAATGACGATGACCAACATCGACGAATACATGACCGACCTCGGCCGCCGCGCGCGCCGGGCTTCACGCGCCATGGCGCGGGCCTCGACGGGCGCCAAGAACGCCGCGCTCGCGGCGATTGCGGATGCCATCGAACGCGAGCGCGCCGCGCTGAAAGACGCCAATGCGCGAGATCTTTCCCGCGCCCGGGATAAAGGCCACGACGCTGCGTTCATCGACCGGTTGACGCTTTCGGAGAAAGCACTGAACACAATGATCGAAGGCTTGCGGCAAGTCGCCGCGCTGGCGGATCCTATCGGTGAAATCAGTGGTTTGAAATTCCGGCCGACCGGGATTCAGGTCGGACAGATGCGCGTGCCGCTCGGCGTGATCGGGATCATTTATGAGTCGCGGCCGAACGTGACTATCGATGCCGCAGCGCTGTGCTTGAAGTCCGGCAACGCGGCCATTCTGCGCGGCGGTTCCGAGGCGCTCGAATGCAATGCCGCGCTGGCGAAACTGATCAGCGAAGGACTGGAGGCGGCCGGCTTGCCGCAAGAGGCGGTGCAGGTCGTAGCGACCGCGGACCGCGCCGCGGTAGGCAAGCTGATCACCATGACCGATTATGTGGACGTCATCGTGCCGCGTGGCGGCAAGAGCCTGATCGCGCGCTTGATGGAAGAGGCGCGCGTGCCGATGATCAAGCATCTCGACGGTATCTGCCACGTGTACGTGGATGACCGCGCCGATCTCGTCAAGGCGCTGAATGTTTGCGTGAACGCGAAGACCCATCGGTACGGTACCTGCAACACCATGGAAACGCTGCTGATCGCACGCGCGATTGCAGCGGACGCGCTGCCGATGTTGGCCAACGCATTCAGGGCGAAGGACGTGGAATTGCGCGTGGACGCGGCGAGCCGTGCCGTACTCGACAATGCGCGCTACGACGGCCCGCTCGTTACCGCCACGCAAGCCGACTGGAATACGGAATACCTTGCGCCGATCTTGTCCGTCAAACTGGTCGACGGCGTGGATGACGCTATCGATCACATCAACACTTACAGCTCGCATCACACGGATGCAATCATCACCGAAGACCACGACCGCGCCATGTCTTTCTTGCGCGAAGTGGATTCGGCAAGCGTGATGGTCAACGCCTCCACGCGTTTCGCCGATGGTTTCGAGTTCGGCCTGGGCGCGGAAATCGGTATATCGAACGACAAGCTGCACGCACGCGGGCCGGTCGGGCTGGACGGTTTGACATCGATGAAATATGTGGTTCTAGGCCACGGCGAAGTTCGCCAATAACCCCGCCTACCAAGCGAGAAAATGTCTCAGATGCTCTGGATCAAAGCGTTTCACATAGTACTGGTGGCCTCGTGGTTTGCCGGCCTGTTTTATCTTCCGCGCATCTTCGTCAACCTTGCAATGGAAACGGAACCGGCGGCCATCGCCCGCTTGCTGATCATGGCGCGCAAGCTGTTTCGCTTCATGACGTTCATAGCAGTGCCGGCTTTGGCTTGCGGGTTATGGCTCTTGCTGGTGGTGGGTATTGGCCAGGGTCAGGGATGGATGCATGCAAAACTGACCATAGTCGTACTGATCATTATTTACCACGCTTACTGCGGCGTCCTGCTGCGCACGTTCGCACGTGGCGAGAACAAACGCTCGGACAAGTGGTACAGGATGTTCAACGAACTGCCTGTGCTCGGTTTGCTTGGCGCGACACTGCTGGTTGTTCTCAAGCCGTTCTGAATTCAAGCTTGTTGCACTAGAAGAAACGCCGGACGCAAGTGCCGGCGTTCTGCATTTCAGCCGTCATTCGCCTTTGCAATGATCTGCTTCACAAGTTCAGCCGACGTCTCCACGATGGCATATTCATCCTGCCCCGGCCCCCCCATCTTTACCCGCTCATTGCGATACCGCATGCCGCTTGCCACAGGCGCGCGGGCAGAGGTGTGATATTCGATGCACCCGGTTTCAGCGACCAGTTGCGCGATGTTGTTCAATCGCACCCCGGCGCCGGGCATGACGACCATCCGCTCCCCGGCTGCCTCGCGAAGTTTGTTGATCAGCGCGGCGCCTTGCGGTGCGGTGGCTTCCTGCCCGGAGGTGAGGAGGTGGCTGCATCCAGCATCGACGATGTCCTCCAAAGCTTTGAACGGATCACGCGCGACGTCGAACGCGCGATGAAACGTCACCGCCATGGGGGCTGCCAGTTCGACCAGTTGCCGCGTACGAGACACGTCGATGTCACCGTCGGCAGTGAGCAGCCCGAGCACCACGCCATCCACGCCGAGCTCCTTGCATGCGCGAATGTCCCGCTCCATCACCTCGAATTCGATGCCCGAATACAGAAAGTCGCCGCCGCGCGGGCGGATGATCACGTTCAGCGCAATCTGCAGCTTGTCCCGCGCGCTCAGGATCGCGCCGTAAGAGGGCGTGGTCCCGCCTTCCAGCAAGTTGTCGCAGAACTCGACACGGCTCGCGCCGCCGGCTTGGGCCGCCAGGCATGAAGTAACGGAACCGGCGCAGATTTCGAGCAAAACAGAGGGTATGGACATCGAAGGGCTTTCCCGATCAAGGCGCAGGTTGCAGCTTAAATCAGCCGTGCTGATATTTCAGCGTGCGCTCGAGACATACGAACATGATTTTGAATAACGCTCGGGTCAAATTCATCTCGACTTTCGTTCTGTCCGGCGCAGCGTCGTAACCAGGGGCACGAATCGACAGCCGCACTTTCAATACGCGAAACGACGGCTGATCTGGCGCGGGCGTTTTCACCTGCGATTTTTACGTTGCAACCTCCGCTTCACGTCTCCCTACGGCATAAGTCGTTAATTCTGCTGCAAAAAGTTCTTCTTGGAATCGCCTATCCGGCATCTGTTTAATTAGGACGTTTCTCATGGTTTTCCGAGTCATCGACAACGAAAATCAACCCATCGCATTAGATCAGTGCGCCCAGTAGCAATTACGGATTCCTTTCCGGTCTTGTATTTAAGACGCTTCCGATTTTCCGCGTCCATGCCCGTACAGATAATGCACGCGCTGAAATAAATGCAATCCGCGACGAATCGTTTCACGTCAATTTAGCGACGTATCCACCTCGGCCGGTCAACGGGCATCATCCACGCCGGCGCTCAAAAGTCAAAAGCCATGAAAAATGAAGTACCGGGCGCAGTAACGCCCATTCAGCCGGACGATGACAACGCCTTGGCGTTATCGAAGAAGGTCGACGATACCCTGCTGCGAAGTCTCGTATGGATGGCGGCCTATCACGGCAAGCCGACCAGCGAGGCGGCCATGCTGTCGGGCTTGCCCGCGGGACGTTTTATTTCGCCGAAGCAGGCGCAACTCGCCATGGAGCAATCGGGCTTTTCGGTGGGCGTGATCGAACGCCAGCCACACGAAGTCTCGCCCATGTTGCTGCCCGTCGTCCTGTTCAGAAAAGACCATGGTGGTTGTGTGCTGATCGGCCGCTCGCCGACCGACGTCAAGCTTATCAAGCCGGCAGCGCAAATCAAAGAGGGCCAGCAGCCAGCCGAAGACGAAATGGAAGCGGCTTATCTCGTCGTCCTGCCGGAAGCCGGCTCGAAGGTCGTGGCAATCGGCGTGAGTCAGCTCAAGGCGAATTACACCGGCTTCGCCATGCTCGTGAAACCGGTCGGGCGCAATGACATGCGGGCCGGACGCCCGGAAGCCAAGGAAAGCGGCCACTGGCTGCTGAGCACCTTGTGGCGCTATCGCCGTTATTACTGGAGCGCCGCCCTCGGCGCGCTGCTGATCAACGTGCTGGCGCTTGCCGGCACCTTCTTCACCATGAACGTCTATGACCGTGTTGTGCCGAATCAGGCGTTCGTCACACTGTGGTCGCTCGCCATCGGCGTGGCCATTGCCATGCTGTTCGAATTCATTTCGCGCAACGTCCGGGCACATGTGCTCGATGTCGCGGGCAAGAAGGCCGACCTGATCATGGGCGCCATGCTGTTCAAGCAGGCGCTGGCCATCCGCATGGAGCACAAGCCGACGTCATCGGGATCATTCGCCAACCAGTTGCGCGAGTTCGAATCAGTGCGCGACTTCGTTGCTTCCGCAACGCTTGCAACCATCTCCGATCTTCCGTTTACGTTGCTTTACATTGCGGTGATTTTCATGATCGCCGGGCCGCTTGGGTTCATCCCGCTGGCGCTGATTCCGGTGATTATCGGCGTGAGCCTGTTCATTCAGTGGCCGCTCAAGAAGACGATGAAGGAAAACCTGCGTGAATCGTCGTTGAAGCAGGGCGTGTTGATCGAAACGGTGGAAGGCATCGAAACGCTCAAGGCCACGGGTGGCGAGCGTTATATGCAGGAGCGCTGGGAGCTGTTCTCGGCCAAGGCCTCCGATACCTCGATGAAGTCGAAGCGCCTCTCCACGCTGGCCACCAACTTCGTCACCTGGATCACCCAGTTCGAAACCGTGATGATCGTGGTCGCCGGTGTGTACCTGATCTCGGACGGCAAGCTGACCCAGGGCGCGTTGATCGGGTCAGTGATCCTCGCGAGCCGCGCATTGGCGCCGCTTGCCCAGGTAACGGGTCTCGCCGTGCGCTTCCAGCAAGCCAAGGCTGCGATGGATTCGCTTAGCGCTCTGATGAAGAAGCCGGTCGAACGCGATCCGGAAGTGGATTACCTCGACGGTCCGGTGGTGACAGGCGCGATCGAACTGAAGGGCGTGGGTTTTCACTATCCATCTCCGAACGGCATGAAGCCGCCCGAGTTCCTGAAGAACATCAACATCAAGATCGAAGCCGGCGAGCGCGTAGGGATTTTGGGGCGCGTGGGAAGCGGCAAGTCGTCGCTGCTGCGGGTCATGGCGAATCTTTACCGTCCGACAAGCGGGCAGCTATTCAGCGACGGCATCGATGTATCGCAAATCGATCCGTCCGACTTCCGCGCTTCGGTAGGTTATGTCGCACAGGACAGCCGCCTGTTCTACGGGTCGTTACGTCAGAACGTGATGATCGGCCGCCCCGATGCATCCATTCATGAACTGCTGCGAGTCGCGAAGCTCACCGGGCTGGACGCCATGGCTGCCAGCAATCCAAGTGGCTGGAACATGCAGATCGGCGAGAACGGCGATGGTCTGTCCGGCGGCCAACGCCAACTGGTCGCACTGGCCCGCACGCTGATCATGCGCCCGAAATTGCTGCTGATGGACGAACCCACCAGCGCCATGGACACCCAGACCGAAGCCGCGTTCATCCGCGATCTGGCGAGCACCACGCAGGACACCACTTTCGTCGTGGTCACGCATCGTCCGTCTTTGCTGCAACTGGTCGACCGGATCATCGTGGTCGATGGCGGCAGGGTCGTCACCGATGGTCCGAAAGAAGATGTATTGGCCGCGTTGCGCACGCCGGCCGTCACACACGCGACGTCCGGGCATGAAGCCGCGAGCGCCACGAAGGAAACAGCATGAAAACACTTACCAAGATTGGCCGCTGGATTCGCGGCCTGACACCGGCTGGCCGCCGCAAGAACGCCGCACCGCGCATTCACCCGGCACACGCCGCGTACATGAACGATCTGCGCGAATCGCTGCTGGCGCAATCCATTCCCGGCACGATGATCGTGCTTTATCTGGTCGCCGCCATCATGGTGTGCGGTCTGGTCTGGGCGAAATTCGCCCGTGTTGAAGAAGTCACGCAGGCTCAGGGAAAGGTCATTCCTGTGAGCCGGGAGCAGATCATCCAAAGCCTGGAGGGGGGCATTCTTTCGGACATGCGCGTGAAGGAAGGCGATGTGGTCGAGAAAGGCCAACTGTTGCTCAATATCGATCCGAAGCGTGCCGACTCGAGCTACGCAGAAGGCTTGTCGAAGCTGATCGGCCTGCAAGGCAAAGTGGCGCGCCTCAAAGCCGAAGCGTTCCATACGGCCCTCGTTTTTCCTGCCGATGTCGCCGCAGACCAGACGGTCGTGCAAAGCGAAACAATGGCCTATCAGGCCCGTCGCCGGGCGCTGGAAGATAGCGTGTCGTCGCTTCAGCGCAGCTACACGCTCGCCATGAACGAATTGAACATGACCGAGCCGCTGTCCAGACGCGGTCTTATTTCGGAAACCGAAGTATTGCGCATGAAACGTAGTGCAAACGACCTGCAATCGCAGATCGTCGAGCGCCGCAACAAGTATCAGGCCGATGCCAACGACGAATTGTCGCGGCTCGAGCTGGAACTCTCGCAGACCAAGGAGAACCTCGTTGGACGCGCCGACGTGCTGAAGCGTACGACGCTCGTGGCGCCGGTCAAAGGCACCATCAAGGACATCAAGGTGACGACGCTCGGCGGCGTGATCCAGCCTGGTCAGCAAATCATGAGCATCGTGCCGTTCGCGGACCAGTTGATCGTCGAAGCACACGTGAAGCCTTCGGATGTTGCTTTCCTCAAGCCGGGACTGCCGGCCATGGTGAAGGTTTCGGCCTATGACTTCGGAATCTATGGGGGCTTGAAAGGGCATGTGATCAACATCAGTCCGGACACGCTCGTCGATGAAAAAGCTGCGCCCGGAAAGGCCGATGCAATCTATTACCGCGTCCAGGTCCTGACCGATAAAAGCGAACTCACGGCGGCAGGCAAGCACCTCCCGATCATTCCAGGCATGACCGGCAACGTCGAGATTCGCACGGGCGAAAAGACAGTCCTTTCGTACCTGCTGAAACCGATTTTCAAATCGCGTGAAGCGTTCCGCGAGAGATAAGCATCATGTCAAATACAACACGCATCGCCCGGCCTGACCGCGGCGAAGAGAAACTTATCAAAGATGTCTATCGCCGCCGGCCGCTGGTTTCGTCATTTGGCGTGCTGGTCGGTTCCGGAGTGGTTGCAATGGCAGCACTGCCGTCGGTCGCCAAAGCGAAGTCAGCGCTTGACGACATGGCGTGGCTTCCGCAGAACGCGCAGTTGTCGAATGGTGCTGCAACGGTGCCCAGGGCCATAGTGGCGTCGCCATTGCGCACCATCAGCGCATCGCCGAACGGTGGCAACGAGTTGGCGCCGGTGGCGCATACCGCCCAGCCGGTGCAGCCAGCTGTTACGCGGATCATTGCGCCGGCGGCACCTGTCAACGCGGCACCGCGTCCGCGCGGTTTCGCCGACATGGGTTTTGCGCCTACCGTTCCGGTGCAGGCGGCAGTAAGCGCGCCAGTGGCGCAACGGCCGGTCCAGATTGCGCGGCAACAAGTTGTAGTGGGTGTATCGGCCTCGCCGATCCGTCCTTCGCTTGCAGAGAACCCCGCGCATGACATGCAGGCTGACCTGCAGGCGATGCGCGCCGAGATGGCGCGATCCGCCGCGACGGCGCAGGAACCAGTCATCGTGGCACCCTCCAAAACCATGTTGGCCGCGCCGTCCGCGTTGCCGCCCATGCGCGTCGAAGACATCAAGCCGGGGCCTGCGCCTGCGGGATTGGATGCGGACACGCCCGCCGAGGTGAAGGGTCAGCGCAAGACGCGCAATGCTGACCGCGGCTATGCGGACTGGCTCGACGACAAGGAAGGTGCGAAAGCACAGGTCGATCGTTCCGTGGTTCCCGAGCAGGCGGTGCGCAGCGCATTGCGTGGGGCCGTGGATACCGCCGCAGAGCGCAACGCGGCGATCCGCCAGGCACGCAACGACTGGGAAGCCGCGAAATACGATGTCGACCAGGTCAAGGGCCAGCGTTGGCCGCAGGTTCAGGTCGGGGGCAATTCGCCGGCACTGACAGGATCCCATACGACATTCGATGACAGCAACCGTGCCTCGGCCAATGTCAGCGTCACGACCATGGTGTATGACTGGGGGAAGACGAGCAAGAATATTGCAAGTCGCTCGAAGACCGCGGAAGCGGCAGAGTTCTATCTGAAAACAATCGAGCAGCAGAATGCATATGACGTTTCGTCGACGCTCGTGGATCTCGCAAAATACCGCGCGGTCTACGCCGCCGGTGACAGCTATGTGAAACGGATGTCGGCGCTGGTCGACATGCTGGTCGAAATTACCAAGGTCGATCCAGGCCGCCTGAGCGAGTTGAGCCAGGCAAGAGCGCGCCTGCTGCAGGCGCAGACGTCGCAGGATACAGTCGCCGCGCAGGTTCGCTCGCTCGAACTCAACGCCCGCAAGCTCGTTGGCGATCAGGAAACGGCAATGCCGCATGGCACGCGCTGGCAGTTGCGTCTTGATCCACTCGACAGCGCCGTTGCTGCCGTCGCACAAAATCCTGCCATCGAGCAGGCCACGGCCGAAGCCGCTGCTGCAAGCCTGACGGCGAAATCGGTACGGGCAGCTTCGCTGCCGCAGTTGAACTGGGTGATCAACAAGACGACCGCGCACGATTCCTTTAATAACGTGCAGCCGTGGACCACCATGCTCCAGCTCACCTGGACGCCGTTCCAGGGCGGCAGCCAGCGCGCGGCGGAGCGTGCGGCGCTTTCGCGTGCGGCATCGAGCAGCGACAAGCGCGATCAGTTGCAGCTCGATTCGGAATTTCGTGTCCGCGATGCCCACCGCGATGCGATCGCCCTTGCAACGCGGGCCCAGCTGTATGCGCAGTTATCGACGGAAACCGATCTGGTGCGCAAGCAGTTCTTCGAGCAGTGGTATCACCTGAACCGGCGCACGTTGGTCGACGTCTTGCTCGCGGAAGCCGATTTTTATAACAACCAGGTTAGTGAGGTCACGACCCAGTTCGACGCATATCAAGCAATTCTTAAAATCCATTTAAATAATGGGACATTGAATCAGTGGCTGATTGACGGCGCAAGCTGACTTGCCATGGCGTATCTAACCTATTAACCATGATCGGCCGTGGCTGGCCATATAAACGTCCGCTGATGAAATTCGCATCGGTGGACGTTTTTGTTTTTAAAGGGTGTTTTGAAACGACTGAATGTAAAAGGTAAAAACTTGTCTCCGAAGATAATGTGAATAAATTTTAATGATTTAACGTTCTCTTGTTGTTTTGGGGCAACGTAGATTATGAATTAGGATAATTCCTATTATCTCGGTAACCAAGTCTCCGCAAAGGGCGCAAACTCCGTGGTCCTGGGTAGCGGCAGCGATGGTTCGCAAGACAACGTTGTTTCCGTAGGCGGTACCGCTACGGGTACGCAACGCAAGATCGTCAACGTGGCAGCAGGTACGACCACGACGGATGCAGTCAACTACGGTCAGTTGAATGCAGCAATCGCATCGGTCGGCACGGGCGGTTCGAGTCTGGTTACGCAAACCGGTACGGGCGATGTCATGGTGGCCAGCGCGGTCGGCGGCACCCACGTGGACTTTGCAGGCACGGGCAATACGACGCGTGAGCTGATCAACATCTCCGCCGGTACGAAGGATTCGTCGGCAGTGGCGTTGAGCCAGTTGAAGCCGGTGGTTGCGGGCTTGGGCGGTGGTGCAAGCGTCAATGAAACGACGGGTGCTGTGACGGGTCCGACGTATCATGTCCAGAACGGTACGCAGTCCACTGTGGGCGACGCATTGACCTCGCTGGACACGAGCTTGAACGACGTGAAGACGCAGATCAACACGACGACAGGCGCAGGTCTGGTCATGCAGAAGGACAACACGGACGGTGACATCACCATTGGTGCAAACACTGGCGGTAACGTGATCAACGTGTCGAGCAATGCTCATACTCGCAAGATCACCGGTGTAGCCAACGGCGACTTGACCTCGTCGAGCGTCGACGCAGTCAACGGTTCGCAGCTGTACAACGCGGCGAGCGGTCTGGCTACGGCTATCGGCGGCGGCGCTGCGCTGAACGGCGACGGCACGATCACGCAGCCTTCGTTCATTGTTGATGGCAAGCCGGTTCACAATGTTGGCGACGCAGTATCGAATCTTGATGGCCGAGTCACCAACAACACGAACAGCCTGACGCAGTTGCAAACCACGGTGAATAACATCACCAATGCCGGCGGCGTGGCATCGCCGAATGCAGTGTCGTACGACACGTCTGCACACGACGTGATCACGCTGGGCAAGGACGGTGCAGGTGCCACCTTGACCAACCTGAAGGATGCAACGTTGTCGGCTGACAGCACCGACGCAGTAACGGGCAAGCAGTTGTTCGATACGAACAACACGGTTGCCTCCCTGCAGGATTCGATTCAGAACATCGCATCGACCGGTTCCACGAGTATCGGCATCAACGGTACGAATGGCACGAACGGTGCGAACGGCGTAGACGGAGCACCTGCTGCAGCTTCGGCCTCGGGCAACGACGCAATCGCCATGGGCGACAACGCATCGGCTTCCGGCGATCACGCAGTTGTGATTGGCGGTGGTGCAAGCGGTACGGCTGACGGCGTTATTGCCATCGGCGGTAACTCGAACGCCAGCGGCAAGGACTCGATTGCTATCGGTAACGGTGCTACGGCTCCGGCAACCAACGCTGTCGCACTGGGCGCAGGCTCGGTGGCGGATCGTGACAACACGGTCTCGATGGGTTCGGAAGGTAAGGAGCGTCAGATCACCAACGTGGCAGCTGGCACGAAGGGTACGGATGCAGTCAACCTGAACCAGATGAATTCGGCGGTGGGCGGTGTTGCTCGCAAGGCGTACAGCGGTATTGCGGCAGCCACTGCGCTGACCATGATCCCGGACGTCGACGCGAACAAGACGTTGTCGATCGGTATCGGCGGTGGCACGTTCCAGGGCTATGCAGCAACGGCTATCGGCGGCACGGCTCGTATCACGCAAAACATCAAGGTTCGCGTGGGTGCAGGCTGGAGCGCGGCAGGTACGACGGTTGGCGCAGGTGCTTCGTACCAGTGGTAAGTTGAGCTTGACCCCTGAGGCCCGGTTCGACAAGGACCGGGCCGTAGGAAAATCAGTTTAGAAAATTGTTCTGCTGTACCGTAGTATCTTCAAGCGGGTTCTTCTTCGGAAGGACCCGCTTTTTTTCGTTTGAGCCGTACCTCAATTTCCCACGCGTCGTTTATCCAGCACGTCCTTAGCCTCAGCGAGCCGTTCCGCAAACTCCGGCCCGCGCGCGAGCGCGACCCCCACTGCCAAAATATCCCCGATCGCCAGGTGCGATACGCGCGAGGTCATCGGCGAGAATATGTCCGTGTCTTCGTCGACGTTGGCAAAAAGCCCAACGCTTGCCATGCGCGCCAGCGGCGAGTTGCCATGCGTGATCGCGATCACCTTTGCACCGCTCGCCAGTGCTGATTTCACTGCATCGAGAATGTCACGCGTGCGGCCCGTATTCGATATCACCACCACCACGTCGCCCGCGCCTAATAGCGCCGCCGATGTCGTGTATGTATGCGGATCGGAATACGCGACGCTCGGCACGCCCAGCCGAAAAAACTTGTGCTGGATATCGAGCGCGGCAATGCCCGATCCGCCCGCGCCGTAAAACTCGATACGTCGTGCCTCTGCGAGCAATGCGATCGCCGCCGCGACGCTATCCGACGACAAACTGTTGCGCACCTGCAGCAGCGCCCCGATCGTCCGGTCCAGCACTTTCGCCGCGACACCGGCGGCAGGTTCGTCGGCGCGGACATCGCGGAAGACAGCGGGGGCGGGGACATCGGAGGCAATGCTTTGGGCCAGCCGGATCTTGAACTCACGGAATCCCGAAAATCCAAGCGCCTGGCAAAACCGCGCAATCGTCGGCTGGCTCACGCCCGCGCGCACAGCGAAGTCGGTCATTGCGAGATCGAGAACTTCCCGCGGGGCCTCCAGAACGTAATCTGCGAGCTTTCGCTCGGACGGGCGCAATTGCTCGCGCATTGCTTCGACTTGGGACAGCAACATCGGTAATCTCGCCTATGCTGGAATTGCACGGACTATAGCTGATCGGCCGAAATGTACAAAAACTACAAGAAAATCACTCATCGAGACGGCTGACCGCAGGGCAAGCGACTGAATTTCGGCCTTTCAGCAAAAGCCACACAAAGAAATAAGGGTTTTCCAGATGGAAAGTATGTAGTTTTTCTACTAAAATCCATGGCGATCGCACGGGAAAGTCACAAAAAGCAAAACACCCGCGCGCACTGTTCAATCCCCCGGTAAGGCGAAGGAGTGTCGATGGTTTCCCCGCATTCGCATCTCAACAAGGTCACGCAGCGCGTGATCGAGCGCAGCAAGCCGACGCGTGCGGCATATCTGGCGCGTATCGATGGCGCCCAAGGCCATTTTCCGGCGCGCGGTGCGCTGTCCTGCGCCAATCTCGCGCACGGTTTCGCCGGCATGGAGGGGCAGGAGAAAATCTCGATCAAGGCGATTCGTGAGCCGAACATCGGCATTGTGTCGTCTTATAACGAGATGCTTTCTGCGCACGCCCCGTTCAAGAATTATCCGGACATCATCAAGCACGCCGCACGCGAAGCAGGCGGCGTGGCGCAATTCGCCGGCGGCGTGCCGGCCATGTGCGACGGCGTCACGCAAGGCAACGCCGGCATGGAGCTTTCGCTGTTTTCGCGCGAAGTGATCGCCATGAGCACGGCGGTGGCGCTCACCCACAATATGTTCGATGCCGCGTTGTGCCTCGGCATCTGCGATAAGATCGTGCCCGGCTTGCTGATCGGTGCGCTGCAATTCGGCCATCTGCCGACCATTTTCGTGCCCGCTGGTCCAATGACCAGCGGCCTCACCAACGACGATAAAGCCAAGGTCCGCCAGCAATTCGCAACCGGCGCGTGCGATCGCGACGCATTGCTCGAAGCGGAAGCTGCGGCGTATCACGGCCACGGCACATGCACGTTCTATGGCACGGCCAACAGCAACCAGATGCTGATGGAAGTCATGGGCCTGCATCTGCCGGGTTCGGCGTTTATCCACCCGCACACGCCACTCAGGGACGCACTCACCGCCGAAGCCGCGAAGCGCGTGCTTGAGTTGACGGTGGATCGCGGGCAATACACGCCGGTCGGTCATGTCGTCGATGAAAAATCCATCGTGAACGGGATCGTCGCGCTGCTGGCAACGGGCGGCTCGACCAACCACACGCTGCATCTGGTCGCAATTGCGCGTGCGGCGGGGATTGTCATCGACTGGAATGATTTCGATGAACTCTCGCAAGCCGTGCCGCTCGTCGCCCGGATCTATCCGAACGGCAAGGCCGACGTGAACCATTTCCACGCGGCCGGCGGCGTTGCGTATCTGGTGCGCGACCTGCTCAGCGCGGGGCTGCTGCACGAAGACGTCAAGACCGTCGCGGGCGAGGGCCTGAAGCACTACACGCGCGAACCGAAACTCATCGACGGAAAACTGCAATGGGTCGAAGGCACCGAAACCAGCCACGACACCAAAGTGCTACGCAGCCACAAGGAGCCCTTCGCGCCTGACGGCGGGCTGCGCCTGATGCAGGGCAAGCTTGGCCGTGGCGTGATCAAGATCTCGGCGGTGGCCGACGCGCATCGTCATGTGAAAGCGCCCGCGATCGTGTTCGAGTCGCAGGAACAAGTGCAGGAAGCGTTCGATAACGGCGAACTCAAGCGCGATTTCGTGGCCATCGTGCGGTTCCAGGGTGCACGGGCGAACGGCATGCCGGAGTTGCACCGGTTGACGCCGCTTCTCGGCGTGTTGCAGGATCAGGGCTTCCACGTCGCGCTGGTGACGGACGGGCGCATGTCGGGCGCGTCGGGCAAGGTGCCCGCTGTCATCCATATATCGCCGGAAGCGTTGCTGCACGGGCCGATAGGCAAGGTGCGCACGGGTGACATGATTGTCATCGACGCAAACAAGGGCGTGCTGGACGTCGAACTGGACGAAAAGGAATGGGCTGCGCGCGAAGTCGAGCAGCCGAAACATCAAGCGGGTAACGAAGTCGGTTTCGGGCGCGAGCTGTTCGGTGTGTTTCGCAATGCAGCCATGCCGGCTGAGCTGGGCGCATCAGTATTCGGCCCGATGGTCGGCGAACAGCACAGAGCCTGAGAGACTCTCTATAAGGAGCAGCAAATGAAACAGGTAAGCGAAATCGTGCGCCTTGGGCCGGTGATCCCGGTCCTCGCCTTCGAATCGGCCGAGCAAGGTGAAAACGTCTCCCGCGCGCTGCACGCAGGCGGCGTCAAGGTGCTCGAGATCACGCTGCGCACGGCCGCAGGGCTCGAGGCGATCGAACGCGCCAGTCACCTGGCCGATGACATCGTAGTCGGTGTCGGCACCATCACAAAACCGGAACATTGCGCGCAGGCGAAGAAAGCGGGCGCGCAGTTCGGTGTATCGCCGGGGTTGACAAAGGACATTCACCAGGCGGCGCTCGATTGCGGCCTGCCGTTGCTGCCGGGCGTGATGACGCCGACCGACATCATCACGGCCATGGAACTCGGCTACGAGATCGTGAAGCTGTTTCCGGCGCAGCAGGCGGGCGGTGTGTCTATGTTGCAAGCCCTCAACGGCCCGTTCCCGACGCTCAGGTTCTGCCCGACCGGCGGCATCACTGCCGAAACCGCGCCGAGTTTCCTGGCGTTGCCGAACGTGGTGTGTGTCGGTGGATCGTGGCTGACGCCGAAAGCCGCGCTCGCTGCGCAGAACTGGGAAGAGGTCACGCGCCTCGCCAGGGCGGCAAGCACACTGGCGCCGCCGCAACGCTAAAAAGCAACGCCGCAAACAAGCCCCTGCGCTCATCCCGCCGGGGCTTTTTCACTTTTGGACACACATCGCGCGCGTGTTTCCCGGGCTGCAAGTAAAATCCCGGTGGTTCAATCTCGACTGCGCATGCCGCCCCCGGGCGCATCCGGTTCGCGGCATAAAAAACGTCACATACTTGGGAGGCGCTTAATGGAGCCAGTACAGGGCAGCATGTTGCTGGTGTACGCAGTGATTGCAATTGCGTTGCTGATCTTGATGATCACGCGGTACAAGGTTTACCCGTTCCTCGTCCTGATCATCGTTTCGTTGTTGCTGGGTCTGGCCGTCGGCATGCCCATGGACAAGATCGTCAAGGCGTTCGAGACCGGCAACGGCAACACGCTGGGACACATTGCCATCGTGGTCGGCCTCGGCACCATGCTTGGCAAGATGATGGCCGAATCCGGCGGGGCAGAGCGCATTGCGAATACGCTCATCAACTGGTTTGGCGAAAAACACATCCACTGGGCGATGATGGTCGTGGCGATCATCGTCGGCTTGCCGGTGTTCTTTGAAGTCGGCTTCGTGCTGCTGATTCCGATTGCCTTCAACGTCGCGAAACGCACCGGGAAGTCGCTGCTGCTGATCGGCATGCCGATGGTCGCCGGTCTTTCCGTGGTTCACGGCCTGATCCCGCCGCACCCGGCCGCGTTGCTCGCGGTGCAGGCGTATCACGCGGACATTGGCCGCACGATTGCTTATGGCCTGATCGTAGGTGTGCCGACTGCCGTGGTTGCGGGTCCGCTGTTTGCTCTGCTCGTTTCAAAATACATCAAGTTGCCGGAAAACAATCCGCTGGCGGCGCAATTCATCGATAACCGCAAGGAAGGCGAAGTGCGCGAGCTGCCCGGGTTCGGCATCACGCTGTTCACCATCTTGTTGCCGGTGATCCTGATGCTGATCGGCAGTTGGGCGGACCTAGTCACCACGCCGAAGAGCCTGCCGAACAACCTGCTGAAGTTCGTGGGTACGTCGGACGTGGCGTTGCTGGTTGCCGTGCTGTTCAGCTTCTGGAGTTTTGGTGCATCGCGTGGATTCAATCGCGAGCAGATCCAGAAGTTCTGCGGCGACTGTCTTGCGCCGATTGCCGGCATCACGCTGATCGTGGGCGCGGGCGGCGGCTTCGGCAATGTGCTGCGCGAAAGCGGGATTTCCACGGAACTGGTGCACCAGGCATCGGCTGCGCACTTGTCGCCGTTGCTGCTCGGCTGGTTTGTCGCGGCGCTGATTCGTCTTGCGACTGGTTCTGCAACTGTCGCCATGACGACCGCTTGCGGGATCGTCGCGCCGATCGCCGCGGCGGCCGGCGGCGCCGTGAGCCCGGAATTGCTCGTGCTCGCCACGGGTTGCGGATCGTTGATTTTTTCGCACGTGAACGACGGCGGTTTCTGGCTGGTGAAGGAGTATTTCGGCATGACGGTCGGGCAGACGTTCAAGACGTGGTCGCTCTGCGAGACGATCATTTCAGTGATGGGTTTGGGTCTGACCTTCGCTTTGGCGTCGGTCGTGTAAGGAGAATCAGATGATATTGATCGCGATGGGTGTGTCGGGCTGCGGCAAGACCACGATTGGTGAAATGCTGGCAGAGCGGCTGGGCTGCGGTTTCGCGGACGCCGACAGTTTTCATAGCCAGGCGAACAAGGACAAGATGCACAAGGGCATCCCCTTGACGGACGATGACCGGTGGCCGTGGCTGAAGGCGATCCGTGCATCGATAGAAGAAAAACAGGCGGCGGGTTCGACCGAAGTGTATGCATGCTCGGCGCTCAAGCGCGTGTACCGCGACATTCTTCGCAACGGCAATCAGGACGTGACTTTTGTTTACCTGAAGGGAACGCCGGAGTTGCTGAAAGAACGGATTAAAACGCGTAAAGGCCATTTCTTCGATCCGGCTTTATTGCAAAGCCAGCTTGACACGCTGGAACCGCCCGGAACAGATGAAGCCATTGAAGCGGATATCGCACTGACGCCCGAAGAGATTGTCAGCAAAGTATTAAGTGAAGTTAAGGATCGCTAAGTTGGATCGGAGCGAACTTCAGCGCGTCGGGATAGAAATCAAAAAAATCTCAACAATCCCGGTTTGAATCGATAATTCGTTTCCACACCTCAGAAAAAGACCGTTTCAGCGCCGCGCTGGACCGGTCTTTTGCTTTTCTATACCGTAAAGCGCTCGCCGGCATTGCGTTTGACCGCCTTCATAGTCTGCCCGCTTGGCGCCCTCATCACCTCATCAATCCAGTACAGGACAGTGCGGGCGGGGCGTTGTCGTATCCAGGAAATGCTCCTTGTTGCATTCAAGGGCAGGTCCCGTGTGTGTGCGCGCGTGATCGTTACTCAAGATCGCGAATCACGTTGGGGGTCGTCCGGGTAACGGCTGCTCCCGTGCGTTTTTGGTCGGGCCGGCACGAATCGTTCGTCTTGCGAAAGGATTTCCGTCCCATCGATTTCTTAGTAAAACAGGGTTATAGAAATGGCGATTCAATCCACAGCACCGTCCCAGGCAATCATTACGTCAGTCGGGTCAGCACAGAGCGGTGGTACGGCAGATAATAATCATCCAGTCATTACGGGTAAGGCCGATGCCGGTACCAAAGTCAATGTTTATGACGGCGTCAAGCTGATCGGTACCGCGGATGTCGGCACGGACGGCACGTGGTCCTTCACCGTGCCTGATTCGCTTACGGTTAAAGCAGGCAAGCACACGTTCACCGCCGTTTCCATGGACGGCGACGTGTGGGGTGCGACCTCCGCGCAGTTTGCAGTTACGCTGCCCGGCGGCGCACAAGTGCCGAACCCGCCGGTTGTCGATAGTTTCACCGACAACGTAGGTCCGGTTACGGGTCCGATCACGGCCGGCACCACCACTGACGATTCGAAGCCGGCCATGAGTGGCACGGGTACCGCGGGCGACATCATCAAGCTGTATGACGGCGACAAGGTCATCGGTTCGGCGACGGTCGACCCCGCTGGCAAGTGGACAGTCCAGCCCAAGGACGCCCTGAGCGATGGCGCGCACGACGTCCACGTGACGGAGTCGAACGCAACCGGCGAAAGCGGTCCGACCTCGCCTATTCCGTTCACGGTCGACACCGTAACTCCGTCGACGCCGGTCATCAACGGCGCGACTGATAATGTCGGCTCGATCACGGGTTCCATCCCCGCTGGCGGCACGACCGATGACCCGAAGCCTGAATTCAGCGGCAAGGGCGACCCGGGCGACACGGTCACGCTGTATGACGGCGACACGCCCATTGGCAGCGCCAAGGTAGACGACAACGGCGACTGGAAGATCAAGCCGATCAACAACCTGCCCGACGGCGATCACAAGATCACCGCTGATGAAACGAACGCCGCAGGCAATTCGAGCAAGCCGTCGGAGCCGATCGAGTTCACGGTCGACACGACCAAGCCCAGCACGCCGGAGATCAGCGGCGCGACGGACAACGTCGGCCCCGTCACGGGTCCGATCCCTTCGGGCGGCACGACCGATGACCCGAAGCCGGAGTTCAGCGGCAAGGGCGACCCGGGCGACACGGTCACGCTGTATGACGGCGGCACGCCCATTGGCAGCGCCAAGGTGGACGACAACGGCGACTGGAAGATCAAACCGGTCAACGATCTGCCCGATGGCGACCACAAGATCACCGCTGATGAAACGAACGCTGCGGGCAACACGAGTAGGCCGTCTGAGCCGCTCGAGTTCACGGTCGACACAACAACTCCGTCAACGCCGGTGATCAACGGCGCGACGGACAACGTCGGCCCCGTCACGGGCGCGATTCCATCGGGCGGCACGACCGATGACCCGAAGCCGGAATTCAGCGGCAAGGGTGACCCGGGAGACACGGTCACGCTGTATGACGGCGACACGCCCATCGGCAGTGCAAAGGTAGACGACAACGGCGACTGGAAAATCAAGCCGACTAACGATCTGCCCGACGGCGATCACAAGATCACCGCTGATGAAACGAACGCCGCAGGCAATTCGAGCAAGCCGTCGGAGCCGATCGATATCAAAGTCGACACGGCCAAACCGCAGCCCCCGGCGATCAACAACGTTCAGGACAACGAGGGTCTGGTGACGGGTCCGATCGTGGCCGGCTCGACCACGGACGACACGCATCCGGTGGTATCGGGCTCAGGCAAGGCAGGCGACCTGATCACGCTGCTGGACGGCACGACGGTGGTCGGCTCGGCCCGGGTCGACGAAAACGGCAAGTGGTCGATCAAACCCACCGACCTGGCCAATGGCCCTCATTCGTTGACAGCTACGGACACAAACGCGGCCGGTGTGACAAGCGATCCGTCGACTCCGTTTGCGTTCACGGTCCTCACGGGTGCGCCGGTGGCGCCGACAATTTCCGACGCGATCGACGGGGTTGGCACCATCACGGGTGCAATCCCGAACAACGGCACAACCGACGACGCAGAGCCGACCTTCAACGGTTCGGGCAAGGCTGGCGACATCATCAAGCTGTACGACAACGGCACGACCCTGATCGGCTCCGGCACGGTTGACAAGGACGGCAATTGGTCGATCAAGCCGACGAACGCGCTGTCGGACGATCCGCACTCGATCACGGCAACGGACACGAACCCAGCCGGCACGCAAAGCCCGCCGTCTGATCCGCTCAATTTCACGGTGGACACCAGCAAGCCGGCCACGCCCGGAATTTCCAGCATCACGGACAATGTGGGTCCTGTCACAGGCGCGATTCCGTCCGGCGGCACGACCGACGATTCGCAACCGACCTTCAGTGGCACGGGCAAGGCGGGCGACCTCATCACGATCCTGGACAACGGATCGTCGATTGGTTCGGTGACGGTAGACGACAACGGCACGTGGTCATTCAAGCCGAACAAGGACTTGCCGGCGGACAACAGCATTACCGTGATCGACACGAACAAGGCCGGTACGTCGAGCGATCCTTCGGCTCCATTCCCGTTCACGGTGGACACAAGCCCCGCTACGACTCCGGCCATCATTAGCGCCACCGACGCAGTGGGTCCGGTCAAGGGAACGGTCCCTGATAACGGCGTGACCGATGACGCACTACCGTTCTTCAACGGCACGGGCAAGGCGGGTGACACCGTCAAGCTGTGGGAAGGTACGACGCTGCTCGGCTCGGGCACTGTCGATACAAACGGCAACTGGTCCATCAAGCCAATGAGTGCATTGTCGAACGCCACGCATACGATTACGGCGACCGAAACGAACCCGGCTGGCAACACCGGAAACATATCGGATCCGTTCCATGTGACGGTCCTCACCGGCAATCCCGCAACGCCTGCAGCGCCGACCGTCACGGACAACGGCGCGAATGTGCCGGATGGCGGTACGATGCCCGACGGTCATCCGACCATCAGCGGCAACGGCACGAATGGTGACGTTATCCATATTCTGGATAACGGCAACGAGATTGGCAGCGTGACGGTCAATCCGAACGGCACCTGGTCGTACAGCCCAGGCGCGGACTACCTGACCCCGACTGTTCCGCATGCCATCACGGTGAAGGAAACGAACCTGGCGGGTATGCGAACACGTTGAAGCTCTCGTTGACGGACGTGCTGAATCTGGGCGAAACCGACCTGTTCCAGAAGGACGGCAAGAAGCAGATGATGGTGAACGGCTCGGACGGCGACAAGGTGGATCTGTCGAACTCGCACATTGCCGGTTTGGCGGAAGGCGAGTGGGAGCAGCATGGCACTACGCAGGTGGGCGGCGTGACGTACAACGTGTACGAGCACTCGGGTGCGCATACCGAGTTGCTGGTTCAGCAAGGCGTGCAGATCGTCGTGCATTGAAGCTGAACGCCGGCTCAGGCTTGGGGTAGCTGAGCCGGTGAAATCAAAGGGTGTAATACGAGCCGTTCCAGGTCATTTTGGAACGGCTTTTTGCCGTGTGCGTGGCAGTCGAAACTGAAGATCCTCAAAATAAGTATTTGCTTACTAAACTGCCGCAGGTCGCCGCCTTTAAGACATTTCGTATATCTGGATCGAAAGCCAATGTTCATGCTCCGGCTGCATTTTCGGAAGGCGCAATTCACGCCCTTCGGGAATGTGTTTTGTGTCGATCGGCGCCCGCCTTCCTTGGGCGCAAGGCGTTCCGATCACCGATCTATCCGCACCAAAAGGCGAAAGTAATGACAATTCAAACAACAAGTCCCTCACAAGCGGTTGTGACATCTGTCGGTGGTGTTTCCAACGGGGGTACTGAAAACAGCGCAAGGCCAGTGATCGCGGGCTTCGCTGACGTTGGAACAACCGTGAATGTCTATGACGGCGTAAGGCTGCTGGGTACTGCCGTAGTTGGAACCGACGGTACGTGGTCGCTCACTCCTGGCATCGACCTCAAGAATGCGGTGCATTCCTTCTTCGCAATCGCAGTCGATTCCGCGGGCAACTGGGGTGCTTCATCGGAACCCGCGCGCATTGTGGTGGCGGCGCCCGTGGCTGTTGCGGCTACCGCGCACGAAGTCAGCGGTTTATCCGAGGCTGCCAGCACGATCACCAGCGAAACTGCAAGCGGTCTGCAAGGCGTGCGGGCGTTAAGCCTGGCCGGCGACACCCATGTTGTTGCGCAGGATCAAGGTGTGCTGACCCAGGGGCAGCACATGGCTTCAGGCGTGAGCAACGCGAATGGCGCAGTCAGCGGCCATGACGCGGTGGACCTCGTAGCGAAGCCGGCAGCGTACTCAACGCAATTGGCCGAGCATATTGACGGAGGCCACGGTATGGCAGCCGGCACGCAACACTCGACGAGCGATCATCAGCTTGTGGATTTTGTTTTGTTATCCGAAAAGATTGCGGCGGTGAAGGTCTCGGGTATGGACGTAAGTGAGCTGGGCGGTACTGCGAACACGTTGAAGCCCTCGTTGACGGACGTGCTGGACCAGGGCGAAACCGATCTGTTCCAGAAGGGCGGCAAGCAGCAGATCATGCTGAACGGTATGGATGGCGACAAGGTGGATCTGTCGAACCCGCACATTGCCGGCCTTGCAGAAGGCGAGTGGCAGCAGCACGGCACGGCGCAAGCGGGCGGCGTCACGTACAACGTGTACGAGTACGCAGGTGCGCATACCGATTTGCTGGTGCAGCAAGGCGTGCAGATCGTCGTACATTGACGGTGGACACTCGCTCGCGCTCGAGACAGGCGAGCCGGTGAAAGCACAGGTATGAAACGAGCCGTTCCTGACTTCCGGAACGGCTTCTTTTTGAAACGTCGCCTGTGCAAGGCGTGTTTTATGGACCGCGAGTGCGTAATTTTCTATTGCAGGGTTCGAGTGGATTGGCTTGCGCCGAATGGGTAAGTTAGCGATTTGACCGGCGTGCGACCAGCGGTTGGCCGGGTGATGGATTGGCGACGACCCCGCGTATGAATTGTCTAGCGGGACTTGCAGGTTATTCACACACCGTTTTTCCACCTGAAGGGATCGAACAAATGGCCTCCGCGCATGAAGTGATTTATCTTGCGGTGATTACAGACGTGGACGGCGTGGGTAACGGCGGCGTCATCGAAAATGAAAAGCCGCTGATTTCGGGCAGGGCCGACCCGTTCGCGACTATCGATGTGCATGACGGCACGGCCTTGCTCGGCGTGGCAGCGGCGAATGGACAGGGCGGTTGGACGCTGCAACTCTCCAGTCCACTCTTTGACGGCGTTCACGATCTCTCCGCTACGCAGGACACTGGCTACGGCGTAAGAAGCGTTGCAAGCTATTTCGCGGTTACGGTGAAGGCGTTGGAGGGGGCGCCTATGTCCGCGGACGACGCTTTTGCGCCGGCCACGGCCACGAGCGCGTCCGGGGGCAGCGGGGAACCAGGCGTGCCGTTTTTTCCACCGAATGTGTTCAACTCGCGCCGTGGGGCAGCGGTGAGCAACGCCGCTGATACGTATTCTGCCAATCCCGGCGATGCGCAAGCGTTGGCTATCTCAGCCCTTTCAGCCGATGCGTCTTCTGCTGACCCGCACGCTTGAGGACGTCAGATCAAGATTGAAGATCGAATGAGGGAGGGGCATCGTCATGATGACGTCTTCCGCGGGTCTTCGGACGCTCGACCAAAAGCGCGTTGAATAGGACTTCACGCGCGACGAGCATGCCGCAACTTGGCAGTTTCGACCTCGGCGTCACCTTGTACCGACCGGCTCGGATCTAGCCGCTGTCCTTCCCCGCACGCCCCGCCCCTGCGCATTCGTGTCTCTCCTCGCCAGCCAACCTCCTCGGATGCATCCGGTATATCACCTTACATTCAGGCTACAGACTTTCTGGCGTGCGCGGATTGCCTTTTCTGACCGGCAAGCATCAGATCCTCGACTTGACTCGTTGGCCGCAAGACGGCTGCGGCGAAGATTTCGAGCATCGAAGCGATCGATTCGAGCGGTGACAAGAACGCGCTGGAAAAGTCGATTTCGGACGTGTTGAACTTGGGCGAAATCGACCTGTTCCTGCAGGACGGCAAGACGCAGATGATGGTGAAAGGCTCGGCGTCCGACACACTCAATCTGGACAGCACGCACATTGACAATGTCGCCAATGGCGAGTGGTCACGTCCAGTCGAGTCGCAAGTGGACGGCGTGATGTATCGCGTATCCGAGCACTCAGCCACGCGTGCCGAATTGATCGTTCGAGGCGTGCAGTTGATCGTGCATTGACGTTGAAGATGCCGGCGCGCTTTGTTGTATTGGAACGTGCAGGTCGCTTGAGCCAACGCAGCCTTTAAAGAAGCGTTCCTAGACGCGCTGGAGCGGTTTTCGTACGTGCGTGGTTTGCTCACCTTTGCAACGTTTGAGTTCGAACCATGTGTGTTTAGAGGCAAGCACATGTTTTTTGCGCCAAGTTTGACGCAATCCCATGTGGAAGAACACCAGGCTTTGCAATTGGACACACGCAGACCAACGCGCATTGCCTTCATTGTCACGCTGCCGAAACAGTCCATGCCCCTGTGCGCTTTTGTCCATCTGCTGCACTGCGCAATTCGGAATTGTCCGGTGTCGAACCTTACAACTGCAATTCAGAATCGCCGCACGTGCATGGGGATAGTTGTTTTGGAAACTATCCGCTGCATGCTTTGCGCCGGGCGTCACGAGCCCCGCGACCGATCCTCCGGTCGGACGGCTTCACGTCCTGGCAGTGTTTGAAGTAACAGGAGTCCTATAAGAATGGCGAATCAAACGAAATACCCGATGGATAACACGCTAGCTGGCGGATTCATCGACACAAAACCGGTCTTCAATATGGCATCGCAGGCGTTCAATGCCGCAGCTCCTTACGACAAAGGCGGGTTCGGTCCGGAGCTTCCGGTTGCCGGACACGACGGCTCATGGGTGTACACGTCAGCTGAAACTCTGGCCGGTGGCATGCACACCATTACCGCGGCAGCGGTCACCCCGAGCGGCCAATTTGGCCAAATGTCCGAACCGCTGGTTGTGGCAATCGATTCGAACGCCTCGATGCCTGCCCATATTACGGATTCGAGCCTGCACACCGTTGTGGGCGACCATGACGTGTTCTTCGGGCAGTATGCGGGCAATGAAACCGTTGACCTCGTCGCAGATGCAGCAAAGTATTTCTCCCAGTTCTCGGCGCATATTGCAGGTTCGAAAACCGGCGCCGCGGATACGCTGCACCTGGTCGGTGACCATCAGTTCCTCGACTTGAACTCGCTGACGGGCACGTCGCCGACAGCGAAGCTGTCGGGTATCGAAGTGATCGATCTGGGCGGCCGTTCGAACACGTTGAAGCTGTCGACGGCGGACGTGCTGAACCTGGGTGAAATGGATCTGTTCATGCGTGACGGCCACAAGCAGATGATGGTGAAGGGCTCCTTCACCGACATGGTCGATCTCTCCAGCAGCATGCATGTTCCGGGCGTGGCTGACGGTTATTGGGCCACCCACGGCCAGGCGAAAGTGGACGGCGTGTCGTATAACGTCTTCGAGCACTCGAGCACGAACGTGGAACTGCTGGTTCAGCAGAACGTGAATGTGATGGTGCATTAAGTTGAAGATGTCCACGCTCTGGCCAGTTGGCAGAGCGTGGACTGATTGAACGCAATCACGGTAGTAAAAAAAAGCCGTTCCAGGATTTTCTGGAACGGCTTTTTGTCTTGGTGAAGTAATTTGACCGGGAGCGACGCCGTTTTCAGGCGATCCGCTTGGCCAGCTCCACCGCTTTCCCCACGTATGACGCCGGCGTCATGTCCAGCAACAGCTTCTTCGCGTCATCAGGAATCGCGAGTCCATTGATAAACGTCTGCAAGCCTTCGCGCGTAATGCCCTTGCCGCGCGTCAGTTCCTTCAGTTGTTCGTATGGATTGGCTACGCCATAACGGCGCATCACCGTTTGCACCGGTTCCGCCAGCACTTCCCAGCAGTTATCCAGATCTTCGTTCAGCCGCGCCGCGTTGACTTCGAGCTTGTCGAGTCCGCGTACCAGCGAATCGTACGAAAGCAGCGAATAGCCAAACGCCACACCGATGTTGCGCAACACAGTGGAATCCGTCAGGTCGCGCTGCCAGCGTGAGATGGGGAGTTTATCGGCGAGATGGCGCAGCATGGCGTTGGCGAGGCCCAGATTGCCCTCGGAATTTTCGAAGTCGATGGGATTGACCTTGTGCGGCATGGTCGATGACCCGATCTCTCCCGCCTTGAGCCGCTGCTTGAAATAGCCCACCGAGATGTAGCCCCAGACGTCGCGATCGAGGTCGAGCAGGATCGTATTGGCGCGCGAGATGGCATCGAACAGTTCGGCCATGTAATCGTGCGGCTCGATCTGGATGGTGTACGGATTGAACGTGAGTTGCAGCCGGTCCTCGATCACGCCTTCCGCGAATTCTTCCCAGTCGAAATCCGGATACGCCGACAGATGCGCGTTGAAGTTGCCGACCGCGCCGTTCATCTTGGCAAGCACCGGCACTTCTGCAATCCGCTCGATAGCATTCTGCAACCGCGCTGCCACGTTCGCCATTTCCTTGCCGAGCGTGGTCGGGCTCGCGGGCTGGCCATGCGTGCGCGAGAGCATGGGTTGCGCGGCGTTGGCGTGAGCGAGCTTGATCAGCCGGTCGTGCACCGAGCGCAGTGCCGGCAGCAGGACGTGTTCGCGAGCGCCCGCGATCATCATGCCGTGCGACGTGTTGTTGATATCTTCCGACGTGCACGCAAAGTGGATGAATTCGCTTGCGCGCTCGAGTTCCAGCTGGCCCTTCACGGATTCCTTTAGCCAGTACTCGACGGCTTTCACGTCGTGGTTCGTGACCTTTTCGATGTCCTTGATGCGCGCGGCATCGTGCGCGGTAAAGCGCTCGGCGAGCTGCAGCAGGAAGTCTTCGGACTCGGAGGAGAACGCAGGCACTTCGTCGAATCCGGCTTGCGACAGCGCGATCAGCCAGTGAATCTCGACCTTCACGCGATGTTTCATGAACGCGTATTCGGACAGCCATTCCCGCAGCGCTTCGGTTTTGGCGGCATAACGGCCGTCGAGCGGCGACAGCGCGGTGAGCGCGAAGAGGGTATCGGGATGGATATCGGACATGGTGGGGCCGCGGAGAATAAAGCGAAAGGGAAGGAGGGATTTTAACATTTGCGAACCAGGCGCCGGATTCGTGCACGGCACGGAATCCCGCACTGCCGCCATACCATTCGCTTTATGCTAGCATTGCAGTCAATGACAGCATGCGGAGTTTTGAATGGCAACACTGACAATTCGCAATCTCGATGACCAAATCAAGGCTCTTCTTCGGGTTGAAGCTGCTCGGCACGGCCGCTCCATGGAAGAAGAAGTGCGAGTGATTTTGCAGAACGCATTGGCCGGAACCGCCAACGCGACCGGTTTCGGCAGCCGCGTTCACCAACGTTTTGCAGGCCTTGCGGACAAGGGCCTGACGTTGCCGGAACGATCGGGCCAGCCGCGGGCAGCTGAGTTTCCGGAATGATTGTGCTGGACACAAACGTCTTGTCGGAAATCATGCGCGCCAACCCCGACGAAAACGTGCTCACCTGGCTCGATTCTCAATACGCGCACGAGCTGCACATCACATCCATTACGGTCTCGGAATTGCTGTACGGCGTTGCGCGGCTCGCGCACGGCAAACGCAAAACCGCGCTGCGTGGCGCAATAGAATCGATGCTCGACGGTGAGCTGGCTGGCAGGGTGCTAGCCTTCGACGAAGCTGCCGCGCGCTGCTACGCGATCCTCGTAGCGGAACGCGAAGCGCAAGGCCGGCCGATCAGTTCCGCCGATGCGCAAATTGCCGCGATCTGTCATAGCCGCGATGCAGTACTTGCCACGCGAAACGGCAAGGACTTTGAGGCAACCGGAGTTCCAGTTATCGATCCCTGGACAGCGGCGTAGCGACCAGCACCTACTTGCCCCGCAGCGCCCGATCCAGCGCCTCGAGCTGCGCCACGGTTCCTACGTTCTCCCACTGTCCTTCATAAAGCTCGCCGGTTGCCCGCCCCGCCTTGACCGTCTCCTGGTAATACGGCGTCAATGCACGCCGTGTTCCTGGCGCGAGATCGCGAAACATGCGGGTATCGTACAAACCGATATTGCCGAACGTGAAGCGTGCCGGGCCGTCGAGCGAAAGCGTGCCGTTGGGCTCGAGCGCAAAGTCACCGAGCTTATGAAACGGGGGATTCGTCACCATGACCAGATGCATCGCCGGCTCGGATGCGAGCGCCATCGACGGGACACGCGTGCGCAAGCTCGCGTAGTCGAAATCGCAGAAAACGTCGCCGCTCACCGCCAGGAATATCGCCGGCTCGCCTTGCGTTTCCAGCAGCGGCAAAGCCTTGCCAATCCCGCCAGCCGTCTCCAGCGCGTGCATTTCGTGCGAGTAACGAATCTCGACGCCCCAACGCGAACCGTTGCCAAGATTCGATTGAAGCATGCGCCCGAGCCACGCGTGATTGATCACGATGACTTCAAACCCCGCCGCCGCCAGCCGTTCGATCTGCCAGACAATCAGCGCCTTGCCGCCGACTTTCAGCAGCGGCTTGGGACACGAATCCGTCATTGGACGCATGCGCTCGCCGCGGCCTGCGGCAAAAATCATGGCCTTGGTCAACGTATTCACGGCGCTCAAAACGTATATCCCACATCCACGGCGCGGCCTTCGAGCGTATCGAGCAGGCGCGCAAACGGCCGCAACGGCCTGTAGCGCTCGGACACCTTGCGTGCATAGCCGATAAACCTCGGCAAATCAGCCAGATACTGCGGCTTGCCATCGCGATGATAAATCCGCGCGAACAGTCCCAGCACCTTGATATGGCGCTGCAATCCCATCCACTCGATCTGCCGGTAGAACTCGCCGAAATCGGCATCGACGGGCAAGCCGGCTTTGCGCGCGCCTTCCCAGTAGTAGACGAAGCAGTCGAGCTCGAACTCTTCTTCCCAGCTTATGAACGCATCGCGCAACAGCGAGGCAATGTCATAGCTGAGCGGCCCATACACCGCGTCCTGGAAGTCGAGTACGCCGGGATTGGGATCGGCCACCATCAGGTTGCGCGGCATGAAGTCGCGCAGCATGAAGACCTGCGGTTGCGCCAGCGCGCTTTGCACGAGGACGTTGAACGTGTCGTCGAGCACCTTGCGCTCGGCGGTTTCCAGCGTGTGGCCAAGATGCTTCGCGACGAACCACTCGGGCATCAGTTCCATTTCGCGGCGCAAGAACGCTTCGTCGAAAGCGGGCAAGACGCCTTCCCGCGATGTCACCTGGAACTTGATCAATGAATCTATAGCCGCGCGCATCAACGGCCGGGCGTTTTTTTCGTCGAGCACGGAGAGGTAGGTCGTGGTGCCCAGATCCGTGACGAGCATGAAGCCGGCATTAAGATCGGTTTCGAGGATGTGCGGAACATGCACGCCCGCGTCGCGCAGCAAGCCTGCCACCTGGACAAACTCGCGGCACTTTTCGGGCGGCGGGGCATCGACGGCAATCAGCGTGTTGCCGAACTCGCTTTGCGCGGCCAGCCGGAAATAGCGGCGGAAACTGGCGTCGGTGGAAGCAGGAGCAAGCGTGGCAAGATCCAGTGCGTACCGCTCGGCCACGGTTTGCAGCCAGTCGTGAAGCTGTGTAAGGCGAAAATCAGGGGTTTGGGGCGTCATAAATTCTAGGGGTGAAACGTCTTGCCATATAATACCCCACGACTTTTTTAAGCATTCCGTTTGCATCGCGTGTAACGTCCGGCGCCCCGGCCTGCAGCAAGCCTTAGCGGCTTTTTGCAGGTCAGGAGTTACCGCCCGAACCATCCATCGATCGATTCATTTTCGTTCGCAGCGAACCGTACTCCGGTGGCGCGAGTTCCGGTGGCTGTGCCCGGGTGCTCACGTCCCGGGCGTCGAGCGCCGAGCGTGACGCGATTGAACAGCACTCAAACATGCCGCCACGACAGCTTTCCAAACAAGTTTTATCGCGCGAGTCGCGTGATCAGCGGCCACGCAGGCGGCGGCTGTTCGCAGCGCTGATCGCGGTGCCTGGCCTCATGCCGGCGCTTGCCAACGCGCAGCTATCGGGCGCGGCAGCAGACACTCAGCCGCTCGGGGACCCGTGGAGCCTGCGTCTCGCTCCCCAGCTCGAAGAACGCCCGCTGCGGCAAGGCGATCAGCCTGCCACGTTCGTACTGGGCAACCGCACTTCAGGCACGGCTGACCAGGACATGGCGGCGAAGGGAGCCGCGGAGCTGCGCCGCAACACGTCGGTGATCAAGTCCGATGCGCTGCATTACGACCAGGACACCGACATGGCCGATGCTTACGGCAATGTCAGGATCTTCAACAACGGCAATACGTTCATTGGCCCGGAAGCGCACTTGAAGGTGGAGGCGAACGAGGGTTACATGACGAACCCGAAGTATCGCTTCAACTTGTCGAACGGCTCGGGCAGCGCTGCGCGAGCGGACCTGATCGACAACGAGCAGACCCGCGTGGACCACGGCACTTACACGGCGTGTTCGTGCGAGACGGACCCGGCGTGGTACATCAAGGGCACGTCGTTTGACTTCGATACCGGCGCGAACGAAGGCGTGGCCCATAACGGCGTGTTGTTCTTCCAGGGCGTGCCGGTGTTCGCGAGCCCGTGGATGTCGTTTCCGCTGACCGGCGAACGCCGCAGCGGGATCTTGCCGCCTACGGTATCGCTGAATTCGACGACCGGTTTTGAAGTCTCGCTGCCGTATTACTTCAACATCGCGCCGAACCGCGACCTGCTGGTAACGCCGCGCCTGATGACGCGGCGCGGGATTCAGTTGCAGTCGACCTTCCGGTATTTGTCGCCTACGTATTCGGGCACGATCACCGGGGAATTCCTGCCGAACGACATGCAGACGCATACGAACCGTTATGCGATCTACATTCAGCATCAGCAGAATTTCGGCGGCGGATTCGCGGGTTACATCAACTACAACAAGGTCTCGGACAGCCAGTATCCGGAAGACCTGGGCAACGCCGCGAACCAGTTCCTGAACGGCACGCAAGTGCTGTATCAGCAGGAAGCCGGGTTGACCTACAACAATGGCCCGTGGTCCATCATCGCCCGCGAGCAGCGCTGGCAGACCCTGCCGCCGGCCGTGGCGCCGTATGCGCGCGAGCCGCAGTTGAACGTGCTGTACAACAAGTACAACGTAGGCGGTTTCGACTACGGCGCGGAGATGGATTACACGCGCTTCACTACCACCGTCGACGATGCAACGAAGGGCCAGCGCGCGGTCTTCAACCCGTACTTGAGCTACAGCGTCACGGGCCCGGGTTATTTCGTCACGCCAAAGGTCCAGTACCATCTGGCGTCGTATAACCTGAGCCAGCTTGGCAGCACGGCTTCCGGGACGCCCGTGGGCCAGCCGAAGAGCCTGACGGAATCCATCCCCACTGTCAGCTTCGACACGGGCCTGGTATTCGATCGCTCGGTCACGGTGTTTGGGCAGGACTACATCCAGACGCTGGAACCGCGGCTGTACTACGTGTACACGCCGTATCGGAACCAGGAGTTCGCGCCTGTCTTCGATACCGGCGAGGCCGACTTCAGCCTTGCCGAAATCTACACGCCGAACACTTACGCGGGTAATGACCGCATCGCGGATGCAAACCGTCTCACGGTCGGCCTGACTTCGCGTTTCATCAACCCGGCAACGGGCGACGAACGTGCGCGTTTTGTGATCGCGCAGCAGTATTATTTCCAGCCGCAGCGCGTGACGATTGCGGAAGGCCAGTCGCTGGATCAGGCGAAGCACTCGGACCTGATCGTGGGTGCGTCGTTCAAGCTGGGCGCGGGTTTTTCGCAGGAAACTGCGTTCCAATATAATGCCGACAACAACCAGCTCGTGCGCTCGAGCATTGGTTTCGGCTTCAGTCCCGAAGCGCGCAAGGTCATCAATATTGGCTACCGGTACACGCGGGCGAACGAAACCACGTTGTCCACCCAGCCGATCAACCAGATCCTGGTCTCGGCACAATGGCCGATCACGCGACACATTTATAGCGTCGGCCGGGTGAACTACGATCTGGCGAGCCATCGTCTCGTCGACGGGCTGCTGGGCTTCCAGTACGATGCCGACTGCTGGACGCTCGGCCTCGGCGTGCAGCGTTACGCAAACGGTGTCAATAGCACGGGCAGTAACAGCGCTGGTACCCGAGTGCTGGCTCAAATGACGTTCAAGGGCCTGTCGAACGTCGATAATGGTCTGACCGCGGCGTTCCGTGCCGGCGTCAACGGCTACACACCGCCGCCGCCGCCGCCCGCGCCGCTCGCGCGTTACACCAACTACGAATGAGCGCGTGAATAGAAACGGTCAGGACAGAAAGTGCCGGTGGTATGCGCCGAGGCGTATATTTGCGGGTTGAGCGCAGAAGGCACGCAGCAGCGCAAGGTAATAGGGCCGGTCACCGGCCGCAATCGATGGAGTATCTGTGTCAAACATGAACAAGTTTAAGTGGACAACGTTCGCGGCAAGCGCATGCGCCGCGGCTTTCCTGACCGGCCCGGTGGCGCACGCTCAGGCGTTGTCGGCCACACCGGGCGGCGTGCAGATAGCGGACTCCGTCGTCGCGGTTGTGAACAATGACGTGATCACCGAGCGCGAGCTCAATGACCGCAGCAACCTGATCGTGCGCCGTCTGCAGCAGCAGAACGCGCCGGTGCCGCCGGCCGCGCAGTTGCAACGCCAGGTGCTCGATCAGATGGTGCTGGAACGCATTCAGTTGCAGAAGGCGAAGGAAGACAACATCACCATCGACGCGCCCACGGTGCAGCGCACGCTTGAGCGTCTCGCCCAGCAAAACCAGATGACGCTCGACGTTTACCGCGCGCGCATCGAGGCGCAAGGCGTGCCCTGGGACACCTTTCAACGCGATGCCCGCACGGAGCTGACGCTCTCGAAGCTGCGCGAGAAAGAGGTGGACAGCAAGATCACAGTGTCGGACGCGGAAGTGGCGAACTACGTCGCGAGTCAGCGCGGACCGAACGCAGGCGGTGGCAACGACCTGCATCTGCAGCACATCATGTTCAAGGTGCCGGAAAACGCATCGCAGGCTGACATTGCTGCAATCCAGGCGAAGGCCGAAGCCGTGTTGAAGGACGCGCAGAGCGGTTCGGATTTCGCGAAGCTCGCGAAGAACAACACGCAGGACACCGATGCCGCCAAGGGCGGCGATCTCGGTTTCCGCACGCAGGCTTCGTTGCCGGCATCGATCGTGACGGCGGTGGCGACGCTGCGTCCGAACCAGGTGAATCCGCAACTGATCCGTACCGACGGCGGCTTCGAAATCATCAAGCTGGTCGAGCGCCGCACGGGTCAGGGTCAGGCTGCCGATGCGCCCAAGCTCGTGCAAACGCACGTTCGTCACATTCTGCTGCGCGTGACCGATGGCACGTCGGAACCGGCAGCGCGTCAAAAGCTGCTTGAAATCAAGGCAGACGTGGCGAAGGGCGGCGATTTCGCCAATTACGCACGGACTTACTCTTCGGACGGCTCGGCATCGCAGGGCGGTGATCTCGGCTGGATCAGCCCGGGTGAAACCGTGCCGGAATTCGAGCGCGCCATGAACAACCTGAAAGACGGCGAAGTCAGCGATCCGGTGCGTTCGGAATACGGCTATCACCTGATCCAGGTGCTCGGACGCCGCGAAGCAGAAGGCTCGGTGCAGCAACAGCTTGATCTGGCGCGTCAGGCCATCGGTCAGCGCAAGGCCGAGCAAGCTTATTCCGACTGGCTGCGTGAACTGCGTGACACCGCTTACGTCCAGTACAAGGGCGCCGCCGCACAGCAGGCCCTGAACCAGTAAAAGGTTGTCCGAATGGAACCAGCAAGCCGCTCACTGTCCATAGCCATCACCACCGGGGAGCCGGCCGGCGTTGGTCCTGAACTGACAGTGGCGGCCCTGGCTGACGCGGCTACACGCTGGCCAGAAGTAAAGTTCTCGGTGCTCGCCGACCGCGATCTGATGACCCAGCGCGCGGGTACATCGTCGTGGCTTTCCGGCGATGCGTCGATCAAGATTGAACACCATGCGCTGAGCGTTCCCGTTGTAGCGGGCAAGCTCAATGCTGCGAACGGGCGCTACGTGCTTGGTCTGCTCGATACGGCCATCGACGGCGCGGTCAGCGGACGGTTCGACGCCATCGTCACGGCGCCGCTGCAGAAAAGCACCATCAACGACGCCGGCGTTCCCTTCACCGGCCACACCGAATATCTCGCCGAGCGCACGCATACCCCGCGCGTGGTCATGATGCTCGCAGGCACTGGCGAACGGCCGTTGCGCGTCGCGCTCGCCACCACACACTTGCCGCTGAAGGATGTATCGGCGGCGCTGACGGTGGATGGCATCGTCGAAACGCTGAGCATCATTCATCGCGACCTGAAGGCCATGTTCGGCTTGCCCGCGCCGCGCATTCTCGTCACCGGCCTGAATCCGCACGCGGGCGAAAACGGCTATCTCGGCCGCGAGGAAATCGATGTCATCACCCCGGCGCTGTTGCGCGCGCGCGAACTGGGAATCGATGCACCGGGTCCGTATCCCGCCGACACGCTGTTTCAGCCGCGCTATCTGAAAGACGCCGATTGCGTGCTTGCCATGTTCCACGATCAGGGCCTGCCGGTCCTGAAGTACGCAACCTTCGGCGAAGGCATCAACGTGACGCTCGGCTTGCCGATCATCCGTACTTCCGTCGATCACGGCACCGCGCTCGATCTCGCCGGCACGGGCCGGGCAGACCCGGGCAGCCTGATCGTCGCCATCGATACCGCTGTTGCCATGGCGCGCCATCGTCGCGCGGCCTGATCCCCTTATTTGCAGTTCCTGACCGGTTTCTCCGATGTCCATCAAGCACCAGGGCCACTTCGCGCGCAAGCGCTTCGGGCAGAACTTCCTCGTTGACCAGGGCGTGATCGATTCGATCGTCGATGTCATCGATCCCAAACGCGGCGAACGCATGGTCGAGATCGGGCCGGGACTGGCCGCGCTGACCGCGCCGTTGATCGAGCGGCTGTCCACGCCCGAGTCGCCGCTGCACGCGGTCGAGCTCGATCGCGACCTGATCGGGCGGCTTGAAAAGCGTTTTGGCGAACTACTCGCATTGCACGCTGGCGATGCACTCGCGTTCGACTTCGGCTCGCTCGCGCTGGAAGGCGACACGCCGTCGCTGCGGATTGTCGGGAACTTGCCGTACAACATTTCCAGCCCACTGCTGTTCCACCTCACGGCGTTTGCGCCGAAGGTCATCGATCAGCATTTCATGCTGCAGGACGAAGTCGTGGACCGGATGATCGCCGAGCCGGGAACGAAGGACTTCGGCCGGTTGACGGTGATGCTGCAGTACCGCTATTCAATCGACAAGCTGATCGACGTCCCGCCCGAATCGTTCAATCCGCCGCCGAAGGTGAACTCCGCGATCGTCCGCATGATTCCGTATGCGCCGAACGAACTGCCCGATGTCGATGACAAGGTGCTCGGCGAAGTCGTGCTGGCCGCGTTCTCGCAGCGCCGCAAGATGATGCGCAATACGCTGGGTGTGTATCGTGACCGGGTCGACTTCGATGCACTCGGCTTCGATTTGTCGCGACGTGCGGAAGAAGTGCCGGTGGCCGAATTTGTGAAGCTCGCGCAGATGGTGGCGCAGGCGCGTAGTAATTAAGCGTCAGTTGTTGTTTCTTCCTCTCCCCGCTTCCTTTTCGACGCTTTTCCCCTCTTGACTCCATGCATTCCCTGCATTCTTTCGATGCAAGGAATGCACTGGAGTTAACCGTCTCCTTGCCCTCAAATTAGCGACGCGTTCGCGCAAGCCCGGCCCCAAAGCCACGGCCGCGACGAATTCTGATGCGTGCGGATTTGATTCGCACTACGAGATGACAAAGAGACGGGAGACGCATGAAAACTCTAGGAATTTCTGAGACAAAAAGCAGATTCATCCAATGGCGTTCGCAATGGTGCAAGTTGGGCATTGCCGTACTGCCTGTAGCGTTGAGTTGCGGATCGAGCCACGCGCAGTCAAGCGTGACGCTCTACGGTGTCGCTGACGTCAGCATGCGCTATCTCTCGAATGCCGACGCTCAGGGTAATGGCCGCTTCCTCATGGGCCCGGGCGGTATGAGCGAAAGCCGCTGGGGCATCAAGGGCGTGGAAGATCTCGGGGGCGGCTGGTCGACCATGTTCAAGCTCGAAAACCGCTTCTTCCTGAACAATGGCCAGAGCGATCCGACCATGCCGTTCTTCAACGAAGCGCAGATCGGCATTCAGTCGACATCGTATGGACAGGTTGTGATCGGCCGCCAGTACAACGTGATGATCGAAGGCATCACCATGGGCGGCTACTCAAGCAACCCATGGATTCCATACGACTTCAACTTCCAGCCCGAAGTGACCATGACGGGCGGCATCTGGAGCAGCAACCAGATCCAGTATCACGGCAGGTTCAAGGACTTCCGCATTTCCACCGCGTATTCGTTCAGCGGCAACGCCGGCATGATGTCCTATGGCAGCCAGTACGGCGTGGCCGCGGCGTTCACACCCGGAGGCGGACCCGTCTCGATTGGCGGCGCGTTCAAGGAAACCAAGGACTCGATCAACGGAAGCGATGCCAAGGCGTGGACCGTCGGCGGATCGTACACGTGGAACAAGACGCGGTTCGCACTGGGTTATATCGTCAATCAGAACGACAAGGGCTTCACCACGTTCGCCAACGGACCGTTCTCTGCGCCCGGGCTGGCCGCGCTGAAATATTCGGACTTCAAGCGCCGCCGGATGATCCTTGGCGGCATCACGCAAGAGGTGGGCAGCACCTGGCATTTCGCGGCGAACGTGTGGCGCACGCTGCAGGACGGCAAGGCGCAATCGCAGGACGGTTCGGCGTGGCAGTACCAGCTCGTCGCGGATTACGACTTGTCCAAGCGTACCGACGTCTATCTGGAAGCCGATTATTCGCGCTATAAGGGCGACCTGATCGGCGCGCAGTTGCAGGGCGTGAATGCGCCGGGCCTTGCGCAGAAAAGCACGCAAATCGGTGTGATGACCGGGATTCGCCATCGCTTCTGAACATGCTTTGAGGCGTTCGGACGAACGCCTCGAAACATCGGCGAAAACGAGTGCGGATGATATAACCAGCCGGCGTTGAAAACAGGCAGAAAAACATCCAGGGCTGCGTCACATATCATGCATGAGATCAATTCGCGTCGACTGGCGCATCTTGTTGCGCTGGCCGAAGAGGGCAGCTTTGCGCGTGCGGCGGAGCGCGTGCATTTGAGCCAGCCCGCGTTGAGCCGCAGCATTCAGGCGCTGGAAGACGAATTCGATATCAAGCTCTTCGATCGCGCCGCCCGCGGCGTCGCCACGACCGCCGCCGGAAAACTGCTGGTCGAGCGCGCGCGGCGCGTGCTGTTCGAAGCACGTTGTCTGTTCCGCGATGTCGAACTCATCCGCTCCGACACGCTCGGCGAAGTGCGGATCGGCCTCGGCGCGCATGCCGCCGATATTCTGTTTCCAGACATGCTCGTCGAGTTTGCGCGGAAATACCCGGGCATCAAGATATCGCTGGAGATCGCCGAAGCGGGGAAGTTGATGGAGCGGCTACGCGCCGAACGCGCGGATTTCGTCGTGGTGGATCGCCGGGAAACGGCTATTGCGCCCGATGTCACCATGCATCGGCTGACCGGTCACGACGGCGGCTGGTTCGTGCGGCAGGGGCATCCGCTGCTCGCCCGTGCGCCCGTGCCGCTCGCGGCGCTGCGGGAGTATCCGCTCGTGTCGGTATCGTTGTCGGCGTTCATGGAGGACGCCGTGCGCCGGCTGCTGAAATTTCGCGCGCACGAGGAGATTCCGCTGCATCTGGAATGCAACGATGTCGCCGTGTTGAAGAGCGTCGTTGCGCGCACGGATGCCGTCATGTTTTGTACGGCTTCATCGGTGCAACGCGAGGTGCTTCATGAGCGGCTCGTGCGTGTATCGATCGTGCATCCGCGCAAGCTTGGTTTGCAGTTTGCGCTCGTTTGTCTCGCTGACCGGACGCAATCGGCGGCGGCCGAAGGCGCCCTCGGACTTGCTGCGCAGATCATGAACGAGGCAACCCGGGCAGCCCGCGCAACGGGCCGCTCAAGATGATCAGGCGCGCGCCCGCGCAGCCGGCGCATTCACCAGCCCAATGCCCATCACCACCAGCGCCGCCGCCAATATGAAGCGCGTTGTCAGCGTATCGCCGAGCAGCAGCACGCCGAACGCCACGCCGAAGATCGGCGTGAGAAACGAGAACACGGAAAGCCGCGACGCCATGTAGCGCGTGAGCAGCCAGAACCACGTGAGATAACTCAAGAACGCCACGATGATCGCCTGATACGCGAGACTTGCGATCGCGGTCGGCGTGATCGTGCCGATGTGCGTCTGATCGAGCGCGAAGGCGAGCGTGAGCAAGACAATCGCCGATACACCCAGTTGATAGAACAGCGTCTTGCTCGCGCTCACGCGTGCGAGCGGCGAGGCGCGGATCACGACCGTGGTCGCGGCCCAAAAGACGCCGCCGAGGACGCCGAGCGCATCGCCGGCCGTGCCTTGCCATGTCGATGCCGTATCCGGATTCGGATGCAGGAAGCCGTCGGCGAAAGCGATCGCGATACCGCCGAACGCGACCGCAATGCCGATCCACTGCACGCGGCGAAGTTTTTCGCCTGGCACGAAGAAGTGCAGGCCGAGCGCCATGAAGCACGGCGCGGTATAGAGGAACACGACCATGCGTGTGGCGCTGGTCAGCGTCAGTCCCAGGAAGATGCACACGAACTCGCCGCCGAACAGCACGCCCGCGAGCAGGCCGGACCCGAGGGTATCGTCGCGACGAAAAAGCGCCACGCCGCGCGAACGCGTCCAGAACCACACCAGCACGGTCGCGATGGTGGAGCGAATGCCTGCCTGGAGCAACGGCGGGAACGAGACGTTCGCCCCTTTGATCGCGACCTGCTGGAAGCCCCACACCGCGCACAAGCCGATCATCAACAGGATGGCGGTGGCGTCGGGCGCGCGTCGAACGGGAAGGGCGGTGCTCATGAAGTGTCTCGTCTCTGCTTTTTATTGTGGTGTTGCGAATGCCAAAAACGACAAGGGCCCTGCAGGGCCCGGTCAATCATCTCAAGAGTGCTTCTCGATCAGTTCGACCTTGTACCCGTCCGGGTCTTCGACAAACGCGATGACCGTCTTGCCGCCTTTCACCGGACCCGCTTCGCGCGAAACCTTGCCGCCGGCTTCGCGGATGCGGTTGCATGCGGCGGCGGCATCGTCCACTTCGAGCGCGATGTGTCCATACGCCGAACCCAGGTCGTATTTGTCGACGCCCCAGTTGTAGGTCAATTCCAGCACGCTGTTCTCGCTTTCATCGCCGTAACCGACGAACGCCAGCGTGTACTTGTATTCGGTGTTTTCGCTTTGACGCAGCACTTTCATGCCGAGAATGCGCGTATAGAAGTCGATGGAACGCTGCAAGTCGCCGACGCGCAGCATGGTGTGGAGAAGTCGCATGATGGGGTCCTGTTAGGGTTGTCGTTTTGATGCGTCCTGAACCGGCCGCTAAAGCAAGGGCAGCAGTTCAGGCGGGTGATGCTTGAGCGTGTGCCGCGCTTCCTGGAAGTCCGGAAAAATCGATTCGACGGTGTTCCAGAAACGCGCGCTGTGGTTCATCTCGCGAAGGTGCGCGAGTTCGTGCGCGACCACATAGTCGATGATGTGAACCGGAAAATGGATCAGCCGCCAGTTGAGGCGGATCTTGCCTTCGCTGGAACAACTGCCCCAGCGCGTTGCCGCCGAAGACAACGCGTATGCCTTGTATTCAACGCCGAGTTTCGTGGCATACACCGGCAGGCGCTGACCGAACACTTCCAGCGCCTGTCTATGCAACCAGCGTTGCACGCGCTCGCGAATGAGTTGTGCGTCAGCCAGTGCGGGAAGTCCGAGCCAGAGGGTGTTGGCGGTGGTATCGAAATGCGGTTGAGTCGCGCTCTTTCCGGTCGCACCCGGCGCAGCGGTCATCATCACGCTGATGTTCTGCCCGAGATACGGAAGCTGCGCTCCGTCCTTCCAGACAATACGCGGTACGACGCGTTGTTCAACTCGCGTTTGCCATTCTTCGAGCTTCTTGAAGATCCACTTCTCTTTTTCGATAATCGCACTTTCGATAGCACCGATCGTCACCCAGCGCGGCGCGGTGATCGCAAGGCCGGTGCCGTCGATCATGAAACCGATGGTGCGTCGCGACGAACGCTTCAACCGGTAGTCGAGCAGCTTCGACCCGAGCATGAGATGCCGGGAACGCGTGCCGTCCGGAGCGCGCAAAGGTGGAGCGGGCGGTGCGGTTGTATCGGCCGGCGTGATGTCGCCGCGCAACGTGGCGGGCATGGCAGGCGCGGCAGAACCTGCGGCCGACGATGCGTGTTCCATCGGCGCATCGAGCGGCAGATGGAGCGGCAAATCGAGTTGCGGGTTGTCGAGCGCGGCAGCCTGGTGCTGTCGCGTGGGAGTCTTCTGCATCGGCTCAGCTTGGCGCACGCGGCGCAGGAATGACAAAAGGAACGAAGCTAAAAACATGTAAAGACGATACAGCCGCGGGCGCTACCGTCGGGTCGCCGCGCCTTCGGAGCGCGCGACGAAACGGTCGTCGGGACCATACGAACCCGAATCGATGCGGCGCATTTCTGTCTCGATCCATTGCTCGACGCGAAGGTTGACTTCTTCCGCGGTGAGGCCGGTCGTCTCGATCGGACGACCGATGGACATTGTGACTATACCCGCATATTTGAGAAACGATTTTCGAGGCCAGACGTGCCCTGCGTTATGAGCAATGGGCACGACAGGCGCGCCCGCCGCCACTGCGAACCGCGCGCCGCCCGACTTGTATTTACCTTGCTGGCCAACAGAGGTGCGTGTGCCTTCCGGAAACATGATGACCCACGCGCCTTCGGCCATGCGCTCACGCCCTTGCCGCGCTACTGATTGAAACGCGTCCTTGCCCTGACGCCTGTCGATATGCACCATCTTCAGCATGCCCATGGTCCAGCCGAAGAACGGCACGAACAGCAACTCGCGCTTGAACACATAGCACAGCGGACGCGGCATCAACGCGGGGAACGCGAGCGTTTCCCATGCGGACTGGTGTTTGGACAGCAGCACGGCGGGACCATCGGGCAGGTTCTCCATGCCTTCGATCCGGTAGCGGATGCCGATCAGGTAACGCATCACCACGATCGATGACTTGCACCAGAACGCCGCCATCCAGTAACGCCTTGCAGCGCCCAGGAACGGGAACGTGATGAAGCACATGCACGCGTACGGCACTGTGTACACAACGAAAAAGACCATCAGCAACAGCGAACGAATGAAGCGCATCGGCGTGAAAGAGTTCTTTGGATTCGACGATAAAGCCGGCGCGTCAGTCGTGATCTGCAGCGAGGAAATTCAGCGCGAAAGAGCGCAGGTCGTCGTGTACTTTTGTATTGGGCGGCAGGTTCCCCGCCGCCAGCGTCTTGTGTCCCTTGCCGGTCAGCACCAGATGCGACTTGAAGCCAAGCGCAGCGCCGGCCTGCAGGTCGCGCAGGGAGTCGCCGACCACCGGCGTGTCCTCCGGATCGATCTCGAAACGCTCCACGATCTGCTGCAACATGCCCGGCTTCGGCTTGCGGCAATCGCATTCGTCTTCCTGCGTATGCGGGCAAAAAAACACCGCATCGATACGCCCGCCGACCGCCGCCACCGCCCGGTTCATCTTCACGTGCATGGCGTTGAGCGCGGCCATGTCGAAAAGCCCCCGGCCAATGCCTGACTGGTTCGACGCAATCGCCACGCGGTACCCGGCCTGATTCAGCCGCGCAATGGCTTCGAGACTGCCGGGAATGGCAACCCATTCTTCCGGCGACTTGATGAATGCGTCCGAGTCGACGTTGATCACGCCGTCACGATCGAGAACCACCAGTTTCTTGTTTGCGTTGGTCGGCATGGTGTGTCGCATCAGGCGGCGAGCTTCGAGATATCCGCGACGCAGTTCATCTGCTGATGCAGCGCGCCGAGCAGAGCCAGGCGGTTGTTTCGCAGCGCGGGATCTTCGGCGTTCACCATGACGTCGTTGAAGAAGGTGTCAACCGCGTCACGCAACGCGGACAACGCGGACAGTGCTTCCGTGTAGTTGCGCTCGGCCAGTTGCTTTTGCACCTGCGGCGCAACCTGCTCGAGCTGCGCGTACAGCGCTTTCTCGGCGGCTTCTTGCAGCAGCGCAGGTTGCACGCTTGCCGGCACGCCTTCGGCCGACTTCTTCAGGATGTTCGAGATGCGTTTGTTCGCAGCCGCGAGCGATGCCGCCTCGGGCAAGCTCGCGAATTCACGCACGGCCTCGAGGCGCGCAACGATGTCATCCAGTCGCGTGGGGTTCAGGCTCAGCACGGCATCGATTTCGACCGCGTTGAAACCGCGCTCGCGCAACACGCCCCGCAAACGGTCCATGAAAAATGCGTAGATCGCGTCGGTCGAATCGGCGACTTGCGGCATATCGGCAAACTGCTTTTGCGCGATGCGCAGCAAGTCGAGCAAATCGATAGCCAGTTTCTTTTCCAGCAGAATGCGCAACACACCGAGCGCGTGGCGGCGCAGCGCGAACGGATCTTTTTCGCCCGTCGGCTGCAAGCCGATACCCCAGATGCCCACGAGCGTTTCCAGCTTGTCGGCCAGGGCGACTGCGCTGCTTACGCCGTTAGACGGGGTTTCATCGCCGGAAAAACGCGGTTGGTAATGTTCCGAACACGCGAGCGCGACCTCTTCCGGCTCGCCGTCATGGCGCGCGTAATACGTGCCCATCGTGCCTTGCAATTCAGGGAATTCGCCGACCATGTCGGTGAGCAAGTCGGCCTTCGCGAGCAGGGCGGCGCGCTTCGTCACGGCGACGTTCACGCCGATCATCGGGGCGATTTCGCCTGCCAGCGCTTCGAGGCGCTGCACGCGCTGCAGTTGCGAGCCAAGTTTGTTGTGATACACCACGTTCGCCAGCAGCGGCACGCGGTCGGCCAGGCGCTTCTTCTTGTCCTGCTCGAAGAAGAACTTGGCGTCGGCAAGACGCGGACGAATCACGCGCTCGTTGCCTTCCACGATATCGGCCGGCGTTTCTGTTTCAATGTTCGACACAATCAGGAAGCGCGAGCGCAGCTTGCCGTGATCGTCGGTCAGCGCGAAATACTTCTGGTTCGTCTGCATGGTCAGGATCAGGCATTCCTGCGGCACTTGCAGGAACGATTCGTCGAAACGGCATTGATACACGACCGGCCATTCGACCAGCGCGTTCACTTCGTCGAGCAGCGTCTCAGGCATCACGACGCGATCTTCGCCTGCAAACGCGAGCAACTGCGTGCGGATGGATTCGCGGCGGTCATCGAAATTCGCGACTACACGGCCCTTCGAGCGCAGCGTCTCCGAGTAATCGTCGGCGTGACCGATCGCCACGATTCCGCTCGAGAGGAATCGATGACCCAGCGTGGTATCGCCGGAATCGATGCCAAGCGCGCTCACCGGCACGATGTCGCGGCCATGCAATGCGACCAGCCCATGCACCGGGCGCACGAACTGCACGCTGGTGCCGTCGGGCCGTTGATACGTCATGAGCTTCGGGATTGGCAACTTGCCGAGCGTCTCGGTCAGCGCGGTTTGCAGGCCTTCAGCGAGCGTCGCGCCCGGCGCCGCGTAGCGCAGGAAGAACGCTTCGGCTTTGCCGTCTTGCGCGCGCTCGAGATCTTCGATCTTGAAGTCAGGGAAACCGAGCGCGGCAAGTTTCTTCGCGAGCGGCGGGGTGGGTTGTCCGTCTTTATCGAGCGCTACGCTGACGGGCAGCACTTTCTCGCGCACTTGCCGTTCGGGCGCAACCGCGCGAACGTTCTTGATCAGCACTGCGAGACGGCGCGGTGTGGCGAATTTCTCGAAACTCGCTTCGCCTTCAATGAGGTCGCGCGCGGCAAGCCGCTGCACGATGCCTTCGGCAAACGAGGTGCCAAGGCGCGCGAGCGCCTTTGGCGGCAGTTCTTCGGTCAGCAGCTCGACGAGCAGCGATGCGGGATTGGATTCGGTCATTGTTATGTCGTGCTCTGGTCAGGCCTGATCGATATTGCGCTCGACCTTCAGCGCCGGCACCCACGAGGGCTTGGCGGCGTCTTCGGCGTCGGTGACGACTCCGGCTGCGGCGTGTACGGGGTTGCCCAGCATCGGGAAACCAAGGGCTTCGCGCGACTCGTAATAGCCCTTCGCGACAAGGCGCGAAAGATCACGAATCCGCCCGATGTACGCCGCGCGCTCCGTCACGGAAATCGCGCCGCGTGCGTCGAGCAGGTTGAACGTGTGGCCGGCTTTCAACACGAGTTCATACGCGGGCAACGCCAGCTTCGCGTCGATCATCTTTTTAGCTTCGGCTTCGTAGCTCTTGAAGAACGTGAACAGCAAGTCGACGTTCGCGTGCTCGAAGTTGTACGTGGACTGTTCCACTTCGTTCTGGTGATAGACGTCGCCGTAAGTGAGGCGCCGTGTTTCGGGACCGTTCGGGCCGTTTTCTTCCCATTCGGTCCACACGAGGTCATAGACGTTCTCGACCTTCTGCAGATACATGGCGAGCCGTTCGAGGCCGTAGGTGATCTCGCCCAGCACCGGCTTGCAATCGATACCGCCAACTTGCTGGAAGTATGTGAACTGCGTGACTTCCATGCCGTTCAGCCAGACTTCCCAGCCGAGGCCCCACGCGCCGAGCGTCGGGTTTTCCCAGTCGTCTTCCACGAAACGCACGTCGTTCTGCTTCAGATCGAAGCCGAGCGCCTCGAGCGAGCCGAGGTACAGATCGAGAATATTCTCGGGCGCCGGTTTCAGCACCACCTGATACTGGTAGTAGTGCTGCAGACGGTTCGGGTTGTCGCCGTAGCGGCCGTCCTTCGGGCGGCGCGACGGCTGCACATACGCTGCACGCCACGGTTCCGGGCCGATCGCGCGCAGGAACGTGTGCACGTGCGACGTGCCCGCGCCGACTTCCATGTCGATTGGCTGGAGAAGCGCGCAACCCTTGTTGTCCCAATAGGATTGCAGCGTCAGGATGATTTGCTGAAAAGTGAGCATGAATGCCTTTGAAGCGTGCCTTCGAGGTCGGGCCGGCGGATGAACGTGTCCGGGCGTCCTTCGAAGCGGACCGGAATTCCGACGGCCGGAGGGCTAAAACCTTGAATTTTAGCGGGAATGAGGGGCTAGCGCGACTTTTTGGGGTGGAACGGCGGACTCATAGGCCGTTCGGAGGGGAAATTGGGGTCAAGCGCCGAGACGTTTCACCATCGGTATGCAATCCATTGTCAGGCCGCGCGGCGAGCGGTACTTCGCGATTTCATCGCCGACGAAACCCAGCGAGCGGTAAAAGGGCGCCGCGTTCAGCGTGGAATCCAGCCGCAGCTTCGTGCAACCCCCGGCACGCGCCAGCGTTTCGAGATGCAGCACCATCCCCGCACCTATGCCGCGTTTCATGTACGCCGGGTCCACGAAGATCGCATCGATCTTGCCGGTCGTGACATCGATCATGCCAGTGCCCGCAACGCGCTCATCCACGGTTGCAACGAGGAACCGTTCTTCGACGGCATCGGCGAATGCTTTCGATGTCGCCCCGCCTGTCCATTCGTCGAGTTGTTTGAGCGGATACGCGTTGATGCACTCGCTCATCACGGCGGCGCGGCGGATTCGCCACGCAACGTCGGCGTCGGCGCGCGTGGCTTTGCGGATGATGAAGGCGGGTGAATGCATATGCCGGTTTCAGCTCTTCTTGCGCCCCGGCGCGAACGCGAAGCCGAACGCCAGCAGCAGCAGCGACACCAGGATCACCGTCATGTTGCCGCTCGTCACGTAAGGCGTGCGTCCGGATGTACCTTGCACGGTGGCATCGAGGGAACCCGTCGTGTAGACCGGAAGCCTTGCCACCACCGCGCCGTTCGCCGCGATCACCGCGGTCGTACCGGTGTTCGTGGAACGAAGCATCGGGCGGCCGGTTTCGATCGAGCGCATGCGGGCCATCTGCAAATGCTGGTCGAGCGCAATCGTGTCGCCGAACCACGCGAGGTTCGTCGAGTTCACGAGAATGCCCGCGGGCGCTTCCTGCTCGCGAATCGTGCGCGCGATTTCTTCGCCGAAAATATCTTCGTAGCAGATATCGACGGCAATCGGCTGGTTGTGCACGAAGAACGATTTCTGCACCGGCGGACCGCGTCCCAGGTCACCGAGTGGAATGCCCATGAGCGCCACGAACCAGTGGAAACCCATCGGCACGAATTCGCCGAAGGGCACGAGGTGATGTTTGTCGTAGCGGTAAATATCTTTCTGATTCGGGGTGATGCCGAACAGGCTGTTCGTGTAATCGGTCGCGCGGCCTTCGGGCGAAACCGTCACGCCGATAGCGCCGAACAGAATGGACGAGTTGGTGGTATCGGAGAAATTGCGCAGTGCCAGCGCGAGGTCTTGTGGCACTTGCACGGCGAGAACGGGGAACGCGGTTTCGGGCGTCACGATCAAATCAGCCGGTTTCTCGGTGATCAACTTCTTGTAAAGCTGCAGCGACTGGTTCACGCCTTCCTGCTCGAACTTCATTTCCTGCTTCACGTTGCCTTGCAAGAGCCGCACGGTCAGCGGCGCATTTGCGGGAAGCGTCCATTCGACCAGCGACAGCAACATGCCCGCCACGACCAGCACGATCGCCACGATAAACGGCGCGAACTTCGCGAACGGCGTGTCGCCATGCCGAAACGTATAGAAGCCCTGCACGAGCAACGCGGCCACGAGCGCCAGCGCCCAGCCAACGCCATACACGCCCGCGATAGCGCCATAGCTTGCCAGCGGACCGTCGACCTGGGCGTACCCGCTCGAAAGCCATGGGAAGCCCGTGAAGACCAGTCCGCGCAGCCATTCGCCGAGGGCCCATGCACTGGCGAACGCGAATGCGCCGTGCCATGTGGGGACGAAGCGCGGTTCACCGGCGGCGGGGATTACAGAGCCGTTCTCTTCATACCGCGCCCGTCCCGCACAAAACGACCAAAGAACGCCTGCAAGTGCCGGATAGATCGCGATGTACATGGAGAACAACACGACCGCTGCGGCCGCCAGCGGCGCCGCCATGCCGCCGAAATCGTGCATGCTGACGTAAAGCCACCAGACGCCGGTGACGAAATTGCCGAAACCAAACGCCCAGCCGGTCAGCGCCGCGCCTTTCCATCCGCTGGTACGGGTGAGCCACGCAAAGAACAACGTGAAGATCACGAGTTCGATCCAGCCGCCATGCGGCGTGGGCGCGAATGAAAGGGTGTTCGCGGCACCCAGGATTGCCGCGACGAGGTAATGCCAAAGCGGCAGGGACTGGGCGCTATCAATCCGGTTACTACGCCGGAAGGCAAAACGGGAATCGGCCATGGATTACGAAATCGACTGGAAAGTAGGGGATGACGCGGCGTGACCGTCGCGCGTCATGGTGTGACCGGCAGCATGAGCACGCGGCGTGAAACGGGATTCATGCGCGCGTTCATGCTCGTTCTCAATCGCGGTCTTCGTCGCTGTCGCGGGAGCGGCCATCGAGCGCCGGGGTATTGACCGCGCGCCGCACTCTCAGCACGTGAATCTGGCGGGCATCGCCGCGCAGGATCTCGAACACGAAGTCGTCGATCTTCACCTTCTCCCCACGATGCGGCACGCGGCCGAATCGATGCGTCACCAGCCCGCCGATTGTGTCGACTTCGTCGTCGGAATAATGCGTGCCGAACTCTTCGTTGAACTGTTCAATGCCCGTGAGCGCGCGCACACGATGCCGGCCGTCAGGCGTGGCAATGATGTTGCCGGCTTCTTCGTCGAAGTCGTATTCGTCTTCGATGTCGCCAACAATCTGTTCCAGCACGTCTTCAATCGTGATCAATCCGGCCACGCCGCCGTATTCATCCACCACGATTGCAATGTGATTCCGGTTCACGCGGAAATCGTGAAGCAGCACATTCAGGCGCTTTGATTCAGGAATGAAAACGGCGGGGCGCAGCATGCCGCGGACATCGAATTCTTCTTCGTGGTAATAGCGCAGCAAGTCTTTTGCAAGCAGCACGCCGATTACGTTGTCGCGATTGCTTTCAAATACCGGATAACGCGAGTGCGCTTTTTCCAGCATGAAAGGGATGAATTGCTCGGGCGTTTCAGCAATGTTGATGGCGTCCATCTGGGCACGCGGAATCATGATGTCGCGGGCGCAGAGTTCGGAAACCTGGAATACGCCTTCGATCATGGAGAGCGAATCCGCGTCGAGCAGATTGCGTTCGTGGGCGTCCTGGAGAACTTCCAGCAGTTCGTCGCGAGATTCCGGCTCGTGCGAGATGAAATCGGTCAGGCGCTCGAGCAGCGTGCGCTTTTCCGGTTTGTCGGCAGGTTTGTCGGTATATCGTCGACTGGGATAGGCGTCGTTCATAGTGGGGCGTGCGGAGTGTTCCGAACGCAAAATCACGGAAAGTTAAGAATACACCAAGGAAATTTCGCGCCAATTGATCCGGCGCGAACGCGTGCTACATCGTGTGCAAACATCGTAACTGATAAATATGGGCGCAGTATGTCGGACGCCTGACGTTAGCCAATCGGGCTATGTCCGCCGAAAAACTTTATTCCTGCGATGATTCCGCATCCTTGCATCGTTGCAAAAGCGACTCCAGCGCACGGTCCGGCATGCCGCATTCTCGCAGCGCGGCCACGGTGCGGCTGACGTAGTCGAGCGTGGTGCCGTATCGGCCGGTCGCGCAGCCAAAGACGCGGCGTACGATCGGGTCGCCGAGCTTGCCGGTGTAAGTGGGCGCTTCACGGCGCATGACGAATGAGAGTGCCTCGACCTTCCGGCCATCGATCAACGTGCATGGCAACCAAGCGACGCGATACGAATTCATCGCCATTTCGCGCCGCCACAGCACTTCGAGGTGCTCGTCGGCGCCCTCGGCCGCAAGCCGGAACGCCATGCCGGAACAGGAACCGCCCCGATCCAGCGCGAGGACGAGGCCCGGCTGTTCGGGCGTGCCGCGATTCACGCGCGACCATAAATACAGGCCGCGATGATATCCGTGCACCTTGCTGCGCACCGCTTCCACGGCCGGCAACCCCGGATTCCAGATCAGCGAGCCATAACCGAACAGCCACAAATCCGTCTTGCGATCCCAGTGTGCGAACGCTTTTTCGCGCGATGCCAGCAGTTCCGCGTCGGTAAGCAGGCGCGATTCGGCAAAGACCGGCGGGTAGTCGGTGTCGGGCAATCCAGGAAGGGGGAGAGATATGTCGGTCAAGGCTTAATCAGGCGGCAACGGCAAATAGGGATCGGTGAAACCGAGCTTTTGCATGATGCCGGTTTCGATCGATTCCATTTCATCCGCCTCGGCGGAATCTTCGTGATCGTATCCTTGAGCATGCAGCGTGCCGTGCACGATCAGATGCGCGTAGTGCGCGGCGAGCGGTTTGTTCTGCTCGCGCGCTTCGCGTTCCACGACGGGGCAACACAGGATCAGGTCGCCCGAAACCGGATCGTCTTCCGATTCGGCATACGCAAAGGTCAGCACGTTCGTTGCGTAATTCTTGTTCCGATATGACCGGTTGAGGGTGCGGCCTTCATCGGTATCGACGAAACGCACCGTCAGTTCCGCGTCCGCGAAGAGCGACGCCTTGATCCAGTTGGCGACCGTGGCACGCGGCAAAAGCGCCTTGTGCTCCGGATACGCCTTCGCGGCGGGAAATTGCAGCGTCAATGCAAGTTTCGGCATGACTTTATTCGCTGCTTACTTTGCCGCGGCCGCGTCGGAATCGCGCTGCGACTGCGCGTCATACGCTTCCACAATGCGCGCGACCAGCGGGTGGCGCACCACGTCCACGCTGGTGAAACGAGTCATCGCAATGCCGCGCACGTCCGCCAGGACATGTTGCGCCTCGATCAAGCCGCTCTTGTGACCGCGCGGCAAGTCGACCTGCGTGGTGTCGCCGGTGACGACCGCCTTCGAGCCGAAGCCGATACGCGTCAGGAACATCTTCATCTGCTCGGGCGTGGTGTTCTGCGCCTCGTCCAGGATGATGAACGCGTGGTTAAGCGTCCGGCCACGCATGTACGCGAGCGGCGCGATCTCGATCATCTGGCGCTCGAACATTTTTGCGGTTTTATCGAAGCCGAGGAGGTCGTAGAGCGCGTCGTACAACGGACGCAGATAGGGATCCACTTTCTGCGCGAGATCGCCCGGCAGGAAACCCAGACGCTCGCCAGCTTCCACCGCCGGGCGAGTCAGGACGATGCGCTTTACCTGATCGCGCTCGAGCGCATCGACCGCGCACGCCACCGCCAGATACGTCTTGCCCGTACCGGCCGGGCCGATGCCGAAAGTCACGTCGTGCGCGATGATCTGCTTCAGGTATTCGCGCTGCATGGGCGTGCGGCCGCGCAGGTCCGCACGCCGTGTGTAAAGCTTCGGGCTCGGATCTTCCTCGTCGCCCAGGTCGATGGTGACGCTGGGTTCATCGAACGGATGATCGGGGTCGCCGCGAAAACGCGGATCGACGGGATCGGAATTCAGATTGTTCGATGGCTTTGCGGCATTCAATCCCCGCCGCGCCGCATTGCGCGCCTCGACCAGCGCCAGTTGAATGTCGTCCACCGACAGCGAATCCTTTGCGCGGTTGTAGAAATTCTCAAGCGCCGTGAGCGCCACTTTCGCGCCGCGTCCGCGGATCGTGATCTTGTGACCGCGGCGCGTGAGCGTCACGTCGAGCGCCTGCTCGATCTGCCGCAGGTTTTCGTCGAGCGGGCCACATAGGTTGGCGAGCCGCGCGTTGTCGTCGCGCGGTGCGGTGAATTCCATATGCTGCTGAGCGGTCTTCAAGGCGAGAGTCGGGGTCCTGTCGAAGCTTCAGTTTAGTGAGTCGTGGCCGGCGTCAAAATCAATTCGCCGCGCAACGAATGGGGGTATGCCACGTTGATTTCTACATCGACCATCTGGCCGATCAGCCGTTTGTGCGACGAAATCGGCACCGGGAAATTCACCACACGATTGTTTTCCGTGCGTCCGGCGAGTTCACTCGGGTCCTTGCGCGACGGTCCTTCCACCAGAATACGCTGCACCGAACCCAGCATGGAATTGCTGATTTTCGCGACGTTCGCCTCGATGGTCGCCTGCAGATGCTGCAAACGCTTGAGCTTCACTTCGCGCGGCGTGTCGTCGTGCAGGTTCGCGGCGGGCGTGCCGGGACGCGGGCTGTAGATGAACGAGAAACTCGTGTCGTAGCTCATTTCGTCGATGAGCTTCATCATCTTCTGGAAATCGTCCTCGGTCTCGCCGGGGAAACCGACGATCATATCGGTGGACAGCGACAGATCCGGGCGGATCGCGCGCAGTTTGCGGATCACCGACTTGTATTCGAGCACCGTGTAGCCACGCTTCATGGCCATCAGGATGCGGTCGGAGCCGTGCTGCACGGGCAAGTGCAGGTGGCTCACGAGCTTGGGCACTTTCGCGTAAGTATCGATCAGCCGTTGCGTGAATTCCTTCGGATGCGACGTGGTGTAACGAATCCGTTCGATACCCGGAATCTCCGCCACATATTCAATCAACGTGGCGAAGTCGGCAATATCAGTGGAGTGCTGCGTCACCGGCCCGCGATACGCATTCACGTTCTGCCCGAGCATGGTGACTTCGCGCACGCCCTGGTCGGCGAGTCCGGCGATTTCAGTCAGCACGTCGTCGAGCGGCCGGGAGACTTCTTCGCCGCGCGTGTACGGCACGACGCAATAGCTGCAGTACTTGCTGCACCCTTCCATGATCGATACAAACGCGCTCGGGCCATCCACGCGCGCCGGCGGCAAGTGATCGAACTTTTCGATTTCGGGAAACGAGATGTCGACTTGCGAGCGCCCGCTGGAACGGCGTTTCGCGATCATGTCCGGCAGCCGATGCAAGGTCTGCGGGCCAAACACCAAGTCGACGTAGGGCGCGCGGGAAACGATCGCCGCGCCTTCCTGGCTCGCCACGCATCCACCCACGCCGATGATCAGGTTCGGATTCGCTTCCTTCAATTCACGCACGCGGCCGAGGTCAGAGAAGACCTTTTCCTGCGCTTTTTCACGCACGGAGCACGTGTTGAAGAGGATCACGTCCGCGTCTTCCGGCGTGTTTGTCTGGATGAGGCCATTGGCTGCGTTGAGGACGTCGACCATTTTGTCGGAGTCGTACTCGTTCATCTGGCAGCCGAATGTCTTTACATAAACTTTCTTGGTCATGAATTTCGCCGGTCGCAGTGATTAGTCTGGGGGCGCGGTGTTTGATGCGTTGAAGGGATTCTTTCACGTGTTTTAGCGCTGATTCAGACCTGTTCGGCCGAAATTCGCGCATCGTTTAGCCCAGTATTATAGCGCCCGCTCGACTTCTCGCCCGGGCTGGCCGGGCGGGTAGGCCAGGTCGCCGAGCAATTCTTCCGTCGCGCGCGCGAAGCGTTCAATGAGGAAATCCAGCAGAACGCGTACGCGCGGCGCCATGTACCGGTTCGCATGGAACAGCGCATGGACCGCCGCCTCGTGCGAACACCAGTCGGCGAGCAGCATTTTCAGCGCGCCGGAGCGGACATCGGCGGCAATATCCCATATCGATTTGTGCGCGATGCCTTGCCCCGCCAGCGCCCACGCGCGGGACAGGGCGCCGTCGTTGGTCTCCCAGGCATCGGCAAGCGGGATGATGTGGGAATACCGCTCGTCGCCGCGCACGAAGTTGATTTCGTTCAGCGTACCCGTCGATGTCACCAGTACCGAGAACGAATGCCCGGCGAGATCGGCGGGTGTTTTCGGCTCGCCGTGCTTCGCCAGATATTCCGGCGATGCGCACAGCACACGCCGGTTTGGCGCGAGGCGGCGCGCGACGAGGCTGGCATCGGGCGGAAGTCCGAAGCGGATCGCCAGGTCGATGTCCTCGCGCAACAGGTTCGACACCGAATCCGCCAGGGTCAGCGCAAAGCTGACGTCGGGGTGAATCCGGCTGAATTCGTCAAGCCAGTGGCAGAGCAGGTTGCGCCCGAAATCCGATGTCGCCGAGATCCGCACTTTGCCGCGCACGAGGTTCTGCCCGGCGTGCAACGCGGCTTCGCCGTCTTCAATGGCCTGCAGCGCGATCCGGCAATGCCTGAGATAGAGCTGGCCTTCGTCGGTGAGGCGGAGCTGGCGCGTGGTGCGCTCGAACAATCGCGCCGTGAGGGATTTTTCCAGCTTGAGCAGGCGCGCGCTGGCGGCCGCCGGCGACAAACCCAGCTTCCTTCCCGCCGCCGACAAGCTGCCGAGCGCCGCGGCTTCAACGAACAAGCGCATATCGCCGAGCCGATCCATCGTCACTCTCAATTCAAATTTGATAATGCTTCAAATGCTACGCCAATTATCAAAACCTTTCCTGTAGTGGAGAATTTGATGCATTGCAGCGTAGGAAGTCGATATGAAGCTGGATCACGCCACCATCGTCACGCCCGATTGCGAGCCAATGCGCCGTTTTTTCACCGACGTAGCCGGCATGACCATCGGCCCGCGTCCGCCGTTCGGCATAGGCGGTTGCTGGCTGTATTTGAACGGCGCGCCGGTCGTGCATCTGGTCGAAAGCGGGTCGGTGCTTGCCGCGCCGGCCGGAGGGCGAGCGGCGACGCGTATTGACCACATTGCGCTGCGCGTAACCGATGAAGCCGAATGGCAAACCTTGCTCGCGCGTCTGCACGAGCATGCCGTGCCGTTTTCCGAAGCCGACGTGCCGGTTTCCCGCGAACGCCAAGTGTTCGTGCAGCTTGCGCCCGGCGTGGTCGTCGAATTTGTCGTCCAGCTTTCTTAATACCTAGGACCTTCCCATGCCTATCCCACTTCTAGCGCTTGCCATCAGCGCCTTTGCCATCGGCACGACCGAGTTCGTGATCATGGGCCTGCTACCTGATGTGGCACGCGATCTGGCTGTATCGATACCGTCTGCCGGCTTTCTCGTCACCGGCTATGCGCTTGGCGTAGCCGTCGGTGCGCCGCTGCTTGCCGTACTCACCGCAAAATTGCCGCGCAAACTTTCGCTGCAATTGCTGATGGGCGTATTTATCGTGGGCAACGTCTTGTGTGCCATGGCGCCCGGCTATTCGATGCTGATGGTGGCGCGCGTGGTGACATCGTTCGCGCACGGCTCGTTTTTCGGCATCGGCGCGGTGGTCGCGGCGTCGCTCGTTCCGGCTGAAAAGCGGGCAAGCGCGATTGCGCTGATGTTCACCGGGCTCACCCTGGCGAACGTGCTGGGCGTGCCGTTCGGGACGTTTATCGGACAGCAGTTCGGATGGCGCGCGACGTTCTGGGTGGTATCGGCGCTCGGGCTCGTGTCGCTGATCGGCGTGGCTGCGCTCGTTCCCAACAAACACGATTCAGGACCGTCGAACTTCGGCCACGAACTGCGCGTGCTGAAAGAGCCGCAAGTCTGGCTGGCACTGGCCATGACGGTGCTCGGCTTCGGCGGCGTCTTTGTGGTGTTCACCTACATTGCGCCGATCCTCGAGCAGGTCAGCGGCTTCGGGCCCCACGGCGTGACGCTCGTGCTGGTGCTGTTCGGCGTTGGACTCACGATCGGCAATACGATCGGCGGGAAGCTCGCCGACCGGGCGCTGATGCCGTCGCTGATGGGCATTCTGGTCGCACTCGCCATCATCATGGCCGTGTTCGCAAAGACGAGTCACAACCAGATCCTCGCCGCGATCACGATTTTCATCTGGGGCATCGCCGCGTTTGCGACCGTGCCGCCGCTGCAAACGCGGGTGGTGGAGAAGGCGAAACACGCGCCGAACCTGGCATCGACGCTCAATATCGGTGCGTTCAATCTGGGTAACGCCGGCGGCGCGTGGCTCGGCGGCATGGTGCTGCAGCAAGGTCATCCGCTGGATTCGCTGCCGTGGGTTGCGGCGGTAGTGGCGATCGTGGCGCTCGCCGTGACGTGGTATGCAGGCCGTCTCGATGGCCGTGGCGAAAGCGCCGCCGCCCGTGCGGCTGACGCCGTGTGAGATCCGCAGCCGGGCCGATGTCATTGACCCGGCGACCTCAACCGACTAGCGTGTCGTGCGCGCCGCAATTCGTCACCATGTGGCTGATTGCTGCAATCCGCGTTTCAACACGCTTTTCGACCGGGGTTTTATGGAAGACATCACGCTGAGCCAATGCCTGAGGGGCGCATGGCGCGACGCCGCGCTGTCCGTGCGGCGCATGCCCACGCTTTTCCTGCTGGCGTTCGTCCTCGTGCTCGGCACGGGCATCGCCGGATATCAGGAACAAATCTCAGCGCCGCCTTCGGCCAGCCCGCTTTCATCGATGACCGATGGCAGCGCCGTCCACGGCGCCGCGCTGGGTCATTCGCTCACATCGCTCGGGCTCGCGTTCCTGCAGTCGCTCGTGATCGCGGTGCTGGCGGTTCAGGTGATCCGCTTTTCGATGACGCTGCACGCAAAGCCGGGCGCGTCCGGCGTGGAAGCACAGCCAAAACGCCTCTGGGACGCCGGTTTCCGCCGCTATTTCCTGCTGTGCATCGCTTTAGTCGCGGCCTATGTGGGGGCGACTATCGTAGTGGTGATCGCGTGGATCCTGATGCGGCTGGCGGGATTGTCGAGCGGGACATCGATGGCAGCGACTGCCACGCTCGCCATCCTTGCGCTTTGCGGCATGAGCTACGTGTCGGCGCGCCTTGCGCTGCTGTTTCCTCACACCGCGGCGGGCGGGCGGCTTGCATGGCGCGCCGCGTGGGAAGATTCACGCGGACATTTCTGGGCGATTGCATCGACGGCCGTGGTTGCCATCTTGCCGATCGTGGCGATTGCGACAGTGTTCACCGTGGTCACGGAGATGCTGGCGACGGCGGCTTCCACCGATAGCCTGACCGTGGGTTTGCTGGTCGTGCAGAGCATCGTCACTCTGTTTTACACGGCGACGACCGCGACTTGCTCGGTTTGGCTCTACAAGAAGTTCGGAGCGGTTTTGAAGGCGCAGCCTTGACGTTGTGCTTGAAGAAAAAAACGCGGCTCTCGAGCCGCGTTTTTTTTGTGTGGAAGCCGCGTTAGACGGTTTCATCAGCTGCGTGCGTTTCCTGAAGGGTTTCCCGAGCGTCTGCCAACGCCATCCGGAAATCCGCCAGTTCGGCGATGGTCAGCACCGGGATATTCCGCTCCTTCACGAACGCATCGATTTGCGCGCCTCGTGCCATCGTTCCATCCGGGTTCATGAGTTCGCACAGCACGCCGGCGGGTTTCAGGCCCGCGAGAATCGCGAGATCGACCGTCCCTTCCGTATGTCCGCGCCGCGTGAGAACGCCGCCCGGTTGCGCACGCAACGGAAACACGTGACCCGGACTCACGATATCGCCCGGCTTCGCGCCATCCGCAATCGCCGCGCGAATCGTCGTCAGCCGGTCCACGGCGGACACGCCTGTGGTCACGCCTTCGCGTGCTTCTATCGATACCGTGAAGGCCGTGCCGTACTTGCTGCCGTTGTCGGCGACCATGGGCGGGAGATGCAGCGCGCGCACGGCGTCGTCCGGCAGGCACAGGCACACGATGCCGCTGCACTCGCGGATCATCAGCGCCATGCCTTCAACGTCGAGCTTTTCCGCCGCGTAGATCAGGTCGGCTTCGTTTTCGCGGTCATCGTCGTCGAGCAATGCAACGGCGCGGCCTTCGCGCAAGGCTTGCAGCGCGGCGGCGATTCGGGGAGGGGTCTTGACGGAATTTTCGGCCGAGCGAAGTTGCTCGAAGTCGGCGAATGCGTCGGGAGTGAAGCAATTGAGGCTGGAAGCAGCTACGGACATGATGAAACGCTCTCGCAATAGAAATGGGCGAAAAACGTTTCAGGGCATTGCAAACAGGCAGGACGGCACGCGAGACCTGGCGCGGACGTCAAGACGCCACGACAAACACGCGATACGAACATGACCATCTGCACATCTTCTCTCATCCGGACTATGACCGTCGGCTCTGGCATCTCACCAGATCTGCTGACCCCGTGGCCCGGTTCGTAAAACACTACGATCCGGTCCACGGGCGCTCGCGGGCTCGCATCGGGCTTTGAAAACCTGACGCATACCGCCGGTGGGGAATTACACCCCGCCCTGAAGACGTACTGATTTGTCGCTGGACACTTAAAAACCGCGACTAATTTCAGGATACAACATGCCAGCCAATGTTGCAGCGCCGCTTGGTGGCGGCGCGTTGGCTGGCGAACTTAATTTGTCTCGTCGATACGCCGCGAGTCGCCCGGCACATGCCAGCGCGGTGGCGTTTCCGCATTCACCGTGACCTGATACGCACGCGCTTCCGTGCTCCCGGGATTGCGCAGCGCGTGGGGCTGGTCGGCGTCGAAGACAATGGCGTCGCCAGTGCCGAGCAATTGCGTGCGGTCATGCACGCGCAGCTCCAGCGTGCCGTCGCTCACGACCAGATTGACCGTGGTGCCGGGCGGCCTGGGGCTGCCGGTCTCGGTGTGCAGCGGCGCGATGCGCAACTCATGGAATTCCGCCGATGCCGGCGCGCTCAGCGGAAACAGCGGTCGCGCCGAAAAGCGTCCATTCGATGTCACCAGCCGCGTCGACTGATCGGCCGCGAGAAACTCGATGCCGTTCGTTGCATGACGCCGCAAAAACGCCGCGACCGACACCTTCAACGCGCCGGCGATCTTGTGCAAGACCTTGATGGACGGCACGCTGCGGGCCGATTCTATCTGCGCGAGCATCGCACGGGAAACGCCGGATGCGCGGGCGAGGGCGTCGAGTGAAAGCTGGCGCTCCGCCCGCAGCCTCGCCAGGTTCACGCCGACAAGATATTCCAGTGCGTCGCTTGCTTCCTGAGCGCTCGTCTGAGGAACGTGTTCCTCAAGATGGATTTCCGTCGATGTCGCCCGCGTTGCCTCGGCGCGTTCGGCCGGCTCGCGTGCGTCGTACGATTCGCGCACGAGTTCCAGCGATGAATAAGCCGGTGCAACCATGATGAGCCTCCATTCGGACATGCCGCGCAGACCGGCGCGGCATCGGTGAAGGAAAGACTAGCATCGGCAGAAGTTGCATCAAACGAAGATATCGTCACACCGTTATCAGGCGCGGCAGGATAGTTTTTTACACGGCGGTTCGCGATGGAGCCAGCGGCGCGGATTGAAATTGCGGTTGCGCCCATGCTTGTGTTTGTGCAAACCATCCGTCGATACGCCGCGTCACCTCATCCAGCGATCCGGGCTCCATGTGCAAGCCGAGTTTCGAGCGGCGCCACAGGACGTCGTCGGCGCAGGTCGCCCATTCGTTGTCGCGCAGATAGCGCAGTTCGGCCTCGTAAAGGCCTGGCGCGATGGCTTCGCCCAGACCGGTCAGCGAGGTTGCATCGCCGAGCAGCTTTTGGACACGGGTTCCATAAGCGCGTGCATACCTGTGAGCCAGATCCGCCGGCAGCCATGGCTTGTTCTGCTTCAACGCGGCGAGGAATCTGTCGAAATTCGCATCGGCGATATCGCCGCCCGGCAGCGGCGCACCTTCCGTCCAAGTCTTGCTTTTGGCGGGAGACTGGAGCGCGTCGCCGAGTTTATCGACGGCTTCTTCCGCGAGCTTGCGAAAGGTCGTGATCTTCCCGCCGAACACCGATAACAGCGGAGCCTGGTTCGCGGGGGTATCGAGTTCGAGCAGATAGTCGCGCGTGACGGCCGATGCGTTTTCCGCGTTCTCGTCCTCGAGCAAGCCGCGCACGCCGGAATAGCTCCAGCAGACGTCGTCGGGGCCGATGTGCTTCTTGAAGTACCGGTTAATCGACTCGCACAGGTAAGTAGTCTCTTCGGGGCTGATGGTCACCTTCGATGTATCGCCGTGATACTCCAGATCCGTCGTGCCGATCAGCGTGTAATCGTGCTCGTAGGGAATTGCGAAGATGATGCGCTTGTCCGGATTCTGGAAGATGTATGCGTGGTCATGTTCAAAGAGGCGGCGCGTGACGATATGGCTGCCCTTGACGAGGCGCACGGTATGGCGCGTGTGTGTGCCGCTGCCAAGCGACCCTTTGAGCAGTTTGCTGACCCACGGACCCGCCGCGTTTGCGATGGAACGCGCTTGCACGTCGAACGTCGCACCGTGGTCGTCCACGAGCGTGGCATGCCACACACCGTCGTTGCGCGCCGCGCTGACAAGCCGCGTGCGAGTCTTGATCACCGCGCCGTGTTCCTGCGCATCGACCGCGTTCAGCACGACCAGGCGCGCGTCGTCCACCCAGCCATCGGAATACACAAAACCGCGCTTGATCGAATCGATGAGCGGCGCGCCGGCGGGGTGTTTGCGCATGTCGATGCCTCTCGACCCTGGCAGCAACTGGCGCCGCGCGAGGTGATCGTAGAGGAACAGGCCGGCGCGGATCATCCAGGCCGGGCGCAGGTTGGGCATGTGCGGCATCACGAAACGCAGCGGCCACATGATGTGGGGCGCGGCGCGCAGCAAGACTTCGCGTTCCTGCAACGCCTTGCGTACGAGCGAGTATTCGCCATATTCGAGATAACGCAGGCCGCCGTGAATGAGCTTGGTGCTCGATGACGACGTATGCGACGCCAGATCGTCCTTCTCGCACAACAGCACGCTCAAACCCCGGCCCGACGCGTCGCGTGCAATGCCCGTGCCATTGACCCCGCCGCCCACGACGAGCACATCGAAAAGATTATCTTGCATCGCTTATTCGCCTCATTTGCCTTCGCCGCGCTCCGGCAGAACATAAATGTTCGAATTCGAAATTTAACGAACAAAAACGAAAATGTAAAGTCGGCTGATCGGCTAACGCTTCGTTTTGGCGAATATTCTCGGTTTTCGGTCGTTTACCAGAGCAACGGGCCGTTTGGCCGAGTGGCGCGAAGGCGGCGTCAGACCGATACTGTGGAAAGTGAAAACCGGGAGTAAAGACAATGCGAAAGTTGCTGGTGGCAGGCGCGTTTGGGGCGCTGGTGCTGGGCGGATGTGTTTCGACGCCCGATATGTCGGGGTCGATGGGCGCGCCTTCCTTGAGTGCGCTGCAGTCCATGTGCGGTTCGACCGCCGTGGATTACGGCGCGGATGCGCAGAGCGTGTACTCAGCGTTATTCGATGCGTATGTGGCGCGGAAGCGCGGCAAGGTATCGAAGGATCAGTTCTGCGCGTTCCAGGCGGGGATCGCGGACCAGCATTCGACGTTCGCGGCCAGCCGCACGACTGAAGCGCAAAGCGCATGGGCGACGTTCTTTGCCGATCAGCGGGCGCAAGCGCTCAGTTGGCGCGCCGCCGTCGATCCGACGTTGCGCGCGGGCTGAATGAACAAAGGCGGGTTAAACGAGGCGAGGATTACGAATACCGCTTGATTGCCTTCATCGTGGAGTCGCCAGTAGCCGTGAGGCTCCAGAGCTGAAGTCCCGATGCGAGATTCTCCAGTTGCACGAGCTGACGCTCGAGGAGGGCGTCGAGTTCGTCGCGAACCATGTCCATCTGGTTGGGTGCTTCCTGTAGCAGGAGCAGCGTGGCAAATTCGTGCGGACTGAGCATCGTGTTCTCCATGACGCGTTAAGCGAGGCAGGAACTTCGAGCCGGCAGACCTATGGCGAACAGCCGCTTCCTGAGCCTTGGAAGGCGGCGCTGCGTAGCCGGGATTTGATTGTATGCAAGCGCCGCTCGAGTGCCAAACGCTTGCGCAAAATAATGGGTTTGACTTTTGGGAGGCGCGAAAGCGGTTCGGCGGGAGCGGGAAAACGTAGAGATTACCTGAGGTTCGTGCCGCAGCGCACACATCGATTTCGGTTGCGCTCATCGAAACCTTACTCGGCGATGTACACCTGCGTGTTCGCAGCCTTGAGCGTTTCGGCCATTTCCGGCGGCGTAGGGGCATCGGTGAAAAGCGCGTCGATCTGATTCAGATGACCGAGCCGGACAAGCGCCGGACGGCCAAATTTCGAGTGATCGGCGGCGAGGAAAACGGTGCGTGCGTGATTGATGATCGCTTCGGCCACGCGGACCTCGCGGGTATCGAAGTCGCGCAGTGTGCCGTCGGGTTCAATACTCGACGCCCCGATGATCGCAAAATCCACCTTGAACTGACGGATGAAGTCGATGGCAAGCTCGCCCACAATGCCCTTGTCCCACGGACGGACAATGCCGCCGGTGATCAGTACTTCGCAATCGGGGTAGCCGCTCATCATGGCCGCCACGTTGAGGTTGTTCGTTATCACGTGCAAGCCTCGGTGCCGGTTCAGCGCCCGGGCAACTTCCTCGGTCGTGGTGCCGAGGTTGATGAAGAGCGAAGCCTGATCAGGAATATGCGATGCAACCAGCGCAGCGATGCGGCGCTTTTCATCGTGGAACATGCGCTGGCGCGCCGTGTACGAGACATTCTCCGAACTGGTCGGAAGGCTCGCGCCGCCGTGGTAACGGCGCAGCAGGTTCATGTCCGAGAGCCAGTTGACGTCGCGGCGAATGGTCTGTGGGGTGACGTCGAAATGTGTGGCCAGGTCCTCGACGGTCACGAAGCCATCGCGTTGCACCCAGTCGAGCAGCTCTTGCTGTCGTGCGTTCAAGGTGATGCGGGGATCTCGAGTCATGGCGTCCGTACGTGCGCTTCAATGTCGTGAGGTGGCCGTATTGTAAGGGATAGGCCGCATCGACTGGACGATAAGGCCGTGCGGTATAGACATCCCCACAAGCAAACTCCCTGAGGATGGCAAGTTGATCGCTGAACGTCGATATCTCGCAGCTTCAGGTATTACAACCGTCCCACTTGTCATCCCGCAAACAGCAGTGTGATTGCGCTTTGGCGAAATCGACTTGTAAGCAAGACCAGGCCGCGCTGTTCGCGCACTGGCAACTTACTCCCATGACTCGGTATGATTTGTGCTGAATTAAACAGTATCCGGAACTGACCCATGGCTTGAGCAGTCTCTCTTCGTGCCTGCAGCTTCGCTATAACCCGGCTAATATGCAGGCTCAAAGAAGTCCTCAACCACATGAGAACGCCATGACTTCGTTGTTCATGGCGTTGCCTGATTTTCGGCCGGTTTGGCTGACGGCGCGTTCAATACAGATTTGGGAGCGCGATATTTATGCACACTGAAAGTACCCATGTGATGCCTTGGCGGATCGAAGACATCGACCTGTCCCGGATCGACCGTCGCAAGGCGGCATCCAACGAACATCTGCTTTTGTTGCTGTGTGCGGCCTCGTTCATCGAGAGCGGCACCGATCTCTACACGAGCAACCTGAGCACCTATTTCAACGACGATCCGGAAGTTTCCTCATGGCTCAACACCGAGTGGGAGCCGGAGGAAATGCAGCACGGCCGCGCGTTGAAGACGTACATCAACCATGTGTGGCCCGAGTTCGACTGGGACACGGCCTTCAAGAATTTCTTCGCCGAGTACTCGCTGACGTGTTCGGTCGAGGACTTCGAGAAGACCCGCGCGCTGGAAATGGTCGCGCGGTGCGTGGTGGAGACCGGTACGGCAACCTTGTACCGTGCCATCAATGAATGCTCCGACGAACCGGTGCTGAAGCAGCTCACAGACAACATCCGCACCGACGAAGTCCGTCACTACAAGCACTTCTTCCGCTTCTTCAAGAAGTACAACAAGATCGAAGGCAACGGCCGGTTCGCCGTGCTGGGCGCGCTGCTGCGACGCGTGATGGAAATCAAGAACGAGGATTCCGAGATCGCGTTGCGCCACGTTTTTGCCATCCGCTATCCGGATCGTGCGAACGATACAGCGCATAATCGCGAGCTGGCAGCGCGCGTGAACGCGCTGGTTCGACGCAACTTATCGGCAGATATGTGCGTGAAAATGCTGCTCAAGCCGCTGGACCTGCCCGCACGCATCCAGCCTAGCGTTCACTATCCGATCGCGAAGATCACGCAGCACGTTTTCTTCCGCTGAGCTTCGCTGTGAGTGACGCTTCGATCGATGGCCCGCTTTCGCGGGCCATCGTCCTTTCACGGAGTTCCATATGAACGATCCCTCGGCATCGGGTACACGCGACATCGAGCACGGCACGTTCGACGAATGGCCGTTGCCGCTGCGTGCGCTCTTCGACGGCACATCGATAGAAACGAAAGCGGGTTTCACCGCATCGCTTCTCGCCGCCGATGAAGGCCGCATCCGGACGTCGTTGTTGAGCGTCGGCGAGTTGTTCGCGCCGGACCCCGGCAGCTTGTGCTTTTCGTTGTGGCCGCAGTCGCGGGCGGCGCGGGTGATATCGAAGACCGGCGTGGCCACACTGACCTTCGTCTTCGATGAAGCGTTCTTCCAGGTGCAGCTACAGGCCAAGGTCGTGCCGTTAGGGGACTCGCCGGTGACGTGTTTTATCGCGACGATCGAGAGCGGTGAATGGCAGAAGGTTGCCTACGCGCGGCTCGTGCAGGGAATCGAATTCGCCTTTGCCGAGGGGCAGGAGAACGCCGTACTTGACCGCTGGCGTCACCAGGTGGAAGGACTGAAGCGGGCCGCGAGCGCGGCCCCCTGAAACGAAAACAGCGGAGCTAAAAAGCGCCGCTGTCTGAACTCACCGCATCGATTAACGCCCGCGTTGACCCGTGCGCGGCGTATCGCGCCGGCCAGCACCGCCGCCTTCAGTCCGCGGCATGCCGCCCAGCAACGCGCCAGCCGGTCGTGCGCCTTCCGGCTTGCGCGGAGCGCCGCTGTTGCCGTTGCCGCCCGTCTTGGCCGCTACCGGCTTTTGCGAGCGCGATCCATTGCCGCCACCGCCATTGCCGTTGCCATTCCCCCCGCCGCCATGCGCCGGCTTGGCCGGTCCACGGCCGCCACCGCCATTCGCCTGTTTCGGCGCGCCCTGACGCGGCGAACCTTGACGCGCACCGCCGCCGCCCTGGCTGCGTCGGAGGATCGGTTCCGGCTTCTGGGTCAGATCCGGCTCGAACCCCGCAATCACTTCCTGCGGAATAGGGCGCTTGATGAGCCGCTCGATATCCTTGAGCAACTGATGTTCATCGACGCAAACCAGCGATACCGCTTCGCCCGTCGCCCCAGCACGTCCCGTGCGTCCAATCCGGTGAACGTAGTCTTCCGGCACGTTCGGCAGATCGAAGTTGACCACGTGCGGCAATTGATCGATATCGATACCGCGCGCCGCAATATCCGTCGCCACGAGCACCTGCAGCGTGTTGTCCTTGAACTCGGCCAAAGCACGCGTACGCGCCGACTGGCTCTTGTTGCCGTGAATGGCCAGCGCGCTGATGCCGTCCTTCGTCAACTGCTCGGCCAGGCGGTTCGCGCCGTGCTTCGTCCGCGAAAATACCAGCACCTGGAACCAGTTGTTCTGGCGGATCAGATGCGTGAGCAACTCGCGCTTTTTGTCGCGATCGACCGGGTGGATCTTTTGCGCGATCGCTTCGACGGTCGAGTTGCGGCGTGCCACTTCGATCAGCGCCGGCTTGTCGAGCAGGCTGTCGGCGAGGGTCTTGATTTCATCGGAGAAGGTAGCCGAGAACAGCAGGTTCTGGCGCTTCGGCGGCAGCTTGGCGAGTACACGCTTGATGTCGTGAATGAAGCCCATGTCGAGCATGCGGTCGGCTTCGTCGAGCACGAGGATCTCGAGCTTCGACAAGTCGATGGTCTTTTGCTGCATGTGATCGAGCAACCGTCCCGGCGTCGCCACGACGATGTCCACGCCGCGCCGCAATGCATCGATTTGAGGATTGATGCCCACGCCGCCGAACATCACGGTCGATTTCAGCTTCAGGTACTTGCCGTAAGTCCGCACGCTTTCTTCGACCTGCGCGGCGAGTTCGCGCGTGGGCGTCAGGATGAGCGCACGAACCGGGCGCTTGGCACCGGCCGCAGGGGCGGCTGCCTCGGACAAACGTTGCAGGATAGGCAACGTAAAACCGGCCGTCTTGCCGGTGCCGGTCTGCGCGCCTGCCAGCAGGTCGCCACCGTTCAGCACGGCCGGGATGGCCTGCGACTGGATGGGAGTAGGGGTGGTGTAGCCTTGTTCAAGGACCGCGCGAAGCAAGGGTTCGGACAAGCCGAGGGAATCAAAAGACATAAGTGTTCACAGATTCGGTATGCCGACCGGCGTTGTCGCATAGGCCTCAAATGAGGTGCGCGCGTACGACGATCGAGGAAATCGGGCGGCATGACGATCGGGGCGCTTGCTTGAAGTCAAGCAGGAGCGCCGGGAAAGTTGCCGCGAAGATCAACGCGCTATCAAGACACGCTGACTGGCGTTAAGTTGCATTTGAAGCGCGCACGCTTCAAATCATCAGGCATTGAGTGCCGATCAGGGCAGGCTCACGCAACATAGCGCGCAATGCTGACGAATTGACACAAGCTGCCGCCCAACACGAACAGGTGCCAGATGCCATGGCCGTGCCGGATGCGCTCGTCGTTGATGAAAAAGTAAATGCCGGCGCTGTAGATCAAGCCGCCTGCCAGCAGCCACGCCGTGCCGGCGGGCGGTAATGCTGTAACGAGAGGACGGATGGCTACGAGCGCGAGCCAGCCCATCAACACGTAAATCACCATCGATACACTGCGGGTTCGGCGCCCGAGCGTGAGTTCCTGAACGATGCCAAGAGCAGCAAGCCCCCAGCTTACCCCGAATAGCGACCAACCCCACGGACCGCGCAACGTGACGAGCGTGAACGGCGTGTAGCTTCCCGCGATCAGCAAATAAATGGCCGAATGATCGCATTTCTGCAATACAGCCTTGAGCCGCGGGCTGCGGACCCAGTGGTAGAGCGTTGAGATCGCGTACAAGGCGAGCAGCATGGCGCCATACACGGCAAAGCTCACGATCTTGTACGGATCGCGTTCCAGCGATGCCATGGTCACGAGCGTTGCAAGTCCCGCCACCGACAGTACAGTGCCGACAAGATGGGTAACGCTGTTGAACCGCTCACCAACGTGCATCGAAGAACATCCTCACTGCCTGCGCTGCGTTTTCCGCATGTATCTGCAATCGCCCGGTATTTTACCGCGAGACCGGCTACTCAAACGGATAGTCCCCGACTCGCTTTGATTGCGCACAGGTGCTGCATGCAAATGCCGGGTGCAAAAGTCGAGCGCAAAAAGAAGAAGGGCGCCGCCCCGACTGCGAGGCCTGCGCCCTTCACTGTATTTTACGCTACTAGTCGAACTGGTCTCTTTCGGTCAGTCCAGCGGCGCCGAACGCAGGTTGCTCACTTGTTGCGGCGACACCGGCGTACCGTGGTTGCCCCAGGACATACGAATGTACGTCACAACCGCAGCCACTTCCGTATCCGACAACGCTTGCGCGAACGGCGGCATGCCATACGGATGCGGGTTGCCTTCCGTGCTCGGCGGATAACCACCGTTGAGCGTCATGCGGATCGGGTTCACGGCCGATTGCATCTGGATGGACTGGTTGTTGGCGAGCGGCGGGTAAGCCGGCGGCTTGCCGAGACCGTTCTCCGCGTGGCACTTCGCGCAATTTTCCGTGTAGATCTTCTTGCCCTGGACCAGCAACTCGCCACCAAATTTCTCCGATGTCTCGAACTGCATGGTTTCCGGCGCTTCCTTCTTTTGCGGAATCGACTTGAGGTACGTGGTCATTGCGCCGATGTCTGCGTCCGTCATGTATTGCAGACTGTTGTGAACCACTTCGGCCATTGGACCGAATACGGCGCCACGCTGCGATACACCCGTCTTCAACAGGTCGTTGATATCCTTCGCGTCCCAGTCGCCAAGACCGGCTTCCTTGTTCGACGTGAGCGAAGGCGCATACCAGTTCTGCAGCGGAATCAGGCCGCCGCCGAAGGCTGCCGAGCTCACCGGGCCGCCGAGCGGGTTGATCGAGGTGTGGCACATGCTGCAATGGCCAAGCCCTTCGATCAGGTACGCACCCCGGTTCCACTCGACCGACTTCGTGGGATCCGGCTTGAACTCGCCTTCGCGGAAGAACAGCACGCGCCAGCCAATCAGCATGTTGCGCTGGTTGAACGGGAAGCGCAGTTCGTGCGGACGGCTGGGTTCGTTCACAGGCGGAACCGAGCGCATGTACGCGAACATGGCGTCCGAGTCGGCGCGCGTGACCTTCGTGTAAGCCGTGAACGGCATGGCCGGGTAAAGCAGGCTGCCGTCTTTCGAGCGTCCGTTATGGATCGACCGGTAGAAATCGTCCGATGTCCATTTGCCGATGCCGTATTGATCGTCCGGCGTGATGTTCGGCGTGTACATGGTGCCGAACGGCGTCAGCATGGGCAGGCCGCCCGCGAACGTCTTCCCGCCGCGAACCGTGTGGCAGGCAATACAGTCACCAGCGCGCGCCAGGTACTCACCGCGTTTGATCAGCTCGGTCTGGTCGGCGGGCACGGCGGCGACAGCGCCGCTCGAATGGAATGCGTCGCCACCCGACCAGAGGGCGGCAGCGGCTGCGGCAGCCGTAAGGACGACAACCGCCGAGAGTGCGAACAGGGACTTGCGTTTCATATTCTTATCGCTCCTCGCGCCTTATTGCGGTTCGCTGCCGCAAACGAGCGGCATCTTGCGTGAGCCAGCGGGCGCGGGTACCGGATTGGCCGGTGCGGTTTGCGTGGAAAGCCAGGCGGCGACAGAGGTCACGTCGTCGTCGGTCAGGCGGGATGCGATCTGTTGCATGCAGTCAGGTGCTTTCGCGTGACGCGAGCCCGCACGCCAAGCGCCGAGTTGCGCGCTGATGTAATCGGAGTGCAATCCCACGAGACCCGGAATAGCCGGTTCCATACCAGTGAGCGACGCGCCGTGGCAGGCCGCGCAAGCCGGAATGTTGCGGCTCGGGTCGCCGTTCAGCACGATCTGCTGGCCTTTCGTCACAGTCGATGCCGACACGGTCGGCTTGGCCGGCTGCGGATAAGGCGGGCGCTGTTGCGAGAAATACGTGGCGATCTGGTGAAGGTAGTCGTCGGAGAGATACGTGACGAGGTAGTTCATGGGCGGATACTTCCGGCGGCCTTCACGGAAGTTCTGCAACTGGTTGTACAGGTACTCGGCGGGTTTGCCGGCAAGACGCGGGAAATAGTCATTGTCCGTGCCTTCACCATGCACGCCATGACATGCCGTACAGCCCTGCACGCGTGCTGCCATGGTGTCCGGCGCGACGGGCTGGGCGGCTTGAGCTTCGGCGGCGCCGGCGGCAGCGCTGGCAGTCCCTAAGAGCGCCAGCGCCATTAGCGGGGCGAGCAACGGACGAAAGATGCGTCTTGAAGACACGCGACACTCCATGAATTTCGAGGACCTGCCGAGCTTCGTTCGGCCCGGTGCGAATATGTGGTGAACCATTGCCACATTGGCTCTGCGAGCCTCTGATGCGACGCGGCATTCTATCATCGTTGCCTGATGATGACTATTTGAGCATTGACCTGTTGTGGCTGACTTTCAACCTCTGCGCGACAATTTGCCGCGCGACTGATCGACAGGGGATTTGAAACTCTTCAATCACTGGCGGGGCGTTGCGTTCGACAAAGCATCGACTCGATTTCGACCATTTCTTGCAACTGTCCTTGTCGTGCATTCAATGTGCCCGTTCCGATAGACTCGCGGTCCGGAAGCCCTGTTGCGCCGATCCACGACACCCCACCGAACTTTCAATGCCTTCCTCGTTCGCTTTCAGCATGACTCAATTTCCGCAGGTGTGCGCATGAACGGCGATCCGCTCTGGTTGTCGCAGGTCGTTATCGCTGCGTTTGCCGATATTGCGTTCGCCTGCACGCTCGGCGCGGGATTGCTGAGCGTGTGGTTATCGAAAGAGAAAGCGGTCGAGGCCAAGTCGCCCGCACACGCCGCGTGGCAAAAAGCGCGGCGGTTGAGCATCGGCGGCGCGGTCGTGCTGGCCGCGGCGAATCTCATGCTGGTCTGGCTGCAGGCGGCATCGATGAGCGGCACGCCTTTGTTCGATGCGTTCTCCGCCGTTGTCGCCGTGGTGACCAGCACGCATGCGGGTATCGGCTGGGCGATCGCCTTTGGCGGCAGCGTGCTGCTTAACTTTGCAATGGTGTTCGCGACCGCGAAGGGCAGTCCGCGGCTCGGGTTGTTCGCGGTGGGCGCGATCGTGGCCGCGGCGGGGAAGGCGTCGATTGGCCATGCCGCCGATGCCGGCGCGTTTTCGCTGGCCGAAGGCGTGCAGACCATCCACCTTCTGGCGACCGCGTTATGGGGCGGTGTGGTGTTCGCGGGCGCGTGGAGCGTGTTGTCGGCGTTGGGGACATCGCTGGCGCGGGCGTTTTTGATTCGCACAGCCGGAAAGATGTCGACGATGTCCGTGATCGCCGTCTCGCTGGTGGTAGCGACCGGCATCTACAACGCCTGGCGCGGGTTGGGCGGTTCGGCAGAAGCGCTCGAAGCAAGCGCGTGGGGCCAGGCGCTGGTGGTGAAAGCGGTGCTGGTCGCGACCGCGTTGCTGCTCGGCGCAATGAACCGATGGTCCGTGTTGCCGCGATTGCAGCGCACGGCATCGACAGTCGATGCCCGCACGTTCACCGGCGTCATGCGTGTAGAGGCGGTGTTGATCGTTGCGGTGTTTGTCGCGGCCGCCGTGCTGTCGCACAGCGTGCCGGGGTTTGCATCGGCGGGATGAAGCGCAGGCGAGTGTTGTGCCTGGCGAGCTTATTCGTAACCGAGTCTGTGACTCACTATAGGCGCGCAGAACAGCGCCAGCGCGCAGCCGACTGCCTTGCCCTGCAACTCGATGAACGCCTTGTGCGACATGGGCGATGAAAACAGGACATCGGCCAGTTGCGGCAGGCAAAACAGCACCGCAGCGCCAATGAAGCATTTCGTGACGACCGACAGCCGCCAGTTGTACTGCGCGCCCATCGAGGCGCAGATCACGCGGAGCACGCCGAACAGCACAAGCGCGCCAACGGCCATTTGCGTGCGGATATATTCGTCTGGAAGTGTGTACATGCTGGACTCTTTCGCTTTATCGTCGCGCTCTTCCCGGGCGCATGGGTCGGAACATCAGTACACGAGATAATGCAAGACGCGGGCCAAGCGTCGATGCTGCATGCAAAGCCTTGCTGCAAAAGGGTTCTCCAGAATTACGAACGCCCTTTTTTAACGGCGTAACGCGCTGCGAGAACGTAGTTCAACAGCGCGTTACGTAACGACATCAAGACAAACCGCTGTCTCGACAAACCGTATTCTACGATGCCTTAAGCAACCGTATCGTACGGTGCGCCGCAATTCTCAGATCACCATTCTGCAACGCTGCCATCGGCGTGACGCCAGACCGGATTGCGCCAGCGGTGACCAACCTTCGCCATCTCGCGCACCTTCTCTTCGTTCACTTCGATACCCAAGCCCGGCCCTTGCGGAATCATCACCATGCCGTCTTCGTATTTGAAGACTTCCGGGTTCTTGATGTAGTCGAGCAAATCGTTGCCCTTGTTGTAGTGAATCCCGAGGCTTTGCTCCTGGATGAAGGCGTTGTAGCTGACGGCATCGATTTGCAAGCAGGTCGCCAGCGCGATCGGCCCAAGCGGGCAATGCAAGGCGAGGGCAACGTCGTAGGCTTCGGCCATCGATGCAATCTTGCGGCATTCCGTGATCCCGCCCGCATGCGACGCGTCTGGCTGGATGATGTCCACATAACCGCCGGCCAGGATGTGCTTGAAGTCCCAGCGCGAGTAGAGACGCTCGCCAAGCGCGATCGGCGTGCTCGTCTGGTTCACGATATCGCGCAACGCCTCGACGTTCTCCGACAACACCGGCTCTTCGATAAACAGCAGCTTGAACGGATCGAGTTCCTTCGCGAGGACCTTCGCCATCGGCTTGTGCACGCGGCCGTGGAAATCCACGCCGATGCCGATATTCGGACCCACCGCTTCACGCACGGCCGCGACGTTGTTAATGACCGCCTGGACCTTGTCGAAGGTATCGATGATCTGAAGTTCTTCCGAACCATTCATCTTCACGGCCTTGAAACCGCGATCCACAACGGCGCGCGCATTGTTCGCGACATCGCTTGGACGATCGCCGCCAATCCATGAATACACCTTGATGCGGTCGCGCACCTGGCCGCCGAGCAGCGCGTGAATGGGCACGCCGTGATGCTTGCCCTTGATGTCCCACAGCGCCTGATCGACGCCCGCAATCGCGCTCATGCCGATCGGCCCGCCACGATAAAACCCCGCGCGATACATCACCTGCCAGTGATCCTCGATCAACAGCGGGTCCTTGCCGATCAGGTAGTCCGAGAGTTCATCGACCGCAGCTGCGACCGTGTGCGCGCGGCCTTCCACCACCGGTTCGCCCCAGCCGACGATGCCTTCGTCCGTCGTGATCTTCAGAAAACACCAGCGCGGCGGAACGATAAAAGTTTCGAGTTTCGTGATTTTCATGCTGGCGTCTCCTGATTGTCTGGTGAGTGAGGAACGAGGGTTTCAATGCTATCAAAAATCAGCTCACTCTGTATATTAATAGTACTATTCGACGGAAACGCTTGCCAGTAAAGGGTCCGTTTGTGGGTCCGTATAATCGCGTCATTTTGCGCAAAGGGGAAAGTCATTCAGCACGATCTGCACGGACGCGTCGCGTACGACCTCGGCACTGAAATCTTGCGCGGCGATTTCGCGCCCGCGACCATCTTGCCGCGCGAAGCCGAACTCATGGAGCGCTTTGGCGTGAGCCGGACCGTGCTGCGTGAGGCGTTGCGGACGCTGACATCGAAGGGATTGATTGAATCGCGGCCCCGGATCGGCACGCGCGTGCGGCCTCGCGACGCGTGGAACCTGCTCGATGCCGACGTGCTCGAGTGGTACTCGCGTGTCGCCAAGCCCATGCAGTTCGCGCTCAAGCTGCAGGAAATGCGCGAGATGATCGAACCTTATGCCGCCGCGTTGGCCGCTGCGAATCACGATGAACATGCGATGGCGCGTCTGGCCGACGCCCATCAAGCCATGCTCGATGCCCGCAACGTCGACGAATGGGTGCGCGCCGACCTGCGCTTTCACTTGAGCGTGCTGAACGCGTGCAGCAACGAGTTGCTCGTGCCGCTCGGGACGCTGATCGAGCGCACGCTTGAGGCGCAATTGCAGTTGAATGCGCGTCGGGCGGAGGTGTTCAATGCATCGATGGCCGAACACACGGCCGTCTTCGATGCCATCGCCAAGCGGAAATCAAGCGCTGCGCGTCACGCCATGGCCGGTTTGCTCGGCGTGACGCGAGCGCGGATCGAGGGGTGATCAGCGAGCGTTAATGCGCCTGTAAGCCCGGCGATATTTTCGTTTTCGCTATAAAGTTGCGGGTCAGGCGCGGTTTTGTTGATATCGGTCAAACAGTAAATCTACAGAACGTTGCGCTCTGCACTCAATGCGAGGAGCACGATTTTGCCGCACGTTCCGATCTCTTTAGTGTCGTCCTGGGGCGCGTGGGCCGTGTTCGTCAGCGTGCTCGCTACGCAGCTCGGCGTGCCCATTCCTGCCGCGCCCATGCTCGTGCTCGCCGGTACGCTGGTCGCGGCCGGGCTCGCTTCGTTCTGGCATATGTTGGCTGCTGCGGTGATCGCGGTGGTCATCGCCGATTCTCTCTGGTTTGCCGCCGGAAGGTTTTACGGCCGGCGGTTCCTGAACTCGCTCGTGCGCTTCTCGCTTTCCCTCGATACCACCTTGCGTACCGCCCGGCATTGGTTCGAGCGTTTTGGGGCGCCTTTGCTCGCGTTGTCCAAGTTCGTGCCGGGGCTTGGGCTGGTTTCATCGCCCATGCTTGGGACCACGCAGATCGATGTGCGCGTATTCCTGTTCTGGGATTTCGTGGGCGCGACGCTCTGGGCATCGGCCTGGATGCTGGGCGGCGCGATCCTGAAGGCCGAGGTCGCGGATCTGCTCGTGTTCGTGCGCACATATGGGCTGACCGCGCTCGATGTGCTCGGCATGGCTGCGGGGGTGTTCTTGGCGTATCGATGGGTGCGACGCCTGCAGTTTCGCCGATGGCTCGCGAAGTACCGGATATCGCCCGAGCAGCTCGATGAAATGATGCGCTCCGATGCGCCGCCCGTCATTTTCGATGCCCGGCCGGAAGAGATCCGGCGCAAGGAGGCGCACAGGATCAAGGGCGCGTTGCCGCTGGATCTGCAGGCATCGGGGAAAATCGATGAGATGTTTCGCGAGCGCGAGGTGGTGGTCTATTGCGTGTGTCCGAACGAGGCGACGGCCAAGCAGATCGTGCGGCAGTTAAAGGCGAAGGGGTTCTCGAATGTGCGGCCGCTGAAGGGCGGGCTGGATGCCTGGGAGAAGAAGGGGTTTCCGGTGGAGGCCATTCCTTTGGGCGGTGGGCGGGGTGCTGATGTTGAGGATGCTTCGTTCGATGATCAGGACTCGATGGGCGATATGGTTACCGTTCGGGCTACGGCGCCGGAGTGAGGGTTTGGGTGGTTTGTTGGTTTGCTAATTGGAGTTGCATCGGATGACGCTGTTGGATGGGGTGGATCCCTCGCAACTTTTTGGCTTGCCCATGCCCGATGTGGCAACGCTCGACCACGGCGTGCAAGTGCCCTTTGTACAGACCGGGCACGAGCACCAGGAAGTCATGCTGTTTATTCACGGCTCGCTTTGCGACTTTCGATACTGGAAGCCGCAGTTGGGACCGCTTGGCAGGCAGTATCGATGTGTCGCGCCGAGTCTTTCGCATTACTGGCCTTCCGGGAGGGCAGGGGCGCTTGGGGTGGCGGGGGATTTACGGCCGTTTAGCTGGGATGCCCATGTTGATGAGATGGGGCAGTTTATCGAGCGGCTTGGGGTGGGAGCGGTGAATGTTGTCGGGCATTCGAGGGGTGGGTGTGTGGCGTTTCATCTCGCCGTTCGGTATCCGGAGATGGTGAAGTCGCTGGTGCTGGCTGATCCGGGTGGGGCGGTGGCTCGGGCCGGTGATGATGCGAGGGCGAGGACGGTGCTGCCCGCGCCTGTTAATGCGCTGAGGGCGAAGGCAGCGGAGTTGATTGCTGCGGGTGAGGTTGATGCGGGATTGGAGTTGTTTGTCGATTCAGTGAGCCGGCCCGGGTTCTGGGCGCGGAGTCCGAAAGAGTTTCGGGCCATGGCGATGGATAACGCCGATACCTTGGCGCTTCAATTTCGCGATCCTTTGCCTGCTTACGATGCAAGTGCGGCGGGAAGGGTGCAATGCCCTACGCTGCTTATCGAAGGGGAGAAGAGTCCGAAGATGTTTCGGGATGCGGTGGGAGCGTTGGAAAGGTGGATCGATGGGGCAAGGCGGGTGACGATTGAAGGGGCGTCGCATGGGATGAATGTTACGCATGCGGGGGTGTTTAATCGGGCAGTGAGTGAAAAGGGCCGTGCTCTTTACTGAGCGACAGCCATTACTAAAAGTGCTGTCCAGCTCCGACGCTCAAAGAGCGTCGTCAAATTCAAAGCAGATCAGCAAGATCTTGACGGACAAGAGTTTCCTTGAATTGAGGGATGACCCATCCCTGAAGCGTCCGATTATAAGACGCGTAAGGGAGTGCGGAAAGGAGCTCTCTGTGAACAGGATCGTCACTTTTAAGTAAGAAGGACTTCTTGTATTGCTCGATCTTAATCTTTGCCGTTACCTCCTTGCCCGCCGGAGCAACGTGTTCGCTTGATGCGCCGATATGAGCCCTGATAATCGGGGCAGCAATTTCGATTTCACTTAGATGCGTCTGATCGCGCATAACCTGCAATATTGATGTGCATGCAGGGGTTCACCGCTGAGACCCGATTTGAATCGCGTCGATTCGATTTATATTCGGTTAAGTTCAGGCCGAAAAGATCGGTTGGTAACCTTACGCCTCTTGATTCTGGAACCAGGGAAAAATAACGCTTATGTCCCAGTCGCCCGATAAAAAGCCCTAGCTTGAAGAGGACATTGTCTCGTACCACCTGATGTTGCTCGGATCTCATTATTAAAGTGTCGTCCGGGCTAAATACGAAAATACCGAACTGCGAATCGTCTAGTTCGTCAATTAGACTATTCAACGCGAAAGAAGATGGTTGAAAAACACCACTTTTCCAAACGGTGCACTCTGCTTCCCGAGTTAGATTTGTACGGATTGCATTAGCAATCGGGATCCCTTCTCGGGACGAACTTATAAATACCTTTGGCTTCATCAGTCCTCCTAGCGTTCAACATCAGTGCATCGCAAATTCAGCGACGGGCATGATCGTATAACGCTGTGCGGAGGTTTGACGTCAAGTCGCAAATTTTTACTTTTGGTGACGTTAAGAGAATTGACGCACGACTGAAAATTTCGCGATTAGTGCGTCGCATTGACGCATATTCGTTACGGTGGGCTGATAGAAACAATCGAAAAAGATGACTTTGCCAAATGCGGTAACCGCGACAAAAGATCTTGGATGTTCAACGCAAAAAAGGCTTTGCGGAGTTATCCGCAAAGCCTTTTTCTTACAACTTGGTGGCGAATCAGGGATTCGAACCCCGGACCTGCGGATTATGATTCCGTCGCTCTAACCGGCTGAGCTAATTCGCCAAGAGATCGAGATTATGAAGAGGGTTGCAAAACCTGTCAACCCCTTCCAAGCTGATTCCTATCGACAAAGTGGGTTAGGCGGCAACAGTGCTATCCGCCGCCGCTGGACGATCAATCCGAGTCATAAACCGCCGTCCCCCGGGTCTCCTTCACAAACAGCATCCCGATCACGAACGCGGCCACGGCAATCACAATCGGGTACCACAGTCCTGAAAAGATATTCCCCTTGGCCGCCACGATAGCAAACGCCGTAGCCGGCAGAAACCCGCCGAACCAGCCATTGCCAATGTGATACGGCAGCGACATCGACGTATACCGGATCCGCGCCGGGAACATCTCCACGAGCATCGCGGCAATCGGCCCATACACCATCGTCACGTAGATCATCATGATGGTCAGGATCACGATAGCCATCGGCCAGTTGATCAGCGCCGGATCAGCCTTCGCCGGATATCCCGCCGACTTCAGCGTGCCCGCAAGCGTCTTGTCGAACGCGGCGCCCTGGACCTTCGCATCGGCGGCCTTGCCGTCATACGTGTTCACCACCGTGTCGCCCACCTTGATCTGCGCGACCGTCCCGGCCGGCGCGGCCACGTTCTCGTAGTTCAAGCCGGCCTTCGACAACGCGCTCTTGGCAATATCGCAGGAGCTCGTGAACTTCGATGTACCCACCGGGTTGAACTGGAACGAACACTCGTCGGGATTGGCAATGACGGTGATCGGCGACTTGATGGTCGCGGCTTCGAGCGTCGGGTTCGTGTAGTGAGCGAGCGCGTGGAAGAGCGGGAAGTACGTCAGCGCGGCAATCAGGCAGCCAGCCATGATGATCGGCTTGCGGCCAATCTTGTCGGACAGCGACCCGAAGAACAGGAAGAACGGCGTGCCGATCAACAACGCCACCGCCACCATGATGTTGGCGCTGGTGCCATCGACTTTCAGCGTCTGCGTCAGGAAAAACAGCGTGTAGAACTGGCCCGTGTACCAGACCACGGCTTGTCCCATCGTCAGGCCGAAGAGCGCGAGCAGCACGATCTTCAGGTTCTTCCATTGACCAAATGCTTCGGTTAGCGGCGCTTTCGAGGTCTTGCCTTCGGCCTTGATGCGCTCGAAAACCGGCGATTCGTGCAACTTCATGCGAATCCAGACGGAGACGGCGAGCAGCAGTATCGACACCAGGAACGGAACGCGCCAACCCCACGCACCGAAGGTGTCTTCGCCAACGGCGCTGCGCACCACGAGGATCACGATCAGCGAGATGAACAGGCCGAGCGTGGCCGTGGTCTGGATCCACGCCGTCCACGCGCCGCGCTTGTTGGAGGGCGCATGTTCCGCAACGTAAGTCGCCGCGCCACCGTATTCGCCGCCGAGCGCGAGGCCTTGCAGCAGCCGCATCGCGATGAACAGCACGGGCGCCGCTATACCTATGGTCCCGTATCCGGGCAGCAAGCCGACCACGAACGTCGACAAACCCATGATCACGATGGTCACAAGGAACGTGTACTTGCGCCCGACCATGTCGCCGAGACGGCCGAACACGATCGCACCGAACGGACGCACGGCAAAACCCGCTGCGAAGCCGAGCAAGGTGAAGATGAAGGCGGCTGTCGGGTTCACGCCCGAGAAGAAGGTCCTGCTGATATAGATGGCGAGCGAGCCCGCCAGATAGAAGTCGTACCACTCGAACACCGTGCCCAGCGATGACGCGAAAATCACGCGCCGTTCTTCGCTTGTCATCGGTGCGTGGGAAATGCGTCCCTCGACCGTCGCCATGAATCATCTCCTGATCTTGATTTTTGAATGGCACCCCGCGCATGGCGGCACCGTGCAGCGATTATTGGAGTGAAAACTTACGGCGTTCTGACTGGGTAGGGGTGTGTGGTTTTTGAGATCGCGATGGCGACCGGGTCGAACGTCGGCTATTTTTAATCATTTGACCGTTATTTGCGGGCTAATTTACGTTAATTTCTATATTGTCGGCTTTGCGATCAAGCAATCGCTCAGGGTTTGTCCCGGGCAGGATAAACCCGCTGTAAGCCTACTCTCACAAGCGTTCCCGCCTTTCGGGGCGCTTCGCTGTACACGTGGTCTTCAATGTCGAGCGTGCCACGGTGCATCGTCACGATCTCCCTGACAATGGCCAGGCCCAATCCGCTGCCATCGCCTTCACGTCCGAGAATCCTGTAAAACCGCTCCACCACGCGCGCTCTTTCCGCCACTGGAATGCCCAAGCCCGTGTCTTCGACTTCGAGATAAACGCGGCGCGTGTCCGAATCCTCGGTGCGCACGCGGACCGTGATCCGGCCACCGGGCGGGGTGTAGCGGATGGCGTTATCGATAAGATTCGACAGCATTTCGCGCAGCATCACCACGTTGCCCTCGACCTCGACCGGATGCGGCGGTTCTTCATAGCCGATATCCATGCCCTTCGCCAACGCCGCCTGCACCCAGTCGCGCACGGCAAGCCGCGCAAGATCGGTGAGCTCGACGCGCGAGAAAATCTGCCCGGTCATCCGGTTTTCTGCGCGAGCAAGCGCAAGGAGTTGCGTGACGAGCCGCGCCGCATGCTCGGAACTTGTCGCGATCTGTTCCAGCGAACGCTGGACTTCTGCGGGTACGTCCTGCCGCAGCGCCAGCTCGGCTTGGGTTCGCAAGCCGGCGAGGGGCGTTTTCATTTGATGGGCGGCATCGGCTATGAAGCGTTTTTGCAGCTCCATGTTCTGCTCGAGCCGGTTGAGCAAGTCATTGAACGATGCCACCAGCGGCGCGATTTCCGGCGGCGCGCGGCTCGCTTCGAGCGGCGAAAGGTCGTCAGGACGGCGCGCCCGGATATTCGATTGCAGCGCATGCAGCGGCGCGAGCCCGCGCGACAGCCCGAACCACACCAGCACGATAGCCAGCGGCAAAATCACGAACTGCGGCAGGATCACACCCTTGATGATGTCGTTGGCTAACTGGCTGCGTTTATCGAGCGTCTCGGCCACCTGGACGAGCACCGGCTGCTGCAATGATGGCAATTCGACCGTGGTGTAGGCGACGCGGATATCGTTGCCGCGCAGTACATCGTCACGAAATTCCACAATGCCGGGCTGCGGCCGGTCATCGTCGTGGGGAAGGGGCATGTCGGCGTCGCCGCCCACGAGTTCGCCTCGTGTTCCGAGCACCTGGAAAAAGACGCTATCGACGTTATCCGCCCTCAGGAAATCGCGCGTGGCGTTCGGCAGACGCAATTCCGCTACGCCGTTGACAGGCTGGATTTGCCGGGCGAGCACGTAGGCATCGGTTTCGAGCGCCCGGTCGAACGGCCCGTTGGCTATCGACTTGGCGACCAGATATGTGACGGCGATGCTCATTGGCCACAGCAACAATAGCGGCGCGAGCATCCAGTCGAGAATCTCGCCGAACAGCGAACGCGGCGCCGGTTCGCCGTCGGGCTCGAGCTCGTCGGGCGGCGCGAACGGGTTGGCGTAACGCGCGTCACGAGACACGTCGGGGTCTGCAATGGGTGCATCGAGCAGATCCGGCGACGGGTGCTGCAACGGGTGAGGCGACTCGCGCGACGCCTGGGCGGCACGCTTGGAAGTAGCGGGCGAGCCCATGATGTGGTTACTTGTAGTGAGGGCTGGACGATGCCATCGGGCCGGCGTCCGCGGGTCCTGACGCGACCGGAGCGGCCGCTGGTGCAACGGCTTTTTCAAGGCTATAGCCTAGCCCGCGAACGGTCATGATGCGCGCCCCGCCGGGCTCGATTTTTTTCTTAGCCGATGGACATAGACTTCGATCGCGTTATTGCTGACTTCCTCGCCCCACTCGCAAAGGTGGTTGACGAGCTGTTCCTTCGATACCAGCCGGCCAACCCGCTGCAGCAGGACTTCGAGCACGCCGAGTTCGCGCGCCGACAACTCGATGACCTGGTCGTTGATAGACGCAATGCGCCCGACCTGATCGAATGACAGCGCGCCGTGTTTGACGACTGTCGGGCCGCCTCCGGCGCCGCGCCGGGTGAGGGCGCGCACGCGGGCTTCGAGTTCGTTCAGCGCGAACGGTTTGGCCATGTAGTCGTCGGCGCCGAGGTCGAGGCCCTTGACGCGTTCGTCGACACTGTCGGCGGCTGTCAGGATGAGCACGGGCATCTGGGAATTGCGGGCCCTGAGGCGCCGCAAGACTTCGAGACCGGACATCATGGGCAGGCCCAGGTCGAGGATCAGGAGGTCGAAAGTTTGCAGCGAAAGGGCGGTGTCTGCTTCCACGCCGTGCTTGACGTGATCCACCGCATACCCCGATTGGCGGAGTGATCGAACGAGACCGTCCGCGAGTATGCTGTCGTCTTCGGCAATGAGTATTCGCATCGTAGTGTGCGCAAAAGGCATTGCCGGCACCGCAATTCGCCCGGCGCGGCGGTCTCCAGGTGTTGTGGTGCGCTTGCATGGTCAAGGCGTGGTGTTGAAACTACGCGCGCTGAACCCACTTGCAAAAACACCTGTTTTTTTATACAGTGTCTGTAGCAGTGCACCCAGTGGAGCAAAAGTCCGCGGGCATGCGCCAGATGCCGTTCATCATAGCAAAGGACGATTCATGGAAGATAGCAAGAAAGGCCCGGGCGGGATGTCTGCGGAAAAGAGCAAGGCGCTGGCCGCCGCGCTGTCGCAGATCGAAAAGCAATTCGGCAAGGGGTCGATCATGCGACTCGGCGCCGGCGAAGTCATTGAAGACATCCAGGTGGTGTCTACGGGTTCGCTCGGACTGGATATTGCCCTGGGCGTTGGCGGCTTGCCGCGCGGACGCGTTGTTGAAGTCTACGGTCCGGAATCGTCGGGCAAGACCACGCTGACGCTGCAAGTGATTGCTGAAATGCAGAAGCTTGGCGGTACGGCGGCATTTATTGACGCGGAACACGCGCTCGACATTGGCTACGCGCAGAAGCTAGGCGTGAACCCGTCGGACTTGCTGATCTCGCAGCCGGATACGGGCGAGCAGGCGCTGGAAATCGCGGACGCGCTGGTGCGCTCGGGTTCCATCGACATGATCGTGATCGACTCGGTTGCGGCGCTGGTGCCGAAGGCTGAAATCGAAGGCGAAATGGGCGATTCACTGCCTGGCTTGCAAGCACGTTTGATGTCGCAGGCACTGCGCAAGCTGACCGGCACGATCAAACGTACGAACTGCCTGGTGATTTTCATCAACCAGATCCGCATGAAGATTGGCGTGATGTTTGGCAATCCGGAAACCACCACGGGTGGTAATGCGCTGAAGTTCTACGCATCGGTGCGTCTGGATATTCGCCGTATCGGTTCGATCAAGAAGAACGACGAAGTGATCGGCAATGAAACGCGCGTGAAGGTGGTGAAGAACAAGGTTGCGCCGCCGTTCCGCGAAGCCATCTTCGACATTCTTTACGGCGAAGGCATCTCGCGTCAGGGCGAAATCATCGACTTGGGCGTGCAGGCCAAGCTGGTGGACAAGGCTGGCGCCTGGTACAGCTACAACGGCGAACGGATTGGTCAGGGCAAGGACAACGCACGTGAATTTCTGCGTGAGAACCCGGAAATGGCGCGTGAGATCGAAAACAAGATCCGCGAGTCGCTGGGCGTCAATGCAATGGCTGAGTCACTGCCAGGCGTTGCCGAAGTCGCTGACGAAGAATGAGTGGTAGGCGGTAAAGAAGATGCTGCGCAAAAACCGGTTCGGATCGAAGGCCGGTCGCGACGCGAGTCGTGACTCGGAGCAAGACGTAAAGGACGATCCGGACGGCCCGAATTCCGTAAGCGATGACAGCGAAAGCGTCGACGCTGAGGAAGGGGTTGATCGCTACGAACGAAGCAGCGATCGATACCGCGCAGCATCAAGCGAACGCGCTGGTGCGGAGGGATCTGCACCGGCGCGTCGTTCATTTGGGAACAGCTTTAGCAAGAGCGGTGGCGCTGCCGGCGATAAAACCAGCGGCGGATTCAAGGGCAGCAGCTTTTCGAACAGTAAAAGCAGCGGCAGCAGTTTCGGCAGGAAAAGCAGCTTCGGCAAAAGCGAAAGCGGAGGCGGAAGCCGTTCGAGCCTTTCGCCTGGAACGTCGAAAGCGGAGGCCATCGCAGCGAGCGCTGCCGTTGACAGTGAAAACGCGTCGCCGGATGAAGCCGAGCCGGTGTACGAGCGGTCGAGCGACCGTGCGTTTCCGAAGAAACGCAGCTCGTTTGGCGGCGGGGGCTTAGGGCGGTCGTCTAATGCGAAGGCATCGACGGGCGAATCGGACGACGTCTACGAACGCTCCAGCGATAAAAAATTCGGAAACGGTGGTTCAAGCGGGCGCAAATCATCGTTCGGCGGGAAGGCGGCCACGAAACCTGCAGACGGCGAAGACATTTTCGAACGGTCGACCGAACGCGCGACAAGTCGCAGAAGCGGGTTTGCCAAGAAATCGACCGGGGGCAAATCCGATTCCGATGCAGCAGATCTGGCGAAACAGCAAACCGAAGCGAACGCCGCAGACGCAAACGATCGATTGAAGCAGGCCCGCGCCTTACTTGATCGAGCGGTTATTCAAACGCAGGCGGCATCTGCAAAAAACGCTGCTGCGGGTTCCAATCGAGCAGCCATCACGGGAGAGTTCGAACCCGCCGATCCTTTTGAGCCGTTCGAACAATGCGTTCCGGTCGTCAGCAGCGCGGCAAGCGTGCAAGCCCCAATCTCAGACGCCGACTCCGTCTACACCCGCGGAACCCCGGGCCGAGGCAAACCACCGGCAGCGGGTGACGCTAAAAGCAAACGCCCACAACTCTCGCTGCGCGGTAGAGCGCTCGGCTATCTATCCCGCCGCGAACACAGCCGCGCAGAGCTATCGCGCAAACTCACCCCGCACGTCACCGAAACCGACTCGCTGGAAACCCTGCTCGACGCCCTTGAGCGCGAAGGCTGGCTTTCAAACGAGCGATTCGTCGAGAGCGTGGTTCACCGGCGCGGCGCCAAGCTGGGCACAAGCCGGATCGTGAGCGAGTTGAAGCGAAATGGCATCGATGAAACACTCATCCAGGACGCAAACGCAGCGCTAAAAGACACCGAACTCACCCGCGCCCGCGACGTGTGGAGCAAGAAATACGGCGAGCTGCCAATCACCCCGGCCGACCGCGCCAAACAAGCGCGTTTCCTCGCCACCCGCGGTTTCACCAGCGGCGTGATCATGAAAGTCCTGAAAGCCAGCGACGACGATTTCAGCATCGAATAGTGCTCGCAACCGGCAAAACCAGCACAAAGCAGCCCTGAATCAGCAGTATCCGGCCTTCCGGCAACTGGGTCCGGCTCAAAATGCTCAGTATGGTAAAATCCGTATGTTTTCCCATCCGGCCTTTCTCCACACATGCCGCTTTCTCCGCCTGTTTCCCGTCAGTTGCGCCATCGCCGCGCGATTCGAATGGAAGCGTTTGAGCGTGACGATGGCTTGTGGGACATAGAGGCCTGCCTAACTGATGAAAAGCCGCGCGACGTCAAACTCGCGTCGGGCGTCCGGCCTCAAGGCCTGCCGATCCATGAACTCTGGCTGCGCATCACTATCGACCGCACGTTCGCTATCGTCGAAGCCGAAGCAGCTTCCGACTGGGCGCCGTATGGCCAGTTGTGTTCAGCGTCGAACCCGGCATATCGCGCGCTTATCGGCCTCAATCTCGTACAGAATTTCCGTCGTGAATCCAGCCGCCTGCTGGCCGGCACGACCGGTTGCACGCACCTCACCGAACTCTGCGCCGTCCTTCCCACCGCCGCCATCCAGGCTTTCGCGGGCGAAGTATGGAACACTGAAAAGGGCGGCTCGCCCGGACAGTCATCGGACAATTCGGGGGCGAACAGCACAGCAGCCGACACAGACAAACCGCCTTTCCAGCTCGGCCGTTGCAACGCTTTGCGTTTCGACGGCGACGCTGTCCGGCATCACTATCCACGCTGGTTCGGTCACGCGCCTAGAAACGCGCCGGACGGAACTGCACGCATCGTGGAAAAGGACAGTCCGAAAGACCGGGAGCGCACTTGAGCCAGCTCAGCGAATCCAGCGTGAGCAGGTTCACCAGAACTGGCCGACCACGAAATACCAGCAAGATCAGCAGAATCAGCATGAGTCCGGCGACGTTTGTCATCGCTGCCGGATAGATTGCTCGGCGTAAATCTTCGTATTCAACCATTCGAAGTTCAATCCAACTCTCAGACTGAAGGAATCACGCATGAAGATTCACGAGTACCAGGGAAAGGAAATCCTGCGGAAGTTCGGCGTCGCGGTCCCGCGCGGCAAGCCCGTGTTCTCGGTGGACGATGCGGTCAAGGCCGCTGAAGAGCTGGGCGGCCCGGTATGGGTCGTCAAGGCTCAGATTCACGCTGGCGGTCGTGGTAAGGGCGGCGGCGTGAAGGTTGCAAAGACGCTGGACCAGGTTCGCGAATATTCGAACCAGATCCTCGGCATGCAGCTCGTCACGCACCAGACCGGCCCTGAAGGCCAAAAGGTGAACCGCCTGCTGATCGAAGAAGGCGCGGACATCAAGAAGGAACTGTACATCGGCCTCGTGCTCGACCGTATCACGCAAAAAGTCGTGGTGATGGCTTCGAGCGAAGGCGGCATGGACATTGAAGAAGTCGCGGAAAAGACGCCGGAACTGCTGCACAAGTTCGCCGTCGAGCCGTCGACGGGTCTGCAGGACAAGGACGCCGACGATCTCTCGCGCAAGATCGGCATTCCGGAAGGATCGATCCCGCAAGCACGCGCCATCCTGCAAGGCCTGTACAAGGCATTCTGGGAAACGGACGCATCGCTCGCCGAAATCAACCCGCTGATCGTCACGGGCGACGGCAAGGTGATCGCACTCGACGCCAAATTCAACTTCGACGCAAATGCGCTGTTCCGTCATCCGGACATCGTGGCGTATCGCGATATCGACGAAGAAGATCCGGCTGAAGTGGAAGCGTCGAAGTTCGATCTGGCCTACATCTCGCTCGATGGCAACATCGGCTGCCTGGTGAACGGTGCAGGTCTGGCAATGGCGACCATGGACACGATCAAGCTGTTCGGCGGCGAGCCCGCCAACTTCCTCGACGTGGGTGGTGGCGCCACGACCGAAAAGGTCACGGAAGCCTTCAAGATCATGTTGAAGAACCCGGGCCTGAAGGCGATCCTCGTGAACATCTTCGGCGGCATCATGCGCTGCGACGTGATCGCGGAAGGCGTGATCGAAGCGTCGAAGGCTGTGTCGCTGAAGGTTCCTCTGGTCGTGCGCATGAAGGGCACGAACGAAGATCTCGGCAAGAAGATGCTGGCGGATTCAGGCTTGCCGATCATCGCGGCCGACAGCATGGAAGAAGCTGCGCAGAAGGTCGTCGCGGCAGCCGAGGGCAAGTAAGGGCGAGGATTTTTCCGGCAATTACGAGCGTTCCACCAGACACGAAAGGCGGCGCTTATTCGCCTCGCCGCGGCTTGAAACAAGGCGCGCGGGTGAAAAGCGGCGCTGACGAACAGAGGTCACACCATGTCGATTCTGATCAACAAAGACACCAAGGTTATTACCCAGGGCATCACCGGTAAGACCGGCCAGTTCCACACCCGCGCTTGCCGCGAGTATGCGAACGGCCGTGAGGCATACGTTGCGGGCGTGAACCCGAAGCGTGCCGGCGAAGATTTCGAAGGCATCCCCATCTACGCAAGCGTCGCGGAAGCGAAGGCTGAAACGGGTGCAACCGTTTCGGTGATCTACGTGCCGCCGGCTGGCGCCGCTGCTGCAATCTGGGAAGCGGTCGAAGCCGATCTGGATCTCGCCATCTGCATCACGGAAGGTATTCCCGTGCGCGACATGCTCGAGATCAAGGACCGTATGCGTCGCGAAAATCGCAAGACGCTGCTGCTCGGACCGAACTGCCCGGGCACGATCACGCCGGACGAATTGAAGATCGGCATCATGCCGGGTCATATTCACCGCAAGGGTCGTATTGGCGTGGTGTCGCGTTCGGGCACGCTCACGTACGAAGCAGTTGGCCAGTTGACGGCTATTGGCCTCGGCCAGTCGTCGGCGGTGGGTATCGGCGGCGACCCGATCAACGGTCTGAAGCACATCGACGTGATGAAGATGTTCAACGACGATCCCGACACGGATGCCGTGATCATGATCGGCGAGATCGGTGGTCCGGACGAAGCAAACGCCGCTTACTGGATCAAGGACAACATGAAGAAGCCGGTGGTTGGCTTCATCGCGGGCGTCACGGCTCCGGCCGGCAAGCGCATGGGTCATGCAGGCGCGCTGATTTCGGGCGGTGCGGATACTGCCGATGCCAAGCTGGAAATCATGGAAGCATGCGGTATCACCGTCACGAAGAACCCGTCGGAAATGGCGCGTTTGTTGAAGGCGATGCTTTAAGGAACGGCTGATCGACAGGAAACGCGGGGCTTTGCTATGCTTGTGTAAGCCTTTCGTAACGCGTCGGTTATAAAAGCGGGGGAGCTAAGGCTTCCCCGCTTTTTTTTCGCGTGCTTTCTGTCGCTGTCGCTCACCGGTTTTTTCATGCTCGAATTTTTCGCCACCCTCCATTGGGGCGCTGTTCTTCAGATCATCGTCATAGATATCTTGCTCGGAGGCGACAACGCCGTCGTCATCGCGCTTGCCGTGCGCAACCTGCCCGACCAGCAACGCACGCGCGGCGTGCTGCTCGGCACGCTCGGGGCGATTGTCCTGCGGGTTGTGCTGATCGCGTTTGCGGTCGTGCTGCTCGGTATTCCCTTCCTTAAATTCGTAGGCGGCCTGCTGCTGTTGTGGATCGGCGTGAAACTCATGATGCCGGATCACAGTGATCCGAACGTGAAACGCTACGATCAGCTTTGGGCCGCGATCAAGACCATCATCGTCGCCGACGCCGTCATGAGCCTCGACAACGTGATCGCGGTCGCGGGCGCCGCCGAGGCCGCCGACCCGCAGCATCGGCTTGCGTTGGTGATCTTCGGCTTGCTGGTGAGCATTCCGCTGATTGTGTGGGGCAGCACGCTGGTACTCAAGCTGATCGATAAATTCCCGATCGTGATTGCGTTGGGCGCCGGATTGCTCGGGTGGATTGCGGGTGGGTTGATCATCAATGATCCGTTCATCGATCGATGGCCTACGTTGAACGTCCCGAGCGCCGAGTATGCCGCGCAAGTCGCCGGCGCGGTGCTTGTTCTGTCTGTCGGCTGGTTCTTTCGCAGGCGCGTGCAGTCCACGGAATCGAAGGCCGCGCACTGATTTTTCTCGCCGAACGTTAGCCGTTTGGCTGACTGCCGGCGGCTCGCAGGGCTCAATAAGATCGAAGCGTCTGGATTGCATTACGCAGCCAGACGCTTCGATCTTTTGGGAGTTCAGCGATGACAGTAGCGGTGTGCGGGTTCAAGAGCATCAAGGAAGGCAAGTCGTGGTTTCGACGAGCGTGGGCGCGCGGGAAGAAAAAGCGCTCAGGAAGAGGTTTCACGCTGATCGAGTTGATGATCGTGCTGGCGATTGTGGGTGTGGTCGCCGCCTACGCGATCCCGGCTTATCAGGATTACCTGGCGCGTAGCCGGGTGGGAGAGGGTTTGTCGCTGGCGTCGTCGGCGCGTCTGGCTGTGGCTGAGAATGCTGCGAGCGGGTCGGATCTGGGCGGCGGATATTCCACCCCGCCGGGAACGCGCAACGTGGAGTCCATTCACGTGAATGACGACAACGGCCAGATCACGATCGCGTATTCCACGCGCGTGGCGCCCGCGGGCGAGAACACTATCGTGCTCGTACCATCTTCGCCCGACAATGCCGACGCGCCGACCGCGCGCACGGTGCTGACGAAGGGCTCGGTCCAGGCCGGATCGATTACGTGGGAGTGCTTCGCGGCAACGAAAACGGCTTCGTCGTTGCCGGCGCCGGGTGCGGGTCCGCTGCCATCTGAGGCGCCGACTCTGCCACCCAATCTCGCACCGCCTGAGTGCCGCGCTTGATTTGACTATGCTGGTTTGACGGTGCTGAAAGGCTGACCGCAAGCAAACGTAATCGCTGCAGTGACGCATCGAGCGAGCACGCAGATTGCGGTCAGCTTCTTTGTTTCGCCGAAAGCGCCACGAATTTCAAACGATTCTCAGCGATTTCGGCGCATTTCATGCACGTCGCCGCACAGCATGAGTAATTTTTTGTATAGTGCGCCGGTTGCCGACGTTCCCGACCCCTCATGCCTTCAAACATCGCGCGCTACCTTACTCTTGCCGTCCTCTGTCTGGCGCTGACGATTCCGTACGCGGTCGTCAACCACACGTATCCCATTCCGACGTTCTACGCGGAGTACAGCGCGCTCGGGCTGTTCCTTGCGCTCGGCGCCGCCATGGCGCTGGTCGTGCGTTTGTCCGAGCCGCGTATAGCGTTCGCGACGCCTGTCATCGCGTTGATGCCGCTGGTGCTCGGGCTGTTGCTCGTGGTGCAGACGGTCGTGCTGCCGGTCGCGCAGCCATCCATGAACTGGCTCGGCGGCGGGTATCTGCTGGCGTCGTTTATCGCGGTGCATACGGGGTATGGACTCGTGCGCGCCGGAATGGCCGAGCGGGCGTTGCGATGGGGCGCGGCGGCGTTGATTGTCGGCGGCCTCTTTGCCGTGTTCTGCCAGGTCGTGCAGCTCTTTCACATGGAATCGAAGTTTTCGCCGTTCGTGGTGGCGTACAACGTAACCGTCGAGCGCCGGCCGTTCGGCAACATGGCGCAGGCGAATCACCTTGCCACTTATATTGCGTTCGCGACGGCGGGCGCGCTTTATCTCGTGCAGACGCGGCGATTGCCGGTGATTGCGTGGCTTGTGCTTTCGGCGATTTTTTCTGCAGGTTTGGCGCTGACCGTATCGCGTGGACCGTGGTTGCAGATGGGCGTGATCGTGGTCGCCGGTTTGTGGATGGCGTTGATCCAGGGCCGCTCGACCGCCGCCGATGATCCCGACGCGCCTGCGAGTGATGCTTCCCGCAGCAAGGCGCGCGCATGGTTGATCCCCGTCGTCTTGCTCGTGCTGTTCTTCGCGGTGAACGGCGCGATCCGCTGGGCGAATGTGCGTTATCAACTCGACCTGGGGCAGTCGGCAGCGGAGCGCATGCAGGATGCGAACCAGATCGCTCCCCGGCTTGCGCTGTGGAAATACGGCTGGACGATGTTCCTGACGCATCCGCTTCTCGGTGTGGGCTGGGGCGAATTCCCGTTGCACCAGTTCGAGTTCGTGCGCGAACTTGGCGGCGTGGAGATCGCGAATAATTCGCACGATATCTTCATCGATCTGCTCGCGAAAACCGGCCTGCTCGGCTTGGCGATCGTGCTGTTCGGCGTCATTGGCTGGCTTGTGCGCGTGCTGCGCGCGCCGCATACGCCGGCGCGGATTTTTGGGCTCGCGTTGCTGGGTGTTCTGATGATGCACGCGCTCGTCGAATATCCGCAGCAGTACATGTTTTATCTGATGCCCGCCATGCTGATCTTCGGCTTGCTGGAGACGCGGCCTTTGCGTTTGGTATCGCGTTCGTTTTCTTACGGGCTTTATGCGGCGCTGGTCGTGCTCGGGCTGCTTTCGCTTTATCCAGTCCTGCGCGATTACAACCGCGCCGAAGTGCTGTATTACGGCGCCCGGCCGGCGGAGCAGTACGCGGCGGATCCGTCTATCCTGTTCCGCGCGTGGGGTGAATATGGTGCGGCGACGCTGTTGCCCATGAATGGTCAGGATCTTGCCAGCAAGCTCGATATGCACCATCAGGCGATCGCGTTGTTGCCCGGCGAAACCGTCTTGCGCCGATACGCCGTGCTGCAAGCGCTGGCCGGCGAGGATCAGGACGCGCTCGATACCATGGCGAGGCTGAAGATTTTCGCGACCGAGTTGCACGACTGGCCGACACAACTGGCATCGGTATTCAAATCAGTCGATGAGCAGGGCAAGCCGCTCGCCGGATTCAAGGCGGAGCTGGTGAAGTTGTATGGTCTGCCGGCATCTCCGGCAACCGATGATAGTGACGACGATGATGGGGATGATTGAATCCCCGGCGACCTTGTTCTCCAAGAGTTTCGCTCAGAAATAAATCAAGGCCGTTTCAGCGCAAGCTGGGACGGCCTTGGTTCATATGCAACGGGTTAGTTGAAGGAATCAGTCCTTCGCCACCCAATCCCCCGACTTCCCCCCGTGCTTCTCCATGACGCGAACATCGGTGATCGTCATCCCGCGATCCACCGCCTTGCACATGTCATAAACCGTCAGCAAGCCGATCTGCACGGCCGTCAGCGCTTCCATCTCCACGCCGGTTCTTCCAACCGTCTCGACCCGCACTTCGCAATGCACGCCGGGCAAAGTCTCATCGATGGAAAAATCCACCGCCACGCGCGTCAGCGCCAGCGGATGGCATAGCGGAATCAGATCCGACGTGCGCTTCGCGCCCTGGATCGCGGCGATTTGCGCGACACCCAGCACGTCGCCTTTCTTTGCCTTGCCGTCGCGGATCAGCGCGAGCGTGGCGGGCAGCATCGCGATGGAACCGCGTGCAACGGCAATGCGCCGGGTTTCGCTTTTGTCGCCGACATCGACCATGTGCGCTTCGCCAGAAGCATCGAAATGTGTAAGTCCGGACATGAATTCTCCTTGCATCGGGCGCTCATCATACCAGCGGCGTGCGGCGATCCAGGCGGGTGGTCCGTGCGCGCTCACGCTGCTACGATAAGCTTTTCCAGCCGATCGTGACCGCCGCCCCGGCCAACCGTATAGCAAGTTTGCCATGCGTCCAAACCGCCTGATCGCCGCCGTGTTGTGCCTGACCGTGGGCCTGCCTCCCGGCGCGTTCGCGCAGACAGCGGCGCCAACGGCATCAGCATCGGCATCCGCACCGCCATCCGGCGACGCACTGACCACGCCGACCGCTACCATCGATGCCAACGTCTTCGGCCTCTACGGCGGCGCCGCGGCGCGCTTCGCCAACCGTCCGGGCGAAAAAGCGGGACTGCAGGCATCCATGAACGCGCTCCAGCTCCCCGATCTCGGCGATGGTTCCGGCGGCGCGCTCACCCCGCAAGCCGAGCGCCGTCTCGGCGAGCGCCTGATGCGCGATCTTCGGCGCGACCCCGATTACCTCGACGACTGGCTCATCCGCGATTACCTCAACTCGGTGGCGGCGCGTTTGTCGGCGGCTGCGGCGACGCAGTACATCGGCGGTTATTTGCCGGACTTCGATCTCTTTCCCGTGCGCGATCCGCAGATCAACGCGTTCTCGATGCCCGGCGGTTTTATCGGTGTGAATACCGGATTGATTGCGACGAGCCAGACGGAGTCGGAACTGGCATCGGTGATTGGGCACGAGATGGGACACGTGCTGCAACGGCATATCGCGCGGATGATGGGTTCGAGCGAGCGCAGCGGTTATGCGGCGCTCGCGGCCATGCTGTTCGGCGTGCTCGCGGGCGTGGTGGCGCACAGCGGCGACCTGGGGATGGGCATCGCGATGGGCGGCCAGGCGTTCGCGCTCGATAACCAGTTGCGGTTCTCGCGCTCGGCGGAGCACGAGGCGGACCGCGTTGGCTTCCAGATGTTGAGCGCGGCCGGCTACGATCCGTACGCAATGGTCTCGTTTTTCGCGCGGCTCGACCGGACCGCGATGGGCGATAACGGCGTGCCGCCGTATCTGCGAACGCATCCGCTGACGGGCGAGCGCATGGCCGACATGGAAGACCGTGCGCGCCGGGTGCCGTATCGTCAGCCGCGGCAGGAGCCGGAATACGGTTTTGTCAGGGCGCGTGCCCGCGTGCTGCAGGCGAATTCGACGAGTGAATATCGCGATGTCGCCACCCGGCTGCGCTCGGAAATCGAGGATCAGACTGCGCTGAACGTGGCCGCTAACTGGTATGGGATCGCGCTCGCGCAGACGCTGCAGCGCGATTACGATGCCGCGAACGCATCGCTCGCCGAGGCGCGCAAAGTGTTCGATGCCGAGCCCGCGCAGGAGGACCGTCCGGCTTCGGCGGAACAAAAGGCGCCGATGGTTGCCCACGCCAGCAACCCGCTTCCATCCACGTCATCAATCGATGTCGCGTCTCCGGCGAGCGCCGCGCTGGCATCGCTGAACGCTGCAAAAACGCCAGCCACCGTGGTGAATCTCGGCACCATCGCCGCAAAACGTCCGCAGGATCGCAGCTCGCCGAGCCTCGATGTCCTCGCCGCCGATATCGCGCGCCTCGCCGGTCACGACAACGAAGCCATCCATCTCGCCGATATCGCCCAGGTGCGCTGGCCTGCATCGCACGCGGCTATCGAAACGCATTTGCAGGCGTTGTTGTCCGCGCGTCGTTTTACGGAAGCCCAGGCGCTGGCGCGCCGCGAAACCCGCGATGACCCGAATCAGCCCGACTGGTGGCGTTACCTGGCGCAAGCGAGCGCGGGCGCGAACGACGCAATGCAGCAGCATCGCGCGATGGCGGAGAAGCTGGCGCTCGACGGCGCGTGGCCATCGGCTATCCGGCAGTTGCAGGCGGCGCGCGATCTGAAAAACGCGGGTTTCTACGATTTATCGACGATATCCGCGCGGCTGCGCGATTTCGAAACGCGCTACAAGGAAGAGCGCGAGATGGAGAAGGACGACAGTTAGGCCGCCGCTGCCCTGGCCGCAGGACTGGTGACGAAGGCGAAACGTTCCGCCACATCGTGGCGCGCAATGCGTTGCAGCGTTAGATCGACGCCCGGCGCGAAGTGAAAAATGCCGCCGTTTTCATCGAGTTCCGCATTCGATGAAAACAGATCCAGGTCGTGATCGTGCAAGGCGGCAATGCGCGTCGAATCCGAGAAGAGTATGTTCCCTTGGTCATCCAGCCACGCTTCGGATGGTTCGAACCCGCCACCCGCGTGATCCGTCAGCTTGAGCGCGCCATTCGCCTCGGACAGTCGCACGATCCACGGCGTGTACCCCAACTCCACATACACGCGCTGCGGGCCGTTCTGGAAGAACCACTGGCCGGCGTCATCGGCGGCGTAATTGCGGTTGATGAAGCCGAGGAGCGCGTCGTGGCGGATGATATCGCCAGGCAGATTCGCGGCTTGCGCGGCGTCGTCGCGCATGCGCCACTGGCCGCGCCGGTCGAGCAGCAGCCATCCGGTGCAATGCGGAACGTTCGGCCATTTGGCCAGCGCCTGCTTGACGATCTCATCCATGCGTGGAATCCGTAGTGGGTGCTGATGCTGGTGCTGCCTGCTTCACGTGCGTCTGCAAATAACCGAAAACCCGCTGCGACAACCAGTCGATACGCCCCGGAAACGGCCCGATCATGAACCCTACGTGGCCGCCGTGCATGGGTTGATCGAGCGTGACGGTGGCTGATACTTCCGTCGCCGATGGCAGCACGCGCCCCGGCAGGAACGGATCGTTGCGGGCGTTCAGGACAAGCGTCGGCGCGGCGATCTGCGGCAAGAAAGGCCGCGTGGTGGCGCGGGTCCAGTAGTCGTCGGTATCGCGGAAACCGTGGACGGGCGCGGTGACGGCGTTATCGAATGCGTGCATGGTGCGCGCGGCGAGCATGGCGTCGCGGTCGAAAAGGCCCGGGTATTGTTCGAGCTTGGCGAGCGCCTTGCGCTTGAGCGTCTTGAGGAAACTGCGCGTGTAGACCATGCCGAATCCCTGCGATATTGCGTGGCCGCCCGCGTGGACATCGAGCGGCGCGGAGATGGCGGCGGCGGCATCCAGAACGGCTGTGGCGTCCTGTTCCTGCTCGCAGAGCCATCGCAACAACACGTTGCCTCCCAGCGATACACCCGCCGCAACGACCGGCCCATTGTGTTGTGCTTTCAGACGGCGCAGAACCCAGTCGACTTCGGCGCTGTCGGCGAGATGGTAGAAGCGTGGCAGGAGGTTCATCGAACCGCTGCAACTGCGAAAATGCGGCACGACGCCATGCCAGCCGCGCGCCTTCGCTTCGGCCATCAGCACACGCGCGTAATGGGAATCGGAACTGCCTTCCAGACCGTGGAACAGCACGAAAAGCGGTGCCTTGGCTTGAGGCCTTGCGGTGTCTACAGCACTGTCGAGCCAGTCCAGGTCGATGAAATCGCCATCCGGCGTGGTCCATCGTTCTCGTTTGTACTGGACCATCGGCCGGCGGGCGAACAACGCGGGCACGATGGTTTGGGCGTGAGCGCTCGGCAGCCATCGCGGCGCCTGGTACAGCAGATCGATTATCGGATCGACGAGCGCGTCGAGGGCAGAGTCGGGCGCGTCAGTTTCCGATGCCGTCGCGCGCGCCGGGCCGGGAGCAATGAGGTGAGATGAATCGCGTTTCATGGCGCGTTATCAAACGAGGTGCGGTCGGAGCATCGGTACATCGAGGACAGCAATCCCCAAGCCACTGATAAAGGCGTTCCAGCTTGCCGCGCCCGCGAATTCCATTTCAGTGCAGCGGACCCTGTCCATGACGCATCTTGGCAGCAACCTGGCCGGCCGCTTCGTCTGGCATCGCACTCGCGTGGATATGTGCTATGCGCCATTCCCCACGTTCGTGAACCATCACGTAGGTGCTGAAAACCATGGCGGGCGTGCTGCCGGGCTCGGTGGACTGATGCGCTTCGGCGATCGCGTAGACCACGGTGCCGAGACTGTCGTAGACACGGATATCGAGCGGCTCGACTGTGATCGGCAGGTTTTCGAGTTGCGTTGCAAGACCCGCGCGTATGCTGTCCAGGCCGCTCAGGTGCGAGCCGTCCGCACAGATGAACGTGGCGAATTCCTCGTCGATCCACAGCGCCATCACGCTGTCGACATTGCCCTCCGCGACGGCCTGGTAGTAGGCGTTGAGGGTATCGGCGGCGGCTTCGAAGAGGCGGGCAAAACGTGGCATGGCTAGTGGGTCTCTAACGTTCGATGCACGGCGTCCAGTGTTTTGCGGACAAAAAACGCCACGGTTCGGTCAAGTTTCAAAAGCATGCCCCCGCTTGGGTGGCATTGGCATGTCGCAGGCGTGAACTACGTTGCGTGAACTACGTTGCGTCAACTACGCTGCGTCATCAGCATGCCGCGCAGATCGCCGAAAACCTGATCCGCGCCGAGCTCGCGCAGGCAGTTCAGATGACCCAGCGGACACTCGCGGGCAAAGCACGGACTGCATTCGAGGTGCAGCCATTGTACCTTTGCGAGATCGGAGAGGGGCGGCGTGTGGCGCGGGTCGGTCGAGCCGAACACCGCGACCAGCGGGCGGCGCAGCGCGGCTGCGACATGCATCAGGCCGGAATCGTTGGTGACCACGGCGCTCGCACGCGAGATCAGCGCGCACGCTTCGCCCAAAGACGTCTGGCCGCACAGGTTGCGCACGTTCGGCGCGCGGTCCGCAATCGCCTGCGCGAGCGGCGCGTCTTTGGGCGAGCCAAGCGCGACGATCCGGGCATACGGGAACGACTGCGCGATGAACTGCGCCAGAGACGCGAAATGCTCCGGCGGCCAGCGTTTGGCCGGGCCGAACTCGGCGCCGGGGCAGAACACAACGAGCGGCGCGCGGGTATCGAGATTGAAGCGCGTGGAGACGCGTGCAGCTTCGTTCAGGTCGAGATCGAGGCGTGGCACGGGCATGGGAGCCGTGGCGTTTTCCTGCAGCCACGGCAGCTTTGCGCCCGGTGCATAGGCGAGTGCGGCGTACTGGCTGACCATCGGCGGGCGCTGGTCTTTCGGCGGATTGGCGTGCCGCACGTTGAGCAGGCCGTAGCGGCTTTCGCCTTTGTAGCCAACGCGCAGGTTGATGCCCGCCATGAACGGGATCAGCGCCGACTTGAACGAGTTCGGCAGCACGTACGCGGCGTCGTAGCCCACGTCGCGCAGGTCGCTCGCGAGTTGCCAACGGCGCAGCATCTGCAGCTTGCCGTGCGCGAGATCGGTGGCGTAGACATCGTGGATCTCGGGCATGCGCTCGAGCACGGGCGCGACCCAGGCGGGCGCGACGGCGTCGATGACAATCCGTGGGTGCAGTTTCCTGAGCAGCGAGAACAGCGGCTGCGCCATCAATGCGTCACCAATCCAGTTCGGGGCGATAACCAACGCGCGACGCATCTAATTAAATTCCAATCTCGAAAATGACGCAGCACACGCTGTCTTGGCGAGGCGGGTCGGTGCAAATGGGGTGGTTGGCGTCCCGCGCGCAGTGCGCCGGACGTCGATGTGCGGTGTTTTGCCCGTGGATGCCATCAAGCAAAGCACGCGCGTGCAAGCGCGATTCAGTCCGCGACCAGATTGGAGCCGCGGATCGGATTGCCCGAGCGCTTCGTGAAACCGGCTTGGGCCGAGCAGCGCGCTCAATGGCCTTTGATCGTTTCGCCGTCTTTCAGCTTGTAGCGCGTGCCGCAATACGGGCAGCGCGCTTCGCCGTGCGAGATATCGAGGAACACGCGCGGATGCGTGCTCCAGCGCGGCATATTCGGATTTGGGCAGAACGCCGGCACGTCTTTGGCCGACAACTGCACCAGCGGCATTTCCTTCAGTTCGCTCATGAGGAATCTCGTTCGGGTTCGTTTCTACGTTCTATTCTGGGGACGCGGCGAACGGGCTTTTCGCCGGTCCGCCGAGATATTCGCTTGACCGCCTTACTTGACCGTCGACAACCAGTCCGCGTACTTATCGTTCTTGCCGCTCACGATATCGAAGAACGCGCTTTGCAGCTTCTCCGTGATCGGACCGCGCTTGCCTTCGCCGATAGTGCGATTGTCCAGCTCGCGGATCGGCGTGACTTCGGCGGCCGTGCCGGTGAAGAACGCTTCGTCGCAGGTGTAGACCTCGTCGCGGGTGATGCGCTTTTCGATCACCGGAATGCCGAAGTCGCGTGCGAGCGTGATCACCGTGTCGCGCGTGATGCCGTCGAGGCACGAAGCCAGGTCCGGCGTGTACAGCTTGCCGTTGTTCACCAGGAAGAAGTTTTCGCCGGAGCCTTCCGACACGTAGCCGTCGACGTCGAGCAGCAGCGCTTCGTCGTAACCGTCTGTGATGGCTTCCTGATTGGCCAGGATCGAGTTCACATACCAGCCGGACGCCTTGGCGCGCACCATCGACACGTTCACGTGATGACGCGTGAACGACGACGTCTTGACACGGATGCCCTTGGCAATGCCGTCGTCGCCGAGATAGGCGCCCCACGGCCATGCGGCGATTGCGACGTGAATGGTGTTGCCCTTCGCCGATACACCCAGCTTTTCCGACCCCACCCAGATGATCGGGCGGATATAGCAGGATTCGAGCTTGTTCACGCCGACCACTTCGAGCTGCGCCGCTTCGAGCGTGGCGTGGTCGAACGGGACTTCCATCTGGAAGATCTTGGCGGAGTTAAGCAGACGCTTGGTGTGATCCTTGAGGCGGAAGATCGACGTGCCGCTGCCGGTCTTGTAGGCGCGCACGCCTTCAAAAACGCCCATGCCATAGTGCAGCGTGTGGGTCAGCACGTGGATGTTGGCGTCGCGCCAGTCGATCAGCTTGCCATCCATCCAGATCTTGCCGTCGCGGTCGGCCATTGACATACGTTTCTCCTGGCGAGTGTGGTGCACGTGTTTGAATGGGCCGCCGGCGCGGTTCCACGTATGCACGGGAACCCGGATTTCGATGCAGATCCGGCACGCGGCCAGACGGCCAAAGACCGTCATTTTAGCGTCTTTTCGATTAAAAAATGGGCGGCGTCGGCCATTTGGCGCCTTTCACGCCGCTATAATTCGCCTTTCGCCGTCATGCGGTGCGTCCAGCGCGAGCTGAATCGGCGCACAAATAGCGCTCAGCTCACCCCAGGTCACCGTCCGACTGCACCCCGACTGCACCCAACGCGCACTCACATTCATGTTCGACCGGCTGTCCGATACCAACCGACGCGCATTCATCGAGGGCGTCAAGACGCTCTCTCCGGCGGTTCCGGCGACGTTCTCGTGGGGCCTCGTGACCGGTATCGCGATGGCGAAGTCGGTGCTCACCGTGCCGCAAGCGCTCGGCATGTCGCTCGCAGCCTATGCCGGGTCATCGCAACTCGCCGTGCTGCCGCTGTTGGCAGCCAAGCTGCCGCTCTGGACCATCCTGTTGACCGCCGCCATGGTCAACCTGCGCTTCGTCATCTTCAGCGCGGGACTTGCGCCGCATTTCGGCTATCTGCCGCTGCGCCGCCGGCTGGTGCTCGGCTATTTCAATGGCGACATCATCTATTTGATGTTCTCGAAGCGCAATTTCCCGGTCGGCTATCAGCCCGGCAAGGAGGCGTTCTTCTGGGGGCTGGCCGCGACGAGCTGGTCGTCGTGGCAGGTTTCATCGATCGTGGGGATTCTGCTTGCGAGCGTTTTCCCGGATAACTGGGGACTCGAGCTTGCCGGTACGCTCGCGCTCGTTCCGCTGATCGTGTCCGCGATCGCCACGCGCTCCACACTTGCGGCCGTGGGCGTGGCGAGCGTCGTTGCGCTGATCACGCTGGACCTGCCTTATCGGTTGTCGTTGCCGCTGGCGGTCGTCGCGGCGTTGCTGGCCGGGACGTTCGTGGATCTGATGGCGGAGAAGTTGGGCGTGCGCGCCGCGCCGAAAGATCCGGCCGTTGAACCGCCCCGTGCCAAACTCGATGCCCCCGCCAAAAATACCCGGAGCGCCCGGTGACCGCCGCCCAGATTTGGCTTGCCATTGCCGGCATGGCGCTGATCACGGGCCTGACGCGCGCACTGTTCCTGATCGGCGGCGAACGCATGATCTTGCCCGAGCGGGTACAGCGCGCCTTGCGTTATGCACCGGCTGCGGCGCTCGTCGCGGTCGTCGTGCCCGATTTGCTGAGCACGCCGGATGGACTGTCCATCGCGTTTTCGAACCACGCGCTGTATGCGTCGCTCTGCGGCCTTGCCTGGTTTTTGTGGCGGCGGAGCATGCTCGGGACGATCGTCGTGGGCATGATCGTGTTCACCGGATTGCGGCTCTTCGCCTGATTTCATGCTGCGCCGCACCATGATGTGCAAGGCATTGTGAGCAATCCCGAATCCCGGGGATTTGCGTTTGCAGCGTTGGCGGGCGGTGGGTATCGGTTAAAATGGCGATCTTGCTGTCGTGTCCAATGAGGTCGATCGTGTATCCGGCAGTCACCGCACAAGCGCTTCAATCGCTCCAGTCGCTTCAGTCTCCGCTGTCACGCCCAGCCGTTTCGACGCATCGGTCTGCGGCGCGATCCGCTTTGTCGTCTGCATCGGGACTGCATCGTTCGCCCAACCGCAAGCACACCGCTTCCGCTTCAATTTCCCCGTAGCACTCTCTCGCGAGCCGCAGGCCTTTGGTTCCGGCCTGTGATTTCCAATCGCCCGAACCGCTTTCCAATCACCCGCTCACACGCTGACTCCCATGACGAAAGTACTGCGTTTCACCGATCTGATCGCCGAAGGCAAAGTGTCCGGCAAACGTGTTTTCATCCGTGCCGATCTCAATGTGCCGCAGGACGATCAGGGCAACATCACTGAAGACACGCGCGTGCGCGCATCGGTGCCGGCCATTCAGCAGGCGCTTGCCGCGGGCGCGGCCGTCATGGTCACGTCCCACCTTGGCCGTCCGACCGAAGGCCAGTTCAAGCCCGAGGATTCGCTCGCACCGGTGGCCAGGCGTCTTGGTGAATTGCTCGGCCGCGACGTGCCGCTGGTGGCCGATTGGGTCGATGGTGTCCAGGTCCAGCCGGGTCAGGTCGTGCTGCTCGAGAACTGCCGCTGCAACAAGGGTGAGAAGAAGAACGACGACGCGCTGTCACAGAAGCTCGCCAAACTTTGCGATATCTACGTGAACGACGCATTCGGCACGGCGCACCGGGCTGAAGCGACCACGCACGGAATTGCGAAATACGCGCCCGTGGCGTGCGCGGGTCCGCTGCTCGCGGCTGAACTCGACGCATTGGGCAAGGCGCTCGGCGAGCCGAAGCGTCCGCTGGTCGCGATCGTGGCGGGATCGAAGGTATCGACGAAACTCACCATCCTCAAGTCGCTGGCCGAGAAAGTGGACCAGTTGATCGTGGGCGGCGGCATTGCCAACACGTTCATGCTGGCTTCCGGCCTGAATATCGGCAAGTCGCTGGCGGAAAAGGATCTCGTCGATGAAGCCAGGACCATCATCAGCGAAGCGCGTGCGCGAGGGGCATCGGTGCCCATTCCTAGCGACGTCGTGACCGCGAAGGAATTCGCCGCGACCGCGAAGGCCGAAACGAAGGCCGTCGACCAGGTCCAGGACGACGACCTGATCCTCGATATCGGTCCGGACACCGCCAAGGCGCTCGCCGCGCAACTGGAAAAGGCCGGCACGATCGTATGGAACGGTCCGGTCGGCGTGTTCGAATTCGACCAGTTCGGCAACGGCACGAAGACGTTGGCGGACGCCATCGCGAACTCGTCGGCGTTCTCGATTGCAGGCGGCGGCGACACGCTCGCGGCCATCCAGAAATACGGCATCCACGACAAGATTTCCTACATCTCGACGGGCGGCGGCGCGTTCCTCGAGTTCCTGGAAGGCAAGACGTTGCCGGCGGTAGAAGTGCTCGAATCGCGGGCCTGATCTCATGACAAAAGCCACGTCGGAGTCGGATAACGAGCGGTCTGTATTGGCCGTGGAAGAGCTGGCGGAGAAGATGGTCGAGGACGTGGAGGGCAGCGTGGGCGAAGAAGCGCGCCATGCCCGCGCGGTCGAGGCGGTTGCTACGTCTACTGCGTCCACGCCGGACGCGCTTTCATCTGCAGCCGAAAGCGATCAAGGCATTGAAGACGACGCAAAGCCGAAGCGCCCGGCCCGCGTTCCCGCCCGGCGTAGCGGCAAGTTGAAGAAGGAAACGGCGGTCATGATCGGCGGCGCGAGTGCAGCGTCGCTGATACCTGGCCCCGGAGCGTTATCGAACAGCCATCACAAAGCGACGCCGGCACGATCCGGCGCGCGTCCGCAGGCGGAGACAACTGAATCCCCGTCAGCACACCGTACTCGCAGCGCTGTTTCAGGCGATACCACCCAGACGAGGAATTCCATGCATCGCGCTACAAAGATTGTCGCCACCATCGGCCCGGCTTCCAGCTCCCCTGAGATCCTGTTGCAAATGATCCAGGCCGGTCTCGACGTGGTTCGTTTCAACTTTTCCCACGGCACCGCCGACGACCATCGTCAGCGTGCGCAATACGTTCGCGACGCCGCCAAGCAATGCGGCCGCGAGGTTGCGCTGATGGCCGACCTGCAGGGCCCGAAGATCCGCGTGGGCAAGTTCGAGAATGGCAAGGTCACGTTGATTGCCGGCAACCCGTTCATTCTCGATGCACGCTGTGAACTCGGCAACGACGAACGCGTCGGCCTCGACTATCCGGATCTGCCGCGCGACCTGCGCAGCGGCGACGTGCTGTTGCTCAACGACGGCCTGATCGTGCTCGACGTGGTGCGCGTGATTGGTGAAGAGATTCACACGACCGTGAAAGTGGGCGGTGATCTCTCCAACAACAAGGGCATCAACCGGCAGGGCGGCGGGCTGACCGCGCCGGCGCTGACCGAGAAGGACATGGAGGACATCAAGACGGCCATGTCGCTCGGCGCCGATTTCGTAGCGGTATCGTTTCCGAAGAACGCCACGGACATGGAAATGGCGCGGCAACTCGCGAACATTGCGGGCGCGCCTTACGGCATCAAGCCGAAGATGATTGCGAAGATCGAGCGTGCGGAAGCCATTCCGGCGCTGCAGGGCATTCTCGATGCTTCCGACGGCATCATGGTTGCCCGTGGCGATCTGGCTGTGGAAGTGGGCAACGCGGCGGTTCCGGCATTGCAGAAACGCATGATCCGGATGGCGCGTGAGTCGAACAAGTTCGTGATCACCGCCACGCAGATGATGGAATCGATGATCCACGCGCCGGTTCCGACGCGCGCGGAGGTATCGGACGTGGCGAATGCCGTGCTGGATGGGACGGACGCCGTGATGTTGTCGGCTGAGACGGCGGCGGGGAAATATCCGGTGACGACCATCGAGACGATGGCGGCGATTTGCCTTGAGGCCGAGAAATCGGAGCAGAGCGAACTGGACAAGGATTTCCTGGACCGGACGTTCACGCGTATCGACCAGTCGATTGCGATGGGTGCGTTGTTCACGGCGTATCACCTTGGGGCGAAGGCGATTGTTGCGTTGACGGAGTCGGGCGCGACGGCGCTGTGGATGTCGCGGCATTGGTCGCATGTGCCGATTTTTGCCTTGACGCCGCGGATTGGTAGTGAGCGCACTATGGCGCTTTATCGGAATGTTACTTCGTTGCACCTGGATACGAACACCGATCGCGATGTTGCGCTTCAGCAGGCGCTTGAGGTTGTTGTTTCGAAGGGGTACGCGGCGCGTGGGGATATGGTGGTGTTGACTGTCGGGGAGCCGATGGGGCAAGCCGGTGGGACTAACGCGATGAAGATTGTGAGGGTGGGGGATCCGTTTTAAGGGCGCTGGCGCTTGGGGGAGGGGTTTGGGTTCTTAGTGGTTGGGGGTATTTGCTGGGTTGCTGCTCTTTAGGCTACCGCGGGTTAAGTTCTAGCTGATCTCTTTAGCACTATTAGCCACTGTGCGTGGCGGCACTTCATTTCTTTGTCCAACGGCGACAAAGAAACGAAGCAAAGAAAACGCCTCCCAACCGCTAATTCTTAAGTGTCCCGAGCGTGCAGTGACAACTGTTTGGTACTTCACAAGAACGCTCGACGCCGCAATCAAGAACACTTGAAACCCTCCCCCTCCGTCAACGGCAACCCACACGCTTCGCCACCAGTGTGGGAATCCGCTAATTAGGCCTCCGCGCTGCGCGCGCTCTTGCCCAAACGCAAGGGGCGGCTGTACTGGTGAAGAAGTGTCAGGCAAGCGAAGATGTTGTAGACCCGTTACGGGCTCGCAATGGGCTCCGCCGTTGCTATGGGTTGCGCAGGTTTCCGTATTGACTGCCACAGTTACTGGTGGCGAAGCGTGTGGGTATCTGTGTTCGGAGGGGGAGGGGTTCAAGTGTTCTGAATTCCGGCGTCGAGCGTTCTTCTGAAGAACCAAACAGTTGTACGTGCACGCTCGGGACACTTAAGAACTAGCGGTTGAGAGGCGTTTTCTTTGCTTCGTTTCTTTGTCGCCGTTGGACAAAGAAATGAAGTCCCGCCACGGACAGTGGCTAATAGTGCGAAAAAGATCAGCCAAAACAAAACGCGCGAAAGCCTGAAGAGCAGCAACCCGACATAGACCCTGCCCCCGCACCTCTGAACTCCCTCTCTAGTAACCCGCGTGCCCCCCGTAAAAACCTAATCAAAAAGCGCCATTCCGTACGCAATCGCGTCAGGGCGCCCTGTGCCCGAAGCTAAAATCCCGCCCAACCGCCGCAAGCAGAAGGAAAGCCTGCCGCAGGCAAATAAATCAAGACAGAAAAACTAGTTTCATCTCAAGGAGTTAGCAATGCCTCTCGTTTCAATGCGACAACTACTCGATCACGCCGCCGACCACGGCTACGCGCTTCCAGCATTCAATGTGAACAACCTGGAGCAAGTCCAGGCCATCATGGCCGCCGCCGACGAAGTCAACGCGCCGGTCATCATGCAAGCATCCGCAGGTGCACGAAAATACGTCGGCGAAGCGTTCCTGCGCCACCTGATCGAAGCGGCGGTCGAATCCTATCCGCATATCCCCGTCGTCATGCACCAGGACCACGGCCAGTCGCCGGCAGTCTGCATGGCCGCCATCCGCAGCGGTTTCACCAGCGTGATGATGGACGGCTCACTCGAAGCCGACGGCAAAAGCGTCGCATCGTATGAATACAACGTCGATGTGTCGCGCAAAGTGGTCGAGGCGGCGCATTCCATCGGCGTGACGGTGGAAGCTGAGCTCGGCGTGCTCGGCTCGCTCGAAACCATGAAGGGCGACAAGGAAGACGGCCACGGCGCCGAAGGCACCATGACGCGCGAGCAACTGCTGACCGACGTGGAACAAGCGGCCGACTTCGTCAAGCAAACGCAGTGCGATGCGCTCGCAATCGCCATCGGCACGTCGCATGGCGCGTACAAGTTCACCAAGAAGCCGACCGGCGATATCCTCGCCATCGAACGGATCAGGGAAATCCATCAGCGCATCCCGAACACGCATCTGGTGATGCACGGGTCGTCATCGGTGCCGCAGGACCTGCTGGCCGAAATCCGCGAGTTCGGCGGCGACATGAAGGAAACCTACGGCGTGCCGGTCGAGGAAATCCAGGAAGGGATTCGTCACGGCGTGAGGAAGGTGAATATCGATACCGACTTGCGTCTCGCCATCACAGGCGCGATCCGCCGCTATTTCGGCGAGAATCCGTCGAAATTCGATCCACGCGATTACCTGAAGCCGGCGCGCGAAGCCGCGAAGAAAATCTGCCTCGAACGCTACGTGCAATTCGGCTGCGAAGGCCAGGCAGGCAAGATCAAACCAATTCCGCTCGATAAAATCGCCGAAAAGTACAAGTCCGGCGAACTGGCTCAGATCGTGAAGTGAAAGCGAAGTAAGCAAGGTTTACGGCGGTTCGTCCCGAGTAAATTCGAGACAACCGCCGGACGCGTTTACAATGACGCTGAATCGGCCACGAACAGAATCAATACAACCCGCCGTTCCCGCAATTCCCGGGGAACGGCGTGTTGGTTTTTTCGTTTGTCTCCTGATCATTCTTTCCTAGCCCGACGTTGCAGCACTTTTCCGGTAGATGACATGTCCACCCAACATTCCCCGCTGTACGAATCCACGCTGAAATCGGTGCCCCTGCTCGGGCGCGGCAAGGTCCGCGACAATTACGCTGTCGGCACCGACAAGCTCCTGATCGTGACGACCGACCGGCTGTCCGCGTTCGACGTGATCATGGGCGAGCCGATCCCGAACAAGGGCCGCGTGCTGAATCAAATGGCCGATTTCTGGTTCGAGAAACTCAAGCACATCGTGCCGAACCACAATACGGGCATCGATCCGGCGACCGTCGTTTCCGCCGACGAAGCGCCGCAAGTCGCCGGCCGCGCGGTCGTGGTCAAGCGCCTCGAGCCGATTTTGGTGGAAGCGGTGGTGCGCGGTTACCTGGCCGGCAGCGGCTGGAAGGACTATCAGGCGACGGGTTCGGTATGCGGCGTGGAATTGCCGCCGGGCCTGCAGAACGCTGAAAAGCTGCCCGAGCCGATTTTCACGCCGGCAGCGAAGGCCGAAATGGGCCATCACGACGAAAACATCACATACGACGACATGGAACGCCGTATCGGCACGGAACTGTCGGCGACCATTCGTGATATTTCCATCAAGCTGTACAAGGAAGCGGCCGAATACGCGGCGACGCGCGGGATCATCATCGCGGATACGAAGTTCGAATTCGGGCTCGACAACCGCGGCGAACTGTTCCTGATGGACGAAGTGCTGACGGCGGACTCGTCGCGCTTCTGGCCGGCGGACGGTTACCAGGTGGGTACGAACCCGCCATCGTTCGATAAACAATTCGTGCGCGACTGGCTCGAAACGCAATCGTGGGGCAAGACGCCGCCGGCGCCGAAACTGCCTGACGATGTCATCGCGAAGACAGCCGAAAAGTATGAAGAGGCGTTGCAGCGCCTGACCGGCCAGTCGCTGGCGTAAAGTCACGCTTCTCGCCTCGAACGAACAGACCCAAACCACAGGAAAGCAGCACGATGAGCGAAGTCCAGGCCCACACGCATGACGCACCGTTGATCGGGGTGTTGATGGGTTCCAGTTCCGACTGGGACGTGATGAAAAATGCCGTCGCGATCCTGCAGGACTTCGGCGTGCCGTACGAGGCCAAGGTCGTGTCAGCGCATCGCATGCCCGACGAGATGTTCGTCTACGCTGAAAGCGCACGTTCGCGCGGACTGGCGGCGATCATCGCAGGGGCAGGCGGCGCGGCGCATTTGCCGGGCATGCTCGCCGCTAAAACCACGGTGCCGGTGCTGGGCGTGCCGGTATCGAGCAAATACCTGAAGGGCGTCGATTCGCTGCATTCGATCGTCCAGATGCCCAAGGGCGTGCCGGTCGCGACGTTTGCCATCGGCGAGGCGGGGGCGGCGAACGCCGCGTTGTTCGCGGTATCCATTCTTGCTGTGACGCAGAGCGCCTATGCCGACAAACTCGCCGCTTTCCGCGCCCGCCAGAACGACGCAGCGCATGCAATGGTCCTCCCGCCGCTCTAAATCCAGCAGCTTCAGTAACACTTCCGGCTGACCGACCCCACACGATGAACGCACACACCCAACCCAGTTCTCCCATCCAGCCGGGCGCATGGCTCGGCATGGTCGGCGGCGGCCAGCTCGGCCGCATGTTCTGTTTCGCTGCGCAATCCATGGGCTATCGCGTGGCGGTCCTCGATCCGGACGAAACGAGCCCGGCTGGTTCCGTCGCCGATAAACACATCCGCGCCGCCTACGACGACGAAACCGCGCTCACCGAACTCGCGCGCTTGTGTGCGGCGGTATCGACGGAATTCGAGAACGTGCCGTCCGCCAGTCTCGATTTCCTCGCCAAGACCACGTTTGTCAGCCCGGCCGGACGGTGCGTGGCGATCGCCCAGGATCGCGTGGCGGAGAAGCGGTTTATCGCAACCGCGGGCGTGCCGGTGGCACCGCATGTGGTGATCGAGTCGCCGGAAGCGCTCGCGGCCCTGAGCGATGAACAGATCGCCGCCGTCTTGCCCGGGATCCTGAAAACGGCGCGCCTCGGTTACGACGGCAAGGGCCAGACGAGCGTGCGCAACGTCGACGAAGTCCGCACCGCATATGGATCGCTTGCCGGCGTGCCCTGCGTGCTCGAAAAACGCATGCCGCTGAAATTCGAAGTGTCGGTACTGATCGCGCGCGCGGGCGATGGCAAATCTGCCGTTTTCCCGCTCGCGCAGAACCAGCACGTTGGCGGAATCCTGGCGAAGACCGTCGTGCCGGCGCCGGATGCAACCGATGCGCTCGTGGCCCAGGCGCAGGACGCCGCGCTGACGATTGCCGCGAAGCTGGATTACGTCGGCGTGTTGTGCGTGGAGTTTTTCATTCTCGAAGACGGGTCGCTGATCGCCAATGAAATGGCGCCGCGTCCACACAATTCGGGGCATTACACGGTGGACGCCTGCGCGACCAGCCAGTTCGAGCAACAAGTACGCGCGATGACCGGCATGCCGCTCGGCGATACGCGCCAGCATTCGCCGGCCGCCATGCTGAACATTCTCGGCGACGTCTGGTTCGATGGCGCCAAGGCCCACATCCCGCCGTGGCACGAGGTCATCGCCATGCCGACGGCGCGTTTGCATCTGTATGGCAAGGAAGAAGCGCGTCCGGGCCGCAAGATGGGCCACGTGAATTTCACGGCGACGACGCTGGAAGAAGTGCGTGCGGCGGCGCGCGACTGCGCCCGCCTGCTGCACATCGCGCTGGACTGACGAGAATGACCTTCGAAGCACCCAGCGTCGCGCAGGTCACGGAAGCAGCCGCGTTGCTCGACGCCGGCCAGCTCGTCGCGTTTCCGACTGAAACGGTCTACGGGCTCGGCGGCGATGCCGGGAATCCCGAGGCGATCGCGCGGATTTATGCGGCCAAAGGGCGGCCGTCGAATCATCCGGTGATCGTGCATCTCGCGCCCGGCAGCGATCCCGCGTACTGGGTCGAGACGCTTGTCCCCGATGCACAAAAACTGATCGATGCCTTCTGGCCCGGCCCGCTTACGCTGATCCTGAAGCGCGCGGCGCACGTGCCCGCGGCGGTCAGCGGTGGGCAGGAGTCGGTCGCGATCCGCTGTCCGTCGCATCCGGTCGCGCAGGCTTTGCTGAGCGCGTTCAGCGCCTTACGCAACGGTCACGGCGGCGTGGCGGGGCCATCGGCGAACCGGTTCGGGCACGTCAGCCCGACCACGGCGCAACATGTCCGCGATGAATTCGGCACGAGCGTCCATGTGCTCGATGGCGGTGCGGCGAAGGTGGGTATCGAATCGACGATCCTGGATTTATCGCGTGGCTTTCCGGCGTTGTTGCGGCCGGGGCACGTGAGTCCGGCGGAAATTGCGGACGTTCTCGGCGTGATGCCGCGTCTTCCCGATGGCACCGATGCGAGCGCGCCTCGCGCATCCGGGACGCTCAAGGCGCATTACGCGCCGCGCACGCCATTGCGATTGTTGCCGTTCGATGCGCTGGAACCGCTGCTCGCAGCGCACCCTCTGAACGCCGATAAAAAGCTGGCGCTGGTCGCGCGGGCATCGAGCGCGGGGAAATGGGCCGATGCGCCCAACGTCCGGTTCATCGCTGCGCCCGACGATCCGCAAAGTTACGCGCGCGAGTTGTACGGCTTGCTGCGCAAGCTCGATCGCGAGGACGTGGAGCGGATCTTGATCGAGACGCTGCCGGTATCGGCGGAATGGAGTGCCGTGAATGACCGGCTTGGCCGCGCGGCGGCGGCGTTTGAAGAGCAGGAGTGATTGCGTTGACGGGCCTGGTTCGGCTCGGGAATCGGCGCCGGATTAGCATCGTGCGAATCAACCGCCTGGAACAGCCTGCTGCTTGATTCAATCGAAAAAAAACGCCCGGTCTCGAAAGAACCGGGCGTTTCGTATTTCCCCTGCTTCAAACGAAGCTTATTTTCCCAACCCTGCCTTCGCAACCTGCTGTTCAACGTAGGTGGAAAACAGCGCGTGCAGATGCGTCGTCGGATGTACGGTATCCGCGTACATGTAGGTCTGGTCGGCGTTCGCCACCGTGTACGTCTGCGGCGAGCAGAACAGCGACGTGCCGAACGCGGTCGGGTTCGGCTGGCCGGCTTTCGTGGCGGCAGCGATCATCGCGGCAAGATTACAGGCCGTGCCCGTATTCGATACCGAAAAGCCGTTCGACTGATAGTTGGCCTGGACACCATCGACCCACGTGTAGGCATCGACGTAGATCACCTTCGACAACAGCCCCGCCTGCTGCAGCGCGCCTTGCAGCGTGCCGTTGAACAACTGCGTGACTTGCGACAGCGTCACGCCTTTGTCGGCGCTGGCAAGCCCCTGTGGCGATCCGCCGATATCCGGCACATTCGATACCAGCACATGCGTGGCACCTGCCTGAACGACGCGTCCGACGACCGTGGCCAGGTCGATAGCCGCCTGGCTAATCGCGGTCGTCGCGGCTTTTTGCGCCGCGTTGCCGGCGGCAAGCGCATCAGCCGGCGCAAGCGTGCCAGCCGCGACCTGCGCCTGAATTCCCGCAGCAGTCGCTTGCGCGACAGTCAGGTTATAGAAGATGTCATTGGCGCCGCCGTTCACCAGCACGAGCTGGTTGGCGTTGAACGTGCCGTGCGACGCGATGTACTGCGAGACCTGATCGTTGACCGGAATCGTCGTGGCTTGCGAGAAGTCCGCGTTCGCCGTGCCCGGCGTGGCATGGCCGACGCCCGGTTGCAACGTCACGCGCGAGCCGCCTTGCGCATAGCCCAGCCCGGTTCCTGCCTGAAGCGGCACGCCAAAGCCGCCGGTATTCGCGGCGGTGAGCGTGTCGCCGTAATACTGCGCGACGTTTTGCGTCCAGACCTGGCCGGGGTTCGTCGTGAAGCGGCCGCCGCCGAAGTTCGCCGTGGCGACGGGCGCGTACGTGCCGACATCGGACAGGCTGTCGCCGAACGACACCACCTGCAGCTTCACGCCGCCCGCGGGCGTGTTGTTATTGTTGTCATCGCCGCCGCCGCACGCGGCCAATGCGGCGATGGCTGCGCACGCCATCGCGGTTTGCACAGCGCGCAGCCAGTAGGTCCGGCGCGCGGCGGGAATGGTCTGGGCGGGTTTCATCGGCGTCATCTCCTCGTTCCTCGTTTATCTAGTCTGTGGTCTGCATGCCGCTTCGAGGTGCCGGTCGACGAGCGTCTCGGCGAGCCTGTCGGCTTGCGTGGCGATAGCTTACCGAATCTTTTAAGATAATTTGAGTTGTTTCCTACGAGGGTTTCCCTGTGCTTGTGCGCATCGCCGGAGTGGGTTTTGCGTTGCCTTCAATCCATCGATCCCGTGCGGCGCGCGCCTTCGTAGACCCATTCGAGCAAGGCATCGTGCGCGGCGCGCGCAGCTTCGGCACGCGGGTCGTTGATCATGCTCACCACCACGTAGCTTTCGCCGTTCGCCGCGCCCACGTAACCTGCGATCGCGCGGACGTCGCGCAGCGTGCCCGTCTTGATGTGCGCGTTGCCGAGCGCGCCTGCGTTCGTCAGGCGGTTGCGCATGGTGCCGTCCACGCCGGCGATCGGCAGCGATTCCGTGAAGACCTGCGCGACCGGACTGGAATTCGCCGCGGTCAGCAGGTCGGCGAGCGACTGTGCCGTGATGTGTTCTTCGCGCGACAGACCCGAACCGTTATCCAGATACAGACCCGACATGGGCAGGGCGCTTCGATGCAGGAACGCGGTAATGGCTGCCGCCGATTTCTGCGTCGTCGCCGGTGGTTTGCCGGTTGCGGCGCCGATGGTCAGGAACAAATTACGCGCCATCACGTTGTTGCTGAACTTGTTGATATCGCGAACGATGTCCGAGAGCACCGGGCTGCGATGCGTCCCGACAAGCCGCGCGCTGGAAGGCGTCGGGCCTTCGCGCGTCACGCCGGCGAAGGTGCCGCCCGCCTGTTTCCACAGCGCGAGGAAACCGCCCGCGAAAAACGTCGAGTGATCGAGCGCAGCGACGTTGATCGTGCGCGGACCGCAGCGCAGCGGATAGTCGCCAATGAACGATGCCTGCACGAAGCCGCCCGAAGTTTGCGCCACGCTTGGCGACGCCGCCGGGAGCGTCCCCGCGCACGCGCCGCGCGTCACGCGCAATTCGTTATCGATCTGAAGTTGCGCGAGTTGCGGCAAGACGTCGATCGACACGCCGCCTTCCGGATTCGGCGTCAGCGTGAACGACAGCGACTTGAACGCGTAGAGCAGCGGGTCGGGACCGACGTTATAGGGCGCGGTTTCGTCGGCATCGAAGGCGGGGAGGTCGCGTGTCGACGGATCGAAGTAACGCTTGTCCAGCACCAGCGCGCCGTCGATGCCCGAAATGCCGTTGCGGCGGATCTGGTCCACGAGATCGATCAGTTCTTCCGGCACGAGTTTGGGATCGCCGGTGCCCTGGATATAAAGATTGCCGTGAAGGATGCCGTTGGCATCGACTTCGCCGTCGGCATAGGCCGTCGTTTTCCAGCGATAGTCAGGTCCCAGCAGCGACAAACCCGAGTAGGTCGTGACCAGTTTCATGGTGGACGCGGGCATCATCGGCACGTTTGCGTTGAGCGCGACGAGCGGTACGCCGCCGGCGCCGATGCGCTGAACCACCACGCTCATCGACGAAAGCGGTACGTGCGCCCGTGCGAGCGCTGCCATGACGGTGGGCGGCAACGGGCCGGCGGGAACCGCGACGCGCTCGAAGTTGTTCTTCCTGGCGGCCTTCTCGGCCTTGGTGGTCTTGACCGCCTTGGTCGTCCTCGCGACCGCGCTTTTGCCGGCCTGCTTTTGCGATTCTGCTTTTGTGCCGCCGCCGCTGCGGGCCTCGGCGGGCGTGCTCAGGCCCATACCTAGCGCCGATACAACCACGGCCAGCGCCGTGACAGCGCGCCACCCTTTGCCGATGGAAACTTTTGTGGTCTGCAGTGATGCTCTATACATGTGTTCGGATCGTGTTCGTGCTGCGGTTTTGCGGACGCCGGCTAACGGAGTGCCGGTATTGTAGAGGCGCTTGTGATTACGATTGTTAATTCCGCGTCTTTCAGAGTCATCACGGCATGAGGCTGTTGGCGAGACGTCCGGGCAACGCCTGCTCCGCCGCGTTTATCTCTCGGTCGCTGTGCCACAGCAAATCGATATCGATATCGGCCAGACATCAAAAAGGTCATAGACGATTCGACGCAGGTTGCGACGGCGGTGCTGGACAACAGCACCGCCTTTTTTTTGTCGCAAAACGTCGATGAAACCGGGATGCATCAACCGGCCGCTATCCCAAAATTAATACCACTTGAATACCAATTTACGACCGGCTAGTCTTCTTCGTTTAGAGAAATCCATGCGGTGATCAAGAACCGCAGCGAGGGGGAGACGTGACCAGATTCCAGTCATTATGTTTTGCAATCCTAACAACAACGTGCGGTGCGTCGGCAGGGGCTGAACCTCCGGCGTTCGAGGACGACGAACTGACGCGCGGCACCGCGCAGCCTTGGCGTTCCGAAGAGATGCCCAGTCTTTTCTCGAAGTCCGAGACGACCATCAGTACGACGTTTTACTCAAGAAACCGGCATGCGACCGATCACGCCGGTGATATCCATGTCAACGCGCTCTCATTGGGTATTGACTGGCGCTCGGGTTATGCGGCGGGTCCGTGGGGATTTGTCGGCGCGGACGTGTCGGGTTTTACCAACCTTCGGGTCGCGCCGGGCACAGGCTTGTCGGAAGTGCTTTATCACGACTATCGCGATGACGCCGACAAGACCTATGCAACGCTCGCCCATGCTGCGCTGAAATGGCGCAGCACCGCGACGGGCGACGGATGGCAGGTTCGCGCGGGTTATACGCCGCTGAGTGTCGGCACGCTCGGGTCATCGGGCGGATTGCACTCGCACGCGTACCGCGGCGCCGAAGTGAAATATCACGTGGCGGGCTGGGAATTCGGCTACGCGCTCGCCGATCAGTTCCGCAATGAATGGGACAACCGCTTCCGGCCGATGACCAATGCGTGGCATCAGAACCGCGATCAATATGACGGCACGGCGAGCCGGATCGACTATGTGCATAGCGCGGGGATCCGGTACGAGGCGGCTGCCGATACCTATGTCGATGGCGGCGTGGGCGAGGGCAAGCGCTACAGGCGCAACGCGCAGGTTGGCGCGACGCGTGCGTGGCGCACCGGCGAGCACGGCACGGTGACGACGACCGGCTATGCCTTGTGGGGCCGCTATCAGGCGGCGCTCGGACCGGTCGCGTCGCCGGCCAACGAATGGCATGCCAGCACGAGCGTCGGTTACGCGAGCGGTCCTTTCACCGTCAGCATGGGCTTCGGCGTCACGCACGCACCCGACTCGCGCGAGATGAATTTCCGCCTGACGCCTTGGGCCAACAGCGACAACCGCAATCAGATCCAGACCTGGGGCCAGCTCGATGACTTCGTGTGGGACGGCACGCGCGTGATCAAGGCATCGGCGTCGTATCAGATCGGGCCGTATATCGGTGTGCCGGGACTTGCAGTCGGCGTGAGCGGAATTCGCGGATGGGCGATCAAAAACCCCGGACGCGGCGATACATCGGCGAACGAGATCGACTTGAGCGTCACCTATGACGTGAAGGAAGGTCCGCTCAAAGGCGCAGGAATCGGCGTGTTTCCAGCGCGGCTTCGCACCAATGGTTTTTACGGGAAATCCGATCGCAATGACGTGAAGATCATTGCATCGTATAGCAAGACTTTTTGAAGGGAGACATCATGAAACGAATAAACTTCGCGACCGGATTGCTGGCAATGGCAGCGTCCATGCCCGTGTTTGCGCTCACGCCAGCGCTGCCTCCCAAAGCGACACAACCCGTCGCAGCCGCAACTTCCGCCGGCCCGGCGCTGGCCGCGGTGCTTGCGAACGACCTGATGCTGCGCGTATCGATCGATACCAACGATGCCGCCAAGTCGGGCGTGCCATGCGCCGATTTCGGCGCCGACTCGGGCGCGTGCGCAACCGGCCGGCTGGCCCTCGTCAACACGGGACAGGCGCGAATCACGGGCGATGGCTGGAAGCTCTATCTCCACAGCATTCGCCGGATCTTGAGCATCAATCATCCGGACTTCTCGCTGCGCCACCTGACGGGCGACCTGTACGAACTGACGCCGCGAAGCGGCGCGGTGAGGCTTGCCGCAGGCGAGCGGCTGGAAGTGCCGTTTGTCGCTGAATACTGGCTGCTCCGATACAGCGACGTACTGCCCCGGCCCTATGTTGTCGTTGCGGGCGCTGCGCCCGCCGTGCTCAAGCAAAACGACACCGAAGACGAAAGCCGTTACGTCGATGCGCTCCCCGCGAATGACAACGCCCGCATTCCCCTCACGCCCGCGCAGATATTCCGGCAGCAAGCCGAACGCGGCGAACCGCTGCCGGCGCGAGAGGTCGCGGCGCGCGTGTTGCCATCGGCGATGAGGACGAACGTTGGAGAAGGCGAGGCCGATTTGCGCGGGGTCGAAATGTCGCTTCCGGATCTCTCGCCGGGACAGGTCGAAGCGCTGCGTGAACGCGCCGGTTCGCTGGGGCTCGCGAAGCAGGGATTGCCGCTCACCGGTGTGGTCGCGCCTCACGCGCTGCCTGCCGATATCGCCGTGGCCGGCGGTTACCGTGTGCGGATCGCGCCCTCGGGCGTGTCGATCGACGCTTTTGATGCAGCCGGTCTTTACTACGGCGTGCAGACCGTATTGTCGCTGGCGTTGGCGGGCGGCGGACGCATTCCCGCAATGACCATCGAGGATGCGCCGCGCTACGGCCATCGCGGCATGATGGTCGATGTCGCGCGCAACTTCCGGCAACCCGCCACGCTGCGCCGCCTGATCGACCAGATGAGCGCTTACAAGCTCAATCGCCTGCATCTGCATTTGTCCGACGACGAAGGCTGGCGCATCGAGATCCCGGGTCTGCCCGAGCTGACGGCAATCGGCGCCCGGCGTTGTCACGACCTCGGCGAAACCCGTTGCCTCATTCCCCAGCTTGCTTCCGGCCCGGACAACCGCTCAGGCGGCGGCTTCCTGACGCGCGACGAATACATTGCGTTGCTGCGATACGCCAATGATCGTTTCGTGGAGGTCATTCCCGAAATCGACATGCCCGGCCACTCCCGCGCGGCCGTGGTCGCCATGGAAGCGCGGTATCGGCGGCTGCATGCGTCGGGCAACGAGCAGGAAGCGAACGCCTTCCGCCTGATCGATCCTGACGATACGTCGAACACGCTTTCGGTGCAGTTCTACGATCGACGCAGCAATCTGAATCCCTGCTCGAGCGGCGCGCTGAACTTTGCAGGCAAGGTGATTGGCGAGATTGCCGCGATGCATCGCGAAGCGCAGGCGCCGTTGAACGTATGGCATTTTGGCGGCGATGAAGCGAAGAACATCCTCCTCGGCGCGGGTTTTCAGGCGCGCGACGGGAAGGACGCGGACAAGGGCCGTATCGATATGGCGGCGCAAGACAAACCGTGGGCGCGTTCGCCAATGTGCACGGCCTTGCTCAAGCAAGAGGGCATCGAATCGGTCGACGAGTTGCCATCGAGGTTTGCCCGTCAGGTGAGCTCGCTCGTGAACGCGAACGGCATTGAAACAATGGAGGCGTGGCAGGACGGTTTGAAGCATGCCGCCGGTCCACGCGACTTCGCGACGAAGAATGTGATGGTCACGTTGTGGGACACACTTTTTTGGGGAGGCGCGGAAACGGCGCGAAGCTGGAGCGCGAAGGGATATCTTGGGATTCTGGCCTTGCCCGATTACTTGTACTTCGATTTCCCGTACACACTCGATCCACACGAGCGTGGCTACTACTGGGGATCGCGTGCAACGGACAGCTTCAAGACGTTCTCGCTCGCGCCGGACAACCTGCCGCAGAACGCCGAAGTGATGCCGGATCGCGAGGGCAAGCCCTTCGAGGTGACGAGCAATGGCCCGGCGGCGCATGTCTATGGTATGCAAGGTCAGGCGTGGGCCGAAGTGATACGCACGGACCAGCAGTTCGAATACATGGTGTATCCGCGTCTGCTGGCGCTGGCCGAACGCGCGTGGCATCGGGCGGAATGGGAGCGGCCATATAAGGAAGGCGAGCGCTACAAGCTCGGGGACACCGACCTGGTCGACAAACGTGCGTTGGCTCGCGACTGGCAGGGCTTTGCGAGTGTCGTTGAACAGCGCGAGCTGCCAAAACTGAAACTCGCGGGCATTGGTTATCGGTCGCCCAAGCGAGAGGTTGCAGAGACCGGCATCGAAAAGCGCGATTGACGCTATCAGGTTCGCAACGGGGCGTCAGTGAGCTTTAAGTCCCGTTTAAGCCCCGCCCCGCGTGTCCCGGCTAGAATAAACGTCCGGGCCGCGAGGTCGCCAAGCTTAGAGCCGCAGAGCGAATCATGCGAATCCTGCTAGTTGAAGACGACAGAATGATTGCGGAAGGCGTCCGCAAGGCCCTGCGCAGCGACGGCTTTGCGGTCGACTGGGTGCAGGACGGCGAGGCCGCCCTGACAGCCGTCGGAGGCGAACCCTACGACCTGATGCTGCTCGACCTGGGCCTGCCAAAACGCGACGGCCTCGACGTGCTGAAAAGCCTGCGCGCCAAGGGCAACACGCTTCCGGTGCTGATCGTCACGGCACGGGATTCTATCGCCGACCGGGTCAAGGGGCTGGATGCCGGCGCCGACGATTACCTCGTCAAACCCTTCGATCTCGATGAACTCGGCGCCCGCATGCGCGCGCTGATCCGCCGCCATGCAGGCCGCGGCGATTCGCTGATCCGCCACGGCGCCCTGACGCTCGATCCCGTAGGCCATCAGGTCACGCTCGAAGGCAACGCCATCGCACTTTCGGCGCGTGAATTTGCGTTGCTCGAAGCCCTCATGGCGCGCCCCGGCGCCGTCCTGTCCAAAAGCCAGCTCGAAGAAAAGATCTACGGCTGGGGCGAGGAAATCGGCAGCAACACGGTCGAGGTCTACATCCATTCGCTGCGCAAGAAGCTCGGACCCGACCTCATCCGCAACGTCCGCGGACTCGGCTATATGGTGTCGAAGGAAGCCTGATGCATTCAATTCGACGCCAACTGCTGGTGTGGCTGCTGGCGTTGGTTATCGTCGGCGTGGGGTTTGCGGGCTGGCTGATCTACCGGCAGGCGCTCGCCGAAGCCAACGAACTTTTCGATTACCAGCTCGAGCAGATTGCGGCGGCGTTGCCATCGGAACCGTTCTCGTCGGTGCTGCAATCACGCAGCGACAGCGACGAAGGCGTCGTGATCCAGATCTGGAACCGCAACGGCGTGCTGATGTATTACTCGCATCCGCGCGTGCCGCTCGCGCCGCATGCCGAACTCGGCTTTTCCACCGAAGCCACCGCGCGCGGCGAATGGCGCGTATATAGCGCGATCGTCGGCGACAACGTCGTGCAGCTTGCGCAGCCGCTGTCCATCCGCAACCGGCTTGCGGCCGGCGTCGCATGGCGTACCTTGTGGCCGCTCGTGCTGTTGTTGCCGCTGCTCGGCATGGCGATATGGATCATCGTCGGGCGGGGTTTGATGCCGTTGCAGCGCGTGACGCGCGCACTCGATACGCGGCACCCGGAAGCGCTCGAACATCTCCCCGATAACCGCTTGCCCGAAGAAGTCGTGCCCGTGGTGCGCGCGCTGAACGCGCTGCTGGACCGCCTCGCGACCGCGCTCGATACACAAAAGGCCTTCGTGGCGGACGCCGCCCATGAACTTCGCACGCCGCTCGCCGCCGTGCAGATCCAGTCGCAACTCGTAGCCCGCGCGAAGGACGACGATTCGCGCAAGGAAGCGCTCGACGACCTGCAAGCCGGCATTACACGCGCGACGCGCCTGGCTGAGCAACTGCTTGCGCTCGCGCGCTCGGAACCCGACGGCAAGAACACGACCACGCCTGTCGACCTGCATGCGCTGCTCGACGAATGCGTCGGCGCATCGGTGCTGGTGGCGCAGCAGCGCGGCGTGGACCTGGGCATCGAGGCAACCGAGGCGGCGACCGTTGCGGGCGACCCGAACGCGTTGCGCGTGATGTTCAACAATCTCATCGATAACGCCACGAAATACACGCCCGATGGCGGCCGCGTCGACGTTTGCCTGCGCGTGGACGAAGGCCGCCCGGTCGTCGAAATCTCCGATAACGGCCCCGGCATTCCCGCCGAGGAACGCGAGCGTGTGTTCGACCGGTTTTATCGTGTGGGAGCGAGCGCCGACCGTGCGCGAACGGACGTGGCGGGCAGCGGCCTGGGGCTTGCCATCGTGCGCCGGATCGCCGAGCAGCATGGCGCGGCGGTCTCGCTTGCAGAATCGAAAGGTGGCGGTCTGCTGGTATCGATACGCTTCAATGCGGCCTGAATTCATTGCTTTAAGTAACCTTTAAGCGGCGCCCCGTACTCTTCGTTCATCATGAAGCGCATCCCCGAGGAGCACACGATGAAAGCGAAGATCATTACCCGCAGCGCCGTTGCGGTAGCCGTTGCAGTCGCCTTGTCGGCGGGTTACGTCGCCGGCAACCATAACGTCGCCGCGCCCCAGGTCATCACGCCGGCCCAGGCCGCGATGATGCCCGCCGAAGCCGCCGCCAAGACCGGCATCCCCGATTTTTCGGGACTCGTCGAAACCTACGGCCCGGCCGTCGTCAACATCAGCGCGAAACACGTCGTAAAGACGGCTGCGCGGCGTGGCATGAATGGCGGCATGAACGGCGGAGCAAATGGCGGCAACCCGCAACTGCCGATCGATCCGAGCGATCCGTTCTATCAGTTCTTCAAGCATTTCTACGGTAACGGCGTGCCTGGCATGGGCGGCGACGGCAATGGCCCGAACGCCTCCGATACCCCCAGCGAAAGCCTGGGCTCAGGGTTTATCGTGAGCAGCGACGGGTACATTTTGACCAACGCGCACGTGGTCGACGGCGCGAATGTCGTCACGGTGAAAACCACCGACAAACGCGAGTACCGCGCGAAAGTCGTGGGCGCCGACAAACAGTCGGACGTCGCGGTGCTGAAGATCGAAGCGAAGAACCTGCCGATCGTGAAGATCGGCGACCCGAACGGCAGCAAGGTCGGCCAGTGGGTGGTGGCGATCGGCTCGCCTTACGGTTTCGATAACACCGTCACCTCCGGCATCATCAGCGCAAAATCGCGTTCGTTGCCCAACGAGAACTACACGCCGTTCATCCAGACCGACGTACCGGTGAACCCGGGTAACTCGGGCGGACCGCTCTTCAACCTGCAAGGCGAAGTGATCGGCATCAATTCGATGATCTATTCGCAGACCGGCGGCTTCCAGGGTCTTTCGTTCGCAATCCCGATCAACGAAGCGATCAAGGTGAAGGACGCGCTGATCAAGACCGGACACGTGGACCGCGGTCGCCTTGGCGTGACGGTGCAGGGCATGAACCAGACGCTGGCGAAATCGTTCGGCATGCAAAGCGCGAACGGCGCACTGGTGAGTTCGGTGGAACCGGGCGGCCCTGCGGCGAAGGCGGGTCTCCAGCCCGGCGACGTGATTCTGTCGGTGAACGGCCTGGCCGTTGCGGATTCCAACTCGCTGCCGGCGCAAGTTGCCGGTCTGCCGCCTGGAAGCACGGCGAAGGTGCAGGTCTGGCGCGAGAAGGGTACGAAAGACCTGACGGTGACCGTCGGCGCGCTGAGCGACGCCAAGACCGCAAGCACGGGCGGTGCGGACAAGAGCGAATCGGCATCGCAGGACGCGCGTCTGGGCGTGGCAGTCCGGCCGCTGACGCCTGAAGAGAAGCAGAGCGCTTCGTTGTCGCGTGGTCTGCTGGTCCAGCAGGCGGGCGGAGCGGCGGAAAGCGCAGGCATCCAGGCCGGCGACGTGATCTTGGCGGTCAATGGCCAGCCGGTCACGACCGTCGATCAGTTGAAGACGATGGTCAAGAACGCCGGCGACAGCATCGCGCTGTTGATCCAGCGTGACGATGCGCAAATCTTCGTGCCGGTGGATCTCGGCTGACGCGGGATTTCCGGGTTGTGGCCTTGCCGCAGCCCGGAAATAGGGCGGGATGCGGGCATGAACTGTGCTGATTCGTCTGTTCAGATGCTGTATCGACTCGAGTAGTCCGGGAGCTATCGATTACCGTGTACGAGCAGCAATCAGAAGCGCAGCGCCGATGAAGGCGTCTGAAGTCCACAAGGAGCCAAACAGATGACGAAGACGACGAACGCAGCCAGCATCCAGGCAACATCGAAGAAGAAAGCGTTTAAAAAGGTATCGATCGCGATGCTCGCCGCCACGATGACTCTTGGGGTGGCGGGCGGCGCATTTGCGCAGGCATCGAGCGCTGACACCAGCGACATGAGCAGCGCCGGAAATACTAACGGCGGCGGCCTGCCTCAGGTCCAGACGCAGGGCAATGTGTCGTACACGTCCGGTGGCGTGGGGCTGGACGAATCGCATGCACTGATCCGCGAACAGGCGCATTGGCCGCTTTCGTTGCGTTTCACGGGGCCTACTGCGGATTATCTTGCCGACGTGCACGTGCGCATCGCTGACGAAAAGAACGCCGAAGTGCTCAAAACCGATGCAATGGGCCCGTACATGCTCGTGAAATTGCCGCCGGGCCGCTATACGGTCTACGCAAAGTACAAGGATTCGGAAAAGAAACAGGCGGTGACGGTGGCGGGAAACGGCAAGGCAAAGGCCGCTTTCCACTGGTCGAGCCAGTAAGCAGCTCGCTTTCCGAGCCGCGAATCGGAACAAACTGCCGGGAACGGCGCGAACCCGGACACGGTGTGTTGCGCAGGACATAAACCCGCGCACAACGCTTGCACAACTCCCTCGGAGTTGTCTCATAATGAAAGCCACGGGTCCCGGAAAGCCCGTGGTTTTTTTTGTGCATTCGTGCCGCAGTCGCACGACGGCGCATTTCAGTGCCTTGCTTCGAATCCGCATGAATCCAGTCTGAAACCGGGAGCGCATGATGAACACCGACACCCATCTGATTGAAATTTCGCTGAACACGCGCCGGCATCGCGTGATCCATCAGGGCGTGACGTTCGCCGATACCCAGGCGGCCTTGACGCTCGCCGAAACCGGTCTTGACCCGGTGCATTATTTTCCCCGCGGCGACGTCAACATGGCGCGCCTCGCCAGGTCCGCGCACACCTCGCATTGCCCGTACAAGGGCGAAGCCACTTACTACCATTTGCTCACCGAAGAAGGTCCGATCGAAAACGCGGTCTGGAGTTACGAGGAACCGCTGGAAAGCGCCACGCAGATCAAGGGGTATCTGGCGTTCTATCCGACGCGCGTCGATCGTATCGATGAAACGTCGGGCGCCTGATTACTAAACCGCCGCATCGAGTCAGGGGAGGCCGTGATGGAAGTCGCCGATGCTTTACGCATTCCGCTCGCTCCCGCTCTCGTGCGTGAGGCGCTGGGCGACCTGGCGCTGGTGCGCGCGAGTATCGACAATTGCGAATCGCTCTTGCGGCTGGCCGGTGGCGAATACATGCTCGCGATGACCGTGCCGCTCGGCGCGCTGCGCTCGCGTTACGTCATCCGCGCACATGTAGCCGAAGCGCGCCGTTTGCCGCGGCATGACGAGGCCGAGGGCGAAGTCGATGCCCAGACCCTGAGTTTCAAGGCGCGCGGCGAGGGCGTGGGATCGTTGCGCGGACAGATCGCGGTGGCGCTGATTCCGGACGCGAACGGCGAATCGACGTGGATCGAATATACGGTTTGGGCAACGCTCACCGGACCGCTGGCGAGCTTGCCGCCGCGTCAGATCGAAAACGCGCTGCGCGAGGTGGCCGATGATTTTTTCGCCGACTTCTGCGAGGTGGTGCGCGCAAAGCACGGGCATCCGGCAACGCAAGCGCCGGACGCGGCAGTTACCCGACGGCATCTATTCCTGAGGCCCATCGCCATGTCTGCGGCGTTCGCGCGTCCGGCGAGCGCAGCGGCGCAGAAGTCGCGCGCCGCCGCGGCCGATGCCATAGGCGGCGTGTTGCGGCACAGGCTGCATGGGCATGCGCCGCGGCATCATCCGCACAGCATGCCCGCATGGGCATGGGCTGCAATGCTCGGCTGCGTTGCGATCTTTCTGTTTCTCGCGCAGCACTACGGGCTGCAATGAGGCTTAGGGCATTATTCGCCCGGACGCAGCATTGATGGGCTAAAACGCATCACATCGAAACATGAGTCGATCAACCGTTCCGATTCGTTCTTCAGATCTATGCTTTCCGGCCACATCAGCGAATCATAAAGAATGCCCGTAAAGAGCGCATGAAGGATGGTCGTGGCGTGGTGGGTGTCGAGTTGTGCCGGCAACTGGCCTTTATCGACGGCGTTCAACAACCCGCGTTCAATCTTTTCCTTGCCTTCGCGCATGTTCGTCTGATGGCGTTCGCGCACCGGACCCATGTCTTCCACGAACTCGCATTTCAAAAACAGGATATCGAACACGCGGCGCCGCTGTTCGTCCAGTGCGATATTGCGCATGCACCAGATGAAGATGTCGCGCATCCGGCCAAGCGGATTGGGCTCCCTGGTGTCGAGCGTCGCCTCCACCAGTTCGTCGAGCGGTAACAGACTGCGGTCGAACATGGCGGTGAAAAGATCGCCCTTGTTCGCAAAGTGCCAGTAAATTGCGCCGCGCGTCACGCCGGCTTCGAGCGCAATGTCCGCCAATGTTGTTCGCGACACGCCTTTCTCGAAGAATACCCGCTCGGCTGCGTCCAGAATGCCGTTGCGCGTTTCCGCCGCTTCTTCCTTCGTTCGTCGGACCATTATTTAGTCAGTTCCAGCTTGCCTGTTTTGCGCAACGACTCAGCGCTTTCTTACAGTATCCTGCAGCGGCGTCACGCATTTGTTTATCGTCTTTCAAAGCTTCGAGACGATTCCCCTCGCGCTGCTCGTGTTCACGCACGATCGTCTCTTTTACGTTCATTCGTGAATGTATATACAATACCATCCGTCCAACGATAGCCCAAGCCGCATTGACCGGTTAATATCCGACACAGCTTTCAGCCGCCGCCCGTCCGCGAGGCCCATCCCAGGCCCACACAAGCGGCAGTCGCACGACAGAGACGACGCCCGGCGCGGAACACGAATGATGGTCGGGGCACTGGTTCATGCGCCCGCAGGCTACTGGTTTGCGTCTAAAGACGCTTGTTGCGGCCCGCCGGCAGGAGAGGCGGCCGCGCACTTATTTCAATCTCAGTCTTTGACAGAGGTCGCTCCATGCGCGTCGAACGGGTTCCATTCCGCTTAATCACTGCCGCGACGGCTGCCCTAATTCTTGCAGCCTGCGGAGAAAAACAATCGGCACCGCCGCCCCAGACGCCTGAAGTCGGCGTCGTCACCGTCCAGCCGACCACCGTTCCTGTCGTCAGCGAATTGCCGGGCCGCACAAGTGCGTTTCTCGTCGCACAGGTGCGCGCTCGGGTCGACGGCATCGTGCAGCGTCGCGAGTTCACCGAAGGTGCAGATGTGAAGGCAGGCCAGCGCCTTTACAAGATCGATCCGGCGCCTTACATCGCGGCATTGAATACGGCCAAGGCCACGCTCGCGAAGGCCCAGGCCAACGTCGCCACGCAAAACGCGCTCGCCGCGCGCTACAAGGTGCTCGTCGCGGCAAACGCGGTCAGCAAGCAGGACTACGACAACGCGGTGGCATCGCAGGGACAGGCTGTCGCGGACGTGGCATCGGGTAAAGCCGCCGTCGATACCGCCCAGATCAACCTGGGCTACACGGACGTCGTGTCGCCTATCACGGGCCGTATCGGCTTGTCGCAGGTCACGCCGGGCGCTTATGTGCAGGCAAGCGCCGCCACGCTGCTCTCGACGGTCCAGCAACTGGATCCCGTGTATGTCGACCTGACGCAATCGAGCGTGGACGGCCTCAAGCTGCGCCGCGACATTCAGGAAGGGCGCCTGCAGACGGGCGGCCCGAACGCCGCCAAGGTCTCGCTGATCCTGGAAGACGGGCGCACCTATTCGGAACAGGGCAAGTTGCAGTTCTCGGACGTGAGCGTGGACCAGGGCACGGGTTCGGTGACCGTGCGCGCGATTTTCCCGAACAAGGACCGTGTGCTGTTGCCGGGCATGTTCGTGCGCGCCCGTATCGACGAAGGCGTCAACAACAAGGCGCTGGTCGTGCCGCAAGTCGGCGTGACGCATGACCAGAAGGGCCAGCCTACGGCGCTCGTGGTCGGACCGGACAACAAGGTGGCGTTGCGTCAGTTGGTGACGTCCGGCACGTTCGGTTCGGGATGGGTGGTCGACAGCGGCCTGAATGCGGGTGACCGCGTGGTCGTGCAGGGCACGGACAAGGCGCGGCCGGGTTCGACGGTCAAGCCGGTCGACGCGCAACTGCCGCCGCCAGGCGCCCAGGGTGCTTCCGGCGCTGACGCAGGCTCGGCTCCGGCGGCTGCCGGCGCCAGCGGCGCGGCGGCTTCGAGCGCTCCGGCACCGGCTTCCGCCGCGGCAGCTTCCGCAGCATCAGGCGCGTAATACGGCGCAATTGACGGAATAACAGGGAGCCTGTTTCATGGCAAAGTTCTTTATCGATCGCCCGATTTTTGCGTGGGTGATCGCGATTATTCTGATGCTGGCGGGGATCGCTTCGATCTTCACCTTGCCGATCGCGCAGTACCCGACGATCGCGCCGCCAGCCATTCAGATCAGTGCTACGTACCCGGGTGCATCGGCTACGACGGTCGAAAACACGGTGACGCAGGTAATCGAGCAGCAGATGAGCGGCCTCGATCACTTGCTGTACCTGTCGTCGACCAGCGATGACTCCGGCACGGCCACCATCACGCTGACGTTCGCCGCCGGCACCAACCCCGACATTGCTCAGGTTCAGGTGCAGAACAAGTTGCAGCTCGCAACGCCGCTCTTGCCGCAGGCCGTACAGCAGCTCGGCACGAAAGTGACGAAGTCGAGCAGCAGCTTCCTGGTGGTGATGGCGTTCGTGTCGACCGACGGCAGCATGGGCCGTTACGACCTGGCGAACTATGTGGCGTCGAAGATCCAGGATCCGGTCAGTCGTATCGACGGGGTGGGTACGGTCACGCTGTTCGGCTCGCAGTTCGCCATGCGAATATGGCTGGACGCAACCAAGCTCAACAACTTCCAGCTAACACCAATCGATGTCAAAAACGCCGTATCCAACCAGAACGTGCAGGTTGCGGGCGGCGGTCTCGGCGGCACGCCGGCGGTGCCTGGCCAGATGCTGCAGGCGACCATTACGGAAGCCACGCTGCTGCAAACGCCCGAGCAGTTCGGCAACATCCTGCTGAAGGTCAACGCGGATGGCTCGCAGGTGCGCATCAAGGACGTCGCGCGCATCGAGCTGGGCGGTGAGAACTACAACTTCGACACGAAGTACAACGGTCAGCCGACCGCCGGCTTCGGTATCCAGCTTGCCACGGGCGCCAACGCGCTGAATACGGCAAAACTGGTGCGCGCGAAAATCGACGATCTGTCGAAGTATTTCCCGCCGGGTCTCGTCGTGAAGTATCCGTACGACACCACGCCGTTCGTGAAGCTGTCCATTGAAGAAGTGGTCAAGACGCTGATCGAAGGTATCGTGCTGGTGTTCCTGGTCATGTACCTGTTCCTGCAGAACCTGCGCGCCACGCTGATCCCGACGATCGCCGTGCCGGTGGTGCTGCTGGGCACGTTCGCGGTCATGGGACTGGTCGGATTCTCGATCAACACGCTCTCCATGTTCGGGTTGGTGCTCGCCATCGGCTTGCTGGTGGACGATGCCATCGTGGTGGTGGAAAACGTCGAGCGGGTGATGGCCGAGGAGGGACTGTCTCCGAAGGAGGCGACCCGCAAGGCCATGGACCAGATCACTGGCGCACTGGTCGGCGTGGCGCTCGTGCTGTCGGCGGTGTTCGTGCCGGTGGCGTTCTCGGGCGGTTCCGTCGGCGCGATTTATCGTCAGTTTTCGCTGACCATTGTTGCGGCCATGATCTTGTCCGTGCTCACCGCGTTGATTCTGACGCCGGCATTGTGCGCGACGATCCTGAAGCCTATCGACAAGGACCATCACGTCGAAAAGAAGGGTTTCTTCGGCTGGTTCAACCGGATGTTCACGAAGAGCCAGGACAAGTATCACAGCGGCGTGGAGCACGTGATCAAGCGCTCGGGCCGTTGGCTCATCATCTATCTCGTGGTGATCGTGGCGGTGGGTTTCCTGTTCGTGCGTCTGCCGAAGTCGTTCCTGCCTGACGAAGACCAGGGCACCATGTTCGTGATCGTCCAGGCGCCGGCAGGCTCGACGCAGGAACGCACGGCCAAGGTTCTCGCCGATATCTCCGACTGGCTGCTGAAAGACCAGAAGGACATCGTCGAAGCCGTGTTTACGGTGAACGGTTTCAGCTTCGCCGGCCGTGGCCAGAACTCGGGTCTCGTGTTCGTGCGGATGAAGGACTACGCGCAACGACAGCACGCGGACCAGAAGGTGGGCGCGCTGGTCGGGCGCATGTTCGGGCACTTCTCGTCGTACAAGGACGCGATGGTGATTCCGGTGAACCCGCCGTCGATTCCTGAACTCGGCACGGCGTCGGGCTTCGACTTCGAGCTTGAGGATCGTTCGGGTCTCGGTCACGACGCACTGATCCAGGCACGAAACATGTTGCTCGGCATGGCCGCGAAGGACCCGACGCTTGCGCAGGTCCGTCCGAACGGCTTGAACGATACGCCGCAGTTCAAGGTGAACATCGATCGTGAGAAGGCGAGTGCGCTGGGCGTGTCGCCGGCGGATATCGACAATGTGTTCTCGATTGCGTGGGGTTCGGCGTATGTGAACAACTTCCTCGACGTCGATAACCGGATCAAAAAGGTCTACATCCAGGGCGACGCGCCGTTCCGCATGAACCCGGAAGACCTGAACGACTGGTATGTGCGCAACAGTTCCGGTGGCATGGTGCCGTTCGGTGCATTCGGCTCGGGCAAGTGGATCTACGGTTCGCCGAAGCTCGAACGCTACAACGGTATTTCCGCAGTGGAAATCCAGGGTGCGGCGGGTCCGGGCAAGTCGACGGGTCAGGCCATGGCGGCAATCGAGGCCATCGCGGCGAAGTTGCCGGCCGGTATTGGTTACGAATGGACGGGCTTGTCGCTGCAGGAACGTCAGTCGGGTTCGCAGGCGCCGATTCTTTACGGCATCTCGATTCTCGTCGTGTTCTTGTGTCTCGCGGCGCTGTATGAAAGCTGGTCGATTCCGTTCTCGGTGATTATGGTCGTGCCGCTCGGTATTCTGGGCGCGTTGCTCGCGGCTACCTTGCGCGGACTGGAAAACGATGTGTTCTTCCAGGTCGGCCTGTTGACTACGGTGGGGTTGTCGGCGAAGAACGCAATTTTGATCGTGGAATTCGCACGCGACTTGCGCTCGCAGGGCCGAACGACGGTCGAGGCGGCCATGGAAGCGGCGCGCTTGCGGTTGCGCCCGATCCTGATGACGTCGCTCGCATTTATTCTCGGCGTGCTGCCGCTCGCGATCAGTAACGGCGCGGGTTCGGCAAGCCAGCACGCGATCGGTACGGGCGTGATCGGCGGGATGTTGACGGCGACCTTCCTGGCGATTTTCATGATCCCGATGTTCTTTGTCGTGATCAGCAAGATCAGCCATGACAAGGGCACGCCGCATCACGAACACGGTGGCACGCCTGCTCCGGCCAAGGAAGGAAATTGAGATGCTAAAACACTCCTTGATAGCGGCAGCGGTCGCGCTTTTCGCGGCTGGCTGCACCATGGCGCCGAAGTATGTGCGCCCGGCGGCGCCAGTCGACCAGACGTTCCCGCAAGGCGGCGTCTACGACAAGCAGCCGACCGCCACCTCGGGCGATGCAAGCAACCGCACGGCCAATGCAAAACCGGCGGTGGATATCGGCTGGCGTGATTTTTTCGCCGATGCCCGCTTGCAGCGGATCGTTGAAATTGCGTTAAAGAACAACCGTGATCTGCGCGTGTCCATGCTCAACGTCGCTTCGGCGCGCGCGCAGTACCAGATCACACGCGCCGGTTTGTTTCCGACACTCGATGCAGTCGGCTCGCAAACCAAGCAGCGCACGCCGAAGGATTTATCGTTCTTCAACCAGACCATTTCGAACCAGTATTCGGTGGGTGTGAATGCATCGTGGGAAATCGACTTCTTCGGGCGGATTCAAAGCCTGAAGGATCAGGCCCTGGCGCAATACTTCGCGCTGGCTGAGACTCGCAAGGCGGCGGAAATTTCGCTCGTCTCGCAAGTCGCCGATCAGTACCTGACCATGCTTTCGGCCGACGACCAGCTCACCGTCACGCGCAACACGCTGAAGACGGCGGACGAGTCGTATCGGATCACGAAGCTGCAGTTCGATAACGGCGTGGGTACCGAGCTCGATGTGCGTCAGGCGCAAGGCGTTCAGCAACAGGCTGCCGCCAACCTGCAGTCACAAATGCGTTTGCGGGCGCAGGCCGAGAATGCGCTGGTGCTGCTGGTAGGCGAGCCGTTGCCCGCCGATCTGCCGCCTGGCTTGCCGCTCGACAGCCAGAACCTGCTCGCCGATATCCCGGCCGACTTGCCGTCCGACCTGCTCGCGCGGCGTCCGGACATTGCGTCGGCGGAGCAGTCGTTGCTCGCGGCTAACGCGAACATCGGCGCGGCGCGCGCAGCGTTCTTCCCGAAAATCTCCCTGACGGGAAGTTTCGGGACCTTGTCGCCGTCGCTGGGCGGATTGTTCAAGCCGGGTTCGGCGGCGTGGTCGTTCGCGCCGCAGATTTCGATTCCGATCTTCGAGGGCGGCACGAACATCGCCAATCTCGACGTGGCGCAGATTCAGAAGCGCATCGAAATCGCGAACTACGAGAAGGCGATTCAAACTGCATTCCGCGAAGTGGCGGACGGTCTGGCGGCACGCGGCACTTACGATCAGCAGATCACAGCGCTCGAATCGTTCACGAAGTCGCAGTCACGCCGTCTGGAATTGTCGGACCTGCGTTATCGCAACGGCGTGGACAGCTATCTCTCGGTGCTGACGGCGCAAGATGATTTGTACACCGCGCAGCAATTGCTGATATCGGCGCGGCTTGATCGCGCGACCAACCTTGTGGATTTGTATCGCGAGCTGGGTGGTGGCTGGATCGAGAATGCAGGCGATCAGCCACGTCCGGCGGATCTGATTCCGGATTACCGCGATATCGGTACGCCGGCGACGGCGGCTCCGGCTGCTGCTTCGAGTGCGACCGTGGGTTCGGTTTCCACAGGACCGGCGAAGCTGGTGCCGGTGCAGCATCTGGTCCCGGTTGCAAAGCCGCAAGTTGATGCTGAAGGGAAGGCGGTTGGGTCGGCGGGATAAGCGGGTTAGTTGGATCGTGTGAAAAAAAACCGCAGCCTTGGCTGCGGTTTTTTAATGCTCGTTTAGAACGGGCTTTTTCACCGATCCGCCTTCGCCGTCCCATCGAAATCATGCCCTGCTCGCCGGATCGCGCACGTCGCATCGCGTTCCTTCTTCACTCCGTTGAACACGATATTGAGCAGCACCGCCGACACCGACGCCAGCAAGATCCCGCTGTGCAAAATCGGCTCGAGTGCGTGCGGCAATTGCGAAAAGAACTTAGGCGCAACCACCGGCACAAGCCCCATCCCGATACTCACCGCCACGATAAACAAATTGTGATGGTTTTTCACGAAGTCGACCTTCGACAACACCTTGATGCCGTTTGCCGCGACCATCCCGAACATGACGATGCCCGCACCGCCCAGCACGAACGGCGGCACCGACGCCACCACTTGCGCCATCTTCGGAAAAAGCCCGAGCGCCACCAGAATTACGCCCCCGGTCGCGCACACAAAGCGGCTTTTCACGCCGGTCACGCCGATCAGCCCGACGTTCTGCGAAAACGATGTATGCGGAAACGAATTAAAAAGTCCGCCGATCAACGTACCAAGGCCATCGACTCTCAGGCCGCGAACCAGCGCATCCTGATCGACAGGGCGCTCGACCATGTCGCCGACGGCGAGGAACATGCCCGTCGATTCAATGAACGTGACGAACATGACGATGACCATCGTCGCGATGGACAGCGGGTCGAAGTGCGGCAAGCCGAAGTGAAACGGCAGCACGATGCCGACCCACGGCGCGCTCGTCACGCCGTTCAGGTCGACGCGTCCGAGCGACATCGCGATTGCAAACCCCGCCACGATTCCCAGCAGCACCGAAATGTTCGCGATAAACCCGCGCCCGAACTTGTTGATCAACAAAATCAGCACGAGCACGACCAACGCGAGCAGCAGATACACCGGATTGCCATACTCGGGATTTTCCACACCGCCGGCTGCCCAGTTGATCCCGACGCCCATCAGCGATAAACCGATCACCGCGATCACCGTTCCGACCACGACGGGCGGGAAAAACCGCAGCAACTTCCCGATCATCGGTGCAAGAAAGATCCCGATGACCCCCGCCGCAATGGTCGCGCCGAATATATCGAGAATGCCGAGCCCGGGATTCGTGCCGATGGCGACCATCGGACCGACGGCCGCGAACGTGCATCCCATGATGACCGGCAAGCGGATGCCGAAGATCCACAGGCCGAGCGTCTGGATCAGCGTCGCAACGCCGCATGAGAACAGATCGGCGCTGATCAGGAACGCGATCTGGTCCTTCGGCAACTTGAGCGCCGCGCCGAGAATCAGCGGTACGGCGACGGCGCCCGCATACATCACGAGTACATGCTGGATGCCCAATGTAAGCAACTGGGCGGCGGGTAAGCGTTCGTCGCACGGATGAACCGGGTTTGATGCCATGTCTTTGTCTCTCTCCATACAGTTTGATCGCCGTGCCATCCGGACGTCTTGTTTGAGCGATCCAAGGTAAGTGGCTTAAAAAACAAGAACAAGTCGACGTTGGCGTATGGCCCCCTTAGCCGGGCTGATATGGCCCGAGTGGCTTAACATTGCGCGTGGCGCGGCGAAGCGTTGGCTGGCGGGCGTTGAACGATTTGCGTCGCGCGAACGTGGGCACTTATATGCGAGGCGTGGTTATGATGGTTATCGGCCGGGACGCATAGTCCGTTTTTGGGTGGTGCGGCGAGGGCACGGGGTAAACCCGTCGCAACCGGGTTTTTCATGCTTTTTCATGCATTCCCGGCGCTTTCAAAACCGGGTTTTACGCCTGCGCTTAAACTAACGCCGCACACACAAAGTCACGAACACGAGCTTTTCAAGAATCAGCAGACCTCATACAAATGTCCGATACCGCCAAGCCCCAGACTCCCTTCCCCGAATTCCGCTCGCGCGAGTTCCTGCTCGACCATGCGTTACGGACCATGACGTTTTATCACCCGCATTGCATGGATCCGGCGGGCGGTTTCTATCATTTCTACAAGGACAACGGCGCCGTCTATGATCGCAAGACGCGGCACCTTGTATCGAGTACGCGTTTCGTTTTCACCTACGCAATGGCCTACAAGCATTTCGGCCTCGATGAATATCGCGGCGGCGTGCGTCATGGCATCGAATATTTGCGGGAGTTTCATCGGAATCCGGCAACGGGCGGTTATGCATGGACGCTCGATGGCCGACAGGTCACCGATGGCACCAATCACTGCTATGGCCTTGCGTTTGTGGTGCTCGCGTATGCGAAGGCGCTCGAAGCCGGATTCGAAGAAGCGCGGGCCTATCTGGAAGAAACTTGGGACCTGATGGAAGCGCGTTTCTGGGACGCTGAACACGGCCTGTACAAGGACGAAGCGAGCGCTGATTGGTTGGTGTCGGACTATCGCGGGCAGAACGCCAACATGCACGCTTGCGAAGCGATGCTCGCCGCATTCGAAGCATCAAAGGACGTGCGTTACCTCGACCGTGCCGCGCTGCTCGCAGACAACATGGTCAACCGTCAGGCCGCGCTTGCCGGCGGGCTCGTCTGGGAACACTACAAGCCGGACTGGTCGGTGGACTGGGATTACAACAAGGGCGACAAGTCGAATATCTTCCGTCCGTGGGGATTCCAGCCGGGACATCAGACGGAATGGGCGAAGCTTTTGCTGATCCTCGACCGGCATCGTCCGGAAGCGTGGCACGTGAAGCGCGCGCGTGAACTCTTCGACAAAGCCATCGAACTCTCGTGGGACCACGAGCATGGCGGCATGGTTTATGGCTTCGACGTGGAAGGCAAGTTTTACGACGAAGACAAGTATTTCTGGGTCCAGGCCGAATCGCTGGCAACAGCCGCGTTGCTTGCCGAGCGCGGGGCGCGTGACGGCGACGCCGCCGCCGCGACCCGTTACTGGAATGATTACGACCGGTTGTGGGCTTATAGCTGGGAACACTTTGTCGACCATAAGTGGGGCGCGTGGTACCGGATCCTCGCGCGCGACAACACCAAGTACAGCGACGAGAAAAGCCCTGCGGGCAAGGTCGACTATCACACGATGGGCGCATGCTACGAAGTCCTGAACGTAGTTTGAACGCAGCCCTGAGAATCCCTGAATCAACGATTATCGATTATCGAAAGGAGTCGGACACATGAAGACGAAAGCCGCCATTGCATGGGAAGCCGGAAAGCCGCTGACCATCGAGGAAGTGGATCTTGAAGGGCCGCGCGCCGGCGAAGTGCTGATTGAAGTGAAAGCAACAGGCATTTGCCACACCGATTACTACACGTTATCCGGCGCAGACCCGGAAGGCATTTTTCCGGCGATCCTCGGGCATGAAGGCGCGGGCGTGATCGCGGATGTAGGTCCGGGTGTCGGCACCTTGAAGAAGGGCGATCACGTCATTCCGCTCTACACGCCGGAATGCCGCCAGTGCAAATTTTGTCTCTCGCGCAAGACCAACTTGTGCCAGGCCATTCGGTCCACGCAAGGCCGCGGGTTGATGCCGGACGCGACGTCGCGTTTTTCCATCGGCGGGAAACCGCTGTTCCATTACATGGGGACATCGACGTTCTCGAACTACATCGTCGTGCCGGAAATCGCGGTCGCGAAGGTACGTGAAGATGCGCCGTTCGACAAGATCTGCTATATCGGCTGTGGCGTGACAACGGGCGTCGGCGCGGTCGTGTATTCGGCGAAGGTCGAAGCGGGTGCGAATGTGGTCGTGTTCGGTCTGGGCGGTATCGGCTTGAATGTGATCCAGGGCGCGAAGATGGTGGGCGCCGACAAGATCATTGGCGTCGATATCAATCCGGGCCGTGTGGAACTCGCGAAAAAGTTCGGCATGACGCACTTCATCAACCCGAACGAAGTGCCGAACGTGGTCGATCACATCGTCCAACTTACCGACGGCGGCGCTGATTATTCGTTCGAATGTATCGGCAACACGAAGGTGATGCGTCAGGCCCTCGAATGCACGCACAAGGGCTGGGGACAGTCGTTCATCATCGGCGTGGCAGCGGCGGGCGAGGAAATCTCGACGCGTCCGTTCCAGCTCGTGACCGGCCGCGAATGGAAAGGCTCGGCGTTCGGCGGCGCGCGCGGACGCACGGATGTGCCGAAGATCGTCGACTGGTATATGGAAGGCAAGATCAATATCGATGACCTGATCACGCACACACTGCCGCTCGAGCGCATCAACGAAGGTTTCGACCTGATGAAGAAGGGCGAGTCGATCCGCTCGGTGGTTCTGTACTGAGGATGACGACGATGCTGGAACTCGTGGAAGAACATCGCTGCTTTAGCGGCGTGCAGCGGACATATAAGCACGACTCGCAAACCATCGGCTTGCCGATGCGATTCTCTGTCTTCCTGCCGCCGCAAGCCGCACACGGCAAGGTGCCCGCGTTGTTTTATCTCGCGGGTCTCACGTGTACCGAGGAGACGTTTGCGATCAAGGCGGGCGCGCAGCGTTTTGCGAGCGAGCATGGCATCGCGCTGATCGGGCCCGATACCAGTCCGCGCGGCGCGGGCGTTCCGAACGAGGGCGCAGCGTGGGATTTCGGCGTGGGTGCGGGGTTTTACGTCGATGCCACGCAGGAACCCTGGGCGCGCAATTATCGGATGTACTCGTATGTGACGCAGGAGTTGCGCACCACGGTGCTGGCCGAGTTGCCCGTTCGCGAGGATCGTCTGGGTATCTTCGGCCACTCGATGGGCGGTCACGGCGCGCTGGTTCTGGCGCTGAGGAATCCGGACATCTACAAGTCGGTATCGGCGTTCGCGCCGATTGCCGCGCCTTCGCATTGCCCGTGGGGCGAGAAGGCGTTTTCAGGTTATCTGGGTGATGATCGGGAAACGTGGAAGCAGTACGACGCGAGCGAACTGGTGAAAAGCGCGAAGACGAAGTTCGATGCAGGGATCCTGATAGATCAGGGTCTTGCCGATAATTTCCTCGCCACGCAACTGCATCCGGAGATTTTCGAGGCGGCCGCGAAGGTGGCGGGGCAGACGGTGACGCTGCGCCGGCATGAAGGGTATGACCACGGGTATTACTTCATCTCGACGCTTATCGGCGAGCATGTGGCGTTTCATGCGCGGACGTTGTGCGCGTGAGGCAAAGTTGGACGGGAGCGCCGTGGGCGCTTTCGTTCTCGCAGTGATTGCGATCTACTTTCGACCCAACAAACTCACCCCGTAAACCCCTGCCGACAGCATCGTGATCCAGAAGCTCGTTGGCCAGTCGGTGTAATACGCCAGCGTCAGCCCGACCCACGCCTGTCCCAGCGCGAAAACGGCCGCGAGCATCACGCCGGTCGACAACCGCGTCGCCACGTTTTGCGCTGCCGCTGCCGGTCCGACCATCAGTGCGAACACGAGCAACACGCCGACGATCTGCGTCGATGCCGCCACTGCCAGCGCCGTGATCGCGAGGAACAGCACGGACACGAGCCGCAGCGATACCCCTTTGGCCTCAGCCAGCTCCGGCTGCAGCGACGCGAACAACAACGGCCGCATGATCACGGCCAACGCGCCGAGACTGACCACGGCGAGTCCAACCAGCACCAGAAGCGTTTCGTGACTCACGCCAAGCACGTTGCCAAAAAGCAGCGCGGTTGCCTGGCTTGCATACGCGGTGAAGAAGTGCAGGAACAGCAACCCGAATCCCAGCGATAAAGACAGGATCACGCCGATGGCAACATCACGTCCCGTGAGCTTTTCGCCCAGCGCGCCCATGCCGACGCCCGCAACGAGCGTGAAGCCGATCATGCCCCAGAGCGGCGAAACGCCCACGAGCACCGCGCCGGTCGCGCCCGTGAAACCCACGTGCGACAAGGCGTGGCCCGCGAACGTCTGACCGCGCAGCACCAGAAAGTACCCGACAATGCCCGCCAGTATCGCGACGATTCCCGACGCTGCAAAGGCGTTGCGCATGAACTCGTATTCAAACATCGTGGGAATGCGTTCCGGAGTGGTGATGACCGTGATCGTGACCATGGTCATGGTCGTGAGAATGCGAATGACCGTCGGGGCCGTCTTCGTGGGCGTGATCGAGCTTGTCGACTTCCACGTCGCCGGCCATGACGAAGATGCGGCCGTTCACGCGCATCACGTCGATCGGCGATCCATAAAGCTGCGAGAGAACCGGCTTGGTAATGACTTCATCGATCGTGCCGAGCGCCGCGCGGCCATTGCCGAGATACAGCACGCGGTCAATGGAGTTCAGCAGCGGATTGAGTTCGTGCGCCGAGAACAGCACGGTAATCCCGAGCTCGCGCTGCACGCGCCGCACGAGATCGACAACGCCGGTCTGGTGACGCGGATCGAGACTGATCAGCGGTTCATCGAGGAGAAGGAGTTTCGGGTCGCCGAGCAGGCATTGCGCGAGCAGCAAGCGCTGACGTTCGCCGCCAGACAACTCGGACAAAGGACGCGCGGCGAGCGCGCGGCCATCGACGAGATCGAGCACGCGATCCACGTCGGCTTGTGCCGCGGCACTTGCACGCGGCAAACCCCAGCGGTGACCATCGGCGGCCATCGCGACAAAATCGCGGCCACGCACGCGCCGTCCGGCAAGACCGCTGCGTATCTGCGGCATATAACCAATCGATGCATTGCCGCGCACCACCGCCGCGCCGTTCACGCGGATCGCGCCTTGGGACAAGGGCAGGAGCCCGAGCATCGCGCGCATGAGCGTGGTCTTCCCGGCGCCATTCGGCCCCAGCACGCCGATAAACTCACCCGCCGCGACGCTGAAGCTCGCGTCGTTCAGGATCGGCCGGCCGCCGAGTTCAAGCGTGACGTGCTCGACGGTTAGCGCCCCCGCTTTTGTCGATGCCGTCATCAAGACGCATCCTCGAACGTCCAAACACTCATCTCGTCTTTCCCTGCAACGCAGCCGACAACGCGTCGAGCTGCGAGGTCATCCATGTCTGGAAGGTCTTGCCGGCGGGCAGCGTCTCGGTGACGCTGATGCTCGGCACGTGTGAATCGTGAGCTACTTTCAGCATGCGCTTGGTCAACGCTTCCGTTGCCTGACTGTTATAGATCAGCACGTGCACCTGACGATCACGCAAATCCTTTTCGAACGCGGCGATATCCGAGGCGCTCGGTTCCGTATCGTTCATGGCGGCAAGCTGGAAGCGGGCATTGCGCATATCGAGGCCGATCGCATCCGACATATAGCCGAATACAGGTTCCGTGGCCGTCACGGGCACGCCCTTGAACTGGCTTTTGAGCGCGGCGACACGCGTGTCGATGGGTTTCAACGACGTCAGGAACGTATCCAGTCGCGCATCGTAATCAGCCTTGTGCGCCGGGTCTGCCTGGACCAGATACGCGCTTACCGCTTTTGCGACAGTCGGCATGGTGGCCGGGTCATACCAAAGGTGGGGATTATCGCCGGATTTCTTGCCTGTCAGTTGAGCCGCGACGATTGTCGTGCGTCCTTTTCCCTTCGATGCCCCAAGCAGCTTGTCCATCCACGGATCGTAGTCGGCGCCGTTATACACGACAAGCGCCGCGTTCTGCAACGCGCGGGCGGTCTTCGGGCTGGCTTCGAAGAGATGCGGATCTTCGTCGGGGTTGCTCAGGATGCTGGTCACCTGGACGTGATTGCCGCCGAGTTGCTGCACCACATCGCCGTAGAAATTCTCGGCCGCGACCACCGCGACTGTCCCGTTGGCCGCGGTTTGCGCCACGGCTGTCCCGCCGAAGCTTGCAGAGAAAAGGGCAGTGCAGGTCAATAAAGCAGCGACAAGTTTGCTCATGGCGTTTCCTGGGATGGGTTTGTAAGGACGAGGAGCCCATATCAAAGGCGACGTCCGAATTGACCGCGATGATATAACGTATCACTCGATCATGCACCTTTGGACGTATGACCAAAGCATGTCGAGCACGCTTTCGGGCGTATCGACGCGTCCCGCAAAGCCACGCCGGTTGGGGTTTTCCCGCAGTTTTAGGTGCCTTTCCCGCGTCGCAGCATCGAAACATCACAACGTGCCTTGACACCGCCTCACGCGTCACCGATCATTCGACCACGCAGAGAGCAATTGATCACGCGATGAGCGTTCGCTCACTGCCCGAGCGAACAAAGCGGTCAAAAGACGAACCGGAGACAACCGTGAAATTGCAGGACAAGGTAGCTATCGTGACGGGTGCGGCCAGCGGTATCGGCGAAGCGGTCACCAAACGATTCCTGGACGAAGGCGCAAAGGTCGTCGTCGTCGATTTGAAAGATGAAGCCGAACTGGCGCAGCGTTTTGCGGATTACGCGGGCAACGTACTGGCAGTCAAAGCCGACGTCACCAGGCGCGAGGATCTGGAGCGCATTGTCTCTTCTACCGTCGACAAGTTCGGCGGCATCGACATCCTGTACAACAACGCGGCGCTCTTCGACATGCGCCCGATCCTCGACGAATCCTGGGACATCTTCGATCGTCTTTTCGCGGTGAACGTGAAAGGCATGTTCTTCCTGATGCAGCTCGTCGCGCAGCAAATGGTCAAGCAAGGCCGTGGCGGCAAGATCGTCAACATGTCGTCGCAGGCGGGTCGCCGCGGCGAGGCGCTAGTTTCCCACTATTGCGCAACCAAGGCCGCCGTGATCAGCTACACGCAATCGGCAGCACTTGGTCTTGCGCAGCATGGCATCAACGTGAACAGCATCGCACCGGGCGTGGTCGATACCCCGATGTGGGAAACCGTCGATGCGCTTTTCGCAAAATATGAAAACCGTCCGCTCGGCGAGAAGAAGCGCCTGGTCGGCGAAGCGGTACCGCTGGGGCGCATGGGCCTGCCGAACGATCTGACGGGCGCGGCCTTGTTCCTGGTATCGGCGGATTCGGATTACATTACCGCGCAGACGCTGAATGTGGATGGCGGCAACTGGATGAGCTGAACCTGTGGGCGGCGATGGCATTGAAAGCCGCATCGAAATCCGCCCGCAACGAATTCACGTTTCACGAGTACCAGAAAGTACGTAGTAGCCCGTATCAATCCGATCAGCCGATGATCGACGCGTCATGCAAGCCCGCAGCACGAGCGCCGTGCTAACGATAAAGGAGACGAAACAACATGAAACGCGCCACATTCACTCTTAAAAACCTGCCGATGCGCTCATTCGCGTGCGCCGCATTCGCTGCAGCCGCGCTTGTGCCGGTTGCCTCGAAGGCCGCGACCGTGACCATCGCGACACTTAACAACCCGGACATGATCGAGTTGAAGAAGCTGTCGCCGGCGTTCGAAAAAGCCAATCCGGATATCCAGTTGAAGTGGGTCATCCTGGAAGAAAACGTGCTGCGTCAACGCGCCACCACCGACATCACCACGAACAGCGGCCAGTTCGACGTGATGGCGATCGGTACGTACGAAGCGCCGCAATGGGGCAAGCGCGGCTGGCTCGTGCCAATGACGAATCTCCCGGCTGACTACGATCTCGACGACGTGGTGAAGACCGCACGCGATGGCCTCTCGTATAACGGCCAGTTGTACGCGCTGCCGTTCTATGTCGAAAGCTCGATGACGTATTACCGCAAGGACCTGTTCGAAGCGGCCGGCCTGAAGATGCCGGATCAGCCGACCTACGACCAGATCAAGCAATTCGCCGACAAGCTCACCGACAAAGCCAAGGGCCAGTACGGCATCTGCTTGCGCGGCAAGGCGGGCTGGGGCGAGAACATGGCGTTCGTATCGACGCTCGTGAATACGTACGGCGGCCGCTGGTTCGACGAGAACTGGAAGGCGCAGCTCGACACGCCGGAATGGCACAAGGCGATCACGTTCTACGCCGACTTGCTGAAGAACGACGGTCCTCCGGGAGCCAGCTCGAACGGCTTCAACGAGAACCTGACGCTGATGTCTTCGGGCAAGTGCGCAATGTGGATCGATGCCACGGTTGCAGCCGGCATGCTCTACAACAAGTCGCAATCGCAAGTCGCGGACAAGATCGGCTTTGCTGCAGCGCCGGTTGCCGTGACGCCGAAGGGCTCGCACTGGTTGTGGTCGTGGTCGCTGGCCATTCCGAAGACGTCGAAGTCGCAAGACGCCGCGAAGAAGTTCGCGACGTGGGCGACATCGAAGGAATACATCCAGTTGGCTGCGAAAGATGAAGGCTGGGCATCGGTTCCTCCGGGCACGCGCAAGTCGACCTACGCCAATCCTGAGTACAAGAAGGCTGCGCCGTTTGGCGACTTCGTGCTGAGCGCAATTGAATCGGCTAACCCGAACGATTCTTCGATGAAGAAGATTCCGTACACCGGCGTTCAGTTCGTCGGCATTCCGGAGTTCCAGTCGTTCGGAACGGTGGTCGGCCAGTCGATAGCAGGCGTGGTTGCAGGACAAACCACTGTCGATGCAGCATTGAAAGCAGGCAACGCGACCGCGGACCGTGCGGTGAAGCAAGCCGGTTATCAAAAGTAATCCGAAGTAAGTTCTCTGGCAGTCGAGGCCCACACTCCTGGCGCCTAATGTAGTACAGCAGGTCGCGCCGCTCTTTCATCAAGAGCCCACGCGCGCGGCCTGCGCTTCATCGAGAGGTGACACGACCATGAGTCAACTTAATCCCCCCATATCGAATACGTACGCGGAGTCCGCGGCGGAGCGCGACAAGAAACGCGCGAAGTCGGTGCGCTGGCTAATCACGCCGTCGACTGCCGTATTGTTTTTGTGGATGGCCATCCCGCTTGCGATGACCATCTGGTATTCGTTTTCGAAATACAACTTGCTGAACCCGGACGTAAAGGGCTTCGCTGGCCTCGATAATTACGAGTTCCTCGCGACCGACCCGGCCTTCGGTCCGTCGATTGTCCATACGCTGGTGCTGATCGGTTCCGTGCTTGCCATTACCGTGATCGGCGGCGTGCTGCTCGCAGTGTTGTTCGATCGGAAGTTCATCGGGCAGGGCATTGCGCGATTGCTGGTGATTGCCCCGTTCTTCGTCATGCCGACGGTCAGCGCGCTGATCTGGAAGAACATGATCCTGCACCCGGTCTACGGACTGGTCGCTTCAGCAATGCGATCGATGGGGATGCAGCCGATCGACTGGTTTGGCGAGTATCCACTGTTTGCGGTGATCATGATTGTCGCGTGGCAATGGCTGCCGTTCGCGTTCCTGATTCTCTTCACGGCGATCCAGTCGCTCGACCAGGAGCAAAAGGAAGCGGCGCGGATCGACGGTGCGGGCGCTTTCTCGATGTTCTTCTACATCACGCTGCCGCACCTGAAGCGCGCGATTGCCGTGGTCGTGATGATGGAAACCATTTTCCTGCTGTCGATCTTCGCCGAAATCTATACGACAACCGGCGGCGGTCCCGGCACAGCGACGACCAACCTGTCGTACCTGATCTACTCGCTTGGCTTGCAGCAATTCGACGTGGGCCTGGCATCGGCGGGCGGCATTCTGGCGGTCGTGCTGGCGAATATCGTGGCGTTCTTCCTCGTGCGGATGCTCTCGAAGAACCTGAAAGGGGAGTACGAATCATGAGCCATCCCGTTACCGCAACAACGTCCGCGCCGTTTCTCGATACGCTCAAGCGCAGCGTGCTTGGCGTGATTGCCTGGCTGTTCGCGCTGCTGCTGTTCTTCCCGATCTTCTGGATGACCATCACGGCATTCAAGACGGAGCAGCAGGCGTATTCGTCGTCGCTCTTTTTCACGCCGACACTCGACAGTTTTCGCGAGGTCTTCGCGCGCAGCAACTACTTTGCGTTTGCGTGGAATTCCATCCTGATCTCGGTCGGCGTCACGGTGATCTGCTTGTTGTTCGCCGTGCCGTGCGCCTATGCAATGGCGTTCTTCCCGACGAAGAAGACGCAGAAGGTTCTGCTGTGGATGCTGTCGACGAAGATGATGCCGTCGGTCGGCGTGCTGGTGCCGATCTACTTGCTGTGGAAGAACACCGGCATGCTCGACACCGTGTGGGGCTTGATCATCGTTTATACGCTGATCAATTTGCCGATCGCCGTATGGATGTCGTACACGTACTTCAACGAGATCCCGCGCGACATTCTGGAAGCAGGCCGTATAGATGGCGCGGCGACGTGGCAGGAAATCGTCTATCTGCTCATGCCCATGTCTTTGCCGGGACTCGCGTCCACGGGTCTGCTGCTCGTGATCCTGTCGTGGAACGAGGCATTCTGGAGTATCAACTTGTCGAGCTCGAACGCGGCGCCGCTGACAGTGTTCATCGCTTCGTATTCAAGTCCTGAAGGGTTGTTCTGGGCCAAGCTTTCGGCGGCGTCGTTGCTGGCGGTTGCGCCAATTCTGATCGTCGGCTGGCTGTCGCAGAAACAGCTCGTGCGCGGACTGACCTTCGGCGCAGTGAAGTAGCGCAGTGACGTCGTACATGTAGCACTTTAGAGGCCGATCCAGTGAACTTGAACTTGTCCCAAGCCGGCGCAGCGGGTGCATCCAGTGCAGCCGCTGCCCACGACGATCACCTGCTGATCTGCGATTGCGACGGCGTGCTGATCGACAGCGAAGCCATCGCGGGCCGCATGCTCGTGCAGGAGATCGAGACGCTCTGGCCCGGCGTGGACGCTGAACCGATCGTCACGCCGCTGCTCGGACTGCGCATTGAAACGGTCCTCAGGCGGGCGGCTGAAACGCTTGGGCAGACGCTCGATGCCGCGCAGATCGATGCGATCCGGGCGGTCGTGGAAGCGTCGGCGGTAGAAGCGCCGGCGGTCGATGGCATTGATTCAGCGCTCGGCCGCATTTCGCTGCGCAAGGCCTGCGCGAGCAACAGTTTTACGTCGTATGTGGAAGCCGTGCTGAGCCGCACGGGCCTCGTGCGCTATTTCGGCGAGCGTCTTTTTTGCGCCGACACGGTCGCGAATCCGAAGCCCGCGCCCGACGTGTATCTGGCGGCTGCACGCACCTTGCGTGTCGCGCCCGAGCGTTGCGTGGTGGTGGAAGACAGCGTGACCGGTGTGACGGCGGCGTCAGCGGCGGGTATGACGGTGCTGGGTTTCGTGGGCGGCGGTCATGCAAGTGAAGGACAAATCGATGCGCTGAAACGTGCTGGCGCAAGTGTCGTGTTCGACGAGATGGGGCAGCTCCCCGCGCTTGTCGAACAGTGGCTGCAAAACGCAAGCTTTGAACTGCCTTGAGCCTTGTGCTCGCAGAAAACAAAGCGAAGTTAAAGACGGAGACTCCATCATGGCAAGCCTTAATCTGCGCAACATCAACAAGCGCTACGAAGAAACCGAAGTCATTCGCAGCGTGAACCTCGATATCGCCGACGGTGAGTTCGTCGTGTTCGTGGGCCCGAGCGGTTGCGGCAAGTCCACGTTGATGCGGATGATCGCCGGACTCGAAGACATCAGCGGCGGCGACCTGACCATCGACGGCGTGCGTGTGAACGACGTGCCGCCCGCCAAGCGCGGCATTGCGATGGTGTTCCAGTCGTACGCGCTGTATCCGCACATGACGCTCTACGACAACATGGCGTTTGGTCTAAAGCTTGCGGGCACCAAGAAGCCGGAAATCGATGCCGCGGTCAAGCAAGCGGCGAAGATCCTGCACATCGATCATTTGCTCGATAGGAAACCGAAGCAGTTGTCGGGTGGTCAGCGTCAGCGCGTGGCGATCGGCCGGGCGATCACGCGCAAGCCGAAGGTGTTCCTCTTCGATGAACCGCTTTCCAACCTCGACGCCGCATTGCGCGTGAAGATGCGCTTGGAATTCGCGCGCCTGCACGACGAGTTGAAGACCACGATGATCTACGTGACGCACGATCAGGTCGAAGCCATGACGCTCGCGGACAAGATCGTGGTGCTGTCGGCGGGGAATGTGGAGCAGGTCGGTACGCCGAATCAGCTTTATCACGCGCCGCAGAACAAGTTCGTGGCGGGTTTCATCGGTTCGCCGAAGATGAATTTCTTCAATGGCGAAGTCACGCAAGTGCTGAGCGATGGCGTGCTCGTCAAGTATGAAACAGGCGAGACGCAACGCGCTGCAGTTGAACCGGGCAGCGTCAAGGTCGGCGATTTGGTGACAGTCGGGATTCGTGCCGAGCATCTCCATGCGGGCACAGCGGCGACGGTGGAGCACGGGGTATCGGCGAAAACGATGGCCGTCGAGTCGCTCGGCGATGCCGCGTATCTGTACGCGGAGTCATCGGTGGCGCCGGAAGGGATCATCGCCCGGATTCCGCCGCTCGAGCGTCATTCGCGAGGCGAAGTGCTGAAGCTTGGCGCAATGCCAGAGCATTGCCATTTGTTCAATGCCGAGGGCATTGCGTATCAACGGAAGATCGTCGAGGTGTTGTCGGCGGCTTGATGGTTTGACGAGCTCACGCGAAAACGCCCGGACATGTCCGGGCGTTTTTTGATCAAGGTCTCTGAATCAGGCTTCCAAAGCAGCCTGCGCGCACAACTCATCCGTCACCAACCCCGACAGCCATTTCCCCTTCAACGCAGCGATAACCGCTGCGCGCTTCCTGATCCCGCCCGCAAAGCCGATGGTCGGTCGCTTCGGCGGCGTATCGAGCGGCAAGCTCGTCACGCGCTCGCCGGTTGTCGATTTGACCCTGACGCCTTCCGCATCGATGGGCAAGCCAAGCAGCTCGGCCACGGCGCCGCCTTCCATCATCTCTTCGACTTCAGCGGTGGTAATAAACCCGTCCTCATGCAGCGGGCAATTGATCCCCATGTTGCCGATGCCGACGAACGCCACATCGGCATTCTCGGACAATGCATCCACGATCCTGTACAAGCGGTGATTGACCCATTGCGCGCGCTCGGCGCGGCTGTCGGCCATCAACGGAGCGGGCAGCATGAAGTGCTTGCCGCCGGTCTTCTCGGACAAGTGCTGTGCAACGTCGTACCGGTTCGATGAGCCGTCCTGGGCGATCGCCCCGACCATGGAGACCAACCTGTGCTGCGGCCGCTCCAGTTGCCCGATTTGCGCGACGACGGCCTTGAGTGTCCGGCCGCTGCTGATCGAGATGACGAGCGGTTTTTCGTCGGTGAGATAACGCTCCATGACTTGCGCGCCCGCCACCGCCAGCTTGCGGTCAACTTGCTCGGGTGAATCGCCGTCAATAGGCACGACTTCGCACATCGACAAGCCGTATCGCTTCGATAACTGCGCCGCCAGCGACAAACAATCCGCCACGCGATGATCCACGCGCACGCGAATCAAGTTCTTTTCCACCGCAAACGCAACGAGGCGCTGCGCGACTGGACGCGAGATCTGCAGCTTCTCCGCGATTTCGTTCTGCGTGTTTCCCGCGACGTAATAGAGCCACGCGGCGCGAGTGGCGAGATCGAGTTTTTCGTTGGACTTGGGCACGGGAGCTCGATGTCAGGTCGTTTATATCGAATGCAAATGTAGATCGCGCGCCCGAGGAGGCGCGCGGATTTATCGATATTGTGCACGCTCGGCGCGAAAGGTTTTGTTGGAAACCTTCCGCACCGGATCTTCAGGCGAGGCGTGGGCGCGCCGGATCGAACAACGGCTTCACGTGCTGATACAACTCGCGGAATCCTTTCAGCCGCTGGCGCAGGATTGCATGACGTTCCGGGTTTGGAATGAATTCGTCCTTCACCGGCGGTTTCGCCAGAACGACGGCGGGGTCGCCGCCTGCCGCGAGCCAGCCGAGACGCGCTGCGCCCAACGCCGCGCCCGTCTCGCCGCCGCCGTGCGTGCGCGTGCGGGTGTTGAGGGCATCGGCCAATAACTGGCCCCAGTACTTGCTGCGCGCACCGCCGCCCAAGAGCGACAACGCGTGTACTTCCGTGCCGGCGGCCTGCAAGGCGTCGAGGCCATCGGTCAGCGCCAGCGTCACGCCTTCCAGCACCGCGTAGCCGAGCAGCGCGCGATCGGTTGCGTGCGTCATGCCGAAGAACACGCCCTGTGCATAAGGGTCGTTGTGCGGCGTGCGTTCGCCGCTGAGATACGGCAGGAACAGCGGCGCGATCTCGAGCGCAGCCGGATCGAGCGCTTCGATTTCGGCGAGCAGCGTGGGTTCGTCGGTAGAGGTCAGTTTGCAGACCCAGCGCAAGCAACTCGCCGCCGACAACACCACGCTCATCTGATGCCATCTGTCGGGAATGGCGTGGCAGAACGCGTGCACGGCGGACGCCGGATTCGGCCTGAAGCGATCGCCCACCACGCACAGCACGCCCGATGTTCCAAGCGACAGGAAGCCATCGCCAGGTTCTGTCGCGCCGATACCCACTGCGCTCGCCGCGTTATCGCCACCGCCTGCCGCGACGATCACGCCATCGCGCAGACCGAGTTCGCGCGCAAGCTCCGGCAGCAACGTGCCCGACGGTTCGCTGCCTTCGGCAAGCGCCGGCATCTGCGCGCGCGTCATGCTGCATGCGGCGAGCAGTTCGTCGGACCAGTCGCGGCGGGCGACATCGAGCCACAACGTGCCCGCTGCATCCGATGGATCGGACACTTTCGTGCCCGTCAGATGCAGGCGCAGATAATCTTTCGGCAACAACACGCAAGCCGTCCGGTTGAAGATATCCGGCTCGTTATGCTTCACCCAAAGCAGTTTGGGCGCGGTGAAGCCGGGCATCGCGAGATTGCCGGCAATGCGATGCAACTCCGTCGCGGTTTGCGTGAGTTCGTCGCATTCCTTGTCACTGCGCATGTCGTTCCAGAGAATCGCCGGACGCAGCACGCGATCTTCGGAATCGAGCAGCACCGCGCCGTGCATCTGTCCCGACAAACCGATACCGCGAATCTGCGCGAACTCTTGCGGGAATTTGTCGCGCAAGGCGAAGAGTGCAGCGCGCGTGCCGTCCCACCAGTCGAGCGGATTCTGCTCCGACCAGCGGGGTTTCGGACGCGATACGGTGAACGGCGTACCCGCCGTGCCGATGACGCTGCCATCGCTTGCAAGCAGCAGGACTTTTACTTCGGAGGTGCCGAGATCGATGCCTAAATACATGGACGAACCCTTGATGAAGGCTTGAAGCGGAGAAAACCGGAGGCGCTAATGTAGCGCCGCTGCTGGCGTTACGCCATTGGCATAACACCGGACGGCGGTCACGAGATGTGGGAGGCTCAGGCGCGGCCGGCTCAGCCGCGCTTGGCGAGCCAGGCATCGACGCGGCCAAGCGCTGCGCGCAGCACGCGTTCGAGATCGGCGCTTTGCGCGAGGCTGCCCCAAAGCAGCTTGTCCGCGACGAAAGCCTTCACCGGATCGGCGGCTTCGAAGAAAGCATGCGCGGTCGCCGCGTCCATCACGCCGTCCTGATACGCGTACGGCAGCTTGCCTTCGTGCCAGCGTTCGAGGAAACGGAAGAACAGCGCGGGAAGCATGGCGGTCGCGTCCGGATCGGCCTTGCGCGCGAAACATTCACGCAACGTCGGCGCGATAAAACCCGGGATCTTCGAAAAGCCGTCGGCGGCTACGCGCTGGTTCGTGTCCTGGATATACGGATTGACGAAGCGGTCCAGCACGACATCGCGATATTTCGCCAGGTCGATGGGGCTCGGCGACAGGCTCGGAATCACGTCCTGGGTGACGTAGTCATCGGCGATTGCGCGGATCTCCGCGTCCTGCGTGCCTTCATGAATGTATTGATAACCAACGAGCGTCCCCGCCCACGCAATGCAGCTGTGCGTGGCGTTGAGGATGCGGATCTTGGCTTCCTCGTAGGGATGCACCGAATCGACCATTTCCGCGCCGACCTTTTCCCATGCAGGACGACCGGCAATGAACGCGTCCTCGATCACCCACTGGATGAACGCTTCGCCCATGACCGGCGCTTTGTCGTCGAAACCAGTTGCGGCCAGCACGCGCTCGCGGACATCGGGCGTGGGACGCGGCGTGATGCGATCGACCATCGCGTTCGGGCATGAGGTGTTTGCGATCATCCAGTCGCGCAGCGCAGTTTCGCCGCGCAATTGCAGGAATTCGAGCATGCCGGCCTTGAACCGGTCACCGTTGCTGCGCAGGTTGTCGCAGTTCTGCAGCGTCACCTTGCCGGCGTTCTGCTTCATGCGGGCGTCGAGAATCGCGGCGAGCGCGCCGTAGATGGTCGTGCGCGCGCCTTTCAGGTCGGCCGCGAGATCGGGATTTGCGCGGTCGAGCTTGTGGTGTTCATCGAGGTAATAACCGCCTTCGGTTACCGTGAACGATACGATCTTGCACTCAGGCGCCGCGCCCGCCGCGATCAGCGCGTCGAGGTCCGCGGCCCATGGCACGACCTTTTTGATCGAGCGGATGGTTTCGTACTTGCGTTCGCCCTGCGGCGTGACGGTTTCTAGGGTGTAGGTGCCGTTTTGTGCGGCAAGCGCCTCGAGTACGGCGTTCATGTCGCCGCGAATGTTGCCGACGGTCAGCGACCATTGTGTATCGCCCGATTCAATCAGCTTGTGCAGATACCACGCCTGATGCGCACGATGAAAAGAGCCTGCGCCGATGTGCAGGATCACATCGGCGGTTGTTGGGTTTGCGGACGTCATGGTGTCTTCCTCTGATCTGGATGCGCCGCGGGGCATGCCCGGCGCGGTGCTATGTCTCTTGCCGCGGCGTGTTCCGGCGGTTTTGCTTCCACCGGTTTGCGTTGCCACGATCATTTGCTCGTTCTGTGAGCGAATGATCGTATTCGATTCGATGAAAGTCAAGGCGCTCTGCAGCATTCAAGACCGCGGATTCGTTGCTGCTCTGCACAATTTATTTGGGTTTTCCGCCGGTCGTGCATTGCCTTGGCGCAGGTTGGGCCATGCAAACCGAGTTCGGCATCAGCCATCGATGCGATGCAGAACAGGTTGTACGGTGGCTAAAGCGTTGCGTGCCGGGCGCGTGAAAAAGATCTGATCGGCAGCGGATTCACCGAGCGGCGAATCCTCGAATTACTTGCTTGAGCGCGAACGGCCCAATACGTCGATGTCATGCGCTTCAAACGCAGGTCCCTGCACAAAATTCACATCGAACTGTTGTAGCGCATCGAACTGCGCCTCATCCAACACGTTGCTGAAGATCAGCGGGATCTTCAACCGGTGCGCATACCCGACCAACGGCTTGACCACCGAATCCCGCAACGCGGCGCCGGCATCCATCTTGATGAAATCAAGCCGCGCCATATCCGACACCGCCATGATCTGCCCCGCGTTCGCCAGATTCCCCGCAACTTTGAAACCGTACTTCTGATAGCTTTTGACCAGATACCCAAGAAACGTCCGGTGCGCGACCGCCGCCGACGGCAATTCAATCACGATCCTCGCCGGATTCAACCCGAACTCGATCAGCACAGAAGAAAAGTGCTTCCCATGGTCGTACTTCACGCTCTTCAGCAAGCGCTCGTGAACCCGCAAGAACAACAACCCGGGCCGCTGCGCGCCAAAAAATTGAACGCATGCAACGCACGTGAAAGACGGTCGAGCGCGACGAGTCGCGGGTCGTCGTCGAGTTGCGCGAATGGATCGAACGGCGCGCCGTCCGCGGTGAGCGTCAATGCCTGGAAACCGAGTTCATCGCCGAAACGCTCCGCGCTCTCAACCGATGCAGTCAGCGATTGCGGCAAGCCGCGCGTGCTGACATCGAAGATGGGCTCGTAGGCGCTCGCGAGTGCAAAGCTCTCGTAAAAGGCAATGGCCGATTCCGCACGCGCCCCTTCGCCCATGACAATGCGCGCGCCCGGAAACGGATAGTCCGAGGCGCGCGAGACGAGTTGCTGGACGGTCGGTGCAATCATTCAGGCGAAGTTCTCGAGCAATGTTGTGTCGATGGTAGCAGTGCCATGCATGCGGCTTTGCACAAAATCCACATATCGATATGCACCGGTATCAATCTGCTGCTTCATGCTTAGGGTTAACAATAGTTTTACGTATCGTAATTGGTTTTACCATGCGTAATCGAACGCATGTCGCTTGAGGACCAGTCCATGAACCCAGAATCGCCCGGTGCTTTCACGAGCCATACCCATGTCAGCCGGCTGTACCAGTCAGGCTTCGCCGCCGACTTCGCAACCGAGGCGCTGCCCGGCGCGTTGCCGCTCGGACGTAATTCGCCGCAGCGCGTGAGCTACGGTTTGTATGCCGAGCAGCTTTCCGGCACGGCATTTACCGCGCCGCGCGGACATAACCGGCGGTCGTGGTTGTATCGGATCAGGCCGGCGGCGGTGCATCAGCCGTTCACGCAAGTCGAAGCCTGCAACAAACTCGTGGCGAACTTCGCCGACGTGCCGCCGACGCCGCCCAATCAGCTTCGATGGGACCCGTTGCCCATGCCTGATGTGCCTACCGATTTCATCGATGGCTGGGTCACGATGGCCGGCAACGGCGCCGCCGAATCCATGCAAGGCTGCGCCATCCATCTGTACGCAGCGAATCAATCGATGCAGGACCGGTTCTTTTATAACGCCGACGGCGAACTGCTGATCGTGCCGCAGGAAGGGCGCTTGTCGATCGCGACAGAACTCGGCCGCCTCGATATTGAACCGTTCGAAATCGCCGTCATTCCTCGCGGCGTGCGCTTTTCCGTCTCACTGCCCGATAACACCGCACGCGGGTATATCTGCGAAAACTTCGGCGCGTTATTGCGCTTGCCGGACCTGGGTCCCATCGGCTCGAATGGTCTTGCGAACCCGCGCGACTTTCTCACGCCGCATGCAGCGTATGAAGATCGCGAGGGCGCGTTCGAACTCGTGGCGAAGATGAACGGCGTGTTGTGGCGAGCGGACATTGGCCATTCGCCGCTCGATGTAGTCGCGTGGCACGGCAACTACGCGCCGTACAAATACGATTTGCGTCTGTTCAATACCATCGGCTCGATCAGCTTCGATCATCCCGATCCATCGATCTTTCTGGTGCTGCAATCGCAGACCGATACGCCGGGCGTCGATGCCATCGACTTCGTGATTTTTCCGCCGCGCTGGCTGGCAAGCGAGAACACATTCAGGCCGCCGTGGTTCCACCGGAACGTGGCGAGCGAATTCATGGGTTTAGTCCACGGCGTGTACGACGCAAAGTCCGAAGGGTTCATGCCGGGTGGATCGAGCCTGCATAACTGCATGTCGGGACATGGTCCGGATGCGGGTACTTTCGAGAAGGCGTCGAACGCCGATACATCGAAGCCTGTGAAAGTGGGCGACACAATGGCGTTCATGTTCGAAACGAGCACGCTGATCAAGCCGACGCGCTTCGCGCTCGAAACCGCGCAATTGCAGGCGCATTACTACGAATGCTGGCAGGGGCTCGCCAAGCATTTCAACCCTGAGAAGCGGTAAGCCTCTCTGCTCAAACCGCCTGTCCGATACCCATGCGTCGCGCGCGTTTATCGAGCGTCGCCGAGAGCAACGTGAGGCCGAACGCGCAGCAAGCCATCAGTACGCCAACCCACGGAAGCGTGCTGAGCGACGCGCCGGCGCCAATCGCCATGCCGCCGAGCCACGCGCCTGTTGCGTTGCCGAGATTGAACGCGCCCTGATTCAGGGTGGATGCAAGATTGGGTGCATCGCTTGCACGATTCACGATCAGCATTTGCAACGGCGGCACGATTCCAAACGCGAGCACGCCCCAGATGAAGATGGTGACCATTGCGGGGATAGCGGCGTGCATGGTCGCGGCGAAGATCGCTTGCACGACGATGATCAGAATCAGGAACGTCAGCAGCGAGCGCAACAACTTCCAGTCGGCAAGCCTGCCCCCAAGCGTGCTGCCGACCGTCAGCCCAAGCCCGAACAACAAGAGCACGAACGTGACCGCGTGCGGTGAAAAACCGGTGACGTCTTCGAGGATCGGCGTGATGTAGGTGAAGACGGAAAAGAGGCTCGCCGATGCCAGCACGCTGATGCCCAGCACCATCAGCACTTGCGGGTTTTTAAGCACCTTGAATTCGCGCAGGATGCTGGATTCACGCATCTCGATGTGCTTTGGCAAGCAGACCCACAACGCACCGGCCGCAGCCAGGCCGATCAACGTGACGACCCAGAACGTGGCCCGCCACCCGGCCGCCTGACCGAGTGCGGTCCCAAGCGGTACGCCGAGCACGTTTGCAAGCGTGAGGCCGGTGAACATCAACGCGATGGCTTGCGCGCGGCGGTTCGGCGCGACGAGATCCGCCGCCACGACCGAGCCGATGCCGAAGAACGCGCCGTGGCAGAACGCCGTCGCCACACGCGCGGCCATCAGCACCCAGTATCCCGGCGCAACGGCGCACAGCATGTTGCCGATGATGAACACGCCCATCAGGACCATCAGCGCTTTTTTGCGCGGCATCTTCGCGGTGACGATGGCGAGGATCGGCGCCCCGATGGTCACGCCCAGCGCATAGCCGGACACGAGCATGCCGGCGGCGGGTATCGATACACCGAGATCGCGCGCGACGTTGGGCAACAAGCCCATGATGACAAATTCAGTCGTGCCGATGCCAAACGCGGCGATAGCAAGGGCGAGAAGGGGCAGAGGCATGGAGTGCGCGGAGGTCGGGCGGGGGAGGGGTCAAATTGTACCGAACGTTTCCCGGTTGATCGGTGGAAACCCTGAGATTTCGCGCGTTGATTCGACGAGCTGGACTATTTAGCTTTTCCCGGGCGTGCGGGAGTTGCTTTTCGCTATCGACGGGTCTAGGTTTCGGGGTGTCGTTTTCAACAAGGACGTGCGATGCCCGTACTGCGGATCTTTTTTTCGTTGCTGCTTGCCATGCTCTTGACGCCCGGCGCGTTCGCGCAAGACGCGGATTCAGGCGCCGGACCCATCCGCACCGTAGCCGGAAGCGTGACCTTCGTTCAACAGGGAAATGGCATCGACGCGCAGCTCGACGGCACGACGTTCGACCGTTTGAGCGCGCGCCGTATCGTGCATCATGTCGAGCCGTCGGGTGCGCGAATGATCGTCGAGGCTTCCGATGGCGGTGCGCCCGAACTCCTTCTCTACGACTTCACGAAACGCCCGCCGGCAGTCGAGCGCGTCGGACGGCGCATGAAGCTGACCGGCGTGTTCTGGCAGCGCGATGAAGTCGTGCTCAAAAGCGCCGAAGGCTGGTACAGGTTCCAGCGCGGGACGCTGACGAAGCTGACGTCATCGAAGACGGTTTATCACTGAGCTTGAGGAGCTTGAGGAGCTTGAGGAGCTTGAGACTGGGGACGTACTGCCATCACGCGTTCGCCCGCGACCACGAAGATGCGTTCGTTGCGGGCGTTTTCATTGACCTCGTAACCGCCCGTGAACGCGCCGAACGCGGGCAGGACGCCGGCATCGGCGGCAAAGCGAAAGCACGGCAAACGCACGCTGTCGCGCCGGGTCGCCACGCGATAAACCGGGTGCTCATGCCCGGCGAGCGCAAATGCGCCCGCCACGCGCTGCGGGTAATGACACAAAGCCCACGGCCCCAGCCGATACGGCTCGTCGACCACCTCCATGCCCAGCGCCTCAGGCGGTCCGCCGGCATGACGATCGTGATTGCCTTCCACCAAGATGAGTCGCAAACCGGCATGCCGCGAACGCCACTCGGCAAGCGCGTGTAGCGTCGCTGCCGCATGTGATTCCCTCGCGTGCAGCAAGTCGCCCAGGAAGACGACGCAAACCGGTCGATGCATTGAAATCAACACGTCGAGACGGCCAAGCGTTTCCGCGGTCGATCCTTCCGGCACCGGAATTCCGCGCGCGCGAAACACGGCGTCCTTGCCGAAATGCGCATCGGCGACAAACAACGTCTTGAGCACCGGATCGAATGCCGCGCGTGCTGCCGACAACACCAGCGCATGCCCGCCAACGTCCACCGTCAATGCTTCGATCATCATGCACGCGCCGCCTTTTCCAGGTCGGCGAGCATGCGCGCGACGCGATCCGAGAGCTTTTCGGTACTCACTTTCTCGCGAAGCCGCGCGATGATCAGCGGGAATGCAAACGGCGTCGGCTTCTTCGGATGCGTGAGCGCGAGGCGGCTCGTGCTCATGCTCTGAAGCGCGGCGCGCATGCGTTCAAGTTCGAGTTCCTGCAACATCACTTCTTCCTCGGCCTGCGCGAGCAGCAGGTTGTCGCTGTCGTGCTGGCGAAAAACTTCATAGAACAATCCACTCGATGCCTGCAATTGCCGCGCGCTCTTCTGCTGCCCGGGATGACCTTGGAAGATCAGTCCGGATACGCGCGCAATCTCGCGAAAACGGCGCGCCGCGAGCTCGGACGAATTGAGGCTCGCAAGAATGTCATGTTCGAGATTATCGGGCGAAAAGAGGCCTTCCTGAATCAGCGTTTCCCAGTCGAATGGTCGCGCCGAGAGCAACTCGAAGCCGTAGTCGTTCATCGATATGGAGAAAGTGCTCGGCTGATCGCGAGCGACGCGCCAGCCGATCAGCGACCCAAGGCCGATGTGCGCCATGCGTCCCGCGAACGGATAACAAAACAGATGGTGCCCTTCGCGCGAACGGATCATCTCGACCAGCAGCACGCCCGGCTCCGGCAACGCGGACCACTTCGCCTGCAATTCGAGCAGCGGGCGCACGGCCAGCATTTCGGGTTCATCGTAGACGCCGTTGACGGCCCGCGCGAGCATCATCAGTGTAGCTTCGGCAAGTTCGGACGAAAGCGGCATGCGGCTGCCGGCCCATTGCGGCATCGCGCCGCGCGATGACGTCGCGCGCTTCACATACGCGGTCATGTCGCGCACGCGGATCAGTTCCAGCGCGCGTCCGCCGAAGGTGAAGACATCGCCGGGTTTCAGGCGCGAGATGAACGACTCTTCCATCGACCCGATCCGGCCGCCCGTCATGTACGCCACGTTGATGGTCGCGTTCGCGACGATCGTGCCGACATTGTTCCGGTGGCGCCGGACCAGGTCCTCACGCGGCACGCGATACACGCCGTCGGCATCGGGCGTCACGCGATGAAAGTCCGGGTACGCCGCGAGCGATGCGCCACCGCGCTCCACGAAGGCCAGCGCCCAATTGAATTCCTGCTGCGTGAGGTCGCGATACGCGTAGGTCGTGCGGACTTCGTCGAAGAGATCTGGCGCGTTGAAGCCCCCGCCAATGGCAATCGTCACCAGATGCTGCACGAGGACATCGAGCGGCTCGTAGGGCATCTCACGGCCTTCTATGTGCCGTTCTTCAACCGCCCATCGCGCGGCGGCGGCTTCCACGAGTTCGAGCGCGTGTGTCGGAACGATGGTCACGCGCGATGCGCGCCCCGGCGAATGTCCCGAGCGTCCCGCGCGCTGCATCAAACGTGCGACGCCCTTCGGCGAGCCGATCTGGAACACCCGGTCGACCGGCAGGAAGTCGACGCCGAGATCCAGGCTCGATGTACACACCACCGCTTTGAGCTGGCCGTTCTTCAGGCCCAGCTCGACCCATTCGCGGACTTCCTTGTCGAGCGAACCGTGATGCAGCGCGATCAGCCCGGCCCAATCGGGCCGCAGGTCCAGCAGCGCCCTATACCAGATCTCCGACTGCGAGCGCGTGTTGGTGAAGACGAGCGAACTGCGCGCTTGATCGATTTCAGCGGCAACGGGTTCGACCTGCCTCACACCCAGATGACCGCCCCAGGGAAAGCGTTCGATGGTGTCAGGTATGAGCGTATCGACGATCAGCGTTTTCGGCTGCGCGCCGCGCACCGCAACGCGCGGCGTTTTCACGGGCGCGAGCAACGCGTCCTTCGCCAGTTCGAGATTGCCGAGCGTCGCCGATAACCCCCAGACCTGCAGCCCCGGCCGCCAGCGCGTGAGGCGTGCGATCGCAAGTTGCGTCTGCGTGCCGCGCTTGTTGCCGAGCAGTTCGTGCCATTCATCGACGACGACCAGCCTGACGTGCTTCATTTCATCGATGGCGTTTGCGCGCGTGAGCATCAGCGTGAGGCTCTCGGGCGTGGTCACAAGCGTCGATGGCATGCGTTTGTTCTGGCGTGCGCGTTCGGCGGATTGCGTGTCGCCGGTGCGCAAGCCGATGCTCCAGGGCACCGCGAGTTCGGTCACCGCGGTTTGCAGTGCGCGGGCGGTATCGGCGGCGAGGGCGCGCATCGGCGTGATCCATAACACGGTCAATGGCGCCGGAGCCTTTTGCTCACGTGCATACGCGGCCAATGCGCCGAGCCACACGGCCCAGGTTTTCCCCGCGCCCGTTGTTGCATGAAGAAGGCCGCTCGAACCGCTCTCGATTGCCTTCCATACTTCACGTTGAAACGGAAACGGCTGCCATGCATTGCGCTCGAACCACGCGGCGAGGCGTGTATCGAAAGGCGTGGTTTCAGCGTCCTGGTCGATCACCACAGGCACGGGCTGGAACAACTCGGCCAGGGCGTCCGCCTTCGCCTGCGCCGCGCGCGTTTTCGGCACCCGGCGTGGACGCGGCGAACGGCGTCTGGAATCAGCGGGCGTGCTCATTGGCCGGCTCCATCAAGAAAACCTTTGAGCATGGTGAGTGTATCGGCGTCGTCGATCTGCTTGTCCGTGCGCCACCGCAACATGCGCGGGAACCTCACCGCAATGCCCGATTTATGGCGCGGACTCGCTTGAATGCCTTCGAAGCCGATCTCGAATACGAGCGTCGGCGTGACGCTCCTCACAGGTCCGAATTTTTCGATGGTCGTCTTGCGCACGATCGCATCGACCTTGCGCATTTCTTCATCGGTGAGACCTGAATAGGCTTTTGAAAAGGGGACGAGCGTGCGCACGCCGTCGGCTTCGTCCCACACGGCGAACGTAAAGTCCGTGTACAGGCTCGCGCGCCTGCCATGACCGCGTTGCGCGTAGAGAAGAACGGCATCGATCGCATACGGCTCGACCTTCCATTTCCACCACGTCCCCGACGCCTTCGTGCGGCCGACGCCGTACATCGAATCGCGGCCTTTCAGCATCAGGCCTTCCACGCCGCGCCCGCGGCTTTCCTCGCGCAACGTGGCGAGCGCGGTCCAGTCGCCGGCGTTCACCAGGGGTGATACGCGCAGCAGATCCACCGCAAGTTCATTGGCCAGCGCATCGAGTTGCGTCCGCCGTTCAGTGAGCGGCGTCAGACGCAGGTCGCGACCATCGGCTTCGAGCAGATCGTACGCAAGAAAGGTGGCGGGCGAGTCGGCCAGCACTTTCTTCGATAATGTCTTGCGCGTGATCCGCGGTTGCAGCCGCGCAAACGGCAACGGCGCATCGGCGCCCGGTTCCCACGCGAGAATTTCGCCATCGATCACTGTGCCATCGGCGAGCGCTTCGCCCAATGCAGCGATCTCGGGGAAGCGGTCGGTGATGAGATCTTCGCCGCGCGACCAGAGCCACACGCGGCCGCCGCGCTTCACGAGTTGTGCGCGAATCCCGTCCCACTTCCATTCGATAACCCAGTCCGACGGCGCGCCAAGCGTCGCGGGATCGGCCTGCAACGGATGCGCAAGAAAGAAAGGGTAGGGCAGGCCGATATCGCTTTCGTGAGGCGCTGCGGTTTCATCGTCGGACGACGTTTCGGGCGCGATCAGCCGGAGATAGCGCGCCGCATCCGGCGCCTGGCGCGAGTCGGTCCAGCCGACCATGCGTTGCGCAATGCGTTTGTGATCGACGCCCGCGACTTCCGCGAGGGCCCGCACGACGAGCTGACGCGCGACGCCGACACGAAACCCGCCGCCAATCAGCTTGGTCAGCAGGAAACGCTCGCTCCAGTCGAGTTCGTCCCAATAACTGAGCAGGCGCGTGCGAAGTTCGTCGGGTTCCAGGCCGCGCAAGGTCAGCACGCGGCCTTCGATCCATTGCGCCAAGCCGAGCTCGGACGTGCGTTGCGCCGGCGGCAAGATATGCGCGATGGTTTCGGCGAGATCACCAACGGCCTGATACGACTCTTCGAACAGCCATTCCGGCAGGCGGGCCCGCTCGCGGGCGAACTCGGTGAGAAGGCGCGTAGGAACAGATTGGCGCGGCTTGCCGCCGCTCAGGAAATACGACGCCCAGGCGGCGTCCTCGGGTTCTGCCGCAGAGAAGTACGCGATCAGTGCTTCGAGTTTTTCTTTCGTCGATGTCGTGCCGTCGAGCGCGGTGTATAACGCGGCGAAGCGCTTCATTGGGACGCTGCCTCGGGTTCGGCGCTACCAGCGGCTTCGGCTGCGTCCGCTTCGATTGCGTCGTCGCCGTATTCGGTCGTGAACGCACCGGCTTCGAGTCCCTGTTCACGCAGCCACCGCACCATCGGTTCGATCTGGCCGTGCGTGACGATCACACGTTCCGCGCCCGTCGCACCGATCGCCTCCTGCAACCCCGGCCAGTCCGCATGATCGGACAGCACGAAACCGCGATCCAGGCCGCGCCGGCGCCGCGTGCCCCGCAGGCGCATCCAGCCGGAAGCGAACGCGTCGCTGTAGTCGCCAAAGCGCCGCATCCACGTGCTGCCTTGTGCCGACGGCGGCGCGACGACCAGCGCGCCCTTGAACACACCCTTGTCCTTGGCGGCGACATCACTGACAAGACGTGTTTCCGGCAAGGCCACGCCCGCAGCCCGATAAGCCCGGTTCAGCGGTTCCACGGCGCCATGACAAAAGATGGGACCGATACTTGCATCGATTCCGGCAAGAACCCGCTGCGCCTTGCCAAACGAATAGCAGAACAATACGGACGCGCGTCCCTCTGCCGCGTTATGCCGCCACCACGAATCGATACCGCCAAAAGTAACGTGCGACGGGTCCCATCGATAAATCGGCAAACCAAAAGTGGATTCCGTGATGAACGTGTCGCAGCGCACGGGTTCGAACGGTGTGCAAGTCGGGTCCGGGTCGACCTTGTAGTCGCCGGAAGCGACCCACACACGGCCGCCATGTTCCACACGGACTTGCGCCGAGCCCAGCACGTGGCCGGCGGGATGCAGTGAGACGGAGACGCCGTTAATGACAAGACGCTCCCCGTACGGAACGCCTTGTAATTCGATACCCGGCAGGCGCGATAGCAATACACCAACGCCCGCTTCTGCCGCAAGATAGCGCGCATGTCCGAAACGGGCGTGATCCGCATGGGCATGCGTGATGATTGCCCGATCGACCGGGCGCCACGGATCGATAAAGAAGTCGCCCGGCGGGCAATAAAGACCTTCCGGCCTCGCGACAATCAGATCTTTGAATGCGTCCAACCCGCCACCCGCTTGGAAAAGGGAGAAGTCGACCGGAAGTGGTCAACGTGGGTTTAGTGGAAGCAAATCGTGTGCCTATTAAAACTCGGCATTTACTATTGATTCATTAATTCATATGAAGAATAAAAAAGATTGATAAGATATCGACGTCAATCAAACGGTTGACATTTCAAATCATGTTAATTGCGCGTATTTAATATGCGCGGTAAGGATTGAAAGCTTAGAGAGTCGTTTGAATGGGCGAAGAACCATCGAACCACGCCTTTATGTTCTCGAGCGTCGTGTTTGCAATCTCGCTCAGGGCTTCATGCGTAAAGAACGCCTGATGAGAAGTAACGATCACATTTGGAAACGAGAGTAAGCGCGCAAGCACATCATCCTGGAGAAGATGATTCGAATGGTCCTCGAAGAAGAGTCCGCTTTCTTCTTCATAGACATCCAGACCGAGATGGCCTAGCTGGCCGCTTTTTAGCGCATCGACAAGTGCGCTGCTGTCAATCAGTCCGCCGCGGCCTGTATTGATGAGCATTGCGCCGTGTTTCATTTGCCCAAGCGCGGCTGCGTCGATCAAGTGATATGTCGAAGGCAGGAGAGGGCAATGCAGGCTGATAATATCGGATTGAGCCAGCAGCGCTTCAAGCGCCAGATACTGCGCTCCGACTGCAACCAGGTCCTGTGCGGGCGGTCCTGGATCGTGTGCCAGCAAAGTCATGCCGAAACCCGCCATGATTTTGCCGAACACACGTCCAATGACTCCTGTGCCGATAATCCCGAGCGTTTTGCCGTGCAGGTCGAAACCCAGCAGGCCGTTGAGCGAGAAATCACCGTCGCGGGTACGTGCATAAGCGCGATGCAGCTTGCGATTAAGCGTGAGGATCAAACCAACTGCGTGCTCGGCAACCGCGTGCGGTGAATAGGCAGGAACGCGGACCACGCCGATTCCGAGCCGCTTTGCGGCGGCCAGATCGACGTGGTTGAAGCCGGCCGAGCGCAGCGCCACAAGTTGAGTGCCGCCGTCGCGAAGCGTCTCCAGGACAGCTTCGTCGACGACGTCGTTCACAAATGGGCATACCACGTTGCAACCATGCGCGAGAACCGCCGTCTGCGCGTTGAGTTGCGATTCCTGAAACTGCAGGGCGTAGCCGAAAGCCGCGTTTGCCTCAGTGAAGACATCGCGATCGTATTGACGGCTGCTGAAGACGATCATTGAGATCGGCATCGAGTTGGCACCCCGTTGTCACGCAAACGTTTTAGTTAGCGATGGCACTCGCTGGATGGGCCATTGAAAGCCGGGCCAGGACACTGTCCGGAGCCTGCGGCACGCCGACTTCTCCACCAGGACCCATATGCTCGAGCGTGTAGTCGATAAAAGCACGCGTCTTCGCTGGCAGATACTGACGTCCAGGATAAACGATCGACACCTTGACATCGGGGTCGTCGATTGCGTAATCGCCGAGCACGCGCACCAGCGATCCGTCCTCCAGATCCTTGGCTACGACGCCTTCCGGAAGGATCGAGATACCCATGTGCGCAAGCGTTCCGAGCCGCACCATCAGCGCGCTGTTGACCGTATAAACGGGCGCGAGCGTGACCTGGTCGGCACTGCCGTTGCTGCGATGCCGGAAGTGCCAGGTGGCGCTGCGCATCTCGCTCGGCAACGCCACGAACGAATGATGCAGCAGGTCGGCAGGTTGGCTGGGCGAGCCGTGCTCCTCGAGGTAAGCGGGCGTGGCGACCGGGATCAGCGTATTGGTCGCGACCGGGCGTTCGACAAGCGCCGTGCTCGACACCATGAATGCAGTCACGATACCCACGTCGAAGCCGTCTTCGACCAGATCGACGTGACGCTCCGAGAGCGTAAGACGGACATTCACTTTCGGATAGACCTGCCGGAATCCGTCGATCAGCGGCGTAAGGGCCATTAACGAAAGCGATCCCGAAGCCACCACGCGCAGCGTGCCGCTGGGATCGCCCTCCGTATGGGCGACCATCGATTCCAGATGGTCGAGTTCCTCCAGTAGTGCACGGCACCCCTCGAGATAACGGGTACCGGCCTCTGTCAGTGAGAGGTTGCGAGTCGTTCGATTGATCAGCCGCGTACGCAAATGCGCTTCGAGCATCGCAATCGCCCGAGTGACAAGAGCGTTCGATACATCCAGTTGCTGCGCGGCCCGTCTGAAGCTTTCTGTTTCCGAGACTCGCACGAAAACCCGCATTGCATGAATCTGATTCATAACCCTTACCTCTCAGTGTCCTAAATAACGATGAACTGCTTCGCATATCACCCATGCGAGCAGCGTTTTTTGATTTTCGGTATCGATCAACCGCATTGACACCTGTGCGGAATTGCAATATCTACTTTATTTCTTGTTTGCATTCCGCATTAACGTAAGACTTTCATATTTGCGGAGTCATTGCAATGAAAAATTACACTTAAGTGCTTTTTGGAATGGATCGTCAGATTTATGCATATTTTTGTTTCGCGGGCTGGACAGCGCTGATCAGTTTCTTGCAGTGCATTAAACGAAGAGTGGTTATTTTTGATCGAAACAATTGCTTAAGGCAGACAGTTGCTGGTTTCTGAACACGCGGAATGAGGTAAAACCGGCTCACGTTCCGTACTAAGTTCAGCTTCTCGCGCAGTCACAAGAAGAGGCCCGTGTGACAATAAAAATCTTTTGAATCGGGCATGCCCAGCTTGACAGGCTGCACGGACGCAGACGGCTCACTTAAAACTGTTTTAACCTGAAGGCGATAAAAATATTTAATCAAATCCTTAATTCGAATGACGAGCCTTCTTTAATCGTTGCAAATCGATATTCAATCGAGGCGATAATTTCATGATATGGAACTTATTGGCGCGGCAACCCGAAATTGCTTTATTTGCCAGCTTGGCAATCGGGTTTTTCATCGGTTCTTTCAAGTTGGGCCCCATTCAGTTGGGAGGCGTGTGCGGAACGCTGATCGTTGCATTGATCCTGGGCCAGAGCGGCGCGCGGCTTTCGCCGGAACTGAAAAACATTGCTTTTGCACTGTTCATATTTGCGCTGGGTTTCACCGGCGGCCCGCAGTTCTTCGCCAACGTAGGGCGGGGCTGGCGTTACGGGCTTCTGTCGATTGTAGAAATTGTCGTCGTGCTTGGACTGGTGCTCGGCGCCGTTGCGCTGTTCAAACTGGATCGAGGGACAGCGGCCGGCCTCCTCGCGGGCGCGGCGACAGAATCCGCCGTGGTCGGCACGGCGTCCGAAGCCATTGGCAAACTCGCCTTGCCGTCTGCAGAGATCGCGCGGTTGCAGGCCAACATCGTCACTGCGTATAGCGTGAGTTACCTGTTCGGGCTTGTCACCATCGTCCTGTTCACAAGCCAGGTTGCGCCGCTGATCCTGCGCGTGAATTTGCGCGATGAAGCCGAGCGCCTCTGGCGTACGCTCGGCGGCGACAGCGCGCTCGGGGAAGGGCAGCGGCTCGCGGCGCCGTCGCTCGTGGCCCGTGAAGTGCGTGTGACGGGCGCGGCGCAGATGCGCGTGGATGCGCTGGAACAGCGCTTCAGCAATGAGATCACGGTGGGGCGTGTCGTGCGCGGCCGCTCCACAGTCAAGGCACAGCCGGGTCTTGTCCTGAAGCGCGACGACCGCATTGTGATCGGCGGACGTCGCGCAGTGCTGCTCGAAGCACTGCCGTCGATAGGCGAGGAGGTGTCGGGTAGCGATGTCGCCGATGTCTACGCCGAGACGCTTGACGTGATGCTTACCCGGCGCGAAGTGCATGGGTTGACCGTGGCGCAAGTGCGCGCCCGCGCAACTCCCGCCGACGGCCACGGCGTCTACATCTCCGCCGTCACGCGGCTCGACAGCACGATCCCGGCGCTGCCCGGAACGGAGTTGCATCGTGGGGACGTGCTGACGTTGATCGGCGCATCCGAAGACGTCCGGCGCGGTGCGGCGAAGCTGGGTTACATCGTGCGCGCGACGCTGAAGACGGACTTCGTGTTCCTCGGCATTGGCGTGATCCTCGGGATTCTTATTGGCCATCTCAGCGCGCGGATGGGCGATATACAGATCACCCTCGGCACGGGCGGCGGGTGTCTTCTGTCAGGTCTGCTGTTCGGCTGGATTCGTTCGCGCTTCCCGGTGATCGGCTCCCTGCCTTCGGCCGCCGCGCAAGTGCTGAAGGATTTCGGGTTGTGCACGTTTATCGCCGCTGTAGGACTCGGCGCGGGCGCCGATGCAATCCGCCTCATCCGTGAATACGGTATCGCCTTGCCTCTCGCGGGCGTTGTCATCACCCTCGGGCCGGCGCTGGTATCGCTCGCGATCGGGCGATGGCTGCTCAAACTAGAGGTTCCCATGCTGCTTGGCGCAATAGCGGGCCAGCAATGCAGCACTCCTGCAATCAGCGCACTGGTTGGGGTGACGGGCAACGCAACACCTGTTATTGGTTACACCATCACGTATGCGTTGTCGAACGTGCTGCTGCCGCTGATGGGTCCGTTGGTTGTCGGGCTCGCAGGCAAGCTGGGATAGCGTTTTAAAAAGCACAACAAACGCGTAACGAAACGCGCTGAGCAGTCAAGGTCGGACGGGAACACAATCTAGCGAGGGCACCATGGAATGGATACACCAGATTTTCACGAAGTCTCCGGAAATAGCGTTGTTCCTGTCGCTCGCGGTGGGGTACTTCATTGGCCAGATCAACTTCGGGAAGTTCCAGCTTGGCGGAGTAGGCGGGTCCTTGCTGGCCGCGGTGGTCATCAGCCAGTTCGGCGTGCAGATCGATAACGGCGTCAAGTCCGTCATGTTCGCCATCTTCATCTACGCAGTCGGTTACGACTCCGGTCCGCAGTTTTTCAACTCCTTGTCGCGCAAGACGCTGCGTGAAATCGCAATGGCGGTTTTCCTCGCGGTTTCAGCTCTTGTCACCGTGCTGATCTGCGCCAAGCTCTTCGGGTTGAACAAGGGCATTGCCGCCGGGCTGGCCGGCGGCGCACTCACGCAATCCGCGATCATTGGTACAGCGGGCGACGCCATCGCGCGTCTCGGCTTGCCCGTCGCCGAGACCAAGTCCTTGCAGTCCGATGTCGCCATTGCCTACGCCGTGACCTATGTGTTCGGGTCGCTCGGCGCGATCATCGTATGCGTGAACATCTTGCCGAAGTTCATGGGACAAGGCCTGAGGGAGGCGGCCGTTGAAGCCGAGAAGAGCCTGCTTGGCAGCACCGTCGCGCATGGTCCGGGGCAGACAGCGGCCTTGCCGGAGCTGGTCGGCCGCGCTTACCGGATTACCGGCGGCAACGCGGCGGGCGCCGCGCTCGGGTCAAATGGCGCTGCAGGACGGACGGTCGCCGAGATCGAGCTGGCTGGCGCGGACATGATCACCATCGAGCGCATCAGGCGCGCAGGCAAGGCGCTGGAACCTCGTCCGGACGTGATGCTGCAAGCCGACGACGTCGTGCTTGTGGTCGGACGCCGCGAGGTGATGGTCGCAACCGCGCCGGACATTGGCGAGGAGGTAGCGGATACGGATGGCATCAGCGTCGTGATGCAGAACCGGCAAGGCGTCTTCACGCGCAAGGGCATGAATCACATGACGATCGCCGCGATGCGCACGACCGTGGATCGCGATCTGCGTCACGGCGTTTTTGTGCAGGAGATCAGGCGTGCCGACCAGCCGTTGCCGATCCTGCCCGAAACCAAGCTCGAACATGGCGACGTGATCACCTTCTATGGGTCGCCGCAGGACACAAAACGCGCCGTCGATGCCGCCGGTTACGAACTCCCGGTCACGAACAAGACCGACTTCATCTACATGGGCGTGGGCATTGTCCTGGGCTTGCTGATCGGCCTGATCGTGGTGACCGTTGGCGGCGTGCCGCTGACGCTCGGTTCAGGCGGCGGTTGCCTGCTCGCCGGCCTCCTGTTCGGCTGGATGCGCGGCAAGCATCCCATGTACGGCGTGATGCCATCGGCGGCGTCGCAATTGATGAAGGATTTCGGGCTCGCCGCGTTTGTGGCTGCGGTCGGTTTGAACTCGGGATTGCAAGCTGTAGTGACGGTGAAGCAAAGCGGCATGACGATCTTCCTGCTCGGAGTGGTCGTCACGGTAGTGCCGCTCATCCTCACCATGATTTTCGGCCGCTACGTCCTCAAGTACAACAACGCCGCGCTGCTGGCGGGCGCGCTGACCGGATCGCGCAGCGCGAACCCGGCATTTGGCGCGCTGCTCGACAAGACGGAAAGCGCGGTTCCTACCGTGCCGTTCGCGATCACGTATGCGCTGGCGAATGTCTTGCTGACACTGCTGGGACCGCTGTTGGTGGGCCTGGTCTGATCATTGAAAAGGACGCGTGTCGCCCGATGAAAAACGCGAGGGGCACGCATCCGTTTAGTGAAATGTTGAACTGCTACGCTCATCCGCAGCCCAATGAGACTTCAAGACTGAGCGAGGCTTCCGATGACTTCACCGCACAAAACCGTCCATCTGCCGTCCGGCGAACAGATCTCCGCACTGGGTCAGGGAACATGGGAGATGGGCGAAAACGCGCGTAAGCGCAGCGAGGAGATCAAGGCGCTGCAGGCGGGCGTCGACCTGGGACTGACGCTTATCGATACCGCCGAGATGTATGGCGATGGCGACAGTGAAAAACTCATCGCCGAAGCGCTGGGCGCTCGACGCAACGAGTTGTTCATTGTCAGCAAGGTCTATCCGCATAACGGCAGCGAAGCGGGCGTGAAGGCCGCTTGTGAGCGTAGTCTGAAGCGTTTGCAAACCGATCGTATTGATCTGTATTTGCTGCACTGGCGCGGCGGCGAAGATATCGAAGGTGTGATCGCCGGGTTCGAAAGTCTCAAGGCTGCCGGCAAGATCCGTCATTGGGGCGTCAGCAATTTCGACACCGACGACATGATCGAATTGTTCGCGCTTGAAAACGGCAACCAGTGCGCCACCAATCAGATCCTGTACAACGTGGCGCGCCGCGGTCCGGAGTTCGATCTGCTGCCCTGGATGCGCGAACGGAACATGCCTGCGATGGCCTATAGCCCGGTCGATCATTCGCGCTTGCCCAAGCAAAGCGTGCTGAACGATATCGCCGGCGCACGCGGCGTTTCACCGACGCAAATCGCGCTCGCGTGGGTTCTGCAGCAACCGCAAGTCATTGCAATACCAAAGGCGTCCACCGTTGCGCATGTCACGGAAAATGCGGCAGCGCGCGATATCGACTTGTCGGCGCAAGAGCTGGCGCAAATCGATGCACACTTCAAACCGCCAAAGTCAAAGCGCTCGCTTGAAATGCTTTAAACCACCTACATGCAGGCGTGATGCGAGTGCACCGAGCCGAGGACGGCAACCTCGGCGGGCGTGCGTCTGAGTGCGGCTTCATCGACTTGCTTGGCATCGGCAAGAAACTCATCCACTAGCGTGGACACCGGCGTATTGCTCAGGCACAGCGACACGTTCTGCGTCTCGTTGGGGTTCAATTGCGAACGCTGCCCGAGGAACAACACGCCGTATTGATACCCGCGAACAATGCCGCGCACCGCGCCAATGCATTGTCCTTGCGCGGCGTTATCGCTTTTTTGCGCGCATTCCTGCGCGAGGGTGTACGCGGAAAAGCTGGGGTCGACTGCCGGGGCCTGGGGCGCAGCTTGCTGGGCCTGGGCAAGGGAGACGGCGCCGAACGTCGTGACTATAGCAAGCGCAAAGGCCGCTGAGATGTTTCGCTTCATGTTGTATCCCTCATGTCGGACATTGAACTCGATATGAGGCGACGCGCGACGATTGGTTCCATCAACGTGATTCCGGCTCACTCTACCTTCTGCAATTGCCTCAGCTCTTCCAGCGGAATATGACATCGAATCCGATGTCCATTCGCAGCATCCGCATACGGCGGTTCCCGCTGCTCGCAAATTGCGCCGATCTTCCTTGGACAACGCGTATGGAATACGCAGCCCGATGGCGGATTCGCCGCGCTCGGCAATTCGCCCGATAACCGGATGCGCTCCCGCGCCGCGCCCGCTCCATCGAGCGCCGGCACCGATGACAACAGCGCCTCCGTATAAGGATGATGCGGGCCATCGAAGACATCGGCGGCGCGGCCGATTTCCATCAGCCGTCCGAGATACAGCACGGCGATACGGTCCGACAGATACCGCACGACGTGCAGATCGTGCGAGATGAAAACGTAGCTCACGCCGCGTTCGCGCTGCAGGTCTGCGAGCAGGTTCAGGATGGCGGCTTGCACGGAGACATCGAGTGCGGAGGTGGGTTCATCGCACACGACTACGCGCGGATCGCCCGCAAACGCACGCGCAATCGCAACGCGCTGCTTCAACCCGCCCGACAACTGCTGGGTGCGCGAACTCAGATAACGTTCGGGCAAACGGACGGCCGCAGTGAGCGACTGCAAACGCGCCTCTTTCGCGGCGCCGCGCAACGCGCCCAGTTTGGACAACGACCGCGCGATCAGCCGCCGCACCGAATGCGCGCGATTCAACGCCGAGTCCGGATTCTGGAACACGATCTGCAGCGACTTCACTTGTTCGTCGTTGCGGCTCGTGACGCGCGGCGGGAGCGTTGCGCCATCGAGTTCAATGGATCCGCCCGCGTCCGGAGACAACAGTCCGAGCAAGAGCTTCGCGAGCGTCGTTTTACCGCTGCCTGATTCCCCTACGAGACCGAGCGTTTCGCCAAGCGCAAGTTCCATCGACACATCGTGGACCGCGCGTATGGATTCCCCGCCGGCATGAAACGTCTTCGACAAACCCACCGCCCGCAGCGCAATCGCCGTTTCATCACGTTGCGGACGCTCGCCCAAGACCTCGGGCGTGGCGCGCGGCAACTCGGTCGCGCGTTCGTGGTAGTGGCATCGCGACATCTGATCGCCGAACGCCGCCTGAACGCGATAAGGCGGCGGCGCTTCACGATGACACCGGTCATCGGCGAGCTTGCAGCGTTGCGCGTAGATGCAACCCTGCGTCACGGTTCCCGGCAGCGGCAGCGAGCCGGGAATGGTATCGAGGCGGCCCGTGTCCTTGCTTCGCCCGGTGGTCGGCAGGCAGCGCAAAAGCCCGACCGTGTAAGGATGCCGGGGCTTCGCAAACACATCGCGCGTGGCGCCTTCTTCGACCAGTTTCCCCGCGTACAACACGCCGACGCGGTCGCACATGCGCCCGATCACCGCGAGGTTGTGGCTGATGAACAGCACCGCCGTGCCGAGTTCTTTGCGCAGTTGCGCAATCAGGTCGAGCACTTCGGCTTCGACGGTTGCGTCGAGGCCGGTCGTGGGTTCATCGAGGATCAGCAGTTCCGGGTTGCACGCCAGCGCCATTGCGATCACCACGCGCTGCTGCATGCCGCCCGACAACTGATGCGGGTAGCTCTCCATCACGCGCTCGGGCGACGAGATGCGCACGCGCCGCAAGATATCGATGGTGCGCTCCAGCGCCTCGCTAACCGACGAACCCGCCAGTTCGAACGCCTCCGACACCTGCCGCGCAATCGTCAGCGACGGATTCAGCGCGCGCCCCGGGTCCTGGTACACCATGGAAACCGCATTCGCGCGCATGTGCCGCAAAGCGTCGGCGTTCATCGACGAAATGTCGTGCCCTGCGATAGAAATCTTGCCCGCTTTCACGCGGCCGTTGCGCGGCAGGTAACGCAGCACGGCGAGCGCGGCAGTGGACTTCCCGCAGCCCGATTCGCCGACGAGCCCGTACGCCTCGCCACGTTTCACTCGCAGCGAGATGTCCTGCAGGATCTCGCGATCACGTCCGCGCGTGCGATACGCGACCGTCAGGCCGACGATGGTCAGCGCATCGGTTTCGGCGCTCTTCGATCCATCGAAGATAGGGAAAGCGGATGGAGGCGGGCCGTTCATCGGTCGAGCACTCCCTGTATGCCGTCTGCAACCAGATTGACGCCCACGACCAGCGAGGCGATCGCGGCGGCATCGAAGACGACCGTCCACCACGCGCCGCCTGCCATCAGCGTGTAGCACTCGGAGAGCGCAAGACCCCAGTCTGCCGATGGCGGTTGAATACCGAAGCCGAGAAACGACAGCGTCGCGACCGAGAAGATTGCGTAGCCGAGCCGCACAGTCGTCTCCACGATGATCGGCTGCAGCACGTTCGGCAGGATTTCCGCGAACATGATGTAGAACGCATTTTCGCCGCGAAGCTGGGCCGCGAGCACGTAGTCGAGATTGCGCTCGGCGAACACGGCGGCGCGCACGGTGCGCGCGGTGATCGGTGTGAACGTGATGCCGATCACGAGGATCACGGTCAGGTTGCTCGCGCCCACGGCAGCGAGCGCGAGCAGCGCGACGATCACGAGCGGCAGCGCGAGGACCGCGTCGATCAGACGGCCTACGACGTTGTCCACCCAGCCATCGAAATAACCGACGATCAAGCCGACGGCCGTTCCCGCGACCGTGCCGAGCAGCGTCGCCAAGGGCGCAATGGTGAGAATGTCCCGCGCGCCGACGATCACGCGGGCGAAGACATCGCGGCCGAGCTGATCGGTGCCGAACCAGTGCGTACCGTCGGGCGGCGTGAGGGAATTCAGCGGATCGGACGCGTAGGGATCTTGCGGCACGACCCAATGCCCGCCGATTGCGCACGCGACCCAGAACAGCAGGATCAGCGCGCCGACCAGGAATGTGGGCGAACGCAAGAGTGCTTTGGTGCGCTCGTACTTGGGTGCTGTATATGACGGTGCGGCGGTGGCAGTGCTCATTGCGCATTCCTCACCCGCAAGCGCGGATTCAGCACCACGTACAACCCGTCGGCGATCAGATTGGCCGTCGTATAGATCACGCCGATGGTCAGCACGCCCGCTTCGAGCATCGGGAAGTCCTTGCCCTTCGCGGCGTTGTAGATCAGCGAGCCGATGCCCTGGTAATGGAACAGCGTCTCCACGACGACCAGGCCGCCGATCATGTAGCCGAGTTGCGTCGCGGCCACCGTGACGGTCGGCAGCAGCGCATTGCGCAACACGTGCCGCATGATCACCACGCGGCGCGGCAAGCCCTTGAGGATCGCGGTGCGGGTGTAGTCGGCATCGAGTGCTTCCACGGTTCCCGCACGCGCCATCCGGGCGATATACCCGAAGAACACGAGCACGAGCGGCAACACGGGCAGGATCAGATGCTGCAATTGAACCAGCACGTTCGACCCGGGCGGATACGTCGCTTCGATTGGCAGCCATTGCAGCCAGATGCCGAACACGAGAATCAGCACAATCGACGATACGAACTCAGGCACGACCGTCGCCGACAACCCCGTGATGCTGATCGTCCGGTCGATCCAGCGGCCCTCGTGCAGCGCGGCGTACACGCCGCCGGCAATTCCCAGAGGCACCACGACGATAAACGCCAGCGCCCCGAGTTTCGCCGAGTTGAGCAGCGCAGCGCCGATGAAAGGCGCAACCGGCGCGCGATACGAATACGACTCGCCCATGTCGCCGCGAAGGAAATGGCCTATCCACGCGGCGTACTGCGTGAGCAACGGCCGGTCGACACCGAGTTGATGGTTGAGCGCAGCGACTGCGCGTGCGTCGGCGAGAGGGCCGAGGATTGCACGGCCGACATCGCCGGGAAGCAACTGGCCGCCCGCGAATACGATCACGGAAAGCAGCCACAGCGTGATTGCCGCCAGAAACAGCCGCACGCCGATAAACCGCGCAATGCGTAGTGCGCTGCCGTATTCACCGCGTGGCTTTGCAGCAGGTGCCGAAGTAGAGGCGGTGTTCATGACTCAGGGCGTCCTCGGATCAACGGCTAGGCGCCGATGGTCGCGCGTTCGAAATACAACTGCGAAATGGCGTTGAAGCGCACGCCTTTCACGTTCGCCCGCGTGACGATCAACTGGTCGTAGAAGTACGGAATGACGACCGGGGTTTCGTCGAGCAGGAGCGTCTGAATCTGCCCCGACAGCTTTTTTTGCGATGCGACGTCGAGCGCCGCCACGAAATCCGCGACCAGCTTGTCGTACTGCGGGTTCTTGAAGTGCGCCGCGTTCCACGTGCCTTCGCTGGTAAGCGGCGCATTCAGGAACACATTGGGCACCCCGCGATGTCCGTAATCCGTGATGCCGAGCGGCGAATCGAGCCAGTCCGATTTGCCATACGTTCCCGCGCCGTAATACAACTCCTGGCTCTCGACCTTCAATGTGATCTTGATGCCGATCGCCTTCGCCGCGTTCTGGATCACCACCGCGAGGTCGGGAATCTCCATGTACTTTTCGGTGGTGAGGGTGACATCGAAACCATTCGGCACGCCGGCGGCCGCGAGCAACTGCTTGGCTTTCGCCAAGTCCATCTTGCGTTGCGGCACGCTCAGATCGCTCGATGGAAACACCGGCGAGAACGGACTGTCGTTCCCAAGCGCGGCGTGCCCCTTGAACAGACCCTTCACGATCACTTCGCGATTCACCGCGAGGGCCAGCGCCTGACGCACGCGTTTGTCCTTGAAAGGACCGGTGTCGGTGCGCATGTGCATCTGTCGATGCGCGCTCGACTTCACGCCCAGCACCTTGAACTCGGGGTTCGTCATCATGCTCAGGCCGCCCTGGACGGTAAAGTCGCCCATCACGTCGGCCTGGCGTCCCTGCAGCGCGAGGAGTTCGGATTGTTCATCGGCGTAGAAGGAGAACTTGATGCGCTCCGGCAACGCCTTTTCGCCCCAATAATCGGGGTTCCGCACGAACGATGCACCCACCTTCGGCGTGTAGGACTCGAATTTGAACGGGCCCGTGCCGGGAAACGACTTCTCGTAGGTGCCGCTGAAATTCGCCGGCAGGATCACGGCGTTGTAGGTATCGGACGAAACGTAATACGGGAAATTGCCGTTCGGCGCATCGAGATGAAACTCGACCGTCATGTCGTCAGTGGCCTTCACCGACCCCTTCGACAACACGCCCTTCAGCACCGACAAAGCCGCCGAACCGCTGCCCGGATCGGCCAGACGGTTGAAGGTCGCGGCGACGTCCTTGGCGGTCATCGACTGGCCGTCGTGGAATTTGACGTTCGGGCGCAGCTTGAACGTCCACACATCGCCCTTCGCGTTGGGTTTCCACGAAAGCGCGAGAGAAGGGCGCAGGACGAGCGCTTGGCCGTCGTCGTCGATCAGGAATTCGCCCGTCTGGTTGATCAGTGCGAGGCCGGCCGGATCGGTCACGGTCAGCGGATCGACCTGACCCGACGGTGTCAGATGCGCCACGCGGATCGTCGCGCCGGGTTTCCCGGCAGGCGCCTGGGCGCGTGCCGAAGGCATGCCGAGCAAGCCTCCCGCTGCCAACGCCGCCGTCGACAAACCCAGCAGGCTTGCGTGCCTGAGCAACTCGCGCCGCGAGAGCCGGCCGGCCTTGAATTCATCGATGGCATGGTTGCCCAGTTCTCCCGTTGAGTTGCGCGCTGCGTCGAGCGTGGAATCGGAGAAAAAGGGCGTGGTGACGGTTTTCTTCATCGGGCTGTCCGGTTCTGGGTTCGGTTGTTGTTCTTGACTCGACGACACTGCGCACGCCGGCGCGGCTCAAAGCAGCTTTCCGGCGCACATCCAGTTTAGCGGAGCAAATTACGTTCCGTTTCCGGCCCGCGTTTCGCTCGGCATTATTTTCGCCCTGGAAGAGGGTTATCCAAGCGCTATCTATCAGTGCTGATGCGGATGTTTGTGGATCGGATCGACCCAAAACACTTCTTCGGGCTGCTCCACGGCATCGATGTTCAGGTTCACCACGACCGCCTCGTTGTCGCTGCGCACGAGGACGCATTCGAGTGGTTCATCGGTCAGCGCGTTGATCTCCTGATGCGGCACGTAAGGCGGCACGAAGATGAAATCGCCCGGGCCGGCCTCGGCCGTGAATTCCAGGTGATTGCCCCATTTCATGCGCGCCTGTCCGCGCACCACGTAGATCACGCTTTCGAGGGCTCCGTGATGATGCGCCCCGGTCTTGGCATTCGGATGGATCGTGACCGTGCCGGCCCAGATCTTCTGCGCGCCGACGCGCGCGGCATTGATCGCAGCCGCGCGGTTCATGCCGGGCGTCTGGGCCGTGTTGGTATCGAGCTGATCGCCCTTGATGACCTTGACGCCGTTCTCGCGCCAGTCGGTGTGATCGTGGTCATGTTGCTGTTCGTCGCTCATTCTGTCTCCCGCTGGCCGATGGATAAACGCATGAAAAAGTCCGCTGCCACCGGCAAAAAACAGCCGACTTCAGCGGACTTCAGCAAACTTCGCTTTGAATCTAGCTCTGCATCAAGCTCCAAACTCGACGATGTTTACTTCGACTTCGAATTAACGATGGCTTCCGCGACGTTGTTCGGCGTCTCGGAGTAATGCTTGAACTCCATCGTGTAGGTCGCGCGGCCTTGAGTCAGCGAGCGCAGCGTCGTTGAATAGCCGAACATTTCCGCGAGCGGCACTTCGGCGCGAACCAGCTTGCCGCCGCCACCGGCAATGTCCTCCATCCCCTGAACGATGCCGCGCCGTGACGACAAATCGCCCATCACGTTGCCCATGAAGTCCTCGGGCGTTTCCACCTCCACGGCCATCATCGGTTCGAGCAGCACCGGCTTGGCTTTGCGCATGCCGTCCTTGAACGCCATCGATCCAGCCATGCGGAACGCGTTTTCGTTCGAGTCGACGTCGTGGTACGAGCCGAAAGTCAGCGTCACCTTGACGTCGACGACCGGATAACCCGCCAGCACACCCGCCTTCAGCGTTTCCTGGACGCCCTTGTCCACGGCCGGAATGTATTCGCGCGGAACCACGCCGCCCTTGATGGCATCGACAAATTCATAGCCGGTACCCGGTTTTTGCGGTTCCAGCTTCAGCACCACATGACCGTACTGACCGCGGCCGCCCGACTGCTTGACGAACTTGCCTTCTATATCTTCAACCGGAATGCGAATGGTCTCGCGATACGCCACCTGCGGCTTGCCGACGGTCGCTTCAACGCCAAACTCCCGGCGCATCCGGTCGACAAGAATTTCCAGGTGCAGCTCGCCCATGCCGGAAATGATCGTCTGGCCGGATTCCTCGTCGGTCTGCACGCGGAACGAGGGATCTTCCTGCGCGAGCCGGTTCAACGCGATACCCATCTTTTCCTGGTCGGGCTTCGTCTTCGGCTCGACGGCCTGGGAGATCACCGGTTCCGGGAAGATCATGCGTTCCAGAATGATCGGATGAGCGGGGTCGCACAGCGTGTCGCCGGTCGTCGCTTCTTTTAAACCCACGGCCGCGGCGATATCGCCTGCGCGCACTTCCTTGATTTCCTGACGCTCGTTCGCATGCATCTGGAGAATCCGGCCGAGTCGCTCTTTCTTCTCCTTGATGGCGTTGTAGACGGTATCGCCGGAATTCACGACGCCCGAATACACGCGGAAAAAGATCAACTGGCCCACGAAAGGATCCGTCATGATCTTGAACGCGAGCGCAGAGAACGGGTCTTCGTCAGTCGGATGACGTTCCGCTTCCTTGTCGTACTCGTCCACGCCCATGATGGCGGGCACGTCCGCCGGCGACGGCAGATAGTCGATCACCGCGTCGAGCATCGCCTGCACGCCCTTGTTCTTGAACGCGCTGCCGCAGAACATTGGCACGATCTCGCTGCGCAGCGTCCGTGACCGGATGGCCGCCTTGATCTCGTCTTCGCTGATTTCCTCACCGCCGATGTACTTGTCCATCAGCGCTTCGTTGGCGTCCGCGGCCGCTTCGATCATCTTCTCGCGCCATTCCTCGGCGGTTGCGAGCAGGTTCTCAGGGATTTCCTGATACTCGAACAGCACGCCCTGACTGGCTTCGTCCCAAATGATCGCCTTCATCTTGACCAGGTCGATCACGCCCTGGAAATGATCTTCGGCGCCCACGGGGATTTGCATCGGCACGGCGACGCCTTTCAGGCGCTCGCCAATCTGACGCTGCACGCGGAAGAAGTCGGCGCCCACGCGGTCCATCTTGTTCACGAACGCAATGCGCGGAACCTTGTATTTATTGGCCTGGCGCCATACGGTTTCGGATTGCGGCTGCACGCCACCGACCGAGTCGTAGACCATACAGGCGCCGTCGAGCACGCGCATAGACCGTTCCACTTCGATGGTGAAGTCGACGTGTCCGGGTGTATCGATGATGTTGATACGATGTTCAGGGTAATTCCCGGCCATGCCTTTCCAGAAGGCCGTGGTGGCGGCAGAGGTGATGGTGATGCCGCGCTCCTGTTCCTGCTCCATCCAGTCCATCGTCGCCGCGCCGTTGTGAACCTCACCAATTTTGTGATTCACGCCAGTGTAGAAAAGAATGCGTTCGGTGGTCGTGGTCTTGCCGGCATCGATATGAGCGCTGATACCAATATTCCGATAGCGGTCGATGGGAGTCTTGCGGGGCACTTGAACCTCCTGTTGATTGGATGGAGCTTTTTGTTGCCGAACCGGCCGAATGCTGAAAATGGCGGTTTGGCGGCTCCGGAGCGAAGCGCTATGCGTGTTTCGCTGGTTTATCAGGATAGCGCGTCGAGGCTCTCTTTGCAGGAATCTTGCCAGCCCGCCAAAAACGGCGAATAAGTGCGCTGGAGGCGCCTCGCGCGTCCCACAACGCAAAAAGCCGGCGCGCGCCCGAAAGCGACAGCCGGCTCCAAAGTCATTTACGGGCGCGGCCGGGGATTCCAGGCGCCGGAGTGCGTTACTGCACGGGCGGCAATCCCTCGATCTTCATTCCAGGCTTGATTCCCTTTGCGGTGAACCAGCCCTTGCTCATCTCAAGCGCGTACACGCCGTTGTTGCGTGGGCAATGGTTGTTCTCCGTCTCGGCCTGCATTTCATCGATATCCGTCACCGTGCCGTCCTCGCGAATAAAAGCAATCGACAGCGGGATCAACGTGTTTTTCATCCAGAAGCAATGCACGGCACGTTCGTTGAACACGAACAGCATGCCTTCGTTGGGCGCGAGCTTCGTGCGATACATCAGGCCTTGCTCGCGATCGGCGTCGGATGAAGCAATGGCGGCGTCGATCACATACATGCCGGCCGTGAGCTTGGTGTGCGGAAAGTCTCCGGGTTGCTTGGCGCCCGGCGGCATTTGCTGCGCGTGTGCGCCAAGCGAAATGAGCGGCATGGCAACCACGACGAGCGCACGGCGAACCAGACGGCCAAGGTTGAACGACGGGATTGAGCGGGGGGACATCGATGAAGACCACGAAAGACGCACGGCGAAACTCCTCACGGGATAAAGCCGGTAGACTGAATGATCCGGCATGACTGGCGCATGTTACTTGAGCACGTGCAAAAAGAAAAAGGCAGAACCTCTGAAGGTGTCTGCCTTTAATGTCGCGTGAGCGACAGCACTACTTGGTATTAGCGTCGCGTTGCCGCGATCTATGACCAATTGATGCGACTTACTCCGACGCGGCCGAAGCTGCAGCAGCCGAAGCTGCCTTCTTGTGCGTAGCCTTCTTGTGGGTCGACTTCTTGTGTGCCGACTTGTGAGCGGTCGAAGCAGCTGCAGGAGCCGATGCTTCCGGTGCCGAAGCTTGTGCGAATGCAGCCGTTGCGAACAGGCCAGCGACGAGAGCAGCGATCAGTTTGTTCATGTTGTGAATCCTCAGCTTTAGTTTGATTTAACCTTATGACCCGGTCGATGGAGTCATGTCGGTAAACGAGCCATCCACCTTTTGGTTGACAGGGGTCTCGAACAAAAATGTCGATCCCGCTGCGAGCACTTGAACCTTACGTAAAGCCTTCATAAAAGGGTTGTTCGTTGCAGTTCTTCGCTAATGCCGGATGGCGTTTTAAGGCATCTGCTGCGAATAACGCCGCATGCGGTGAGTCGGTTGACGTGAGTTTTTATGGGATAACGCAAGGCGGTCAGCAGAAGATCGTTTGGAAGCCGAAATTAATTCGTAATGTGGTGCGCGCGATGCAACACTCAAACGGGCATCAATTAAACGATGCCGTTCCAGGGCGCACGAGCGGGCAGGTTCATTGATGCGCCGGGTGCGAGGCCGAGGCCGAAGACATCGAGCGCGCCTATGCCGGTGCGCACCAGCCGCAAAGTCGGATACCCGACGGCCGCCGTCATGCGGCGTACTTGCCGGTTTCGCCCTTCAGTAATCGATAACTCGATCCACGTCGTCGGGATGGCGGCGCGGTATCGAATGGGCGGGGTGCGCGGCCAAAGCGCTTCCACCGACTCGACCAACTTCACCTTGCATGGGCGCGTGACGAAATCTCCCAGATCGACGCCTGCGGCCAGCCGTTCGAGCGCGGCGGCATCGGGCGCGCCTTCGACTTGCGCCCAATATCGTTTCACGAGTTTGTGACGCGGTTCTGAAATGCGCGCCTGAAGCGCGCCGTCGTCGGTGAGCAGGAGCAGGCCTTCGCTGTCGGTATCGAGCCGGCCCGCGGGGTACACGCCGGGCGTGTCGATCCATTCAGCAAGCGACGGATGTTTCTCGTGCGCTGAAAACTGGCAGATCGTGCCGAACGGTTTATTGAGCGCAATCAGCGGCATGGCGTCTGGTGCAGTGTCGGTGCGGTAAATGGCGAATGCCGGCATCTTAATGCACCAACATCACGGAACCGGCATACGCGCCATCCGGGCGGACGCTTCATACCGTGGGCTAGAATAGCCTTCGAAGCCGTATCGAACGTGCGCCGGCCTTGGCTGCAAGGCTGGCGACATTGTCTGGCTACCTCTTTTTTTGCCACCGATTTCCGTGCATTTCCTTATCTAATAGTCCAGTTTGAATTGGAGTCGCTCATGCCGTATCAGCACATCGTGGTTCCGACGGAGGGTGAGAAGATCACCGTCAACGCCGATTACACCCTCAATGTCTCCGACCAGCCGATCATTCCGTTTATTGAAGGCGACGGCACGGGCGTGGACATCACACCGGTGATGATCAAGGTCGTCGACGCAGCCGTGGAAAAAGCGTACGGCGGCAAGAAGAAGATTCACTGGATGGAAATCTTCGCCGGGGAGAAGGCGACCAGGGTTTACGGCCCTGACGTCTGGCTGCCCGACGAAACGCTGGACGTGCTGAAGGAATATGTCGTTTCGATCAAGGGACCGCTCACCACGCCGGTGGGCGGCGGTATCCGGTCGCTCAACGTCGCGCTGCGCCAGCAACTCGACTTGTACGTCTGCCTGCGCCCGGTCCAGTACTTCAAGGGCGTACCGTCGCCGGTGCGCGAGCCGGAGAAGACCAACATGGTCATTTTCCGCGAGAACTCCGAGGACATCTACGCCGGTATTGAATGGCCGGCGGAGTCCGAAGGCGCGAAGAAGATCATCAAGTTCCTGCAGGAAGAGATGGGCGTGAAAAAGATCAGGTTTCCGGAGACATCGGGTATCGGGATCAAGCCGGTGTCGCGTGAAGGCACGGAGCGCCTGGTTCGCAAGGCAATCCAGTACGCACTCGACAACAACCGCAGTTCGGTCACGCTCGTGCACAAGGGCAACATCATGAAGTTCACGGAAGGCGCATTCCGTGACTTTGGCTACGCGCTCGCGCAAAAGGAGTTCGCGGCCGAGCTGATCGATGGCGGCCCGTGGATGAAGATCAAGAACCCGAAGGGTAATGACGTTGTATTGAAGGACGTGATCGCGGACGCCTTCTTGCAGCAGATCCTGTTGCGTCCCGCCGAATACGATGTGATCGCCACGCTCAACCTGAACGGTGACTACGTTTCCGACGCTCTGGCGGCGCAAGTTGGCGGAATCGGCATTGCGCCGGGCGCGAACATGTCGGATTCGGTCGCCATGTTCGAAGCTACACATGGCACGGCGCCGAAGTACGCGGGCAAGGATTACGTGAATCCTGGCTCGGAGATTCTTTCGGCGGAAATGATGCTGCGCCATATGGGCTGGATCGAAGCCGCCGACATCATCATCAAGTCGATGGAAGCATCGATCCTGCAAAAACGCGTCACCTATGACTTCGCACGCCAGATGGAAGGCGCGACTCAAGTGTCGTGTTCAGGGTTCGGGCAGGTGCTGGTCGAGAATATGTAGGCGTGCAACTGGACATGTAGTAAATGGCTGAGGCCCCGATGCAACCGAAAGGCATCTGGGCTTTTTTCGTCCGTTTCCCGTCCCAAAACAAAAAAACCCGGCTCGCAGCCGGGTTTCGAGGACTGTGCGCTTTTCGAACGGTCAGGCAGATTCCTGGATGTTCGATGCCTGTTTGCCCTTTGGTCCCTGGACAATCTCGAAGCTGACCTTCTGGCCCTCCTTGAGCGTCTTGAAACCATTCATCTGTATCGCCGAGAAATGTGCAAACAGATCTTCGCCGCCTTCATCGGGCGTGATGAATCCGTAGCCTTTCGCGTCGTTGAACCATTTGACCGTACCTGTTGACATCACGTCCCCTCTTACTCTCGTCGCTACCACGAGCACGCTCGAAAAGCTTGACGACCCACTATGTGAGCCGCCCCCTCCTCACAAGCTCACCTCGGCCTTTCTTCACCTGAAACGCTTCGGAAAAAAGTGCCAATTTGATTGTTTAATCTCTTAAATCAGGTGTCAAGAAAATTTTGAGATGGCCGTAAAGCCGTTGTAAATGCCTCATTTCAAGGGTTTTTCCCGCTTTGCGCGTATCCCGCCGCACAAGCACGCCATCTTGAAAAGTCGCATAATCGACGCACATGCAGTACAGGCAGGAAGCGGCACGAGACGTGCGCAATGTTGGCGGGCCGTATCGCTTGTACGAGCCGCAGCAAAGTCGTCCAGGAAGTGACCAGGGCAGGCCGCACAAGGTGAACAATTCGTTTTTTTGAGAGCTGTGCGATACTGGATTCAACGGTGTTTCAAGAGGGCCGGTTCGGTAAAAAGAGCCGGCGGGATTCAGCAAGCGACAGGTCGCGCGAAGTGTGCGGCGACATCGATTCGGCCCCTACGGCGAACGGAGTTTTGGCGAGATGGCGAGCCTGTCCAAGTTGTTTAGAATGGGCGTATGGCGATCAATCCCAACAAGCAGGATGGCACCGTACTGGAGCGGCAGGAACAGAAGCTCAAACAGCCGTCCATGTACAAAGTGGTGCTGTTGAATGACGACTTCACGCCGATGGAATTCGTCGTGTTCGTCGTGCAGGAACATTTCAATAAGGATCGTGAGACTGCGACGCAGATCATGCTGAAGGTTCATCGCGAAGGCAGGGGAGTTTGTGGGGTCTATACGCGGGACATCGCGTCGACCAAAGTTGAGCAAGTCGTTAGCCACGCGAGGCAAGCGGGTCATCCGCTGCAGTGTGTGATGGAGGAAGCATGATTGCCCAGGAACTGGAAGTCAGTCTGCACATGGCGTTTATGGAAGCACGTCAGGCGCGGCACGAGTTCATTACGGTCGAGCATCTTTTACTGGCCTTGTTGGACAACCCGACCGCGGCTGAAGTGTTGCGTGCATGCGCAGCAAACATTGAAGATTTGCGGCAAAACCTGCGCAATTTCATTCATGACAACACGCCCACCGTGCCCGGCACGGACGACGTCGATACTCAGCCCACGCTTGGTTTTCAGCGCGTAATTCAGCGCGCGATCATGCATGTGCAATCAACGTCGAATGGAAAGAAGGAAGTCACCGGCGCGAACGTGCTGGTCGCTATCTTCGGCGAAAAAGATTCGCATGCCGTCTACTACCTGCAACAGCAGGGCGTGACGCGCCTCGACGTCGTCAATTTCATCTCGCATGGTATTGCGAAGACGAACACGGGCGATGCGGCGAAGGCGAGCAGCGAAGCGAATCCGGAAGCGGAAGACGCGGCAGCGCAAAAGGAAACCCCTCTTGCGCAGTTCACGCAGAACCTGAACCAGCTTGCGAAGGACGGCAAGATCGATCCGCTGATCGGCCGCGAACTGGAAGTCGAACGTGTGGTGCAAGTACTTTGCCGCCGCAGGAAGAATAATCCGCTGCTCGTGGGTGAGGCTGGCGTGGGTAAGACCGCCATTGCCGAAGGGCTCGCCTGGCGCATCACGCGCGGCGAAGTGCCGGATATTCTCGCCGACGCACAGGTGTATTCGCTCGATATGGGTGCATTGCTCGCCGGTACTAAGTACCGGGGCGATTTCGAGCAGCGTCTCAAGACAGTGCTGAAAGAGTTGAAGGAACGCCCGCATGCGGTGTTGTTCATCGACGAGATTCATACGCTGATTGGCGCGGGTGCTGCATCGGGCGGAACGCTGGATGCATCCAATCTGCTGAAGCCGGCGTTGTCGTCGGGTCAACTGAAGTGCATTGGCGCCACTACGTTCACCGAATATCGTGGGATCTTCGAAAAAGACGCAGCGTTGTCGCGTCGTTTCCAGAAGGTTGATGTCGCTGAGCCGACTGTCGAGCAGACCATCGCGATCCTGCGTGGACTCAAGTCACGGTTCGAGGAACATCACGGCGTGAAGTATTCGTCGGGTGCGCTTTCGGCAGCGGCTGAACTGTCGGCGCGTTTCATCACCGACCGTCATTTGCCCGACAAGGCAATCGACGTGATCGATGAAGCGGGTGCCGCGCAACGCATCCTGCCGAAGTCGAAGCAGAAGAAAACGATCGGCAAGAATGAGATCGAGGAAATCATCTCGAAGATCGCCCGCGTCCCGCCGCAAAGCGTGTCGCAAGACGATCGCAGCAAGCTGCAGACGCTGGATCGGGATCTGAAGAGCGTGGTGTTCGGGCAAGACCAGTCCATCGATGCCCTCGCGGCTGCCATCAAGATGGCGCGTGCGGGTCTCGGCAAGACGGACAAGCCAATCGGCGCATTCCTGTTCTCGGGTCCGACGGGTGTCGGCAAGACGGAAGTTGCGAAGCAACTGGCGTTCACGCTGGGGATAGAACTGCTGCGCTTCGACATGTCCGAGTACATGGAACGTCACGCGGTGAGCCGGCTGATCGGCGCGCCGCCGGGATATGTCGGATTCGATCAGGGCGGTTTGCTGACCGAAGCCGTCACGAAGAAGCCGCATTGCGTGCTGTTGCTGGACGAAATCGAGAAGGCGCATCCGGATATCTACAACGTGCTGCTGCAGGTCATGGACCACGGCACGCTGACGGACAACAACGGTCGCAAGGCAGATTTCCGCAACGTCATCATCATCATGACGACGAACGCGGGCGCTGAAGCGATGCAGAAATCGGTTATCGGCTTCACGAACCGTCGGGAAACCGGCGACGAAATGGCCGATATCAAGCGGATGTTCACGCCTGAGTTCCGCAATCGTCTGGACCAGATCATCAGCTTCCGTTCGCTGGATGAAGAAATCATCATGCGCGTGGTCGACAAGTTCCTGATGCAACTGGAAGATCAGTTGCACGAGAAGAAGGTCGATGCTGTCTTTACGGACGCGTTGCGCAAGCACCTCGCGAAGCATGGTTTCGATCCGCTGATGGGCGCACGGCCAATGCAGCGCCTGATCCAGGACACGATTCGTCGTGCGCTGGCTGACGAGTTGCTGTTCGGCAAGCTGATGACGGGTGGCCGCGTGACGGTCGACGTGGATGCGGACGACAAGGTGTCGCTGACGTTCGACGAAAGCCCCGTCCCGCGCAATCCAAACCCGGAAGCGGTCGAGGTCGAGTAAGCAACAAGCAGGCGATGACTGAAGTCAGGTGACACGCGTGTAAGGTGTGTCATCATCGGCGAGGCGGCGCGGAGAAACTTTCCGCGCCGCCTCGCTTTTTTACGTCCGCGAGCGTTGCGGATATTGACTTCAAGAGGTTGATTTGAGCTTTGAACGTGGGTCGTTCGAGACCATTGTCGAACGGGAGAAGGGGCTGCACCGGAGTCTGACGGCCGGACAGATGTCGATGATCGCCATTGGCGGGGCGATTGGAACGGGATTGTTTCTGGGCAGTGGTTTTGCGATTGGCTTTGCCGGGCCGAGCGTGTTGCTGAGTTACGCGATAGGCGCGGTCATCGCCTTGTTGCTGATGGGCGCGCTTGCCGAGATGACGGTGGCGCATCCGACATCGGGTTCGTTCGGCGCTTACGCAGAGTTTTATATCGGGCCGCTCGCGGGGTTTCTCGTGCGGTACGCCTACTGGTCGGCGGTTGTGTTCGCCGTCGGCACGGAGGTCAGCGCGGTTGCCGTGTTCATGAAGTACTGGTTCGCGAACGTGCCGGGCTGGTACTGGATCGTCGGGTTTTCGGGCGCGTTGATCGGCGTGAACGCAGCCAGCGTGAAGGTCTACGGCGTGATCGAGTATGCGTTTTCGATGCTGAAGATCGTGGCTATCGTCGCGTTCATTTTGCTCGGCGCCGTGTTCGTCTATGGCGCGCCAACGTCTTCCGGCGTGGGGTTCAGCAACTTCACCGCGCACGGTGGGTTCTTTCCGCACGGCTTGAAAGGCATGTGGTTCGCGGTGATCGTGTCGATTTTCAGCTACCTGAACATCGAGACCATTGCGGTCGCAGCGGGCGAAGCGCGCGATCCTCAACGCGCAGTGGCGAAGGCGTTCAGGTCGACCGTCTTCCGTCTTGTGCTGTTTTACTTACTCACGCTGGCGCTGATGCTGGCCATCGTTCCATGGACGCAGGCGAGCACTGACGAAAGTCCGTTCGTCAAGGTGATGGCCGCCACGCACGTTCCGTACGCGGCGGGTGTGATCAACTTCGTGGTGCTGGTCGCGGCGCTGTCCGCCATGAACAGCCAGCTCTATATCACCACGCGCATGATGTTCAGCCTGTCGCGCGCGGGCTACGCGCCGGCTCGATTCGGGCGCCTGAGCGCGAACGGCGTGCCGACCGCGGCGCTTTCCGTCTCGACCATCGGCATTGCGCTGGCGACCGTCCTGACCGCGTTCTGGCCGGCGATGGCCTTCGGCTTGATGATGTCGCTCGCCATTTTCGGCGCGATGTTCGCGTGGCTGATGATCTTCGTCACGCATCTTTTCTTCCGCGCGCGCTACAACGGGCCTCCGCTGTCCTTCCGCATGATCCTGCATCCGGTCGGAAGCGTGCTCGGCGCGGTCCTGATGGCCGCGATCATGATCACCACCGCGTTCACCAACGAATTCCGCATGACGCTCGTCTACGGATTTGCGTTCATGGCCGTCCTGATTGGCGTCTATGCGATCTGGTATCGGAAGCGCGCCTAAAAAGCGCCACGAGCGCGGGTAAACACCGACGATAAACCGCTTTGCGTCTCTTTCGTTTCGAAACTAGAATCTTTCGAAACGAAAGTGCAAAGGTGGTTTGTCCGTGCTGGCCAATAAAAACTCGCTTCATCGACGTCTGCGCATTGTCGAACTTGTCCGCAAGCGCGGCGAGGTATCGGTCGATGAACTCGCGACTGCGTTCGACGTATCGAGCGTCACCATCCGCTCTGACCTGAATTACCTCGAGCAGCAGCGCTACCTCATCCGTGCGTTCGGCAAGGCGCGCTACGTCGCGCAACGGCCGGGCGAAAACGTGTTGTCGGCGGTGCCGGCGAGCGCGACCCGGCAGGCCGCCGATATGGCGATCGCAAGGCTGGCGGCGGATTTCATCGATGACCACGCGTCTGTGTTTATCGGCGCCGGAGTGATCACGCACAAGCTCTTGCCCTTGCTCGCCGACCGCTCGAACCTGGCGCTGACGCTCAACGACATTTCAATGGTGCCGACCGTCCAGCGTTTCGTGCGTTGCGAGCTGCGGCTTTCCGGCGGCTCGCTCGATGACGATTCCACCGTGCTGCTCGGTCCTGACGCGGAGCGATCGTTGTCGGCTTTGTCGCTGGATCTGGTAGTGCTCGAAGCGATGGGTTTTGATCGCGAAGGCAATCTGCTGTGCGCCGATCCGCGTCTTGCCGACGTATACAAGGCGGCGTTGAAGAACGCGAAACGGATTGTCGTTGTTGCGTATCAGCCCGCGCTGCAAGGCGAGGGCAAGATGTTTTGTCACGTAAGCCGCCTGGGCGGACTGGTCCTCGATGACGCCATCGACCCACCCACGCTCGACCTGATTCTCAAGGCCGGACTCGATGTGAACCGGCGGGAAGAAGGGATTCTCGAATTTCGTAATCAGCAACCCTAAACAATATCTGGAGACACGTTCATGTTTCGTCGTTCCGTCCTGGCCGTTCTTGTCACCGCTGTCGCTGCAACCGCCGCCCACGCCGCCGATGTGAAGATTGGCGCATCGCTGCTTACGCAACAGCATCCGTTCTACGTCGAACTCGCCAACGCAATGAAAGCGGAAGCCGCGAAGGATCACGCGCAAATCGATATTGCAATTGCAAACCAGGATCTGAGCAAGCAGATCGCCGACGTGCAGGATTTCGTCACGAAGAAGGTCGATGTGATCGTGATCTCGCCGGTCGATTCGAAGGGCGTGAAAGCCGCCGTGCTGACGGCGGAGAAGGCCGGCATTCCAGTCATCACCGTCGATATCAGCGCGGCAGGCGTCGAGGTTGCATCGCATATCGCGACCGATAACTACGCTGGTGGCTTGCAAGCCGGCGCGCTGATGTGCAAGGTGCTGGGCGGCAAGGGCAAGGTCGGCGTGATCGATTACCCGACGATCCAGTCCGTGATCGACCGCGTGACGGGCTTCAAGAAAGCGCTCGCCGCATGCCCGGACGTGAAGATCGTCGCAATCCAGCCGGGCATCACGCGTGCCGATGCATTGAGCGCGGCGCAGAACATGTTGCAGGCGAACCCTGATCTCGCGGGCATCTTCGGTTTTGGCGATGACGCTGCAATGGCTGCAGCGGTCGCAGGGAAATCGGCGGGGAACAAAGTGAAGGTGATCGGCTTCGACGGCATGCCGGAAGCGCGCGCAGCAGTCGATAAGAACCCGAACTTCGTTGGCGTGATCCGTCAGTATCCGGACAAGATGGGTGCGCTCGCAGTGGACACGGCCGTCAAGGTCGCGGCCAAGCAAGCGGTGCCGAAGCTGCAGCCGGTCACGCCCGGGCAGTATCTGAACGCGTCGGTGAAATGAATACCGTCTTGGAACCTCGCGATGCCGTGCGGTTTCCCACGCCGTTGCTCGAGCTGCGCGGCATCGCGAAATCGTTCGGTCCGGTCGAGGCGATCAAGGACGTGTCCCTCGCCATCTTGCCGGGCCGCGTCCATACGCTGCTCGGTGAAAACGGCGCGGGCAAGTCGACGCTGATGAAGATTCTCGCGGGCGTTCACGCGCCCACGCGTGGCGAGATCCTGATGAATGGCGCACCTGTTACGTTCGCCACGCCCGGCGAATCGCAGAAGGCGGGCATTGCGATCATTTATCAGGAACTGAGTCTCGCGAAGAATCTGAGCGTTGCCGAAAACATCTTCGCGGGGCACGAGCCGCGGCGTTTTGGCGTGGTCGATTTCAAGCGTTTGTACGCTCAAGCTCAGGTCCTGCTCGATGACCTCGGTATCGATATCGAGGCAACCGCACCTGTTTCACGCCTGTCGATGGCGCAGCGTCAGCTCGTGGAAATCGCGAAGGCGCTGAGCCGCGATGCATCGCTCGTGATCATGGACGAACCCACGTCGTCGCTGAGCGATCGTGAAGCGGAGATCCTGTTTCATATCGTCACGAAGCTGACGGCGAAGGGCGCGGCGGTCGTCTATATCTCGCACCGCATGGACGAGATCATGCGCATCTCCGATGACATCTCGGTGATGCGCGACGGCCGTTACATCGCGACGTTGCAGAAGGATCAGACGACCATTGGCGCATTGATCGCGATGATGGTCGGCCGCGAAATGAACGATGTTTATCCACGACGGGAAACGCCTTATGTGCGGCCATCGTTGCCGTTGCTGAAGGTCGGCAACCTGACGCTGCCCGGCCAGTTCGAGAACATCAGCTTCGAGATCCACGCGGGCGAGATCCTCGGTTTCTTCGGCTTGATCGGCGCGGGAAGATCGGATGTGATGAAGGCGCTGTTCGGCATCGGCCGGCCGAGCGGCGAGATCACGATGAGCGGCAAGCGCTTGAAGTTGCGCAATCCGGCCCACGCCATTCGCGAAGGCATTGCGTTCGTCACCGAAGACCGCAAGCACGAGGGTCTCGTGCTGATGCACTCCATAGCCAACAACGTGACGATGGCGAGTTTCGAGGAACACGGTTCGCGCTTCGGCATCCTGAACCGCCGCTTCGAACGCGAAGAAACCGCGAACGCCATGGCGCGCATGAACATCCGCGCATCGGGACCGTTCCAGGCCGTTGGAAACTTGAGTGGCGGCAACCAGCAGAAAGTCGTGTTCTCGAAATGGCTGGCGCGCAAACCGAAAGTCCTGATCCTCGATGAACCCACGCGCGGCGTCGATGTCGGCGCGAAGTTCGAAATCTATCGCGTGATTCGCGAGCTCGCCGCAAGCGGGACCGCGATCATCCTCGTTTCATCGGAATTGCCGGAAGCGCTTGCCATGAGCGACCGGCTCGTCGTGATGCGCGAAAAACGCATCGTCCATGAGTTCAACGCTCAAGGTCCGACGCAGGAAGACGTCATGTCGTACGCAACAGGAGCCACAACAGCATGAACCCGAGCCAACTCAGCGGCGGCGCAGCACCGCGCCGTTCGCACGCAAGCGGCGCGTTCAATCGCGCGCTCAGGCATTACGGCGGCATTGTCGTCGGGCTGATCGTCTTGTGCGGATTTTTCTGGGCGCTGTCGCCCAACTTCATGTCCGTGAATAATCTGCTGAATGTCGTGATGCAGGTGTCCATCGTCGCGATACTCGGCTTCGGCATGACCTACGTGCTGCTGCTCGGCGATATCGACTTGTCGGTCGGTGCGACGATGGCACTGGTCGGCACCGTCTGTGCGTTCGCGCTGGAGCATGGTGCATCGCCGTTCCTTGCCGTGCTCGCCGCCATGGGCACCGGGCTCGTTCTCGGGGCCATCAACGGCTCGCTTTCGGCGTTGCTCACGATTCCGTCGTTCATTGTCACCGTCGCCACCATGGGTGTGTTTCGCGGTTTCGCGTATCTGACGTCGAACGGTGTGCCGATTTCCATCGACAACGACGCCTTCGCTTTCCTAGGCAACGGCGCGGTGCTCGGCATTCCGCTGCCCATCTGGATTCTCGCGGTATTGCTGCTGTTGAATCACTTCGTGCTCTCGCGTACCGTGTTCGGACGCAAGGCGTACCTGGCAGGCGGCAATCGCGAGGCGGCGCTGTATTCGGGTATCGATGTGAACCGTCTGCGGATCATGATCTTCATGATCTCGGGTCTGCTTGCGAGCATTGGCGGCGTGCTGATGACATCGCGGCTTTACTCGGCGCAGCCGAACGCGGGTATTGGTTATGAACTCGATGCCATTGCCGCAGCCGTGCTCGGCGGCACGAGTCTCTCGGGCGGTTATGGAACGATCACCGGAACGCTGATCGGCGCGCTGATCATCGGCGTCATCAACAACGGCATGAACCTGCTGAGCGTTCCCTATTTCTATCAACTCATCGTGAAAGGCATCGTGATTCTGGTCGCGGTGTGTATCGATGTTCAAACGAAGAAACGTCATGCCTAATTCAAACGGTGTTCCCTCGAAGGCCGGCACCATCGTCGCGATGGGCGAGATCCTGGTCGAGATCATGGCCACGAAGATCGGCCAGCGTTTCAGCGAACCGGGCACGCTGATCGGCCCTTTTGCCAGCGGCGCGCCGGCGATCTTTATCGATCAGGTGGCGAAGCTCGGCAGCCCCTGCGCCATGATTGGTTGCGTGGGCGACGACGACTTCGGCGTGCTCAACGTCGAACGCCTACGGACCGACGGCGTGGACGTTTCCGGCATCGCCGTGCTTAAAGACGCGACCACGGGCAGCGCGTTCGTGACGTACCGTGAAGACGGCGATCGCGATTTTATCTACAACATCACGAACAGTGCGTCGGCGCAGTTGTCGGTGGCGAACTTGCGCGAAGACCTGCTGGCCAACTGCGGCAACTTCCACGTGATGGGGTCGTCACTGTTCTCGTTCAGGATCATCGAAGCCATGAAGCAGGCTATCGAAACGGTGAAGAAGAACGGCGGCACGGTGAGTTTCGATCCGAACATCCGCAAGGAAATGCTGCGGATTCCGGAAATGCGCGATGCGCTCGACTTCATCCTCGATTACACCGACGTCTTCCTGCCAAGCGGTCATGAAGTGACGTTGCTCGCGAGCGCAACGTCGGAGCGTGGGGCTATCGACGAGTTGCTCAAGCGCGGCGTGAAGGAAGTGGTGGTGAAGCGCGGTGCGGAAGGCTGCAGTTTCTTCGATGCCAACGGCGAGACGCATCGCCCGGCGTTCAAAGTCGAAGAACTCGATCCGACGGGCGCGGGCGATTGCTTCGGCGCGACGTACATCAGTTGCCGCGCCCAAGGCATGGACGTGGAGGCGGCGCTCAAATATGCGAGCGCAAGCGGGGCGCGGGCGGTCGGCGTGAAAGGCCCGATGGAAGGCACGGCGACCTTCGCCGAGCTCGACGCGTTTTTGAAAACAGCCACGGAGTAATGTCATGAATTCGATCGTCTCGCGCTTGAGCAATGCGCATCCCGCTTCGGCATGGCTTGCCGGCATCTATTCGATTTGTTCCGCGCATCCGTGGGTGCTGGAAGCGGCCATGCGGCAGGCGCTGGAAGACGGCACGCCGTTGCTGATTGAATCGACATCGAATCAGGTCGACCAGTACGGCGGTTACACGGGCATGAAGCCCGCTGATTTCGTGGAGTTCGTGCGCTCGATTGCAGAGCGTGTCGGCTTCCCGCATGAACATCTGATTCTCGGCGGCGATCATCTCGGACCGAACGCATGGCGTCATTTGCCGGCTGAAGAAGCGATGAAACGCGCCGATGCGTTGATCGATGCGTATGCATCGGCGGGATTCACGAAGATTCACCTCGATACCAGCATGGCTTGCGCCGATGATCCCGAGCGTTTGTCGGACGCAGTTGTCGCATCGCGCGCCGCGCGTTTGTGCGCGGTGGCCGAAGCGGCCGTAAAGCGCGCGAGTCTCAGCGTAAGCCCGGTGTATGTGATCGGCACGGAAGTGCCGGTGCCCGGCGGCGCGGCCGAAGAACTCGAAATCGTTGAACCGACATCGCGCGCAGCCGCAATTGAAACGGCTGCGGTCCACAAAAAGGCGTGGGAAGAGCAGGGCGTAGAGGACACGTGGCCGCGCGTGATCGCGCTGGTCGTGCAGCCGGGCGTGGAATTCGATCACACGAAGGTGATCGACTATGTGCCGTCGCGTGCAGAGTCGTTGAAGAGCGCGCTGGACGATCTGCCCGGCATGGTTTTCGAGGCGCATTCCACCGATTACCAGACCTCCGAAGCGTTGACGGCATTGGTCCGTGATGGCTTCCGCATTCTCAAGGTTGGTCCGGGCGTGACCTTCGCGTTGCGCGAGGCGCTTTACGCGCTGGCGGACATCGAAACGCAGTTGGTCCCCGCGGACAAGCGCTCGAATCTGCGCTCAGTCGTCGAGCGTGTGATGCTCGACAAGCCAGGCAACTGGGAAAAGTATTATCACGGCGATGCCGAACAGCAGCGCGTGTTGCGCACGTACAGTTACAGCGATCGTGTGCGTTATTACTGGGCTGATTCGGAGATCACCAAAGCCGCGCAAAAGCTGCTGGATACCCTAAGCAACTTGAAGATTCCGGAGAACCTGCTCAGCCAGTTCTTGCCGGATCAATATTGGGCAGTGCGGCGCGGTCAGTTGAAGAACGAGCCGCTCGCGCTGGTCCAGGATCGCGTGCGGCAGGTGATCAGGACTTACGCGGCGGCGTGCCGCGCGTAGCGTTTTTTAGTTACCCGAAGCTCAGTGCTTGCCCGTGCTGCCGAAACCACCGGCGCCGCGCTCGCTCTGGGCGAAGTCATCGACAATATTGAACGTTGCCTGGACCACCGGCACGATCACCAGTTGCGCAAGGCGTTCAAGCGGGTTCAGCGTAAACGCCGTATCGCCGCGATTCCATGTCGAGATCATCAGTTGCCCCTGATAGTCCGAGTCGATCAAGCCGACCAGATTCCCGAGCACCACGCCGTGTTTGTGACCCAGGCCGGAGCGCGGCAAAATCAGCGCTGCATAACCCGGATCTTCGATATGAACTGCCAGGCCCGTGGGCACGAGCGTGGTCTGACCCGGCTTGAGCGTGATGGGTGCGTCCAGGCACGCGCGCAGATCGAGTCCGGCGCTTCCCGACGTGGCGTAGGCGGGCAAGTAATCGCGCATGCGCGCATCGAGGATCTTGATGTCGAGTTTCATGAGTTCTGTTTGTTGAGTTCGAACGCTTCAGCCAGCAGTTCATACGAGCGCAGACGCGCCTGATAACTTCCCGCCACCGTCAGCACGATCAGTTCGTCGGCATCGAAACGTTGCTGGAGTTCATGCAATTGTTCGGTCACGCGTTCCGGCGTACCGATGATGCTGCGATTCTTTTCGCGCGCAATGACGTTCAGTTCGCGCTCGCCGAACGCCTGGTTCGCCCCTTGCGCAATGGATGGAATCGGCATGTTCAGCCCATAAGCCATTTGCACGCGGCGCAGATCCACGGCGCGTTCGAGCGCGGCCGCTTCGGTTTCGGTATCGGCGCAAATCACGAATACGGCGGCGGCAAGATAAGGCTTCGACCCATTACGCGGTACAAACCGTTCGCGATACGCCTCCGCCACCCGATGCCCGTATTGCGCGTTGATGAAATGCGCGAACGCGAAGCGAATTCCCAGTTGCGCTGCGAGCAAACCGCCAAAGTCGCTGGAACCGAGCATCCACAATTCAGGACGCGTTTCGATTTCAGGCTGCAGCAAAACGCCGTGCGCGAGATGATCGTCGGGGAGGGTGCCGTCGAACAAACCAACGAGTTCGCCGACCTGCTGCGGAAAAATATCGCCGCGATTGTAGTCGCCCGCGGCCACCGCCTGCGCCGTGCGCATATCGCCGCCGGGCGCGCGTCCAACGCCCAGGTCCACGCGGTTCGGGAACAGCGCTTCGAGCATCAGGAATTGCTCGGCCACCTTGAACGCGCTGTAGTAGGGCAGCATGACGCCGCCCGAACCAATGCGGATTTGCTGCGTGATGCTGCCGATGCGCGCCAGCAAAACCTCCGGACACGGATTCGATACCCCCCGCAACCCGTGATGCTCCGCGCACCAGTAACGCGTGTAGCCGAGGTCATCGGCGAGGCGCGCCAGATCGAGCGTGGCCGCGATGGCGTCGGCGGTGGTGTGGCCGTGAATGACCGGTGTTTGATCGAGTACGGAGAGTCTGGTTGGCATGGCGGTCTATCCGGTCAAGACAGCAGCGATCCGCCGCGCGGCACACGCTTCGCAATTTCGGCGATGAGCAAACGGGCCAGCAGTTTTTTATCGGCGCGCGGCAGGCGTGTAATACCCGATGCTTCGAACAGCACGACCTCGTTGTCGTCCAGACCGAACGTCAGCGGCCCGAGATTGCCGATCAGAAGCGGCACATTCTTGCGGGCGCGTTTTTCTTCGCCATGCACTTCGAGATCGCCGCTTTCCGCCGCAAAACCGACGCAATACGGCGGATTCGGCAAACGCGCGACGGTCGCGAGAATGTCCGGATTTTCGATGAACGTGAAGGTGGGCATGGCGTGGTCAGCGGCCTTCTTGATCTTGTGTTCGCTCACATGATCGACACGCCAGTCGGCGACCGCCGCCACCGCAATGAAGATGTCCGCATCGGCTGAAGCGTGCAGCACGGCGTCGTGCATCTGCTGCGCGGTCTGCACATCTTCCCGATCCACGCCCCAGGGCGTTTCCAGCGTAACCGGACCGGCGACCAGATGCACATCGGCCCCGGCCTGAGCCGCCGCACGCGCCAATGCAAAACCCATCTTGCCGGATGATCGATTGGTAATGCCGCGCACGGGATCGAGCGGTTCAAAGGTCGGGCCGGCCGTGATCAACACGCGATGCCCTTGCAGGATCTTCGGCTGGAAGAACGCGCAGATCGCTTCGAACGTAGCCGAGGGTTCCAGCATCCGGCCATCGCCCACTTCGCCGCACGCTTGTGCGCCGGAGTCCGGACCCAGCACCTGCACGCCATCGGCACGCAGTTGCGCGACGTTGCGTTGCGTCGCCGGGTTCTGCCACATCTGGCGGTTCATTGCGGGGACGACGAGCAGCGGACAATCGCGCGCCACGCACAACGTGGAGAGCAGGTCGTCGCAATTGCCATGCGCGAGCTTCGCGATAAAGTCGGTGGACGCGGGCGCGATCACGATTGCATCGGCTTCACGCGACAAATCGATATGCGCCATGTTGTTCGCAATCCGCGCGTCCCATTGCGACGTGTAGACGGGACGCCCGGACAACGCCTGCATGGTGACAGGCGTGATGAACTGCGTGGCGGCTTCGGTCATGACGATCTGAACCGTCGCGCCGGCTTTCACCAGCAGCCGCGTGAGCTCAGCAATCTTGTAGCAAGCGATACCGCCCGACAGGCCGAGTACCAGATGCTTTCCTGCGAGTTCTGCCGTGTCCAACGCTGCCTCCAAAAAGCTCGCCGTAAGGCGGGTTACTTCGCTCCGCGCACGCGCCGCAGTTCGTCGAATACGAGCAGCACCGCGCCAATGGTGATCGCGCTGTCGGCGAGATTGAACGCCGGCCAGTGCCATCCGTTGACGTGGAAGTCCAGGAAGTCGATCACGTGCCCATAAGCCACGCGATCGATCACATTGCCAAGCGCGCCGCCCATGATCAGCGCGAGCGCCGTGCAGAACAAACGCTGCGTGCCGTGGCGCTTGAGTAAATAGACGATCACGATCGCCGCGACCACGCCGAGCGCCGTGAAACCCCAGCGCTGCCATCCGCCGGCGGCAGCCAGGAAGCTGAACGCCGCGCCCTTGTTATAGACAAGAAACAGGTTGAAGAACGGCGTAAGCGCGTGGGGTTCCGCGTAGCTGAACACCCGCGCCACAGCGATCTTCGAGAGTTGATCGAAGAGAATTACGATCAGCGACACACCCAGCCACGGCGCGAGGGAACCACTGCTTTGTTTCGACATCGTTCTTGCCATTATGCTGCGCTCCGCTTTTCGCCTTCACCGAAGAGGTTGCTGATACACCGGAAGCACAAGCCGGGATGTTCCGCCGATGCCCCCACGTCCGCCGTGTAATGCCAGCAGCGCTCGCATTTCAGATACTTCGATGCAATCACATCGACACCTTCGTCCGCTTCGCTCGCCACTTCCACGACCTGCGCCGCCGAAGTGATCAGCACGAAACTGAGGTCGTCGCCGAGACTTGTCAGCGCCTGATAACGCGCGCCGCTTGCCCGCACTTCCACTTCAGCCTGCAACGACGAACCGATCAGGTTGGCCGTGCGCGCTTCTTCCAGTGCCTTGGTGACGTCGCTGCGTGCCGAGCGGATCAGCGTCCACATGTCGAGCAGCTCACCGGCATCCGGTACTTGCGGGTAGTCGTGATAAACCTCGGTGAAGATCGTATCGCGGCCGGGTTGCAGGACCTTGTACGCCTCTTCCGCCGTGAACGACAGATACGGCGCGACCAGGCGCAGCAAACCATGGGCGATGTGATGCAGCACCGTCTGCGCCGCGCGGCGTTCGCTCGAATCGGGCTTCATGGTGTAGAGCCGGTCCTTCAGCACATCCAGATAGAACCCGCCGAGATCTTCCGAGCAGAACGTCGCGAGCTTCGACACCACCGGATGGAACTCGAACTTCTCGTAATGCGCGAGGACATCGTCTTGCAGGTTCTGTGCGAGCGCGACGGCGTATTTATCGATCTCGAGCCATTCTCCGACCGGACGCGCGTCCTTCTCGAAGTTGAAATCGGAGAGATTGGACAAGAGAAAACGCAGCGTGTTGCGAATCCGCCGATAGGTCTCCGTCACGCGTTTCAGGATCTCTTCCGAGATCGCGAGCTCGCCGGAATAATCCGTCGATGCAATCCACAAGCGGATGATTTCCGCGCCCAGCCGGTTCGACACTTCATGCGGATCGACGCCGTTGCCGAGCGACTTCGACATCTTGCGGCCTTCGCCATCGACGGTGAAGCCGTGGGTCAAGAGCGCGTTGTACGGCGGACGGCCATCGAGCATGGAAGCCGTCAGCAACGACGAATGGAACCATCCGCGATGCTGGTCCGAACCTTCCAGATACAAGTCGGCCGGGAACTGCAGCGAATCCTTGTGCGAGCCGCGCAGCACGTGCCAATGCGTCGTGCCGGAATCGAACCAGACGTCGAGCGTGTCGCGATTCTTTTCGTACATGTTGGCTTCGTCGCCGAGGAGTTCCTGGGGATCGAGCGTTTGCCATGCCTCGATGCCGCTCACCTCCACGCGCTTTGCCACTTCCTCGAGCAGTTCCAGCGTGCGCGGATGCAGATCGCCCGTTTCCTTGTGCACGAAGAACGCCATCGGCACGCCCCATTGGCGCTGACGCGAAAGCGTCCAGTCCGGGCGGTTCGCAATCATGCTGTACAGGCGCTGCTTGCCCCAGGCCGGGAAGAACGCGGTGTTCTCGATGCCTTCCAGCGCGGTCTCGCGCAGCGTGCGTGAGGTGTCGTTCGGCTTCACGTCCATGCCCGCGAACCACTGCGACGTCGCCCGATAGATGATCGGCGTCTTGTGGCGCCAGCAGTGCATGTAGCTGTGCGTGTACTTCTGGGTCTTGAGCAGCGAGTGCGCGCCGCGCAGCGCTTCGATGATCTGGTCGTTCGCTTCCCAGATCGACAGGCCGCCGAAGAGCGGCAACGACTCGATGTACCGCCCATCGCCCATCACGGGGTTGATGAAGTCGGCGTCCGTCATGCCATGCGCCTTGCACGAGATGAAGTCTTCCACGCCATATGCCGGCGACGAATGCACGATCCCCGTGCCGCTTTCCGTCGTCACATAGTCGCCGAGAAACACCGGCGCCGTACGCTTGTAGCCCGGATGCGCCGCGCTCAGCGGATGGTGAAAACGCAGGCCGCTCAGCTTCTCGCCCGACGTGGTCGCGACGGTCGTGCCGGTCACGCCGTATTGCTTGAGGCACTCCTCGACACGTTCTTCCGCCAGGATCAGCAGACCCTTTTCGGTATCGACGAGGCTGTAGACGATCTCCGGATGCACGTTCAGCGCCTGGTTGGCGGGAATCGTCCACGGCGTCGTGGTCCAGATCACGATGCCGCCTTCCGCCTCATTGCCACCCTTCGGCAGTTCGGTGAGTCCGAAAGCCTGCGCGGTTTTTTCCGGCTCGGCGAAGGCGAACATCACGTCGATGGTCGGATCGGTCTTGTCCTTGTATTCCACTTCCGCTTCGGCCAGCGCCGAGCCGCAATCGAAACACCAGTTCACCGGCTTCAGCCCGCGATACACATAACCCTTCTCGACGATCTTCCCCAGCGCGCGGATTTCGCCCGCTTCGTTGACGAAGTTCATGGTCTTGTACGGGTTGTCCCAGTCGCCGAGAATGCCCAGCCGGCGAAAACCCAGCTTCTGCTTTTCGATCTGCTCGCTCGCATATTTGCGGGCCTTTTCCATCACTTCGCGCGCCGGCAAGGACTTGCCGAACTGCTTCTCGATCTGGATTTCGATAGGCATGCCATGGCAATCCCAGCCTGGCACATAAACCGCATCGAAGCCCGCCAGGTTGCGCGCCTTCACGATCATGTCCTTCAGGATCTTGTTCACCGCGTGGCCAAGATGGATGTCGCCATTCGCATACGGCGGGCCGTCATGCAGGATGAACTTCTTGCGGCCTTTGCTGGCGGCGCGGATCTTCTCGTAGATCTTGTTGTCCTGCCATTCCTTCACCCATTGCGGCTCGCGCTTGGGCAAATCGCCACGCATGGGAAACGGTGTATCGAGCAGGTTGACCGGATATTTCGACTGGGGCTTGGCTTCTTTCTTGTTGCTCATGAATGACTCGATATGGATTCGATGAAGCGGCGGTTCCGGACTTGGATGGCATCCGGGAACGGGCTCGAAATGCTTGAAAAAGGTATCCGCGATGTGATGAGCGAGGCAGCGGGCAGCGCGTCGGGATTTGCGTCCCGGCACTACGCGCTCACCTAATTCGGTCCGTTGCCGACGTTGCGAAACCGCTGTCGCGGCCGCTTGAATTGACGTCGGCGGCGAAATACGCGCGCGCGTTTGTCACGTCGCGGGCGATGGCCGCCGTCAGGGTTTCGAGGTCCACGTACTTTTCCTCGTCACGCAGCTTTTGCAGGAATTCGATCCGCACGAGCTTGCCGTAGGCGTCGCCATGCCAGTCGAGCACGAAGGTTTCGAGCAGGACGCGGCCGGAATCATCGACGGTTGGTCGTATTCCGAGACTCGCCACGCCCGGCAACGGCTCGGCCGCAAGTCCATGCACGCGCACGGCAAAAATCCCCGCGAGCGCCGGCCGCTTGTGCGCGATCGGAACGTTGAGCGTGGGAAAACCGAGATCGCGCCCGAGCTTTTGCCCGTGGATCACGTGTCCGCTGATGACATAAGGGCGTCCGAGCGCTAGCCGGGCGGCGTCCAGGTCGCCTGCAACCAGTGATGCGCGTACGCCCGAGCTCGAAATGCGCGCGCCGTTCAGGTCCGCGACGGTCGCCATCTGCTCGACTTCGAAGCCGTATTTGTGTCCCGCCGCTTCGAGCGACTCGAAATCGCCGGCGCGTCTGGCGCCGTAGCGGAAATCGTCGCCGATCATCACCCAGCGCGCATGCAGCCCGTTCACGATCACATCTTCGACGAACCTGTCCGGCGACTGCGCGGCAAACGTCTTGTTGAAATGCTCGACCACGACGCGGTCCACCCCGTTCGTGCGCAGCGCTTCGAGCTTGTCGCGCAACATGGCGATGCGCGGCGGCGCGCCGGCGGGATTGAAGAATTCGCGGGGATGCGGCTCGAAGGTCATCACGCAGACCGGCAGCCCGCGGGCGTTCGCGGCGGCGCGGACGTGCGCGAGCAGTGCCTGGTGACCGCGGTGGACACCGTCGAAATTGCCGATGGTCAGCGCGCAGGGCGCGCGGCTCTCGGCATTGGGTAGGCCGCGAAAGACTCTCACGATAGCGGTTGGGTCGGCGGTTGACAGTTAGGTGGGCTGCAGCGCCACGAGCACGATTGCTGCAAAGCGTCCGATTATAAACGCTCGCACGGATCGGCGGACGCCGCGCCCGCGCTGGGCGACGCCGAATCGGACGGTTTTACGGGCATCGAATGATAAAATCGCCCGATGAAAAAAATTGTCATCCTGATTTCCGGGCGGGGTACCAACATGGAAGCCGTCGTGCGGGCCTGCGCGCGCGAAGGCTGGCCGGCCCGGGTGGCCGCTGTCATCTCGAATCGCCCCGATGCCGCCGGACTTGCGTTCGCGGCGGCAAATGGCATTGAAACACATGCGGTCGATCATCGCGAATTCGAGTCCCGCGAAGCTTTCGATCAGGCGCTTGCACGCAGTATCGATCGTTTTGAACCGGATCTCGTCGTGCTCGCGGGCTTCATGCGCGTGCTGACAGATCCGTTTGTCCAACGTTACGCGGGACGCATGATCAACATTCATCCGTCGCTGCTGCCGTGCTTTCCGGGGCTGAAAACGCATCAGCAAGCCCTCGATGCCGGCGTGCGCCTGCACGGCGCAAGCGTCCATTTCGTCACGCCGACGCTGGATCATGGCCCGATCATCGCGCAGGCGGCGGTGCCGGTCATGGCCGGCGACGATCCGGCAGCGCTCGCCATTCGGGTGCTGGCCGCAGAACACATTATTTACCCACGCGCGGTGCGCTGGTTCGTCGAAGGGCGTTTGGCCATCGACGGCGAGCGTGTCGTGCTCACGCCACCAGAGCCGCAATGGCTCTTTGCCGACATTGCCGGGGAGGGCGTATGAGGCTTCATGGATTTTTGATAGGACAAACAGAGACGTTGCTGGCGGACGTATTGCGTTTCAGCGGTCCCGCCGACGCCGCCACCAGCCGTTTTTTCCGCGCGCACCCAAAGCTCGGACACAACGAACGCGGGGTTATCGCGGAAGCGGTATTCGCGGTCCTGCGCCGGAAGATGGAGTTTTCGCACCTCGCGGAAAGCGGCTCGGGCAATCTGGCGCGGCGTCTCGCGTTGCTGGGATTGATGCAGACGGCGGGTTTGTCGGCGGTAAAACCGTTTATCTCCGCCGATGAATACCAGTGGCTCAACCAGGTTTCGAAGATCGATCCGGGCAGCCTGCCGGTGCGCGTGCGCACGAACTTGCCGCAGTGGATCTACGACGCGATGACCAAGCGGTTCGATACCGACGAACTCGCCCAGCTCGCCGCCGCGCTGAATTACCCGGCGCCGCTCGATTTGCGCGCGAACCCGATCAAGGCCACGCGCGATCAGGTGATCAAGACGTTGACCGAAGCGGGAATCGATGCTGGTGAAATGCCGTTCGCGCCTTATGGCGTGCGGGTGGACGGCAAGCCGGCGCTCACGCGCCTGCAACCGTTCCAGGACGGCTGGATCGAGGTGCAGGACGAAGGCAGCCAGCTTTTGTGCTCGCTGGTTGCGCCCCGGCGCGGCGAAATGATCGTGGATTTCTGCGCGGGCGCGGGCGGCAAGACGCTGGCGCTGGGCGCGATGATGCGCTCGTCGGGCCGTCTTTATGCTTTCGACGTGTCGGACCGCCGTCTTGCGAAACTCAAGCCACGCCTCGCTCGCAGCGGTTTGTCGAACGTCAACCCGGTGTTGATCGACAGCGAGCACGACGCCAAGATCAAGCGGCTGGCAGGCAAGATCGACCGTGTTCTCGTCGATGCCCCCTGTTCGGGCCTTGGCACGCTGCGGCGCAATCCGGACCTGAAATGGCGTCAATCGCCGGAATCGGTCGCTGAACTGACGCCGAAGCAGCTATCCATCCTGACCAGTGCGGCCCGGCTCGTGAAAGTGGGCGGCCGTCTCGTCTACGCAACATGCAGCATGCTCGAGGCGGAAAACGAGGGCGTAGTGACGCAGTTCCTCGCCTCGCACCCGCTGTTCAAGCTGGTCCCGGCGAAAGATGTGCTCGCAGAACAGCGCATTGACCTCGATACTGGCGACTACCTACAACTGTGGCCGCACAAGCACGGAACGGACGGTTTCTTCGCGGCGGTGCTCGAACGCCTGCCGAATCCGGCAAAAGAGACGCCTGTGGAAGAGGTCGCCGCCGAATAAGCGGTATCTGCCTCTCTTGACCACGGAATGACAGCCATTCCGTGGTCAAACTCTGAAAAACGACGGAATTGGGGTTAAGTGCACTTGAATCAGCGCGTTTCCAGCGGTCAAAATTCCCGTTGCTTTTGCGCGAAATCAAAAATTTCCTCCATGCACACAAAGACTTGGAACGCTTGACGTAAAATGCCGTCGAACCACGTGCATAATCCTTTCATGCACCCAACAGCCGTCGATACTGTTTTCGTTCGGCTAAATTTCACCGCCTTTTAGGTAAATTGCCTTGCTGAATTCATCGCTTGAATTTCTCGCCAACGGTTTGCTGGACCTTACGTGGTGGCAAATCCTGTTGTTCACTCTCGTGATGACGCACATCACGATCATCGGCGTGACCGTCTACCTGCATCGCTGCCAGGCGCATCGCGCGCTGGAGCTGCATCCGGCCGTCAGTCACTTCTTCCGTTTCTGGCTGTGGATGACCACCGGCATGCTGACCGGCCAATGGGCCGCGATTCATCGCAAGCACCACGCCAAGTGCGAGACCGAAGAAGATCCGCACAGCCCGCAAACGCGCGGCATCTGGAAAGTCCTGCTCGAAGGCGCCGAGCTTTATCGTTCGGAAGCCAAGAACGAGGAAACCATGCGCAAGTTCAGTCACGGCACGCCGAACGACTGGATGGAACGCAATGTCTACACGCGCTACCCGATTCTCGGCATCAGCATCATGATGGTGGTCGACGTTGCGCTCTTCGGCATCGTGGGTCTTTCGGTCTGGGCCGTGCAGATGATCTGGATTCCGTTCTGGGCCGCCGGCGTGGTCAACGGTCTTGCTCACTGGTGGGGTTATCGCAACTTCAACTCGTCGGACGCCAGCACGAACATCTTTCCGCTCGGCATCCTGATCGGCGGCGAAGAACTGCACAACAATCACCACACGTACGCCACGTCGGCGAAGCTGTCGAACAAGTGGTACGAATTCGACATTGGCTGGATGTATATCCGCATCATGTCGGCGTTCAAGCTGGCCAAGGTCAAGAAGATCGCGCCCACGCCGCGTTTGTCGGCATCGAAGCCCGTGCTCGATCACGACACGCTGCAAGCCGTCTTGTCGAACCGCTACGAAGTGATGGCGCGTTACGGCAAGGCCATGAAGCGTGCGTATCGTCAGGAATTGTCGAAACTGAAGGACGGCGGTTCCACCGATAAATACCAGTTGATGCGCGGTGCACGCAAATGGGCGCACAAGGAAGAAGCCGGTCTCGACGAGCCGCAACGCCAGCAACTGCCGGCGCTGTTCTCGGACAACCACAAGCTGCGCACCTACATTGAGTTGCGCCAGGATCTGGCTGCCATGTGGGACCGTTCCAATGCGTCGCGCGAACAACTGCTCGCGCAATTGCAGGACTGGTGTCATCGGGCGGAGCAGAGCGGCATCAAGGCGCTGCAGGATTTCGCATCGCGCCTGCGCCGGTACGCCTGACGAGCGGTCTGAACCACGACCTGAAACGCAGAAACCTTCGTCACTGATATCCGCTAAAATTTCGTGACGTTACGAGACCCCGCTCTGGCGGGGTTTTGTCGTTTTGGAACGGCAACATGCGCGCCGTTTTTACGAGATTGGAGACAGGCAAGCGATGGAACAGGCGATAAAAAGCGTCGAGTACGACCTGCCGCAAGGGTTGACGTGCGGCATCGGCCAAGCATGGGCGAAAGTGCCTGATGCGCCGTCGCAGGAAGAGAGGCGCGAGTTGAAGGAGCGCATTCGCGCGTTGCTCGTGCGCGAGAAAGCGGTGTTGGTCGCACATTATTATGTCGATGCCGAGCTGCAAGAGCTCGCCGATGAAACCGGCGGTTGTGTAGCGGATTCGCTAGAGATGGCGCGCTTCGGGCGCGACCACGCAGCGCAAACGCTGGTTGTGGCCGGCGTGCGTTTCATGGGCGAGACGGCGAAGATTCTCAGCCCTGGAAAGCGCGTGCTGATGCCCGATCTGGACGCCACGTGTTCGCTGGACCTCGGTTGTCCCGCCGACGAATTCTCGGCTTTCTGCGATGCACATCCCGACCGCACGGTCGTCGTGTACGCGAATACCAGCGCGGCTGTGAAGGCGCGGGCGGACTGGATGGTGACATCGTCGATCGGGTTGGAAATCGTCGCCGACCTGCACGCGCGTGGCGAGAAAATCCTCTGGGCGCCGGACCGGCATCTGGGCTCGTACATCCAGAAGAAAACCGGCGCCGACATGCTGCTGTGGCAAGGCTCGTGTCTCGTGCACGATGAGTTCAAGGGCGTCGAACTCGATCTGCTGCGGGCCGAATATCCCGATGCAAAAATCCTCGTTCATCCGGAATCGCCGGAAGGCGTGGTTGCGTTGGCGGACGTGGTGGGGTCGACCACGCAATTGATCGATGCCGCCGTGAAGCTCGACGCGAAGCGTTTCATTGTTGCGACCGATCTCGGGATTCTGCACAAGATGCGGCTTGCGGCGCCGGGCAAGGAGTTCATCGAAGCGCCGACCGCCGGCAATAGCGCGAGCTGCAAGAGTTGCGCGCATTGCCCCTGGATGGCCATGAACGGGCTGACCAATCTCGCCGCGGTGCTGGAGCGCGGCAACAACGAGATTTTCGTGGATCGTGCGACCGGTGAACGGGCGCGTGTTCCTATCGACCGGATGCTCGACTTCGCAGCGCGTCACAAGAAGCGTGTGCAGGCGAGCGGCGATCTGGCGAAGGATGGTTCGTTGTTTTCAAACGTTGGAGCGGCGTGAATGACTTCTGCCAGTCAGTTGGTTTCCCCTTTATTCGATGAAATCCGTGCGCAATACGGCGCAGCCTTCGACCAGGCGCTTGCACGCAACGTGACCGATGCGCTTGCCGAAGATATCGGCGATGGCGACCGCACCGGGCTTCTGGTCCCGGCGAAGACAGAAAGGACAGCGCGGATCATCGTTCGCGAGGAAGCGGTGCTTTGCGGCGTGCCCTGGTTCGAGGGCGTGATGCGGCGCGTGGATGAATCGATTCGCGTTGAATGGCTTTATCAGGAAGGCGCGCGGATGCGTGCTGATTCGCCTGTTGTGTTGCTGCGCGGCCCGGCGCGTGCGCTGCTCACCGCGGAGCGCAATGCGTTGAATTTCCTGCAGTTGCTCTCGGGCGTGGCGAGCGCGACGCGGCGCTTTGTTGACGCAATAGACGGCACGCGCGCGCAAATCCTCGATACCCGCAAAACGCTGCCCGGCCTGCGTCTCGCGCAGAAGTACGCGGTCCGTGTCGGCGGCGGCGCGAACCAGCGGCTCGCACTTTATGACGGCATCCTGATCAAGGAAAACCACATTGCCGCCGCCGGCGGCGTAGGCGCGGCAATGGATTCGGCGCTCGCGCTGGATGCCGGCGTGCCCATCCAGATCGAAGTCGAAACGCTGGAGCAGCTCGAGACCGCGCTCGCGCATCGGGCGGAATCCGTTTTGCTCGACAACTTCAGCTTCGACGCCATGCGCGACGCTGTCGGCCTGACGGCCGGACGTGCAGTGCTGGAGGTATCGGGCGGCGTGAACTTCGATAGCGTGCGCACGATTGCGGAGACCGGCGTGGACCGGATTTCAATTGGCGCATTGACGAAGGATGTGCGCGCCACGGATTATTCGATGCGTCTGGAATAACGCGTTGAGTCCACGACGATCATGGCGTGCAACGCGCCATGATCGAGGTTTTTCCCTGCATCTCGCACAATGTCGTGTCTAGACAACTTTGCGACGTTCCCCCCGAAGTGCGCTGTTTTTCCGCCGAATTCATTCCGTTAATCCCCGTAACTTCCGCGTAAGCCTTGTCCGTCAAGCCGCTCGGTATTTTCCCTAGGTTTTCGCGCCCGCGAACAAAAACCGTTGCCAGTCCTTTTTGTTCAATGCATGCTTGTCTATACAAGTTGGCGATTCGCCAATCGGTCAATCACTCATTTTCGGAAAAGTGGCTCAACTATGACAGGCAAAATAAACTTGCTGGCTCGACTGGCGGCATCGGTGGCCGTTGGTGTTATCGCGCTCGGCGCCGCCAATGCGCAGGCGAAGGACTGGAAAACCGTCACGATCGCCACCGAAGGCGCGTACGAACCGTGGAACCTCACGCTGCCCGGCGGCAAACTCGGCGGGTTCGAGCCGGAGCTCATCCAGAACGTGTGCGATCGCATCAAGATCCAGTGCAAGCTCGTGACGCAGGACTGGGACGGCATGATCGCCGGGCTGCAAGCGGGCAAGTTCGACGTGCTCATGGACGCGATCTCGGTTACGCCTGAGCGCGAAAAGATCATCGCTTTTTCCCGGCCTTACGCATCCACGCCGGCCGCGTTCGTTGCTTCCGGTGACGCGCCTGCTGCGCTTGCGAAGCAGCCCGGTGCCGGGCAAATCGTGAAACTCACGGGCGACGCAGCCCACGACAAAACCACCGTCGATGCATTGCGCGTGGCGCTGAAGGGCAAGACCATCGGCATTCAGTCGGGCACGGTGTACACGAAGTTCATCGATACGAACTTCAAGGACGTTGCCACCATCCGCGAGTACAAAACCGCGCCGGAGCATGACCTGGATCTGGTGGCAGGCCGCATCGATGTCGCCTTCGACGACAGCACCTACTGGGCATCGGCGTTCGCCAAGCCGGAAAACAAGGGCCTGGCCTTCACGGGACCGAAGATCTCGGGACCAGTCTGGGGTCCGGGCGAAGCGCTCGCATTCCGCCAGTCTGACAAGGACCTGAAGGCCAAGTTCGACGAAGGCATCGCCGCGGCGCTCGCCGACGGCACCGTCAAGCGTCTTTCCATGAAGTGGATGAAGGTCGACGCCACGCCTTGATTTGATCGCTGCCTGATCAACGCCCCCAGGACGATGCAACACCGCAGGAGATAAAAGATGAATCTGGTTCAACTACTCGGCTTCGGCGAGCAAGGGTGGGGCGGCGCGTTGCTGGTCGCGCTGCTCATGACCGTGCTTCTGACCATCGCCGCGCTGGCCGTGGGCGCTGTGTTCGGCGCGATGGTCGCGTCCGCGAAACTGTCGCGCAGCCGCACGCTGAGGGTTATCGGCGATGCGTACACCACGCTCTTTCGCGGCATTCCCGAACTGCTGATCATCTATCTCTTTTACTTCGGCGGTTCTTCGGTGGTCACCGCCGTCGGGCAGTTTTTTGGCGCCGATGGATTTATCGGTGTGCCGCCGTTTGTGGTCGGCGCGCTCGCCATCGGGCTGATTTCGGGCTCCTATCAGGCGGAGGTTTACCGCTCGGCGGTGCTGGCCGTGTCCCGTGGCGAGATCGAGGCGGCGCGCGCCATTGGCATGTCCACGCCGACGCTGTGGCGGCGCGTGCTGATCCCGCAAGTCGTGCGTTTTGCGCTGCCGGGGATCGGCAACGTGTGGCAGTTGAGCCTGAAGGATTCGGCGTTGATCGCGGTGACGGGGCTCGCCGAACTGATGCGCACGAGCCAGGTCGCGGCCGGATCGACGCATCAGTACTTCACGTTCTATGTGGTCGGCGGGGCGCTTTACCTGATCCTCACGAGCCTGTCGAACCGTGTCTTCGATCGCGCTGAAGCGCGCATCGGCCGGTCGTTTCGCAGCACGCTTGCGCGCCATTAAGACGAACGTCCCAAGAGAATCCGACCATGAACATCGATTTCGAATTTCTCGGCGATACGTTGTCGAAACTCCTCGCCGCCGTGCCGACCACACTCGGGCTTTTCTTCGCCTCGCTGATTGTGGGTGGCCTGCTTTCGCTCGTGATCGTCTCAATGCGCGTCAGCCCCAACTGGGCGATAAACAGGTTCGCGCGCGCGTACATCCTGGTGTTTCGCGGCTCGCCGCTCCTGATCCAGATGTTCCTTGTTTATTACGGGCTGGGGCAATTTCCCGCGGTCCGCGCGAGCATCGTCTGGCCTGTGCTTCGCGAGCCTTATGCGTGCGCGATTCTTTCGCTGGCGTTGTGCACCGCAGGTTATACCGCCGAGATCATCCGTGGCGGTCTGCAGTCCGTGCCGCATGGCCAGATTGAAGCGGCGCTCGCATGCGGCATGTCGCGCTGGACGGTGCTGCGCCGGATCATCGCACCGATCACGCTGCGCTATGCGCTGCCTGCGTATTCCACCGAAGCCGTGCTGCTTGTCAAATCGACGGCACTCGCAAGTCTCGTCACCGTCTGGGACGTGACCGGCGTCGCGCAGCAGATCATCCAGCGAACCTACCGGACCATGGAAGTCTTCATCTGCGCCGCGGCCATTTATCTCGTGCTGAATTTCATCATCGTGCGGGCGCTCGGGATGCTCGAAAAGAAGCTCTCGCCGCATCTGCGTGATCGTAACGAAACGGTATCGAAGAAACCTGTGCCTGCATCGCTCAAGGCAACGACGGTGCCAAACACGCATATCGATTCCTGAATCGGAGGGAGAAACTCATGAACACCAGCAGCTCCATTGCGCTCTCCGCGAGCAACATCCACAAGTCTTTCGGCGATGCGCACGTGCTCAAGGGCATTTCCCTCGATGCGCACGAAGGCGACGTGATCTCGATCCTGGGTGCGAGCGGCTCGGGCAAAAGCACGTTCCTGCGCTGTATCAACATGCTTGAAACGCCGGATGACGGCGAAGTGAAACTGGCGGGCGAAGCCATCGAAATGAAGCGGGGCCGCGATGGACGTCTGCAGCCCGGCAACCGCAAGCAGGTCGACCGGATTCGTTCGCAGCTCGGCATGGTGTTCCAGGGTTTCAATCTCTGGTCGCACATGACGGTGATGCAGAACGTGATCGAAGGGCCGCTGCGTGTGCAAAAGCGCACGCGTGCCGAGTGCGTTGAAGAAGCCGAGCAGTTGCTGACGAAGGTCGGCCTGTATGAAAAACGCGATGCGTACCCTGCGCATTTGTCGGGCGGCCAGCAACAGCGCGTCGCGATCGCGCGTGCACTGGCAATGCACCCGAAGGTCATGCTCTTCGATGAACCCACGTCCGCGCTCGATCCCGAACTGGTCGGCGAAGTGCTGCGCGTGATGCGCGCGCTCGCCGAAGAAGGGCGGACCATGCTGGTCGTCACGCACGAGATGGGCTTTGCGCGGCATGTGTCGAACCGGGTGATGTTCCTGCATCAGGGACAAGTCGATGCCGAAGGTCCCCCCGACGACCTTTTCAACGGACGATGCTCGGAACGCTTCCAGCAGTTTGTATCGAGTCATCATTCACGTACCGCCAACTAATCTGCAAGCGAGGTTATCGTGCTGGCCAGTTCCCTTTTGCAGGCGCCATCGATTGATTCCGTGGTCATCGGCGCCGGACTGAATAACGGTTTCAATCATGGATATACATCGGCCGTGGTGAATCTCGATGCGCCGCTTGGATGGCGCGATATCGCGCGGATTGCGAACGGCGCGAAGCTGGTTTTATCGCCCGATGCACGCGCCCGGATCGATCATGCGCGCGCATTGGTCGAGCAGATCGTCGAGCGCCGGATTCGCGCTTACGGCGTGAATACGGGCGTGGGCGCGCTGTGCGATGTGATCGTGTCGCCGTCCGAACAGCGGACTTTGTCGCGCAACATCTTGATGAGCCACTCGGTGGGCGTCGGCGAACCACTGCGGCGCGAGGAGACGCGGGCGATCATCGCGGCGGCGGTCAACAACTTCGCGCACGGGAAGTCAGGCGTGCGGCTCGAGCTGGTCGATTTGCTCGTCACGCTGCTCGACAGCGGGGCGATTCCCGAAGTGCCGGCGTTCGGGTCTGTCGGTTATCTGAGTCATATGGCGCATATCGCGCTGGTGCTGATCGGCGAAGGATTTGTCCGCGATGACACTGGCCGGCTCAGCGCGGCTTGTGCATTGCAGCGGCTCGAGCGCGAACCGCTGGTGCTGGAGGCGAAGGAAGGCCTGAGCGTGGTCAACGGCACGCCGTGCGTGACGGGGCTCGCGTCTCTTGCGCTGGCGCGCACCGAGCGCCTGCTGCAATGGGCCGACACCATTTCCGCAATGACCTTCGAAAACCTGCGCGGGCAGGCCGCCGCCTTCGATGCCGACTCCCTTGCGCTGCGGATATCGCCGGGATTGTCGGTGGTGGGCGCGCATTTGCGCGAGCTTCTGGCTGACAGCGGGATCATCGCGGCGTCGTATGGGCGCAGCACGCAGGACCCGCTGAGCTTGCGCACGATCCCACACGTCCACGGCGCTGCCCGCGATGTGTTCGCGACCACCGCCGAAGTCGTGAACCGCGAGCTGGCTTCCGTTACCGACAACCCCGTCGTCACCGGCACGCTTACCGCGCCGCGCGTGTTTTCGCAAGCGCATGCGGTGGGCGCGTCGATCGGCCTCGCGATGGACAGCCTGAGCACGGCCGTGGCCGAAGTCGCTGCGATGGCGGAGCGGCGTATCGACCGGCTGGTGAACCCGCTGGTGAGCGGCTTGCCCGCATTCCTCGCCGATAGCGGCGGCACGTGTTCCGGCTTCATGATCGCGCAGTACACGGCGGCGTCGCTGGTCGCGCACAACCGGCGGCTCGCAATGCCTGCCAGTCTCGATGGCGGCATCACGTCCGGTCTGCAGGAGGACCATTTGTGCCACGCGACGCCGGCAGCGCTGAAGGCGCTGGAGATCATCGCGAACGCGGAGCGGATTTTTGCGATCGAATTGCTCGCCGCGGCGCAGGCCTACGACTTGCAGCCCCCTGACCTGACGCGTGCGCCCAGGACGGATGCCGTGTACCGGAGCGTGCGTGCGGTGATCTCGCCATATCGTGATGACCGGCCGCTCGCGGGCGATATCGCCGCCGCTGTTGCCTTCGTCTGCGAGGCTGCGCCAGTTTTCTAAACTGCTGTATAGACAGATTCATGCCGCCACTTGCTGGCGGCATTTGCATTGTTTCCCGCTGTCAAGCCGCGCCGCGCTCGGTTCCGGCCTCATCAAAGTAAACCCCTACGCGAATCGGTTAACCTTCACTTGCGCTCCTTTTTATTTTAATTCAGACTTGTATATACAACTTGTCGACCGACCTGCGCAGTGCTTTGAGAGCCGCGGCGTCGGCCTCAAGAGACCGAATACTTTCAATCCTGTCCAAGGAGTGCTTCGATGAAAAACCACAACCCACGTCCCCTGCGCGCACCGCGCGGTACCGAACTTACGTGCAAGAGCTGGCTTACCGAAGCGCCGTACCGGATGCTGCTGAACAACCTCGATCCCGAAGTCGCCGAGAACCCGGACAAGCTGGTTGTGTACGGCGGTATAGGCCGCGCCGCGCGCAACTGGGAATGCCTCGACAAGATCCTGGAAACGCTGCAACGCCTGGAAAGCGATGAGTCGCTGCTCGTGCAATCGGGCAAGCCGGTTGGCGTATTCAAGACGCACGCCGACGCGCCGCGCGTGCTGATCGCGAATTCGAATCTCGTGCCGAAATGGGCGACGTGGGAGCACTTCAACGAGCTCGACCGCAAGGGCCTCTTCATGTACGGCCAGATGACGGCCGGGAGCTGGATCTACATCGGCAGCCAGGGGATCGTGCAGGGCACGTACGAAACCTTCGTGGAAGCGGCGCGCCAGCATTTCAACGGTAGCTGGAAAGGCCGCTGGATCCTGACGGCGGGCCTGGGCGGCATGGGCGGCGCGCAGCCGCTCGCGGCGACGCTGGCGGGGGCGGTATCGCTGAATATCGAGTGCGACCAGACGCGCATCGACTTCCGTCTGCGCACGCGCTACGTCGATAAACAAGCAAAGGATATCGATCACGCGCTCGAACTCATCAAGCAACATACCGCCGCAGGCGACGCCATCTCGATCGCGCTGCTCGGTAATGCCGCCGAAGTGCTGCCGGAACTCGTGCGCCGCGCCAAGGCCGGCGCCATCAAGCCGGATCTGGTCACTGACCAAACCTCGTCGCACGACCTGATCAACGGTTACCTGCCGGCCGGCTGGAGCCTGGAAAAGTGGCGCGCGGCATCGCTGGACGCCTCGCAACACGCCGAGCTCAAGGCCGCCGCGCAACGCTCGTGCGCGCAGCACGTCCAGGCCATGCTCGATTTCCACGCAATGGGCATCCCGGCCGTCGATTACGGCAACAACCTGCGTCAGGTTGCATTCGATGACGGCGTAAAGAACGCCTTCGATTTCCCCGGCTTCGTGCCCGCGTATATCCGCCCGTTGTTCTGCGAAGGCAAGGGCCCGTTCCGCTGGGTCGCGCTGTCGGGCGATCCGGAAGACATCTACAAGACCGACGCCAAGCTGAAGGAACTGTTCCCGCATAACGCCGGCATGAACCGCTGGCTCGATATGGCGCGCGACCGTATCGCGTTCCAGGGGTTGCCGGCGCGGATTTGCTGGCTCGGGCTGGGTGAGCGTCACGTTGCCGGCCTCGCGTTCAACGAGATGGTGAAGAGCGGTGAGCTGAAGGCGCCGATTGTCATTGGCCGGGATCATCTGGATACCGGTTCCGTCGCGAGCCCGAACCGCGAGACGGAAAGCATGAAGGACGGCACGGACGCCGTGTCCGACTGGCCGCTGCTCAATGCGCTCCTGAACACCGCTGGCGGCGCGACGTGGGTGAGCCTGCATCACGGCGGTGGCGTGGGCATGGGGTACTCGCAACACGCGGGCATGGTGATTGTCGCCGATGGCACCGAAGCCGCCCACAAGCGTCTCGCACGCGTGCTGGTGAACGACTGCGCGTCGGGCGTGATGCGTCATGGCGATGCCGGTTACGAGCAGGCCATCGAATGCGCGAAGAACTTCGGCCTCGACCTTCCATTCATCACGACCTGATATGTCTCTTGCCTTCAGCATCATTCGCGCGGCCGATCTGAAGGCCGTGCCGTGGAAAAACGGTGGCGGCGCGACACGTGAGATCGCGGCGTCGCCGAAGGGCGCCGCATTCGATGCGTTCGACTGGCGCGTGAGCGTTGCCGATGTATCGGAGGCGGGCGCGTTTTCGGTGTTCGACGGAATCGATCGTGTGCTGACGCTGATCGAGGGCGAGCAGATGGTGCTCATCGATTCCGAAGGGCCGGAGTATGTTCTCTCGCGCTGGGATTCGGTCGCGTTTGCAGGCGAAGCGTCGATCAGCGCGGAACTGCCGCACGGTCCCACGCGCGATTTCAACCTCATGTCAAGGCGCGATCGTGCGTCGGGGAACGTGACGGTTCGTCGTCTGGCTGAACAATTGGACGTGGCGCGCGGCAGCGTCGTGCTGTTCGCGGCGCTCGGCGCGTTTGCGGTGAACGGCGAGCGTTTGTCCCAGGGCGATGCAATGGTTTTCGATGCAAGCGAGAATGGCGTGTTGAGCATCGAACCGCTTTCGCAAGACGCGGTTCTGATCGACGCCCGTATCGTTTCAAAGGATCCCGGACATGGCCTCCAGTAACACTTTGCAAGTCTGGCGCAACGCAAGGCTTTCGCCGCGCGCCGATCCGGCAGAAGTCATAGAGAACGCGGCGATCGTCGTGCGCGATGGCCGCATCGAATGGTTCGGCGCAGAGGCTGAAATGCCGTCTGCCTACACCGATTCCGTACGCCACAACCTGCAGCAAAGAATCGTCACGCCGGGTCTGGTCGATTGCCACACGCACCTCGTCTACGCTGGAAACCGCGCGGAAGAATTCGCGATGCGGCTCGAAGGCGCGAGTTACGAAGACATCGCCAAACGCGGCGGCGGGATTGTCTCGACGGTGCGCAACACGCGCGCCGCAAGTGAAGACGAACTCTTCGCGCAATCGCTGCGACGCCTCGATGCGCTGCTCGCCGAAGGCGTGACGGCGCTGGAAATCAAGTCGGGCTACGGGCTGGATCTGGCGACCGAGCGCAAGATGCTGCGCGTCGCGCGGCGTCTGGCTGAGACCCGGCCGGTGACGATCTCGACCACGTTTCTCGGCGCGCATGCGTTGCCGCCGGAATACGCCGGTCGCGCCGATGACTACATCGCCTACGTTTGCAATGAGATGTTGCCGACGCTCGCGGCCGAAGGTCTCGTAGATGCCGTCGATGTTTTCTGCGAGCGCATTGCGTTCACGCTGGAACAGGCCGAGCGCGTGTTCGGCGCGGCCGCGAAGCTGAACCTGCCGGTGAAAATGCACGCCGAGCAGTTGTCGCTGATGGGCGGCGCGGCGCTCGCGGCGAAGCACCATGCGTTGTCCGCCGATCACCTCGAATTCCTCGATGAAGCCGGCGCCATCGCCATGCGCGAAGCCGGCACGGTGGCCGTGTTGCTGCCCGGCGCGTTCTACTTCATCCGCGAAAAGCAACTTCCTCCCATCGATCTGCTGCGCCGTCATGGTGTTCCGATCGCGCTCGCCACCGACAGCAATCCGGGTACATCGCCGAGCACATCGCTGCTCTTGATGCTCAACATGGGCTGCACGTTGTTCCGTTTATCGGTGGCCGAGGTGCTCGCGGGCGTCACGCGCCACGGCGCAAAAGCGCTCGGTGACGCCGATGTCACCGGCGAGATCAAGCTCGGCGCGAAGGCGGATTTCGTCGCATGGGATATCGTGACGCTCGCGGAACTGGCTTACTGGACCGGGCTGGAACGCTGCGCGCTGGTGGTGCGGCACGGCGCGGTCACTGTAGACAAACGGAAAATCGCATGACAAAAAACAGCCTGTTTGCCGAACACGCGCGCTTGCAGGACGGCTGGCGTCGCGATGTGCTGCTCGAATGGGACGATCACGGCTCGCTGATCGCCGTGACGCCGGACACGAAGCAAGCGGCCGGCGTGCAAAAAGCCAACGGCCCCGTGCTCGCCGGCATGCCGAATCTCCACTCGCACGCGTTCCAGCGCGCAATGGCCGGCCTCACCGAATATCGTGCGAACCCGACGGACAGTTTCTGGAGCTGGCGCGACCTGATGTACCGGTTTGCATCGCGGATCTCGCCGGAAAGTCTGGGCGATATCGCGCGCTGGCTTTACATCGAAATGCTGAAGGCGGGTTACACGTCGGTCTGCGAGTTCCACTATGTGCACAACACGCCCGACGGCGCGCCCTACGCGAGTCCCGCTGAAATGGCGGCGCGCGTGGTCAATGCGGCCGGACAAACCGGCATAGGCATGACCATGCTGCCCGTGCTTTATCAATACAGCGGTTTCGGCGCACGCGAGCCCACACCGGGCCAGGCGCGCTTCATCCACACGCCGGAATCCCTCCTTGATGCGCTCGTCTCGTTGCGTTCATCGCAAGCGGAAAACGGCAATCTCCGATACGGCGTCGCGCCGCACTCGCTGCGGGCGGTATCGAAGGAGACGTTGGGCCGCATGCTCGACGGCCTCGACCGCGAATTCCCCGGCGCGCCGGTGCATATCCATATTGCCGAGCAGACGGCCGAAGTCGATGCGTGTCTCGACGTCCTGAAAGCACGCCCGGTGCAGTGGCTGCTCGACAACTTCGACGTGAACGAACGCTGGTGCCTCGTGCACGCGACCCACGTCGACCAGGACGAAGTCCGCGCGATGGCCGCAAGCCGCGCCGTCGCCGGCTTGTGCCTGACCACAGAAGCCAATCTCGGCGACGGCATTTTCCCGGCGCACGCCTATCTCGCCGATAACGGCCGGTTCGGGCTTGGCTCGGACAGCCACATCGCGCTCGACTGGCGCTCGGAACTGCGCCTGCTCGAATACGGACAACGGCTTACGCGACGCGAGCGCAATGTGCTGGCATCCGAGAAACAAACGTACGTGGCCGATCGTCTCTTCGATGCCGCCACTGAAGGCGGCGCGTACGCGACCGGGCGCGCGGTCGGCGCGCTGGAAGCCGGGCGTCGCGCGGATTTCATCGTGCTCGATCCTGACCATTCGGCTATTGCGGGCCAGGCGCCGGACGCGTGGTTATCGGGCGTGGTGTTCTGCGAACATGGCGAGACGCCGGTGCTGGATGTTTGTGTCGGCGGTAGAGTCGTGGTTGAAGCGCGCCGGCATCGCGATGAGCGCGAAGCGTTCGGGCAGTATCGAAAAACGCTCGCGGGCCTGCTCAAATAAAGGAATCCACCCATGACCGATCAAGTTTTCACCTTGAAGCGCGGCACCGCGCCGCTGCTGATTTCGATTCCCCACGCCGGCACGCAGATTCCGGCGGACGTTGCCGCGACCATGAATCCGATCGCCCGCGAGGTCGACGACACCGACTGGCATCTCGAACGTCTCTACGGGTTCGCGGCGGACATGGGCGCGTCGATTCTCGCGCCGTTCAATTCGCGCTACGTGATCGACCTTAACCGTCCGCCCGATGGCGCGAACCTCTACCCGGGACGCGATACAACCGGCCTTTGTCCCGTCGATACCTTCAACAGCGAGCCGCTTTACCCGGAAGGTGGCGCGCCGACCGAAGCACAGATTGCGGATCGTCGCGAAAAATACTGGCGGCCGTACCACGATGCGTTGAGCGAAGAACTGGCGCGTCTGAAAGCCGCGCACGGCAAGGTGCTGTTGTGGGAGGCGCATTCCATCCGCTCGCACGTGCCGCGTTTCTTCGATGGCAAGCTCTTCGACTTCAACCTGGGCACGGCAGGCGGCGAGAGCGCGGTCGCGGGACTCGGTGAAAAGCTCGAGGCGATGGTCGCCAGGACCGGCGTGTACACGGCTGTTGCGAACGGGCGCTTCAAGGGCGGCTACATCACGCGTCATTTCGGCAAGCCGCAGGACGGCATCCACGCGGTCCAGCTCGAACTCTCGCAGATCACGTATATGGAAGAAACGCGCCCATATGCATACGACGAAACGCGCGCCGGCCAAGTCGCGCCGTTGATTCAGGATCTGGTGCAGTGCGCGCTGGATGCCGTGCGAGAGGGCTAACCTTCACGCCGCCTGACCGCGGGCGGCGTGAGCACGGTCGGCAGCGCCTTCGGCAATGTCTCCGGCCAATCGCGGCTGAAATGCAGGCCGCGGCTTTCACGCCGCGAACACGCGCTTTCAACGATCATTGAAGCGACATCGACCAGATTGCGCAGTTCGAGCAAGTCCCGGCTCACCTTGAAGTTCGCGTAGTACTCGTGGATTTCGTCCCGTAGCAACGCAATCCGATGCTGCGCGCGGGCGAGGCGTTTATCCGTGCGTACGATCCCCACGTAATTCCACATCAGCCTGCGCAATTCGTCCCAATTGTGCGCGACGACAACTTCCTCGTCGGGATCGGAAACGCGGCTTTCGTCCCATGCGGGCAGCGGTGCATGCGCGCTCGTGGCATACCCTTCGGCTTCCATGGCTTGCGCCGCGGCGCGTCCGATCACGAGACATTCGAGCAGCGAATTGCTCGCCAGCCGGTTGGCGCCGTGCAAGCCCGTGCACGACGTTTCTCCCACTGCATAAAGTCCAGCGCGATCCGTGCGGCCGGCCAGGTCCGTGACCACGCCGCCGCATGTGTAATGCGCGGCCGGCACGACGGGAATCGGCTCCTTCGTTATATCAATACCGAACTCCCGGCAGCGCGCGAGGATGGTAGGGAAGTGCTCCTGCAGGAACGCCTCGGGCTGGTGGCTGATATCGAGATACACGCAGTCGATACCGCGCTTCTTGATCTCGAAGTCGATCGCCCGGGCCACGATATCGCGTGGCGCCAGTTCGGCGCGTTCGTCGTGCGCGGGCATGAAGCGGGTTCCATCGGGCAAGCGGAGGATGCCGCCTTCGCCGCGGACCGCTTCGGAGATCAGGAACGACTTGGCGTACGGATGAAACAGGCAGGTCGGGTGGAACTGGATGAACTCCATGTTCGACACGCGGCAGCCCGCGCGCCAGGCCATCGCAATGCCGTCGCCCGTCGCGGTGTCGGGGTTCGTAGTGTAGAGATAGACCTTCCCGGCGCCGCCCGTCGCAAGCACCGTATGCGGCGCCTCGATGGTGACGGTGCGCCCGCTGGCAATATCGAGCGCATACAGCCCGTGACATCGATGCCCGGGGAGCCCGAGATGCTCGGACGTGATCAGGTCTATCGCGTGATGATCTTCGAGGACGGTGATATTCGGGTGATTGCGCACGCGCTCGTTGAGCGTTGTGACGACCGCGTGGCCCGTGGCGTCGGCGGCGTGAATGACCCGCCTGTGGCTGTGGCCGCCTTCGCGCGTCAGATGAAAGCCGAGTTCGGCCGAGCCATCCCTGGTGAACGGCACCCCTTGTTCGATCAGCCATTCGATAGCCGCGCGCCCGTTGTCCACGATGAAGCGCGTGGCGGCGGCGTCGCACAGTCCGGCGCCGGCGATGAGCGTGTCATCGACATGGTTGTCCGTGCTGTCGCCGGAGTCGAGCACCGCTGCAATTCCGCCTTGCGCCCAATCGCTTGCGCCTTCGCTCACGCTGCGCTTGGCGAGGATCACGACGCGCCGCGTGTGCGCAAGATTCAGGGCGACGCTCAGGCCCGCCAGTCCGCTGCCGATGATTGCCACATCGAAATTCATCCTGCCATGTCTCCGTCAGTTGTTGTCCGCCATGACTTTCGATTCACGCCGATAGCACGTAAAAAAGTTTGGCCGACAAGCATAACGCGTGGGAAACGCGACCGACACTTTGCCGTTCGGCCAGTAGGGCGAAGGAATGAGCGAAGACCGGCTGAACCAAAGCAAAAAGCCTCGCAGAAGCGAGGCTTTTTGTGCAGCGATACAAACGAAACAGAGACCTTATTTGATCTTCGTTTCCTTGTAGTCAACGTGCTTGCGGATAACGGGATCAAACTTCTTGATCGCCATCTTTTCCGGCATGTTGCGCTTGTTCTTCGTGGTCGTGTAGAAGTGACCCGTGCCAGCGGTCGATTCCAGCTTGATCTTGTCGCGTGCGCCCTTGGCCATTTTCGTGCTCCTTAGACTTCACCACGTGCGCGCAAATCTGCGAGCACGGAGTCGATGCCGTTCTTGTCGATCAGGCGAAGGCCGGCGTTCGAGAGACGCAGACGAACCCAACGGTTTTCGCTTTCAACGAAGAAGCGACGGTTTTGCAGATTGGGCAGGAAACGACGCTTGGTGCGGTTGTTCGCATGGGAAACGTTGTTGCCGCTCATCGGCCCCTTCCCGGTTACTTGGCATACACGTGCCATGAGAGCACTCCTAATACGCTTTAATTCTGAGTTCGAACGCCAAGTACACTTTGGACCGCTACGGGCTACCGGAGAGGCTTGCCCGAAATGACTGCGTACGCTCGGAACAGGTTGGTTGAAAGAAGCAAACCGAGATTCTAACCGCAAAAAACCAGCAAAATCAACTCTTTTTGGTATCGAAGGAGGTACCCGAGCGCGCCGCGCACAGTTGATTTCGTGACTTTTTCGCCTTGTATGGGCCGTCTGGACAATGTTTCGCCGTCGTTCGCCGATCAAACGCCGGTCAACTTGGCATCCAGCCCTGTCGCGAAAAAGAAAATACTTCGTTCGACGCCACGACCAGATGATCCAGCAACCGGATATCGATAAGGGCCAGCGCCTCGTGCAGCAAGCGGGTCAGCCGGCGGTCGCTCGCGCTCGGCGTGACGCCGCCCGAGGGGTGATTATGCGCCACGATCAGGCTCCCCGCGTTCAGCGTCAGCGCCCGGCGCACGATTTCCCGAGGATAGACGGCTACGCGCGAGAGCGACCCCTTGGCCGATTCGTCTACGGTTATCAGGCAATGCCGTACGTCCAGGAACAGGGTGACGAACACCTCGTTCGGCCGGTTGCCGATCAGCCACTTCAGATAGTCTTCGACCGCCTGGGGCGCATCAAGCAGCGGCCGGTCCCGCGTTTTCTCGGCCAAGGCCCGCTGGCATAGCTCGGACACCGCCAGTAGCAGCGCCGCCTTGGCCGGCCCGATACCGCCGAACCTGCGTAATTCGGTCGCACTCGCTCCGAGCACGCCGCGAATCGATTCGAACCGTGTGAGGAGGCCGCGCGCAACATCCACCGATGTCATGCCCGGCCGCCCCGTGTTTAGGAACAAAGCCAGCAGCTCGGCATCCGACAACGCGTGCGCACCTTGCTGCAAGAGGCGCTCACGCGGACGATCATGCTCGGGCCAGTCGAGCATGCGCGGTGCAGCGAGACTGTCATCGCCAGGAAGAGGAAGAGGAAGAGGCGCTGTCCGAAAGGCATCGGCAATGCAGGGAGAATCGGTTTGCACTAATTCAAGACGGGCGTTCATGGCGTGCTCCGGTTGAGGGCGAGCCGCTAGCGCGCGGCTGCCCGATGTCGTTCAGGGCGGCTGGAGAGACTAAGGCGAGGCCGAGGCACTGTGGCTTACAATGGGGGTTTCGCGCCTCCCTGGGCGCCTTGCTGATGGTCTGGCGGGCATTTACGCCCGATATCAGGCCGCAAGTGGCGCGGCTCCCGGGCGTCAGCCAGGCTTTCGCCAAGACAGCGTCTCGTCCGGACGCACGGTCCTTTATTGGGCGGCAGCGCCGACTGACAAGGTGATTGCGGCTTTTACGGCTAATACGATCAAACATGAGCATCATCGATATCTCCGAAGTGAAACCCGGTTCGCACGTCACGCTTCACTACCGGCTGGCGCTTGAGGATGGTGCGGACATTGTCAGCACGTTCGCCGACAAACCCGCCACGCTTTTGCTGGGCGAGGGCCACCTTGCTCCGCCGCTTGAAGACATTCTGATGGGTCTGAAAGTGGGGCACCACTCGACCTTTCGGCTGACGCCCGAGCAGGCGTTCGGTCCGCGCAACCCGGACATGCTCCAGTGGGTGTCGCTTGCCACGCTGCGCGAGAACGCCATGATCGGCGAGAATTTTTCGCCCGGCGATCTCGTGGAGTTCAACGCGCCTGGAGGCGGCCGCTATGCGGGCGTCCTGAAGGAAGTCGGCGAAACCTCTGCGCTGTTCGATTTCAACCATCCGCTTGCCGGCCAGCCGCTGGCGTTCGAAGTGAAAATCATCGGAATTCTGTAGCCATGAGCTCCACTGACACCCTTCTCGATGTCGAAATTCTCCTCGCGCAGCCGCGCGGCTTCTGTGCGGGCGTCGATCGTGCGATCGAAATCGTGGAGCGGGCCATTGCGCTGTTCGGCGCGCCCATCTACGTGCGTCACGAGATCGTGCACAACGCCTATGTCGTAGAGGACCTGCGCAAGAAAGGCGCGGTGTTTATCGAAGACCTGGCGGATGCGCCCGAAGGCAGCACGCTGATTTTCAGTGCGCACGGGGTGTCGAAGGCGGTTCGCGCCGAGGCGGAGACGCGCGGTTTGCGTGTATTCGACGCTACGTGTCCGCTCGTGACCAAAGTGCATATGGAAGTCGCGAAGATGCGCCAGGACGGCTTCGATATCGTGATGATCGGGCACAAGGGCCATCCCGAAGTGGAAGGCACCATGGGTCAGAGCGGGCAGGGCATGCATCTGGTCGAGGATATCGAGGACGTGCAGGCGCTGGCGCTTGCGGACCCGAACCGCATCGCCTATGTGACGCAGACCACGCTCTCGGTGGATGACGCGTCGGCAATCATCCAGGCGCTGAAGTCGAAATATCCGTCGGTGAAAGAGCCGAAGAAGCAGGATATTTGCTACGCCACGCAGAATCGTCAGGATGCGGTGAAGTTTCTCGCGCCACAGTGCGATGTGGTGATCGTGGTCGGCAGCCCGAATAGCTCGAACTCCAGCCGCTTGCGCGAAGTGGCAGAAAAGCGCGGCATTCCGGCCTATATGGTGGATTCGCCCACGCAGATCGATCCCAAATGGGTCGAAGGGAAAAAGCGCATCGGCGTGACGGCGGGCGCCTCGGCACCGGAAGTGTTGGCGCAAGCCGTGATTGCGCGGCTGCGCGAGTTGGGCGTACGCAATGTGCGGCCGCTCGAGGGTATTGAGGAAAAGGTGTCGTTCCCATTGCCGCGCGGGCTGACTCTGCCGTCGGAGAAGTAAGCCGCCTTTATACATAGGGCTGGATACATAGGGCTGGACAGCCGTCGCAGCTGAAAAACCGCGCCGACTTGAGTTGGCGCGGTTTTTTTTATCAAGAAAACGCACTCGCTGAAGTCAATTAATGTCAGCGAGGCTTGCGACAACGGAAATCCAACTCTCCGCGCAGTAGAATCGATGCACTTTTCAGGTGCATTCGACGAAATAATTTTCCTTCCGCAATTCACAGGCACAGCTCAGTGTTTACCCACAGCGCCAGCGAATGGTGCAACTTGCGCACCGTCGTGGAGCGCAACCCGGTTGCGCTCTTGCGCTCATTCGCGTTGAAAAATGGGGTTGCAATGGAGGAAAACCCCTGTCAATCAACAATATTGCACGTCTCAAAAACCGAGTTACAATGCGCGCGTTCCAAGCCGGATGGGCTGGAAACACCAGCTTTTGAAGGCGCCGGAGACCTACTGAATGCGAATTAAGTTTGGCTTTGTTGTGACCATCGCGGCTGCGGTTGCGATGGCAACGGCATGCAGCAAAAAGAGTGAAAACGAACCAGCCGTTGGGGCGTCGGCGACGCCGGAAGCATCGGCAAGCGTCGCGGCAAGTGCGCCGGCGGGGTCGGCAGCTTCGGCAGCGGACGCAGCGGCAAGTGCGGCGTCAGCGCCCACGCCTGCCAGCAATGCAACGGTCGTGAAAATTGGCCATGTCGCTCCGCTCAGCGGACCGCTGGCTCACCTCGGGCAAGACAATGAAAACGGCGCGCGGCTGGCTATCGAGGAAATCAGCGCGCAGGGACTGACCATCGACGGTCACGCGATCCATCTCGAACTCGACGCGCAAGATGACGCCGCCGATCCGAAGAAGGGCACCGCAGCAGCGCAGCAACTGGTGGCGGATCACGTCGTGGCGGTGGTCGGCCATCTGAACTCGGCGGTATCGATTCCGGCATCGAAGATCTACAGCGACGCGAATGTGGCGCAGATTTCCGGGGCCACGACGAATCCCGCGTACACGCAGCAAGGTTTCAAGACGACCTTTCGCGTAATCCCGACGGACACCCGCCAGGGCGCGGTCCTCGCGAACTACGCGGTGAAGACGCTGCGCGGCAAGCGCATCGTGGTCGTGGACGATGCCAGCATCTACGGTCGCGGTCTCGCTAACGAATTTGCGAAAGCGGTGGTGGCGAACGGCGGCCGGATTGCAGGCCACGAGGCCACGACCGACAAGTCCAGGGACTTCAAGGCGATCCTGAACAAGATCAAGCGCGTCCAGCCCGACGTGGTGATGTTCGGCGGCATGGACGTAACGGGCGGCCCGTTCGCGAAACAGGCGGCGGCGCTCGGGCTGAAGGCGAAAATCCTCGGCGGCGACGGACTTTGTTCCGCCGACATGGCGACGCTTGCGGGCAACGCGTCGCCGAACGTGGTGTGCACGGAACTCGGCGTGAGCCTGTCGAAACTCGATAAAGGCGCGGACTTCGAGAAACGTTATGAAGCGCGTTTCCACTCCCCGGTCCAGGACTACGCGCCGTTCACCTACGACGCGGTCTACGTGATTGTCGACGCAATGAAACGCGCTAACTCGGTTGAAGCACCCAAGGTGCTGACGGCAATCGGCTCGACGGATTTCAATGGCCTGACGGGTCATATCGCGTTCGATGACAAAGGCGATTTGAAAGGCGGCGGCGCGATCACGCTAATCGATTTCAAGGATAACAAGAAGAACGTCATCGACGTCATAACGCCCTGACCCTGTGCTGCAGCGCCGCGCGGCGCATGCGCGGGACTCAAGGCAATCCCTTAGATACGTAGTCAGTTTCAGACGTTTTAGAGTTTTTTTTCAAGTACGCGCGGTGCCGTTGCGTTTTTTTCTTCCCTTCGGTTTATCGGCCAGCGATAAAGCGTAAATCTAGTCGCACGGGCTAAGGAGCCTTCAATGGATATTTTCATCCAGCAGATTATCAACGGGCTGGTGCTAGGCAGCGTCTACGCCATCATCGCGTTGGGTTACACGATGGTGTACGGGATTCTAGGCATCATCAACTTTGCGCACGGCGACGTGCTGATGGTCGGCGCCATGGTCGCGCTTTCTGCGATTGGCGTGATGCAGAATCATTTTCCGGGCTTGCCGTTATCGCTGGTGCTGGTCATTGCGCTGGTGGTCGCCGCGGTCGTCTGCGCGCTGGTCGGCTACACCATTGAACGCGTGGCTTACCGGCCGTTGCGCCGGGCGCCCCGCCTGGCTCCGCTGATTACAGCCATTGGCGTGTCGATTCTTCTCCAGACGCTCGCCATGATGATCTGGGGCCGCAATCCGCTGGCCTTCCCCCAGCTCCTGCCGACTGATCCAATCAACGTGATCACCGCCACGGCCGATCGTCCGGGCGCCGTCATCTCGATGACGGAAATCGTGATCATCGTGGTGGCGTTCCTCGTGATGGGCGGCTTGTTGCTGCTGGTTCACAAGACGAAGCTCGGCCGCGCAATGCGCGCCATCGCCGAGAACCCGGGCGTCGCGTCGCTGATGGGCGTGAACCCGAACTTCGTGATCTCCGCGACCTTCATGATCGGCTCGGCGTTGGCTGCCCTGGCCGGCGTGATGATCGCGTCCGAGTATGGCAACGCCCACTTCTACATGGGCTTCATCCCGGGGCTGAAGGCATTTACCGCGGCGGTGCTGGGCGGTATCGGCAACCTGGGCGGGGCGATGGTCGGCGGCGTGCTGCTGGGACTGATCGAGCAACTGGGGGCGGGGTATATCGGCAATCTGACGGGCGGTGTGTTCGGCAGTAACTACCAGGACGTGTTCGCGTTCGTGGTGCTGATCATCGTGCTGGTGTTCCGTCCGTCGGGCTTGCTCGGCGAACGTGTCGCAGATCGCGCTTAAACAGGGAGACCAAGCATGACTTCAATTCAACCAATCGAGCCGTCGACCACGCTCATCCCTGAAAGAAAAACGGCGAAGAATTACGCGGTGACCGTGCTGGTCGCAGCGCTCGTGATCCTCGCGCCGATGATCATCGGCGCCGCGGGCGGCAATTACTGGGTCCGCGTGCTCGACTTCGCGATGCTGTACGTCATGCTCGCGCTGGGCCTGAACGTGGTGGTGGGTTTCGCCGGGCTGCTGGACCTGGGCTACATCGCGTTCTACGCCGTGGGCGCTTATGTGGCTGCGTTGCTTTCGTCGCCGCAACTGACCTCGCAGTTCGAGTGGATCGCGCACCTGTTCCCCGGCGGCCTGCATGCGCCGATCTGGGTCATCGTGCCCTGCGCGATGGCGCTGGCCGCCACGTTCGGCGTGCTGCTGGGTGCGCCTACGCTTCGTCTGCGCGGCGATTATCTCGCCATCGTGACCCTGGGCTTCGGGGAAATCGTCCGGATCTTCATGAACAACCTGGATCGTCCGGTCAACATCACGAACGGGCCGAAGGGGATCACGGGCGTCGATCCGGTGTCGTTGTTCGGGTTCGATTTGTCGAAGACGCATTCGTTGTTCGGGTTCAACTTCCCATCCGTCTACAACTACTACTACCTGTTCGTGCTGTGTTCGCTCTTCGTGATCTTCGTGTGCGTGCGCTTGCAGCACTCGCGGATCGGCCGTGCATGGGCCGCGATCCGCGAGGACGAAATCGCCGCAAAAGCGATGGGCATCAACACGCGTAACGTGAAGCTGCTGGCGTTTGCGATGGGTGCGTCGTTCGGCGGTTTGTCGGGCGCGATGTTCGGCACGTTTCAGGGATTCGTATCGCCGGAATCGTTCACCTTCTGGGAATCGATCGTGGTGCTCGCCTGCGTGGTGCTCGGCGGCATGGGCCACATCCCGGGCGTGATCCTGGGCGCGGTGCTGCTCGCCGTGTTTCCGGAATTCCTGCGCTCGACCATGGGTCCGCTGCAGAACGCCATCTTCGGTCATCAGATCGTCGATACCGAAGTCATCCGCCAGCTGCTGTACGGCCTCGCGATGGTGCTGATCATGCTGTATCGCTCGGAAGGCCTGTGGCCGTCGCCGAAACATGAAGACAAGATCGCGAAGATCGCAAAGCGCGCCGGCAAGAAGCCGGTCCGCGCCTGACGCCACAAGAGAGCGGAGAAAACACAATGAGCGATAAACCCATTCGACTGTCGGTCAAGGGCGTGAACAAACGCTTCGGTGGCCTGCAGGCGCTGTCCGAAGTCGGCCTCGAAATCCGGGAAGGCCAGATCTACGGTTTGATCGGCCCGAACGGCGCCGGCAAGACGACCTTCTTCAACGTGATCACGGGCTTGTACACGCCGGACTCGGGCTCGTTCGTGCTCGACGGCACGCCTTATACGCCGACCGCCGTGCATCAGGTCGCGAAGGCCGGCATTGCGCGCACGTTCCAGAACATCCGTTTGTTCGGCGGCATGACCGCGCTCGAGAACGTGATGGTCGGGCGGCATGTCCGCACGAAGCACGGCTTGATCGGCGCGGTGTTGCAGACGCCTTCGGAGCGTCGCGAAGAGAAGGAAATCAAGGAACGCGCACTGGAACTGCTGGAGTACGTGGGCGTCTTGCAATACGCGGACTACACGTCGCGCAACTTGTCGTACGGTCACCAGCGGCGTCTGGAAATCGCACGCGCCCTGGCGACCGATCCGAAGCTTCTCGCACTCGATGAACCCGCCGCCGGCATGAACGCCACGGAGAAAGTCGAACTCACGCGCTTGCTCGACAAGATCCGCAGCGACGGCCGTACGATCTTGCTGATCGAACACGATGTGAAACTGGTGATGGGATTGTGCAACCGGATGACGGTGCTCGATTACGGCAAGGTGATCGCCGAGGGTCTGCCGCAGGACGTGCAGAAGGACCCGAAGGTGATCGAGGCTTATCTCGGGGCAGGGGTTCACTGATGGCGACGACGAACGGTATGAATAACGGAATGGCGGCCGGCACGGCGATGCTCAAGATCAAGGGCCTGCAGGTGAGCTACGGCGGCATCCACGCGGTGAAGGGCGTGGATCTGGAAGTCGGGCAGGGCGAACTCGTGACGCTGATCGGCGCGAACGGCGCGGGCAAGACGACCACGATGAAAGCCATCACGGGTCTGAAGCCGTATTCGGCGGGCGACATTGAATACATGGGCAAGTCCATCAAGGGCGTGCCCTCGCATGAGTTGCTCAAGCGCGGTCTCGCGATGGTGCCGGAAGGCCGCGGCATCTTCGCGCGCATGTCGATTCTGGAAAATATGCAGATGGGCGCGTACTTGCGCAACGACAGTGACGAGATTCAGAAGGACACTGATCGCATGTTCGGTTTCTTCCCTCGCCTGAAGGAACGTGCGGCGCAATATGCGGGCACGTTGTCGGGCGGCGAGCAGCAGATGCTGGCGATGGCGCGCGCGTTGTTGTCGCGCCCGAAACTGCTCTTGCTCGATGAGCCGTCAATGGGTCTCTCCCCAATCATGGTCGAGAAGATTTTCGAAGTGGTGCGCGAGATTTCTTCTGAAGGCCTGACCGTGTTGCTGGTCGAGCAGAACGCACGGCTTGCGTTGCAGGCGGCGAATCGTGGCTACGTGATGGATTCGGGTCTCGTCACCATGTCCGGCGACGCCAAGACCATGCTCGATGATCCGAAGGTTCGCGCGGCTTACCTGGGCGAATGACGCGTTGTTGATAAAACCGCATGCCTTCATCAGGCATGCGGTTTTTTTACGCCTGAAGCCGTTTGCCGAGGCTCACGACTTCGTCCATGTGATACCCGAGCTTTGCATAGAACGCCCGCGTCTCCGGCTTGTTCGCCATGATCTGCAGATTGAGCTTCGGACATCCAAGCGATGCAAGCGCCCGTTCCGCATGTTCGACCAGCGCCCGCCCGTAGCCGTTCCCGCGCTGATCCTCGGCGACCGCGAGCGAATAAAGCCATCCGCGATGTCCGTCGTAGCCCGTCATCACCGTCCCGATCACGCGCTCGCCCAGCACGCCGACGAAGAATAGTTCGGGTTGCATGGCCAGCTTGTTCCGTATCGATAAACGCGGGTCCCGCTGCGGTTTTCCCGGTACCGCATACTCCGGAAAAACCTCCGACCAGAGCGCGAGCACGGCGTCCGTGTCGCGCTCATCGAAAACGCGGATGATCACAGCTTGTCGAGGATGGAGCGCAGCATCGACAACATCTGGTCGATCTCGTCCTTCGTCACGTTCAGCGCCGGCATGAAGCGCAACAGGTTCGGGCGGGCGGCGTTCAGCAGCAAACCGTCCGGACCCATGTCGCGCGCCATTTCGACGATTTTCGGGCCGTTGTCGTTGTTCAGCAGCAGCGCGCGCAGCAATCCTTCGCCGCGTTCACCGTTAAAGCCGCGTTCCTCCGAAAGCTGCAGCAACTGCGCTTTCAGATACTCGCCGCGTTCACGCACGCCTTCGAGGAAACCCGGCGCCGTCAGTTGCGAGATCACCGAAAAACCCACGGCTGTGGTCAACGGATTGCCGTTGTACGTGCCGCCCTGATCGCCCGGTTCGAAGCATGCGACTTCCTTGGTCGACAGCAACGCCGCCAACGGCACGCCGCCGCCGATACCTTTGCCCAGCGTCATGATGTCCGGCTCCACGCCCGACAATTCATACGCGAACAACGTGCCGGCGCGGCCGCAACCGCTTTGCACTTCATCGACGATCATCAGCAGGTTGTGCTTCTTCGTCAGCTCGCGCAACGCCTGCATGAACTCGCGCGTGGCCGGGATCACGCCGCCTTCGCCCTGGATGGGTTCGAGCATGACGCCGACGGTTTTATCGGTAATGAGTTTTTCAACCGATGCAATATCGTTCAAATCGGCCTTCGGAAAGCCCGGCACTTGCGGTGCGTATATGGTGTCCCAACCCGGTTTGCCCGATGCCGACATGGTCGCGAGCGTGCGCCCGTGGAAGCTATGGTCGAAGGTGATGATCTCGTACGCGCCGCCCTTGAACTTCTTGCCCCACTTGCGCGCGAGCTTGATCGCGCCTTCGTTGGCTTCGGCGCCGCTGTTGGCAAAGAACACTTTGTCGAAGCAGCTATTGGCGCTCAGCAATCCGGCGAGCTGGGCCATGGGCGCGTTGTAGAACGCCGGCGACGGGTTGATCAGCGTGCGCGCCTGCTTGTTCAGGGCTTCGATCATGCCGTCGTTGCAATGGCCGAGACTGTTCACGGCCCAGCCCTGGATGAAATCCAGGTATCGCTTCTCGTTGTTGTCGTAGAGCCATGAACCCTTGCCGTGCGTGAACACGATCTCGGGACGGTTCGTGATGAACATCAACGATTCGACGGGATACTCTTGGAAATTCATGACGGCGGGCTCCACAAAAACAGCAAAGGAAAAAAGCGGCGAAGTTCAAGACGGCACCAGAAATGCAAAAAGCCACGGATGTCCGTGGCTTCATGGTGGCGAAATGTGCGCAGGCTTGAAATCAAGCGCCAATCCGTGACGAGCCAGCGGCATCCCTAAGGGAGCGGCGAGCGGCGACGTCGAAGATTGGTCTGGAGGCTGAGCATCTGCGAAGAATACGATAGGAAGTTCCTGCATGTAAACCGTGGCGGCCGATTTTTATCGAACCGTCACGTCCTGGACCTTGACGAACAGACCCGATCAGACCGGATTCGCGAGATCGGCCGCGCTGGTGAACGAGTCGGCGAAGAATTCGTCCTCCGGCAAGCGGTGATGATTCGTGAAGTCGCGTTGCGCCGATTCCACCATCACCGGCGCGCCACATGCGTAAACCTGGTACGCGCTCAAGTCTGGCAGATCTTCAATGACAGCACGATGAACAAAGCCGGTCCGGCCGGTCCATGCATCGGTTTCATCGGGTTCTGACAAAACCGGAACGAACGAGAAGTTCGGCACTTCTTTCGCCCATTGTTCGGCGAGCTCCATCATGTACAGGTCCTGCTTGCGGCGCCCGCCCCAATAAAGCGTCATGGGACGGTTCAGGTTCTTGAACACCGCATGCTCGATGATTGCCTTGATCGGCGCAAAGCCCGTACCGGATGCGAGCAGGACGATCGGCTTCTCGGAATCTTCGCGCAGGAAGAACGTGCCGAGCGGGCCTTCGAAGCGCAGGATGTCACGCTCTTTCATGTTGCCGAACACGTGGTCCGTGAAGGTGCCGCCGGGCATGTGACGGATATGCAGCTCGATCGGGCCTTCATGGTGCGGCGGGCTTGCCATCGAATAACTGCGGCGCTTGCCGTCCTTCAGAATGAATTCGATGTACTGCCCGGCCAGATACTGCAGCCGTTCGTTCGCGGGCAACTGCAGCTTCAGCTCCACGACATCCGTGCCCTTGCGCTCGAGCGCGTTCACGCGGCAGGGCAGCTTCTTGACCTGGATGTCTCCTACGCCGGCGACTTCGCGCACGTCGACCACGAGATCGCCCTTGGGCGTCGCACAGCAGAGCAGCGCCATGCCGCGGGTTTTTTCATCGTTGGACAAGGCCGACGACGAATGCGGCGCCTGCTCCACTTCGCCGGACACGACCGTGCCCTTGCACGAACCGCAGGCTCCGTTCTTGCAACCGTAAGGAAGTCCGATGCCCTGGCGCAGCGCTGCGAGCAGCACCGCTTCGTCAGGTTCTACCTGAAACTGCCGGCCGCTTTGCCGGAGCGTAACGTTGAAAGCCATAGATCCTGGATGAGTTGGATGAAACAAAAGCCAAAGCGCTCGCGGCTACAATCGACAGCATGATTGCCACTCGAAAACTTCGCCGCGCGCGCGTGCTGATTGCCGGTTGCGGCGATGTCGGCATGCGCTGCGTGCCGCTACTCGCCCAACGTGCCGCCGCGCCCCGCGTGATCGCGTTGTCGAGCCAGCCCGCACGCGCCGCCGAACTGCGTGCAGCCGGAACGACGCCGCTCATTGGTGACCTCGACGATCGCCGCAGCCTGCGCCGCCTCGCCGGGCTTGCCTCGACGGTCCTGCATCTCGCACCGCCCCAAAAATCCGGCGATGACGACTTGCGCACCCGCGCACTGATCGCAGCATTAAGTGCGCCGCGACGTTCCGTGGCACGGGTTGCGACCACAGCGGTGGCCCGCCAACGAGCATGGCGCGGCTGGTTTCGTGCGACCTTTGCGCGCGGTGCCAGCACCACAAAAAGAGCGTCCATTGTACCCGAGCGGGTTTCGGATTCCCCTGCGCGCGGCCGGCCGATACGCGTGGTTTACGCGAGCACGTCCGGTGTTTATGGCGATTGCGGCGGGGCCTGGATCGATGAAACCCGTCCCGTGCGGCCGGACAACGGGCGGGCGAAACGGCGGGTATCGGCGGAAACGCAATTGCGCCGGGCGGCACGGCGCGGTCTGATGAGTGCATCGATTGTGCGGATTCCCGGCATTTACGCGGGCAACCGGTTGCCGCTTGCGAGGTTGCAGAAGGGGACACCCGCTCTCGCGCCCGCGGACGATGTTTTCACCAATCACATTCATGCCGACGATCTCGCGGCCATCATGGTCCTGGCGATCCGGCGTGGACGGCCGCAGCGCGTGGTGCACGCATCGGACGACAGTGAATTGCGCATGGGCGATTATTTCGACCGCATCGCCGACGCCTATGGGCTGCCGCGCGCCCCGCGCGTTTCGCGCGAAGAAGCCGAAGCGCAACTCGAACCGATGATGCTCTCGTTCATGCGCGAGTCGCGACGCTTGAAAAACGCCCGATTGCGTCAGGAGATGCGTTACGCGTTGCGATATCCGAGCATCGACGACTTCTTGAAGCGCGTTGAGGTCACATCAGGACCGGCAACGTCTCCAGCAGGATGAAGCACAGCAATGCGCCAATCAGCGCCCCGATCAGGTTCGGTTGGTAACGGTGGCGAAGGTGCATCGTCACCATCATACCGGCGATAAACACCACGCTGATTGCCACGAACGCGATCATTGCAAGGCTCATGTGGGCGGCCATGACGGCCCTCCTGCTTTTTTTAATAGTCGTGAAAGCAGTATAGATTTTGGTCCGACGAAAGGCATGCTGCAGTGCGGCTACGGTGTTTGCGTTTTGCAACGCTAACAAAAAGCTAGCGTGAATCGATGAACGCCGAGACATCCGCGAGTACGGTCGAGCGTCCCCGCAAGGGCAGCGCCAGCGCCGCGACGATCCGAACGTGGCTGAACCCGTCGTAGTGTTTCACTTCCACCGAATCACCATGTTTGCGCAGCACCGCTGCGAGACGGTCGGTGTTGCCAGGATCGACGGTGGTGTCGTCGGTGCCGGCGGCAAGGAACATCGGCGGTTCGTGGCCGGTGACGTAGTTGACCGGCTGGCTTTCGGGACGCGTGCTGGCCGGGAAGACATCGAGCAGCGTGCGATCTCGTATTGGCAGGAAATCGTAAGGTCCGGCGAGGCCGATCACGCCGCGCAGATCGGCCTTCGACATCGATTGCGACGCCAGATAACGCGGGTCCGTCGCGATCAACGCCGCGAGATGCGCGCCGGCTGAATGGCCCATCACGAACAAGCGGTCCGGATCGCCGCCAAATTCCTGCGCATGATCGCGGGCCCAGCGCACGGCGGCAGCGGCGTCATCGACAAAACCGGGAAAAGCCGTCTCCGGATACTTCCGGTAATCGGGCAACACGGCTACGTAGCCACGCGAGGTCAGCGCCTGAGCTACGAAAAGGTAGTTGCTGCGGCTGCCGTTCTGCCAGCTTCCGCCGTAAAAGAACACGACGACAGGGCGCTTTTCACCCGGCGCGGCCGGTTGCGAGGGAACGTAGACATCGAGTTCCTGTTCCTCGTCCGAGCCGTAGGCGATATCGGCCGTTTTCCGATAACCGCTCGACGGAATCGCTGCGTTCAAAAGTCTGACAGGGCTGCATGCGGCGAGCGCCGTGGCGCACAAGCTGGCGAGACCGAGCATCAGGGTACGGCGTTTTTGTTGTACTGGCATGAAGTTCTTGATGCGAAGGGATGCCAGGATTTACGTTTGGCCGGCCCGGATGGATGCAGGGCGATCAGCTTTGCCTGAGCATTGCGAGATCGGCGTCGTTCAGCCAGCGCCATTGGCCTTCAGCGAGATCGGGCGGCAAAGCATAGCCGCCAATGCGTTCCCGATGCAGTCCTTCCACGCGATTCCCCGACGCGGCGACCATGCGCTTGACCTGGTGATACTTACCCTCCAGCACGGACAGTTCCAGCAGCCGTTCGCCGCGTTGATTTGCCGAGACGGCGGTGATCGGCTGCGACTCGCCGTGCAAAAGAACGCCTTCGCGAAGCGCGGCGAGCTGGGTTTCATCGAGTGGATGTTTGGTGGTTGCGAGGTAGACCTTCGGCACTTTCTTTTTCGGCGATGTGAACGCATGGACGAACGCGCCATCGTCGGACAAAAGCAGCAGGCCGGTCGTGTCCTGATCGAGCCGTCCGACGCACTGCACGCCACGCTCCGCGAGTTGCAGCGGCAGCAGGTGGAACACGCTCAAATGATGCTGCGGGTCCCGCGAGCATTCATAGCCTGGCGGTTTGTTCAGCACCAGATACGCTTTTTCGCGATACTGCCAGCGGACGTCATCGACATGGAACTCGAAGGACATCAAGGCATCCGGGGTAATCGTGGTGTCCGGATTGGTGCATGCCGCTCCGCCGATGGACACGCGCCCGTCCGCGATCAGCGCGCGGCATTGCCGGCGTGAGCCAAAGCCCTGTGTGAAGAGAATGCGTTCGAGATCCATCGGGGCGTTGCCTGGCTCAAGTGAAGTGAAGCGAATTGAAGGGCGGGCGCACATTCTAGCAACGCGCATGAAAGGCCATTTTTCATGGATATGCCTTCCACTGCGGTCTATGCTTTTCCAACGAGTGAGAACGAATCACACGAGCTACGCAAATCACGCGAACCACGAAAGGAAGCTGAAACCGCATTGACGCATTATCGGTTCGACACCCCTCTTTTTCCTCAAGGAGCACGACATGGCAAAAAACACGGTCGCGGAATTTCTGGCGAAGACATTGGCCGCAGCGGGCGTCGAACGAATCTGGGGCGTGACGGGCGACAGCCTGAACGGACTTGCCTATAGCCTCGATCAGGTCGGCTCGATCAAATGGATGCACACGCGGCACGAGGAAGTCGCGGCGTTCGCGGCCGGCGCCGACGCTGCGTCGACGGGAAAACTCGCCGTCTGCGCCGGCAGTTGCGGCCCGGGCAACCTGCATCTGATCAACGGCTTGTACGACTGCCACAGGAACCAGCAGCCCGTCCTGGCGATCGCTGCGCATATTCCGTCGTCGGAGATCGGGCTCGGGTACTTCCAGGAAACGCATCCTACCGAACTGTTCAAGGAATGCAGCCATTACGTCGAGCTGGTCTCGAACGCCGCGCAGTTTCCCCGCGTGCTCGCCCGCGCAATGCGCACGGCGATCGAAGAGCGCGGCGTGGCGGTGATCGTGCTGCCAGGGGATGTGGCGTTGAGCGAAGCGCCTGCCGAGACGCCATCGTGGTCGTCGACGGGTCCTTCGACCATCCTGCCTTCGGATATCGATATTGAAAGGCTCGCGGCCATGCTGAACGAGTCGGACGCCGTCACGCTCATGTGCGGCAGCGGCACTGCCGGCGCGCACGACGAAGTCGTCGCACTCGCGGACGCGCTCGGCGCACCGGTCGTGCATGCAATGCGCGGCAAGCAGTTCATCGAATGGGACAATCCGTATGACGTCGGCATGACGGGGCTGATCGGCTTCAGCTCGGGTTATCACGCCATGATGTCCTGCGACACGCTGCTGCTGCTCGGCTGCGATTTCCCGTACCGCCCGTTTTATCCCACTGACGCCAAGATCATCCAGGTCGACTGGCGCGGCTCGAAGCTCGGCGCGCGCGCGCCCTTGTCGCTCGGACTGGTGGGAACGGTGAAGGAAACGGTCGCGGCCGTGTTGCCGAAGATCACGCGCAAGCCGGACCGCGGTTTCATCGATACCGCGCGCAAGCACTACGCATCGGCGCGAAAGGGACTCGATGAACTCGCGACACCCTCGGGTCCCGGCCGCCCGATCCATCCGCAATACCTGACGAAGCTGATCAACGAAGCAGCCGACGAAAACGCCATCTTCACCGCCGATGTCGGCACGCCGACCGTCTGGGCGGCGCGCTACCTGACGATGAACGGCAAGCGGCAGCTTCACGGCTCGTTCAACCACGGCTCCATGGCGAACGCGATGCCACAGGCGCTCGGCGCGCAAGGCGCGCATCCCGGGCGGCAGGTGATTTCGTTGTCGGGTGACGGCGGTCTGTCGATGCTGCTCGGCGACCTGTTGAGCGCCCGCCAACTCCAGTTGCCGATCAAAGTGGTGGTTTATAACAACAGTCTGCTCGGCTTCGTTTCCATGGAGCTGAAGGCCGCTGGTTACCTCGATACCAACGTCGATCTGGCCAAGACCAACTTCGCGGCGATCGCGCAGGGCGCAGGCATTTTCAGCATCCGCGTGGAAGAGTCGGAGGACATCGCAGAGGCGCTGCAGAAGGCTTTCGCGCATCCGGGGCCGGCGTTGGTGGACGTGGTGACAGCGAAACACGAACTCGCCATGCCGCCCAAAGTGGAACTGGCGCAGGCAAAAGGCTTCAGCCTCTACATGCTGCGCGCGATCCTGAACGGTCGCGGCGACGAAATCGTAGAGCTCGCGAGGACTAATTTTCGATAGGAATATTCTGATTTCGTTGAAATTCTGGTTATTTCGAACAACAATGCGATGCTGCAATCGATTTACAACTCCAGGGAGATTGGCAATGAAGAAGTTCTCGCAGATCGCATTGGTTGGTGCACTCGCATTTGCGTTTGCAGGCGCGGCAATGGCTCAGGGAGCAGGCGGTGGCGGCGGTTCGAAGACCGACGAAAGCAAGCCGCCGGTCAGCCCAGTTGAACCGAAGCCGCATCTGCCGCATTTGAAGCATCATAAGAAAGCGGCATCGGAAGCTGGCGGTACTACGCTGCACAAGCAGGACAAGGCATCGCACATGAAGGGCGCATCGGCGGCTATGGCTGCATCGGCGATGGGCACGAACGACAAGGGCGCACCGCAATAAGCGGCCCTGAAGTAGATACGAAAAAGCGGCACGCGTGAGCGTGCCGCTTTTTTTTATCGCCGTCGCGAGCTTACTCTTCGCTGGTCGCCGCCACTTTGGAGCGACTGCGTGGCGTAGTCTTGCGAGACGCTTTTTTCGCCGCTGTCTTCTTGACCGCGGGTGCTTTTTGGGACTGGACGGTATCAGGGGCATCGACGTTTGCACCCGGCTCAGCATGGGTCGGCGGTGCCGCAGCTTTCTTCGATGCCACCTGACGCCCGCGCCTTGCCGCGCCGCGCTTCGGTTGCGGCGCCTCGGTGATCTCGCTCAGCAACGCAAGCGCTTCTTGCTCGCGCTCCTCGATGGCGGGTATCGGCGCAATGGCCGGTTCTTCGACAGTCACCGGCGCGGGATCGAAGTAGGGCGGTTCAGCCTGGACGTTCGGCGCATCGGCGAACAGCGGTTCGCGGACCTGCTGCGGTCGCGCGTTGCGTCCATTCCCGCGATTACGCTCCCGGCCTGATCCTTGACGCGACTCGGCCTGAACTTCGGGTTGCGTCGCGGGGTGCGCTTCGGGCTCTTCTTCATAAAACGGCGATACCGGGCGCTTTGACTGCTCGCTCGGCTCGCTTCTGCGATGCCATTCGTCACCAAAGTCGGTTTGTGCTTCGACCGGGGCATCGGCTTGCGCTTCGGAAGGTGCCTCGGCTTGCGCTTCAGCAGGCATATCGGCCTGCGCCTCGGCGAAGAGCGGTTCGGAAGCCTGCGGCCGCGTGTTGCGTCCCCGCCGGCGATTGCGCTCGCCACCCGATCTCGCCGCCTGACGGTTTTCCGCCGCGACAACCGGCGCTTCGACTTCGCGCACCGTTTCGACTGCAGCGACCGTCTGCGTCCTGTACACGAACGCGCCCGATTTCTCGTCGCGCCCGACTTCCAGCAACCCACGCGACTGCGCTTCCTCCAGCAAATTGCCGAACGCGCGGAAGCCATAGTACGACTCGTTGAAATCAGGCTTGCGCCGCTTGATCGCGCTCTTCAAGACCGATGCCCAGATCTTCCCGCTTTCGCCGCGCTCGGAAGCGAGGTCATCGAAGGTTTCGACCGCAATCGCGATGGCTTTCGCCTTGCGCGCTTCGATTTCCTGCTTGGGCTGGCGGTCTTCGTCGGAGCCGCGCTTGTTCGGTGAAGACGCCGATGCAGCCGCCGCATTCGCATCGCGCGCGTCGCGTGCTTCACGGGCCTCGCGCGCTTCACGTTTGGCGATGGCGCGTTGCTGCTCGCGCACGAGGTCATCGTAGAAAATGAATTCGTCGCAGTTCGCGACGAGAAGATCGGAGGTCGAATTTTTCACGCCCACGCCGATCACTTTCTTCGCGTTCTCGCGCAGCTTCGAGACCAGCGGTGAGAAGTCCGAATCCCCGCTGATGATCACGAATGTATCGACGTGGGACTTCGTATAACAGAGGTCGAGTGCATCGACCACGAGGCGGATATCCGCCGAATTCTTGCCCGACTGACGCACGTGCGGAATTTCGATCAGCTCGAAACTCGCTTCGTGCATGGCGGCTTTGAAACCCTTGTAGCGATCCCAGTCGCAGTAAGCCTTTTTCACCACGATGCTGCCCTTGAGCAGCAGACGTTCGAGCACCGGCATGATGTCGAACTTGTCGTACTTCGCGTCGCGCACGCCGAGGGCGACGTTTTCGAAGTCGCAAAACAACGCCATGCTGACGCTTTCGGGGAATGAGGCCATAGAAACTCCAGCAGAATGCCGGGCGTACACGGCAGTATTAATGTGCGCACATGATATCTGTTTGTGCGGCGCGGTTTGCGGCGTGAAAAACAATCAGCACGCGGAATGGAGTGTTGGCGCGGCCGGCGGAAAACATCGCTCACATATGAAGTCGATGAACACCCGCAATTTCGGAGCCACATGTTTGCCCGATGGCCACATGATGCGAAACGTCCCGCCGCTCTGCGCGCAGTCGTCGAGCACGTCGACCAGCCGGCCCGACGCCAGATGCTCGTGGATCGCGAAATCCGGCAGATAAGCGATTCCCACGCCCTGCAACGCGAAGCAGATCCGCGCTTCAAGGCTGTTGCAGACAATCGACGGCGGCAGTTGAAAGTCGGTTTGCACTTCGTCCCGGTGAAGAGGCCAGACCTCCAGCTTTCCTGTATTGGGATATCGGAACTGAATGCATGTGTGCTGCATCAGATCGTTTGCGCTCAGAGGTTTCCCACGTGCCTCGAAGTACGCGGGCGAGCCGACCAGCAGCATGTGGTACGCGCCCATGCGCCGGCTCGTGAGACGTGAGTCGAGCACATCGCCGGTGCGAATGACGGCATCGAATCCTTCTTCGATGATATCCACCTGCCGGTCCGTGAAATCCAGATCCAGGTCTACGGCCGGATAAGCCAGTTTGAAGCCGGCGATCACATGCAGGAACGGCTCGGTGACAAGCGGCAGGCTGACCCGCAAGCGGCCGCGCGGCGCGACATTCACCTGGGACAACTCGGCTTGCGCCGCCTCGATTTCAGCGAGGATGCGGCGGCTGCGCTCAAGGAACAGCGCGCCTTCGGACGTCAGGGTGACGCTGCGTGTGCTGCGGTGAAACAGCCGCACACCGAGCCTTTCCTCCAGCGCGCTCACACGCTTGCCGACCGCCGACGCCGATACCCCGAGCAACCTGCCCGCTGCCACGAAACTTCGTGTCTCCGCGACCTGAACGAAAACGTTGAAGGCGCTGACGCTGTCCATCTTCATCTCCCGATTACGGAGACAAACCTCCGCACAGAGCGGAACTCTACCCTACTTACTCCGGAACCCGGCGCTGCCTAGCATGAGACATCGCCAATTACGGAGTCCAACGCTCATGAACACCACCATCAATCGCTGGGAAGTCCCGTCGCTGGGCCTCGATAAACTCGCTATGCGCACCGCGCCCCGTCCCATGCCAAAGCCGGGCGAAATGCTCGTGCAGGTCGAAGCGGTCTCGTTGAATTACCGCGATGCCGAAGTCGTCGACAACGGCATGGGCAACACTCTCGAATTTCCGTTCACGCCGGGTTCCGATATGGCCGGACGCGTCGTGGAACTGGGCGAGGGCGTGACGCGCTTTGCGGTCGGTGATCGCGTGATTTCGGCCTACATTCCGGGCTGGATCGATGGCGCACCGCGCTCATGGGCCGAGGCGCCCACGCAAGGCGGACCGCTGCCCGGCATGCTGGCCGAGTTCATCGCGACGCCGGCGGAGTGGTGCGTGGCGGCGCCGGCATCGCTGACGGCGGCCGAGGCCAGCACGCTGCCCGTCGCGGCCGTGACGGCGTGGATGGCGCTCATCGAGCTAGGTCATCTGAACGCCGGTCACACGGTTGTCGTGCAGGGAACCGGCGGCGTGTCGCTATTCGCGGTCCAGCTTGCAGCGGCGAACGGCGCGACGGTGATCATCACCAGCAGCAGCGACGAGAAAATCGCCCGCGCGCTCGAACTCGGCGCAACGCACGGCATCAACCGCCACAAGACGCCCGATTGGCAGCACGAAGTCCGCAAGCTGACTCATGGCCGTGGCGCGGAACACATCCTCGAGATGGCCGGCGGCGATAACCTCGCGCGTTCGCTTCAGGCCGTGGCGACGGGCGGCCGGATCTCGGTGATCGGATTGCTGGAATCGGATCAGCTCACGCTGCCTATCCTGCAGTTGCTTGGCAGCAGGGCATCGGTGGTGGGAATCGCGGTCGGGCCGCGCCGCGTGCTGGAAGACGTGGTGCGCATGATCGACCGGCACGAGATCAAGCCGGTTATCGATGCGGTGTATCCGTTTTCAGAAGTGCCGCAAGCGTTCGAACATCTGAAGCGTGGTCCGTTCGGCAAGGTCGTGGTGCAGGTCGCCAAACCATGACCCACGCGATAAAACCCGCCAGCGCAATGCCGTACATTGCGCTGATTTGTTCTCTGCACACGCGGTGTCGCTGGCGTTCGTGGGACATCGTTTGGTCTTGTGCTCGCCATACCCGCGACAATCCGGGTCGCCGACAAGTTTTCCTATGAGGCGTCGTCCCTGTTCTGCGCGGCTGTGGATTTTCGCGGCGCTGCCGATGGTGGTGATCGTGGCGAAGGCCGCGATGTTCGGCGCGCATGCTCAAAGGCGGGGTGTGTCGGCCCAGCTTAGTTGATCCGCCCGTAGCCCATGTCTTGCAGCAGCATGGCGTAGGCGCGTTGTTCGTCGCCGCCGCACTCGGCGATCAGGCTTTGCCAGTTGCGTCGCGCGAAGTAGCGGCGAATCACGGAAAAGACCGCAAAGCGCATTGCCCATGCAACGATGGTCAGGCCAATGTACTGGACACCGGGCAAGAAGTACCACGCGCTCAGGGTGAAGCCGGTGAGGACGAGCGTGGCCAGCACCATTAGCGCGTTGACCGTCGCCATCTGTACATAGAGTCTTCGCGCTGGGTCTGCCATGTCGCTCTCATCGCTTGCGTTGCCTTGTACGCCCGGAAAGCAATGCATTTCCCGAGACCATGGAAGACTTTACGGCAAATTTTGAGGAAACTTGAGAACGCCGCTTCGTATTCGTGTGGGAACGAACATGGGCCGCAGCCAAGAGAGGCTTTTGCGTGTGGACTCAGATGAGGACTTCAGATATTTGCGTGGTGCCCGGGGCCGGAATCGAACCGGCACGCCTTGCGGCGGGGGATTTTGAGTCCCCTGCGTCTACCAATTTCACCACCCGGGCAAACAGCATTTGAACTTGCCAGCAGACCCGGAGTAAATCCGACGCCAACCGGCAAGTCAGCGATTATGCCTAAAATCGTTTGCGGCGGCAAGCCTCTGAACGTCTGCCCTGGATAACACAGTTCACTGGCTCAAATACGTGAACTGGCCGTTTTTGATGATGCCCATCACGCTCGCCCGCTGGTCCAGCCCGACGTGATCCGTGACGCTGGTGCTGACCACGCCGTTCGGCACGACCAGCTCATGCGCGTGTTCCAGTTCCGCGCGCAACGCAACGCGAAACGCCGGCGTTCCAGGTTGCCCGGCCTTCAACGCGCGCCCAACTGCATCCTGCAAGCGCGGATAGACACCGGCTGCATCGCCGGCAAACTGGGTCACCGTGCCTTTGCCGTACCTGGCCTCGTAAGCATCGACGAAAACAAGCGCCGCTTTCTTCGATGGATGATCCGCCGGCAACGTCCGCGCGACCACGACCGGTTGTGTCGGGAAGAGCGTGCCTTCCACGTCCTTGCCGCCGAGCTTGATGAATTCCGGCGTCGCAATGCCGTGCGTCTGGTAGATCGCGCCCTTGTAGCCGCGCTCGACCAGCGTGCGCTCGGGCAATACGGTCGGTGTACCCGCGCCCGCAATCAGCACTGCGTCCGGCTTCGCTGCCATCAGCTTGAGAATCTGGCCGGTCACGCTGGCATCGGTGCGATTGAACCGCTCGCTCGCGACCACCTTGATATGCCGCAACTCGGCGAACTTGGAAAACTCGTTGAACCAGCTATCGCCGTAACTATCGGCGAAACCAATGAAACCCACCGTCTTCACGTTGCGATTGACCATTGTGCGGGTCATCACGTCGGCCATCGCGCGGTCGGTCTGGGCCATCTTGAACGCCCACACTTTCTTGCCTTCCTGCGGCTCGACCACCGATGCCGATCCGATCAGCGTGATCATCGGCGTCTGGTATTCCGCGACCGGATCGAGCGCCGCGAGCGCTGCCGGCGTGATGTTCGGTCCGACGATGACATCGACCTTGTCTTCGGTAATCAGCTTGCGGATATTGCGCACGGCGGCGCCCGGGTCCGATCCGTCATCGAGGATGATGTATTCGGCCTGCTGACCCGCGATGGTCTTCGGCCACATCAGCATTGCGTTCTTGCTCGTGATGCCGATAGCGGCCGCTGGCCCCGTACTCGACAAGTCGATGCCAACCTTCAACTGCGCGCTGGCCGCTGCGCTAAAAAAGCGACCGCGCTGAACACGAGCGCCGGCCGCATGAACTTCGACAACTTCATTGGATGGTCTCCGCGAAGAGGTGTGGTTTAGAAAGAGGGAATCAAAGCTCGTAGCTTTCGTGCTCGCCCGAAAGCGCCTGTTCTATGAGCTTGCGGTTCATGGAAGGCGAAAGCAGTTCAACGAGCGTGTATACATAACTGCGCAGATACGCACCTTGTTTCAACGCGAGCCGCGTGACGTTGGTGCCGAACAGATGGCCAACAGGCATCGCGCGAAGATGTTTGTCGCGTTCCGGGTTGAAGGCGATGTCCGCGAGAATGCCCACGCCCAATCCGAGTTCCACGTACGTCTTGATCACGTCGGCATCGATTGCTTCCAGCACGATGTCCGGCGTCAGGTGGCGCAGCGCGAACGCCTGATTGATCTTCGAGCGGCCAGCGAACGCATTGTCGTACGTGATGATCGGGTATTGCGCCAGGTCGTCGAGCGTCAACAGCTTGCGCTCGAGCAGTGGATGATCGGGCTGCACCACGGCCACGTGATGCCACTGGAAACACGGCAACGAGACCAGTTCCTTATAGTTGGCGATTGCCTCGGTCGCGATCGCGATGTCCGCCTGATCGTGGATGACCATTTCGGCAACTTGCGTCGGGCTTCCTTGCAAGATCGAAAGGTGGACCTTGGGAAAACGCTTTTTGAACTCGGCGATGGCTGTCGGCAACGAATAGCGCGCCTGGGTGTGCGTGGCGGCAATTACGAGGTTGCCCTGGTCCTGCGCGGCGTAATCCTTACCGACCCGTTTGAGGCTCTCGACTTCCTGCAAGATTTTTTCCACCGATGCCAGGATAATTCGCCCTGGCTCCGTCAGCGAACGTACCCGTTTGCCATGACGTGTGAAGATTTCGACTCCGAGTTCATCCTCGAGCTCGATGATTGCCTTCGATACCCCCGGCTGCGACGTAAACAGCGCTTTAGCAGCTTCGGTCAGGTTGTAGTTCTGCCGGACGGCTTCGCGCACGAAGCGAAACTGGTGCAGATTCATATATAACCCATCCGCATATCAAAGTAATTTATCAGTCGTTTGCAATATATAGGAAGTTTATTACCATCGAGACAATTTTTCCAATATCGATATCTGTATTTGTCATAAGCAAATGAGGGCAATGTCCGAACGGCATTGCGGCGCATGACTCTACTGATATCGATGTGCGGCGTGGCTAGGACGCCGTCCTGACGGAACTACTAAAAACTGGGGCCCCCGAATGTATCAATACGATCAGATCGACCAGAAAATCGTCGACGAACGCGTCGCTCAATACAGCGACCAGGTGCGCCGACGTTTGTCCGGCGAGTTGAGCGAAGAGGAATTTCGTCCGCTGCGCCTGCAGAACGGTCTCTACATGCAGCGCCATGCGTATATGCACCGCATCGCGATTCCTTACGGCAATCTGCGCAGCGACCAGATGCGCATGCTCGGCACCATCGCGCGTGAGCACGACCGCAATTACGGCCACTTTTCGACGCGCACCAACATCCAGTTCAACTGGATCCAGCTCGAAGAAACGCCCGAGATCCTGCGCAAGCTGGCGTCGGTGCAAATGCACGGCATTCAAACGTCGGGAAACTGCATCCGCAATATCACGGCTGATCAGTTCGCCGGCGTGGCGCCCGATGAAATCGTCGATCCGCGTCCGTGGGCGGAAATTCTCCGTCAATGGTCGACCTTCCACCCGGAGTTCGCGTGGCTGCCGCGCAAGTTCAAGATCGCGGTGAATGGTTCGGTGGAAGATCGCGCGGCCGTGCAAGTGCACGATCTGGGCGTGTATCTGAAGAAGAACGAGGCCGGTGAAGTCGTCGCGAGCATCCTGGCGGGCGGCGGTCTGGGACGCACGCCGATCGTCGGCGCGGTGATCAAGGAAGATCTGCCGTGGCAGCATCTCCTGACGTATTGCGAAGCCGTATTGCGTGTGTATAACCGCTACGGCCGTCGCGACAATATGTATAAGGCGCGTATCAAGATCCTCGTGAAGGCGCTGAGCCCCGCCAAATTCGCGCAGCAAGTGGAAGAAGAATGGGCCCACTTGAAGGACGGTCCTTCCACGCTCACGCAAGAAGAGCTTGACCGGGTATCGCAATTCTTCGCTCCGCCCGCATATGAAAAGCTGCCGGACACGGATGCATCGTATGAAAAGCATCTGATCGACAGCAAGCCGTTCGCGCGCTGGATCGAACGTAACGTGCGGCCGCACAAGGTGGCGGGGTATGCGTCGGTGACGTTGTCGCTGAAGCCCACGGGCATTGCTCCCGGCGATGCAACGGACGTGCAGATGGAAGCCGTCGCCGATCTCGCCGATGAATATTCATTCGGTGAAATTCGTGTCTCGCACGAGCAGAACCTGATCCTGGCGAACGTGAAGAAGCGCGACTTGCATGCGGTGTGGGAACGCGCGAAGGCGCTGGGGTTTGCGACATCGAATATTGGTTTGCTGACCGATATCATCGCGTGCCCGGGCGGCGATTTCTGCTCGCTCGCCAACGCGAAGTCGATCCCGATTGCACAAGCCATTCAGGAACGCTTCAGCGATCTCGACTACGTATATGACCTGGGCGATCTGACGCTGAACATCTCCGGTTGCATCAATGCGTGCGGTCATCATCACATTGGCAACATCGGTGTTCTTGGCGTCGATAAGGACGGCTCGGAGTGGTATCAAGTGACGCTTGGCGGCGAGCAGAGCTCGGGCGCAACGGGCGCGCATCTGGGCCGCGTGATCGGCCCGTCGTTCTCGGCGGAAGAGATGCCCGACGTGGTGTCGCAAGTCATCGATACCTTCGTTGAGAATCGCATCGAGGGCGAGCGTTTCATCGAGACGTACGGCCGTATCGGAATTGCGCCGTTCAAGGAACGCGTGTACGCGTCGCGCCAGCCGGCGCATGTCTGAGGAATAAAGCACATGGCTTCGATTATCAAGAATCGCGAAGTGGTTGAAGACACTTGGCACGTGGTGCGTGCAGGTGAAGACGGTACGCTGCCTGCTGTCGATGCGTTGCTGCCCGGCAAGGTGATCGTGCCGTTCACGTGGTGGAAAGCGCACAAGGCATCGCTAGGTTCGGCGCACAAGAAAGAGCCGATCGGCGTCTGGCTTGCTCCCGACGACGAACCCGCCGAACTGGTCGAAGACTTCGACAAGATCGCGCTGATCGCGGTGGACTTTCCGAAGTTCAGCGATGGCCGCGGTTTCAGCATCGGCCGTTTGCTGCGCGAGCGTTATCACTGGAAGGGCGAGTTGCGCGCCATTGGCGACGTGCTGCGCGACCAGTTGCGCTTTCATGAACGCTGCGGTTTCGACGCGTTCGCCGTTCGCGCCGACAAGGACATTCACGACGCGTTGAACGCGTTCAGTGAACTGAGCATCCCGTATCAAGGCGCGGTCGACGATCCGGACCCGCTGTTCCGCCGCCGTGAAAAAGCTGCCGGGGCCGCTGCATGAATGTCGAACTGCAAGCCAAAGTCGAACGCCTGGACGCGTTGCTCGATTCCATCGCGCAACGCCATGCGAACGTCAAACTAGCCAGCAGCCTTGCCGCCGAAGACATGTTGCTCACACACGCGATTCTTTCGCGTGGGGTGAAGATCGGCATCTTCTCGCTCAACACCGGTCGTTTGCATGCTGAAACGCTCGACATGCTCGATCGCGTGAAAGAGCGCTATGGCTACGACATCGAACAGTTTCACCCGCAGCCGGAAGCGGTCGAAGAATACGTTCGCGACCACGGTCTGAACGCCTTCTATGAAAGCGTCGATCTACGCAAAAGCTGTTGCGGCATTCGCAAGGTCGAGCCGCTCAATCGTGCGCTGAGCAACGTGAGCGCATGGGTCACGGGACAGCGCCGCGAGCAGTCGGTCACACGCGTGGAACTGCACGAAGAAGAACACGATGCACCGCGCAGTATCGCCAAGTTCAATCCGCTTGCGGACTGGACCGAGGCAGAAGTCTGGGATTATCTGAAAGCCTTCGATGTCCCCGTGAACCCGCTGCATGCGCGTGGTTATCCGAGCATTGGCTGCGAGCCATGCACACGCGCAATCCGTCCGGGCGAAGACAGCCGGGCCGGCCGCTGGTGGTGGGAGTCGCGGGATACGAAGGAATGCGGCTTGCACGTCACGAACATCAAGATCGTGGAAGACCGGAGCGTCGCGCCCAGTTCGGCGCTCTGAACGTATTTGATATTGACGCACGGCGCCTCCACCTGGTGCCGTGCAAAGTAACCGAGGAACGACGCATATGAGCAGCACGCTCGATTCAACAGTCAACGCGCCCATCGCCAATCGCGGGACGCGGATGGACCATCTGGACTGGCTCGAAGCTGAGTCGATTCATATCCTGCGCGAACTCGTCGCCGAATGCAGCAAGCCCGCGCTGCTGTTCTCGGGCGGCAAGGATTCGGTCGTCGTGCTGCATCTCGCGTTGAAGGCGTTTGGCCTGGGCGCGGGCCGCAAGACCGTGCTGCCGTTTCCGCTGGTTCATATCGACACGGGCCACAACTTCAATGAGGTCATCGACTTCCGCGATCGCCGCGCCGCTGAAATTGGCGCTGAACTGGTGGTCGGTCACGTCGAGGATTCGATCAAGAAAGGCACCGTGCGCCTGCGTCGCGAAACGGACTCGCGTAACGCGGCGCAAGCGGTGACATTGCTCGAGACCATCGAAGAACATGGTTATACGGCGCTGATCGGCGGCGCGCGTCGGGATGAAGAAAAGGCCCGTGCGAAAGAACGCATCTTCTCTTTCCGCGATGAGTTCGGCCAGTGGGACCCGAAAGCGCAGCGCCCGGAATTGTGGAGCATCTATAACGCGCGTTTGCATAACGGCGAGCACTTGCGCGTGTTCCCTATCTCGAACTGGACCGAACTGGATATCTGGCAATACATCGGACGCGAGAAGCTTGAGTTGCCGTCGATCTATTACGCGCATGATCGCGAGATCATCCGACGCAACGGCTTGCTCGTGCCACTGACGCCGCTCACGCCGCTGCAGGAAGGGGAAGTATCGGAGGTGGCGCAAGTGCGTTTCCGTACCGTTGGCGACATCAGTTGCACGTGCCCGGTTGCAAGCGACGCTGACGACGTCGAGAAGATCATCGCGGAAACGGCCGTGACGGAAATCACGGAACGCGGCGCCACGCGCATGGACGACCAAGCGTCCGAGGCGGCCATGGAAACGCGCAAGAAACAAGGTTATTTCTAAGCCTCACGCTGGCACAAGGAACAGGGAAACATCATGAGCATTCATCAACCCGAAGACCTCGGCGTGTTGCGCTTCATCACCGCAGGCAGTGTGGACGACGGCAAGAGCACGCTGATCGGCCGCTTGCTGTTCGACAGCAAGGCGGTGTTGTCGGATCAGTTGTCGGCGTTGTCGCGCGCGAAGAACAAGCGCACCGTCGGCGATGAAATCGACCTGTCGCTGCTGACCGACGGCCTCGAAGCCGAGCGCGAGCAGGGCATCACCATCGACGTGGCATACCGCTATTTCGCGACGGCGAAGCGCAAGTTCATCATCGCCGATACCCCCGGACACGAGCAGTACACGCGCAACATGGTGACGGGCGCATCCACGGCGCATGCCGCGATCATTCTCGTGGACGCCACGCGCGTCACGTTCAAGGACGGCGTTGCGCAATTGCTGCCGCAGACCGTGCGTCATAGCGCGATCGTCAAGTTGCTCGGGCTGCAGCACGTGATCGTCGCGATCAACAAGATGGACCTGATCGACTTCAGCGAGTCGCGTTTCAACGAGATCCGCGATGCTTATGTCGAGCTCGCGCGCCGGCTCAATATCAGCAATGTGCGCTTCGTGCCGGTATCGGCGTTGAAGGGCGACAACATCGTGACCGCCAGCGAACGCATGCCGTGGTACGCGGGCGAACCGCTGCTCGATCTGCTCGAAGCATTGCCGGTAGCGCAGCCTGTCGAGCAGGCGCTGCGCTTTCCGGTGCAATGGGTCGCGCGTCAGGACGGCAACAAGGCCGACGATTTCCGCGGTTACATGGGGCGCGTGGAGTCGGGCGAAGTAAAGCTCGGCGATTCCATCACCGTGCTGCCCGCCAACCGGGATGCCACGGTGGCCGAGATCATTGCGCCGGTGCCGGGCGGTGTCGGGCAAGTAGATCGCGCGTTCGCGGGCCAGACGGTGACCATCCGCCTTGCCGAAGATATCGATGTCTCGCGCGGCGATACGTTCGTGCCGCGCAACGCGACCGGCGTGAAGGTGGAGCCGGCGAAAAAGCTCGATGCCGACCTTTGCTGGTTCGACGAAGAACCGCTTTCACCGCAACGCAAGTACTTGCTCAAGCAGACCACGAACACGGTGTTCGCGCGGATCGGTGCGATCAAGGAAGTGCTGGACGTGCATACGCTGTTGCATTCGGTTGATCGTCGTGATCTGAACATGAACGACATCGGCCGCGTGGCGCTGACGCTGCAAAAGCCGATCGTCTGCGATGCCTACGATACGCATCAGGGTACCGGCGCGTTCGTTCTTATCGATGAAGCGACGCATCACACGGTTGCGGCCGGGATGATTCGCTCGTTCTCAGCCTGAGCAATGACTATGGGTAAGGTTTATCTGATCGGCGCGGGGCCTGGTGCTGCAGACCTGATCACGGTTCGCGGCGCCCGGCTGCTGAGCCAGGCGCAAGTGGTTCTGCACGATGCGCTGATCGAGCCCGCCATGCTTGACTACGCGCCCGACGCGCATCGGATCGCCGTCGGCAAGCGTTGCGGACAGCGTTCGACGGCGCAGCATTTCATCAACAAGCAGATCGTCGATGCCGCGCGCGAGCATGACATCGTCGTGCGTTTGAAGGGAGGCGACCCCATGCTTTTCGGTCGCGCCGATGAAGAAATGCGCGCACTCGAAGCCGCGGGTATCGAATATGAAGTGGTGCCGGGGATCACGGCCGCGCTGGCGAGCGCTGCGACGCTGAAGCGCTCGCTCACGTTGCGCGGGGTATCGCGGAGCGTGGCGTTGGCGACCTATAGCCGCGCGCCGGACAGCGACGAGATCCGCGAGCAGGCCAGCGCCGATTCTCTCGTGTTCTACATGGGCCGCGACAGCGCGCCGGAGATTGCGCAGCAATTGATCGATGCAGGACGGGCGGGATCGACGCCGGTTGCTATCGTCGAGGCCTGCAGTACCGAGCGCGAGCGTTCGTTGACGCTGACGCTGGGTGAAATGGCACGTGGTGATGCACAGGATTGGCTCGATGCATCGCAGCCGAGTTTGCTGATGATCGGTGAGGCGTTCGCGGAGCGCGCGCTGGCAGAAGCCGGTCAGGTGAAAGCGGCCTTGCAAGCGGCGGCTTGATGTCTTTCGATTGAAAGTCCCCTGCCGGTCGATGACCGGCAGGGGACTTTTTTATTGCGCTAAACCTTCTCGACTTCGCGCAGCCCTATGCTCTGCGGTTTGCGAAACGCTGAGGCGATCTTGTCGCACTCGGACTTGGGGACATCGAACGCCTCAAAGTAGGTTCGCCATTCCCGTACTACACCCGACAGATGCTGGATGATTTCCGCTGCAGCGTGTTTGAGAAGCCCGAACCGCCCCGCAGCGGAGAGAGCATTATCGAGCGTCGCCAGGCGGCCCATTGCCGGACCGACGCCGAGCACCAGGAAACGTTCGGAGCCGACCTGCGGCTTCGGGACTACATCGTAAAGCTCGCTCAGGCGCCAACCCTTGTTCGCACCGTCCCACACAAACGCATGATTACGAAGATGATCGTCGTCGTTCGTCACGAGGATGTTGAACACCATGCGTTTGAACAGTTCGAGCTTGTCAGCCGCGACAAAACCAACCGCGCCGCGCTCGCTCAGCGTATCCGACAGATCCGTGTAGCTGGCGGAGGCAGTATCGCTTTCGTGCATCTTGAGCATGGTTAGAGCACTGACGACGTGCCGTTTGCCAAAGCTTCCCTCCGGCAACGGCACGCGGTCGAACCGCTCGATCAACATGACATCGCGTCCGTCGGGAAGGTGAACGGACCGGGTCGCCGGCACCCGCATGCCGCACTCACGGGCAAGCTCCAGCGTTGCGCGTTCTACCAGCGGCACGTTGAAACCGTCGCGGGCAACCGGGAATTTTGCGACCCACTGGCGGTTATCGTCGAGCAGCACGGCTTTTGGCCTTGCGCCGCCGAACGTCGCGCCTACGCTAAATAGCAATTGCAGTTTCTTCGGAACCGGCTTGCCTTCCTGAATCATCGCGGCGGCATCGAGTAGATAGGACAGCGCTTTTGCATCCGGCAATTTGCCCGGCTCCGCAGGTGAGGTCGGCGAGTCCCTGAAATCGAGCGCGCCCGTGCGGTGCGGACCGGCATGAGCGAGATATTCGGTCTCGGGCAGACCATCGGGCGCTGCCCGCAGCATATTCTCGATAACCCGCCGGCCCCAGAAGTCCGGCGCCGCGTCGCGAATCGCGCCAAATAACGCCAGTCCCGCTGGTGGTTGAAACACCACTTCTTTTGTTTTTTTTGCCTCGCTCAACGGCATGCTGACCGGGTCTACGGCCGTGGCGTTCGCGCGTTGCAGATACTTGTTTCCATAGACGAAAGTCGATGCAGTCGGTCTGATTCCTTCCTCGAGGAGTTCGAGCTTGCCGGCAGGTACGGCCTCCGACGACCCTTCCAGCGTAATGAAGACGTATTTGCTCCACGTCGAGGTATTAAAAATCATAGTCGTCCGTCTTCGCTGCGCTCTTGCGTGGGCGCACACGGGACTCTATCTGGCGGCGTGCTTCGCCTATCCGGTCGTTCTGAGGATTGGCGAGCGGCTCGAGCGTACCGAGAAGGCCTGCACGGTCGAATGCCTGAAGCCAGGATGCGAAACTCACGGAGACGTCGCCGCTTTCAATGCGTGCCAGGGTGCTCGGGCTCATGTTGGCCCGCTCGGAAAAGTCTTGCCGCGTCATGTTGCGCGCGATGCGTGCGGCGGCAACCGCGCGGCCGAACGAGGTCGCCCGCTGGTCCAGTTCAGGAGAGATGAAGTCCTTGTTGTTGCGTTTCATTTTGTCTTATCTGACATATAAACCCACTTAATTAGTCAGTATAGACAAATTCGACGCGACATCAATCTTGTTGAGCGAAAAAAATAGTCATATCTGACCAATAAACTGGTTTAATTGGTCAGATATGACTGTTTTTGCTGTTTCAATAGAGTGCGCGAGGCTCGAAGCGCTTGAATCTGCCGAGCTTATCCGATCTGGCGCAGGCAATACTGCGCAACTGCTTCCAGCACCGCTTCATCTTCCCCGACCGCCACCGCGCACTTGATCTCGACCGATGGAAACATTGCGCGGCATCGATCCAGCAACTCAGGAAGATCCCGCCGGATATGGCCGCCCTGGCCAAAAAACACGGGCACGACGGTAACGACATCACACCCGTCCGACCCAAGCTTTTCGATCGCCATGGGCAAATCCGGCGTCATCAATTCGAGGAACGCGAGGGAAACCGGATCGCTGCGCTGGGCGCGCAGCTTTGTCGCGAGGCGTTCGAAGGGCTCGGCCCAACGCGGATCACGTGCGCCGTGACCAAACAAAATCATGCCGTGCTTGCTCATTGCATGCTCCACAGAGGGCGAAACCGAGTGCCTGGTGTCTCTAGTGCCGATCGACCCAGCGCAGGCCGATCAATCCGACTATCAGATAGGCCAGTGCAGGCGCCGCGGCCGTGACGGGCGCGGGCCAGGTATTCAACGTGCCGATGTGCGAAAACAGCGTGTTGATCAACTGGAAACTCATGCCGATCATGATGCCGCCAAACACCTTCACGCCGACTACGCCAGCACGCGTGTGCAGGTACGCGAACGGCAGCGACAGCACCAGCATCACCAGCACCGCGAGCGGATACAAGATCTTGCGCCAGAACGCGATCTGATACCGCTGCGAATCCTGATGATTTTCCGTCAGATGCTGGATGTATCGAAACAGGTTGAACATCGACATCCGGTCGGGCGAAACCAGCAGCACTGAGAGAATCTGCGGCGTCAGTTCGGAGCGCAACGAATACTCGGGCAACGTTGTCTGCTGCGCACGATAAACCGGATTCAGGGCGTCGCCGGGGTTCACCGTTTGCGGCGGTGCATCGACGAGTTGCGTGTCCGTCACGCCCGTAAGCTTCCAATGACCCGGTGGCTGGAATACGCCGCTTTTTGCAATGCGCACGTTGGTCAGGCGCAACAATGAATCGAACTCATAGATCCGCACGTCCGCAATGGTCGTGTCAGGATTGAGGGTGCCGACGTTCACGAAACGCGTGACCTGCTCACCGTCGGCGCGTGCGGTCAGCGTGTCCTTCACCCAGACGCCGGATTCGAAGTTCATCGATACCGACGACCCCAGCGCCTCCAGCCTGACCTTTTCCGAAAGCTGATCGGAGTAGGGGCCCACCACTTCGCCGATAACATAAGTGAGCAGGACCATCGGAATGCCGATTTTCATCAGCGAACGCAACGCCTTGCCGGTCGACAATCCCGACACACGGAAAATGGTGAATTCCGACGCCGCAGCCATTTGCGCGAACACGTAGATGGCGCTGATCAACGCGGCGACGGGGATGATTTCGTAAAAACGCGACGGCGTTTGCAGCGCGACCCGAAGCACCGCCAGACCGAATTTGTAGTTGCCGTGCCCGACCGTATTCAGCTCATTGATCAGATCGAAAAAGAAGAACAGGCCGGAGAATGCAAATAGAATGAAAATGAACGCGAGATAAATCTGACGCGCGAAGTACCGTTCATAAATGCGCATGCGTCAGGCCCCCTTCGAACGCGTGAGGCTCGACAGCCGGAACAGCGGCCGATTGCGAATGCGCATCCAGAAGATGAACGCCACCAGCACCGAAACCAGTATGTGCAGCCCGAGCAGTCCGACGACAAACGAAACGCGTCCCTGCTCGATCCATGACTGCACAACGTTCAGCAGGTTCGAATAAGTCAGGTAGATCAGCACGGCCATGACGAGATTGATGGTTCGGCTGCGTCGCGGATTCTGGTACGAAAGCGGGATGGCAAGCAGCATGAGGTTGAGCGCGATGAGCGGCAACCCGGCGCGCCAGGCGATTTCAGCAAGATTCGTGCGGCTTGGGTCGGCAAGCAGTTCGTTCGTGTACATGCCTGTGGTCGACGGCGTATTCACGAACTGCTGGCTCTGGATCTTCACGCCGTATCGCTCGAATTCCATGATCCGGAAATTCGGCTGGCCGGGAATGCCGTCGTATCGGCGGCCGTTTTCCAGCACGACGAAACGGTCACCGTTCGCATGCGTTTCGGTATGACCATTCTTCGATACCACCACGTTCACCTTGCCGCCTTCCGTGCTGGTCACGAACACGTTCTGCACATGCCCCTGGTCCGGCGACATCTTCTCGATGAAAAACACGCGGTGACTCGTCGGCGATTCGCGGAACTGGCCGGGGGCGAGCAGCGACACTTCATCGCGCTGCTGGAAACGTGCCTTGATGAGTTTGCTCTGCTGGTTCGACCAGGGCCAGCCGATGAACGCAAAGAAGATGATCAGGATGATGATCGGCGTGGAAAATACGGCGACGGGCCTGATCAGTGCGGTCTGGCTCACGCCGGACGCAAGCCACACGACCATTTCCGAATCGCGATACCAGCGCGTGAGCACAAAAAGAATGGAGACGAACAGCGTGACGATCAGCATCACGGCCAGATAACCGATCACGGTGAGTCCGATCAGCACGACGACGTCGCGCGGATCGACCTGGCCTGACGCCGCGAAGCCGACGATGCGGATCATCATGGTGGTCAGCATGATGGTCAGCAGCACCATGAATACGGCACCGGCGGTGTACGCGAGTTCACGCTGAAGGGAGCGTTGGAAGATCATTGATTGATAGCTTGAAGCCGGCGGCGACTGACGGTTGGACGATATGCGGGCCCATCTTGGCGGCCGCATCTGGCCGCCATGCGATGACAAACGTGCAAACTGGACGAAGTCATGAGGGCAGACATTCGATCCGGGCATCGCTACCTGTGACCGCCTCGGAAAAAATAGCGGATAATTGCGGCTTTCATCCTTCAGCCAAGATTTTATCCGAGGATAAGCGCGATGGACTTTAGCATAAAAGCCTGTGATTGGAGCAAAGGCTCGGCAAATGGTTTCCTTAACGGAAAAGCCGATGTAGTAGTGCTCGGCGTGTTCGAAGCGCAGACGTTGACGGGCGCAGCCCGCGAGATTGATTTGGCGACCAAGGGTCTGCTCACGCGCACGGTGAAAGCCGGCGACATGAGCGGCAAGGCAGGTTCCACGCTGATGCTGACCGAAGTGACGGGTCTGGGCGCATCGCGTATTTTGCTGGTGGGTCTCGGCAAGCAGGACGGTTTCAACCAGAAGGCTTATGCGGAAGCGGCACGCGCCGCGTGGCGCGCGTTGCTCGCCACGAAGATTGCAAATGTTGCATTCACCCTTGCCCAATTGCCCGTGCCCGAGCGCACCGGCGACTGGGGTGTGCGCTGCGCCATCCTCGCGCTGCGCGAGCTGACCTACAAGTTCACGCAGATGAAGAGCAAGCCGGAAAACGGCGATCGTGCGTTGAAAAAGGTTGTGTTCAGCATCGACGCGACCGACGAAAAAGCCGCGAAGCTCGCGGTCAAGCACGCCACGGCGCTCGCCAACGGCATGGACCTGACGCGGGAGCTCGGCAACTTGCCGCCGAACGTCTGCACGCCGACGTATCTCGGCCATACCGCGAAAAAACTCGGTAAGGAATTCAAGCTGAAGGTCGAAGTGCTCGGCCAGAAGCAGATCGAAGCGCTCGGCATGGGCTCGTTCCTGTCGGTAGCGAAAGGCTCGATCGAACCGCCTGCGTTTATCGTGATGCATCATCAGGGCGCGGGTGCGAAGGCTGCGCCGGTCGTGCTCGTCGGCAAGGGCATCACGTTCGATACCGGCGGCATTTCCATCAAGCCGGGCGACAGCATGGACGAGATGAAGTACGACATGCTCGGCGCCGGTTCCGTGTTCGGCACCATGCGCGCCATCGCGGAAATGGGACTGAAGCTCAACGTGATCGGCGTGGTTCCGACCTGCGAGAACATGCCTGCCGGCAACGCAGTGAAGCCGGGCGACATCGTGACGTCCATGTCGGGCACGACCATCGAAGTGCTGAACACCGACGCCGAAGGCCGGCTGATCCTGTGCGACGCGCTGACCTACGTGGAACGCTTCAAGCCGGCCGCCGTGATCGATATCGCCACGCTGACCGGCGCGTGCGTGGTCGCGCTCGGCCATCACAACACGGGTCTGTTCTCGAAGGACGACGCGCTCGCGGGCGAACTGCTGGATGCATCGAAGGAAGCGATCGATCCGACTTGGCGCATGCCGCTCGACGACGAATATCAGGACCTGCTGAAGTCGAATTTCGCCGATCTTGCAAATATCGGCGGCCGGCCGGGCGGCGCGATTACGGCCGCGTGTTTCCTCTCGCGCTTTGCGCAGAACTATCCCTGGGCTCACCTCGATATCGCGGGTACGGCGTGGAAGAGCGGCGCTGCGAAGGGCGCAACCGGCCGTCCGGTGCCGTTGCTCACGCAATTCCTCGTGGATCGCGCGGGGTAATGAGTTTGCGCGTATCGAGCATTACGGGCGCCGGCAGGGAGGCGCGGGCATGACGCGGATCGACTTTCATTCGAATGTGGGCGATTCGATTGCGTACGCCTGCCGCCTCGCACGCAAGGCGTACATGAGCGGCCAGCCGTTGATCGTGCTGGCCGAACCCGAGCGGCTGAAACGTTTCGACGAACAATTGTGGACGTTCAAGCCGCTCGAATTCGTGCCGCATTGCATGGCGGACAGCGCACTTGCGGCCGACACGCCGGTGTTGCTGGCGGCGTCGCTCGATACGGTGCTGGAGAACCAGCAGCATCAGATCCTGCTGAACCTCGGCGCCGCCGTGCCGCCCCAATTCGCGCGTTTTGAACGGCTGCTGGAAGTGGTCGGCAACGACGAGCATGAACTCGTGGCGGGGCGGGAGCGCTACCGGTTCTATCGCGATCGCGGGTATGTGCTCAACAACTACAAACAGGGCGCCGGAGCGTGAAACCTCCGGGATGGCGCGCCGCCGCGTACAGGGTATGATCCCCGAAAACGCCGGCCGTTATCCTAAAGGCGTGCCTGCCATCAAGACGGAGTCCACTCGTGCCCATCACCACCGCGCCCGATACGGCCGAATCACCCGATAACTTCGATTCCTCCATCCCTGTTCTCACCGATGTCATTGTGCCCGGACGCGCCGAGCGTGCCCGCGTGGCGCCGCGTGCGCCTGAGCCGGTGTTGTCGCCTGCGGTGGCTGCGCCTGGCGCAGTCGCGCACGGCACCGACCGCGATGCCGACCAGATCGCGGAACGGCTGCGCGGCCGGTTTACTCATTTCCTCACCGGCGATGGACGCACGCTGATCGAAGAGCGGTGCCGCGAATCCTTGCAGGAGCATTCCACGTGGCTTGTCAGCCAGATCACGCGCGAAGTCGCGCTGGCGCTTGAAACAGAGCTGACGGAGTGGGTGCGGGAAGCTGTGGCGGACGAGCTGGAACGGCGGGGCCGTGGCTAAGGTTCGGACGTCATTCGGACATCACTTCAACGAAAGAATCCAGTCCGCCAAAGCGTGCGCCTGATCGGGCGTGACTTGCGTATTGGCGGGCATCGGCACGACGCCCCAGTCGCCCACACCGCCTTCCGCAATCTTGCGCGCCACGATCTCATGGGCGCCGGGAACGTCCGCGTATCGGGCGGCGACATGTTTGAACGATGGCCCCATGAAATCGCGCGATATCGAATGACAGCTCATGCAGTTGCTGCCCTGAGCGAGCACAAGACGCGGATCGGAGTTTGTCGGCTGTTGCGCATGAACGTTTGCTGCGCTGCAAACAAGCACCCACGCAATTCCCCATTTGCTCAATCGAATACCGAACGCCATGTGGTCTCCGTTGGTTTTTAACCTGGCCGGTTGCGCCACAGTATAAAAGACAAGGGGCGCACGATCTGCATCGTGCGCCCCTGGACGTTCGGCTGCGAACTTGGACGATCAACCCGTCACAGCGCCCTTGTTCGCCGGCAACGCCAGCGCGGCGTACTTGGCCAGCACGCCGCGCGTATATCGTGGCGCGGGTTTCTTCCACTCGCCGCGGCGGCGTTCGATCTCCTTGTCGTCCACGTTGAGTTGAAGCAGCAGCTTGTGCGCGTCGATGGTGATCGAATCGCCTTCCTTGACCAGCGCAATCGTGCCGCCCACGAACGCTTCCGGCGCGACGTGGCCGACCACCATGCCCCAGGTGCCGCCGGAGAAACGGCCATCGGTAATGAGGCCCACGGATTCACCCAGGCCCTGGCCGACGATCGCCGACGTCGGCGCCAGCATTTCCGGCATGCCGGGACCGCCTTGCGGCCCGAGGTAACGCAGCACGACGATATCGCCGGCCTTGATCTGCCCCGCGACGATCGCGGTCATTGCGCTTTGCTCGTCCTCGAACACGCGGGCCGGGCCCGTGATCACCGGGTTCTTCAGGCCGGTGATCTTGGCGACCGCGCCGTCCGTGGCCAGATTTCCCTTCAGGATCGCGAGATGACCTTCGTCGTAAAGCGCTTTGTCGATGGGGAAAATCACGTCCTGGTCAGCCCGCGGCTTCGACGGAATGTCCTTCAATTCTTCCGCGAGCGTCTTGCCCGTGATCGTGATGCAATCGCCGTGAAGCATGCCGGCGTCGAGCAGGATCTTCATGACTTGCGGAATGCCGCCCGCCTTGTGCAGATCGGTCGCCACGTACTGGCCCGACGGTTTCAGATTGCAGATCACCGGCACTTTCTTGCGCATGCGTTCGAAGTCGTCGATGGTCCATTCCACTTCCGCGGCGTGCGCAATAGCCAGGTAATGCAGCACGGCGTTAGTCGAGCCGCCCGTGGCCATGATCAGCGCGACGGCGTTTTCGATGGACTTCTTCGTGATGATGTCGCGCGGCTTGAGGTCGGCTTTCACGGCTTCGACCAGCACGCGCGCAGATTCCGCCGCGGACGTGACTTTTTCCTCGTCGGGGTTCGCCATCGTCGATGAATACAGCAGCGACATGCCGAGCGCCTCGAACGACGAACTCATGGTGTTCGCCGTGTACATGCCGCCGCACGAACCGCTCGACGGGCATGCGTTTCTCTCGATGCCGTCGAAATCTTCCTTCGACATCCGCCCGGCCGAAAACTCGCCCACGGCCTCGAACGACGACACGATGGTCAGGTCCTTGCCCTTCCAGTTGCCCGGCCGAATGGTCCCGCCATACACGTAGATGCCCGGCACGTTGATGCGCGCAAGGCCGATCATGCCGCCCGGCATGTTCTTGTCGCAGCCGCCGATCACGACCACGCCGTCCATCCACTGGCCTTGCACCGCCGTTTCAATACAATCCGCGATCACTTCGCGCGAGACAAGCGAGTACTTCATGCCTTCGGTGCCCATCGACATGCCGTCGGAAATCGTCGGCGTGCCAAAAATCTGCGGATTGGCGTCCGACTTGCGGATGGATTCGACGGCGGCGTCCGCCAGCTTTTGCAGGCCCGAATTGCACGGCGTGATGGTGGAGTGACCGTTCGCGATGCCGATCATCGGCTTGTCGAAGTCTTCTTCCTTGTAGCCGAGGGCGTAATACATCGAGCGGTTCGGGGAACGCGCGACGCCTTGCGTGATGTTTTTCGAGCGGCGATTGAAGGCCATGTGGGGGCTCCTTGAGAATATTTTTGTTTGATCGCAGAAGGATGGAGCTTCCGCGAACGCGTGTCCAATATATTATTCAGGGTCTATAAGGTCGCGGAAGGTATCAGTGGAAACGCGAAACATCGAACTCAGATTGTTGCGGTATTTTGTGACGGTTGCCGAGGAAATGCACTTTGGGCGGGCGGCCGGACGGCTTGCGATGACCCAGCCGCCGTTGTCGCAGGCCATTCGCTCGCTCGAGGAGATGCTCGGCGTGGCGTTGTTCGTGCGGACCAAGCGCTCGGTCGAGCTGACGCCCGTCGGCAAGGATTTGCTGCCGGAGGTGCGGCGGCTGCTGGCCGGCGCCGACGCGCTGCGGCCGCTCGCGCAGTCGCTTGCGCGGGGCGAGGCGGGGGTTTTATCGCTGGCGTTCGTTTCCACCGCCGATTACGGCCTCTTGCCTTTGCTGCTGCGCGATTTCGGCGCGCGATACCCTGGCGTGCGGCTGCAACTCGTGGAAGCGACCAGCGACGTGCAGGTGGAAGAGCTGGTGGCGGGGCGAATCGATGCCGGTCTGGTCATTCCGCCGTTGCCGCCGCGTCACGCGGTGGCGTTGTCGTATTTGCCGATCGCGCGCGAACCACTCGTCATCGCGATGTCGAGCGATGCCGCGGCCGAACTGGACCTGGGCGCCGAGGAATGGTCCGATACGCCCGTAAGCCTCCACCGGCTCGCCGACGCCCCGCTCGTCGTCTTTCCGCGGCGTCTCGCGCCGGATTTCTATGACATGATCATGGGCTGCTACGGCGCCGCCGGCCTGATGCCGCGCATTGGGCAGGAGGCCATCCAGATGCAGACCATCGTCAGTTTGGTGTCCGCTGGAATGGGCGTCGCGCTCGTGCCGCAATCGCTGCGTCATCTGCGAAGGACCGGAGTGGTGTATCGTCCGTTGCTCGAATCCGGGCCGGTCGTCGAGACGGGTCTGATGTGGCGCGCGGCGGAGGTCAGCCCGGTGCTCGCCGGTTTTATCGATATAGTGCGCGCTCATGCGGCCACCGTGCCCGCGCTGCCGTGACTCCTACACGTACATAGAAACATGCTCATTCACCCGAACTTCGATCCGATTGCCATTCATCTCGGCCCGCTCGCCGTGCGCTGGTATGGCCTCATGTATTTGCTGGCGTTCATTCAATGCATTGTGATCGGACGGATCAGGCTGCGGTTGCCTTACGTGTCGGCGCAGGGCTGGACCACGAAAGACATCGACGACATCCTGTTCTACGGCGTGCTCGGCACCATTCTCGGCGGCCGGCTGGGGTACGTGGTGTTCTACAAATCGAGTTTCTATCTCGCGCATCCGCTCGATATCTTCAAGGTATGGGAAGGCGGCATGTCCTTTCACGGCGGCATGCTCGGCGTGATCACCGCCATGATCCTGTTCGCGTGGCAACGCAAGCGGACGTGGCTGCAGGTCACCGACTTCGTCGCGCCCATGGTGCCGCTCGGCCTTGCCGCGGGACGTTTCGGCAATTTCATCAACGGTGAGTTGTGGGGGCGTGTGACGAACCCGAACGCGCCGTGGGCGATGCTCTTCCAGAACGCGTCCCCTGATGACGCCATCTGGCTGCAAAAGCATCCCGACCTCGACGCGCAATGGCATCTGCGGGAAATTTTCGATCGATACCAGATGCTGCCGCGCCATCCGTCGCAGTTGTATGAGATTGCGCTGGAGGGTTTTGCGTTGTTTATCGTGATGTGGCTGATGTCGAGAAAGCAGCGGCCGGTCGGTGCGATTTCGGCGGTGTTTCTGATTGGTTACGGTATCGCGCGATTTACGGTGGAGTTCGCTCGCGAGCCGGATGACTACCTGGGGTTGCTGGCCGCGAATCTCTCGATGGGGCAGTGGCTTTCATTGCCGATGATCATCGTGGGAATTGGAATGCTGGTCTGGTCTTACAAGCGGGGACGTATGGTGCCCTCTGACCCGGCGAAGGTTTCCTGAGCAGCAAATCGATTCGTGGAAAATGAAAAGCCTCGCGTAAAAGCGAGGCTTTTCATGCCGAGGCGGCAAAAGTGCTTAACGATTCATCTGTACCGAACCCGACACATTCACCGTCACGGTCGACGTACCCGCTTCCAGCGCCATTGGCGCGGCCATCTTCGCATCCGCGTTCATGCTTCGGGCGGCCATCATCATGACCGGTCTCGGCGATGACCCGTTATGCCCGATATTCACTTCACGAATCGCATAACCGCTGTACCCGAACGCCTGCGATGAAGCCTGCGCCTGCTGCTTGAACGAAGCGATCGCGCGCGTGGAAAGCTTCTGCTCCGCCTCGCGCTGCGCCTCGGGCGACAACGAGAACGTGACGCTGCCCACCTGCATGGCGTCGCTCATCTTGCCGGCGAGCTTGGTTGCTGCCGTGAAGTCCTTCGATTCCAGCACGACTTCCGTGCGGCCGCGCCATGCGGAGATGCGGCCATCGCGATCGGTCGATGGATAGACCGTGAACGCGCCACTATGAGCCGTCACGTTATCGACACCCTTTGCCATACGCAACGCGGCATCGGCGCGCTGATTCAGCACGCTTGTCAGCGACCCCGCGTCCTTCGCTTCCTGCTCGTAGAAGAGCGTGATATCGACGACATCCTGAGGCACGTCCTCGCTCGCCTGCGCCGCCAGCGACAACACGCCGGACGGTTGTGCCTGGGTGACGGAGCTTTGCGCGAACGCGTTCTGCGCCATGGCAGCGCCTGCAATAAGCGCGATGGCGGCAAGTGCCGAAGTGGTATTTTTCTTTGTCATCGTTTAACTCCGTAAGCATGAGTGCACGTCAATGTGACCGTTGCTTAGGCGACGATGGCGCTCGCGAAGTTCCCTTCAATCGAGTTACAAAAGATGTTCGGTTATAAAGCGCCATTGCGCTTCGGTGACAGGCGTGATCGATAACCGATTGCCGCGCGCAAGCACCTGCATATCCGCAAGCTCCGCGTGTTCGCGCAGCGTCGAGAGGGGAATAAGCGGTGTTTTCCTGACGAAGTGGACATCGACGAGAAGCCAGCGCGGCTTGTCCTGCGATGACTTCGGATCGAAGTAAGGACTCGACGAATCGAATTGCGTGGGATCGGGATAAGCCGCCGACGATACCTTCGCAATCCCCGCGATACCCGGTTGCGGGCAACTCGAGTGATAGAACAGCACGCCGTCGCCGAGCTCCATGCCGTCACGCATGAAGTTGCGCGCCTGATAATTGCGCACGCCGGTCCAGGGCAAGGTTTTTTTCGGAGCGTGAGCGAGATGGTCGATGCTCGCTTCGTCCGGTTCCGACTTCATCAGCCAGTAGCGCATGAACGTCGCCCGCGAAATGTGTGCGCCGCGTCAATGTTCGCAGCGCACACGATACAAAAGAAAACGGCATCGGAAAAAATCCGACGCCGTTAGCTTGATCAACCTGTTGCTTGCAGCTTCACGTCTAAAAAACGCATGCTGCAGAATGAGGTCCCCGCCCAAGCCGCTAGGCCGGCATCCTGAACCTGGGTTCAAGATTGGTCGCAGTAAGCAGCACCTTGGGCTCATCAGACAGAGTGACGCGCTCGCCAGTGCTACAAGATCCCACAACCGTGCACAATGGCATTGGTTCAAGGAATATATGACCTTGGCAAACCAGGCAGGGAACAATCACTGTACACCAATCGCCCCGCCGATGCAGCACTGATACGGGAAAACTTTATGTCAGTCGCAACACAATAACGTTCGTGACACGGCGCGCGCAGCGTTAGCAAACATATACGCAAGCATGGCCATTGCGAATTACTGCGCTTCGTATTGTGAAATCACGACGCCGAGTTGTTCGTTCATTTGATGCATCGTGCGGCGGATCTCTTCGGCGGGGAACGCTTCGCCGTGACGCACGCTGCTTTGCAGCTTGAGCAATTCCGAAGCAAGCGACAACGCCGCCATCACCGCAATCCGGTCCGTGCCGCGCACGCTGCTTGCATTGCGCACCTTCGACATTTCCGCATCCACTCGTGCGACCGCTTCACGCAGCGCAGCTTCGGTTTCCGGTGAGCAGGCGAGCCGGTACGGCGCGCCGAGAATGGATACCTCGATCTGCTTGGTCGTCATGCCTTTTCTCCGTGATGGTGTGATTCCTCATGCAACGCGCCGTTCGCCGCTTCGGCGGTGTCCGGTTCGCTGCTGGCATCGGGAGGCAAAAGGGCAAGCTGGTTATCCGGCTCGGGCGCGTTTTTCGCACGCGGCAATTTTTCGAGGATTGCGTTGAGGCGAACCTGTGCATCGTCGATTTTCGCCGATAACGAATCGCGCTCCGCCACCAGGGCGTCGCGCTCTTCACGCACGTTGGCAAGTTCCTGCTGCGCGAGCGCAAACTCCGAGCGCAACTGGTCGAGTTGCTGGGAGAGAGCGTCATGCGCTTGATGATGCCGTTCGCTGATTTTGATCAGCCGGCCAATATTTTGTGACAGTGATTCGAGTTCGTTGAGCATGTGCTGCGTCCTCTTAAGACCTCGCATTTTAGCGCGCTTCGCTGGCGCTTCAGAAATTTGGTTCGTTTCCAGACGTAACAGCAGTTTGAAGTCAATGCATCGGCGCGAGCCTTTATTCGTAAGGGGAAATGATTTATCGAGTTGTTTGTCGACAGTTTTTAACGCTGGCTCGATGGCTCGCTTATCGGCTCGCGGAACGACTTTTGAACGTCTCTGAAAGTACCCCTTCAATTCCGTTTGAACGTTACCGGTACGACCAGAACGCAGGTGAATCGAATGCTCGCGCGACTGCATGATCCTGCTTTCTTGACGGGTCCCGGTGCCGCTCTTAAACTCGCGGCACCTTGGTGCTCGCGCATGCCCGATCCGGCGTGCGCAGTTAAACGGGAAGCAGGAAGCAACGTCCGCCCGGACCGCGCCAACCTGCGCTGCCCCCGCAACGGTAAGCGACCGCAACGCAAGTTGCAAGCCGGTTCCACGCGTGACGTCCGCCCATTCTACGACTCGATACCGCTCGAATGGCCCGGACAGCACGCTCATGCCACTGCGCCTTTCGCGCGGGAAGGCGGGCCGATATGTCGCCAGCCCGGATACCGGCCTCGGGGAGAGCGCGGCCTCGCGGCTGCGCTCGTCACGCATGGACCTGCGGGGAGCGGGTCGCGCATGCCTTTACCGGATCTTCCTGCAATCATGGCTTCACCTATTGCCCGCGCCGTCCTGCTGGTTTTCGGCAGTTTACCCGTTGTTGCGAACGCTCAGTCCTCGACCAGTTCCTCAGGATCTCCCAGCGAGCCCGTCACGCTCGCGCCTGTCGTGGTGACCACCACCCGCGCGCCGCAAAAGCTCGCGGATTCCATCGCGCAGACGACGCTCTTCGACCAGCAGGATATCGCCGATTCCAATGCTACCGATGTCGCCGGTCTCCTCGCACTTGCGCCCGGCGTGCAGATCACGCGCAACGGCGGTCCGGGTTCAAGCGCGGGATTGTTCCTGCGCGGCGCGTCGTCGGCGCAATCGCTCGTGTTGATCGACGGCGTGCGTGTCGAGTCGGCCGGACTAGGCGCGGCCCAACTGTCGCAACTCATGCTCGATCAGATCGACCACGTGGAGGTGGTCAACGGCAATGTGTCGGCGCTTTATGGATCAAACGCGGTGGGCGGCGTCGTGCAGATCTTCACGAAGGATGGCGGCAATCATCCGCCGCGCTTCAACTTCGAGACCGAGGTGGGCAGTTATCACACGCAGCGCCAGCAGGTCGGTGCGAACGGCGCGCTCGATAAAGACGGCCGCACCACGTTCAACGTGACGCTCTCGCGCGAGAAGACCGACGGGTTTTCATCGATCGATCCTTCGACCTCGCCGAATGTGAATCCGAACGCGAACGGGTATTTGAACGAGAGCGTGTCGGCGACGTTGCGTCATCAGTTCAGCGACAAGTGGGACGCGGGCGTGCGCTTTTTGCAGTCGAACGGTATCAACAGTTTCGACAGCGCCTACGGCCTGCCCACCGACGACAACGAATCGCACAACCGCGTGCGTTCCACTTCGGTCTTTGCAAACGGCAAGATCACCGACACCTGGACCACGCACTTCACCGTGGCGCAGGGTCAGGATCGCGCGGACACGCAGTTGAACGGCGTCTACAACAGCAAGTTCAATTCGGAGAACCGCCAGTACACGTGGCAGAACGATATCGCGCTGACGCCGGATCACAAGTTCGTATTCGGCTACGAACATCTCGACCAGACGCTTGATTCGGATCAGGTCGCGGCTCCCGATCGTCATGTGAATTCGGGATTCGCGGGTTATGTCGGCAACGTCGGGGCAAACCAGTTCCAGGCGAATGTTCGTCGCGACCAGTATTCGGATTTCGGCGGCGCCAACAGTTATTACCTCGGCTATGGCTACCATTTCGATGCGCACTGGAAAGCCACGCTCAGCTATTCCGATGCATTCCGCGCGCCGACCTTCGACGATCTGTACTATCCGTTCAGCGGCAATCCATCGATACAACCCGAGCGCAGCCATTCGGTCGAGGCCGCGCTGCAATATGCATCGAACGCGGTGGGGATCTTGCGGCTGACCGCGTTCCAGACGCGATACACGAACCTGATCAACTACGTATCGGACGGCGGCGGTTTTTTCATCGCGCAGAACGTGGGGCGCGCGAAGGTGCAGGGGCTCGAGGGATCGTGGCAGGGGCACGTCGGGCGCACGGATGTCCGGGCGTCGTTCACGCTGCAAAATCCTGTCGATGAAACCGATCAGCAGGACCTGACGCGCCGCGCCCGGCGCTTTGCGACGCTTGCCGTGAACCGGTCGATCGGCGGCTGGCGCGTCGGCGGCGAATGGATCACGAGCGGGGCGCGCGAAGACTTCGACTCGACGCTCGGCGGTTATGGTTTGGTGAATCTGTCGGCGCGCTACGACATCACGAAGTCGTGGTACGTCGGCGCGCGGATCGACAATGTGTTCAACAAGGACTATCAGCTTGCGTATTCATACAACACGCCGCGGCGCGGTGCCTACATCACGCTTGGCTGGCGGCAGCGGTGAACGCTAAGCGTATCGACGCCCGGCGTATGGACGCCCCGCGCGCTTTCGCTATCTGGATCGCGCTCGCCCTTGTGACGCTGGCTGTATTCGTCGCGTCGCTGGCCATCGGAAGCGTGCCGGTGGCGCCTGTGCGTGTCGTGCATGCACTTTTATCGTCATCGAATGACGTGCTCGATGAAATCGTGCGCAGCCTGCGGTTGCCGCGCGCGCTGGGCGGGTTTGCATCGGGCGCGCTGCTTGCGATGGCCGGCGCGCTGCTGCAAGTCCTGTTGCGCAACCCGCTCGCCGAGCCGTATGTGCTTGGTGTATCGGGCGGCGCGGCGGCGTTCGCGCTCGCTGCAATGCTGTTCTCCATGTCGTGGTGGAGCGTCGATGTCGCCGCGTTCGCGGGCGCATTCTTGTCGATACTGCTCGTCCTCGGACTTGCGCGGCGCGAGTTGTGGCGGGGTGAACCGCAGGATGCATCGCCGAGATTGTTGCTGACCGGCGCGGTGATCGCGGCAGGGTGGGGCGCGTTGATTACATTGATGCTCGCCGTTGCGCCCGAGAACCGCTTGCGCGGCATGGTGTTCTGGCTCACGGGCGATCTCAACGGCGTTGCGATGCCGTGGCCCGCGTTGATCGCGTTGCTGATTGCGTTGATCGCGATTGTGCCGGCTGCGCCCCAGCTCAACGTGCTGCTGCGTGGCGACATTGCGGCCGAAGCGCTCGGCGTGCGGGTCGTGCGCTTGCGGTTGCGCGTGTATCTCGTGGCATCGCTGGCGGCGGCCGCTGCCGTTACGACTGCCGGGACGATCGGGTTCATCGGGCTCGTCGTGCCGCATGTGTTGCGGCTCGCGTTCGGTAACGACCAACGCATGTTGCTGCCTGCATCGGCGATCGCGGGCGGACTGGCGGTGATGGGCGCGGACCTGATCGCGCGCACGGTGATCGCGCCCGCACAATTGCCGGTGGGTGTCATCACGGCCTTGATCGGCGTGCCGGTGTTCTTGTGGATGCTGCTGAGGCGCACGCCATGAACGGACTTCACGTTGCTCGACTCACTTTGCGCGCGGCGGATCGCGTCTTGATCGCCGATCTGACGCAGACCTTTGCGCCCGGCGAGATGTGGTGCATCGCGGGGCCGAACGGCGCAGGCAAGACGACGCTGATTTCGGCGCTGGCGGGTTTGTCGAAGGAACCGTCGGGCGCGATTTCTCTGGATGGCCGCATGCTTCGCGACTGGCGCCCGAACGACCTGGCGCGTCGTCGCGCATTGATGCCGCAAGCCTCGCACGACGCCTTCAGCGCAACCGTTCTCGACACCGTCATGCTCAACCGCTTCCCGCACTTGACGGGTTGGGGTTGGGAAAGCGATGCGGATCGCGGCGCTGCGCACGCAGCTTTGGAAACGCTTGGCCTCGCTCCGCTCGCATTGCGCGATGTCCAGTCGCTTTCCGGCGGCGAACGCCAGCGTGTATCGCTTGCTGCGACCTTGTGCCAGGACGCGCCGCTCTTGTTGCTCGACGAACCTCTTTCCCATCTCGACCTGCATCATCAGATCGATTGCCTGGAAGCGTTGAGCGGCTGGAGCAAGGCTCCCGGGCGCAGCGTAATTTTCTCGTGTCACGATCTGAACCTGGCCCGGCGTTTCGCGACGCACGCATTGCTGCTCGATGGCGCCGGCCACGCGCATGCCGGCCCGGTCCGCGAAGTCCTCACGCCCGAGCGCGCGAGTGTTGCGTTCGGCTATCCGCTAACCTTGATTCAGCAGGACGGACACGAAGCGCTCGTGCCCGCGATGCGCTCACCTCAACGATGAACACGACCATGCCCGAAACATTTCCCCGCGTTGAACCGCTCGACCGGTCGATGACAGCCGAGCTGCAACATGTCATCGATACAAAGACAAAACCGCCCGGCAGTCTCGGACGGCTGGAATTGCTCGGGCTTCAGATCGGGCTGATCCAGCGGACGGTGAGACCGCGTATCGAACGTCCGGCAATGATCGTTTTCGCGGGTGATCACGGCATTGCGGCCGAAGGCGTGAGTCCGTTTCCGCAAGAAGTGACCGTGCAGATGGTCGCGAATTTCATCGCGGGCGGTGCGGCGATCAACGCGTTGTCGAAGGCGTCGGGCATGACGCTCGAAGTCGTGGATGCGGGCGTGGCGAGAGCATCGCCTGCAGCGGAAGGTTTCGTCGATGCCGCCATCCGTCGCGGCGGCACGCGCAACTTCGCGCACGATCCGGCCATGACACGCGACGAAGCGTTGCAAGCCATCGCAAAGGGCGCAGAACGTGTGCGGCATCACGCGGCGCTCGGCACGAACGTGATCGGCTTCGGCGAGATGGGGATTGCGAATACATCGGCGGCGGCTTGTTTGATGAGCCGGCTGTGCGCGCTCGAGATCGACGCGTGCGTGGGACGAGGCACAGGTCTTGATGACGCCGGCCTCAACCGCAAGCGCGACGTGCTCGCTGCAGCGCTGAAAAAGCATGCAATTTCGCCAGACCCGGTCGATACACTCGCCACCTTTGGCGGCTTCGAAATCGCGATGATCGCCGGCGGTTTTCTTGCCGCGGCCGAAGCGCGGATGACGATACTCGTGGATGGTTTTATCGTCACGTCGGCGTTGCTGGTTGCGCACGCCATCAACCCCGCCGTACTCGATTACTGCGTGTTCGCGCACGCGTCGGATGAAACGGGGCATGCGCGAATGCTCGAATATTTCAATGCGAAACCATTGCTGCAACTCGGATTGAGGCTCGGTGAAGGCACGGGCGCTGCGCTCGCGTTGCCGTTGTTGCGTGCGGCCGTGGCGTTCATCAAAGAGATGGCGAGTTTCGAATCGGCGGGCGTATCGGATAAGGCCTCCTGATTACGCCATGAACCGGCTATCGCAGGAACTTCGATATTTCTTCACCGCGCTCGGGTACTTCACCCGCGTGCCGGTGCCGCGCTGGGTCGGCTTCGAGCCACATTACCTGAACGCGGCAGCGCGCTATTTTCCGTTGATCGGCGTGATGGTCGGCGGCGTCGGCGCAGTGGTTTATCTTGCGGCGTTGCAGGTTTTTCCGGCGGGCGTTGCGGTGTTGTTATCGATGGCCGCAACGCTGCTCCTGACCGGCGCGTTCCACGAAGACGGGCTGGCCGATTGCGCCGATGCCTTCGGCGGCGCCTACACCCGCGAGGACGCGCTGCGCATCATGCACGACTCGCGCATCGGCGCGTATGGCGCGATTGCGTTGATCGTGGTGCTGGCGTTGAAGTGGCAAACGCTGGCTTCCACGTTGCCGCTGCGCACTGCATGGATGATCGTCGGCGCGCATGCCGCGAGCCGCACGTTCGCGATCAGCTATCTCTGCACGCTCGAGTATGTGCGTGCCGAGGGCAAGGCGAAACCGGTCGCTCAGAAGATGGGTTCAGGCGCGTTCGCGTTGGCCGCAGTGATCGGCTTGCCGTGCTTGTTTTGGCCCGACTGGCGGCTTGGCTGCGTGCTGCTCGTGGCGCTTGTCGTGATGCGGTTTTTCATCGGGCGATACTTTGTCAAGCGCATCGGCGGATACACCGGCGACTGCCTCGGCTTCGCGCAGCAGCTTTTCGAAGTCGCAATCTACTTGATCGGACTCGCATGGATCTCGTCCTGATTCGCCATCCGGCTGTGGGTATCGACGCCGGGATTTGTTATGGCCGTACCGATGTTCCGCTTCTCGGCGACGCGGCGGAATCGGCGCGTTTATTGGACGCGCGTTTGAATGCGCTAAGGGTGCCGGCCATCAAAGGCACCTGGTACACGAGTCCGTTAAGCCGATGCCGTCTGCTGGCCGAATCATTAGGCCCGGTCCAAACCGATCCGCGCCTGCAGGAACTCGACTTCGGCGCCTGGGAAGGTGAGCGTTGGGACGGCCTTGATCGCGCGATGCTCGACGCATGGGCCGCAGATCTGGAGCATGCGCGCGAGCATGGCGGCGAGAGCGTTGCGCAGTTTGCCGGGCGTGTAGCCGGTTGGGCGGATTCGGCTTTGAGCGCTGATAACGAAGAACCAGTTCACGTTGTCACACACGCCGGCGTCATACGCGTTCTCACCGGCCATCTGCTCGGCATAAAACGCGCGAACGTCATTCAATGGCCGCTGGATTTCAGCGCGATCGTGTGGCTCAGACGCGTGCGCGGCGAGTGGCTGCTCGTGCGATGGAACGCGTGACCTTACTTCGGACGCCTGGCGCGGGCAGCGTCCAGGTCCTTACATAGCGCCTTGGCGCCAAGCGCGAGACGCGGTGTTGGCCGGTTGATCAGATCGCCGTCTATGCCGAAGAGATTGCCGCGCTCGACGGCTTTCATCGAAGGCCATTTGCGCCATGTTTCAAGCGATGGCAACGCGCGTTCCGATTTCGTCGCGCCGGGCGTTGCGGTGACGATGGCTTCAGGATCGGCAGCGAGGACGGCTTCGGTCGAGATCGTCGGAACAAGCGGTTTCAGGTCGGCAAATACGTTGCGGCCGCCGCATAGTTCGATCACTTCACTCACCGTGTTCGAGCCGTTGAGCGTCATCAGCGGATCGTCCCAGACCTGATAGAACACGCTCACGGGCGGCTGGTCTGCATAACGTGCCCGCAAACCATCGATGTCGTGACGGAACGCATTCGACGCTGTGTTCGCTTCATTCGATGTGCCGAGCAGGACGCCGAGTTTATCGATGGTCGCGGGGATGTCTTCGAGCTTGTGCGGCTCGCTGAAGAACATCGGCACATGCAGCTCGCGCAAACGGTCGAGCTGGCGCAGCGCATTGCCATGCCGCCAGACGACGATCAGATCGGGTTTCATTGCGACGATGCGTTCGAGATCGAGCGATTTGTTGTCGCCGACACGCGGTATCGATTTCGCTTGCGGCGGGTAATCGCTGTATTCCACTGCGCCCACGATCCGGTCGCCGCCGCCCGCTGCGTAGAGCAACTCGGTGACATGCGGCGCGAGGCTGACGATGCGCTGCGCCGGTGCGTTCAACGTGACGGCGGCGCCGGAGTCGTCGGTGACGGTGAGGGCGTGGGCTTGCGTGGTGACAAAAAAGAACAGCGCGACCAGGAGGCGGAAGGTCATGTCATTGGTTGCCGGCGGCTTGTTTAAACGCTTCTGAGAACCTCGACCATTCGCCTTCCGATCCCGTCAATCCAATCCGCAGACTCGGCGATTTGCCATGCTCGAACAGTCGCGTCCAGATCCCTTTTTGTGCCAGCGTGTGTTGCAACGCTGCCGCGTTCGAGGTTTCGAACCACGCAAAAAGGGGCGTCGAAAAAGCCTCGAAACCCCGGGCGCGAATCAATGCTGCGAGTCTCGCGCTATCGTGAGCGAGCACTTCGCGCGTCGCTGTTTGCCACGCGTGATCATTGAACGCGGCCGATACCGCATGCCGTGCCGGACCACTCACGGTCCACGCGCCGAGCGTTTCGTTCAACGCGTCGCGTAAAGGCTGAGACGCGAGCACGAACCCGGCGCGAACTCCCGCCAGGCCATAGAACTTGCCGACCGAACGCAGCACGACCAGCCCTTCGCGGTCACTTTCGGATGCCAATGAAGCGTCGTTGTATGCGTCGGCGAAGGCTTCATCGATGATCAGCGTACCGCCGCGTGCCGACAGTTGCTCGTGCCATCCGAGCAGGACGTCACGGCCTGATTGTTGTGTCGTCGGATTGTTGGGATTGGCAACGATCACATGATCGACGTCCTCCGGCAAAGTCGTGGACATCACATCCAGCGGCACGATCCGATGCCCGGCGCGTTCAAATGCCGGCGCATATTCGCCGTAAGTCAGCGCCGCAACCGCCGCGACGCCCGTTCGCAGCAATGAAGGCAATGCGCGAATTGCCGCCTGGCTTCCCGCAACGGGCAACGCGCCCGGCGCACCATAGTGTCTCGCCGCAAGCTCGGCGAAACCATCGGCGTCTTCGGGCAAGCGACGCCAGGCATCGACGGGAACAGGGGGAACCGGATAGGCCCGCGGATTGATCCCCGTCGACAAATCCAGCCAGTCCTCCAGCGCAATCCCATACCGCCGCGCGGCTTCGCGCAGATTGCCGCCGTGTCGTATCGGTTCAGCCATGAAACCCCGCGCCCATGAAAGCCAGCACCAGCAACAGCACGAGCCAAAGCACTGTAGTGCGTTCGACGAGCCGCAGCGCCGCGACCACGTGCTTGGGCGTCGCGGTCACGCCGAAGCCGAGCACGGGTCGCGTCTCGAGCGTGCCGTGATACATCGCGGCGCCGCCGAGCAGCACGTTCAGACTTCCCGCGCCCGATGCCATCACCGGCCCCGCGTTCGGGCTGTCCCACAACGGCGCCTGGGTTCGCCAGCAGCGCCAGGCCGTGCGGGTATCGCCGAGAAGGGCGTAGCTCGCCGCGGTGAGACGCGCGGGCACGTAGTTCAGGACATCGTCGAAACGGGCAGCCGCCCAGCCGAAGCGCAAATAACGCGGCGTCCTGTAACCCCACATCGCATCGAGCGTATTGGCCAGGCGAAACATCAGCGCGCCCGGGCCGCCCGCGACCACGAACCAGAAGAGCGCGCCGAAGATCGCATCGTTGCCGTTTTCCAGCGCGGATTCGACGGCGGCGCGAGAGAGCGCGGCTTCATCGGCGTTGGCGGTTTCACGCGAGACGATCCGCGCCGTCAGCGTGCGCGCCTCCGGCAGATCGCCGCGCCCGAGCGCGCGTGCGATCGGAACGATGTGGTCTCGCAGGCTCTTGGCGCCGAGCGCGAACCACAACAGCGCAATGTGCACGGCGCAAGCGGCGGCAAACGGAAGAACGCTCACAAGAATCCAGCCGATGAAAACCGGCGGCACAACCGCCAGCAGCCACGCGAGAATGCCCGCCGGCCGCGCGCGAAAACCCGTGTTCAACCGGGCTTCGATCCGCGTGGCAAGCCGGCCGAACGCCACCAGCGGATGGCGCGTTGCCGGTTCACCAAAGACGCGATCGACGACCACGCCCGCTATGGCGAGCATGGCCGTGACGTAAAACGAGAGCAGCAACATGGTCAGCCTTTGAGGACGAGTGGCAGGCCTGCCACCATCATGGTCACGTGCATGCTCGCGGCGGCGACGCGCTGATTCAGGCGGCCGAGTTCATCAACGTAAAGGCGCGTGACCGACCCCATCGGCACCACGCCCAGTCCTATTTCGTTGCTCACCACAATGACCTTTGCTTTTACCTGCGACAGGGCCGCGTCAAAGGCGCTGAACGCTTCCAGAGGAGGACCGTCGGGCGTGGTTCCATCGGCGGGAAAAAGCAGGTTCGCAAGCCACAGCGTCAGGCAGTCGATCAGCACGACATGTCCCTCGCGATCCAGCTCGCGCAGCACGCCGCCGAGATCGAGCGGTGCTTCGACCAGCGCCCAATGCGCCGGCCGCCGCTCGCGATGCAACGCCACGCGCGCCGCGAATTCGCTGTCACCGACGCGCGCCGTCGCCACATAAGTGACGGGCAATTCGCTGTCGGCGGCCATGCGTTCGGCAAACGCGCTCTTGCCCGAGCGCGCGCCGCCGAGAATGAAGGTAAGGTCGGGGGAAGTCATCGCAATATTGTACCGGTGGGCGCTAACATGACGTCTTTCGTGAAACCGGGCACCCCTATGCAATTCGCACCGCGCGGCACGCTGATGATTCAGGGCACGACCTCCGATGCCGGCAAGAGCACGCTGGTCGCAGGCTTATGCCGATTGGCCCGGCGCGGCGGGATGAAAGTCGCGCCGTTCAAGCCGCAGAACATGGCGCTGAACAGCGCGGTCACGGTGGACGGCGGCGAGATTGGCCGTGCTCAGGCGCTGCAGGCGATCGCGGCGGGCGTGGATGCCGAGATCGACTTCAATCCCGTGCTGCTCAAGCCGACCAGCGACCGCGGTGCGCAAGTGATCATCCACGGCCACGCGCACGCCAATCTCGATGCCCGTGCATACCACGAGTACAAGACCATCGCCTTCGATGCCGTGCTCGCGTCCTACGCCCGCCTGCAGCAGCGATTCGACACGATCATCGTGGAAGGGGCGGGAAGTCCGGCCGAGGTGAACCTGCGCGACCGGGACATTGCCAACATGGGTTTTGCGGAGCGGGTGGATTGCCCCGTCGTGCTGGTGGCGGATATCGACCGCGGCGGGGTGTTCGCGCATTTGCTCGGGACGCTTGCGTGTTTATCGGAGACGGAAAGGGCGCGGGTTCACGGCTTCGTGATCAACCGTTTTCGCGGTGATATCGGCCTTCTGCAACCCGGTCTCGACTGGCTGGAAGCGCAAACCGGCAAGCCGGTGCTTGGCGTGGTGCCTTATCTGCATGGCCTGACGCTCGATGCCGAGGACATGCTGCCGAGCCAGCTCCATACGCGCGGCGACGGCGCCGAGGTGCTGAAAGTGATCGTCCCGGCGTTGCCGCGCATCAGCAATCACACCGATTTCGATGCGCTGCGCGCACATTCCCAGGTGGATTTTTCATACGTACGAGCCGGAAGCGCGCCGCCGCCGGCCGATCTGATCGTGTTGCCGGGATCGAAAAGCGTGCAGCGCGACCTTGCGTGGCTGCGTGAAAACGGCTGGGATCGCGCGATTGAACGGCATCTTCGATACGGCGGCAAGGTCCTCGGAATTTGCGGCGGCATGCAGATGCTCGGGCGAACGGTCGATGACCCCGAAGGCTTCGAAGGCCCCGCCGGCTGCGTGAACGGCCTGGGCTTGCTCGAACTCGAAACCACGCTGACCGCCGACAAACTGCTCGACAACGTGGATGGCCGGCTGACCATCGGCGATGCTTCAGCGCCGGTTCGCGGCTACGAAATCCACATGGGCCGCACGACGGGCGCGGCGCTCGCCCGGCCGGCCGTCATGCTCGACGGCGAGCGCCCGGACGGCGCGATTTCCACCGATAACCAGATCGCCGCAACCTACTTGCACGGCCTCTTCGATACCCCCGAGGCCTGCGCGGCGCTGCTCGAATGGGCGGGTTTGCGCGATGCGCAGGCGCTCGACTACCCCGCGTTGCGTGAGGCTTCGCTGGATCGTCTTGCCGATACGCTCGGCGAATCGCTGGATTTGAACGCGCTTGGCGGCTTGTTCGCCTGAAAACTGCCGCAGCTTCAATACAGGATCATCTGCGTGCATCGAAACAACGCGATGGTCTTCCCTTCGCCGTTCGTCACGATCGCGTCCCAGACCTGCGTGCTGCGCCCGAGGTGCACGGCCGTCGCCCTGGCGGTGATCACGCCGTCGCGCGCGGTCCCCACGTGATTGCTCTTCAATTCGATGGTCGTGAAATTCTTCGCGCCCTCGGGCAAATGCGCGATGCACGCGTAGCCGCAACAGGTATCCGCCAGCCCGACGACGGTCGCCGCGTGAAGGAACCCGTTCGGCGCGAGCACTGCGGGCCGGACGGCGAGCTTGCCGGTCAGTGCGCCGCTTTCCACCGACACCACTTCCACGCCCAGCAAATCGGGCAGCGTGCCGCGCTGGCGTTCGCGCAGGTGTTCGATGGTGACATCGGGACGAAGTACGGCCATATGGGGGAGTCCTTGGCTGAAAAGGTGGCTGATTGATGGGTGCGTGGATTGAAACAAGCAAATCCGATAGTATCAACGGCTCGAACTTTTCACTTATTACAGCGCTTACAGTACGACAGCGTCTCCAGGCGTCCATTTTGGAACCCGTCGTGCCGGCAAAACACGTGGAATGGATCTATGACGGTGATCGTGGTGGCAAATCCTAAGGGTGGCGTGGGCAAAAGCACGCTTTCGACGAATCTGGCCGGGTATTTCGCCGCGAACGGCGAATGGGTCGCGCTGGCGGATCTCGACAAGCAGCAGTCCGCGCACGGCTGGCTGGGGCTGCGGCCCGAGACGCTGCCGAAGATCGAAGAATGGACCACCAACGTGGACGCACCGACCAAACCGCCAAAAGGTCTGGAAAAAGCGGTCATCGATACCCCCGCCGGGATTCACGGCACGCGTCTCGCGCTGGCGCTGGAGCTGGCGGACAAGGTGATCGTGCCGCTGCAGCCATCCATGTTCGATATCCTCGCCACGCAGGAATTTCTCGAACGCCTGCAGAAGGAAAAGGCGATTCGCAAAGGAAGTATCGAGGTGGGCGTGGTCGGAATGCGCGTCGATGCCCGCACGAAATCCGCGGATCAACTGCACCGGTTCGTGGAGGGGCTCGATCTGCCGGTGCTCGGATATCTGCGCGACACGCAAAACTACGTGCAGGCCGCCGCGCACGGCCTGACCATCTGGGATGTGGCGCGAAGCCGGGTGGAGAAGGATCTCGAGCAGTGGCAGCCGATTATCGAGTGGGTATCGAAGAAGTAGGGATCACCATGAAAAACGCCGGTGGCTTTTCAAGGCCACCGGCGTTTTCTACGTCCAGCTTTGCGTCGGAACGTGATCGCGGTTTCCCTTGATCCGGTTCTTTTCATCGACGAAAACCAGGTCCGGCTTCCAGCCCGCTTTCAGTTCGGCTTCCTCGACCAGCGCGAACGCCGCGATGATCACGAGGTCGCCCAATTGCGCGCGCCGCGCCGCCGAACCATTCAGCGAAATCATGCCGCTGCCGCGCTCGCCCTTGATGGCGTAAGTGGTCAGCCGTTCCCCGTTGTTCACGTTCCAGATATCGATCTGCTCGTTCTCGAGCAGATTTGCCGCTTCCAGAAGGTTTTCGTCGATTGCGCACGAGCCTTCGTAATGCAATTCGCAATGCGTCACCGTTGCGCGGTGGATCTTCGATTTCAACAGCGTTCGCTGCATGCGATCCTCGTTCAGACTTCCAGATTGTCGATCAGCCGCGTCGTGCCGAGCTTCGCTGCAGCCAGTACCACGAGCGGCGCGGCGGTGTCGCCGGAACCGGGCGGCAGCAGGTCGACGCGCTTTCTCACCGCGATGTAGTCCGGCTGCCAGCCGCGCTGAGCAAGCGATTCCACGGCTTCTTTTTCTATCGATGCAAAGTCGCGGTTGCCCGAAAGCACGGCGTCGCGCACGCGATTCAGGGCTTGCGCCAGCACCGGCGCTTCGGCGCGCTCGGCTGCTGCCAGAAAGCGATTGCGAGAACTGAGCGCAAGACCGTCGGCGTCGCGCACGGTTTCGGCGGCGACAATTTCGGTCGGCAGCGCGAATTGATGGCACATCTGCCGCACGATCATCAACTGCTGGTAATCCTTCTTGCCGAACACGGCCACGCGCGGCTGCACGCACGACATCAGCTTCATCACGACCGTGCACACGCCCTGGAAGAACCCGGGACGGAACTCGCCCTCGAGGATGTCGCCCAGATTGGTCGGCGGATGCACGCGATATTGCTGCGGCTCCGGGTACAAATCCGCTTCGGTCGGCGCGAACAGCACATACACATTCTCGGACTGGAGCTTCTCTATATCGTCCTGCAGCGTGCGCGGATATTTCTCGAAATCTTCGTTCGGCCCGAACTGCAGCCGGTTCACGAAGATACTGGCGACGACCGGATCGCCGTGCTGGCGCGCGAGGCGCATCAGCGAAAGATGGCCTTCGTGCAGATTGCCCATGGTCGGGACGAAGGCGGTTCGGTTCTGGCCGCGCAACTGATCGCGCAGTTCATGGATCGAGCTGATGACTTTCATCTAGCGGGTGACTCCTTGCGGGCTGCGCAAAAAAATAGGCGGCGCCGAGGGGGAAAAGGAAGGGTTGTGCAAGATCGCGACAAATAGACGGCATTCACGCTCAAGCCGGTGAATACGCGAGTCTCACGTAGATGGGCGCATACGGTTCGGCCTGGGTAATCTCGATCAGCGATTCGCGCGACAACTCCAGCATGGCGATGAAGTTCACGATCACGACGGGTATGCCGCGCGTGGGATCGAAGAGATCGCCGAATTCCATGAAACGGGCGTTTTGCAGACGCCGCAGGATCACGCTCATGTGTTCTCGCACCGACAACTCTTCGCGCGAGATCTTGTGGTGCTCGACCAACCTTGCGCGTTTGATGACGTCGGCCCAGGCTGCGCGCAGGTCGTTGACATCGACGTCGGGAAAGCGCTGCGCCGAGTTTTGCTCAACGTAGACTTCGGCGCGCAGGAAGTCCCGGCCAAGCTGCGGGATGTGATCGAGGCGCTGCGCTGCAAGCTTCATCTGCTCGTATTCGAGCAGGCGCCGCACGAGTTCGGCGCGCGGATCTTCGGCTTCTTCGCCGGTATCCGCCTTTTTCACCGGCAGCAGCATGCGCGACTTGATCTCGATCAGCATGGCCGCCATCAGCAGATATTCCGCCGCGAGCTCCAGGTTCGATTCGCGGATCTGGTCGACATAACCAAGATACTGGCGCGTCACGTCCGCCATCGGGATGTCGAGGACGTTGAAGTTCTGCTTGCGGATCAGGTACAGCAACAAGTCGAGCGGACCTTCGAACGCCTCGAGAAATATCTCGAGCGCGTCCGGCGGGATATACAGATCCGTTGGCAGCTTCCAGAGCGGCTCGCCGTACAAGTGCGCGAACGCTACGCCGTCGATGGTATTTGGCGTGGAATCGGTCGCGGGCGCGGCGAGCGCGGCGGCGCGGTCGTCCTTGGCCGTTCCCGAATGATCCGCAGCGTGCTGCGCGTCGCGCGCGGAACTCACGTTCAGAAGTTCTGGTAATAGACGTAGGACGTTTGCTCGACGCGCGATGTCTTGAGCTTCGCGCGTTCGTCGAGGTCGACCGGCTGCTTGTCCCACAGGAGCGCGCGGCCCTTGCGCTGTTCGTCTTCCAGCGACGGCTTTTGCTCTTTCAGCTTGTTGATGAATTGGGTGATGTCCGACTGGTACATGATTCGACTTCCGTTGGATCAGAGCGATTCAGAAACGGGCGCGGCGCTGCGAAAAGCGAAAAATTTGAAACGCCGCCGGGAACAAGCGCAATTTTACCGCAAGCGTCAGGGCACGGCGCGGAAACCGGGGGAAACAGCGTGCGTTGGTCATTCGGTCTATAGAAATGGCCGGGATCATGAGCTTGCGAGGGTTTATTGGAAACGCTGTCATTAATTGCAAAACTGCGGAACAAGCACGCTCACGCGCCGTCCAAGCCGCACTTTCTGTATTTTCAGGCTGCGCCAGACGCTTGTTCTGCGCGCCTGAGCGGCGGGTGGCGCCAAGAAATTCGAACCCGCCCGAACGGCCGTTTTTAGGACAGCCGGCGCTGCCGATGTGGTGAAATAGCGCCTGCCGGATCGACCTCTCGTCCGGCCCGAGCTTGTTCATTGTCTTTATTCAACCTGGAGGTCACGTTTGGCGGGGCGCCTGTTTGATCCGCTGCGCTTCAAGCGCGGGCAAGCCGAGCATCAGCGGCTGGAAACGCCGCTGGTTGCATCGTCGAAAGCGCCTTTTCGTGCGTCCTCAATCGTGCGGCGCGCCGTCTGGTCGCTCCACGCGCTGGCGCTTTGCGCCTTCGCCGTGCCCGCGCACGCCAAATATGACGTGGATATCGATGCGCCGCGCAGTATCCGGTCGCTCCTGAAAGACCATCTGGATTTGTCGCGATTCAAGAAGCGCGATGACATCAGCGACGAACAATTCGACTTCCTGGTCACGGCCACGCCGCAGGAAGTGCGCGATCTCGTCGCCACCGACGGCTATTTCACGCCCGTCGTGCGCACCGACGTCAAACATGAAGGCGACAAACGCTCGGTGACCATTTCGGTCGATCCCGGTCCGCAAACCAAGGTCGCATCCGTTTCGCTCACCTTCAAGGGCGCGATCACGGAGGAAGACCGCGCGCAGGAGAACACCGCGCGTTTCGCTTTTTCCGTCCATGAGGGCGATCCGTTCTCGCAAGGCGCGTGGGACGACGCAAAGAATGCGTCGCTGAAAGCGCTCCAGTCGCGGCGTTATCTGGGTGCGAAAATTTCGCAATCGAAGGCGAGGGTGAATCCGCGCACGCATATCGTGGATTTGTCCGTCACGTTCGATAGCGGCCCGACCTTCACGTTCGGCAAGCTCGACGTTTCAGGCGTGCGGCGTTATCCCGAGCAGATCATCCACAACGTCAACCCGATCCACGAAGGCGATATCTACGACGTCGCCCGCGTGAACGAATTGCAGCGCCAGTTACAGAACACGCCGTATTACGCCTCGGTTGCCGTCGACGCCGATAACGACGTGACCAAGCCCGTCGAAACGCCGATGCACCTGAAGGTCAGCGAGTACCCGTACAACAGCGTGCGCTACGGCGTGGGTTACGCGACCGATACCGGGCCGCACATCCAGGGCGCCTACAGCTATCTGGATACCTTTGGAAAGGCTTATCCGTTCACGGTGTCGGGTCGTATCGACCAGACGCAGCAATACGGACAGGTCCAGCTCGCCATGCCGCCGGGCAGCCGGGCGTGGGTCAATAGCGTGCTGGCGTCGTACACGAACACCAATGTGTCCGATACGCGCATCTACAGCGCGCGTGCCGGCGTGCAGCGCTCGCGCTCGCTGCAGAACATCGACACCACCTATTCGCTGCTTTTCTATGCCGATCGGCTGACGCAGAACGTCGGACCGCCTACAACAAGTCGCGCGCTGGTACCTTCGTGGCAATGGGTGCGCCGTAACGTGGACGATCCGCTGTTTCCCCGCTCGGGCAACCTGATTCGTGCCGAGGCCGACTTCGCTGTCAAAGGCCTTCTCACCGACCAGACTTTCGGCCGCGTGTACACGAACCTGCTGCAGTACCTGCCGCTCGGCAAGAACGACTTGTTCGTATTCCGCGCTGAATTCGGCGGGGTGTTCACCGCGGGCGGCTCGAGCGGAGTTCCGGCGTCGCTGCTGTTTCGTGCGGGTGGTGCGAATTCGGTACGAGGTTACGGCTATCAAAGCATTGGTCATGACGTCGACGGCTCGGTGCTCCCGGTCAAGTACCTGATGACGGGAAGCGCGGAGTATCAGCACTGGTTTTCACATGACTGGGGCGGCGCGACGTTTTTCGATATAGGCGCGGCCGCCGACACCTGGAGCGAGCGCGTGTTCGAACCGGGCGCGGGCGTGGGCGTGCGCTGGCGCAGCCCGGTCGGCCCCGTGAACGTGGACATTGCGTATGGTTTCAAGAACCGGGATATCCGTCCGTACCTGACGCTCGGGATCGCCTTTTGATGAGTTTGCATAACGTGTTTTTTCGCGCATGACGGAACAGAACGGCCGGTCGCCCGCAGAACAACCGGATCTCTCGGAGGGCCGGGGGGAGGGCGCGCCGGTCCCGGGCAAGCGCGGCGGCGGGCGGCGTTTCGCCAAATGGCTGGGCGGCATCGTTCTTGTGCTGGTGCTGTGCATGGCGCTTGGTGCCGCGACGATCCTGTATGCCCTGAACAGCGAGCGCGGGACGCGTTATGTCTGGCAGGCGGCGACGTCGCTGCTGGGCGGGCGTTTGAGCGGCACGCTCGACGGCGGCGCGATCTCGACCGGCTTGCGGCTTCGCAACGTTCGCTGGAAAGGCACCGACGGTACGGATGTCGCCGTGGACAGCGTCTCCGGCCAATGGGCGCTGACGCGCGCGCCGTTGCGTTTCACCATCGATTATTTGCATGTGGGAACGGTCGACGCCCGGATCGCGCCATCGCCGAAAAGCAGTGGCCCGATCGAGTTGCCGAGGGATCTTCGCCTGCCGATCCAGCTCGTGATCAGCGACGTCACGCTCGACAAACTGCGTCTGCATGACGGCGCCACGACGACAGAATTTTCGCGCCTCGCTCTATCGGGTCACAGCGATGGCCGCCATCACGCGGCCATCGTCCAGCGTCTCGATACCCCGTTTGGCGCCGTCACTGCGGCGTTGAAACTCGATGGCGGCGCACGTCCGTTTCCACTGACGGGAGACGTCGGATATTCGGGCAAGGTGAGCGACGAAACCGTGCAGGTCGCCGCGCGCCTGACGGGATCGCTTGAGAACCTGACGGCGGATATCGATGCAAGCGGCATGAAGCTGAAGGGCAATGCGCATGTGGAGGCCGAGCCGTTTGGCGTGGTGCCGCTCAAGCGTGCGCTCGTCACGGTGGATCATGTGAATCCGCAGGCGTTCAGCGCGAGCGCGCCGTTTGCGGATCTGGCGTTGCGCGCTGAAGTGAAGCCCGATCCGGCTGCGCCCGACGCGCTGGTGGTGACGGGGCCGGTTTCCATTGTGAACGCGAAGCCGGGTTCGGTGGACAAGAAACTGATCCCCTTGATCGACGCCCATGCGAATGTGAAGCTCGACGCTTCCGAGCAAACCATCTCGGGCTTGAACGTGCGGCTCTTGAAGGACGCAACGCTCACGGGTAGCGGAACCCTCAAAGACGGCAAGGGCGAGTTCGACCTGAAAGTGGCGAAGCTCGACCTGAGTCAGATCGAATCGACCATCCGGCCGACGCAATTTGGCGGACCCATCGGCATCAAGCTTGCCGGCGATACGCAGATCATCACGCTCGATCTGAGCGACACCAAGGCGGCTTTGCGTGCACAAGGCAAGATCACGCTCGATGCCAAGCAGACCGCCTTCGATGCCGTGAAGGTAAGCGTGGGGAAGGGGCATATCGAGCTGAGCGGTGCGCTCAAGAAAGACGTGCATTCGAGCTACGACGTGAAGGCGAAGATTGTCGATTTCAATCCGTTGTTGCTGTCCGACCAGTTGCTTGCAACGCCGCCGCCAGCGAAGGGTGCAAAAAAACCTGCCGCCAAGCCACGCACAATAGAAGCGCGTGTCAACGGCACGCTTTCGGCAACCGGCGTGCTCGCGCCAACGCTCACCACCAAAGCGCAATTCAAGCTCGGCGAAAGCGTCTACGACAACCTGCCGCTCACCGGCGCGGGCACGATCCAGGTCGTGGGAACGCGCATCTTGCCGAGCAACGCGACGCTTTCCATCGCGGGAAACAACGTCGATCTGAACGGCAGTTTCGGCGCGCCGAGTGACCGTTTGCGGTTTCGTATCGATGCCCCGCAACTCGAGCGGCTGGGCTTCGGTTTGGCGGGTCTCGTGAAGGCGGACGGCGATCTCACCGGTTCCTTCGCGCATCCGAACGTGGCCGCGAACTACCAGGCCGACAGCGTGGTGTTCGGCGCGAACCGCGTGGGTCACGCAGAAGGACGGGCCGAAGCGCGCGACGGCGCGAACGGCGCGCTGGTCTTTACATTGAAGGCACGCGATGTCAGCACTGACGGCGTCGATCTTTCCAGCCTCGATGCCGACCTGAACGGCACGCGCGCCAATCACACGCTCAGCGCAACCGCCGTCGGCAAGTTGCACGGCAACGCGGTCAACCTGACGCTTGCTGCCAACGGCCGCCTGACCGACGCTCGCGACGGCGCGCATTGGGACGGCACGGTCACGCGTTTATCGAACAAAGGCACGCCGAACCTGACTCTCGACGCACCGCTGACCGTGAGCTACGCCCCGAATCATGTTGTGCTCGGCGCGACGCGGTTGTCGGCGGAAGGCGCCGTGCTCGACCTGAAGTCTTTCGCGTTCGACAGCGGGCGTATCAGTTCCGTTGGGTCGCTGACCAACCTGTCCGTTCTGCGAATGCTGGAGATACGCCAGGAGTTGATGGGCGGTCCGCCGCCCATCAAGACCGATCTCGTCTTCGATGGCGACTGGAACTTCGCGCTCGGCGCCACCGCGACGGGCTACGTGCAAGTGAAGCGGCGCGGCGGGGATGTGTCTATCGATGCCGCCCGTGGCGTCGCCGCGCTCGGCATTACGGACATCGCCGCGCGAGCCGATTTCACCGGTGGCAACCGGCTCAACGCGACGTTGCATGCGCAGGCGTCGCGGATCGGCGTGATCGATGCCAACGTCCACACAACGCTGGTTTCACGCGACGGCACGTTGACCGTGGCCGACGAAGCGCCGGTGAGCGGCGGAATTGAAGCCAACGTGCCTACGCTGCGGACAACGGGCGGATTGATCGGCCCGGCGTATCTGCTCGATGGGCGCCTCGGGCTCAAGCTGACTATCGCGGGGATCGTCGCCAAGCCGACGGTGTCGGGCATGCTGACGGGCGATGGCTTGTCGGTGACGGTCATCGACCAGGGCGTGCAGTTGAAGGACGGCGTGATCCGGATCGCGCTTTCCGAGAACCTCGTCGATCTGCAGCAGGTCGAGTTCCACGGGTCCAGCGGCACGTTGCGCGCGACCGGCAAGGTGCGGCTCGATCAGGATCAGCCGGACCTGACGGCAAGCATCATTGCGGACAAGCTTGAGCTGTTTGCGTCGCCGGACCGGCAACTGCAATTGTCGGGCAGCGCGTCGGTAGCGAATGCGGGGTTGAAGGGCGGCATGAATATCGATGGCAAGTTCACGGTCGATCACGCGCTCTTCGATCTGCCCGAGCAATCGGCGCCTTCGCTTGGTGACGATGTCGTGATCGTGCGTCCGGACGGCACGGTGAAAGGCGAAGACCAGACGGTGGTTGCGACCGGCGACAAACCCGTGGGCCCGTTTGCGCCGCGTGCGAATATCGATATCAATCTTGGGCAGAAATTCCGGTTCCGCGGCGCGGGCGCCGACCTGGGTCTCGCCGGAACCATTACCGCGATGAGCGCCCCGAACATGCCGTTGCGTGCGGTCGGCAACGTCCGGGTGACGCCGGGTTCCACATACACTGCATTCGGCCGGAAACTCGGCATCGAGAACGGATTCTTCACCTTCAATGGCCCGGTCGCGAATCCCGGCATCAATATTCTTGCGATGCGCCGCAATCAGGAAATCGAAGCGGGCGTGCAGGTGACGGGTACGGTCCAGGCGCCCAACGCCAAGCTGATCTCCGAGCCGAACGTGCCGGACAACGAAAAGTTGTCGTGGCTGCTGTTCGGGCATGGCACGGATCAGGGCAACAACGTGGGTCAGCAAAGCGCAATGACAAACGCGCTGGCATTGCTTGGAAGCGCAAGCGGCAAGCGGATCGCGCAGACCTTCGGGCTGGATGAATTTTCCATCGGTACGAGCGAGGTCGGGTTGACCGATCCACAAGTCGTGATGTTGTCGAAGGCGATCAACGAACGGCTCGTGCTGGGTTACGAGCAGGGTCTGCAATCGGCAAGCAACGCCATCAAGATGACGCTGAACCTGTCGCGCTTCTGGTCCGTTTCCGCTTACGGCGGCACGTTCCAGGGTCTCGATCTGCTCTATACGCGACGCTTTGATTCGTGGGCGCGCAGGAACGGGCCGTCGGAAAAATGAAGATGAAAAAAGAGCCGTTCAACTTGCGTTGGAACGGCTCCTGTCTTTGCGCATCCCGGCAATTGACTCAGCTTTACTTCACGCGCATTCCCGGCTTCGCGCCGCTATGCGGTTCGAGGATATACAAGCCCGGTTCAGCCTTTTCGTCGTAGGACGATGCCGCCAGAACCATGCCTTCCGACAAGCCGAACTTCATCTTGCGCGGCGCAAGGTTCGCGACCATCACCGTGAACTTGCCGATCAGATCCTGCGGCTGATACGCCGACTTGATGCCTGAAAACACATTGCGCGTTTTCTCTTCGCCCACGTCCAGCGTCAGTTGCAACAGCTTGTCCGAACCTTCCACCGCCGTGCAATCCACGATCTTCGCGATACGCAGGTCGATTTTCGCGAAGTCATCGATGGAAATCGTGCCTTCTGCTTCCGGCGCTTTCTCCTTTGCGGCTTTCTTCGAAGCCGAGTTCGATGCTGCAGCCGGCGCAGCGACCACCGCAGCTTGCCCCGGCGCAATGGACTCGCGGTTCGCTGCAATCAACGCCTCGATCTGCTTCGGATCGACGCGCGTCATCAGGTGCTTGTACGCGTTGATCGGCTGCGCCGAGCTGAGCGGCGCCGAGACATCCGCCCAAACCAGCGGCTTGATGCCGAGGAACGCTTCCACTGATTCCGCCAGCAACGGCAACACGGGCTTCAACGCCAGCGACAACAGCCTGAACGCTTCCAGGCTGACGCTGCAGGTTTCGTGCAACGCGGCTGCATTCGCCGGGTCCTTCGCCAGATCCCAGGGCTTGGAGGTATCGACGTAAGCGTTGACTGTATCGGCGAGATCCATGGTCGTGCGCAGCGCGCGGCCATATTCGCGCGCCTCGTACAGCGCCGCGATTTGCGGAACCGCCGCCCGCAATTGCAGCAGCAACGAATGGTTCATTGCACTGTCCTGCACACGGCCTTCGAAACGCTTGATCAGGAACCCCGCCGCGCGGCTTGCAATGTTCACGTACTTGCCGACCAGATCGCTGTTCACACGCGCCTGGAAATCATCGAGGTTCAAGTCGATGTCTTCCATTGTGTGGTTCAGCTTCGCGGCGAAGTAATAGCGCAGCCATTCCGGATTGATGCCGGTATCGATCACGCTTTTTGCCGTGATGAACGTGCCGCGCGACTTCGACATCTTCGCGCCATCGACGGTGAGAAAGCCGTGGGCGAACACGTTCGTCGGCGTGCGGTGGCCGGAAAACTGCAGCATGGCCGGCCAGAACAGCGTATGAAAATACAGGATGTCCTTGCCGATAAAGTGATACTGCTCCGTCTTCGATCCCGGCCGGATCCATTCTTCGAAATCGAGTCCGCGAGCGTCCGCCAGATTCTTGAAGCTCGCGTAATAGCCGACGGGCGCGTCTACCCACACATAGAAATATTTGCCCGGCGCGCCCGGAATCTCAAAGCCGAAATACGGTGAATCGCGCGAGATGTCCCAGTCCGCGAGCTTGGCTTCGCCCTTCTCGCCGAGCCATTCGCGCATCTTGTTCGTGGCTTCGGGTTGCGCCAGACCGCTGACCCAGCCGCGCAGAAAGTCTTCGCAACGCGGGTCGGACAGGCGGAAAAAGTAGTGCGTCGAGGTCTTGCGCACCGGCGTCGCGCCCGACACGACCGAATACGGGTTGATCAGGTCGAGCGGCTGGTACGTCGAGCCGCAGACTTCGCAGTTATCGCCGTATTGGTCCTTCGCGCCGCACTTCGGGCATTCGCCTTTGATGAAGCGGTCCGGCAGGAACATTTCCTTGACCGGATCGTAGGCTTGCTCGATATCCCGTGCATCGATCAAACCGGCTTCCTGCAGCGACTTGTAGATGGATTCGCACAGGACGCGGTTTTCCTCGGCGTCGGTGGAGTAGTAGTTGTCGAAGGAAATGCCGAAGCTGTCGAAATCGCGCTTGTGTTCCTTGCCGACGCGCTCGATCAGTTGTTTCGGCGTGATGCCTTCCTGCTCGGCGCGCAGCATGATGGGCGTGCCGTGGGTATCGTCGGCGCCGACGTAGTAGACCTCGTGACCGTGCATTCGCAGCGTCCGGACCCAGATATCCGTCTGGATATATTCAACCATGTGGCCGATGTGAATCTGGCCGTTCGCGTACGGGAGCGCGGACGTGACGAGAACCCGGCGGTGGGCGGACGCGGAAACCGGTGCTGACGATGACGGTGCTGACGATGACATAAGGCGCTTGCCTGCAGTTGAAAATTCGGTGAATGCGTGAAAAAGCGAACCACGATTCTAGCAGGAGGCAGATAGGGCGCTTGCGCCGGGGGAAAGTGGAGGACATGGGGCTCGAAGTCCCCGCCGCCTGCAAATTCCAGGCGAAAAAAAACCGGGGCAAATAGAGCGGCCCCGGAGCAACAACGACAAGAGGAGAATGGCATGTGGCGGCACAACACGGCGCCAGCCACCTACCGTTAATACAGACACGCGGTGTGCGGCCAAGTTTCAACTATTTTTCGATTCCCTCGATATTTTCCAGGAACCGATCAAACCTTGGCCGTACATCAAAACGGTCAATTCCCCTTGTAAATCAATCCGCTTACTGAACCTGTCCCGGCTGAGCCGTGGCGCGCAGATAAATTTCAACGCGACGATTCTGTGCACGGCCGGCTTCGGTGGCATTGTCAGCGATAGGCTGGGTCTGACCCATGCCTGAAGCTGCCAGACGCTGGGCCGCTACGCCATGACCCGCGAGGTACGACGTCACGCTTTGTGCGCGATTTTGCGACAAGGTCTGGTTGTAAGCCGGCTGACCGGTGCTATCCGTGTGGCCAACCACTTGCGCGATCAGTTCCGGGTGTTGCACCAGCGTCTGCGTGACCTGGTCGAGCACCGGCGCGAACGTCGGCTTGATGGCGTAGCTGTTGGTATCGAAGGAAATGGCGTTCGGAATGTTCACCTTCAGCGAGCCGTCCTGCTGCTCGGTCACTTGCGTGCCCGTGCCCTTCGTTGCGCCCGTCAGCTTGCCCTTGATGGCCTGCCAGTTGTAACCGGTGATGCCGCCAGCCGCCGCACCAACGCCCGCGCCGATGGCCGCGCCCTTGCCGCCACCGAAGATTGCGCCAATACCCGCGCCGGTCGCGGCGCCAATGCCGGTGCCGACGGCGGCGTTATTGCCCTGCTGCGAGGCGCAACCGGCGACGAGCGCCCCGGCTACTGCGATTACGGACAGGCGGGTCATCATTTTCGTGTTCATTGTCATTTCTCCAGGATTCAATCAAGGCAATCGCCTCGGCGAACGGAAGAGCACCCCGTGGGGTCTTCCGGCGAGCCGTTGCGCCTGCCACTACAATACGGCCAAGGATTCAACCGCTTAAAACGATGCGTCCCCGGACCATGGCAGCGTGGGATAGTGCAGTGCACGCCTCCGTCACGCAATGTCGTGCAACAATTCCTTTCAAATTTCATACCACGTGCGCGAAAGTGTTCGATCCCTATTCGCAACAAGCGTTCCCATGGAGTCTCGATGAGTCTTGATCGCGCCCGGATCGACGCCGCCCTCGGCGGCCTGATCGATCCCAATACCAGCCGCTCTTTTGCAGACGCGAAAAGCATACGCAATGTGACCATAGATGGCGCCGATGTCAGCGTCAACGTCGTGCTGGGATATCCGGCGAAAAGCCAGTTCAGTGCAATCCGGTCGCTCGTCTCCGAAGCTGTTGCCAGGGTTCCAGGCGTAAATGGCGTGAAAGTGGACGTTTCGTCGCAGGTCGTGGCGCACGCCGTCCAGCGCGGCGTGAAGCTGTTGCCGAACGTCAAGAACATCATCGCCGTGGCGTCGGGCAAGGGCGGGGTCGGCAAAAGCACGACCGCCGTCAACCTTGCGCTGGCGCTGGCTTCGGAAGGCGCGTCGGTGGGCATGCTGGACGCCGATATCTACGGCCCGTCGCTGCCCATGATGCTCGGCATCAGCGGCCGCCCCGAATCGCCCGACAACCAGTCGATGAACCCGCTCATCGGCCATGGGATCCAGGCGAATTCCATCGGCTTTCTGATCGAGCAGGACAACCCGATGGTCTGGCGCGGCCCGATGGTCACGTCCGCGCTCGAACAACTGCTGCGCCAGACCAACTGGAAGGATCTTGATTACCTGGTGGTCGATATGCCGCCGGGCACGGGCGACATCCAGTTGACGCTGTCGCAGAAAGTGCCGGTGACCGGCGCTGTGATCGTGACCACGCCGCAGGACATTGCGCTGCTCGACGCCAAGAAGGGCCTCAAGATGTTCGAGAAGGTCGGCATTCCGATCCTCGGGATCGTCGAGAACATGAGCACGCATATCTGCTCGAATTGCGGCCATGAAGAACACATTTTCGGCGCGGGCGGCGGTGAACGGATGTCGAAGGAATATGGTGTGCCGGTGCTCGGCAGCCTGCCGCTGGATATCGCCATCCGCGAGAAAACCGATGCCGGACAGCCGACCGTGGTGTCGCAACCTGACAGCAAGATCGCCGATGCGTACCGGTCGATCGCGCGCAAGGTCGCGATTTCGATTGCGGAGCGCCAGCGCGACATGACGTCGATGTTCCCGAGCATCGTGGTGCAGAACACCTGAGGACCTGAATCGCTTGCGGGCATGGACTCTGGGCGCCGGGCGTGTCGCGGTATCATGTGGCCTTCGACGGGCGTGATCCAGTGAGCACACGGGGTGGTCGCGGGTCGCCATGAGGATTGCATGAAACGAAGATTCGACGGGCCTGGATCGGTTAGCCGTGTTGCCACGACAAACCCGGCCTTGAGCCTGATTGCACGTTGGAGCACGAGCGCAGCCACAGGGCTGGCGCTCACCGCCGGCACATTGCTGCTCGGCGGCTGCGGCATCTTGTTCCAGAACCATGAGAAACGCGCCGACGCCGTGTTGCAGCCCACGGCGGGCAGCAGCGCGAGCGGGTCGCTCACGTTCATTGAACGGGCGGATGGGGTGCAGGTTTCCTACAACCTGTCAGGCATGGCGCCCAACAGCGAGCACGCGCTGCAGATTCATGAGCGCGGCGACTGCATCGTGTCGAACTCATCCGATGGCGGCCCGGTCTTCTCTCCCGCAGCCGAACGCAGCCACTCATCGAAACCCGAGGGCGACCTGGCGACCATCCGCGCCGACGCAAATGGTTCGGCGACCGGATTCATCGTGGCGCCCGATGTTTCCCTCGACGGCGTGCGCTCCGTCCTGTCGCGCGCGGTCCTGCTGCATCGCGATACATCCGACTCGTATTCGCTCAGCCCGCACGGCGCCGGTCCGGCGCTCGCATGCGGCGTGATTCGTCAATGAAATCAGGCTCCTGAAACGTCAGACCCGGCTTCTTGGCCAGGTCGCGTCGCATGAGCCATCACATCAAGTAAAATACGCGCTTCCCGGCGGGTCCCACTGAGTACCGCATGCATCTGCATGCAATCCAGTCTTCCGGCCACGCCCCGTTTCAAGCACGGCGGCTTTTCTCGAGCCGCTTCTTTCGTTGGGTACGTTCCCTATGAGCATCAAGTCCGACAAGTGGATCCGGCGCATGTCCGAAGAGCACAAGATGATCGAGCCGTTTGTGCGCGATCAGGTGCGTGTGTCCGAAGACGGCCGAAAAATCGTGAGTTACGGCACGTCGAGCTACGGCTACGACATTCGCGTGGCCGACGAATTCAAGATCTTCACGAATATCAATTCCACGATTGTCGACCCGAAGAATTTCGATGAGAAATCGTTCGTCGACTTCAAGGGCGACGTCTGCATCATTCCGCCGAACTCGTTCGCGCTTGCGCGTACCATCGAATATTTTCGCATTCCGCGTTCTTGCCTGACCGTGTGCCTGGGCAAGTCCACCTACGCACGCTGCGGGATCATTGTGAACGTGACGCCGTTCGAACCCGAATGGGAAGGCTACGTGACGCTCGAATTCTCGAATACGACACCCTTGCCTGCCAAAATCTACGCGAACGAAGGCGTGGCGCAGGTCCTGTTCTTTGAAAGCGACGAAATCTGCGAGACTTCCTACGCTGACCGCGGTGGCAAGTATCAAGGGCAAAGCGGCGTGACGCTGCCGAAAACCTGACGTTTCTGTCACAGGTTTTGCTGTGTAGAAACGTCATTGCAACGCTTTTTGAAAGACCGCTGGACTCGAGCATGCACAACTCGGTCAGCGGTCGTTCCATTTGGAGATTCGCCTCATGAAGTTTCGTTTTCCCGTCGTCATCATCGACGAAGATTTTCGTTCCGAGAACATTTCGGGTTCCGGTATTCGTGCGCTCGCCGAGGCGATCGAGCGCGAAGGCGTCGAGGTGCTCGGGCTGACGAGTTACGGCGATCTGACGTCGTTCGCGCAGCAGTCGAGCCGCGCGTCGTGTTTCATCTTGTCGATCGATGACGACGAGTTGCTGCCGTATGCGGACAGCAACGTGGTGCTGGCCGAGGGCGATGCGCCGGAACTGGCCTCCGCGATCGTCGCGTTGCGCGCCTTTGTGCAGGCCGTGCGCCGGCGCAATGCGGACATCCCGATTTTCCTGTACGGCGAAACGCGCACTTCACGGCATCTGCCTAACGATATCCTGCGCGAACTGCATGGCTTCATTCACATGTTCGAGGACACGCCGGAGTTCGTTGCGCGCCACATCATCCGCGAGGCGAAGGTTTATCTCGATGCGCTCGCACCGCCGTTCTTCAAGGAACTCGTGCAATACGCCGAAGAGGGTTCGTACTCGTGGCACTGCCCGGGCCACTCGGGCGGCGTTGCATTCCTGAAGAATCCGCTTGGCCAGATGTTCCACCAGTTCTTCGGCGAGAACATGTTGCGGGCGGACGTCTGCAATGCCGTCGATGAACTCGGTCAACTGCTCGATCACACGGGACCGATTGCGGCATCGGAAAGAAACGCGGCGCGCATTTTCAGCGCGGATCATCTGTTCTTCGTGACGAACGGCACGTCGACATCGAACAAGATTGTCTGGCACGCGACGGTTGCGCCCGGCGACATCGTGCTGGTCGACCGTAATTGCCACAAGTCGATCCTGCACGCCATCACCATGACCGGCGCGATTCCGGTCTTCCTGACGCCCACGCGCAATCACTTTGGCCTGATCGGGCCGATTCCGCGCGACGAGTTCAAGCCGGAAAACATCCGCAAGAAGATCGAAGCGAATCCGTTCGCGCGCGAGGCGCTTGCAAAAAACCCGAAGGTGAAGCCGCGTATCCTGACGATCACGCAAAGCACGTACGACGGCATTGTCTATAACGTCGAGATGATCAAGGATTTGCTCGGCGACATGCTCGATACGCTTCACTTCGACGAAGCGTGGCTGCCGCACGCCGAGTTTCACGAGTTCTATCAGGACATGCATGCCATTGGCGCCGGCCGTCCGCGTACGGGCGCGCTCGTGTTCGCCACGCACTCCACGCACAAGCTGCTGGCGGGGATCTCGCAGGCATCGCAGATCGTGGTGCAGGATTCCGAAAACAGCACGTTCGACAAACACCGCTTCAACGAAGCGTACTTGATGCACACGTCGACCAGCCCGCAGTACGCGATCATCGCATCCTGCGACGTGGCCGCGGCCATGATGGAACCGCCGGGCGGCACGGCGCTGGTGGAAGAATCGATCGCGGAAGCGCTCGATTTCCGCCGCGCAATGCGCAAGGTCGACGACGAATACGGCGACGAGTGGTTCTTCAAGGTGTGGGGACCGGAAGCGCTCGCCGAAGAGGGTATCGGAAGCCGTGAAGAATGGGTATTGAAGCCGAACGATCACTGGCATGGTTTCGGCGCGCTTGCCGAAGGCTTCAACATGCTCGATCCGATCAAGGCGACCATCATCACGCCGGGACTCGATGTGGACGGCGAGTTCGGCGAGTCGGGCATTCCGGCTGCGATCGTGACGAAGTATCTGGCGGAGCACGGGATCATCGTGGAGAAGACCGGGTTGTATTCGTTCTTCATCATGTTCACGATCGGCATTACGAAGGGCCGCTGGAATTCGATGGTCACTGAACTGCAACAGTTCAAGGACGACTACGATAACAACCAGCCGCTGTGGCGCGTGCTGCCGGACTTTATCGCGCAGCATCCTTCGTATGAGCGCATGGGTTTGCGGGATCTTTGCGAGCAGATCCACAGTGTTTATCGTGCGAACGATATCGCGCGGCTGACTACCGAGATGTATCTGTCGAGCATGGAACCGGCCATGAAGCCGTCCGAAGCGTATGCGAAGCTGGTGCACCGGGAGATCGACCGGGTGCCTATCGATGAACTCGAAGGGCGCGTGACGACCATCCTGTTGACGCCGTATCCACCGGGCATTCCGTTGCTGATTCCGGGCGAGCGCTTCAACAAGACGATCGTGGATTACCTGCGCTTTGCGCGCGAGTTCAACGAGCGTTTCCCGGGCTTCCATACGGATATCCACGGGTTGGTCGGTGAGATGATCAACGGGCGGATCGAGTATTTCGTCGATTGCGTCGCGCTCGAGCGTTAAGTCGAAGATGTAGCTTGCAATGAAGAAGGCCCGCATGAGTGATGCGGGCCTTCTTCCATTTACGTCACGATGAACCTGCGCTCCGTCACGCCCGGCTCCGGCAAGCCTTTCGGTGGCCGCTTGAAGTCGGGATCGGCGGTCATGTCATGGAGCATGGTTTCGAGCGCATCGCAGAGCGCGCTCAGCGCAAGATCGTTTTCCTCCAGGCCGAACGGGTCTTCGATCTGCGCCGCAATCGCCTCCAGCGACATGAACGCATACGCCACCAGCAGCGCGAACAGAGGCGTCAACACGCCCGCACCATCGACCAGGCCGAACGGCAGCAGCACACAAAAAATATAGACGGTCCGATGGATCATCACCGAATACGAGAAGGGCAAAGGTGTGGATGCAAGCCGCTCGCAGCCGCCGATCACGCCCGACAACTCGTTGAGGTTCTGTTCGAACGCGAGGGTGCCGTAGCCATCGAGCGCGCCTTCGTGTGAGCGTGCAGCGGACCATTCGCCGAGCCAGCGCAGGATCAATGTCGATCGATTCTGCGCTTTGACGGCGCGCTGATATAGCGCAGGCGTCAGGCGGGTGGCGAGATCCGGAAGCGGATCGGTGCGGCGCATTTCATGTCGCAATGCGTGACCGAGCGCCCCGATTGCCGCGATGAACTCATGCCTGTCTGTGGGCTCGACGCCGCGCGGCAAAGTCAGCGACTGACGCGCGAGGGATCGGCCGTGAATGGACAATGCTCCCCAGAGTTTGCGGCCTTCCCACCAGCGCTCATAACTCGCGCTATTGCGAAAGCCGAGAAATACCGCGAGCGCAATGCCCACCAGCGCGAACGGCGGCGTGCCAAGCCCGACCGGGTAGGTGCGCATATGGTCGTGCATCACGATCGCCGCGACGGACAGCACGAAGATCAGCGCAAGCCGCGGCAGGAGTTGCGGCAGCACGGACCCGCGCCAGACGAACAACATGCGGAACCAGTTGAGTTTGGGGCGGATGATCATGGGCGGGTCGGACGCAAAGTGTGGAGAGCCTGCTTGCTACGGCCCGGCGAGACTGTAGCCAAATCGGCTACGAACGTAGCCGATTTGGCTACGTTCAGCGTCGACGACTATTTCACCCCAACGCCACCCGAGCCGCCTTCGCCGCAGCCCGAACCTGTTCCGGCGCCGTCCCGCCGGCGTGATTGCGACTCGCCACCGATCCTTCCAGCGTCAGATATTCGAACACATCTTCACCGATCAAATGCGCGACGTTCGGCAACTCCGAGCGCATTTCATCGAGCGTGAGGTCGGCCAGATCACAGCCGCGATCCACGCAGATGCGCACGGCGAGCGCCACGGCTTCGTGTGCATCGCGAAAGGGCAGACCGCGCTTCACCAGGTAGTCCGCCAGATCCGTCGCCGTCGAAAATCCTTGCAGCGCCGCGGCGCGCATCGCGTCCGGCTTGACCGTGATACCCGAGGCCATCTCAGCGAAGATGCGCAGGGTGTCCGAAACGGTATCGACGGTATCGAACAGCGGTTCCTTGTCTTCCTGATTGTCCTTGTTGTAGGCGAGCGGCTGGCCCTTCATCAGCGTCAGCAACGACACCAGATTGCCGTTCACGCGTCCCGTCTTGCCGCGCGCCAGTTCGGGTACGTCGGGGTTTTTCTTCTGCGGCATGATCGACGAACCGGTGCAAAAGCGATCCGCCAGATCGATGAACCCGACCCGTGGGCTCATCCACAGCACGAGTTCTTCGGAGAAGCGCGACACGTGCGTCATGATCAGCGCAGCAGCCGCCGTGAATTCGATGGCGAAATCGCGATCGGAAACGGCATCGAGCGAATTGGCGCAGATGCCTTCGAAGCCGAGGGTCTTCGCAACGGCGTTGCGATCGATCGGATAGCTCGTTCCTGCCAGCGCCGCAGCGCCGAGCGGCAAGCGGTTCACGCGCTTGCGGCAATCGATCATGCGTTCGCTGTCACGCGTGAACATCTCCACATAGGCGAGCAAGTGATGCCCGAACGTCACCGGCTGCGCGACCTGCAAATGCGTGAAGCCCGGCATGATGGTTTCGGCGTTTTGCTCGGCGATATCGATCAGCGCCCGGCGCAGCTCGATCAGCAACGCGCCGATCCGGTCGATCTCGCCACGCAGCCAGAGACGGATATCGGTGGCGACCTGGTCGTTGCGCGAACGGCCAGTGTGCAGGCGTTTGCCGGCATCGCCGATAAGCGCCGTCAAGCGCGCCTCGATATTCAGATGCACGTCTTCAAGGTCGAGTTTCCACTCGAATTCGCCGCGCTCGATCTCATCCTGGATCTGCGTCATGCCTTTCTGGATGGCCTGGAAATCCGCATCGCCGATGATCTTCTGCGCGGCCAGCATGGCGGCGTGCGCAAGCGAGCCCTGGATATCGACGAGTGCGAGACGCTTGTCGAAGAACACCGATGACGTATAGCGCTTCACCAGATCGGACATTGGTTCGTTGAAGCGAGCCGACCAGGCTTCGCCTTTCTTGTGCAGTTGGGACGTCATAGTGATGTTCTTAAGAGGACAAAAACGCGGAATTGCCGATTTTACAGGCAATGACAAACCTGCAGCCATTTGCAAAGCCGTGAAAAGAAAAAGGGACGCCTCTCGACGCCCCTTTCGGATCAACTCATGGAAACTGCTTCAACCCTGTCAGGCTGCCGGAATGACCTTACCCGTATAAACCACCGGCCCGGTCGGACCATTCGGATTCGGCGATCCGCCAACCGGTTCGACGGAAACCGCCAGCACCGGATACGCGCTCACAGAAGCGGCCTTGAACTTTGCGGTTCCGCCGACCGGCAGCACGCCGAGCGATACCGGATGTCCTGCCTTCGGCAAACCCCAGAGCTGCATGGATTTATCGGAGGGATCGGACGATCCGCTCAGGCGCCGCACCGTCACTTCCGACGTCCGGTCATCCCACGTCACGAGCATGCGGGCGTTGGACTTTTCGTCGGCGAGTGTCGCCACATAGCCGATGCGCGGTTCCTGCGCCACTTGCGGAGCAGGCACAGGCGCGGGCACCGGAGCAACGGTTGACAACTCGCGGATCGACACGACCAGCGCGATCGCGGCAATTGCGGTCGCTGCGATCGACCATCCGCGCCAGAACGACAGGTTCTCGAACCAGCCGGGCTTCGGACGCGCAACCGGCGTTGGCGGAACCGGACGCGCCGCAGTCGCATCGCGACGGGCATTCACGAGATTCAGCCGGCGTTCGATAGCCGTCCAGATTTCGGGCGGTGCCGCGACGCCCGGTCCGAGTTCGGTCATGGCCGCGAGGCGCAGGCGCCAGGTCTCGACCGCGAGCCGGATGGCTGGATCGTGCTGGGAAATACTCTCGAAGCGTCTTCGCGACCCGCCGCGCAGCACCCCGAGTGTGTACTCGGCGGCAAGCTGATCGACCAGCCCCGCGTATCGATGCAGATCCATCACAGCCCTCCCAGGCACGTCTTTAGTTTTTCCAAGCCGCGACGAATCCACGACTTCACTGTGCCGAGCGGTACTTTAAGAACGTCGGCCACTTCGCTATGGCTCTGGTCACGCAGATATGCAAGCGCCACTGCCTGACGCTGATTGGCTTCGAGCCTGTCCATGCAGATGGCGAGTTGCCGTGCTTCCTGGCTCATCAGCATCTGGTCGGAGGGATCTGCCTCGTTTGCAGGCAAGGTATCGTCCAACGCATCGCTCCATTCGGTTTCGGCGCTCGCCCCGTTGGCTTTCTGCCGCCGCAAATAATCGAGAGCCCGGTTGCGGACGATCGCCGCCATCCAGGTCATGGGCGCGGACAGGCCTGCTTTGTAGTCGCCCGCGTATCGCCAGATATTGACGAACGCGTCCTGCAAAACTTCTTCGGCCCACTCACGCTTCACCAATATACGAAGCGCGAGGCCAAACAGTTTCGACGAAGTTAAATCATAGAGCGCGCGCAACGCGGCGGCGTCTTCGCTGGCAACACGGTCGAGCAGTTGCACGAGGGTGTCGGGGGTCGGGTCGTGAGAAAGGATTGTCGTCATGGGACCGGTCGGGTGGGCGGCGCGATCGATATTACCGAAATAATCGCTTCGAACCGCATTGGTTTTTTTGCATCCGGATGAATCCGTTTCACTTTTCCAAACGTAATTACGGATACGAGCCCGTTTTGGCATGCGCGAAAACACCGCATGACCGGCGCAGCTCACCATGTGTCCCCGTTCTCCTCCGGCCCTGCCGGGGAGAAGCGGCTTTGCCCGGTCCCAATAGGCCGGGCATTTTTTTGTGCATTGTGTAGTGCTCTTCGTGCTGTGAAAGCCGCCGGGCATTCCTCTGCTCAAACTCCCACCAGCATCACAAGTTTCAAATCTTCCCGGTGCGCCGGCTTGAACGTAATCTGGTCGTACACGAGCCGGCCGCGCGTGGGGTGATTGAACTCCCGCGTGCCGCCTTCACGTTCGCCCACGTCTTGCGACGCCCAGAAGCGCGCGAATGCATCGCTGGCGCTGCTGAGCGAATCGATCAGCGCTCGCGTCGGGGCATCGTTCAGGTGACGGATCGAATCAGCCCGGAATTCGGCTACCAGACGGCGCGCCCGTGTCTCCCAATCGACGATGAGACTCTGTGCTCCGGCCCCGGTAAACGTGAACGAGAGCAGATTCCGATCCCGCTCGCCATCCAGCCAGCCAACAAACAACGCGGCCGCCTGTGCGTTCCATCGCAACGCGTTCCATTGCCGGTCGAGCACGTAGGCGGGGGCATCGATCAATTCCACGGATTTCAGCAGCGACGCCGGCGCATCTTGCGCCGCCGGATCGGGCTCGGCTGGATCGCGCTGGGCGGCGAGTTCAAAGAGGTATGCGCGCTCGGCCCGCGAGAGCTGCAATGCGACCGCGATGCGCGCGAGGGCATCGGCGGAAGCGGAAACCGGCCGGCCTTGCTCGATCCACGTGTACCAGGTCGGGCTGACGCCGCACAACTGAGCAACTTCCTCACGACGCAAACCCGGCGTGCGGCGGCGCGGACCGGGTGGCAGGCCGACGGCCATCGGCGAAAGCCGCTCGCGATGCGCGCGGATGAACTCGCCGAGCGCGCGCGCGGGCGTGGCATCGAGCGGTGGCGCGACGCTGGGTGCGTTAGAAGAAGAGGGCGACGACGGAGTCATGAATGGGCGTTGAGATGAATTCGATACGCGGTCGGGTACTTTAGATACCAGAATAACTGCACAACTTGTACCGGTACAAGGTGGCGCTTATTGTAGCGTTGCTGTCGCTGGGAAAATACTGACAAAAACCTGGAGCTACCCATGAAACACCACGAACAGGTCGCCGATGCATTCGGCTCGACCGCCGCCGCCTATCTCACGAGTGCCGTGCATGCAACCGGCGCCGATCTGCAGGAACTGGCGCGCGAAGTTGCCGCGGTTCCGGATGCGGCCGTGCTCGACCTGGGTTGCGGGGCGGGTCACGTGAGTTTTTCGGTCGCGCCGCACGCCAAGAGCGTGGTGGCGTACGACATCGCGGAACAGATGCTGGCGACGGTCGCCGGGGCGGCGCAGGAACGCGGGCTTGAGAACATCACGACGCAGCAAGGTCCCGCCGAACGTCTGCCTTTCGCCGATGCCACCTTCGACCGCGTGCTGAGCCGCATGAGCGCTCACCACTGGCACGATGTGCCGGCGGCGCTGAAGGAAGTCCGGCGCGTGCTGAAGCCGGGCGGGCGCGTGGTGTTCGTGGATATCGCGGGCGCGGACCATCCGTTGCTCGATACCCATATCCAGGCCGTCGAAGTGCTGCGCGATGGCTCGCATATCCGGGATTATCGTGGGGACGAGTGGCTGGCCTTGTTCGAACAGGCGGGCTTCAAGGCCGGGATTCGCAGCCGATGGCGCTTGCCGCTTCAATTCGATACGTGGGTCGCGAGAATGCGTACGCCGCCGGAACGCGTGACGGCGATTCGCTCGCTGTGGAAGAACGCGCCCGACGAAGTGCGCCAGTATTTCGCGGTTCAGGACGATGGTTCGTTTGAACTGGATGCGTTGATGGTCGAGGCGGAATAACGGGAAAGCCGGCAGATACTTCGCCGGCTTTACTCAACGCAACTGCGAAAGATCAACCCGTATTACGCAACCCCGCCGCAATCCCGTTGATGGTCAAGTGAATCCCGCGTCCCAGCCGCACGTTGTCATCCCCCGCGCGGTGCCGTTTCAGCAACTCCACCTGCAAGTGATTCAGCGGGTCCAGATACGGGAAGCGGTTCTTGATCGACCGCGCGAGCAGCGGGTTGTTCGCGAGCCGCTCGCTGTGCCCCGTGATCTCCGACAACACGCTCGACGTCCGCTCCCATTCCGCCACGATCCGGCTGAACACGTGCTTGCGGAGTTTTTTATCGGTGACGAGTTGCGCGTAACGCGATGCCACCGCAATGTCCGTCTTCGCCAGGACCATGTCCATGTTCGAGAGCAGGTTCGCGAAGAACGGCCAGGTCTTGTGCATCTTCTTGAGCGTGGCGAGCCGCCTCGCGCGCTCGGCGGCGTCGGACGCGGTATCGAGGAAATTCGTGACCGCGCTGCCGAAGCCATACCATCCCGTCAGAAGCAGACGGCATTGGCCCCACGAAAAGCCCCACGGAATCGCCCGCAGATCCTCGATCTTGCGTTGCTTCGGATCCTGCAATTTTCGCGATGCCGGCCGGCTGCCGATGTTCAGCTCCGCGATCTCCGAAATCGGCGTCGATTCGAAGAAATACTCCTTGAATCCGGGCGTTTCATAAACCAGCGCACGATACGCGGCCATCGCCGAATCCGACAGCGTCTGCATGGTTGCTTCGAACGCGGGCAACTGCGCCGGCGTATTTTCGTGCGGCAAGAGCGAAGCTTCGAGCGTCGCCGCCACCACGAGCTCGAGATTGCGCCGCCCGATCTCTGGATTGCCGAATTTGCTCGCGATCACTTCGCCTTGCTCGGTCGTGCGGATCTGGCCATCTACCGTCCCTGGCGGCTGTGACAGGATTGCCTGATACGTCGGACCGCCTCCGCGACCGACCGTGCCCCCACGGCCGTGAAAAAGGCGCAAGGTGGTCTTGTGCTGCTTGAACAACGCGACCAGCGCCAGTTCCGCGCGATACAACTCCCAGTTCGACGTAAGAAAACCGCCGTCCTTGTTGCTGTCGGAGTAACCCAGCATGACTTCCTGCTCGCCGCCTTGCAGCTCGACCAGCTTGTTCACGCCCGGCAGCGCGAAGAAGTCGCCCATGATGTGCGGCGCGTTGCGCAAGTCGGCGATGGTTTCGAACAGCGGAATCACCATGAGGCCATCGTGCGCGGGATCTTTCGCGTGTCCGAGACGCCCCTGCAGCAGGCCGGTTTCCTTTTGCAGCAGCATCACTTCAAGCAAGTCGCTGACCGTTTCTGTATGCGAAATGATGTAGTTGCGCACGGCCCGCGTACCGAATTTCTCACGCGTCACGCGCGCCGCTTCGAGCACGCCGAGTTCGCTCTTAGCGAGATCCGAGTAATCGAAATACGGCAGGCGCAGCGGCCGCGGCTGGGCCAGTTCGTTGAGCAGCAACGCGACTTTATCGGCTTCGGGCAGCGCGGCGTAATCGTCCTGCACGCCTGCGTGCGCCAGCAACTCCGCGATCACCGCTTCGTGAATGTCCGAGCTCTGACGCAAATCGATACTCGCCAGATGGAAGCCGAACACTTCGGCCGCGCGCGCCAAAGGCGACAAGCGCGGCGCCGAAAGATACTCGCCGTGATGCGCGGCGAGCGATTCGATCAGCACGTTCAGATCGGCGGCAAACTCAGTTGCCGATGCATACGGCTTCGCCGGATGACGGCTGCGCGCTGCGACCACGCCCGCGCCCAGACGTTCGTCGGCGGACGCGACGAGCCTTGCGTACACGCCGATCAGCGCGCGCCGATAAGGCTCATCGGTACGATGCGGCGACGCATCCGGGGAGTTATCGGCGAGTTTCTTGAGTTCGGCGCTTGCGCCGGCCAGCAAGTTCGACACCGATAGTTCCGCGCCGAGCTTATGCACCTGCTCCAGGTAATGTTCGAAAATCACCGTGGCCTGGCGCGTGATGGCGTGAACCAGCGTGGGCGCGGTGACGTTCGGATTGCCGTCGCGATCTCCGCCAATCCAGCTTCCCATTTGCAGGAACGGGGGCAGGCGCGCGGGCAGTCCGTGCTCGGCGAGCGCGGCTTCTATATCAGCGTAAAGCGCAGGAATTTCTTCGAGGAACGTTGCACGATAATACGAAAGCGCATTTTCGATTTCATCGGCGACGGTCAGGCGCGCTTCGCGCAACATCCGCGTTTGCCAGAGCGACGTGACGCGGGCGCGCAGCATCGACTCGTTGTGCGCGCGTTCGCGTGTCGTCAGGTCCTGATCGCGTTCGGCCAGCAGCCGCGCAACTTCGTGCTGTGCATCCAGAATGCTCTTGCGCGAGACTTCCGTGGGGTGCGCGGTCAGTACGGGCACGATCAGGGCGGCATCGAAGAACTTCTGGAGCGTCGCCTGCGCCGATGAAGCATCGGGACTCGCTTTCAGCCGCTCGATTGCATAAGCCATCGTGCCGGCCTGCGGCGTCGAGCCGGCGAGCGCATGAATCCTGCGGCGCCGGTTGTGATGCCGGTCCTCGGCGATATTCGCCAGATGCGAGAAATAGCTGAACGCGCGCACGACGCTCACAGTCTGCTCGGGCGAAAGCGATTTCAGGCGCTTGTCCAGCGCCTGCGATGCCTCGCTGTCTTCCTCACGGCGAAACTTGACCGCGGTCTGACGAATCGTTTCGACGACATCGAAGACCTTGTCGCCTTCCTGTTCGCGCACGACGTCGCCGAGCAGGCGGCCGAGATAGCGGATGTCCTCGAAGAGGGGAAGGTCCTTGTCGTCGCGTGTACGCGATGCGGCTTTGGGCGGCTTACTGGCAGCCTTCGCAGCGGGCTCTTTCACAGCAGGCTTCTTGACGGCGGTGGCGCGCGCCTTGGAGGCTTTGGCGGCAACCGTTACATCGGCCGCGATGGCCTTGACGGACGAACCTTCATTCTTCGATACCGCGTTGCGGCGGGGGCGGGCATTGCGCGCCGATCCGGGAGACGTCACGTTGAATTCCTCTTGCTTGTCGTTCAGTTAGCCAACTTTAAAGCCACAGACTCGATATGGAAGCGTGCAGGCGCCGTGCATGAAACGGCGTCCGCTTGCCCGCCAAGCTGCTTACAGTGTTACTGGCGTTGCGGCTGAAACTCGGGAAATCCAAGGCGACCAGGCACGGCAGCGCGAGAGAATGCGTGCCTCAACCATGACGCGTGCCGCATGTTGCGGCTTTTGTGCCCTGCTGTCTCCGTCCTGCCGCAGCGCGCCAGGCCCGTTTCCGCGGCGCTTCGGCGCGGTCAGGACTGTAATTGGGCTTGGGCGTGCGTGCTACCATTGTTTGTTATCCATCCCGTCATTCGATTGACCCGCAATGAACTCCGAGACGCCTTCCACGCCACCGCCCCGTACTTTGGTCATTGCCTCGCGGGAGAGCCGTCTTGCCATGTGGCAGGCTGAGCACGTGCAGTTTGCGCTGCACAAATTATATCCATCTTGCGACGTCAAAATCCTCGGAATGACGACGCGCGGCGATCAGATTCTTGACCGGACCTTATCGAAGGTCGGCGGCAAGGGACTCTTCGTGAAGGAACTCGAAGCAGCGCTCGCCGACGGCCGTGCCGACCTGGCCGTGCATTCGCTGAAAGACGTGCCCATGGAACTGCCCGACGGCTTTACCCTGAGCACGATCCTCGAACGCGAAGATCCCCGCGATGCCTTCGTTTCGCCGCACTTTGCGTCGCTGGCGGATTTGCCTCACGGCAGCGTCGTCGGGACGTCGAGTTTGCGACGCGAAGCCATGTTGCGCATGCATTTTCCTCATCTCGAAGTCCGCCCGTTGCGCGGCAATCTCGATACCCGTCTGGGCAAGCTCGACCGGGGCGACTACTCGGGAATCATCCTCGCGGCCGCCGGGCTGATCCGGCTGGGGCTGGAATCGCGGATTCGCGCGTATCTCTCGCCGGAGGAAAGTTTGCCGGCGGCGGGGCAAGGGGCGCTCGGCATCGAGATCCGTGCCGGCCGTGACGATCTCGCCGCGTGGCTTGCCCCTCTGCATCACGATGCCACTGCTGCAGCAGTGGAAGCCGAGCGCATGGTGTCGCGCTCGCTTGGCGGCAGTTGCGAAGTGCCGCTCGCGGCGTACGCGCAATGGCACGACGGCGCGCTGCATTTGCGCGGATGTGTATCGACGGTCGATGGTACGCGCGTCCTTCGTGCCGAAGGCTCGGCGAATGCCACCGGTGTCGAAGCCGCGCTCGATCTCGGCGCGCGCGTTTCCGCCGAGCTCGAAGCGCAGGGCGCGATGGACATCGTCCGCGAGTTGAGCACGGCAAGCGGTGCGCGCATTCCTCCTGCTGCAACGCCTGCCGACTGATGGCGAACGCTCACGATTCGACCCATACTCCGGCCGAAGCCACACCCCGGCCATCCACGGTTGTCATCACGCGTCCGTCCGGCCAGTCGGCCGAACTCATGGCGCTGCTCGAACGCGCGGGTTTCGAGCCGTTGGAGTTTCCACTCATCGATATAGGCCCCGTCGCCGATACCGCACCGCTGCAGGCCGCGCTCGGCGAGCTTTATGCGCCCGCTGAACTTGGCTTTGCGCTGGTCGTCTTCGTGTCGCCGAACGCCGTCCAGCACGCGTTCGCCGGGCTCAGTGCGCCGTGGCCGGCGCATGTTGCGATTGGCGTGGTCGGTCCCGGCAGCGTGGCAGCTTTGGCGCGCCAGGGCATCGCACCACCGGCTTATACGGTGATCAGTCCCGGCGCCGATGCCACGATCACCGAGACGCCCACCGATCCCCGCTACGATTCCGAAGCACTGCACGCAGCAATCGTGGCGCATTTCGGCGCGGATGGCCTCAGGGACAAACGTGTGTTGATCGTGCGTGGCGATGGCGGCCGTGAATGGCTTGCCGACACGCTCGCCGAGGCCGGCGCGAAGGTGGAGAAGGTCGCGGCCTACACGCGCATCGTGCCGGAGCCGTCCATGCGCGACTGGGAGCGCATCCACGAACTGCTGGCGGGCGAACCGCACGCGTGGCTCCTCACCAGTTCGGAGGGCGTGCGCAACCTCGAAGAGCTGGCCCGCGAATATCTGACCGTCGATGAAACCCTGACGCTCAAGCACGTACCGCTCGTCACGCCGCATCCGCGTATTGCCGAAGCCGCGCGGCAGGCGGGTTTTGATAGGATTACGGTGTCCGGCGCCGGCGACGAACGCATTGTTCAGGCGTTCAGCACGCTCTTCGGCACTGCTTCACTATCGGACGGGAAAGCGGACCCGAAAGCGGAGGCGAAACCGGACGCGCAGGTTGCAGAGGCACAAGAATATGGATACACGGTCCCGGCGGCAACGCCGCCCGGCCAGTCCAGTCAAAAAACCAACCAGGAGTCCGCGCCGACGGATTCCAGGCCGGCGTCCGCGCCGGCTCACCAACCGGCTCAATCACGCATGACTGATTCGATCGATTCAAGCAAGACCGCTTCCAAGTCCGACGCAAAATCCGATGCCAGGTCCACGGCGTCGGCTCCGCCTTCGAATCCGCCCAATACGCCGTTCACGCCGTACGAATCGCAGCCGAAAGAGCGGCGTGGCGGCGCGGGCACGGCGCTGCTGTGGCTGGTGCTCGTGATCATCGTGATCGTGGCGGGCGTGGGCGGCTTCATGCTCAACCGCAAATTCGATCAACGCGACGCGCAACTCGCGCAACGTCTGCAGGCAAGCGACGCGCAAACCGCGGCGTTGCGCGCGCAAGCCGACCAGGCGGCGAGTTCGGTCACGGCCATCAACACGCAGATCATCCAGTTCCAGGGCAAGCTCACGGACGCACAGGCGCAAAGCCAGGCACTGCAACAGCAGTATCAGGATCTGGCGAGCAATCGCGACGACTGGACGCTGGCCGAAGTCGAGCAGATCCTGTCGAGCGCAAGCCAGCAACTGCAGCTCACAGGCAACGTCCAGCTCGCGCTCTTCGCGCTGCAAAGCGCCGACACGCGTCTCGCCGCCACGACCGGCCCGCAGATCGTGACCATCCGCAAGGCCATCGCGCAGGACATGGACAAGCTGCACGCCACGCCATCGACGGATTTGACGGGCCTGGCCATCAAGCTCGACACCGCCATCGACCAGATCGATCGCCTGCCGCTCGCCGGCGAAGCGCCGATCGTGCCGTCGACCGCACATGCCGATGCACCCGGCGACAGCGCCGCAATCGCCGCCGCGACGAACCAGCCGCGCTGGAAGGTCTGGCTGCAGCAGATCGCGGGCGGCATCGGGCAGCAGTTGTCGAGCCTCGTGTCGGTACGCCGTATCGATAACGCCGACGCCATGCTCGCTTCCCCCGATCAAGGCTACTTCGTGCGCGAGAACGTGAAACTGCGCTTGTTGTCGGCGCGGTTGTCGCTGTTGTCGCGCAGTGAACCGGCACTCAGGTCGGATCTCAACGCCGCGGATACGGCGCTCGGCCGCTACTTCGATCCGTCGTCGGGCAAGGTCAAGTCGGTGCGAGATCTCGTCAAGCAGGTCAATGACGCATCGACCGCCGTCGCCGTGCCCGACCTGAACGCGAGTCTTGCGGCGGTCCACCAGTTCAAGCGAGGCGGGTGATGACGATGCGTGGACTCATCTGGTTTGTGCTCCTGTTCGCGGCGGCGGCGGCGCTCGCGCTCGTTGGCGTGTTCGACGGCGGCCAAGTGCTGCTCGTAATCCCGCCGTATCGCGTGGACGTGTCGCTGAACCTGTTCGTGGTGGCGCTGGTGGTGTCGTTCATCGTGCTGTACGCGGTCCTGCGCGCCATCCGCAGCGTGTGGAAGATGCCGCAGCGCGTGTCGGCGTACCGGACGCGCTCGCGGCTGGCGAAGGCGAACGCGGCGTTGCGCGATGCCATCGGCCACTTGTATGCCGGGCGGTTCTCGAAGGCGGAAAAATCGGCGCGCGATTCTCTCATCGTCGATGAAAACGCCGGTGCCGCCGGCCTGATCGGTGCAAAAGCGGCACACGAGATGCACGAGTACGCGCGCCGCGACGAGTGGCTCGCCAAGGTGGCGGACAGCGACTGGCAGGACGCCCGTCTGATGGCGACCGCCGACATGCGTGCCGATGGCCGCGATGCCGACGGCGCACTCGTCGCGTTGACCGAAATGCAGGCCCAGGGCGGCCGCCGCTTGCACGCGCAGCAGATCGCGTTGCGTGCGCAGCAGCAGTTGAAGAACTGGGGCGAAGTGCTGAAGCTCGTCAAGACGCTCGAAAAACGCGAGGCGCTGCATCCTGCGGTCGCGGTGCGTCTGCGGCAGGTTGCGGCTGAAAACCTGCTGCGCGATCGCCGGCACAATCCCGATGCGCTGCTCGAATTCTGGCAGTCGTTGTCGCCGGTGGAGCGACAGTCGCCGCGTCTGGCCGATCTCGCCGCCGAGTTGTTGATCGCGCTGGATCGCCGCAACGACGCGCGCAGGATCGTCGAGGAAGCGCTGAACCACAATTGGGATGCGCGTTTGCTTCGCCGATATCCGGATTGCGCGTCGCCAGGCGATGCCTTGCCGCTGATCCAGCGTGCCGAAGCCTGGCAGAAGGAGCGCACGGAAGACGCCGATTTGCTGTTCACGCTCGGCCGTCTGTGTCTGCATCAGCAGTTGTGGGGCAAGGCGCAGGCGTTCCTGGAATCGGCTTTGAAACTCGCCGATAACGAACCGCTCAAGATCCGCACCCATCGGGCCCTGGCGCGTCTGCACGAACAACTCGGCGACAGCGACAAGGCGAGCCAGCATTATCGTGAGAGTGCGCTGGCGATGAACGTGGTCTGAGGTTTTGTTGGCTGCTATAAAAACCGCGAGCTTCCTTTTGTACGAGGGCTCGCGGTTTTTTTATCGCTTATTGCGGCAGGGAGCGCCGGCCGGCTGCCGGATTCGCCGTGCGCGGATGCGGCACGGTCGGGACCACGGGCAGGGCGGTGAGCGCCGTGTCGTCGGTGGGGGAGAGCAGCGAGTTCAGCGAGAGCACGTCGCTGTCCGTTAGGCTCGCCGTGGACGCCTTCAGCTTCAGCGAGTTGACCAGCGTGTCGTAGCGCGCTTTCGCGAGATCGCGCCGTGCCGAAAAGAGCTGGTCCTGGGCGTTGAGTACATCGATATTGATCCGCACGCCCACCTGATAACCCAGCAAGTTCGATTCAAGCGATGTCCGCGCGGACCGCTCGGCGGTTTCGAGTGCGCGAACCTGCGCCAGTCCGCTCGATACCCCCAGAAACGCCTGTCGCGCAGATAAAGCCGCCGAGCGCCGCGCGGTATCGAGGTCGGCCTGCGCCTTGTCTTCGAGCGCGAGCGTCTGCCGCACGCGGCTTTGCGTTGCGCCGCCTTCGTAAAGGGGAATGGTGAGTTGAACGCCGACCGTCGCGTTGGTGTAATACGCACCGAAGTTGCCGAGTTCGGCCGCCGCAGCCGGAATGCCCGGACCGATCGTCCCCGCGCCGCTGCCAAAACCGCCGCCGAAATTCCCGCCGAAGTTGCCCGCGCCCGCCGCGCCCAGGCTGCTTTTGGAATAACTCGCGACGAGATCGAGCGACGGGTAATGACCTGCTTTCGCCTTCAATGTCTCGCGCTGCGAATTTGACGTCGCCAGTTGCTTGAGCACCACGTTGTAGTTGGTGTCGCGCGCGGCGTCGACCCACTGCTGCATGTCTGCGGGAACAGGCGGCGGCAGTGTCACGCCGCGCGCGAGGCCGTCCACACGCGTCACCGGATGCCCGACGATCTGCTCCAGCGACGCCAGTTTCACTTCGAGATCGTTCTGTGCCGCAATTTCCTGCGAGATCGCCTGATCGTACTTGGCCTGGGCTTCGTTGGTATCGGTGATGGTGGCGCTGCCGGCATCGAAGGAATGCTTGGCCGATTCAAGCTGCTCCGCAATCGATGCCTTTTGCGAACGCACGATCGCAAGACTGTCCTGGGCCGAAAGTGCATCGAAATAAGCTTGTCCCAGCCGGACGATCAGATCCTGGCGGGCGGCGGCGAACTGCGCCTGGGCCGTGGTCAGCGCGATCTGGCCTTGCTGGTAGCCCTGCCAGTTCGCGACGTTGATGAGCGGTTGGGTCAGCGAAACAACGAAGCCGTTGCTGTTTCCATTCGATGCCGGCAAGCCGCCGCCAAACTCCGTGCGCTGCTCGTTCGCGCTCGCCGACGCCGACAATTGCGGCAGCAGCTTTGCGCGCGCTTGCGGCAGTTGTTCGCTGTCGGCCGCGAGGCTTGCCCGCGCGCTCTGAAGCTGCGCGTCGGTGTTGAGCGCTTCGTCATAGAGCTGATCGAGGCCCACGGCCATGGCCGGTGAGCACGCTAACCCGGCGCTGATGCTGGACAGCGCCAGCGCAAACATCGGGCGCATGGAGATTCCGTGATGACTGAATACAGCGTCGAATCAATACGTGGGGATGGCCGGATCGACTTGCTTTGACCAGGCATCGATACCGCCAAACAAGTTGTACACCTGCGTGAAGCCACGCGATTCCAGGAACATGCCGACTTGCGCGCTACGGGCGCCGTGGTGGCAGATGCAGACGATCTGCGCTTCGTCGTCCAGTTCTTCGCTGCGGGCAGGGATGTCGCGCATCGGGATGGCGACAATGTTGGCCATCTTGGCCGTTTCGAGTTCCCACGGTTCGCGGACGTCGAGCAGGACAGGGGCGGGGCGCGATGAATCGGCGAGCCATTCGGCCAGTTCGGGTGCGGACAGATTTTGCATGGGATTCCGTTGAAAGCAGCAGGCAACGGCGAGCGGATTTGCTCACCGGTATGCTGTCTGAGTTTGCCGTTTGGAAGCATCGGACCCGAACGGTTCACCCCGCACGAGTCCGGATTTCCGGGGAAAACTTAAAACTTGAAGCGCGAAGGCTGTACAGCGTTCTTGAGCGGCCCGATCAGCGTTTCAAAGATATCGGCGACGCGGAACTGTTTTTCATCCACGCGCGTGATGATCTGCGCCTTCATGACCGGCGCGCTGCCAACAAACGCCGCCAGCCGGCCGCCAATCTTCAACTGGTCGAGGAATTCCTGCGGCATGACCGGCAAACCGCCCGAGACGCAGATGATGTCGAAGGTCTCGCCCGAGTTCCAGCCGCGTGCGCCGTCGCCGACTGCAACTTGCGCATTCGACACACCGTTGGCCGCCAGATTGTCTTCGGCCAGTTTGGCGAGTTCGGGTTCGATTTCAACCGTCGTCACCGAGCGGCCGCGCGCGCCGAGCAGCGCTGCCATGTAGCCCGAGCCTGCGCCGATTTCGAGCACGATCTCGTGCTTTTTCACAGCCAGTTCCTGCAACACACGCGCTTCGACGCGCGGAAACAGCATGTGCTGGCCGGCCGGCAGCGGAATCTCGAGATCCGCGAACGCGATGTTCCGGTACGCGGCAGGGACGAAATTTTCACGCTTGACGATCGACAGCAGGTTCAGGACGTCCTGGTCCAGCACATCCCAGGGACGGATCTGCTGTTCGATCATGTTGAAACGCGCTTGCTCGATGTTCATTTTCAGTCTGCGGGTCGATCGACCGTTGAGGGTGGAGTTGACTTATTGACTAGCGCAACGACGGGACGCAATGACGTGTTCATTGCCGTCAGTAAGCCGAAAATCGAAGTCGGATTGTAGCAAATCGACAGGCGCCGGAAATTAACGGCGGCGAGCGTTGGCCATTCGGCCGGGTTTAAGCGCGGCTGACGGCCCGGTTCGCAGTCTATTAATGAGGCAGCCGCACGTCCAGTTTCAGCGTCACCAGCCGCGCCACGAGAATGAACGCTGTCGAAAACAACACGTTATAGACGCCCAGGACGCCCATTGCATCGAGTCCGAGATACAGCCAGCATCCCGCGAACGCACACACGGCGTAAGGCCGGGAGTCGCGCAGGATCAGCGGGACCTCGTTGCACAGCACGTCGCGTATGATGCCGCCGAAAACCCCTGTCACTACGCCCATCAAGGCCGCGGTGAACGCAGGCATTTGTGCATCGAGCGCGATGGACGTGCCCGAGATGCTGAACAAACCCAGGCCGATGGCATCGGCGACCAGCAAGGCGCGCTGGTCGAACAAGCGGGTCGTGAGGCGCAGGACCATCGGTGCCGTGAGCGCCAGCGCGAAGATGATGATGACGTAATCCTGATGCTCGACCCAATAGAACGGCCGGCGCGAAAGCAGGACGTCGCGCACGGTCCCGCCGCCGAATGCCGTTGCGAGGGCGACCAGGAAGGCGCCGACGGCATCCAGCCGGCGCTTTCTCGCTTCGATCAGCCCCGAGATTGCATACGCGAAGATCGCAAGCCCCTCCATGATGGAGATTGCCAGCGTGAGCCTGGGATGCACCGTCAGGACCTCTCACGCGGATCGCGATGGCTGCGGGCATCGTGGTCTTGCGGGTGCCCGTGACGATGTGGCGTCCCGCCCGGTTTCAGCAGCACCAGCACGGCGCCGGCACCGCCATCGTGAGGACGCGCCTGACAGAACGCGATCACTTCTTCTTTTTGCACCAGCCACGCGCGGACCTTGCCTTTGAGCACGGGTTCGCGCCCAACGGACCCAAGGCCTTTGCCATGAATCACGCGCAAGCATCGCAGGCCACGTTTCACCGCTTCCCGGATGAATTCCGATAACGCCTCGCGCGCTTCCTCGCGCCGCATGCCGTGCAGATCGAGTTGCGCCTGCACGATCCAGGCGCCGCGCCGGAGCTTGCGCACGACTTCCTCGCGTACGCCGTGGCGGCAGTAGGAGAGGGAATCGTCGGTATCGAGGAGGCTTTCGGGGTCGTATTCGTCGGAGAGGGCTTCGTGCAGCACGGCTTCTTCGTCGAGCCGCGTCTGCAGCGGCAAAGGCGACGGAGGCACGCGCGGCAACGGTACGCGCACCGCCACGTTAAGCGGTTCGACCTCGCCGATGGCGTTGCGGAACACGTCGGCATCGGCGAGGGCTTCGCGTTCCGCCACGATGGCGGCGACCCGCTGGGCACGGTGCCTGACCGCCTGCGCCTGGAGCGATTCGCGCAGCGCGGCAAGTCCGGCCAGACCTTCACGCTTGAGCGCGGCCGCGAGTTCCTCGGGCGTCAGCGGCGCTTTCGCGGACGCGGCGGCCGTGCGCGGCGCCATATCGCGCGGGCGTCTGGGCCGGGGTTCGTTCGGATGGGGCAGGTTCTTGGGCATTGCAAGGCAAAAGAAAATGCACGGCGGCGCAACGCGATATACGCCGCTTCCGGAGCCCCTTTTTAACATGAGAGCCGGGGAAATGGACGCGCCCGAAGCGCGGCTGCCCGATTTTCACCGCGTCCGAAACGAAAACGCCGGCCGATCCAGAGGATCGAAACCGGCGTTTGAAGGTTCCGGACGCTTTTTCGCTCCGGTGCAACGGTCAGCAGCTTAACGTTCCGCTTCGGCGCTCATCGAATGGACGGCCGGGTTCTCGTTGATGCTTTCGAGATAACGCTGTGCGTCGAGCGCAGCCATACAACCCGTGCCGGCGCTCGTAATAGCCTGCCGGTAAATGTGATCCTGCACGTCGCCGGCAGCAAACACGCCGTCGATGCTCGTGCCCGTCGCATTGCCCTGCAGGCCGCCGTTCGTAATGATGTAGCCGTTCTTCATTTCCAGTTGACCCGCGAACAGGTCCGTATTCGGCTTGTGACCGATCGCGACAAACACGCCTTGCAGCGGCACTTCCGTGGTCGTGCCCGTTTCCGTGCACTTGATCTGCAAGCCGGTTACGCCGGTCGCGTCGCCCTTGACTTCATCGAGAACGTGATTCCACTTGATGTCCACCACGCCTTCTTTTTCCTTCGCAAGCAGGCGGTCGATCAGGATCGGCTCGGCGCGGAACTTGTCCCGGCGATGCACCACTGTCACCTTCTTGGCAATTCCAGCCAGATAGAGCGCTTCTTCGACGGCCGTATTGCCGCCGCCGATCACGGCCACTTCGCCGTTCTTGTAGAAAAAACCGTCGCAGGTTGCGCAGGCCGACACGCCTTTGCCCATGAACGCTTCTTCCGAAGGCACGCCCAGATATTGCGCCGATGCACCCGTCGCGATGATCAGCGAATCACACGTGTACTCGCCCGAATCGCCGATCAGGCGGATTGGCCGTTCGGTCAGCTTGGCAGTGTGAATGTGATCGAACACAATTTCCGTGTTGAAGCGTTCGGCGTGTTCCAGCATGCGCTGCATCAGTTCCGGACCTTGCACGCCCAACGGGTCGCCCGGCCAGTTTTCCACGTCGGTCGTGGTCATCAGTTGACCGCCTTGCGCCAGGCCCGTGATGAGAAGCGGCGACAGATTCGCACGCGCCGCGTAGACGGCGGCGGAATAACCGGCGGGACCGGAACCGAGAATCAGCACTTTTGCGTGTTTGGACGAAGACATGAGAGCAATCCGTTTGGTTAGGGCCAAACCGCCGGGCGAACAAGCGGTTTATGGGCAAAAGGCGCGGGCGGTCGAGAAAAACTGCGCCGGCGGCGCGCTTCTGCCGATGACCTGTAAATAGGCGCGAATTCGCCATTATAAAGAGTGTCTCCAGGCGCCGCCGAGTGATCCTTTCAATGGCGGCCATAGCGCGCACGGGCCGTTGCAGCGGGCAGGGCGCATGTAACGCGGGTGTTACAGGGTGAAACCATGGCCCATTTTTGTCCGATCATCGCAATGCAGCGTTTACAATGCGTCCTTAACTCTGTCGGCTCGCCGTGCCTTTCATGGCGGGTCAAAAGCCTTACGGATCAATGGCAAAAGCTACCTATTCTGCAAGTGCGCAGGCATTGCCTCATCGCATGTCGCGCCTTTTTACCGAGATTCGATGGATCTTGCAGGTCGCGCTCGGCGTGTTCCTGCTCATGGCGCTCGTGAGCTACAGCCGCCATGACCCGAGCTGGACCCATGCCGCGCAAGTCGACCAGATCGCCAACTGGGCGGGACGGGTCGGTGCGTGGACGGCAGACATCCTGTTACTGCTGTTCGGTCTTTCCGCATATTGGTGGGTGGTGCTGCTCGCGCGGCGGATCATCGCGAATTACCGGAGGATCACGAATCAGGAAGCTTCGGCCGAGCAACCGGTGAAGGATCGGACGTGGCTCGCCGAGGCCTTCGCGTTCGTGCTGGTGCTGCTCGCAAGCGACGGCATTGAAGCGCTGCGCATGTGGTCGCTCAAGGTGCAGGTGCCGCGCGCGCCGGGCGGCGTGGTCGGCGAGGCAGTGGCGCACGCCGTCTCCCACGCGTTCGGTTTTACCGGCGCCACGCTGATCCTGTTGATCGCGCTCGCCATCGGCTTGTCTCTGTATTTCAATTTTTCCTGGCTGTCCGTCTGCGAAAAAACCGGCGACGGCATCATGGCCACCATCACCGGCGCGCGACTGCGCCGCGAAGCCGGGCGTGACCGCAAGCTGGGCGAAGTGGCAGCCGAAAAGCGCGAAGGCAAGGTGGTGCGCGGCCGGGTCAAGATCGAGGAACAGGAACCGGTAGTGATCGTGCCGCCGGTCGCGACTGCGAAATCGGCGCGTGTGGAAAAGGAAAAGCAGGTGCCGCTTTTCACCGATCTGCCCGGCGACTCCACCTTGCCGCCGCTGGCCTTGCTCGATGCCGCGCCGGAAGTGAAGGAAACCATTTCCGCCGACACGCTTGAATACACGTCCCGGCTGATCGAGAAGAAGCTCAAGGATTTTGGCGTGGAAGTGGCTGTGGTCGCTGCCTATCCGGGCCCGGTCGTGACACGTTACGAGATCGAGCCGGCCACGGGCGTCAAAGGCTCGCAAATCGTCGGGCTGGCGAAGGATCTGGCGCGCTCGCTTTCGCTGGTATCGATTCGTGTGGTCGAGACTATCCCGGGCAAGAATTTCATGGCGCTGGAGTTGCCGAACCAGCGCCGCCAGACCGTGCGTTTGTCGGAGATCCTCGGTTCGCAGGTTTACGCCGACGCCGCTTCGCCCCTGACCATGGGTCTAGGCAAGGATATCGGCGGGAAGCCGGTCTGCGCGGATCTTGCGAAGATGCCGCACTTGCTGGTGGCCGGTACGACCGGTTCGGGCAAGTCGGTCGGTATCAACGCGATGATCCTGTCGCTCTTGTACAAGGCCACCGCCGACGAAGTGCGCATGATTCTCATCGATCCGAAGATGCTCGAAATGAGCGTCTACGAGGGCATTCCGCATCTGCTTTGCCCGGTCGTCACCGACATGCGGCAAGCCGGGCACGCGCTCAACTGGGCCGTGGCCGAGATGGAACGCCGCTATAAGCTGATGAGCAAGATGGGCGTGCGCAACCTCGCGGGTTTCAACAACAAGATCGACGAAGCCACGAAGCGCGACGAGAAGATTCCCAACCCGTTCAGCCTGACGCCGGACGAGCCGGAACCGCTGAACCGCTTGCCGACCATCGTGGTCGTGATCGACGAACTGGCCGACCTCATGATGGTCGTCGGCAAGAAGGTCGAGGAGCTGATCGCGCGGATCGCGCAGAAGGCGCGTGCGGCCGGCATTCACCTGATTCTCGCGACGCAGCGGCCGTCCGTGGACGTGATCACGGGCTTGATCAAGGCAAACGTGCCGACGCGCATGGCGTTCCAGGTTTCATCGAAGATCGATTCGCGGACCATTCTCGATCAGCAAGGTGCCGAGTCGCTGCTCGGCATGGGCGACATGCTTTATCTGCCGCCGGGTTCGGGCCTGCCGGTGCGCGTGCATGGCGCGTTTGTATCGGATGAAGAAGTGCATCGCGTGGTGAACAAGCTGAAGGAGCAGGGCGAGCCGAATTACATTGAAGGGATTCTTGAAGGCGGCGTGGTCGGCGACGGTGAAGAAGGTGCGCCGGGCGCGGCGGGCGGCGGGGATGGCGAAGCCGATCCGCTTTACGATCAGGCTGTCGAGATCGTGATCAAGAACCGCCGTGCGTCGATCTCGCTTGTGCAGCGGCACTTGCGGATCGGTTATAACCGTGCAGCGCGCTTGCTCGAGCAAATGGAGAATTCGGGACTGGTATCAAGCATGTCCTCGAACGGTAATCGCGAGATCCTCACGCCGGCGCGTGAATCGGAATAAACGCAGCAGAATTGGTTTCTGGAGGTTTCATTTTTATGCAGTCAGTGTCGAAGTCGTTTCATCGCGTAGCTCATCGTATGGTTCAGGCAGGAGTTTTGAGTGCTTCCATGCTGCTCGCATCGCACGCATTCGCAAGCGGCACGGAACAGTTGAAGGCGTTTGTGGCTCAGGTTCACGCGGCGCACGGCTCGTTTGTCCAGCGTGAAATCAAGGCGCCGAGCAAGGCGGCATCCGCCACGGCCGCGCAGAGCGCGGCGCCGAGGACCTCCGGCACGGCAAGCGGCACATTCACGTTCGCGCGGCCGGGCAAGTTCATCTGGTCGTACGAAAAGCCCTACGCGCAAATACTCCAGGCCGACGGCGACAAGCTCTATGTCTACGACAAAGACCTGAACCAGGTCACCGTTCGTCAGTTGGGCAATGCGCTGGGCGCGAGTCCTGCCGCCATCCTCTTCGGCAGCAACGATCTCGACAAGAACTTCACGTTGCGCGACGCGGGGGTGAAGGACGGCATCGACTGGCTGGAGTTGACGCCTAAGGCGCAGGACACGCAGTTCCAGCAGGTGGGTATCGGCTTCAGGAACGGCAATCTCGAAGCAATGGAATTGCACGATGTATTCGGCAACGTGACCTTGCTGACGTTCTCGAATATCGAGAAGAACCCGCCGCTGAAAGCCAACCAGTTCAAGTTCGTGGTGCCGAAGGGCGCTGACGTGATCGACGGCTGATTACCGTTGCGAAAAGCGGGGCGATCGTCGCCTCGCTTTCCTGAATTGCCGTCATCAGGCTCAAGCCGACGACCGGCTCTCTTCCCGCCTTCCCGCGCCCAGTACCAACGCCAGGTAAGCCGCCGCGCCGATCGCAAGCGACGGCAAGGTCGCGCCGAGGTTCGGGATCCATTGGTTGATCGCGTGATACGCGGCGATCCCGAGCGCCCAGGCAACAAATCCGCTGACATGCCATCCGCCCGAGAACGCGTACGGGCCTTGCCGGTCGGTGAGCGCAGCTACCACCACGCGGCGTTTGCGCACGATGAAATGATCGGCAAGGACCACGCCGAACAACGGTGCAAAGACCGAGCCGATCAGGAGCAGGAAGTTCTGGTACTTGCCCATCTGCACCAGCAACGCGATCAACGTGCACAACCCGCCGAACGCCGCGGATAACAACGGCACGCTCGCCTTCGCCCAGAAGGTGCCGGTGGAGACGGCGGCGGAATGGATATCGGCGAAAGCGTTATCGATTTCATCGATGAGAATCAGCAGCAGCGCAATCCCGCCCGCCGCCTGCGCGAATGCCACGGTCAGCAGCGCGTCGCCGCCGCCGGCAGCCAGGCCGTAGAAGGCGCCGAGCGCATAAAACCAGATATTCGCGATGCCATAACCGAACAGCGTGCCGCGAAACGTGCCGCCTGCACTGCGTCCGAAGCGCGTGTAATCCGCGATCAGCGGCAGCCATGAGAGCGGCATTGCCACGACCAGATCGATACCCGCGCCGAACGGCATCTCGCCTGTCCCCGGCCGGTTCATCAACGCGCCAATATCCTGTTTCGACAGCAGGTTCCACGTCAGCCAACCGGCGCCTCCGAGCAGCAGCCACATGCCCCAGATGCGCAGGAATCGCCGGACGAAGGACAGCGGGCCGGTGATCGCAAGGATCGTGGCCAGCACGCCGAAGATCAGCGTCCAGATGAGCGGCATCGATAAACCGAAGGATTGCCTGGCGAGGGCATCGGCGGAATCGCGCATCACGATGATCTCGAACGATCCCCAGCCGACCAGTTGCACCGCGTTGAGCACGGCCGGGACGGATGCCCCGCGAAGCCCGAGTGTGGGGCGCAGCGACGACATGGCGGCGAGTCCGGTGTCCGTGCCGACCACGCCCGCCAGTGCAAGCAACAACACCCCGATCACCGTGCCGGCCACGATGGCCGCAAGCGCGTGCGGCAGCGACATGCCCGGCACGAGCAGCGCGCCGGCCTGCGCCACCAGCAAGCCGATGCCAAGAGAAAACCACAACGCGAAGGCGTCCGACGTTCCGAACGCGCGGCGCTCGACCGGGACGGGCAACAAAGGCGCGTAGGTCGAGGCGGCGGTGTCGGTGGTGTTATCTGATGCCATTCAGGTTCTGTCCTTATTTGCAGATGTTGGCTGTCGCGTCCGCTCTGAAGCGTGGGCAATCCGGGGAAGCGGCAACTGTCATAATCAACCATTGCAGCATTTTGAAGCAGCGCGGGCGCTTGTCTCGAACAAGGGAACGATTATCGCTGTCTTCGCTGTTGTCCAGACCATTCGGAACCCCTCATCGCGCCATGTTCGAAGAAAACCGTGCCAATGTCCCCCTTGCCGAGCGTTTGCGTCCTCGCACCATCGACGAGGTGATCGGCCAGAAACACCTTCTCGGCCCCAACAAGCCGCTGCGCGTCGCGTTCGAATCCGGTGAAGCGCATTCCATGATTCTCTGGGGACCGCCCGGCGTGGGCAAGACCACGCTCGCACGGCTGATGGCCGCGGCGTTTCATGCGGAGTTCATTTCGTTGTCGGCGGTCTTGTCGGGCGTGAAGGATATTCGCGAGGCCGTGGAACTGGCGCAGATCCATCGGGCGAACGGGCATCAGACGCTGGTTTTCGTGGACGAGGTGCACCGGTTCAACAAAAGCCAGCAAGACGCGTTTTTGCCGCACGTCGAGTCCGGGTTGTTCGTGTTCGTGGGCGCGACGACCGAGAATCCATCGTTCGAGGTGAACAGCGCGTTGTTGTCGCGGGCAGCCGTTTATGTGCTGAAAAGCCTGGATGAAACGGAGCTCAATGAATTGCTCGAACGGGCGCAGGGCGAGCTGGGCGGCCTGACGTTCTCCGATGACGCTCGTGCGGCGCTCATCGGTTCCGCCGATGGCGACGGCCGCAAGCTCCTCAACAACCTGGAAATCGTGGCGCGGGCGGCCGCGCAACAGAAGTCGACGCACATCGACGGCGAGTTGCTCGGCAGCGCGCTGACCGAAAACCTGCGTCGTTTCGACAAAGGCGGCGACGCGTTCTACGACCAGATCAGCGCGCTGCACAAATCGGTGCGCGGCAGCAATCCTGACGCGACGCTTTACTGGTTTTGCAGGATGCTCGACGGCGGCGCCGACCCGCGTTATCTCGCGCGACGAATCGTCCGGATGGCCTGGGAGGATATCGGTCTCGCCGATCCGCGTGCGGGCCGCATCGCGCTCGATGCCGCCGAAACCTACGAACGCCTGGGAACGCCGGAAGGTGAGCTCGCGCTGGCTCAGGCGCTGATTTATCTCGCGGTTGCGCCGAAATCGAACGCTGGCTACATGGCCTATAACGAGGCGCGGCGGTTTGTCGGCAAGGACCAGTCGCGAGGCGTGCCGGTCCATCTGCGCAACGCGCCGACCAAGCTGATGAAGGAGCTTGGATACGGGCACGAATATAGGTACGCGCACGACGAACCCGACGCTTACGCGGCCGGCGAAACCTATCTGCCCGATGGCATGCGCGACCCGCACTGGTACGAGCCGACACCGCGCGGTCTGGAGGGGAAGATCAGTGAAAAGATGGCGCGTCTTGCGCAACTCGATGCCCAATGGCGGCGCGACCACAAGGACGAAAAATAAGCGTTGCTCCATTGCCGACGGATGGTGAAACGCCGCGTTCCATTAGACCGAACGGCCAACGCGGCCAAAGCGCGCCAACACGGCCGCCTCGCTGCGCTAAAATCGCGGATTCGCACACTCAGAAGAACCGGCCCTGCCATGCTCGACATCCAACTCCTGCGCAAAGACCCCGACGCCGTTGCCACGCGCCTGGCTCAACGCGGCTACACACTCGACGTCGCTGCGTTCGCGGCAATCGAAGCGGAACGGCGCGAAATCCAGACGCGTACCGAAGAGCTGCAAATGCGCCGCAATACGCTGTCGAAGCAGATCGGCGCAATGAAAGGGCGTGGGGAAGACACCGCAGCAGTGATGGCGGAGGTCGGGGGTATCGGCGAGACCATGAAGGCTTCGGCGGCTCAGCTCGAGGACATCCAGAAGCGCTTGTCCGACCTGATGCTCGGCGTGCCCAACTTGCCGCACGAAAGCGTGCCGGTCGGCCCCGACGAATCTGGCAACGTCGAAGTGCGTCGCTGGGGTGCGCCGCGTTCGTTCGATTTCGAAGTGAAGGATCACGTCGATGTCGGCGCGCCGCTTGGCCTCGACTTCGAAACGGGCGCGAAGCTCTCCGGTGCGCGTTTCACCTTGCTGCGCGGGCAGATTGCGCGTCTGCACCGGGCGTTGGCGCAGTTCATGATCGACACGCACACCGAACAGCACGGCTACACAGAGGCGTACACGCCGTATATCGTAAATCCGGAAATTTTGGTGGGTACGGGCCAGTTGCCCAAATTCGCTGAGGACATGTTCCGGGTCGAGAAGGGCGGCGAGGAGAACAAGGTCACGCAGTACCTGATTTCGACCTCGGAGATCTCGCTGACGAATACGGTGCGCGAAAGCATTCTTGAAGCGTCGGCGCTGCCAGTCAAACTGACGGCGCATTCTCCGTGCTTCCGCTCGGAAGCGGGTTCGTACGGGCGCGATACGCGCGGCCTGATCCGTCAACATCAGTTCGACAAGGTCGAAATGGTGCAGGTCGTATCGCCGGAGAAATCCTACGAGACGCTCGACGAAATGGTCGGCCACGCCGAAGCCATCTTGCAAAAGCTCGAACTGCCGTATCGCGTGATCACGCTGTGTACCGGCGACATGGGGTTTTCCGCAACGAAGACATTCGACCTGGAAGTCTGGCTTCCGGCGCAGAACACGTATCGGGAAATCTCGAGTTGCTCGAATACCGAAGCATTCCAGGCGCGGCGGATGCAGGCGCGGTTCCGGAATGCCCAAGGCAAGCCGGAGTTCGTTCATACGCTCAATGGTTCAGGTCTTGCGGTCGGGCGGACGCTCGTCGCGGTGCTGGAGAATTACCAGAACGCGGATGGCTCGGTGACGGTGCCAGTGGCGTTGCGACCTTACATGCGCGGAGTCGAAAAGCTCGAAGTCTCGAAGGCGAGTTAAGACCTCTTTGTTGTACCAGGCTCACTAAAAGGGGCTTGGAAATCAGATTGGACTCGTCTATAATCTTTCTCTCGCTGGACATCGACCCGTTCAGCGAGAGCCGCAGCAAGCAGTCGCGCGGTTGCAGGATCTGGAAAGGTGGCAGAGTGGTCGAATGCGCTGGACTCGAAATCCAGTGTACCTTTAGGGGTACCGTGAGTTCGAATCTCACCCTTTCCGCCAAATTAGAAACCCCCGCTGATCGCAAGATCAGCGGGGGTTTTGCTTTGTGTGCCTCAGCATTTGGGCAACAGACCTTGAACATCCGAGATGCTCCTGCCATCCGGATTCTTACCGATCGAACTCCGCGTCAAATGATTCGATGTCCGGCAAGCCCAGTTGTCCGGCTTTTCGAGAGCGGGGGTCGGGCGCGCCAGCTCGTCAACGCCCGACGCGGTCTTGAGCTCAGAAGCCTCGGGCGACGTTCCCATGATGGATGGTGACTGGTACCTGTACCGAGGCGTTATCGACAGCGAAACGGGATCGTCAGGCGGCGGTGCTGCAGGCCCTGCGGCGTGAGCGGCCGACCATAGGCACAACAAGTCGGCAACGACGGTGATGGCCAGCAGGCTTTTTCTAACATTGGACATGAAGTTTTTCATGCATGCATTCCCTCGACGTTAATCAATGCGTCGAACCCGGCGAACATAACGAGATGGCTCGCGATTCGATGCTTTTATAAACCTTAAAAACTCTGTAGAAACTTTTAATTAAATTAACCTTAGCAACGTTTTACTAAAAAACGGACGATAAAAGATTAGAAGCCGTGCAACGGTGTTGTTGTTCACAAGCGACAGCCAGCTACTGGCAGGCGTTCCTGGCAGCCGCTCCCAGCGGGAGCTGGCCAATAAATCATAGCGCCGAAAAATCAATTAGGACCGCTCTTATGGGTCCGACGCATCTTCACCATTTAATCTTTCATTCGTTGCGAAATTCAAAGTTGCAAAATTTTTGTGACTTTCGGATTAGCCGATCATGCAACAAACGCGGCAATTAACTTTGCTTTCGATTTAACGTTATGTTTTTAAGTCATGTTCAACTTCAAGAAATTTATTGCCGCGCTGGTCATTGCTCTGACCGGCCTATCCGCAGCACAAGCCAGTGAGTTTTCCGGCCCTTACGCAGGCCTGAAAGTGGGTGAGAACTGGTCTGACGCTTCTGGCGTCGTCAACGTAGGGTCCCATGCATCGACTTTCCTCGGCCTGACTGCCGGGTATAACTTCGATGTAAGCCGCTTCGTTATTGGTGCTGAGGCATTCGCTGACTTCCATCACTCGTCGACCACATATAAGGATGGTGGCATCGATGCGAAACTCGGCTTGCCGTTCAATTCGGTAATGCCGTATGTGCGTCTGGGAGTGACGGGAACCTGGCCGAACGCACGTTTGCACACTGGCTTGGGCGTTGAGTACAAGTTCATCAAGCAGGCAAGCCTTGCGCTGGAATGGACCACCGACCAAAGCAAGCGTGACGGCACCACGCGCCACAACGACAGCGTCACGCTGGGCGTGCATTACTTCTTTTAAAGACAACTGGCGTTCAAAAAGCCCCGCTGAGCTGAAAGCTCATCGGGGCTTTTTTACGACCTGCTCGCAGATCGATCAGGTTGTGCATCGCGCGATATCGAAGCGCATTTCGGGTTCCGGCAATCCGCCGTAGTCCCGGTCAGATTTCTGCACCTTCACAGTCGACCCATAGTGCGACGGCGTCAATGTCACGAGCCACGCGTTCGGCCCGACCACGAGCTCCGAAGCGTTACCCGATTTCGATGTAGACACCGAAGGCAGCCGGTCCTCGAGGCAACTGAAGACCTCGGAAGGCGCACGCCGCGATGACACGTAGATCAGCGGGCTCGACGCGCGAAGTTCAGGTCCGCTCGTGGAACTGCACGCCGCGAGCGCAACGGCCGCGAACACTGCAGCCAATAAAGAACCGGAAAGAGCAAACGAAACAACGCGACTTGATATCATTGGCGGAAGACGTTGGTCAAAACAATGAGCGAATAGAGCGTAAACCGCTCGAAGAGGCAAGCGCGAATCACGACGACCGCAGCGCGGCGTGGCTGTACGGCGACTCGTGGGGGCATTGGAAAAAGAGCGGGAAAGCGCGCGATGCTATCATCGCCGGCATCCTGAAATAATGCGCTGCGGATACATCGATTTCGTATCGCGATTAGACGCGTACCGCGCGCCGACACACCAACGTTCCATGGCCATCACACTCAAGTCGCCTGCCGACATCGAAAAGCTGCGAATCTCCGGACGTCTCGCCGCAGAAGTCCTCGCAATGATCGGCGAGCACGTCAAGCCCGGCGTCACGACGGAAGAACTGGATGCGATCTGCAACCGCTTTATCGTCGATGAACTGAAGGCGATTCCGGCGAACGTGGGTTACATGGGCTTTACGAAGACCATTTGCACATCGGTGAACCACGTGGTCTGCCATGGAATTCCAAGCCCGCGTGAGTTGAAGGACGGCGATATCGTCAACATCGACGTCGCGATCATCAAGGACGGTTATTTCGGCGATACGAGCCGCATGTATTACGCGGGCACGCCGAGCCGCGATGCAAAGCGTCTTTGCGACACGACTTACGAAGCCATGGTCGCGGGCATTCGCGCCGTGCGTCCGGGCGCGACGCTCGGCGACGTGGGTCATGCGATCCAGACGGTGGCGAATCGCGAAGGGTACTCGATCGTGCGTGAGTATTGCGGCCACGGGATCGGGCGTGTTTATCACGAAGATCCACAAGTGCTGCACTACGGGCAGCCGGGCGCCGGCCTGCGGCTGAAACCGGGTCTTGTTTTCACCATCGAACCGATGGTGAACGCCGGTCGTGCTGCAACGCAACAATCGCGGGATGGCTGGACGGTTACAACGAAGGACCGGTCGCTCTCGGCGCAATGGGAGCACATGGTGGTCGTCACCGACGATGGCTTCGAGTTGCTTACGCCGTGGCCCGACGGCACGGGCGAATACGCGGCGCCCTGAGCGCATGCCTGCACCAAAGAACGTCATTGAGCCGGTCGCGCACGTTGCCTGCAATAATGATTTGACTCGTTTGCCTGTTCGGTTGAAGCTACTAATTAGACTACGCCGGCTAAGACAGCCTAAGAACATAGCCTAAGAAGACAGCTTAAGAAGCTTGTGAAAGCTTGAGAGAAAAACACCCGCATGAGTCCTTCACTTACTGTTCACCGGATCGCCGCGCATCAAGGCGCCGTCCTGCGCGAACTTCGCACGGCCTCGTTGCGCGAAGCACCGTATGCGTTCGGGGAGACGCTGGAGGAAGCCCTGTCCGCCGATGTCTCGAGCTTCGACGAAACGGCCGGTCGCCACGCGAACTCCGATATCACGGCGTCGTTCATCTTGTACACGGAAGGACATCCGGCGGGTCTCGTCGGCGCGTTCATCGAAGAGGCGGCTCAACCGCGCGCCTTCGTGTACGCGCTATGGGTGGCCCCGGCGGTGCGGCATCTGCGTGGCGGCGAGCTGCTGGTGAATGCGGCCACGCAATGGCTCGCGGAGCGCCGCGTGCACGACGTCTTTGCGTGGATCGCCGATGGCAACCGCAACGCCATGCGCTTTTACGAGCGCCTCGGCTTCGGTCCAACCGGCGAGCGGCGCCGCATTCCCGCGCATCCCGAGGAATTCGAGACGCTGCTCGTGCGGCGCGTGAGTGAACACACTGCGTAGCTGCCGAATGGGTAGTTGCCTGATCGGGTAGCGGCGAATAGCGTGTTTGCTGCAATCCTGGCAACAGGACGGGCCGTGCGTGATAACGTGGCCCGTCGTTCATATCCTCTTCGCTGTCCTCTTTCTTCCAGTTGAACTTCACGACGGCCCACTTTGTGACGGCAATCTGAAATTTTCCTGCTGCCCGCGCTCACGCCTGTAAAATACGCAAAAATTTTGGCTTTACCTATGTCGCTCAAAAAAACGCCCTTTTTCGAATTGCGCAGCGGCTCTGTCGACACGCTTTTGTTTGTCGTCAAGACTACCGACTTCGACGCGCTGCGCACGGAACTCACGCGGCGCTTCGAAGCGACTCCCGAGTTTTTCGCCAACGATACCGTCGCCATCGACGTGCGCAAGCTCGACGCCGGCGAACGCATATCGGTGAGCGAGCTTGCTGCGTTGCTCGACAGCGTGCGCATGCGCCCCATTGGCGTGGTCGCGCTGCCCGAACAGACGTGGGCCGCGGAAGGCACGTTGCCGCTGCTCGAAGCGCGCGACCGGCGCGGTGCGCCCAAGCCATCGGTCGACGCCAACGTCGAGAACACCGAAGCCGTTGCCGTGATCGAAGCCGCCGTCGCGCAGGCGCCGCCGCCGAGCGCGCCGGTGCCGAAGACGACGATCATCGACCGGCCGTTGCGTTCGGGGCAGCAGGTCTATGCGAAGGGCGATCTCGTCGTGCTCGGGCTCGTGAGCTACGGCGCGGAAGTGATCGCGGAAGGCAACATTCATATTTATGCGCCGTTGCGCGGCCGGGCGCTCGCGGGCGTGCACGGCAATCTCGATGCGCGCATTTTCTGCACGTGTCTTGAACCGGAACTGATTTCGATTGCCGGGATTTACAGGACGACGGAAACACCACTCGGCCCCGACGTCCTGGGCAAGCCGGTGCAGATCTGGCTCGACGAAGAAAAATTGATGATCGAACCGCTGCGGCTGACCTGAGTGGCCTGACAAGAATCAGCCAGGCGCGCCTGATGGGGACGGCGCGCTCTCGAACAGAACGCCAGCGGATTTAATTGACGAACACAAGGTACAGGAATGGCAAAAATCATTGTGGTGACATCGGGCAAGGGCGGCGTCGGCAAGACGACCACCAGCGCGAGTTTCTCATCGGCCCTCGCGTTGCGCGGGCACAAGACGGCCGTGATCGACTTCGATGTCGGCCTGCGCAATCTCGATCTCATCATGGGCTGCGAACGCCGCGTGGTGTACGACCTCATCAACGTGATCCAGGGTGAAGCGAACCTGAACCAGGCGCTGATCAAGGACAAGAAGTGCGAGAACCTGTTCATCCTGCCGGCATCGCAAACGCGCGACAAAGACGCGCTGACGCAGGACGGCGTGGAAAAGGTCATCAACGACCTGATCGCGATGGACTTCGAATACATCATCTGCGATTCGCCTGCTGGGATTGAATCGGGCGCGCTGCTCGCCATGCATTTCGCCGACGAAGCGTTGATCGTGACGAACCCGGAAGTGTCGTCCGTGCGTGACTCGGACCGCATTCTCGGCATTTTGTCGTCGAAGACCAAGCGCGCAATCGAGGGCAAGGAGCCCGTCAAGGAACATCTGCTGATCACGCGCTACAACCCGAAGCGCGTGAGCGAAGGCGAGATGCTGTCGCTTACCGACATCCAGGAAATCCTGCGCATCGACCTGATTGGCGTGATTCCGGAATCGGAAGCGGTGCTGCATGCATCGAACCAGGGTTTGCCGGCCGTGCACCTCGATGGCACTGATGTGGCTGAAGCGTACAAGGACATCGTTTCGCGCTTTCTCGGCGAAGAGAAGTCCCTGCGCTTTACCGATTATCAGAAGCCAGGTCTGTTGCAACGCATCTTCGGCAACAAGTAAGGGGACGCAATGTCGATTCTTTCGTTTTTGCTGGGCGAGAAAAAGAAGTCCGCTTCGGTCGCGAAGGAACGCTTGCAGTTGATCATCGCGCACGAGCGCGCGGGTGGCCAGCCGGCCGCTGATTATCTGCCGGCGTTGCAACGAGAACTCGTTGCCGTGATTTCCAAGTATGTGAAGATCTCAAGCGACGATATTCGCGTGAGCCTGGAACGTCAGGACGATCTCGAAGTGCTCGAGGTCAAGATCGAGATTCCATCGGCGTGAGATAACTCGAACGCTGATGAAAAAGCCGGAATCGATGTCTGATTCCGGCTTTCGCGTTTTTTCGGTTTATCGTTTGCGCGCCCGTGGTTGTTGAGCAGCGGCAAATTACATCAATATTCCGTTGCAGTTTAGCCATCGCGGTTACACGGGCGGTGTCGGCTAAAGCGCGGCCTCGCGCATTGATTGGGTATCGCCGCAGATTCACGGACGCGGCGAATCACTCAGGAGGCCGATCATGAAAATTCGTTTGTTAATCGCCCAGGCCGCCATTGTCATGGCCGGTGTCGCGGCTGTCGCGGGAACCGCTTCGGCTGAAGTCATCATCGTGGCGCCGAACGCGCCGCCGCCCGTGCGCATGGAGGCGGTGCCGCCGGCGCGTGTCGGATACGTGTGGGATCAGGGTCACTGGCGCTGGGAACACGGCCAGTACATGTGGAACCCGGGGCATTGGCAGGTTGAGCGCGTGGGGTATCACTGGGTGCCGGGGCACTGGATCGCACATCGCGGCGCGTGGCGTTATATGCAGGGGCATTGGGCCTGAGGTCGACCGGCTTTGACGTAGCCCTTTGAAGCGATGGGCGGCCGCAAAGCCGCCGCCCGCATACCGGAGCACCACATGAAAACGAAGCTTCTGATCATCACCTTGCTGGCGACGCTGCTTGGCGGTTGTATCGTCGTGCCGGCCCATTCCTATGCATACCGGCCGGCCGCGCGTGTCTACGTGTATTGAGTTTTATTTGACGGCCGGCGCTTCTGCATCGGCGGGTTCCTCGGGTTCTTCAGGCTCTTCTGGCACTTCCGGCGATGCCTTGGGCACAGGCACCGGCAACGGCGTCATATAACGCTCGGCGAGCGCCTCGTAAAGCGGCGGCGCGAAGAAGCGCGATACGCGGCTTGCGATCAGCGCCGTCCCCATCAGTGAAATCACGAGCGCGTGGCCGTTGATCATCTCCATGACAATTACAAACGACATGATCGGCGACTGCGTGACGGCCGCGAGATAGCCGACCATGCCGAGGGCGATGAGCATCGACAACTGCATGTCGCCGAAGACCATATGCAGCACGTTGCCGAAACCGGCGCCAATCGACAGCGACGGCGCGAAGATGCCGCCGGGAATGCCGGGCAGATATGACCCGATCATCGATACCATCTTGAGCAGCGGATAAAACACCGAGAGTTGTTCGTGGCCTTCCAGCAGACCACGTGCTTCGGCGTAACCGCTGCCGAACGTGGTGCCGCCCGAGACAACCCCGACGATGGCGATGATGAAGCCGCATATCATCGCGAAGACGACCGGCTTCGATGCATGCAATTCGCGCAGGCGCGCTGGAATCCATTTCGACGTATTCAGCAGCAGCCAGCAGAACACGCCACCCGCAATACCCGTCACGATCGCCGTCAACAATACGGCGAGCGCAAGGAGCTTGGGAAAATGTGCACCGACTTCGATGGTCCCGAAGTACGTGTAATTCCCGTTCAGCCCAAGGGCGACGATCCCCGCCAGGATGATGGCAGTGATCAGCACGCCGCTCGTGCGCGCTTCGAAGCTGCGCGTGAGTTCTTCGATTGCGAACACGATACCGGCAAGCGGCGTATTGAACGCAGCCGATAACCCCGCCGCCGCGCCCGCGAGCACCAGTTGCCGTTCGATGCGCGCGTTGGATCTCGGAAAGAGGCGGCGCAGGTTGTACATGAGCGCCGCTCCGACCTGTACGGTCGGCCCTTCACGACCGATGGTGAAGCCGCCGAGGATCGCGAGAAAGGAGATGCCGACCTTGGCGACCACGATTCCCGGCGACAACAACCGCGTTCCCAGTCCCGGCGGACTGTGCAATACCGCGATGACCTGAGGAATGCCGCTGCCTTCCGAGCCGCGAAAAAACTTGCGCGTGAGCCAGACGGACAACGCGGCGACAGCCGGGGTGAGAATGAGCGGAAGCCAGACGTGGTCGTGCTGAAGCGCGCGGAAGGTGTTGTACCCCCAGTCGATCAAACGCGCGTAAAGCACCGCGACCAGCCCGACCACAATCGCGCCGACCCAGAAAATGCCGTACCGATACCAGAGACTGCGTGCGCGGCGGACGGTCAGCCGGGGGAGGGAACTGAACCTGCGATTCATAGGCAATGAGCCATGCGACCGGCTGTCGGCAAAGGCATGATTATAACGACGCGTGTAACAGCTCCGAATTTAATCCGCTTAAAAGGGTTATATCGATTCGGACCGCAAAGAAAAATGGGACGCTGGCTTAGTGCCTGCGTCCCATAAACACTCTCGTCGGGGTGGCGAGAGCGGAGAGAAAATCGAAAGTAAAAAGTAATTATTAGGTTCAGGCGTTTGTATAATGCGCAAACGTTTGAACAGACGCGCAGGCTAATGAAAGAATTATCGACTAGTGTTAGAGAAACCCGGAACGAACGGTGGTACTTAATTCAAACCGTACGTGGAATTTTTCCAGAGCGTGAGTCAATACGAACGACTTGGCGGCAGTGGACTCGCTCAATACCGTCGAGCGCTACTGCCACAATTAGCCTCGAATCTGTTCAAGGTTTGTTTGAGTATAGGCAGCTCGGGCCGGTACGCAAGTTGCGATTGTCACGGCGAGCTTGTGTGACGCACCTTTCCCGCTGTAAGTGAATGATCTGACGGGAATTTTTCAAACGCGTTCAGTACTAACCCGCATCTACAGGTTGAACCTGAATTTGAACCTTTGGCGTTGTCGCAGACACGTTGTTTCCACGGAGTCGCACCCATGAGTTCCCCGAATCGCCGCTCCCTCGAAGTTGATTTTTTCCGGGGGCTCGTGCTGCTTGTCATTGCCGTTGACCACATTTCGGGAAGCGTCCTGTCGCGCTTCACGCTGCACAGCTATGCATTCTGCGATTCCGCTGAGGTATTTGTATTTTTGGGCGGCTATGCATCGGCGGCAGCTTATACATCGATTGAATCGAACCGCAGCCATTCGGCCGCGCTCCGGCGCTTCTTGAAGCGGAGCTGGGAGATCTATCGTGCATATCTGTTCACCGCGGTCATGATGCTATTAGGCGGCGCGCTGCTGATGTGGATGCGCATTGACACCCCCATGCTGCAAATCACCGAATGGCCGGCTTTTCTCGCCCGGCCGCTCAGCCTTTCCTTCGATATCGCCACGTTGCGGCATCAGCCGTATTTGTCGTCGGTGCTGCCGATGTACGCCATGTTCGCGCTCGCCGTGCCGTTCGTCGTGCCGCTTGCGGAGAAAAAGCCCGTTGTCGTGCTGTTCGGCAGTCTGGGCATGTGGCTGTTCGCGTCGTCGCTTGCGCAGTGGCTGCCTTCGGCCTACGCCGAGGGCTGGTCGTTCAACCCGTTCGCTTGGCAATTGATGTTCGTGCTGGGCCTGCTTTCGCGGGTTCAGCCGATCAGCGCCGAATTCCACAACTCGAAAACGGCGCGTTGGCTGACGCGCGCCGCGATCCTGGTGTTCCTGACGTTCGCATTCGCCAAGCTGTTCCTTGAGACGCAAGCGCCGCCGGGATACATGAAGCAGAACCTCGCGACGCTGCGCATCGTGAGTTTTGTGGTGGTTGCGTGGCTGTTCGCGCAGGCCGTGCACGCAGGGTGGATTCGATCGCTCGCGCAGGCTTTGCCTAGCGTGGTGAACGTCGGCAAGCAGGGACTCGTGTGTTTTATTGCCGGCGCTTGCATGTCGCTGGTCATTGATTCCGCGTTGCGCGTCGTATCGCTCGGATCGTACCAATGGATGGCCGGGCTGACCGGCGACGCCATTGCTATCGGCACGCTGATCTGGCTCGCGGCATTCTGGCGCGACCGGAAGGCCGCCCAGCTCAACCGCGTGCCCAAACATCCCGCCGTGCCGGCGCATGCAACCAACCGGCGGGATCGATAAAACGTCGAAGCAGCGTCAGAGCTTGATCCCGCGCGTCTCACGCATGCACAGGACGCCGATCAAGCTGAGTGCGGCCGCCGCGGAAACGTAACCGCCAACCCACGTCAGGCCGCCGCGATTCGCCAGCAATTGCGCGATATACGGCGCCACCGACGCACCCAGAATCCCGCCGAGGTTGTACGCCACGCCCGCGCCGGTGTAGCGCACGTTGGTCGGGAACAGCTCGGGCAAGAGCGCGCCCATCGGGGCAAACGTCACGCCCATCAAAAATAGCTCGATGGTCAGGAACAGCGCGACTGCGAACGTGTTGCCGCTGCCAAGCAAGGGCGCCATGGTGAACCCGGAAAGGATCGCGGCAATGCAACCAACGATCAGGACCGGCCGACGGCCGAATTTGTCGCTTGCGAGCGCCGAAAGCGGCGTGGCGATCGCCATGAAGATCACCGCGAAGCACAACAGGCCCAGGAATTTCTCGCGCGTGAAATGCAGCGTCGAGACGCCGTACGACAGCGAGAAAACCGTCGAGATGTAGAAGAGCGTGTAGCAGACGATCATCGCAATGGCGCCAAGCAGCGTCGGCCCGAGATAGCGGCTGAGCAGCGTGGCAACAGGCATGCGCACGCGTTCGTGCTTTTCCATGGCCGCGCGAAACGCCGGCGTTTCCGCGATTTTCAGGCGCACGTAGAGTCCAAGCCCCACCAGCACGGCGCTGACAATGAACGGCACGCGCCAGCCCCAACTGCGGAATTGTTCGTCGGTGAGAGACAGCGCCAGGCCGAAGAACAAGCCGTTCGATGCCAGGAACCCCACCGACGGCCCCAATTGCGGGAACATCCCGAACCAGCCGCGTTTGTTTTGCGGGGCGTATTCGGTCGCGAGCAGCGCCGCACCGCCCCATTCGCCGCCGAGGCCAATGCCTTGCCCGAAACGCAGGATGCACAGCAGCACGGGCGCGAGGCTGCCAATGGACGCATATCCCGGCACGAAGCCGATCAGCGTCGTGGAAACGCCCATCACCAGTAGCGATGCAACCAGCGTCGATTTTCGTCCGATCCGGTCGCCGAAATGGCCGAACACGAACGAACCGATTGGGCGCGCGATAAACGCAATGCCGAACGTGACGAACGCCGACAACGCCTGCGCGGCGGGCGAACTATGCGGAAAAAAGACCGGGCCGATCACGAGCGCGGCGGCGGTAGCGTAGACGTAGAAGTCGTAAAACTCGATCGCCGTACCTATAAAACTCGCGAAAATGACGCGGGAACTGCTCATTTTGGCATCGCTGGCGGGCGATGCAGGCAGTGAGGATGAAGCTGACGACATGGCGTCTCCGTTTTGCCCATCGCGCGCGATTCTCAACCGCGCCGCGGGACATTTTATTAAGGCCAACAAGGCAGGCAGACTGCGTCGAACGGCGCGCGGGTGCGGCGTGGTATCGAGCGGGCGGGGCGCATTGCACAGGCGCTGGATGGGCGGCGGCAATGGCGTGACCGGCATGGCCGGCCAACCGGTGTAACGGGGGTATCGAAAATTATAACGACCGTGCGTGGCGACGGGCAAGGAAGTGTTTCCCGAAGTGCAATGAAAGTTCCCTCAGTCGATGGTCGTTGCCTGCGGCGAATGCGCGCTCCTTAGCTGGAACTGGCCGTTGTCGTTGAAAAGCCAGCCTTCGAAGAGGTCGAGGTGGCCGTTGCCATCGAGCAGGCGAGTGGGCGGTGCGGGCAACGGCGAGGCCCGGCGCAGCGAGGCGAGGGCGGTGGCTTCGGCTTCGTCGTCCCCATTCGTCCGATACACCGACGAGCGGATCACACGCCCGTTGCGATCCACGGTGTAGGCGACCACGACAAGCGAGCGCAGCATGGCTTGCGGCGTGCCCTTGAGCACCAGCGAAGGATTGCGCTCGAAGATATGTTGTGCGACGCGCACCTTGTATTGATCGAGCGTCGCGCCCGCGACCGCCGCGGCGGGTTTGGGCGTTTCGAGCGCGCTGGGCGGCGGGGTGATCGTGCAGGCAGCAAGGGTCGCGAGCAGCGCGATGCTGCATCCAATGTGTGCCTGTTTGAAGCGGTAGGTCATGATCGGCGAAGCTCCGCAGAAATCGCTGCATCCAGGCTCGACGATACGCGCCGGGACCACGTCTTGCTGCCCCATTTTGCATACCCACAGCATCTCAATGCAAGGAGAGGACCATGAGCAGCGATCCGACCGATCTGAACAATCCGCAACCGGCTGAACACAGCGACAACGAGGCGAGCAAGATGCCCGATCGCGACGACGACCAGCGCAAGCAGGCGCCAAGCGATCAGCCTGGAAAGAAACCCGGCGAAGGTGAGCCGGACGTAGGTTGACGAAGGGCCCGACACCTCAGCCCGGCGCAGCCTTCTTGCTGCGCCGGCGGGGCTTGGGCTCGACACCGATCCGTTCATCGCGCGCCAGCACTAGCGCCGTCATTCTCTTCACGATGTCCTCGAACGCCGGATCATCCTGCGATACATAAAGCCACTTCCCGAGCACCGGATGCGGCTGCAACGCCGGCATTTCACTGATGAGCGCAGTGTGGCGATCCTGCGACGTGCACACCAGCAAACCATTCCACGGTTCGTCGCGATCGCCGGCAACCAGGCATAACAATCCGTCCAGGTAAGCGGCGTCGAGGCCGAACATCCGTTTGCTGAGGTAGGCCGGGTCACGCTCGAATGCCTCGAAGATCCAGGCGAGCGAGTTGTTGATAGCGGAGGGCATCGATTTCAAATCCCATTGTGCAAGGCGTATTTAAACCCGGTCCCTCGCGGTTTCGCTAAAAAGCCATTCGCGGAACGCGACGAGTCTGAGTAGTGCCGCGCATTCCTTCCGGTAGACCACGAAATACGCGAGCGATGACGGCAGCGTGATCTCGGGAAACAAGCGGATCAAGCGGCCGGAATTCAGATCATCGCGCGCGAGAACGCTGCGTGCCAACGCCACGCCGTGACCATCGACGGCAGCCTGCAACACTGCCGCGGAATTGTTGATCTTCAGGCCGGCGCGGCTCGCGACGACTTTCACCCCTGCGTTGTCGAGCCACGTATCCCACGTGACGAAGCCGGATTGCCGGTCGACGGAAAGGTCATCGATCAATGTCAGTCCGGCCAGATCGGCAGGGCCACGCAACCCGGAATGGCGCTCAAGGAATTCACGCGAACAAACCGGAAAGACCTCCTCGTCCATCAGCTTTTCCGCTTGCAGCCCCGGCCAATGGCCGGCGCCATAACGCACTCCGATATCGATACCCTGACTCGCGAAGTCCATGAGTTTGAGACTCGTGTCGAGACGTACATCGGTTTCCGGCCACGCAGTCTGGAACCGGTCTATACGCGGTAGAAGCCATTTCGCCGCGAACGCCGGGCTGACAGTGACGGTAAGTACGCCTCCGGTCGACGCTTCCTTGAGCCGCGCAAGCCCGAGGTTCAGCCGGTCGAAGCCTGCACGGATGTCGGGCAGCGCCCGGGTTGCGATGTCCGTGGGTATCAGACGCGCCCGCCCGCCGCCGCTTCGATGAAAGAGTGGGAAGGCCAGCCACTCTTCGAGGCTTCGAACAAGTTGTCCGACAGCCGCCGGGGTGACATTCAGTTCCGCTGCGGCCGCCGAAAAGCTTTGGTGGCGCGCACTCACTTCGAATGCACGCAACGCGTTCAAGAAAATTGGCGTTGTCATACGGTAAAGTTTTTCTTTTAGGAACAGACAGAATAACTGATTTGCGATTGCGTACGCGCGAGCCAACAATACTCTCCATCAAGGAAGCAGGGAGCGGATCGTTCCTTCACTTGGCTGAACTTTTCAGGAGTATCGGAATGCATAGTTTTTCTTCTAAAGTGGCGATTGTTACGGGCGGCGGATCGGGGATTGGCAAGGAGGTCGCAGCACGCCTCGTGCAAGCCGGGGCAAGTGTGGTTATTGGCGGGCGTGATGAGGCCAAGCTCAAGCAAGCGGCAGAGCAAATTGATCCGACCGGCGCCCAGGTTCGCACGTTCGCCGGTGACATTGCAGCGCCAGCAACAGCCGCCGGCCTCGTGAATCTCGCGACTCAAGCCTTTGGCGGCGTCGATATCCTGATCAACAACGCTGGCGTGTTTGCGCCTAAGCCGTTTCTCGACGTGACGGAATCTGAATACGACTGGTTCATCGATACGATCCTCAAAGGCAAGTTCTTCATGGCCCAGGCCGCGGCGCGCGCCATGAAGCTGCGCGGTGGTGGCGCCATCGTTCAGACCGGCTCACTCTGGGCGTTGCAGGCGATCGGCGCAACGCCTTCAGCGGCGTATTCGGCGGCGAACGCGGGCGTGCATGCGTTGACGCGGAATCTGGCGATCGAACTGGCGTCGTCGAACATTCGCATCAATACCGTAGCGCCGGCGGTCGTCGAGACGCCTGTCTACAACACGTTCATGACCGACGATCAGGTCAAGGCGACGTTGCCTGCGTTCAACGCGTTTCATCCGCTCGGGCGCAACGGGCAGCCGGCGGATATCGCCGAGGCAATCCTTTTCCTTGCATCGCAAAATGCATCGTGGATTACCGGTACCGTGCTGCCCGTCGATGGCGGCGTCATGGCCGGCCGTCAGGCCTGAACCGGGGATTCCGTGACGACGCGGTATCCCGCGATTGAACGCAAAAGGTGCGCTGACCCCTCATTCCCGCTCTTCCGCCGATAAAACGATTGGCGCCTTCGTTCCCGCCTCGCCCGATGTCTCGCGCTGCCAGATCGCCTTGTAAAGCCGCTCGAGATCGCGCGTGAATTGCGCGGTATTGAAGAGCGGAAGCGTTTCACGGCTCTGGATCAACTGAGTGCTCAGCGCGGCGAGCCGTTCCGGATCGGAAGCGAGTGACAGCGCAACATTGAAATAGGTCTCGTCGTCTTCCGTCACCAGTTCGCCAAGCCCGGCGGCCCGCAGCAGGCTCGCGCCCACGCGGCTGGCGAACAATGCACCGCTGCGCGTGACCATGGGCACACCCGCCCACAATGCGTCGCTACCCGTGGTGTGGGAGTTGCAGGGAAAAGTGTCGAGCGCGATGTCCGCCAGCGCGAGGCGCGCAAGATGCGCCGGCTGTTTCAGGCGATCAGCAAAAATCAACCGTGACGCATCGATACCCCGGGCCTTTGCCTCTTTACGCAGATTGTCGATGACATCGGGCACGGGTGGTTCGAGAAGCCATAGCACGCTGCCCGGCACCGCCGCGAGCAGACGGCACCAAACCGAGAACATCGTGGGCCCGAACTTGAACGTCTGATTGAAACTGCAGAATACGATACCGGTTTCCGGCAAGCCCGCTTCGGCACGGGTGGACTGCGGGCCGGATTCGCGGCGGTGGTCATTCGGCTGATAGCAATGCGGCATCAGCGCGAGTGTTTCGCTGAAATGATCGGCATGGGCCGGTGGCGTGACGACCGGATCGCCTATTAGGTAATCCGCCAGCCCGGAATGCCCGAGCGAGCCGGGGTAGCCAAGCCAATTGAGCGTGACAGGCGCCGGGCGCCGCGCCGAAATGCCAAGCCGGGTGCCAGTCGTGAAACCCTTGAGATCGACCAGAAGTTGAATACCGTCGGCCGCGATCTGCGTGGCGGCCTCTGCGTCGGTCGCGGCGGCGACATCATGAAAGGTCGCCGGCATGTTGGCGATGCGCGAGGTAAAAGCGTCGTCGCGGGATGGCCCGTACGAATACAAATGCACGTCCACACACGATTGATCGTGCAACTCGAGTACGCCGGCCAGCAAGTGCATCGTCGCGTGATCGTAAAAATCCGATGACAGGTAACCAATTTTCAACCGTGACCCGTCGGCTTCGCGGGGCGTCGCCGCAGACGCGCCTTGCGCATTCAATTCCCGGCCCCAACGGCTCAAGGCAAAAAGACGACCCGCTTCGCGATGGACCGCAGGCGGCATGGATGGAATGCCAAGCAGTTCCCATGTCCCCGGATTGGCAAACCGCGCCGACTCGACCAGTTCGATGGCGGCGGCGTCGATCTCATCCAGTCCATCCCACGAAGCCGCCTGTCGCATGACGTGCTGAACGGAGTCCCATCGGCCAGCCTGCCTGTACGCGGCTTCTGCATCGTCCAGCCGGTTCAGTGAGTCCAGCAGGTCGGCATAGGTCGACCAGATCGCACCGGTTTCCGGCTCGATCGCGAGCGCCTGGCGAAAGCTGGTTTCGCTTTCGTGAGGACGGCCAGTCTCGCGCAACAGGATGCCCAGGTTCCGGTGAGCCAGGCAATAACGGGGATCGGTGGCGAGCGCTCGCCGATAGTTCAATTCCGCGCCCGCTCGGTCCTGCATGCGGTCCAGGATCGTTCCAAGGTTGTTGTATACGCGCGCGGCCTGAGGCTCAAGCGCAATGCCGGCTTGGTAAGCATCGCGCGCTTGTGCATCTTTGCCCTGGGAGGCCAGGGCAAGACCGAGGTTGATGAAATAGGTCGGGTTCCGGTTGATAGCGACCGCTTTCCTGAGGCATTGCTCAGCTTCCGGAAAACGCTTCTGCTCGATGCGCGTGATGCCGAGGAGGTGGATCGCCTCGGCGTTGCGCGGGTCGCGTTTGAGCAACTGCTGGATCAAGGTTTCCGCCTTGATCAACGAGCCCGATTGAAGCGCAACGGTGCTGGCCTGAAGCATGGCGCCGACGGTGGGACGGCCTGCAGTACGCGACCCGGAAATGTTTCTGGTTGCTGACATTGATCGATTACGTGAAACAACGCCTCGCTCTGCCGTGCGGGGCTTGCCGACAATCAACGAGTCTGCGGGAGCGTATCAGCAGGCCGGCCACACTTACAACTTCGGCGGCTTCCTCTGAAACGGTCCTGAAGAGCGTTGATATAACCGGGACAGGCGTGAACGCGCCTGCTTCGGCGCTCGTATCTCGATCGACGCCATCACATGGCCGTTGCCGGTCTACAAAAAATGACGAGTCAGATGCAACGGAGCAACAGGACAGGGATAGGCCGCGAGCATTCAGCAGAGATTTCGGCCGCATGACGGGCCTGTTGGTGCGCAGAAAAAACAAAACCCCGTAATTCATTGAATTTACGGGGTCTCTTGTTCATTCTGGCGGAAGCGGTGAGATTCGAACTCACGGACGAGTCACCCCGTCGCTAGTTTTCAAGACTAGTGCCTTAAACCGCTCGGCCACGCTTCCACGTTTCACACATCACAACCAAAGCAACTGCCGGAACAGCGCACCTTTCCGGGTAGGGTAGCCCTACATCCTTATGGATGAAGGGCCCCCTAAGAACTGTACGTGCGAGTTTCCTCGCATACAGCTCAAGCCTACAGACAAAGCTCCATTCAAAATAAAGCCGGCTTCGTTACAACAAGTCTTCCCACGTGCACCTGCTGGTGGCAATGCGGGTGAAGCAAAACTCTGTTGGACAGCGTGTCTTTGCCACCATGCATCCGATACTCCAGATGATGATCGTGCCAACCCGTCTCGTCCGTCAGCGCCGTGCCGCAGTGCGCACACAATCCGCCCTGTGACACATACAGCGTGGACCATCGCCTGCGATAGCGCATTGTTTCCCACATGCGATCCTGCCGCAATTTCTCGCCGTACTGCTCCCATATCGGATCAAAGGGATTGAATTCCGCTTTGATCTTCAAGTGTCGCTTGATCACTGTGCCGCTGATCTGGTACAGCTCAAGCAACCCCCTACTGCCGTCCCGCTTTACCACAGGAACAGCGAATACCCATTGACGATCACCGATCGAATGAAAGTACTTCTTTCTCACCCAATCGGCGCCCTTCTGCGGGTGCCGCCGCTTCGACCATCGCCAGAGCTTCTGAAACATTAAATGCTCCATGCGACTGTACGCTTGTTTAGCCACGACGGGACTGTGGTACTGCGCCCAGCCCCGAAGCATCGGATTCAACAGGCGGATCAGATCCGCCTGTTTTACCGTCTTGTTACCGCTGATCGTATCCGCCACCTTGCGATAGAACGCTTGCGCGTTTTTCTTGCTCGGTTTGATGAGCAGCTTTCCCGAGTACTTCCGAAAATTCCACCCAAGGAAATCAAAGCCTTGATCTATATGAGTGATCCGCGTTTTCTCCTCGGATAGTTGCAAACCCCTAACCGCGAGGAAGGCTTCTATCCAAGGCCGGACTTCGTCAACTAGTACCTCTTGCGAGTCACCGGTTATGACGAAGTCGTCCGCGTACCGCACCACATGAATCTTGAGCTTCTTGGTTTTCGCGATCCCGAATTTAGCACCGAGGTGCTCAATCAGTTCACGCTCCAACCCGTTCAACGTCACATTGGCCAACGTCGGGGAAATGATGCCCCCCTGCGGCGTACCGGCCGTCGTCGCCTGCAACTGACCTCGGTAAACCAGGCCAGCCTTCAACCACTTCCGGAGAATCGCCGTGTCCATTGGGACATTGCGTTCCAACCAGTCATGGTTGATGTGGTCAAAGCACCCCTTGATATCCGCTTCCAGGACCCATCGGGCTGAGCCCTTCTGAGACATGGAAACAAAAATCTGGGACATGGCATCGGCCGTTGAGCGATGACTCCTGAACCCATATGAGTTCGGGTCGCTCGTGGACTCTGCCACTGGCTCCAAGGCCAGCAAGTACAGAGCTTGCATCGCTCTGTCATGCATGGTCGGAATGCCCAGAGGGCGTTCCTTCCCATTGGCCTTGGGGATAAAGACCCTCCTTAAAGGCAGAGGCCTGTATCCATGCCGCTTCAACCGATCGACAGCAAGCCGTCGACTTTCAGGCGAATCCCATAGTTCACGATCGACTCCAGCCGTTCGCGCACCTTGGTTCTGCGTAACACGTCGTACCGCATGCAACTTGGCGGACAACGTGCGGGTCAACATCCGTTGCAAGGCTTTGACCCTGCGCCATTTGCCTTCCCGCGTCGCCTTCGCAATTCGAATCTGCATCCCTCTCACGTTTCGTTCAACCCGACGCCAATCTACGGCGTACCAATCGTCCGGCGCGTGGGAAAGCGCAGATCCGGCCTTTCGACCAGATACTTTCATGCTGCTCTCCTACTTGGAAAAGTCCCGAGCAGAAGGCGCATCTCCCTCAGCGGGGTAGATACACCCCGCTGGGGAACAACAAACACCTCAGTACGGGCGCATGCACCCGTACCTAACCAAGACACAGAGGGTAGTCAGCCGTCTTGCGACGGTAGACCAGACGGAAGTCTGCCCGCTTTCGCGTGGAGTAATGTCTCAACTCCTATCCGGACCATTACAGCCCGACGTTCGCTTTTTCCGTCCTCCCATACCCGCATAATCAACAGCGTTCCTTACGGTCCGCCTGCCAGTCAAACCGCACTGGCAACCATACGGGCTTACCACGTTCCCGGCATGTCACACGACTGACGTAGGTTCTGCCTCTTCACCGGCGGTCATATATAACGACGCATTCCGAGCCTTGAGCGGAATGACCAACCGCACACCTTTTGGTTAATGCCTAGCAGCAGCTTGGGCACCTCAATACTCACGGTGTTTAACAGCAGTTCACATAAGTTAACCGTATCAGCCAGCCTAGCTCCTCAACCCCTTCGCTGCTAGGAGTCTCCAGATGAACATCTCACGACGTGCATCTGCCCGAACCTCTGGGGGCTACATTGTCGGAAGAGCTTCACACCCCACCGTTACCAGTGACGCATGTCTTCCTAGGCTACTGCTAGTCGTATAGCAGGTTCACTGTCCGCTTCTAAACCGCAGAAGCTGGGCGAACAATGACACACCGAGCTTTCGCTCGAAACGCAGCAGACCCAGCGTTGATAACGCGGGGAATTGCAAACGACATTCCGCCCTGTCGGCGGAGATGAAGCCGCTGATAGGGCGGGACCTGACGGTAATCAGGACAATGCAATGCGATTCGCGGTGATAAACGACATACCGAGAATCGCCTATGGCGAAACCCAATACACCCACCGGGCTTCGCTTGCTACAAAAGTGCCAACCCAAGGGGTCAGCCTATGGACAGTTTTCACCGTCGAATCGATGCGACGTGTCGCACCAAGGCGCGTATTGTAGCGCAACTTCGCCGGCTGTTTAAGCCTTCGGAAGCGCGTCATCCGTCCAGCGATTTCGTCGCCCGCAAAGCAGGAAACAGGCGCATCCAGAGCAGGGCCACAACGATCGTCCCGGCTCCGCCGATCAACACCGCCGGCACCGCGCCGAACAAGCCCGCAGTCATGCCCGATTCAAACTCGCCAAGCTGATTCGATGTCCCGATAAACAACGAATTGATCGCGTTGACGCGGCCACGCATATCGTCGGGCGTTTGCAACTGGACGAGCGAATTGCGCACGACCACGCTGATCACATCAGACGCACCCAGCGCGCCGAGCGCGAGCATCGAAACGATGATGTTGCGCGATAAACCGAACACGATCGTTGCAATGCCAAACGCAATTACGCCTCCGAACATTGCGGTTCCCGCGCGTTGCCGCAACGGGAAGTGCGCCAGATAAATCGAGCCCGCCAAGGCACCGACGGCCGGCGCCGCGCGCAAGACGCCGAGCGCCCAGGGTCCGGCCTGCAGCACATCGCGGGCGAACACGGGCAACAAGGCCGTCGCGCCGCCGAGCAGCACCGCAAACAGATCGAGCGACAACGCGCCGAGAATCACCGGTTTGCGTCGAATGAATGCGATACCCGAGAACAGCGACTCGAACGAAAGCGGCGTTTTCATACGAACCGCTTTTTCGATTTTTATCAGTGAAAGCAGCAGCGCCGCGCCCACGAACGCCACCGATACCGCCCCGTACACCACGAGCGCGCCGAGCCCGTAGAGCAGGCCGCCCATCGCGGGGCCGAGAATCTGCGCGGTCTGGTTCGCAGACGTGGACCACGCGGTTGCGTACTGCAACTGGGCGCGCGGAATGAGGTTGGGCAAGAGCGCTGACATCGACGGCGATTCAAACGCCCGGGCCGAACCGGCAACTGCAGCGATCACATAGATCAGTTCCTGACTCGTCACCCCACGCCACGTGGCGATACACAAGGTCAACGCCGCCACGCCCTCGATCGCCTGGCAGATGAACGCGATCGTGCGCCGGTCGTACCGGTCGGCCACATGACCGACCACGAGCGTGAGCATGAACATGGGCAGGAACTGCGCGAGGCCGACCAGCCCGAGCGCGAACGCGCTGTGCGTGATCGAATAAATCTGCCAGCCGATGGCGACCGACATCATCTGAAACGCCACCGATGACATGGCCCGCGCGCTCCAGAAGAGCGCAAAGGGCCGGTGACGCATCACTGAATTGGGCGGTACGGCAGGAGAGGAGGCGCTCAATTAACGGTTGTCCTTGGTCGTCTTCGAGTCAGGGTTCTTGAGGAACAGCGCCTGCAGGTCGTTGAGAAAATCCTGGCCGCGCTGCGTGGGCGCAATGGTGTCGATATCGCGCGTGATCAGGCCGCGCTTCTCGGCTTCGATCAACGCGGGTTCGATCGCGGACATGGCAAGGCCAGTGCGTTCGTTAAACGAATGCACCGGAAATCCTTCGACGAGCCGCAGCGTGTTGAGCATGAATTCGAACGGCAGATCGCGCGGACCGACTTCGTTTTCTTCCTGCACGGCCGCGCCTGCGAGCGCTTCGTCCATGTACGTGCCTGGATGTTTGTATCGGACCTGCCGCACGATCTTTTGCGGGAACGACAACTTGGTATGCGCGCCCGCGCCAATTCCCAGATAGTCGCCGAAGCGCCAGTAATTCAGGTTGTGCCGGCTCTTTTTGTTCGGCTTCGCATACGCCGATACCTCGTAGCGCTCGTACCCAGCCGATGCCGTGCGCTCGTGAATCCAGTCCTGCATGTCGGCGGATTCGTCGTCGTCGGGAACGGGCGGCGGGTATTTCGCGAACAGGGTGTTCGGTTCGAGCGTGAGGTGATACAGCGACAAATGCGGCGGCGCGAAACTGATTGCGGTTTCTATGTCGGCACGGCATTCGTCCAGCGTTTGCTTCGGCAGCGCGAACATCAGGTCGAGGTTGAAGTTATCGAAGTTCTTCGCGGCGATTTCCACGGCCTGGCGCGCTTGCGTCGCATCATGAATCCGTCCGAGCGCCTTCAAATGCGCTTCGTTGAAGCTCTGGATTCCTATCGATAACCGGTTCACGCCGCTCGCCCTGAACTGCGCAAACTTCGCCGCTTCGAAAGTACCGGGATTCGCTTCGAGCGTGATCTCGGCATCGGCGTCGAGGGGCAGCAACGCGCGGGCGTCGGAAAGCAGACGGTCCAGCCCCTTTGCCGACAACAAGCTGGGCGTGCCCCCGCCGATGAAAATTGAATGGACCTGCCGGCCCCAGACCATCGGCAATGCTTGTTCCAGATCGGCGCGCAATGCATCGAGATAACGGTCTTCCGGAAACGTCTGTCCCTTCCACTCATGCGAATTGAAGTCGCAGTACGGACACTTTTTGACGCACCAAGGGAAATGCACGTACAGCGACAACGGCGGCAGCGACGTCAGCCGGATACTGCCCGGCGACGTGAACGCCTTGACGACGTTGATCGTTTGGGGACCGGCGCTCACGAGACGTCCTTCAACCGGGCGAGCAGATGCCGAAGCGCGATTGCCCGGTGGCTGCTGGCGTTCTTGACTGCGGGATCAAGTTCACCGGCCGTTTTTCCAAGCGATGGCACGAAGAAATGGGCATCGTAGCCAAAGCCGTTTGCGCCGCGCGGAGCATCCACCACTTCGCCATGCCAGCGGCCTTCCGCAATCAGCGGTTCTGGATCGTCGGCATGACGAACCAGCACGAGCACGGAGAAAAAATACGCGCGACGATCGGTTTCATTCGCCAGATCCGCGACAAGCCGCGCGTTGTTCGCGGCGTCGCTTTTTTCGCCGCCGTTGAGCAATTGCGCGTATCGCGCGGAATAGACACCGGGCGCGCCGCGCAACGCGTGAACGCAGAGACCGGAGTCATCGGCGAGAGCGGGAAGCCCCGTCGCCTTCGATGCATGCCGCGCCTTCGCCAGCGCGTTCTCGACGAACGTCACGTGCGGTTCCTCGGCCTCGGATACACCGAGTTCGCCTTGCGTCACCAGATCGATGCCGGCGCTCGCGAGCAAGGCCGCAAACTCGCGCAACTTGCCGGCGTTGTTCGACGCCAGCACTACCCGTTTGAATACAGGATCAGACACTGAGCAGCTCCAGGGCGACTTTCTGCTTCGCAATCAACGTTTCAATGCCGCTTTGCGCCAGATCCAGCAATGAATTCATTTCCGAGCGCGTGAACGGCACGCCTTCGGCCGTACCCTGAACCTCGACAAAACCGCCGGCGCCCGTCATCACGACGTTCATGTCGGTATCGCACTGGGAATCTTCGTCGTAGTCCAGGTCGAGAACCGGCTGGCCGTTGTACACGCCAACCGAGATCGCGGCGACGAATTCGTTGATGGGCGATTCTGCAATCTTCCCGGCTGCAATCAGCTTGGTGACGGCATCGTGGGCCGCGACGAACGCGCCCGTGATGCTTGCCGTGCGCGTGCCGCCATCGGCCTGGATCACATCGCAATCGATATGCAGCGTCCGCGCGCCGAGTTTGTTCAGATCGAACACGGAACGCAGCGCGCGCCCGATCAGCCGCTGGATTTCCTGCGTGCGTCCGGTCTGTTTGCCGCGCGCGGCTTCGCGATCGTTACGTGTGTTCGTCGCGCGCGGCAGCATGCCGTATTCGGCGGTGAGCCAGCCCTGATCGCGGCCGCGCAGGAATTCGGGCACGCGCTCGGAGATGCTTGCGGTGCAGATCACCTTGGTATCGCCGAATTCGACGAGGACCGAACCTTCCGCGTGCTTCGTGTAATGACGCGTGATGCGCACGTCGCGCAACTGGTTCGCGCGGCGGCCGCTGGGGCGTGAAGTCGGGGCGGGCGAGGTCAGCGGAGAATCTGTCATGGAGGCGATCAAGTGAAAAAGCAGTAAGGGAGGGCGGTGCTGAAAGTCGCCGAAAAGCGGCAGCGAGCGACGAACACAGCGAACGAACGCCGGGCCGGAAAAGCAAATTTTATCCGCAATCCGGGTGAGCGTCCGGCTGCGTATGAAGCCGACGCACGCGTTTCCCCGGGCTTTCAAGGGCAGTATCGGCAAAAATGGGATAATGCCAGCTTCCCCGCCCGGCCAACCATGCATGCCATTCGCGCAGCTTCACGCCGGGCGTACTGAAGTGAACCGGCCGTGCGGCGCATGCAGTAAAGGCGCCGGCGCACACGGTCTTCAACAACGGACGCGATAATGATCTACAGCATGACAGGCTATGCGAGCGCCACGCGCGAGGTAGCGTCGGACGGCGCGGGCGCAAATGGCTCGGGCGTGGGAGTATCGGTGGAATTGCGCACGGTGAATTCGCGCTTTCTCGACATGAACTTCCGCATGCCGGAAGACGTTCGCGTATGCGAGCCGCAGTTGCGCGAAATGCTGATGAACAAGCTCTCGCGCGGCAAGGTCGATATCCGCATCAACCTGAATCGCGCCGAGCAAACGACCATTTCCGGCGCGCTCAACCGCGAAGCGCTGTCCCAACTGGCCGCGCTGGAGCGCTCGGTTCTCGACGTTTTCCCCGATTCCGAACGCATGCGCACCGGTGAAATCCTGCGCTGGCCCGGTATTTTGTCGGAAAGCGGTGTTTCGGCAGAAACCTTGCGCAACGCGGTGCTGGCGTGCGGCAAGCAGGCGATTGCCGAACTCATCGATGTCCGCGCCCGCGAAGGCGCCGCGCTCAGCGCCGTGTTGATCGCGAATGTGACGGAAATGGAAGCGATCGTCGCGCGCATCACGCCGCTCGTGCCGGAACTGATCACGAAGCATCAGCAGAAGATCGTGGAACGTCTGCAGATTGCGCTCGGCATTGCCGCACCGGAAGGAACGACGCAAACCAGCATTCCGCGCGAAGAGATCGCCGAACGGATTCGCCAGGAAGTGACCATGTACGGCATCCGTATCGATATCAACGAAGAATTGCAGCGCCTCACCGCGCATCTGACGGAAACGCGTCACGTGCTGCAAAAGGGCGGCAAGGTGGGCAAGCGGCTCGACTTCATGATGCAGGAACTCAATCGCGAAGCGAACACGCTCGGCTCGAAGGCGGCAGCAAAAGAACTCGCAGATGCATCGATGACGCTCAAGCTGCTCATCGAACAGATGCGCGAGCAAGTGCAGAATCTGGAGTAACGGCACATGAACGACGCTCAACGCAACACCTACGCCGGCGTTTATCCGGGCAACCTGTTCATGGTCGTGGCGCCGTCGGGCGCGGGCAAATCCACGCTGGTGAACGCGCTGCTCGCGCAGGATCCGGCAATCCGCCTGTCCGTCTCGTACACCACGCGCGACCCGCGTCCCGGCGAGGAAAACGGCGTGCAATACCATTTCGCTTCCGTCGATGATTTCATGGCGCGGCACGACGCCGGTGAATTCCTCGAAAGCGCGGAAGTGCACGGCAACTACTATGCAACGTCGCGCGTATGGATTGAAGCGCAGATGAAAAGCGGCCATGACGTGCTGCTCGAAATCGACTGGCAAGGCGCGCAACAGGTCAAGAAACGCTTTCGCAACGCGGTGGAAATTTTCATCCTGCCGCCCTCGCTCGATGCGCTGGAAGAGCGCTTGAAGAAGCGCGGGCAGGATTCGCCGAACGTTATCGTGCGCCGTTTGCTTGCTGCCGGCAGCGAGATGGCGCACGCGCCCGAAGCGCAATATGTGCTGATCAACGAGAACTTCGACAAGGCGCTGACCGAATTGCGCTGTCTCGTTGCCGCGACACGTCTGCGCTTTGGTTCGCAATATGCACGTCATACGCAGTTATTCGTCGAGTTGGGCATACACTCGCCGCACGCCGAGTGAGCGGGCTTTCCGGTCACATAAGGTAGAATGAAGAACATATCGAGAAGGAATCAACCATGGCCCGCATCACTGTCGAAGACTGTCTGAAAATGATCCCCAATCGCTTCGAGCTCGCGCTCGCAGCGACGTACCGCGCGCGCCAGCTCGCTCAGGGCCACACGCCGAAGATCGAAAGCCGCGACAAGCCGACCGTTGTAGCGCTGCGTGAAATCGCGGCGGGCCAGGTCGGTGTGGAAATGCTCAAGAAGGTTCCGGTTTAAGTTTCAACCGGGTTATCGGCACGAGCGATTTCGAATCAACGCGCATCTTTGCTAAAGCGTCAGCTAACCACGGAGGCGACCATGAATCCTGTTCCATCGTCCGTCTCTGTGGATACGCACCACGACGCGCTCAGTGTCGATTCGCATCGTGACGCTCAGGTCGAGCTGAACACTGAAAACCACGCGCACGATCACGACCAGGACGGAGATTCTCCGTCGGCGGCGCGCAAGTATATTGACGCGGTCCTCGAACAATCGTTTCGCCATCTGTTCGGGCCGACCGCCACCCCGGAAAAACCGCGCCGCAGCGACGTCGTTTCCATCGCGAAACTGACGACCGAACTGGCCGCGTATCTTTCGCCGGAAGAAATCAAGCAGGTCAAACAGGCTTTCCATTTCAGCGACGAAGCCCATCTCGGGCAGTATCGTCAGAGTGGCGAGCCGTACATCACGCATCCGGTTGCAGTCGCGGAAATTTGCGCGAGCTGGAAACTCGACGATCAATCCATCATGGCGGCATTGCTCCATGACGTGATCGAAGATCAGGGCGTGACGAAAACCGAAATCGCGGAACGGTTCGGGCCGAAGGTCGCGGAACTTGTCGATGGTTTGTCGAAGCTCGATAAAATGGAGTTCCGCAATCGCGAGGAAGCGCAGGCGGAAAACTTCCGCAAGATGCTGCTCGCCATGGCGCGCGACGTACGCGTGATCCTCGTGAAGCTTGCGGACCGGCTGCACAACATGCGCACGCTCGGCGCCGTGCCGCCGGAAAAACGGCGTCGTGTGGCGCGCGAGACCATCGACATCTATGCGCCTATTGCGCATCGGCTCGGGCTGAACAATACGTATCGCGAACTGCAGGATCTGAGTTTCGCGAACTTCAATCCGCACCGTTACGCCACGCTCGAGCGCGCCGTCAAGGCCGCACGCGGCAACCGGCGGGAAGTGGTCGGCAAGATCATGGAAGCGGTGCAGCGGACCATTGCTGACGCGAAGATCAAGGCGGACGTTACCGGCCGCGAAAAAACCATCTTCAGCATCTACAAGAAGATGCGCGACAAGCAGTTGTCGTTTTCGCAAGTGCTCGACGTGTACGGCTTTCGCGTCGTGCTGGATACCGCGCTGGAATGCTACACGTGCATTGGCGCACTGCATGCACTTTACAAGCCGGTGCCGGGCAAGTTCAAGGATTACATCGCGATCCCGAAGGTGAATGGCTATCAGTCGTTGCACACCACGCTCGTGGGTCCGTTTGGCGCGCCTATCGAGTTCCAGATCCGCACGCGCAAGATGCACGAGATCGCAGAAGCGGGGGTGGCAGCGCATTGGCTGTACAAGAACGGCGGCGCCGATCTCAACGACGTGCAAAAGCGCGCGCATCAATGGCTCAAGTCGTTGTTGGACATACAGAGCGAAGCCGGCGATTCCAGCGAATTCCTCGAACACGTCAAGATCGACCTGTTCCCGGATGCGGTGTATGTGTTCACGCCCAAGTCGAAGATCATGCCGTTGCCGCGCGGCGCCACGGCGCTCGACTTTGCGTACTCCATCCACAGCGACCTCGGCAATCAGTGTGTCGCGGTCAAGATCAACAACGAGTTGCTGCCGTTGCGTACGGAGTTGAAGAGCGGCGACATTGTCGAAGTCATTACCGCGCCGTACTCGAAGCCGAATCCCGCCTGGCTCGGCTTTGTACGTACCGGCAAGGCGCGCTCGGCGATTCGTCATTATCTGAAGACGATGCGCCTGAATGAATCGGTGCAGCTGGGCGAACGGCTCGTCGATCAATCTCTCAAGGGCTATGGCCTGGCGCTTTCCGAAGTAACCGCGGAAGTCTGGGAGAAGCTGGCTCAGTGGACGGGCAACAAGAGCCGTCAGGAAATTTTCGCGGACATCGGCCTCGGCCGCCGTGTCGCAGCAGTGATGGCAAAGCGCATCGAAGTTTTGATGACCGGGCGGGACGACGACGATTCCCCGCGCGAGAGCTTCACCACGAACACTGCGCCGCCGGTCGTGATCACCGGCACGGAAGGCATGTCGGTGCAACTGTCGGCGTGCTGCCGCCCGATTCCCGGCGACGACATCATGGGTTATATCGGCATCGGGCTGGGCATGGCGATCCACACCACGGAATGCCGGGTTGCGCAGCGCATCCACAGGCGCGATCCCGGCCGATGGATCGACGTTGCCTGGGCGCCCCAGCCGGGCCGTCTCTTCGATGTCGCCATCAAGGTGCTCGTGAGCACATCGAAGGGCGTATTCGCCCGCGTGGCGGCTGACATCACGTCCGCCGACGCGAACATCGTCCACATTGCAATGGACGAGGACGTGACGCAGGAATCCACCGTATTGCGCTTCGTGATTCAGGTCAGTGACCGCGTGCATCTGGCGAACGTGATGCGGCGTGTCCGGACGAATCCGGATGTGATGCGCATTGCGCGTGAGCGGCCAAGTGACGAGCCGCATCATCGCAACAACGAAGGCGGCATGCGGATCGATCGCGAACGCGGCGACTACTAGCGTCCTCACGTTCGCCTCATTGCGGCAGTTGGCGCGGCAAGTTCAAGCACCGACGCTGGAACACGACCTGCGTGCCCTGTACCCATTCTGCGTACAACGAGGGCACTTATGAAAACATCAGAACTGGAAGGCGCCGAGCTCGACTATTGGGTCGCGCGAGGGCTGCACGACTTCATCCGCGAAATCCATTTCACCGATGGTGGCCAGACCCTCGCCATTCGTGGCAATGACCGTGGACGCGCGTGGGATGGGCGGTTCTTGCCGTCATCGTCCTGGGAAGCTGCGTCGGTAGTGTTGGAGCGCGCGTGCCGGCTGGAAATGAGCGATCACGGGCGCGGCGAAGTCGTTTGCACCGCGGTGTTCGGCAAGGATGGCGGGGAAGTGGAGGGGCGTGGCGCGTCGTTGAGAGTTGCGTTGCTTCGCGCGTTTTTGCTGCACGCATTTGGCGAGACCGTGGACGACGAATATCCGCATCGTTCGCAAATGCTTTTGGGCGAGCGTGCGGAGCCGTTGGGCGAGCAGAGTTCGGTTGCGTCGGTTGATGATGCACCGGCGCCGGATGGACGTATCGGCGACATTGGTTCGGCCGCGCGCCAGTAAGCGCCGGGCATCAAACCGGCCCACAAACAAAAAGGGCCTTCCGCGAGGAAGGCCCTTCTCAAATTGGTGCGGCTGGCAGGATTCGAACCCACGACCCCTTGGTTCGTAGCCAAGTACTCTATCCATCTGAGCTACAGCCGCATGTGCAACAGGGTAATACAAAAATCGACTATGACAAACTAATACATGAAACGCTCGATGAGCAAAGCGTTTTGAAGAAGTGGTGCGGCTGGCAGGATTCGAACCCACGACCCCTTGGTTCGTAGCCAAGTACTCTATCCATCTGAGCTACAGCCGCACGCGAGACCAAGAGTATAGCCAAGCTCTCCCAAAAAAGGAAGGGTTATGGCGCAATTTGTGTAATGCCGATCTTCTTCGTGTTACCTTGCACAGGAGCGATCTCGCCTTTCTATACGTTATTTTGAGCGGTTTGCACCATGAATAAAGCATTTGTCAAAGAATCGGATGAGAGTGACGACGACCTCGATATCGAACAGCCGCCAGGCGTTCCGCCCGGCACCAAGAACTACATCACGCCGGCAGGGCACCTGCGCCTGCGTGATGAATTGCTGCATTTGCTCGATGTTGAACGTCCGGATGTCGTGAAGCTGCTCTCATGGGCGGCATCGAATGGTGACCGTTCGGAGAACGGCGACTACATCTATGGCAAGCGTCGATTGCGCGAGATCGACCGGCGTATCCGTTTTTTGACCAAGCGCCTGGATTTGGCAGAAGTGGTGGACAGCAGCCGGCAGGAGAACGTCGATCAGGTGTTTTTCGGTGCGACGGTGACGTATGCCGGCGACGATGGGGAAGAGCAGACGGTGACGATCGTGGGCGTGGACGAGGTGAATCTGGATGTAGGGCATGTGAGCTGGATATCGCCCATTGCGCGCGCGTTGCTCAAGGCGAAGGTTGGCGACACGGTGACGCTGCATACGCCGGCGGGCGTTCAACAGATCGATATCCTCGACGTGCACTATCCGCCGAAGACCTGAGCCGGGATCACGCAAAACCTCGGGACGAAAAAAAGCGCCGCAAGCGGCGCTTTTTTCACATCGGTACTACCTGAATCAAAGCTTAGAAGCGGTGACGAATGCCAACCGTTGCCGACACTTGATTCGGGGTCGACGACATGCCTACGCCCGTGATCGGAGCACCGAGGCCCGTGCCGTCGAGGTCGATTGCGTGAACGTACTCACCTTGCAGGTACACGTCAGTGCGCTTCGACAGCGAGTAAGCCGTTTGCAGGGCGAACTGATGGAACGAAGGCTTCTGACCGTCGATACGTGCGTCCGTGTACGTGTACTCGCCAGCCAGGCTTAGTGCCGGGGTCAGCGCGTAACGGCCGTTCAACTCGTAGTTGTTGAAGCGGATGTAGTTGCCGGTCGCGACGCCGTTCGTTGCGCTGATTGCGCCGGCTGCGATGCCAACTGCATCTTCAAGCTTCGTTTGCGTGAACACGAAGCCAACCGTTGCCGGGCCGAACGCGTAGTTCAAGCCAGCACCGTACGTGCGCTGCGTGCCAGCCACGAACGTGTTGTCGCCTGCAACTGCACCACCCGTGTTCGACAGTGCGGCGTTGATGTTCGCGCCGGTCGTGTCGTTGTTGAGTTGCAAGTAAGCAGCAGCGATGTTCAACGGACCGTAGTTATACGACGCGCCAACGCTGTATGCACGGTTGTTTGCGAAACCGTCAGCCTGGTTCGAGAAGCCGTACTGCGCGCCGAACTTGAAGCCAGCGTAGTTCGCGCTCTGGTACTTGACCGAGTTGTTGATACGGAACGAGTTGTCGAGGTTGTCGTTGTCGAACGGGTGGGCGAACTGCGTACCACCGTACTGCGTGCCGGTCAGAGCCAACGGGCCCAGGTAGTCAACCACTGAGTCATATTGACGACCGAGGGTCACAGCACCGTATTGCGTGCTCGACAGACCAACGAATGCTTGACGGCCGAATTCGCGACCACCTTGACCCAGCGTGCCGTTAGCAATGCTGAAGCCGTTTTCCAACGTGAAGATTGCCTTCAGGCCACCACCGAGGTCTTCAGCGCCGCGCAGGCCCCAACGGCTGCCGTTCACTGAGCCGCTCGTCATCTTGAAGTTGTGTTGGCCGCCTTGGTTGTTCGTGTACGTCAGGCCAGCGTCGATCAAACCGTACAGCGTCACGCTGCTTTGTGCGTGAGCAGCGGTAGCAAATACGCCCGTCAGGGCGGCGACCATGAGAGTCTTTTTCATCTTTGTAACTCCGAGAGCAGTTTGGGTCTGACAACCCAGGCTTGAAGGAAACCTTCACTCCGACGCGCTGCGAGAGGCGCTGTCAGATGAATTCGTGTGGCAATGAATTGACACAGTCGTTTCCGGACCAGACGAAGTGTAAAGACGGTGTTACAGCGATGGCATTCCGATTTCCGCAATAAAGTATTCTGCTATCGGCAATGATCGTAAAATTCCAACGAAGGCTTGACTGGCAAGGAGTTGCGGGGAATTGGGAAGGGTGATGCGCACGTGTCAACAACGTGTCGTTGCGCAATTGCTACAACTTCTATCGTTAAAATACAACGCCAATAATCCGAAAAGGCGATTGTTGACGGAACCGCAATAGATGATTGCCAGAAGTGTGGATGATTCCCCGGTAATGCATGGCTATACTTAAATCGCTGCTTTCCGAAGCAGACTTTTTCGTTGACGGAAAAGATCTCCAAACCTTGTCAGCGCGACTTCACCGTCGCGCTTTTTTTTCGTCTAAACCGCGAAAAGCGGATTCACGAGGAATCCGCTTGGTGCAATCTCAGTCTTCCACGAAAACCTCAGAATGCAGGCTCCATTTCTTCTTTAGCCTGCCCCGGTGCGTCTTCAACCTGGGTTTCAAGCGACAGAGGAGCCGCAAAAGTCCAGTCTTCCATTACGTACCGCCGAGCATCCATTGGTGATGACAACAAGTTTTGCCAGTGATCCCCATGCCACGCTGGATCGAAATCGAGTAAAGACAACGTTTGTGCTTCTGATGTTTCCACTGCGGGTTGAGGGCCTACCAGAGTCCTGATCCACGAAAACATGCTTTTGAGTTCGGTCGTCACGACATGACCTCCTTAAAAAGTGTTTGCGGTACACATCCATGATGCCGAGCGTCTGCTTCGGTAACAAGACTCGTAAACGCTTACGATTCGATAAAACTGGTTACATCGCAAGTAAATTATGCCGATGGCGATTTTCGGAGCCCGATTTCGCAAATGTTGCGATGAATCGTCCTTTCAATCTCCGAACTCAATAGGCGAATTGCATGAATTCGAAGGGCGGACGGCCCGTGGGCTAAAATGGGCTGACTCTCTCTATTAGTGGTCAGCAGCCTTGCTCCCAACCGTTTCCAATCTCTATTGTGCCGAGCCGCTGGTTTTTGTCGATCTGGAGACAACGGGCGGAAGCCTGGGTGTTCATCGAATCACTGAAATTGGTGTGGTCGAAGTCGGCCCGGCGGGTGTGACGCAATGGAGTTCGCTCGTCAATCCGCAGCAGCCCATTCCATTCTTCATTCAGCAACTCACCGGAATCAGCGATTCAATGGTGCGTGATGCGCCGACTTTCGATGTCATCGCGCATGATCTTCTGGCGCGTCTCGACGGCAGATTGTTCGTGGCTCACAACGCGCGCTTCGATCACGGCTTTCTGCGCAGCGAATTCAAACGACACGGCATCAGGTTTCAGCCGGACGTTCTGTGCACGGTGCAGTTGTCGCGCGCGATCTATCCTACCGAGCGCCGGCACGGTCTGGATGCGTTGATCGAGCGGCACGCGCTGGTTCCGTTTGCCCGTCACCGGGCACTCGCCGATGCCGATCTTCTCTGGCAGTTCTGGCAGCACCTCCACAACGCGCATTCCGCCGATATTCTCCGCGGTCATATAGATCAGGTCACGCGGCGCTTCCGGCTGGCCGGGGATATCGATGAAGACACCATCGAGCGCATTCCGGCGGGTTGTGGCGTCTATGTGTTCTACGGCGAAAACGACGTGCCGCTTTATGTGGGGCGAAGCGTGCGTTTGCGTCAGCGCGTGCGCGCGCATTTGACGGGTATGAAGCGGTCCGCGAAGGAACAGCGGCTTGCGGAACTCGTGAGGCGCGTCGAGTGGACGGGGACGGGCGGTGAGATTGGCGCGATGCTCGAGGAAGGGCGTTCGATTGCGCGGCTTGGTCCGGCGCATAACCGTGTATCGAAAGCACGTCGCGACGATCCGCGCGGCGCGCCATGGACGCATCCCGGCGCAATTGCGATCGAAGAGGCGGACGCCACGACCGGCGCGCGCGCCTGGCATGTGGTCGACGGGTGGCAGTTTTTCGGCACGGCAACTTCTCTCGACGAAGCTGCGCGCCTGCGTTCGTCCGCAGCATTGGCGGTCTTCGAGTTGTCGACCTATCGAATTCTCAGCGAGCGGTTGTCGCGTGGATTGAAGATCGTGCCGCTCGGGGTTGCAATGCTGGTTGGCACCGAATCCGCTTAACCCACAGCCCCGACGCCTCCCGCGCAGACGTGCGATAACGCGCGTGTCAGCGGCGCATTCTGGGTCGAGTCGTAGCGCGTCATATGTTTCCATCGAGCGATGCTGTCGGAGAGGCGCACCGGGCAGTCATCGGCGTGACGCAAGGGCTCCACGCGGGCCAGCGCGCCAAGCAGCGAATTTGTCACGCGATCGAGTTGCGGCCGGGTATCTCGGGCGAGATCCGGTGGCGTGCCTTCCGGCGGACGGGACTTGCGCCAGTTGTCGAAAAGGGCGTTCTGCACATCCTTGCTCGCCTCGATCTGATCACGAAAGAAATCTCGCGCGAACGCCGGATCGATTCCGGCGGCCTTCGCCTGACTGTCAATGCGGGAAAGCAGCGCGGCCTCGCGGGGTTGATCGGTGATGGATTCGTGATTCGCCCATTTCCAGCGTGCGACAGGTTCAGCCAGAGCCAAACGTTGCGACGATAACGCGATGAGATTGGTGAGCGGAGTATCGTCGCCGTCGGCTAGAGCATTCGATGCAAACGTCGCGGCGATCGTCATGGACGTGGCGGCAAAAGCGATGGTCCGCAGAGTACGCAAGAAGGAAGTGGAGAGCATGAGCGGCCGTTAGCGTGCGAAGAGCCGCAGCTTAACCCACGATGTTTGAAATGGTTGTCACATTGTGATGCGCGCGGCCGCGCACGGCATCACAGAGGAGAGATGTCGCGAAACTCAGGCGTGTAGCGGCCGCAGTCCGCGCGCGGTCCACACAAAGCCGGCACACGCATGGCGCATGCGAAAATTTTCAGCAATTACTTCGAGTCGCACAGGTTGCGTTGTTCGTCGAAGAAGGCCCGGACATGCTCCGGCAATTCCGCGAGGAATTCGACTGCGACCGGATCTTGATCCGGACAGCGCACCTTGTCGGGCGTCGGAATTTTGGTCGGTTTGGCGTCCATCACTTTCTCTCCTTGTATGAGGTCGATTATCAATCTCGACTCTGGCTTCGCGCTAGCGTCGAATGCGCGGTTGGAACTTTTCCGGTTTCTTTGTTGCTTTAACGGAACAACCCTGAGGTGACTTAAGCGTCTCACAAGTTAATCCGTCGGTATTGGCTTCTGCCTTTATTGCCGATACCCATGCTGCTTTGCGGCAAATATTTCGCCGGATGCTTCAAACTCTGCGTGATGCGCCAGATGCGCTATTCGGCGTGGCGCAAACCGCTGAATAACGCGTCCTCCTATTATTGATAACGGCAGCATTTCGGCTCGGTTGACCAAATTATTAACTTTTAAAAAGCTTTTTGCTCTCGATGCGTTTGGCAGCGCACATTCCCATAGAAACGAATGTTCGCAAATCAGATAAATCCGAAACATCGATAAAGCGACGTGAATATGTTCGTTTTACGATGAGTTTAAATTCCGGGCTTAACGCATTACTTTAAGTGTGCGGCGTGAAGCATTGCAGCGAAAGAATATTTAGCGCTGAAGGGCTAGTTGGACCGCGCTGCAACCGAATCAATCGAGCCGGTTGCAAGCGCCAATGCGGCCGCCGCCGAGAGCGCGCCGCTGTAACTGTCCGCGCTTGCGTTTTTCGCGACCAGCAGTTGGTTCTGTGCGAGCAACGCGTCAGTGATCGAACCCACGCCTTGGCGGTATGCGTCGAACGCGGCGTCGTACGTGGTCTGCGCGGCGCTCAGCAATTCGCTCGCGGCGGCGTTCGCGGCAAGGCTCGTCTGCAGTGTGTTCTGGGCGGTGACAATCTGCCGGACCGCTTCTTCGCGGCTTCGGGCGAGGCGGGTGGACGCACTGTCGGCATCGTTGCGTGCCTGTGCGAGCACGGCCTGCCGCAAGCCGCCGTCGTATAACGGAATGGTCACGCCGACGATCACGCTGCCGCCGTAGCGGCCGCCGCTCAGGTTCACCGTCGGCAATTGCTGGCCGATGCTCGGAACAGCCGATATGGAAGAACTGCCGGTGTTGTACGCACCGTTCGCCGAGAGAAAAACCTTCGGCATGAATTCCGACTCGGCGGACTTTACTTTTGCGAAATTGATTCGTTCGGCGGCATAGGCGCTTAGCACGTCGGGGCGCCGGGCAATCGCGTCCGACACGATCCGCTCGATTGAATCGTTCACCGGTGACGGAAGCGTGCGCGCCGGCATCACGGCGATCATGGGTTGCGATAACGGCGATATTCCCATGGCCGAAATCAGCATCAGATAGGAATTGCTCTCGACGCCCTGCGCCTGGACCAGCGCGAGCTTCGCCTGCGCGCGGTTCTGGTTGGCCTGCGCGACTTCGATGACCGTGCCGATGCCATGTTTGTAGCGCGATTGCGCGGCGGCGAAAATGGCTTCGGCGTTGTCCAGGCCTTGCCGCGTGGTGGCAATACGGGCGCGCGCCGCCTGATAGGTATAGAACGCGACGCTGACATCGAAAATCACTTGCTGGTGAACCGCGGTAAAGCCGATGTTCGCCATCACCGAACCCTGCGACGCCGCCTCGACGCGTGCGGCGCGTCCGCCGAAATCGAAGAGCAGCCATTGCAGCGACAGCACCGATGTCGCGCCGTGTCCCGAGCCATTGGTTGACGAACCGTCGAACGCCGACGAGTTCGGGCCCTGGGTGGCCGCGTACTGTCCCATTGCTGCTATCGATAATTGCGGAAGGTACGCGCCCTTGGTAATGCCTGCCGCCAGCGCTGCGTTGCGCGCATCGTTCCACGCAATACGCGTCAGCGGATTCGCCGATTCCGCCAGATCGATTAGTTCGGCCAACTCGTACGCATGTGACTGCGATAGCGCCGGAGGAGGGCGAACGGCGGCGAGCGCGGGATTCGCGGGCAATTGATAGTTGCTTGCCAACACCGATCCTGCTGATCCCGTCGCCGGCCCGGGCACGATGGCGCCCGTCGAATCCGTCTTTGGCTGCCAAGGATGGTCGGGGCTCTCGGGCGCCATATCGATGGACGATGTCGCGCACCCGGCCAGACCCGCCGCCGTCAGGATTGCCAGTGCGAAGGAAGGCTTAAGCCGCAGCATGAGTCGTGAAGCCCTTCGCCGCGTCGCTCGGCGCGGCGTGTTCGAGTTGGATGAGGCGTGCATTGCCGAGGCCGAGCAAGGCGGTGCGCGTGTCGTTGTTTGCATCGGCGGGCGATGGTGGTGGTGTGCCGGCGCCAACGGTTTCACCTGAAAGCCGGCTGATCCAATCGTCGATGGCGGTATCGCCCGGATGCCGTTCTGCGAGCAGGAACATGGGCGTTTCAAGGGCGTCGAGCCTGGCCAGTGCGTTGCGGCGCTCGGCGATCCACGTTGCATCTGGACGAACCCATGACGGCTCGAAATGCATCGTCGCAAGATCCTGTTCCAGCGCGCCGCATTGAGCCATTGCGCTCGCGGCCATCGCGCGGCGCGTGCCGGCGTGCGTCAGCATCGCGATCCGCTTCCATTGCTGTTGCAGCGCGGTGAGGCCGGCATCCACGCGCGCCGCAACGCTTACCGGCCACACGCGCGTGAAGATGAGATAGACGACCACGTTGCCGATCAGAATCCCGATCGTGCGATCCCGCGCGATGGTCAGGTCGAATGCGGGCGCCGGACCCTGGATCACGCACATGAAAAACACCAGCGCGATCTGGAATCCCGCATACGCGATACGCGGCGAACCAAACGCGATCCACGCCGAGAGCCATGTACCGGCAAACACGATTCCCATCAGCCCGAGAGCGGCCGTCGTCACGGGCATCAGGAACACGATCGCAGCCGTACCGAGGATCGCGCCAATGAGACACCCGGCGATACGCAGCGTCATTTTCTCTACGGTTTCGGCGGTCGTGCCGAGCGACACCATGTAGACGGTGATGAAGCAGGTATGGATGCCCGGCCAGTTGATTTGCGTGTAGAGCAGATAGCAGAACATCGCGGCTGCCGTGGTCTTCAGCGCGTAGCGGACGTGCTCGGGGTTCGTGAATGCATCGGGCAGAAAGAACCCGCCGGATTTGGCGGCGGGCGGTGGGAGCGGTGCATCGGCTTCAACCACCGCAAAGCGGGTGATCGCCCGCTGCAGATCTTCGGCAACGACTCGTGCGAGCGGCGGCAGTTCAGCCACGCCGGGCAGAGTGAGCTCGATATCGACCGGATAACCGCCTGCTTCGAGCATGCGCGCCATGTTCTCCAGTGTGTCGGCCATCGGTGCTGCAAAGGCTGCGGGCAAACGCGCCGATGCTTCGCGGGCGGCCAGATCGGCGGCGACCAGAATCGCAAGCGTCGATGAAACCGCTTGCCTGAGCGCCGGGAAATCCGCGCGCGCCGACGAGCCGTCGACGACTGACAGCTTCAGCCATGTGCCGATCTGCGCATCGCCTTCACGCAAGCAGGCGCCGAGTGCGGCTTGTGTCGACTCCGGGTCGACCAGGCTCCGGGCGGCAAGCCGCAGGCGCCTGGCTAGCGTGCGGCCCGCGAGCCGCCGTGGCGACGGCGCGATCAGCACGTTGACGCAAACCGATACTGCGAACGGAATTGCTGTCATCACCCAGGCGTAGAGCAGGGCGCGGGTCGCCACTTCGCCGAACGGCACGCTGCCGAGTTCATCGAGCAAAAAGCCGATGATCATCGCGAGGATCGCGCCCACTGGCCGCAGCTTGCTCGCCGACGTCACGAACAGCAATCCGAACGACAGCCCCGCGATGCATGCGACCCGCCAGAGGGGATCGTCGAGCGCAAACATGGCCACGATCAGTACGATGCCGAGAAACACCGTGACCAGCACGAGCATCGCGATGCTTTGCACGACGCTCATCACCCGGTCGGGCTGGTTCAGGAAAAACACGACATAAGCGGAAATCGCGGCTTCCATCGTGCCGTAGGCGCTTGTCACATATGCCGTCAGCGCGCAGATCAACGCAATGCGGCACGCCATTGCCGCTCGCCCGGGAAAGGGCGCGAGGAGCTTCAGGATGTCGGCGGCACCCGGCCGGGCAAGATCACCGGCAGGCTGCGCCATGCCGCACCTCGACCATCGCACTTGCGCCAACCCGGACCAGTTGCGCGGCCGGCTCGTCAAGACGCACGCGAACCGGGAAGCGCTGGGCGACGCGGACCCAGTTCACTGATTGCTGAACGATAGGCAATGAGCGCGGCAGATCGATCCGGTCGGTATCGGCAACACCCGCGCCGATGCCCGTCACCTTGCCGTGGATCGCCTGGCTTCGGTCGATCATCGAATAGACGGTTGCGCAATCGCCGGGTTGAATGCGCGCGAGTTCCGTTTCGCGGAAGTTCGCGACCGCGAACCATTCGTCCGAGTGGACGAGCGTGAAGATCGACTGATGCGGCGCGACCGTTTCGCCGGCCAGCACCGAGAGGCCCGTGACAAAACCATTGTGCGGCGCGCGCACGATGCTTGAATCGAGGCTGTGCTGCGCAATCGCGAGTGCGGCCTCGCGCGCAACCACGATGGCGACTTCGCCTGCATCGTCGCCGATCGTCTGCGCGGTTGCCTGCTTTTGTTCTTGTGCCTGCTTGAGAGACAGCGCGGCGTCGCGTTGGGCAACTTGCGCCTGATCGAGCTGCTGCGTGGACACATAGCCCTTCGCCGCGAGCGGCGTGAGCCGCTGCACGCTGCGCGATGCGAGTTCATAGTTGCGTGCGGCTTTTCCGGTCTGATCTCCTGCGATCACCGCATTAGCGCGCTCGCTGATGAGCCTCTTGCGGCGCGTTTCCAGCGCCGCCCGGGCGAGATCGAGGTCGGCCTGGGTCTGCGCGACCAGCAGCCGGAACGGAACCGGATCGATCTCGAACAGCACGTCGCCTTTTGCAACGTGCTGGTTGTCCTCCACGAGCAACCGGACGATGCGGCCGCCGACCGGCGATGCGATGTGGACTACATCGGCATCGATTGTGGCGTCATCGGTCGAAGGAAAGCGGGTTGTCCGGTCATACGCGTAGTACGCCGCTGCGAGACCGAGCACGATGATCACGCCCGCGATCATTCGACCTTTCATAAAGCCTTGGCGTTTGCCGGCGATTTTCATGGCAGATGTCCTGTTCCCGACAGCCAGAAGAGCACGGCGATCATGACGCCAATAGCCATGCACACGAAACGCTGAAACGGGACGATCTGCGCAAGGCCAGTGGACACGAATATTCGATGTGCGATCAGCGCGCCAATAAACCCGATCAACGCGCTCATTAACCAGAGCGGAAAATAGGCGCCGAAGATTTCATATGACGGCGCACCGCGTAACGCGCATCCCGAGAGAAGCAGACTCAACACAGGAGTCGCGGAAAGATGCCGCGTGCGCTGCAGGATCGCGTTGCGGACGCTTATTTGAATGGGTTTTGGCGGCATTGCAGCGTGCGTGTTGATAAAGGCCCGGGGGAAGCAACGAAATCATGGGCACTTTAACAGCGCGGCAAATTCATATCCAAGAATTCGCACAATGCACAACTTTTATTACGAATTTTCCGAAAGCGTGCATCAAATAGAAATAATGAGATAACGCGGGCGGAGTTTATGTCTTGAGTTTTTAAGTCGAACGCAACGCGAATCAGCAAAGCAAAAAGCCCAGTCCGAAGACTGGGCTTTTGCTTGATGCTATTTGGTGCCGGAAAGAGGAATCGAACCCCCGACCTTCGCATTACGAATGCGCTGCTCTACCGTCTGAGCTATTCCGGCATCAGAGAAACGAGATTATAAGGACCCTTCGCCGAGTTTGGCAAGACCCCTGGTCAATTCTTTTCTGCGTGATAGCGCGTGACGCGTTCGACCTCGCTTTTCGACCCGAGGAACACCGGGACGCGCTGATGCAAGCTGGTCGGAACGATATCGAGAATGCGCTGTTCGCCATCGGTCGCGGCGCCGCCCGCCTGCTCCACGATGAACGCCATTGGATTCGCTTCGTACATCAGGCGCAACTTGCCCGGACGATCCGGCGTGCGTTTGTCGGCGGGGTACATGAACACGCCGCCACGATTCAGGATGCGATGCACGTCGGCGACCATCGATGCAATCCAGCGCATGTTGAAGTCTTCCTTGCGCGGACCATCCTTGCCTTCGTTCAGTTCGTTCACATACTTCTGCACCGGCGCGTACCAGTGACGGCTGTTCGACGCGTTGATTGCGTATTCGCGCGTTTCAGTGGGAATCTGCATGTTGTTTTGCGTGAGCACCCACGAACCAAGTTCGCGATCGAGCGTGAAGCAGTTGACGCCGTAACCCGTGGTCAGCACGAACACCGTTTGCGGTCCATAAACCGCGTAGCCTGCCGCGACTTGCGCCGAACCCGGCTGCATGAACGCCTCTTCACTCGGCTCCATGCCGTCGGGGCATCGGAGAACGGAGAAGATCGTCCCAATCGATACGTTCACGTCGATGTTCGACGAGCCATCGAGCGGATCGAACGTGAGCAGATAGTTGCCCTTCGGGTAACGATTCGGGATCGGGAAGATCTTTTCCATTTCTTCCGATGCCATCGCGGCGAGGTTGCCGCCCCATTCGTTGGCTTCGAGCAGGATTTCGTTCGAGAGGATGTCGAGCTTCTTCTGCACTTCACCCTGGACGTTCTCGCTGCCGGCCGAGCCGAGCGCTTCGCCCAATGCGCCCTTGCTGACCTGATAGCTGATCTGCTTGCACGCACGCGCCACGACTTCAATCAACAAACGCAGGTCGGCGGGAAGGTTTTGATGTTCGCGCTGCTGCTCAATCAGCAACTTGGTCAGCGTGGTGCGACGGGAAATCGATGAAGGGGTCGACATTGCGTTGGGCTCCGGGAGCGTTAAGACGAATGCCCCAGATTCTACCCGCTCAGCTTGTGTGTCTTGATGTCACAAAAAGCATGGCAGCTATATGGCACAAAAAAACCGGCGCCGAAGCGCCGGTTTTTGCGTGAAAGCTCGATCTCTGGCAATTATTGACCGAGCGCCTTTTCCACGATTTCACGCACATCCCGCGACTTCACCTTCGACGCGACCTGTTCCAGCGCCGCGTGCGCTTTTTCGCGCAAGGCAGGCGTGTACCGGCGCCATTGTTCGAGCGTGCGTGCAAGGCGCGCGGCGACTTGCGGGTTCATTGCGTCGAGCGCGATCACCTGTTCCGCCCAGAACGCGTAACCGGAACCGTCGGCGGCGTGGAACTGCGCCGGATTGGCGCCACAGAAGCTGAAGATCAGCGAACGGGCGCGATTCGGGTTTTTCAGCGTGAACGCCTGGTGCTGCATTAGCTTGCGCACGATTTCGAGCACGTTGCGTTTCGGTCCGCCACGTTGCGTGGCTTGCAACGAGAACCATTTGTCGATGACAAGCGGCTCGTTCTCGAAACGTTTGTAGAAGTCGTCGAGCGCGGCATTGGCAGCGGTGGTATCGGCCGAGCCCGATGCGCCCGCCGTCAGCAACGCCGACAATGCCGCCGACCGGTCCGTCATGTTATTCGCGGCGTCGTACTGCGCACTCGCGAGTTCGATGGCGCGGGTCGGGTCGTCGAGCTGGCTCAAGTAGGCGAGGGCGAGGTTCTTCAAGCCGCGTTTGCCGGCGTCGTCCGGGCTCGCGCGATACTCACCCGGCGTCCGGTTGGCTTCGTAGACGGCCAGCCACCGGTCGCGCAGGCTCGTGGCGAGCCGCTGGCTCACGAACACACGTGCTGCATGGACCGCGGCCGGGTCAGAGACGGCCATTTGCTCGGCGAGATATGCCTCCGATGGCAACATCAGCGCGAGTTCCCGGAACGCCGGCGTGAGTGTTTGATCTTCGAGAACCTGGGCGAAGGCTGCGACCACCTGGTCGTCGAGGGTAAGTTCTTCTCCCTTCGATGCCCGGTCCGCCAGCGTCAGCAACTCGCGCGTGGCGAGGCGCTGGCCGGCTTCCCATCGATTGAACGGGTCGCTGTCGTTCGCCAGCAAGAACGCCAGTTGCTCGTTGGTGTAGTCGTATTCGACCACCACCGGCGCCGAGAAATTACGCAGTAGCGACGGCAATGGTTCCTCCGTGACGTCGGTAAACGTGAACACCTGCTCGGGTTCTGTGAATTCCAGTACACGCGTTGTGCCAAGCGCTTCTTTCTCGCCTTCGAGTTTCAGCGGCAAGTCAGCGCCGCTCTTGCCAATGAGACCGATCGAGAACGGAATCAGCAACGGACCTTTTTGCGTCGCGCGCGCAGCCTCGGACGCCTCGCCGTAACCTTGCTTGAGCGTCAGCGAATAACGTTTGGCGGCAGCGTCGTAGTGCGTGCGCACCGTCACGCGCGGCGTGCCCGCCTGGCTGTACCAGCGCTCGAATTGCGAGAGGTCGCGGCCGTTGGCGTCGGCCATGGCGTGCCGGAAGTCGTCGCACGTCACGGCCTGGCCGTCGTGCCGCTGGAAGTAGAGATCCATACCGCGCCGGAAACCGTCGCGTCCGAGCAGCGTCTGGTACATGCGCACGACTTCCGAGCCTTTCTCGTAGACGGTCATCGTGTAGAAGTTATTGATTTCGACGTAGCTTTCCGGGCGCACCGGATGCGCCATCGGGCCCGCGTCTTCGGCAAACTGCATCTGGCGCAGGACCCGTACGTCGTCGATGCGCTTGGTCGCGCGCGCAGCATCCGCGGCGGCGCCCGGCTCGTGGCCAGCGGCCATGTCGGCGGAAAATTCCTGGTCGCGGAAGACCGTCAGGCCTTCCTTCAGGCTCAACTGGAACCAGTCGCGGCAGGTCACGCGGTTGCCGGTCCAGTTATGGAAGTATTCGTGGCCGACGACAGCTTCGATATTGCCGAAATCAATATCGGTCGCCGTTTCCGGATTGGCCAGCACGTACTTCGTGTTGAAGATGTTCAAGCCTTTGTTTTCCATCGCGCCCATGTTGAAGTCGCTGACGGCGACGATCATGAAGCGGTCAAGATCGAGCTCCAGTCCGAAGCGCCGTTCGTCCCATTCAATGGAATGGACCAGCGAATCCATGGCGTGCTGGGTCTTGTCGAGGTCGTGCGGTTCGACCCAGACCTGCAGCAGCTTTTCCTTGCCCGAACCCGTCTTCATGCGCTGTTCGAGCTTGACCAGCTTGCCCGCGACCAGCGCGAACAAGTAACTCGGCTTCTTGAACGGATCTTCCCAGCGGGCGAAGTGCCGGCCGTTTTCCAGGTCGCCTTCTTCAATCAGATTGCCGTTCGACAGCAAGACTGGATAAGCGGCCTTGTCGGCGCGCAGCGTGACCGTGTAGGTGGACATGACGTCGGGTCGGTCGAGGAAATACGTGATCCGGCGAAAGCCTTCGGCCTCGCATTGCGTAAAGAAATTGCCGCTCGATACATACAGCCCCGACAACGTGGTGTTGGCCGCCGGGTTGCACGTGCTTTCGATGGTCAATTCGAACGAGTCCGGAATATTGTTCACCGATAGACCGTTTTCACTGACACGGACGTCCGCGTGCGGACGTCCGTCAAGCGTGGCGCCAAGGAACTCCATATGTTCGCCAATCAGCTCCAGGCTCGCCGCCGGCGCGGCGTCCGGATTGCGGCGCAGGCGCATGGTGTTGCGCACGACGGTTCGCTCCGGCACGAGATCGAACTCGAGCGCGACGGTGTCGATCAGGAATGCGGGCGGCGTGTAGTCGGCGCGGCGGATTACGGCTGGGGCGGTCGAGTTGGACATGTCGGTTCGAATTGAGTTGGGAGCTGTGCCTCGGCTGCGAGGCGGTCGAGGCGGCCTTGTATCGGACCATTGTACAAAGGCTCGGAGAAACGTGGGCTCGATTCGGGGTCAGCCGAATGGCCTATTCCCCGAACTTCGACAGGGCATTACAGTCTCTTAACAGGTGGGGCAAGGCAATATCCATGCAGCGCTTGTGGCACTGGCTTGGTGGGGCTCGCTAAAAAATCAGCGTAAGAAGATCAACGGAATCAAAGAGGTCGGCCATGGCGTTTGGACGGTTGTGCGGAGAATGGAAAAGTGCGGCGCGCGTAGCGCTGATCGCGGGTTTCGCACTGCTCGGAGGGTGCACGACCTACGTCCAGACGCAGGTCTCGGCGTTTTCGGACTGGTCGGGTAGCGACGCGACCCGGACGTATGCGTTTGCGCGCTCGGCGGAGCAGCAGAACAGCATCGAACAGAAAACGTATGAAGCGCTGGTTGCGAACGAACTCGCGACGCATTCGTTTCGGCAGGTGCCGGATACGAGCGCGACTTATCGGGTCGAGTTGTCGTATTCCATTCGCGGTGACTTCGTGACGGTGCGGCAGCCGGTCTATTACGATCCGTGGCCCATGTACGGCGGCTGGTACGGACGCCCGTACGGAGGCTGGGGTGGTTACGGGGCGTGGGGCGGCTGGGACATGGGCCCGGCGGGATACGTCGATCAAAGCTATCCTGTATTCGTCCACGCGCTGCAGATCCGCCTGACTGATCGGGCAACCGGGCGCGAGGTTTACAAGGTGAGCGCAAGCAATTCGGGCGGCGAGGCGTCGCTGGTGCGGGCCATGCCATATTTGATCCGTAGCGCGCTGACCGATTTCCCGCTGGGTAACGGAACGGTCCGCACGGTGAAGATTCCGCTCGACAAAACCGGGAGTGCCAGCAATGAGACCGCGGTCGCAGCGGGAAGCGCCAGCAAACCGTCAAGCCCGCCGACGGCGGTGCCAGTACCCCTGCAGTAGGCGGTCAAGAAAAAAATACCGACGTTTAGACGGGCTACTTTGCCCGCACCATGGTTTAGGTTTGGAACACTCAAACGAGCAATAAAACTTTGCGTTGCACTGTGCTCGAATGCGGACACAGTGCGGCTCTAACGCGCATCGAATCCGGTGACCCCATATATGCAATTAAACTCGAAACGAGATATATTTCGAGGATGAACAATCCCCGCAACGCTACACTCCGTGCCCTTCCCGAGCCCGCAACCTTGGACGCGCGGCTCGCCCGGCGCCTGGTTACGCCGCTGATCGGCACCCCGATTACCCCCAACCATCTCACCACCTTGCGCCTGCTCATTGGCGTGGTTGGCGCATACTACCTGTCGGTTGGCAGTTTCTGGTCTTGCAGCCTGGGTGCTTTACTAATCGCTGTGTCGAATTTTGTCGATCATACGGACGGTGAATTGGCGCGGATCAGTGGGCAATCCAGCAAGACCGGTCATTTTTACGACCTCGCGTGCGATTCTGTCGTGACCGTGTTGCTGTTTGTAGGACTTGGGTTCTACGTCGGCGTGCATCATCCGTCAATGATCGTTCCGGCCCAATGGCTGGGCGGCGTAGCGGGCGTTGCAGTCGCGCTGATCTTTTTCTTGCGCATGCGAATTGAATCCATGGCGGGTAAAAACGGTACGAAACAGGCGTCCATGGCAGGCTTTGAAACCGAAGACGTTTTGTATCTGTTGCCCGTCGTGACCCTGCTCAATGGCATGACGCCGTTCCTTGTTGCTGCTTCCATCGGCGCGCCGCTGTTTGCAGTATGGGTCGTGGTGGACTATCTGCGTGTGGTTCGCCGTGCCGCCCGTAATACAGCATCGAGCGGGGACGCCGACGGACAAGACTTGCAGGCTGTTCAATGAATTCAACTGTCAATCCGGCTTCCACGCATAGTTACGGCGGCACGACTGCCGCGCGCAAAGGCGTGCAGGCTGTCGACGAAGCGCTCGCCGCACATTTTCAGCGTTTTGCCGCGGGTCTTCAGCCGGCAACGCTGCACAAGACCTTCGATGACCAGGGCGCGTTCCTGTATCTGGAAGACTTCCTGCCAAGCGCGTTCACGGAAAAGCTCGTCGAGGCCGTGCGTGCCGTGACGCCTTCAATCAACCGGAATTACATTCCGGGGCACAAGGCGGGCGGCAGCGTAAGCCGGCACACAATTGACGAACTGGCGCCGTTCATCGCCGATTTGTACCGGTCTCCCGCGCTGATCAAATGGCTGGAAAAGATCAGCGGCGACACGCTCCAGGAGTCTCCTGCCGACGACCCGCATGCCTACGCGCTGTATTTCTATACGAAGGCGGGCGATCACATCGGCTGGCATTACGACACGTCGTACTACGAAGGCCGCCGTTACACGCTGCTGCTGGGCGTGATGGACGATTCATCGTGCCGCCTCGACTACGAGCTGCACACGCGCACGCCTGAGATTCCGGATCAACCCGGCTCGGTGCAAATCCCGCCGGGCGGCCTTGTTTTCTTCGATGGCGACAAGCTGCGCCATCGCATCACGCCCGCACGCGCGAATGAATTTCGCGTATCGCTGACTTTCGAGTACGTCACGAATCCGAACATGCGGCCGTGGCAGCGTTTTATCTCGAACATGAAGGATTCGATCGCGTACTTCGGTTTCGGCCAGGTATTCCGCCGCAAAGGCGGGAGGAACGGCGCCGCATGAGCCGCGCTGGAACTGTCCTTCTGTCGCTCGGCGTGGTGTTGTTCATCGCGCTGCTGGGCTGGCAGGGTTTCGGTTCCGTCGCGACGGCGCTTGCGGCCGCTGGCTGGGGACTGCTCGCGGTCGCGGCATTTCATGTGCTGCCGGTCGTGATCGACGCGCTGGCCATCGAAACTCTTTTCCCCCGCAATGAACGCGATGTCACGTTCCGTGACGCATTGCTCGCACGCTGGACCGGCGAGTCCGTCAATAGCCTGATGCCGGCCGGCCAGATAGGCGGCCCCATGCTGATGGTGCGTTATCTCTCGCAGCGCGGCATGCGTGCGCGCGACGCCGCCGCCGTCATCACCGTCAGCACGACCATGCAGTCCGTCGGCCAGATGATCTTCGCAATGATCGGCCTCGCGCTCCTGAGCGGCTATGCATCGGGCGTGGGCATGTTGCTGCCGGTGCTGATCGTGATCGTGGTGTGCTCGCTGATGGTCGTCGGCTTCTTCTTTGCGCAGCGTGCGGGTTTGTTCGGCCGGGCAACGCGTTTTGCTTCCCAGTTTGCGGCGCGCTTTTCGAAGAAGCGCGACTGGTCGTCGCTGGTATCGCGCGCGGAAGCCGTCGATAGCGCCGTGCTCGAGCTTTACAAGAAGCCCGGACCGGTTGCCGCGAGTTTCGCGCTGAGCCTGCTGGGCTGGATCGTCGGTACGGGCGAAGTCTGGCTTGCACTGCATTTGCTCGGCTCGCCGGTTGGGTGGGGCGAAGCGTTGATGCTGGAAAGTCTTGGCCAGGCCATTCGTGGCGCGGCGTTCGCCGTGCCCGGTTCGCTCGGCGTGCAGGAGGGCGGCTACCTGCTGCTCGCGCGCCTGATTGGTTTGCCGCCCGAAGCCGCCCTGGCGCTTTCGCTTGCCAAGCGCGCGCGTGAATTGCTGCTGGGTTTGCCGGGCATCGTTTATCTTCATTTCGCTGAAAAGGGCTGGCAGCGCCGTCGTCTTGCGCGCGTGCCGGATATCGAATAAAGCCTTACCCATAGGATCAACATGCGCGCAATCATCCTTGCCGCCGGCATGGGATTACGTCTCGTGCAGCCTGAAGGGCAGCAAAAGCCGAAGTGCCTGCTGCGTTTTGGCGAATCGTCGCTGCTTGAACGTCATCTGCAACTGCTGAAAACCGCGGGCGTCGACGAGATCGTTTTTGTACTCGGATTCAAGCACGAAGTGGTTGAAGAGGAACTGGCCACGATCGCCTGGAAGCCACATACCGAAGTGGTGGTGAACAACGAGTTTTCGCTTGGCAGCGTGTTGTCCGTGCATACGGCGGCCGATGCGTTGACGCGTGGCGGCGACGTGCTCCTGATGGACGCCGACGTGCTTTACGACGAACGCATTCTCGAACCGCTGGTCGCGGGCGCGGGGCCGGTGAACCGCTTGTTGATCGACCGTGATTTCGAAGCGGGCGATGAACCCGTGAAACTCTGCGTGGCGAATGGCGTACCGGTCGAGTTGCGCAAGCAGGTGCTGGCGGATCTGCAGTACGACGTGATTGGCGAATCGGTGGGATTTTTCCGCTTCGATGAAACCGCCGCACGCCGTCTGGCCGAGATCGTCGCGGGATACGTCGCGACGGGTCGCGCGAACCTGCCGCATGAAGAAGCTGTCCGCGATCTGCTGCTGGAACGCAGCCAGGTATTCGACGTCGCCGATGTAACCGGCGCGCCGTGGATCGAAATCGATTTTCAAAACGACGTTAAACGCGCGGCCGACGAAGTCTTGCCGCAACTGCGTCAGCTTGCTGGAGCCCTACGATGAACGCACCGTATCAACTGCCCGCGGCTTATGCCCGTTCCCTTCGTCTGCGCGAAATGCTTCAAAGCAATGAGCTCGAATTCCTGATGGAAGCGCACAACGGCTTGTCGGCGCGCATTGTCAAGGAAGCCGGCTTCAAGGCGATCTGGGGCTCGGGCCTGACGATCTCCGCGCAGTTCGGCGTACGCGACAACAACGAAGCAAGCTGGACGCAAGTGGTCGACACGCTCGAGTTCATGGCGGATGCCAGCGACCTTCCTATCCTGCTCGACGGCGACACTGGTTACGGCAACTTCAATAATGTCCGCCGGTTGGTGAAGAAGCTGGAACAGCGCGGTATTGCAGGCGTGTGTATTGAGGACAAGCAGTTTCCAAAGACGAACTCTTTCCTGAACGGTGAGCGCCAGCCGCTCGCCGAGATGGACGAGTTCTGCGGCAAGATCAAGGCCGGCAAGGATTCGCAAAGCGATCCGAATTTCTCGATCGTCGCGCGCGTTGAAGCGTTGATTGCCGGCTGGGGCATGGAAGAGGCGCTGAAGCGCGCCGAGGCTTATCGCCAAGCCGGTGCGGACGCCATCCTGATTCACAGCAAGCTGTCGAAGCCCGACGAGATCCTCACGTTCGCACGTGAATGGGCCGGCCGCGGCCCGCTCGTGATCGTGCCGACCAAGTACTACAGCACGCCAACCGATGTCTTTCGTCAGGCCGGCATCAGCACGGTGATCTGGGCGAACCATTTGCTGCGCGGCGCGGCATCGACCATGCAGGCTATCGCGAAGGAAATCCACACCAGCCAGACGCTCGTGAACGTGGAAGACCGCGTGGCGAGCGTGAACGAGATCTTCCGTCTGCAGGACGCCGAAGAGTATTCGACGGCCGAGGGCGTGTATCTGTCGTCGGCGAGCGCATCGCGTAACGCGGTTGTTCTGGCGGCAAGCCGGGGCGCAGGCCTCGAAGCCGTCACCGCCGACAAACCCAAGGTGATGCTGCCGATCGCGGGCAAGCCGCTGCTGCGCCGCCTGGTCGAAGCGTTCAAGAAGGAAGGCATCAACGACATCACGGTGGTGGGCGGTTATCGCGCTGATGCCATCGATACATCGGGCGTTCGCCTTGTAGTGAACGAAAAGCATGAGCAGACGGGTGAACTGGCTTCGCTCGCATGCGCAGCGAAATCGTTCACGGCCGACACGGTCATCTCGTACGGCGACCTCTTGTTCCGCAGCTACATTCTTCGCGATCTGGTGGAGTCCGACAGCGACTTCTGCGTGGTCGTGGATTCGTCGCAGACGCCGCAAGCCGGGGTTGCATCGACGGACTTTGCGTTCTGCTCCACCGCCGATGACCGCGCGCTCTTCGGCCAGAAAGTCTGGCTCGAAAGCGTCACGAGCTCGGCCGCTCCGGCAAACGTGGAATCGAAAGCGCCGCAAGGCCGCTGGATGGGCTTGCTCAACGTCCGCGGCGCGGGCCGCGAGCGTCTGGTCGCCACGCTCGAACAACTGCAACGACGCGATGACTTTGCCAGGCTCGACATGGCCGCGCTGCTCAACGCACTGATCGCGGCGGGCGAGCGCATCGAAGTGCAATACGTGCATGGCCACTGGCGCGGCGTGAACGACCTCGACGAACTGCGTCAAGCCGGTGACTTCGCTCACGGGCAAGCACCGTACGGATCGAACGGATCGTCGGGCGCGGAGGCAGGCGCGTGATCGAAGCTGCACAATTTGTCGAAGCCGCGCGTGAGCGCGGTTTCGACTGGTACGCGGGCGTGCCGTGCTCGTACCTGACGCCGTTCATCAATTACGTGCTGCAGGACGAGTCGCTGAATTATGTTTCGGCAGCGAACGAGGGTGACGCGGTTGCGTTGATCGCGGGCGTGGCGCTGGGCGCATCGGGCGAGTTCAAGAAGCGGCGCGGTGTGGCGATGATGCAGAACTCCGGGCTCGGCAACGCGGTGAGCCCGCTCACGTCGCTGACCTGGACGTTCAGGCTGCCGCAATTGCTGATCGTCACATGGCGCGGCCAGCCCGGTGTTGCCGATGAACCCCAGCACGCGCTGATGGGTCCGGTCACGCCAGCCATGCTGGACACCATGGAGATTCCATGGGAATTGTTCCCCACCGAAGCCGATGCAATTGGTCCCGCGCTCGATCGTGCGACCGCGCATATGGACAGCACCGGGCGGCCGTATGCGCTCGTGATGCAGAAGGGCAGTGTTGCGCCGTACAAGCTCACGAAGAAGGGCTTGAGCGGCGTGCGCCGGCGTGCTTTGAACGAGCGCGCCGAAGTCCGAACGCAATTCGCTGAAAACGGCGAACTGTCTTCACGCCACGACGCACTGCAACGCGTGATCGCGCATACGCCGAAGGAATCCACGGTCGTGCTGGCATCGACGGGATTTTGCGGGCGCGAACTCTACGCCATTGACGACCGCGACAACCAGTTGTACCTCGTCGGATCAATGGGATGCGTGACGCCCATGGCGCTCGGGCTGGCTTTGTCGCGCCCGGACCTGAACGTGATCGCGCTCGATGGCGACGGCGCCGCGCTCATGCGCATGGGCGTGTTCGCCACGCTCGGCGCGTACGGCCCGTCGAACCTCACGCACCTGCTGCTCGACAACGGTGCCCACGAGTCGACCGGCGGTCAGGCAACCGTGTCGCCGGGCGTCGAGTTTGCACGCATTGCATCGGCGTGCGGGTACGCGCTGGCGCTCGACGGCGACGATCTTTCGGTCATCGACACGTTGTTCGAAGCAAAGGGTGTCGATGGCGTTCGCTTCGCCCGCCTGTCGATCAGCACCGGCACGCCCGGCGACTTGCCGCGGCCGTCGATCACACCGGAAGACGTGCGCGCGCGCCTGCAAAAACATATCGGACGCTAGACATCATGCTGCTGCTCAACCCCGGCCCTGTCACGCTGACCGAACGCGTGCGCAATAGCCTGCTGCAAACCGACTTGTGCCATCGCGAGCCGGAATTTTTCGATCTGCAGGACGAAGCGCGCTCGCGTTTGCTTGCGGCTTATTCGCTTGATCCGAAGGTCTGGACGGCTGTCTTGATGACGGGTTCGGGCACGGCTGCCGTGGAAAGCATGATCGCCGGAATGGTGCCGGAGGGCGGACGTCTGCTGGTCATCGAGAATGGCGTGTACGGCGAGCGGATTGCGCAGATCGCGACGCAGTACGGCATCGATCACGAGGTCGTTAAGTATGCGTGGATGGAAGCGCCGGATGTCGATGCGATCACGGCCAAGCTGGATGGTTTCACGAACGTCGCGATCATCCATCACGAGACGACAACCGGCCGCCTGAACAAGATCGACCAGTTGAGCGCGGCGTGCAAGGCACGCGGTATCGGCTTGTTGCTCGATGGCGTGAGCAGCTTCGGCGCCGAGCATATCGACTTCGATGGCGGCGGCATCACCGCCGTCGCCGCGACCGCCAACAAATGTCTGCATGGCGTTCCCGGCGCGGCATTTGTGATCGCGAAACGCGAAGCGCTGAAACATGCTGCGAGCCGCACCTATTACCTCGGCATCACGCGCCTGGCCAGGTTGCAGGACGAACGCAATACGCCGTTTACGCCCTCCGTGCACGCGTATTACGCGCTGGTCGAAGCGCTGCGCGAGTTCGAGGACGAAGGCGGCCTGAACGCGCGTCATGCGCGCTACGCGGCGCTCGCCGAGCAGGCGCGTTCGGGGCTGGCTGCGTTGGGTATCGAAGGCGCGCTGCCGGATGGCGAGTCGTCGGTCGTGTTGCGGGCTTACCGGTTGCCCGCGGGAACCACGTACCCGGTTTTGCACGACGCGTTGAAGACCAAGGGTTTCGTGATCTACGCCGGGCAGGGCGGTTTGTCGAACGAACTGTTCCGCATCTCCACGATGGGCGCTTTGCACGCAGCGGACATCGACGGGCTGATTGCATCGATAGCGAATATCGTGCGTTAAGCATCAAGGCTTGTGCTCAAACGAAGAAGGCCGCGACAACGCCATGTTGTCGCGGCCTTCTTTTTGGAAACTCATCAATCCCGGTTGCAGAAAATCGCGGTGATGAACGGCGCGACATGATGGATGATGGCGTCGCTTCCGGCGGCGCGAACTTTCTGTCTCACTGACTCTTCCCCGCCGATAACCACCGCGCCGTAAGCCGATTCCGCGATTGGCGCGCCGGTCCCGGTCTTGAAGATCGCGTCGTCCTTTTGAAATCCGACGACCGCGAACACACCGAAATCGAAGGCGGTCAGATGGCTGTCGCGCGTCGGCTTGAATGCGTTGATGGAATTGGCTTCCACGCGCATGGGCGTGGCTTCGATAACGTGGTCCTGTTGAAGCGGCGCGATGAACGCGTGCGCGTCGGCTTTGCAATCGAGCAAGGAGTCCAGCGCGTAAGCCGAAGCGTGCACGGAGGTTGCGGCAATCAGGACGGTCAAGCCGATTCGGACGGCTCGATAAAGCGGCTTGATGTGTGGCTTCATGAACGGTGGGTAAGCGCTCGGGCGTTGCCAAAGGCTAAACTTTACCGGGAAGCCGACAAACGCGCTCGATCTGTAATTTTGTCCGATCGGGCTTACGTTCTCGTAACGGTTAAATGGCCCCGTCGCGCGTGGTCAAGCTGCAGCCAGCTCCGCAACCGCAGCACGCCGTGCATCTCTTTCATGCACACGCTGCCCCGCCGAATAGGTTTCGAAGACCGCGCGGTCATCGCCCAGCATTGCGAATGCGAACAACAGTTCTTCCAGCGAGTCCGCCCGTGTCGTGCGACGCGCGAGAAGCGGCGTGCCGGCCGGATCCAGCACGACGAAATCGGCTTCACTGCCAGGTTTCAGCGTCCCGACCTTGTCCGCCATATCGAGCACTTGCGCGGCGCCCGTCGTCGCAAGCCAGAACATGCGTGCGGCCGTCAGGTGATGACCTGTCAGGCGCGCGATCTTGTGTGCTTCGCCCATGGTTTGCAGCATCGAAAACGATGTGCCGCCGCCTACGTCGGTGGCGAGCGCGACCGGCATGTTCGCTTTGCCGGCTTTTTCGATATCGAAGAGGCCGCTGCCGAGGAACAGGTTCGATGTCGGGCAATGCGACGCGACCGCGCCGGTCTCGGCCATGCGTTGACGGTCGGTATCGTCGAGGTAGATGCAATGGCCATAGACCGCGCGTTGACGCAGCAGATCGTAGTGATCGTAGATGTCCAGATAGCTTCGATGCCCGGGGAACAGGCTTTCGACCCATTTGATCTCGTCGGTGTTTTCCGCGACGTGGCTCTGGATATATACGTCCTGGTGCTTGCGCGCGAGCACCGCGCAGGCTTCGAGTTGCGCCTCGGTGGAGGTCGGCGCAAAACGTGGCGTGAGCGCATATTCCTGACGTCCGCGGCCATGCCATTTCGCGATGAGTTCGGCGCTGTCGTCGTAACCGGATTGCGCGGTATCTTGCAGATATTCCGGGCAATTACGATCCATCAGCACCTTGCCCGCGATCATGCGCAGATTGCGGGATTCGCTTTCGCCGAAGAAGGCATCGGCGGATTGCTTGTGGACCGTGCAATACACGAGCGCGCTGGTCGTGCCGCACGCGAGGAGTTCATCGATGAAAAATCCTGCCGTCTCGCGTGCATACGCCGGGTCTTCGAACTTGCGCTCGGTCGGAAACGTGTACGTGTTCAACCATGGCAGCAAACCGGGCGCGGGCGACGCGATCATGTCGGTCTGCGGGTAGTGAATGTGCGAATCGATGAAGCCCGGCACGATCAGCTTGTCGCGCAGATCCTTGACGATGGCGTCCGGCGCGATCTGAGCGCGCAAGGCCGCATACGCGCCCGCCGCCACCACGCGGCCATTCTCCACGAGCAACAGGCCGTCGGTCTCATACACGGCGTTGCTGTCGGAGAAAGCAGGATCGTCGCGGAACGTGAGAAGTTGCGCGCGGTAGGCGGTCTGGCGGGTGGGCGTAGGCATTTGAAACGTCTCCAGTAAAGCGTGTTATAGCTGTGTCAAAAGCAGCAACGAAAGCGCGGCGACAATCCACATCGCCGGCTTGATTTCTTTTCCGCGGCCCGTGAAGAACTTGATCACGACAAACGCGAGGAATCCGTACGCAATGCCATCGGTGATCGAGTAGGTCAGCGGGATCAGGATCATTGCGAGGAAGGCGGGAATGGCTTCGTCGAAACGGCCCCATTCGATCTTCGTGATCGATTCCATCATGAACACGCCGACAAGCACGAGCGCCGGCGCCGTCGCGATTGCGGGCACGAGCGAGAGCAGCGGCGAGAGGAACAGGAACGGCAGGAAACACAGGCCCGCGATGACCGCGACCAGGCCCGTGCGTCCGCCCGCCGAAATCCCCGCCGCCGATTCAATGTAGGCGTTCGCCGGGCTTGTCCCGAGCGGCGCGGAAATCAGTGCGGAGAACGAATCGACCATCATCGACTCGCGGATGTTGCGCGGGTTGCCATCTTTGTCGTAAAGCTTGCCGGCTTCCGAGATCGCCATGAAGGTTGAAAGCGCGTCGAAGAACGACGTGAACAACATGACGAAGATGAACGGCCAGTAGATCACCTTCAGCGAGCCGAAAATATCGAGCCGGCCGAGCGCCGAAAAATCCGGGGCCGAGACCAGGCCGTTCCAGTTCACGAGTGTTTTCGTGGCGATTGCGGCGGGCCAGTATGCCGTGCCGTCGCCCCAGAACCGGCCAATTGGAATCGCAATCACGGTCGTGAAAATGATGCCTAGCATCAGCGCGCCGGTCACCTTGCGCGCGACCAGGATGGTGGTCACGGCCAAGCCGATCAGGAACGTGATCACTACCGGATTCAGCGATGCCGAATGCACGATCGTGACCGGATCGCCGACCACGAACTTCGCGTTGACCAGGCCAATCAAGCTGATAAAGAGCCCGATGCCGCACGATACAGCGTGGCGCAGATTCGCCGGAATGGCATCGACGACCAGCTTGCGCGCGTTGAACAACGCGAGGACCGCGAAGATCACGCCGGCCCAGAAGACGCAGCCAAGCGCCGTCTGCCACGGCATCTTGCCGCCGTGGACCATCACGAACGCAAACAGCGCGTTCATGCCCATGCCGGGCGCCACCAGCACGGGGTTGCGCGCGTACAAACCCATCGCGCAACTGCCGAGGAAACTCACGATCACGGTCGCCGTCAGCGCCGCGGGAAACGGCACGCCCGCCTGCGACAAGATCCCTGGATTGACGACGATGATGTACATCGCCGTGAGAAAGGTCGTGATGCCCGCGACGACTTCCGTTTTCGTGCGCGAACCCGCGGCGCGGATGCCGAAGAAACGCTCGAGCGTGGTGCTGTCCTGAGTAATCGATGCCATGACGTTCCCGCGCGTCAGGCCGCTGCGTGCCAGTAGGCATCGAGCTTGGCGACCATGGCGTTGCGTTCTGCATCCGTCACGAACGAGGCTTCCAGGCTGTTCTTGAGCAGCGTGTAGACCTCGGCATCGGTGAGATTCAGGGCTTCCTGGATCGCGAAGTAATTGGCGTTCACGTAACCGCCGAAGTACGCCGGATCGTCCGAATTGATCATCACGGCCACGCCCTGGTCGAGCAGCGCCTTGAGCGTGTGCTTGGTCATGTCGTCGAAGACGCGCAGCTTCAGGTTCGACAGCGGGCAGACGGTCAGCGCAATGCGGGCATCGGCGAGACGCGCGACCAACGCCGGGTCTTCCATGCTGCGCACGCCGTGATCGACACGATCGACCTTCAGCAGATCGAGCGCTTCGTACACGTACGCAGGCGGTCCTTCTTCGCCTGCATGCGCCACGAGTTTCAGGCCTTTATCGCGCGCCTTTGCGAACACGCGCTCGAACTTCGACGGCGGATGTCCACGCTCCGACGAATCCAGCCCGACACCAATCAGCCGATGCTTGTATTGATCGAACAGGGGCAGGGCTTCATTGAATGTCTTGAGCGCGTCTTCCTCCGGCAAATGGCGCAGGAAACACAGGATCACCTTGCTCGTCAGGCCGCGCTTCTCGCCTTCGGCCAACGCGCTTTCAATACCCGCCATTGCCGTCGCAATCGACACACCGCGCTCGGTGTGCGTCTGGGGATCGAAGAAAATTTCGGTGTGCGTGACATGGTCGGCAAGCGCGCGTTCGACGTACGCCATGGTCATGTCGTGAAAATCGCGTTCGTGCAGCAGCACGCTCGCGCCGGCGTAATAAATATCCAGGAACGATTGCAGGTCGGTGAATGCGTAAGCCGCGCGCAATGCATCGATGGAATCGTACGCGAGCGTCACGCCGTTGCGCTTTGCCAGCTCGAAAATCAGTTCGGGTTCGAGCGAACCTTCAATATGGATATGGAGCTCGGCTTTGGGCGCGCGGGCGATCTTTTCGGCGAGAGTGGCAGTCATGTTGTTGTGCTTAAAAAAGGTCTTGATCACGCGGTTTGCGGATGCTGCGCGGAATTGTAGCCGTGCGCGGCGTGTTCTTCGACCTTCTGCAACAACTGGGCTGCAACGGAGACTGCGATCATTTCCGGGGCTTTATCAACGATTCCGGGTACGCCGATGGGGCAGGTCATGCGGTCAATCCGCATGGGTTCGATACCGCGCGCCGCCAGACGCCGCTCGAACTGGACCTTCTTCGTGTGCGAACCGATCATGCCGAAAAACGCGAAATCCCCACGGCGGAGAATGCGTTCGGCGAGCGCGAGATCGAGCGCGTGGTTATGCGTCATTACCAGGAAATAGCTGTTGGCCCTGGCTTCGTCCACGGCGGATTCGGGCGTGCCGCTGGCGTCCATGGTGACGTTGTCAGGGAGATGATCCGGGGGCGGGAAGGTTTCATCGCGTTCATCGACCCAGACGACCCGGCATGGCAGATTGGCCAGCACCCTGACGATCGCCGCGCCCACGTGTCCCGCGCCGAACAGCACCACGGAGAACTCGCGCAACGTGATGGTCTCGGTGAGCAATGCGCCGCTTTCGTCGAAGCCTGAGCCGTCCCAGAGCAGGCAGTCCTGCGTGTTCGTGCCCGGCTCGGGATCGGACAGCATCACAGCTTCGGGGAAGGGACCGAAACCGACGCTGCGCACGGTCGGATGGCCCTGCGTCAGGCGTTTGTTAAGCGACGTCACCCATGCCAGATCGCCGATATCCAGGCGCTCGAACGCCAGCACGACTGCGCCGCCGCAACACTGGCCGAGACTCGGGCCGAGTGCGAAACGTTCGAGACGCCGCATGTGCGGACTGCGCGCGCCGTCTTTCAGCACTTGCCGCGCGGTTTCGATCGCTTTCCATTCGAGATGGCCGCCGCCGATGGTATGACGCGTGTCGTCGCGGGTAACGAGCATCTTCGTTCCCGGCTCGCGCGGCGCCGAACCCTGCACGCGCGCGACCGTCACCAGCACGACGGCGTCGCCGTGTGCGAGAAGGTGTTGCAGGTCGTGCAGCCAGGCTTGCATGGTGTGCGCTCCTAGTTGACCGTCGCGGGCTGCGCGACGTCTGCTACTGCTTCGACTACTTGCTTCGATGCTTGCGCGTCCAAAGCGTTCAGTATCGATTCAGGTGTGGCGGGGGCGCGCAAAACGGGGGCATCGATGGAATCGGGTGCTGTCGACGCGATGGCCGCGCGAATCGCGAGCAACACCGAAAATCCGAGCAGCAGCGGCGGCTCGCCTACGGCCTTTGAACGGAACACGGTCGGCTCGACGTTCTGGTTCTCGAAGAGCTTCACGTTCATCGCGGCAGGAATATCGCTCACTGATGGAATCTTGTAAGTGGACGGCGCGTGTGTCATCAGGCGGCCATCGCGGTTCCACCAGAGTTCTTCGGTCGTGAGCCAGCCCATGCCTTGCACGAAGCCGCCCTCCACCTGACCGATATCGAGCGATGGGTTGATCGACTGGCCCGCGTCGTGGAGGATATCGGCGCGTAGCAAACGCCATTCGCCGGTCAGCGTGTCCACGACCACTTCCGAGATCGCCGCGCCGTACGCGAAATAGTAGAACGGCTGGCCGGTCAGCGTTTTCGAATCCCAGTTGACCTTGGGCGTGGCGTAGAAACCATCGGACCACAACTGGACACGCGCAAGATAAGCAGCCGCGACGAGTTGATCGAAGGGCATCTGGCCACCGTTCGATTCCACCACGCCATTGTGGAAACGCACGTCTTCCGGACGTCCGCCGAGTTGTCTTGCCGCCAGTTCCGCGAGCCGTGCGCGAACGGTGAGTGCGGCGGCTTCGGCCGCTTTACCGTTCAAATCGCTTCCCGTCGATGCCGCCGTCGCCGATGTATTCACGACCTTGGAGGTATCGGTCGCCGTCACGCGAACTCGCGATAACGCCACGCCCAATGCATTCGCCACGACCTGCGCGACCTTTGTGTTCAAGCCCTGGCCCATTTCCGTGCCGCCGTGATTCACGAGCGCGGAGCCGTCCTTGTAGACATGCACGAGCGCGCCGGCCTGGTTCAGGAACGGCACGTTGAACGAGATGCCGAACTTGACGGGCGTGAACGCAATGCCGCGCTTGAGCACGGGACTTGTTGCGTTGAACGCGGCAATCGCACGGCGCCGCTGCGCATAGGCACTCGTTGAAACCAGTTCATCGGTCAGGGGTTGAAGCACATTGTCTTCGACGGTCTGGCCGTACGGCGTAACGTTGCGCTCGCCGATGCCGTAGTAGTTCACGCGACGCACATCGACGGGATCGCGCTTCAACCGGTGCGCGATCTCATCCATCAAGACTTCCATCACGAGCGCGCCTTGCGGACCGCCGAAGCCGCGAAATGCCGTGTTCGACTGCGTGTTCGTGCGGCAGCACAGCGCGGTGATATCGACGTCTTTCAAGAAGTACGCGTTATCGAAATGGCAGACCGCGCGTGTCGCCACGGCGCCCGACAAATCCGCCGAATAACCTGCGCGCAATGCGATTTCCACGCGCGCGCCTTGCAGACGGCCGTCGTCATCGAAGCCGGCTTCGTAGGTGTAGACGGCGTCGTGGCGCTTGCCGGTGATCATGAAATCGTCGTCGCGATCGGCCCGCAGTTTCACGGGTTTATGCAGCAAATGCGCGGCCAGCGACGCGATGCACGCAAAGATCCCCGATTGCGATTCCTTGCCGCCGAATCCACCGCCCATCCTGCGGCATTCGCACTGGACGTTGTGCGTGGGCCAGTCGAGCATGTGCGCGACCAGATGCTGCATTTCGCTCGGATGCTGCGTCGAGCTATAGACGAGGATTGAGTCATGTTCCTTCGGGACAGCGTACGCAATCTGCCCTTCCAGATAGAACTGCTCCTGCCCGCCGACTTCGAATTCACCCTGGAGCCGGTGCTTCGCCGCCGCCATCTTTCCATCCGGATCGCCACGTTTCAAATGCAGCGGCGGCAACACGAATTCCTTCTTCGCCTTGGCATCACGCGGTGTGAGGATGGCTTCGAGCGGTTCGTACCGGATCACTTCTTCGCTTTTGGCGAGCGCGGCAGCGCGGCGCGCCAGATCGTGCGTTTCCGCGATAACCGCAAACACCGGCTGCCCAAGGTAATGCACTTCGTCTTTGGCGAGGATCGGGTCGTCGTGCAGCACGGGGCCGCAATTGTTCTCGCCGGGGATGTCGTCGGCGGTAAAGACGGCGATCACGCCGGGCGCGGCAAGAACGAGATCGAGGTTGATCGACACGATGCGCGCATGCGCATGCCGCGACAGGCCAAGCGCCGCGTGCAAGGTGCCGCGCACCTCGCCGATGTCATCCACATACGTGGCTTCGCCGCTTACATGCAGGTGCGCCGATTCGTGCGGCAAGCCGACGCCGATCGCGGCGCCCTCCGGCTTTTTAGCCGATGGCGCGTCGAGGGTTTCACCGGTGCGCGCCGTGATTTCGCTGTCGGCGGCGCTGTCGAGGAGGGGATCGGTACGCTTGTTCATCGCGTGGTCCTTGATGCTTGTGGTGCTGCGTTTATACGGCCTGTGAAAGACCCGCTTATTGCGTGTCGAACGCGAACGCGTTGACGTCGTGGAGTGCGAGCGGCTCGTTCTCGCGCGTTTCCAGGAAGAAACGCCAGAGCACGTTGCGCGCCACTTTGCTTCTGTAGGCGCTCGACGCACGCATGTCGGTGAGCGGCTGGAAGTCGACGTCCAGCGCCTGCATGGCGGCCTGGACGTTCGCCTCGTTCCACTCCTGATTCACCAGGACGGCTTCGGCATTCGATGCCCGCTTCGGCGTTGCCGCCATGCCGCCGAACGCGAATCGCGCGGCGGTGACACGGGTGCCATCGAGCGTCACCGCGAACGCCGCGCACACGGCCGAGATGTCCGAGTCGTAGCGCTTCGAGACCTTGTAAGTGCGAAAACGCAATTTCGCCGATGGCAGCGGCACACGGATCGCCGCCACGAACTCGCCCGGTTCGAGCGCGGATTTCTGATAGCCGAGATAGAACTTGTCGAGCGGCATCGAGCGGGTTTTCATCGCACGCTGCAGCACGATTTCGGCGTCGAGCGCGATCAGCGCAGGCATGGAATCGCCGATGGGCGAACCGTTCGCGACATTCCCGCCGAGCGTGCCGGCGTTGCGGATCGGCCGCGATGCAAAGCGCGTCCACATCTCCGCGAGTTCCGGATAAATGGACGAGAGCGCGCCATACGCATCTTCCAGCGACGCCGCCGCGCCAACGGTGAGCCATTGAGCATCGCGCGTAATGGACTTCAACTCGGCCACATTGCCAATGAAGAGGATATCGCCGAGATTGCGGAATTGCTTGGTGATCCACAAGCCGATGTCCGTGCTGCCGGCAAGAATCCTTGCGTCCGGGTGTTCGGCGCGAAGGCGGCCGAACTCCGCGAGCGTCACCGGCGCGTAGAAGGTCGGACGGCCGAACGCGGCGCCGCGTGCGTCGGGCGCCGTGTATTCGAACGTGTACTTGCGCTGGATGGATTGGAGTTGCTCTTTGAGCGTCTCGCGGTCGAGCGCCGAGCGCGGATACTCGAACATTTTCTGCGAAGCATCCACGATCGGCCGATACCCCGTGCACCGGCAGAGATTGCCGGAGAGGGCGGCGTTGATTTCGTCGCGGGTGGGCATGCCGGCGTCGCTCGGCTGATTCTGGTAGAGCGCCCACATCGACATCACGAAACCCGGTGTGCAGAAGCCGCATTGCGAACCGTGGCAATCGACCATGGCCTGCTGGACGGGATGCAGCGTGCCGTCCTTCTCGCGCAGATCTTCGACGGTGAAAAGCGCGCGGCCATCGAGCGTCGGCATGAGCTGGATGCAGGCGTTGACCGCCTTGAGCTGCGGTTGCCCGTCGCCATCCAGTTCACCGATAACCACCGTGCACGCGCCACAATCGCCCTCGGCGCAGCCTTCCTTGGTGCCGGTGCATTGGTCGTGTTCGCGCAAATGCTGCAGCACGGTGCGGGTGGCGGGTGCATCAAGCACTTCGCGGATTGCGCCGTGCTGAAAAAACCGGATGGTTTGCGTTGTCATATAGAAGTCCGAGACATTGCGGATCAGGCGCGCGTTACGCGAAATCGGCTTTGAAAGTCCGGCCGAAGAGCGCACGTGGATCGCCATCCATGAAACAAGATATCACCGCAATATCTTGAAAAGATTCCGGTGAGCGTATCCAGATCATGCGAGGAGCCGAATGAGGGCGGAACGCGTTCGGCGACGCGGGTGATCCGGGGCGAGGGGGAAAGCCCCGGATTCGAGGCGCAGCGGCCTGGAGCGGCCGGATTTGCTTGGCTGACGCGGTTCGGGGAGTTCAAGGGCTCGGCGAAACACAGGGCCAGCGCCGAGGCCCGTTTATCAGGCTCGCAGCCTGCGTTTGGACCACAAACTTCCGGCGACGGCCAGAAACATTACAGTGAACCCGATCAGGCCCCACTGCGGAAGCGAAAGTCCGAGAATTGGCGGGTACGGCGTCTCGCACAAGCCTGCGACCTTGAACACCTGCGGCAGCCACTGCGCGGGCGGCAGGGAATCCACAAGGGGTTGCAGCGCATCGAAACCGCAACTGAAACCCGGATGCGCCTGGACATAGACGTGCCGCGCGGAAGCGACCACGCCGCCCAGCGCTGAGAGGACGACGAGCACCTCGAGCAGCGCGATCCCGCGCCAACCTCTGAACGACGCGCCAAGCAGCGCAAATACGGCGATCAGCACGAAGAAATAACGCTGGATGATGCAGAGCGGGCAGGGATCTTCACCTTTCACGAACTGCAGATAAAGCGCGCCGCCGACCAGTGCCAGGCTTATCAGCGCAAGCAGGACCAGTAGCCGCCGTTCGCGGCGAATTGCGCGATCGTCCCCGTGCATGGTGAAGTGATTCAATGAATTATTCATATTTCCGGTTGGTTCGAGAAAAAAGCACCTGAAGATGCGCATCCGGCGACGGAATTCTATCGCGTTGTTTATCGGGTGGTCTCAAGCACGGCTTCGACCGCGCGGCCAATGGAAAGCAGCACGTCGTCGCCAAATGGCGCGCCGGCCAGCATCAGGCCGACCGGAGCTTCGCCACGTGGATGGCAAGGCAGTGACAACGCGCAACTATCGAGGAAATTGAAGACCGACGGATTGCGCAAGATCAGTGCATTGATGCGGCCGAATGCTTCGTCGTCGTGTTCCAGATCGGCGATGCGCGGCGGCACGACCGGCACGGTCGGGCACACGATGGCGTCAAACCGCTGCCACAGCGTGCGCGCTTGCTCGATCATCGCGGCGCGTGCCTGCAAAAGGTCGAGATAATCGGCAGCTGTAGCCGGCGCGCCCTTCACGATCCGCGTGCGCACGCGGGGGTCGTACTGGTCGGCATGCGCTGCGAGCAATTGCCGGTGCCACGCATATGCTTCCATGGACGCGAAGCTGAAGCGGCTGATCTCGCCAAGCTGGTCGAGCGGCCCGAAACGCACGTCCTCCACCAACGCGCCCGCCGCCGACAGATGCCCGATGGCAGCCGAATACGCGCTTGCAACGGTTTCGTCGACGCCGTCCATCACGAAGTTGGTCAGCACGCCGAGGCGCACGCCGTCGAGCGGCCGGGTTGCTGGCACGACGGCGTCGCGGCCGGCCAGGATCCTGTCGACCAACGCGCAGCACGCCACCGACAACCCGATTGGCCCGAACGAATCGAGCGTCGTGGACAAGGGCACGCCGCCTTGCGTGGGCACGCGCGCCGCGGTCGGTTTGAAGCCGGTCAGTCCGCAGAGCGCGGCCGGGATGCGGATGGAACCGCCGGTGTCCGTGCCCAGTGCAATGGCGGCCATGCCGTCCGCGACCGATGCCGCCGCCCCTGAAGACGAGCCGCCCGCGATGCGTTCGTCGCCCGCCACGTTGCTTCGATACGGCGAGCGCGGCGTCCCGTAATGCGGGTTCAGCCCCAGCCCGGAAAACGCAAATTCGCTCATGTTGGTTCGCCCGACGATCACGCCGCCGGCACGCCGCAACCGTGCAACGGCGACGGCGTCAGCCTTGGCCGGCTGTGCGTCGGCCAGCACGCGCGAACCCGCGCGCGTGACCTGGCCTTCGATATTGAAGAGATCCTTGATCGATATGGGAATGCCTGCGAGCGGCGAGAGCACGGTGCCGGCGCGGCGAAGTGCGTCATGCGCGTCAGCGGCGGCGCGGGCGCGGCCGGCATCGACCTGAAGGAAAGCGATCGCGCCTTGTCCGGCGGGATCTGCGATGCGTTCGAGTGCCTGTTCGACGAGCATCCGGCTAGTGGCCTTGCCGTCGCGAAGGGCTGCAGCGAGTTGCGCGAGGGGAGCAAATTGCGGCGAAGTGATGGGCATGTTCGACAAGATTCAGTGGCGTGAACTGGACATGGTGCCGGGCGGCGCGCGAGGGCCGACCGTGCCCGAAAGTGGCTGTCATTCTATGCCAGTCGGACGCTTCCGGTAGTTAATACTCAGCGCAAACGAGCGCGTTAGCCATCCGGCTGATAGCGGCGACAGGGCGGGTTCCTTAAGCTTGGATTTCCGCTGCTGCGATTGTCTGCATGCGGAAAACAACAATGCCAGAAAAAACCCAAGCGTTTGGGTTTACTTGCGCGCTGCCAACGTATAGAGTGAACACATGCCAACGATTTTTCGCATCGGCGCTGCACGCGTCGTGATTTATCTGAACGACCATATGCCGGCGCACGTCCACGTACTGGACGGGAACCAGCATGCTGTTTTTAATCTTCACTGTCCGAATGGACCGCCGGCGCTTGTTAGAAACCACGGTTTTTCACACGCCGCTGCAAACACCTTTGCCCGCCGGATGCAGAACGTGGTCGGCTCACTGTGCACTGAATGGAAGACACTTCATGACTGCTTTAGTTGAAATTACCGAACGCCAGATGCGCGAAGCCGAAGAGCGGGCGCGCAAGCACGTTACCGAAAATCCGGTAGCGCTTTCCGCGGTGTTCATTCCGGAGGACGGCCGGCTATCAATCGAGTTGTCGAACGGTGCGTCGTTCGCCATTCCTGCGCGGCTGATACAAGGTCTGGAACACGCATCGAATGAGGATCTCGAAGAAATCGAGATCACGGCTTCGGGTACGGGCCTGTATTTCCCTGCCGTCGACGCCGACATTCTTGTGCTTCCGCTGCTCGCAGGCGTAGTTGGATCGAGGTCGTTCATGGCCCGGCGAATGGGCAAGGCCGGCGGCGCGAGCCGCAGCGCTTCAAAGGTTGAAGCTGCTCGGGCGAACGGCGCTCGCGGCGGCCGGCCGCGCAAGGTTGCGGTACGGAGCGAAGAAGAGGGCTTGGTCCTGGCGAAAAAATAGCCTTGGGCGGCAATGGTTCCGCGCCGCCTTCGGCTTTATGGAAGGCGACCCGCAAGTCGTGCAAGTTAAAGCGGCCCCGTGCCCGTCGCCGGCTTTTCCTTGCGTCGCCATTTTCGTGAGGCCCACGCGCCGAAGTCGTCCAGCACCGTGTAGACCACCGGCACGACTACCAGCGTCAGCAGCGACGACGTAATCACGCCGCCAATCACAGTCTGCCCAAGCGGCCCGCGCTGCTCGCCGCCTTCACCCAGCCCGAGTGCGAGCGGCAGCATGCCGAAGATCATTGCGAGCGTGGTCATCAGGATTGGCCGCAGACGCACGCGCGCGGCTTCGAGCAACGCATCGCTGCGGGACATGGCGTGTCCCTTGCCGGAGGCATCGAGCAGACTTCCGCGCCGCGCCTGGTTCGCAAAGTCGATCAGCAAGATCGCGTTCTTTGTCACGAGCCCCATCAGCATGATGAAGCCGATGATCGAAAACATGTTGAGCGTGCTGCCGAACAGCAGCAACGCGGCCAGCACGCCGATCAGCGTGAGCGGCAAGGACGCCATGATCGCGAGCGGCTGCAGGAAGCTGCCGAATTGCGACGCAAGGATCATGTAGATGAAGATCACGGCCAGCGCCAGCGCCTGCACGGCGTAGATGAACGACTCGTTCATGCTCTTCGTGGAGCCGCCGAAGCGGTATCGGTAGCCGGCCGGAAGGTGCATGTCGTCAAGTGTCTTCTTGACGTCCGCGGCCACTTCGCCCGGCGAGCGCCCGGTCACGTTCGCCGATATCTCGACCTCCCTCGACAAATCCCGGCGGCTGATCACATCGGGCCCGGTGGTTTCGGTGATCGCGGCGACCTGGCGCAGCGGCACGAGCAAGGGCGCGCCGTTGGCATCGGTGCGGCTCGTAGCGATCATCAGCTTCGACAAGTCGTCCACGTTGCGCCGTTCGGCCGATGGCAACCGCACGCTCACATCGTAATCCTGATCGTCGGGCGCGCGCCACGTGCTGATGGCGTCTCCCGAAAGCAACGGGCGCAACGCCTGACCGACTTCCGCCACGCCGACGCCCAGGTCAGATGCGAGTTCGCGCCGGATATCAATGGCCACAATCGGCTTGTCGTCTTTCAGGCTCGCGTCCAGATCCACCAGGCCCGGAATCTTCGCAAGCCGGTGTTGTGCTTCGGCCGAAAGACGGCGCAGCTCGTCAAGGTTGTCGCCCTGAAGGCTGAACTGGACGGCTTTGTTCGACCCCGCGCCGTCCGACATGCCGATCTCGGTCACAATAATCCCGGCGATGCTTTTCAGCCGGTCGCGAAAGACCTGATTCAGCTCCTGCACGCCGCGCGTGCGGTCGCGCCGCTCCTTCAAATGCACGGTGATCATCGCGTCGTTCTTGCCCTGCGCGTTGCCGGAGTTGATGGTCGCGTAGCTGTAGCGGACTTCCGGGTACTGCGCGAGCACGGTTTCGACTTGCCGGACCTTGTCGGCGGTAGCTTCCAGCGACGTCCCCACCGGCGTGTTCAAGCCGATCTGCGTAGTGGAGAAATCGGCGTTCGGCACGAACTCGGTGCCGATCAGCGGCACGAGAAACAGGCTGCCAATGAACGTCGCGGCGGCGACCACCAGGGTCGCCACGCGATGCCGCAGCGACCACCCGAGCAGCCGCTGGTAGAACCGCGCGAGCCGCTCCACGCCGTGCTCGAAGTACGCAAGAAACCGCGCCAGATATTTCGTGCCGCGGACATGCAGGGCAGGGTCCGGCCAGATCGACGAAAGCATCGGGTCGAGCGTGAACGACACGAACATCGATATCAGCACGGCGGCCGCAACCGTCACGCCGAACTGATGGAAGAAGCGTCCGATAATCCCGCTCATGAAGCCGACCGGCAGGAACACGGCGACAATGGAGAATGTCGTGGCAAGCACGGCGAGCGCGATTTCCTTCGTGCCGTCGAGCGCGGCGGTGCGGTGATCGGCTCCAAGCTGGACATGGCGCACGATGTTCTCGCGCACCACGATCGCGTCGTCGATCAGCAGCCCCACGCAAAGCGACAATGCCATCAGCGTGATCACGTTGATCGTGAATCCGGCCATGTACATGAACGCGAACGTGCCGATCAACGCAATCGGCAAGGTGAGTCCGGTGATCACGGTGCTGCGCCACGAACCGAGGAACAGGAACACGATTGCAATCGTCAGCAGCGCGCCTTCCAGCAACGTGCCCTTGACCTCGTTCACGCTGTTTTCGATTTCGCGCGATGAATCGTCGGTGACGTCGAGCTTCACGCCCGGCGGCAAGGATTTTTGGAGCGCCGCGACTTCGGCGCGGATCCCTTGCGCCACGTCGACGGTGTTCTCGCCCTGAGCCTTGATCACCGATAAAAACAGCGCCCGGTTCCCGTTCAGCAGCGCCATGCTGTCGGGCTCTTCCTGACCGTCGACAACTTGCGCGACCTGATCGAGCGTGACGGCATGGCCTGCATTCGAGGCGCCGCGCCGGGCGACGATGATCCGCTTGAAGTCATCGGGCGTCTGGAAGCGGCCCTTCACCTGCACGGTCTGCTCGATTCCCGCCGATGTCAGCGGCCCCGCCGGAATCTCCTGGTTTTCGTTCTGCACGGCGCGGATCACCTGATCGACGCCTACGGAAAGCGCTTGCAGCCGGTCGGGACTGACGTCGATGCGCACTTGCCGTTTCACGCCACCGACAATGCTCACCGACCCCACGCCGCGCACCGTCTCCAGGCGTTTTCGCACGATCTGGTCGGCGGTGGTCGTGAGATCGCGGGTGCTGAGCAGCGACCCCGGCGCGTTCGAAACCGCGACGGTAACGATCGGCATGTCGGCCGGGTCGTAGCGCAACACGCGCGGTTCCTTCACGCCGTCGCGCAGGTCGGGCCGGATCAGCGCCACTTTGTCGCGCACGTCCTGCGCCGCCTGCATCACATTCACGGACAGGTCGAACTGGACGATCACCACCGACAACGCGTCGTACGAGTGCGACGAGATTTCATCGATACCGCTGATCGTGTTGACCGCTTCCTCGACCTTGCGCGTGACATCGGATTCCACCGATTCCGGCGATGCCCCCGGATACGCTGTCTGCACGACAACAACGGGGAAGGTGATATCGGGGAACTGATCGACCTTCAACCGCTGATACGAAAAGAGACCGATCACGAGAAACGCCGCCATCATCATGGCGGCAAAAACCGGATTGTTGATGCTGATTCGCGTGAACCACATGGCGTGCGGCTCCGCTATTTGGAGGCGACGGGTGACGAAGCCGCGGCGCTTGTGCTTGAACCAACCAGCCGCACCTTGCTGCCTATACGCAACGCCCCGAGGTTGTTCTTCACGACCTGCTGACCTTCCTTGAGTGACGAGTCCGCGAGTTCCGTCCAGCTTGCACCGTCGGCGTCGCCGGTCGCGCCTGTCGTCACCGGGACTTCGACGAGCTTGCCGTTCGTGACTGCGTAGACGCTATGACGCGAGCCGTCCGTGCGGACCGACGTCGCCGGCACGACCATCGCATTTGCCGTGCTGCCGACAATGACGCTGCCGGTTCCGAACATGCCAACGCGCAAGGTCGACTGTGGATTGGCCACGCGCACATAGATCATGATCGAGCGCGAGCCGGCTTGCGCGGCCGGGTTGATGCGCGTGACCGTGGCGCTGACCGGGGCATCGATTCCATCGAAGCGGATGCGCACCGGCTGGTCGACCCGCACGCGCCCGATCTCGCCCACGGGCACGGGTGCTTCGAGTTCGAGCTGGGTTAGATCGACGACATCGAACAGCTTGGCGTCCACGGCCACATGCTCGCCCGGTTCCACGCTGCGCGAAGCAATCTGCCCGCCGAACGGCGCGCGCACGATGGTGTCCGCCACCGACAAATTCGATGACGACAACGCCGCCCGCGCCGCAGCCAGGTTTGCTGCGGCGATGGCGTATTGGCTTTGCGCCGTATCGAAGGCGTTCTTCGATATGAAGCCCTTTTCCACCAGCACGCGATTGTTTTCGAGCGTCTGTTTCGCGATGTCCAGTTGACCGGCCATCGCGGCCATCTGTCCGCGCGACTGGTCGGCGCGGGCGGCGTAGTCGCGCGCATCGATCGTGGTCAGGATTTGTCCGGCCTTGACCGTATCGCCTTCGCGCGCCCGGACATCCAGCGCCGACCCCGCGACCTTCGCCTTCACTGCCGCTTGCGTGACTGCGCGCAGCGACCCGGTGAGCGGCAGCGTTTCGGACAGCGTATGACGCGTGACGACGGTGAGATCGTCCGGCGTGAATTCGATGACCGACTCATCGGCCGAAGCGGACGGCGTCGCCGGTGCTTCGGCCGCAGCGCGCTTTTTGAGCGAATGAACGACGCCGATCGCCAGCAAGATAACGACGACGATAGCCGCAATGACGCCTGCCCGTTTTGTGGATAAATGCATTGCCTGCCTGTGGAACGTGGAGCACGCCGCACGATAGCGCGTTTCACGGCGACGGGCGGCAAAGTTGCCAAAGGTATCGCGAGGAGGCGGGCGCTGCAAGGGCCATGCGGCCGCGGATCAAATTGTTCTGGAGAAGCGCTGCACGGCATGACCGGCGAGATAGCGATCGAAGATCATTGCCACGTTGCGCACCAGCATGCGTCCGTCGGCGAGCACGTTGATGCCCCAGTTTGTGACTTCGACCAGCCCGTCCGCTTCGAGCGGTTTCAGCCGTTCGAGTTCGCTCGCGAACGCAATGGGAAACCGGATGCCATAAACCGCCTCGATGGCGTCGAAGCGCAGCGAGAACTGACACATCAACTGAGTGATGACGTCGCGCCGCATCCGGTCGTCGGCGGTAAGGCGCACACCGCGGGTGATCGCCAGCTCGCCGCGGTCGATGGCCTCGCCGTATCCCGCCATGTCCTTCGCGTTCTGCGCGTAGACGTCGCCGACTTTGCTGATCGATGAAACCCCGAGCCCGATCAGATCGCAATCCGCTTGCGTGCTGTAGCCCTGGAAATTGCGCTGCAGCGTCCCGGCGCGCTGGGCGATCGCGAGTTCATCGGTGGGCAGCGCGAAATGATCCATCCCGATATACACGTAACCCGCCCCGGTCAGCTTCTCGATGACCCGTTCCAGGATCGCGAGACGTATGGCGGGGGACGGCAGCGCGGTTGCATCGATGTGCCGCTGCATCTTGAAAAGGCGCGGCATATGCGCGTAGCCGAAGACGGACAGACGATCCGGCGCGAGGCCGATGATCGTATCGAGCGTACGGCTGAAGCTCTCGACGCTTTGATGCGGCAACCCGTAAATCAGGTCGACGCTGACCGACTTGTAGCCTTCCGCCCGCGCCGCCGACATCACCGCTTCGGTCATCTCGAAAGGCTGCACGCGATTGACCGCCTGCTGCACGCGCAGATCGAAGTCCTGCACGCCGAAGCTGAGGCGGTTGAAGCCCAGATCGCGCAACACGCCGATGGTCTCCGCCGACGCCTCGCGCGGATCGATCTCGATGGAGTATTCCGCTTGCGCGTCGGGAAGCAGATCGAACGCCTCGCCGGTCGCGACCATCAGCTCGGCCATTTCCTCGTGCGATAAAAACGTCGGCGTGCCGCCGCCCCAGTGCAATTGCGTGATGGGGCGGGTTGTATCGAAGCACGCGGCCTGCAAGGCAAGCTCACGTTTCATCCGATCGAGATACGGCCTCCCGTGCGCGCGATTCTTCGTCACGATCTTGTTGCAGCCGCAATAGAAACAGACGGTGTCGCAGAAGGGAATATGGAAGTACAGCGAGAGATCCGCCGATGCCGCGTCCGGGTCCGCCGCCGCCCGCCTGTAATGGTCGCGATCGAAGGAGTCGGTGAACTGGACGGCGGTCGGATACGACGTGTAGCGCGGCCCGGCCGCATCATATTTTGTGAGCAGATCGGGGCGGAAGAGGGACATTGCTGACACGCCGTGATGGGATCGTTCGAGTCTATCCGACACATTTCCACGATTCTTGCGTGATATCGCCGCAGTCACCCAGTGGCACAATGCCGGGTTGCCGCTTTTTAAAAACGCCCGATCCATGGCCGCCGTTCCCGACCCGAAGATGTCCGCCCACGCGTGCCGCGAAGCGTGCGGCGCGTGCTGCATCGCGCCGTCAATTTCGAGCGCAATCCCCGGCATGCCTCACGGCAAGCCGGCGGGAGTACGCTGCGTGCAGCTCGGAGAGGATCTGCGCTGCGCGATATTCGGCGATCCGCGCCGACCCGCTTGCTGCTCAGGCCTTCAGCCATCGGAACCGATGTGTGGAGACAGCCGCGGCTACGCGCTCGCCTGGCTGACGCAACTCGAAATCGATACACAACCTGAGCAACCCGAGCGCGTCTGAACGGTCGAACGCTCATTCAAGTCACTGGAGAATTTCGCATGACTCAAGCCGTTGCGCCGAAGCGGCGCCGGTTCCTGCTCGCGGCCCTGGGCGGCGCGGGCGCGGTGGCGCTGGGAACTCAGCCGGGCAAACCGGCGCGCGCTGCATCCATTTTCCCGTTCATCCCCGATCACTACACGTTTAGCCGCGCCGAAGTACAGGACGCCGTGCAGCGCAAGTTTCCGTTCCAGCGCACGGCATCGCAGATATTCGATGTCACGCTCGCCAATCCGCTGGTCGGCCTTGCACCGGATCGCAACCGCATCACCGTGCGGGTGGACGCCCGCCTGGCAACGCCATTCATGCCGAACCCCGTGACGGGCGTCTTCACGTTGTCCAGCCAACTGGCCTACGACGCAGCCAGCCATTCGGTCATCCTGATGTCGCCGACTGTCGACGATACCCAGGTCACCGGCGACGCCGCGCAATACACCCAGCAGATCAACGCGGCCGGCGCGGTCATGGCGACACAGTTTCTCGACCGCTACCCCATCTACACGTTCAAGCCCGAACAATTACAGTTTGCCGGAGTTAATTACGAACCCGGTACAATCACTGTCCTTACAAACGGCATACGCGTGCAGATCGTCGAGAAATAGTTTTTTTCGATGACATTTCCGCTCGCGGCATGCCCTGAACGACCGGCCGGCAACGGCCGACCAATGGCGAAAGGGCGGAGCGATGGACGGGATTCTGTTTTGCAAGGCGCTGATTCTGGGCGTGGTGGAGGGGTTGACCGAGTTTTTGCCGGTCTCGAGCACGGGACATCTGATCGTGGCCGGCAGTTTGCTGAACTTTACGAACGCCCAGGCGAAGACGTTCGACGTGGTGATCCAGTTCGGCGCGATCCTTGCCATCGTCTGGGAGTACCGGCGCAAGATCGGATCAATCGTGGCCGGTCTTCCAACGCAGCCCAAGGCACGCCGGTTCACGTTGAACGTGATCATTGCGACCATTCCGGCCATCGTGCTGGGGCTGCTGCTCGAAAAGCACATCAAGGCTGTCTTGTTCGCGCCGGTGCCGGTTTCGGTGGCGCTGATCGTGGGCGGCCTCGTGATCCTGTGGGCGGAGGCACGCAACCGCGACAAGAATGTCGCGCCGCGCGTGACTTCCGTCGACGACCTCAGTTATTCCGATGCGCTCAAGGTCGGCCTCGCGCAGTGTTTTGCGCTGATTCCGGGTACATCGCGTTCGGGATCGACGATCATCGGCGGGATGTTGTTCGGGCTGGAACGCAAGGTTGCGACCGAGTTTTCGTTCTTCCTCGCGATCCCGATCATTTTCGGCGCCACCTTGTATGAGCTCGCGAGGGACTGGAAGTCGCTGACGGTGGACTCGCTCGGGCTCTTCATGGTCGGGCTGGTGGCGGCGTTCATCAGCGCGTTCGTTTGTATCCGATGGCTGCTGCGCTACGTCGCCACGCACGATTTCACAGCGTTCGCGTGGTATCGGATCGGCTTTGGGTTGCTGATCTTGATCGTCGGATACAGCGGCGGATTGAGCTGGGCTGAATAAGCGGTTGCCCATGCATATGGAAACAGGCCGGTTCAACTTCGGTTGAATCGGCCTGTTTTGTTTCAGCGATGCGGGGTATGTGCTACGTCAGCGGCGTTTGAACACCAGGTCCCAGACGCCGTGGCCGAGTTTCAGCCCGCGGCGTTCGAATTTCGTCACCGGCCGATAATCCGGACGCGGGGCATAACCGGCATCGGACGTATTGTCGAGCGCCGGTTCCGCCGATAACACCTCGAGCATCTGCTCGGCATAGTTCTGCCAGTCTGTCGCGAGATGCAGATAACCGCCGGGCTTGAGCCGCGAAACGAGCAGCGAGACGAACCCCGGCTGTATCAACCGGCGCTTATGGTGCCGCGCCTTGTGCCACGGATCGGGGAAATAAATGTGAACGCCGTCGAGGCTTTCCGCCGCGATCATGTGTTCGAGCACTTCCACGGCGTCGTGCTGGACGATCCGGATGTTTTCAAGGCCCTGCTCACCGATCAGTTTCAACAGCGCGCCCACGCCCGGCTCGTGCACTTCGACGCCGAGAAAATCATCGCCGGGACGTGCCGTGGCGATTTCCGCCGTCGTCGCGCCCATGCCGAAGCCGATTTCGAGCACGCGCGGCGCGCTGCGGCCGAAGGTGGCGTCCCAATCGAGCGGTTGCGGCGTGTACGGCACGACAAAACGCGGGCCGAAGTCATCGAGCGCACGACGTTGTCCCGTCGATACCCGGCCCGCCCGCGTCACGAAACTCCGGATACGGCGGTGCGGCCGGCCGTCAGCCGTATTCTCGCCTTCGGTTGAATCGTTATCGGCCGCTTCGGCGTCGTCGTGGTCTGAAGTGGGGTCGTGGATCATCGGCAAGGACGGATTCAGTGGTTGAGCAAAGGCGCGGCGGCGGAAAATACGAGAACGCCGCCTTAAATCAAAAAGCCGCCTAGGAGGGCGGCTTTTTGAAGTCAAAACAACTCGAAACTGGAGCGGGCGATGGGAATCGAACCCACGTCTGTAGCTTGGGAAGCTACGGTAATGGCCATTATACGACGCCCGCAGAGACCGCGATTTTACGCGGAACGGCCGCGTTCCCGCAACCTCGGCCGTTTGGACAACGCTTCAGACGCCGAACATGGTCATTGTCACGGCCAGGCGCGTCACGATCATCAACAGCACCTGCACGATCACGAACAGCAGGATGGGCGACAAATCGATACCACCCATGCGCGGCAGAATGCGCCGCAGCGGTTCGAGAAACGGCGCCGTCAGTTGATACAGCAGCGGCATGGCCGGCGATTGCGGATTGAGCCACGACAGCAACGCCATCAGGATCGTCATCCAGATGATCAGGTTCAGCGCCCATTTGACGACCGTGATCACCGCGACCAGGAGCAGGGTAGGCAGCAGGACCGGGATGCCTGCCGGATCAATGCCGGCAAGCAGCACCATCAGGATCAGGAAGACAAACGCCGCGATGAACGCGGCAATGATGCTCGCCAGATCGACCGACTTGGTGGCCGGCAAGATCTTGCGCAGCGGCAGGACGAGCCAGTTGGTCGCCTGCATCACGGCGTTGGAAACCGGGTTGTACGGCGGCATGCGGACAAATTGCATCCAGGCGCGCAGCAACAGCGCCGCGCCGAACAGCGTAAATACGGTGTTGAGTACAAAACGGGCGATCTCGCCAAACATCTCAGATCCTTTTCAAGGCAAAAGCGCGGCGCTCGCGGCCGCGCAGGGTTGTCACGAGGGCAGTAAAGGGCGGCGTGGCACGCCGCATAGCCGGTTGTTTACCTAGCTGCTGGCTCGGACTTCGCTGATCTGCACGACGGCCGGATCGCCGTCGGTGTAATTCGTCAAATCGTCCGCAAAAGCTTTTGCGTGCGGCGCTACTGCGGCCTTGAACGCATCGACGGAGTCGAACAGCAGGTGGCCGGCGGCCACGTATAGGGGCTTTGAACCCGGTGCGCCGCCGCCAAGGCCGACGTCGGCCGACCAGCCTTTCAATGTAGTGCCCAACAGGCCGGCGACCCACGGTATATGGTGCGAGCAGTAGTAATCGATGTCGAAGCGCGCATTCTCGCTATACGGATACATAAAGCTGACTTTGATCATTTTGTTCTTTCTGGTAGCTGAATGGATTGGCGTCGAGGGCAGCCGGGTAACTGGTGTATCGGGTGTTTCCGGCCAGCGTTCAACCAGGGCATTCGAACGGGTGGTTTGCAGCATTGGTTCAGCGCGCCCGCCAGATCCCCCGGCGGCTTCCCCACACTGGCGCGCCGGGCATCACCATAGCATGGCTTGAGTGCGCCTTGGGACGGTTGCCGCACGCTGCGGTTGGGCATGCGCTCGCCTTCAGCCCGGGCGATTCGATGGTCATGCGTTCGGCGTCGCACCGATGACGTCAATGGGGAGGGTTAAAACTACAACATAGGTGGGACGAGGGCGATCGTCTGTATGCCAGAGCGTTCGCCCGCAAAGCCAGGAAGCGATATGGAAGGAAGGGCATAGTCTTTGCTCCGATGAAAAAGTAAGCACCTTTTTGATCGCGGCGTGGTCGGTTTGCGCGACGCGACGGTAGGAATAGGCGGAATCGGCGCGGCGGCCCATTCCTCATGGGTTTCGACAGAGTGCCGCTTCAGCGCCAGGTTCAAGTGTCAGATTGCTTGCCAATGCCGGTTTCGCAACCTTCAGGGGTCACCATGAGTATCTTTGCTTATCGGAAACATCTTCGTTTTCTCAGTGAGACGCATCGGCGTCAGTGGTGGGATCAACGAAAAAGACTTACGCCGCGGGTGCGCATCAGCGGGGCGTACGTGCCACCCAATGTCACACGCGAATTCGCGTACGTGAAAGTAGGCTGAGCGAAAAAACTTGCAGCACCTTGCCTGACTTAGAACGCTTAGAAATCGCAGCCCTGTTCGATGGTTCTCCATCGGCGGGGCTGTTTTAGTTTTCGCGTCGTTCAGTCAATTGTAATGAATCATTTCATTGGTGACATTTGGAATAAACGGTCACCTCGGGCTGTGACTGGCGGCTAACTCTGCAAACCCTTAACATCGCCCGCTGAGCGGTTACAGCTATGAAGCGAAAGGCGCCGCTCGACTTGAAAACCGCCGGAGAACGCCCAGTTTCAAGACAGTTCCAATTGCATTTGGCTACAAATGCTTAAGGTGGGTTTCAGGGTTTTTAGCTACATTCAATGCATGTCGTTGCGTTATCCCGTCGTGTGCACGGGTACCGCAGCGGGGAGAAGAAAAGTGAAAAAGTTAGTCCCGTTTGTGGTCGCTGCAGCCATCGGTGCAGGCTTCGCAAGTGCAGCTCAGGCTCACGTTTCCGTAGGTATCGGCATTGGCGTGCCGGCGTATCCGGTCTACGCTGCGCCGCCTCCGCCCGTGTATTACGCTCCGCCCCCGGCTCCGGTCTATTACGCGCCGCCGCCGGTGGTCTATGCGCCGCCCGCTGTGGTCGTCGGTGGGGGTTATTATGGTCGGCCGTACTACGGCGGGTATCACGGTGGATACGGATATCACGGTGGCTATCGTGGTGGATATGGCGGCGGATACGGTGGATGGCGGCGTTGAGCCGCGGCTCGTTAGACTGATTCTTTCGCTTGATGACAAGCGCGGATGACAAGCGCGGCGCAATTCGGCTCGACCGGTTGCGCCGTTTTGCTTTTTCGAGGTTTATCCGCAGTTCTCGATCGTAGGCCGATTGGCCAGCTTTTCAGACGCAGCACTATGCTGGGACAATGGCGTTCCCTCCAACCGCCGCCTGATGCTAGATGCCCATTCTCCCCGCACCCACATATGCCGACGTCGCCGATGCCGCCAAACGCATTGCCGGCGCCGCGCATCGCACGCCTGTCCTGACCTCGAACACCGCTGACGCCCTCGCCGGCGCCAGCCTCTTCTTCAAGTGCGAGAATTTCCAGCGCATGGGGGCCTTCAAGTTTCGCGGCGCATTCAACGCGATCTCACATTTCTCCGATACCCAGCGCAAGGCCGGCGTCCTGACCTATTCGTCGGGCAACCACGCGCAGGCAATCGCGCTATCCGCCCGGATCGCGGGCATCAAGGCGACGATCATCATGCCGGAGGACGCGCCCGCCGCGAAAATGGAAGCCACGCGTGGATATGGTGGCGAGGTGATCACATATGACCGGTACACGGAAGATCGTGAGGCTATTGGCGCGAAGATCGCGCAAGAGCGCGGCATGACGCTGATTCCGCCGTACGATCATCCGCACGTGATCGCCGGGCAGGGAACCGTCGTGAAGGAATTGATCGAGGAGACGGGGCCGCTGGACTACTTGTTCGTGTGCCTTGGCGGCGGTGGGCTGCTCGCCGGATGCGCGCTGGCAGCGGCCGAGCTGAGTCCGTCGTGCACGGTGATCGGCGTGGAACCGGAAGCGGGCAACGACGCCCAGCAATCGCTGGCGCGCGGTGAGATCGTGCATATCGATGTGCCGCGCACTATTGCCGATGGCGCCGCGTCCACGCATGTCGGCGAATACAACTTCCCAATCCTGCAGCGGCTCGTGGATCGCGTCGTGACCGTCAGCGACGACCAGCTTGTCTCGACCATGAGGTTCTTTGCCGAGCGCATGAAGATGGTTGTCGAGCCGACCGGCTGTCTCGCGGCCGCAGCGGTGCTTCAGAACGTCGTGCCGGTAGCGGGCAAGCGCGTGGGCGTGGTGATCAGCGGCGGCAACGTGGACATGGCGCGGTTTGCGGGTTTTATCGCGTGATGCGATCGCGTTAAATTGCCGTTGCGCTGTTCACGATCAGGTCGTGGTATCCGTGCACGATCACGCTGTACGAGAAGTACGCGAAAAGCACCGCCGATAAAACATGGCAAGCGCGCAGCAACGCAGTCCCTGCGCGCTTGCGGCCATGGCTTGCGAGCGTGCAGATGAACACCGTCCATGCGAGGCCGCCTGCAAGAAAACCTGCGAGAAATACCGACGCGCTCATCTTGCCGGTCGCGCCGGCTTTCGCGATGAGCGCGCCACCCACGGCGGCGAACCAGAGGATTGCGCTCGGCGATGAAACCGCCAGCAACACCCCGCGCAGGAAACTGCGCAGATGCGAGGGCCGGGGCGTGGCGACATCGGCCTCGCCTTCCACCGGAGGCGCGGATGCCGGATAAAGCGCCTCACGCGCCATCCTGAAGGTGAGGAACAGCAGCACGATCGAGCCGCCGATCCATACGACCCAGCGCACGGCATCGAACTGGAGCAACGCGGCCATGCCCGCCAGCGCCAGCGCCGCATACAGCAGGTCGCCGACGCAGGTGCCGAGGCCCAGCATCATGCCGGGCTTGAAACCGTGGGAAAGCGTCAGCGAGATGATCGCGACGTTTGCAATACCAATATCCAGACACAGCGACAACGACAGAAAGAATCCATCCGACAACAACGGCAACGCGTGCATCCAGGCTTTCCCTTTTTGATTGCTATTGAGTGGGGCAGTGGTTACGCGCGTTCGAGCGGCACTGAGGCCACAAGCCGTCCCGTTTCAATACCCATCGTGTTGCGCATGGTCGGATTCCGGTAGGCGCTTAGCTTTTCGCGTTGTGCCGCGTTGCCAATGCCGAGTTGATCGAGCACGTCGGTGACGATGGCGTAGAGCACGGCCGTGTTGCCGTCCTCGACTTTCACGGCGATACCCAGTGCCGGGCGCGAGCCCGATTCGCGCACGCCGATCGCATAGCTCGCATCGGCGCCCACCTTGCCGACCAGTTCACCTTCGAAGGCGCGCATCAGCGCAGTACAGAAGCGGTGTTCGCCGGCGACGAGTTCGGGGTAGGTTGTCATCGCGCGGTAGATCCGGGCGAGGGCGGCCGAGCGCGGCGTGTTATCGGGAGGTGTACCGGCGGCGGCGATCTTCACGAAAAGCCGTGCGAGCCGATCAAGCGGAAACGCCGGCGTAGGCAGGTTGCATCCGTCCGTGGCCCATTGCACACCGTCGCCCGGAAGATCGCAAACTTCGGCCATGGTCTGCTTGACCCGGACCTGAAGCGGATGATCGGGCAAGTGATAATCCGCGATCGCCGCACCCAGTGCCTGCGCACCGGCGAGCATCCCCGCGTGTTTTCCCGAGCAATTGCTGCACACGCCTGTTGGCGTGAAGTCGCGCCTGATCCAGTCCTTCCAGACCGCGTCCGATAACGGCGGATGACCGCCGCATCGAAGATCGGTTTCTGTTGCGTGCGCCTTGGCGAGCATCGCCTTCACGCGTTCGATATGGCGCGGCTCGCTGTTGTGCGACGCGCACATCAGGGCGAGATCGGCGTCATCGAAGCCGAAACGTTCGAGCGCGCCCGTTTCCAGCACGGCCAGCGCTTGCGCCGGTTTTGCGGCGGAGCGCGCGAGCGTCATGCGCGACGGATCGCCGAATGCATGCAGGAGGCGGCCTTCGGTGTCGACCACGGCGACATGCGCGGTGTGCGTGTTCTCCACCGACTCCCCACGATAAACCGTCGCCGCAGCGCTCATGACCGTGCTCCTCCCGAAAAGCCGATTTCGTCCCACAGCGCATCGACGCGCCGTTTGACCGCGTCGTCCATCACGATCGGGCGGCCCCATTCGCGGTCCGTCTCGCCGGGCCATTTGTTCGTGGCGTCGAGACCCATCTTCGATCCTAGCCCGGCCTTCGGCGAAGCAAAATCGAGGTAATCGATCGGGGTGTTATCGACGAGCACCGTATCTCTCGATGGATCGATACGCGTTGTAATTGCCCAGATCACTTCCTTCCAGTCGCGGATGTTGACGTCGTCGTCCACCACCACGATGAACTTCGTGTACATGAATTGCCGCAAGAAGCTCCAGACGCCGAACATCACGCGCTTGGCATGTCCCGGGTAGCTCTTCTTGATCTGCACGATTGCCATGCGGTAGCTGCAGCCTTCGGGTGGCAGATAGAAGTCGGTGATCTCGGTGAACTGCTTCTGCAAGAGCGGCACGAATACTTCATTGAGCGCGACGCCAAGGACGGCGGGTTCGTCGGGCGGCTTGCCTGTATACGTGGAGTGATAGAGCGCATCGCGGCGCATGGTGATCTTTTCGACCGTGAAGACCGGGAACCACTCTTGTTCGTTGTAGTAGCCCGTATGGTCGCCGTACGGACCTTCGAGCGCGTGCTCGTATTTGCCGGACGCATTGTTCGATGGCCTCGGCGGCGCGCCCTCGGGCGCCTGCGGCAGGGGACCGTCTTGCGGGTAGATAAACCCTTCGAGCACGATCTCGGCGCGCGCCGGTACTTGCAGCGTGTCGACGCCCGGCGTCAGGCATTTTGCCAGCTCGGTCTTCGCGCCGCGCAGCAGACCGGCAAACTGATATTCGGAAAGCGAGTCGGGCACCGGCGTCACGGCGCCGAGAATCGTTGCGGGATCGGCGCCGAGCACCACGGCAACCGGATACGGCTTGCCCGGATTGGCAAGCGCGAACTCCCTGAAGTCGAGCGCGCCGCCGCGATGTGCGAGCCATCGCATGATGAGCTTGTTGCGCCCGATCAGTTGCTGTCTATATATGCCGAGGTTTTGCCGCGTCTTGTTCGGCCCGCGCGTGACGGTCAGGCCCCACGTGATCAGCGGACCGGCGTCGCCCGGCCAGCATGTCTGAATAGGAAGGCGTGCAAGATCGACGTCCTGTCCTTCCCACACGATCTCCTGGCACGGCGGGGCGTTCACCGTCTTCGGCGCCATGTCCCATACGGCCTTGGCGAGCGTGAACAGCTTGCCTGCGTCCTTCAATCCCTTGGGCGGCTCGGGTTCCTTGAGGGCGGAGAGCAGGCGCCCGACATCGCGAAGTGACTCGAGTGCAGCTTTGTCACTGAGAAGACTCGGGTCCGAAGCGACTTGCGCCTCCGTTTCGATACCCATGCCCAGGGCCACGCGCCTCGGCGTACCGAACAGGTTGGCCAGCACCGGCATGGTGTGTCCGGTTGGCGTCTGGAAAAGCAGCGCGGGGCCGCCCGATCGCAGCACGCGATCGGACAACTCGGTCATTTCAAGAACTGGAGAAACGGGCTGCTTGATGCGGCGCAACTCGCCAAGCGTTTCGAGGCGAGCAGTGAAGTCGCGCAGGTCTTTGTATTTCATCGGCTGAGGGGTAGGGCCTGCGAGGAAAATTATCTGCAGCCCGGCGCATAACAAAGTTCGTGGAGAGGCTCCGGAGCGCGCGCGGGCGATTGTCGATTTTACCTGTGTTGATGTCGGTACGTCAGGTCACACAACGGCACAACTCGGGCTTGACCGCTGGAAAACCGCTTGGGAAGGCGCTTTGAGGGCTCTGAACACTGTTTATAATAACCAAAAGTAATGGGTTTTACATTTCTCAGCATTGACGGATCATTTGAGGCTGCTAGAATCCATCGACATTGACAACACCGATTGCAACTATTTACCAGTGCCACGGGTCTTTTGAAACGACGCGCTGCGTCACCCGGCCGGATTGTTCCGGTAAGTAATGGCAGTGGTGTTCATGCCGGCGCTCTTCTTCGCCGGTTTTTCGCGTGGTGGCCTGTGTGCGCGCCCCGGCATGTTCTTCGTGCCGCGCGCACCCGGATTCGAAGTATTCCGGTTAGGGCTGTCCCAACGGTTTGTGCCGTTTTTCCCGATACCGCTCGTGGGCTGTCCCAGAGCTGGCGGTGTCGATTTCTCCGTGGTGTGGCGGTTTTCAACGTTTACATCTGTAGAAATCAATGCATTTGGGAGCTCCAATGAATGCTTGGTTGTCATGGCGTCCTGACGCTCGCATCGCGCTGTATCTGCGCGCCGTGCTGCGTCGCGCCAAACATATGAGTCTTACCGTCTTCAGCCTGGTCGGTTGTGCGGCCGTCGTAACAGCGCTCGCGCTGTGGCTGCTTCCCGCCTGGCGCGGCTCCTTCGCCGCAAAATTGATGCCGCTGGTCTCGGCGGCCGTCCAGGCCGGCCCGGCGCGTCTGCTTGCTGGCCAACCCCTACCGCCATTTGCAATTGGTCATCAGCGTGAAGAAGCATTGCGCAACGGCGAGACGGCGTCGCTCGGCTCAGCCGCCAGCGACGACGACAGCGCCCGCAAGCTGACTGGCGGCCTGAGCCTGGCGGTTTCGCCGAACGGGCTCGATCCCCGCACCTTGCCCACAGTTTCCACGCTCGCCAGCGCAATTTCATCGCAGCGGGTAGTGGCCGATGCCCGCGACGATCGCGTTCTGGTTTCCACGCGTGAGCAGAACCTCGTGGCGAACTTCATTGCGCGGCGTTATCACGTGGCGCAGGACCCGGTGAGCGAGCTGGTCCGTGCCGCCTTCGATACCGGCCGTGAAGTCGGTCTCGACCCGTTGCTGCTCCTCTCGGTCATGGCGATCGAATCCGGCTTCAATCCTTACGCTGAAAGCGGCGTGGGCGCGCAGGGCCTGATGCAGGTCATGTCGAAGGTCCACTCCGACAAATTCCAGTACTTCGGCGGATCGCACGCCGCGCTCGAGCCGCTTGCAAACATCAAGGTCGGCGCGCTGGTCCTGAAGGATTGCATCGCGCGCGGCGGTTCCGTTGCGGGTGGCCTGCGGTTCTACGTAGGTTCGACCTCGCAGGACGACGGCGGTTACGGCGCCAAGGTGCTGGCCGAGCGCGCACGTCTTCGCGATGTCGCCCACGGCCGCAATGTGCCGATCAACGCGCCGCAAGCGCCGGCACAGCCGGTTGCGCCGAAGACGGTGGTGGCGTCGGCTAACGCGCCGGCGAATGGTTCTACCGACAAACGTGTGCACTTCACGCTCGACGGTGTTCCGCCGATCACGGCGCCGGCCAAGGCTACGTCGCCGCAAGCGAGCGAGCGTAACGAAACCGACGACGCTGATACGCAAGCCAAGCATGAACATGGCGCCTGGGAAGTCGGCGCTTGAGACGGCATCCCCAGCCTTAAACCGGTAGCAGATGCAAAAAAGCCGTTCCAGCTTGATGCCGGAACGGCTTTTTCAATGGCGAAGGCTTTCCAAGCGGAGGCGCTAGACCCTGAACAACGTCCCAAGCCGCTGCACGGCTTCTTCGAGCTTCGAATACGCCGTGGCATAAGAGAGCCGGATATAGTCCCGCGGCGCATGAACGCCGAAATCATTGCCGGGAACCAGCACGACGCCGGCATCGTGAAGCATGGAGCGGGTCAGCGCCGTGCTGTCGCCGGCGGCCGGGTGCGCGACACGGCGGGTATCAGCGTAGACGTAGAACGCACCGTCCGGCACTACCGGCACTTCGAACCCGAGCGTGCGCAACGCCGGCACGATGAAATCGCGTCGGCGCCCAAATTCCAGCCGGCGTGACTCGTAGACTGCAAGCGTGGCAGGTTCAAAGCACGCGAGCGCCGCGTGTTGCGCGAGCGCGGACGCGCAAATGAACAGGTTCTGCGAGAGCTTTTCGACCGTCGAGACCATTGCGGGCGGCACGACCAGCCAGCCGAGCCGCCATCCAGTCATGTTGAAGTACTTCGAAAAGCTGTTGACGGTGACTACGTCGTCACCAAGCGAAAGCGCTGAAACGGGTTTCGCGTCGTAGCTCAAGCCCTGATAAATCTCGTCGACGATGGTAAAACCGCCGTGCGAACGCACGACATCGACGATCTTCGCCAGTTCCGCCGGTTCGATGGACGTCCCGGTAGGATTCGACGGCGACGCCAGCAGGACGCCGCGTGTAGCGGGCGTCCAGTGCGCTTCGACCTGGGCTGCGGTCAACTGGAAGCGCTCGGCCGGACCGCTCGGAATCAGGACCGGACGGCCTTCGGTTGCCGCCACGAAATGGCGATTACACGGGTAGCACGGGTCGGGCATGAGGACTTCGTCGTCGCGATCGACCAGTGCCGTGCATGCCAGAAGCAACGCCGCCGATGCACCCGCCGTCACCACGATGCGCGCCGGATCGATATCGAGCCCGAACACATCGCGATAATGACCGGAAATCGCCTCGCGCAACGACGCCAGCCCGAGCGCGTTCGTGTACTGCGTGACGCCGCGCCGCAAGGCGTCGGTCGCTGCGGCAATTACCGGTTCGGGCGCAGTGAAATCCGGCTCCCCGATACCCATGTGGATGATGTCGCGCCCCGCGCGTTCGAGCGCCTGCGCTTGCTTCGCCAGTTCCATGACATAGAACGGCTCGATCGCATCGACGCGCGCGGCGTAGCGAATTGCGCTTTGGGAGACGGCGCCGAGCGGGTCTTTGGCGAAATTCATCAGCTTCGCTGGCCGCGGCCTTGTGCTTCTGTCGGGCGCAGTTGAGCCGCAAGCTTGTCCAGCACGCCGTTCACGTACTTGTGGCCATCGGAACCGCCAAACGTCTTGGTCAACTCGATCGCTTCGTTGATCACCACGCGATACGGAATGTCCAGGTGATGCTTGAACTCGAACGCGGCGACCATCAGCACCGCGCGTTCAACCGGCGAGAGCTGGTCGAGCGGGCGGTCGAGGCAGGGCTGCAATTCGGCGGAAATGATGTCCGCTTCCTTGATCACGCCGTGCAGCAGGGCGTCCAGATGCTCCTGGTCGGCTTTATCGTAGCCTTGCGCGCCGCGCAACTGCGCGTCGATCTCGCCACCGGGCGAGCCCGACAGCAACCACTGATAAAGCCCTTGTGTCGCGAGTTCGCGCGAGCGGCGTCGAGCGCTTTTCATGCACGGTCCTCGTCATCTTCGTCTTCATCGTCCCCGCCCAACTGTTCCAGCGCGACCGACAGGTTGGCCATCTCGACCGCCACGCGTGCAGCGTCGCGGCCTTTTTCCGTCATGCGGGCAACGGCTTGTTCGTCGTTTTCCGTTGTCAGGACGGCGTTTGCGACCGGCGTGCCGAAGTCGAGCGCGATGCGCGAAATACCTGCACCACTTTCATTTGATACCAGTTCGAAGTGATACGTCTCGCCGCGAATGACGGCGCCGAGCGCGATGAGTGCATCGAACTGACCCGATTCAGCGAGCTTTTGCAGCGCCAGCGGGATTTCGAGCGCGCCCGGCACGGTGACGAGCAGCACGTCTTCACCGATCACGCCAAGCCGTTCGAGTTCTTCCGTGCAGGCGTCCACGAGGCCGTTGCACACCGGTTCGTTAAAGCGCGATTGCACGATGCCGATGCGCAGTCCGTCGCCGTCGAGGTTCGGTTGGTATTGTCCGATTTCCATTATTTATCCGTTTTCAGTGTTGTACGTGTGGTGTTGAGCCGGCCGGTCGTGGTCAGACCGAACGCAGATGAGCGATCGAAGCAGCGTCCGCGGCATCCGTGGATGGCGTGGCAGGGCAGCCGGGCATGGGAATGAAGCCTGTCACTTCGAGCCCGTAACCGGACATGCTGCCGAGCTTGCGCGGATTCGACAGGACCTGCATCTTGCCCACGCCCAGTTCACGCAGGATCTGCGCGCCGATGCCATAGGTCTTGAAGTCGATCGGCCTGCGCTTCAGTTCAGCCGCCTTGTCTTCCTGCTCGAACGCCTCGAAGACCTCGACCAGATGCTCTTTCGTGTCACCGCAATTGAGCAGCACGATCGCGCCCAGATCGCGCGCGGCGATCTCCTTCATGGCGGCATCGAGCGTCCAGGAATGCGTGGACGAATCCACTTCCAGCAGATCCAGCACCGAAAGCGGCTCATGCACGCGCACCGGCGTTTCTATATCCGGCGTCGGCCGGCCGCGTACCAGCGCGATATGCGGCGATCCGCTCGGCTGATCGCGATACAGCACTGCGCGAAACGCGCCGTGCGCCGTTTGCATCGTGCGTTCGGCGACGCGCTCGACGATCGATTCGGTCCGCGAGCGGTAGTGAATCAGGTCGGCGATCGTGCCGATCTTGATGTCGTGCAACTCGGCGAATTCGATCAGATCAGGCAGGCGCGCCATTTCGCCGTCGTCGCGGATCACTTCGCAAATCACCGATGCTGGCGTCAAACCCGCCAGCGCCGTCAGGTCACAGCCCGCTTCGGTGTGTCCGGCGCGAACCAGCACGCCGCCCGGTTGCGCCATGATCGGGAAAACGTGGCCCGGTTGGACGATATGTTCGGCTTTCGCGTCGTGCGCGACGGCTGCCTTGATCGTGCGGGCGCGGTCGGAAGCCGAAATGCCGGTTGTCACGCCTTCGGCGGCTTCAATGCTTACCGTGAACGCCGTACCGTATTGCGTGCCGTTTTTCTGCGTCATCAGCGGCAGGTTCAACAAGCGGGCGCGTTCCGGCGTAATGGTCAGGCAGATCAGCCCACGGCCGTGCCGCGCCATGAAGTTGATCGCTTCCGGCGTCACGAAGTCGGCTGCGATGATGAGATCACCCTCGTTTTCGCGGTCTTCTTCGTCGACGAGAATCACCATCCGGCCTGCTTTCAGCTCAGCGATGATCTCTGGAGTGGAGGCGAGCGTCATTGCGATGGTCGTCCGTTCGGGAAAGGGCGTATTTTACGCCACCGGGGAGGGCAACGCGGGGGTTTTGCCGGTTTTGAGGCGTGCCGGGCGCCGGGGTCAACGTCGAGTCATTGCCAGGCATGTCAGTCAGGTGGGAAGCGAATCTGCGAAAAGTGCCTTCCCGCAAAGGTCGCCTTGCGCTCAATTTGTGCCGCCGAGCTAATCAGACCTTGTTGTTCCAGAAACAGGAGATAGGCGCGAGTGGGAACTTTTCTGCAGTTGTCCGGAATCAGAAAGCTCGCGCGCTATCTTGTGTTCTTATGATTGTGTGTCCTAATTCGCCGATCCGGATGACGAAAGAATCCGCTCCACATACCGCGCGATCAAATCGATCTCCAGATTCACCTTCGAACCTGCCTTGAGATGCCGCAGCGTCGTCACTTCCACCGTGTGCGGAATGAGGTTGATCGAAAACTCGCATCCGTCCGGCCGGTCGGTCACGCTGTTCACCGTCAGGCTCACGCCGTTGACCGTCACCGATCCCTTGTACGCCAGGTACTTGCCGATATCCTTCGCCGCCAGAACCCGCAACTCGTGCGATTCGCCAACCGGCTCGAAGCGCGTCACTTCGCCGAGACCGTCCACATGTCCGGATACCAGATGTCCGCCCAGCCGGTCATGCGCGCGCAATGCCTTTTCCAGGTTGACATCGCCGGGGTCGGACAGGCCCGCCGTCCGGTTCAGGCTTTCCCGCGATACATCCACGGCAAACGACTCCGCCGATTTCTCGATCACGGTCATGCACGCACCCTGAATCGAAATGCTGTCGCCGAGTTCGACGTCCGCGAGATCCAGTCCGCCCGATGCAACCGTGAGGCGCACGCCGGTATCGTCATCTGCGGGCGAGCCCAGCGGGGTGACAGCTTCAATGCGGCCGACCGCCGCGACAATTCCTGTGAACATCGTCGAAATTCCTTGGAGTTATGCGTCAGGTAAGAGGCTGCACGTCGGCCTTCACATCGGCAAAGCGCGCGAGCATCCGCACATCGTCGCCCATCCGGTCGATGCGATGAAACCGCAAATGCGGCCGCGCCTCGAGCGTCCCGGGCGGCGTGAAGTCGAACATGCCTGGCGCGTTGCCAAGCAGGCTCGGCGCGAGATAGATCAGCAATTCGTCGATGCAGCCCTCGCGCAACAATGAGCCATTGAGCTTATGGCCGGCTTCCACATGCAGCTCGTTGATACCGCGATCGGCGAGAATGCCGAGCATTGCCGGAAGATCGACCTTGCCTTGTTCGTTTGTCAGCGACGTGAATTCGATACCCCGTTCACGCAGCGCTTCGGCTTTAGCCATATCAGGCTCGGCGCCGCAAAAAATCCACGGCGGCGCACCTTCCAGAATCCGGGCATCGAGCGACACGTCAAGCCGGCTGTCGATCAACACGCGTTGCGGCTGGCGCGGCGTTTCCACTGCGCGCACGGTCAGTTGCGGATCGTCCTCACGCACCGTGCCGATTCCCGTCAGGATCGCGCAGGCACGGGCGCGCCATGCGTGGCCGTCGGCGCGAGCGGCTTCGCCTGTGATCCACTGGCTGTCACCGTTCGGCAGGCCCGTACGGCCATCGAGCGTGGCCGCAATTTTCATGCGGACCCACGGACGGCGTCGCGTCATTCTCGACACGAAACCGATGTTCAGTTCATATGCCTCGTTCGCAAGGAGGCCGCAACGCACATCGATACCCGCGTCGCGAAGAATCGCCAGCCCACGCCCGGAGACGGCCGGATTCGGATCTTCCATTGCCGCAATGACCTTCGTGACCCGCGCCTCGATCAGCGCGTTCACGCACGGCGGCGTGCGGCCGAAATGGCTGCATGGCTCGAGCGTCACATAAGCGGTTGCGCCGCGCGGATCGTGGCCGCGCGCGCGTGCGTCCTTGAGCGCGCGGATCTCGGCGTGGTCCTGCCCGGCAGGCTGCGTGAAACCTTCGCCGATGACATCGCCGTCCTTGACCAGCACGCAGCCGACGCGCGGGTTGGGCGTCGTGATGTACATCCCGCGCGCGGCGAGCGCCAGCGCGCGCTCCATGTGCGAGAAATCGGTCTGCGAGAACATTGCGGCGGCCTCTTTTTTTCTGACGTAAGCGTTGATCAGGCAGCGAGACGGCTGAAAGCGCCCCGGGCGGCATCGAGCGTGGCGTTGATCACGGCGTCATCGTGGACGATCGAAACGAAGCCCGCTTCATACGCCGACGGCGCGAAGTACACGCCTGCATCGAGCATTTCGTGGAAGAAAGCGTTGAAGCGCTTCGTGTCGCCTTTCGTGACTTCGGCGAAGCTCGCCGGGATGCTGTCGGCGAAATAAAGACCAAACATGCCGCCGATGGCATCGGCCGAGAACGCTACGCCGGTTTCCCTGGCGATCGCGGCGAGGCCATCCGTGAGATGACGCGTTTGCCTGGTCAGCGTCTCGTAGAAACCCGGCGCCTGGATCAGTTGCAGCGTTTTCAAACCGGCCGCGACCGCGATCGGGTTCCCCGACAAGGTGCCCGCCTGGTACACGCCGCCAAGCGGCGCGAGATGCGCCATGATGTCCCGACGGCCGCCGAAAGCAGCCGCGGGCATGCCGCCGCCGATCACCTTGCCGAGGCACGTCAGGTCCGGCTTGATGCCATAGACCTCTTGCGCGCCGCCGAGCGCGACGCGAAAGCCGCACATGACTTCATCGAAGATCAGCACCGCGCCGTGTTCGTCGCAACGCGCGCGCAACGCCTGGAGAAACGCCGGCGAGCCCTTCACGAGGTTCATGTTGCCGGCCACGGGCTCCACGATCACCGATGCAATCTCCCCGCCGAACGCGGCAAATGCCTCGTTGAGCTGCTCGACGTTGTTGTACTCGAGCACGGTGGTGTGCTTGGCGATATCCGCCGGAACGCCCGCCGATGTGGGGTTGCCGAACGTCAGCAGCCCTGACCCCGCCTTCACCAGCAGGCTGTCCGCGTGGCCGTGATAACACCCTTCGAACTTGATGATCCGGTCACGTTTGGTGAAACCGCGCGCGAGACGCAGCGCGCTCATGGTCGCCTCGGTGCCGCTCGAGACCATGCGAACCTGTTCTATCGATGGAACCAGCTTGCAGATCTCTTCCGCGATTTCGATCTCGGATTCAGTCGGTGCGCCGAACGAGAAGCCGTTCGCCAGCACGCGCTGGACGGCCTCGAGCACTTCAGGGTGGACGTGGCCGAGGATCATCGGCCCCCATGAACCGATGTAATCGATGTACTGCTTGCCATCGGCGTCCCAGAAATGCGGACCCGACGCGCGTTCGATGAATCTCGGCGTGCCGCCGACCGAGCGAAACGCGCGTACCGGCGAGTTCACGCCGCCGGGAATGGTTTTCTGGGCGCGTTCGAAGAGAGCTTCATTTCTGGACATGACTGGACCTGCGCTGGATGACGGGTTCTGCTTGAGAGGGCTGCGGCCGCGGGGATTGCGAAGCTTCGATCCGGCGCCGGACGATGGTCGGGCGCGCTGGCGCGGCTGCACGAAATCAAGGTGAAATTGTACCGGAGTCGCCTGGATCGGGCCGCAAGGGGCGGGCGCGTTGCGCTCGTGGCGAGGGAGGGCCAAACCGGGCGCGTACAATGCTCCCACTGTTAAGGCTTCGTTTAAGTCGTTTCGACGTCCGCCGAAGACCTTGTCCCTACGTTCCTTTTTGTCTCTCATGCCCGAAATCATCAAGCGCCGTTCCGATCGCCGGCTGATTCTTCTGCTCGGCGCGCTGGCGGCATGCGGTCCGCTGTCCATCGATATGTATCTGCCAAGCCTGCCGTCTCTTGCCGATGCGTTCGGCACGACAGCCGCCGCCGCGCAGATCACGTTGACCAGTTTCATGCTCGGATTCTCGCTCGGCATGCTCGTGTACGGACCGCTGTCGGACGCTTATGGGCGCCGGCCCGTGCTGCTCGGCGGCATCATCTTGTATGCGATCGCGAGCGTGGGATGCGCGCTGTCGTTTTCCATCGATTCGCTGGTTCTGATGCGCTTTTTGCAGGCGCTCGGCGCGGGGTCCGCTTCGGTGCTGGCGCGGGCGATTGCACGCGATGCCCACGCGCCATCGGACGCGGCGCGCGTGTTGTCCATGCTGGCGATCGTGACGTCCATCGGGCCGTTGCTTGCGCCGTTGATCGGCGGGCAGTTGCTGCTGCTCGGCGGGTGGCGCGCGGTGTTCGTCACGTTGTCGTTGTTTGGACTGGTGTGTGCGGTGACCACCTACCTGCGTGTGCCGGAGACATGGCCGCAGGAGAAACGGGCTTCTTCGGCGGTTGGGCGCTCGTTTGCCGCTTATGGGCATTTGCTCAGCGATCCCGTCACGTGGGGCCACATGTTATGCGGCGGGATGGCGTTCGCGTCGATGTTCGCCTATATCACCGCAACGCCGTTTGTTTATATCGACTACTTTCATGTGAAGCCGCAGCATTATGGGTTCTTCTTCGGCATGAATATCATCGGGATCATCGGATGGAATGTGGTGAATACGCGGCTTGTCGGCGTGCTCGGGTCTTTGAAGCTGATTTCAATCGCTTCGTTTGTTAGTGTCGTTGCCGCGCTTGCTACCGCGTTTGTTTGTATCACCGGGATCGGTGGGTTGTGGTCGATTGTCGGGTGCCTGTTTTTTGTTGTGGGCGTCGTGGGGCTGCTTTCGGCGAATTGCACGACCGATCTCATGCATCGGTATCCGCATAATGCCGGCGCAGCGGCAGCTGTTTTTGGCGCCGTGCAGTTGGCGTTGGGGGCGCTCGCAAGTCTCGCTATCGGGATGCTGCACGATGGCACGCCAAAAGGCATGGGGATCGTTATCGCCGTGACCGGAGTGCTGACTTTTGCCGGGCGGACGCTGGTCTTACGGTGGCATGGGACGCCGGTTAAGGCTCGGACCGTTGGGTGAATCCGGGCTTTGGTCGTAGTGGTTGGGGCTGGCGCCGGGTTGCTGCTTTTTAAGCTACCGCGCGTTCTGTTCTAGCCGTTCTTTTTCGCACTATTAGCCACTGTCCGTGGCGGGACTTCATTTCTTTTTCCAAACGGCGAAAAAGAAACGAAGCAAAGAAAACGCCTCTCAACCGCTAATTCTTAAGTGTCCCGAGCGTGCAGTTTTGAACTGTTTGGTTCTTCAGAAGAACGCTCGGCGCCGCAATCAAGAACACTTGAAACCCTCCCCCTCCGTCAACAGATACCCACACGCTTCGCCACCAGTGTGGGAATCCATTAACCAGGACACCCACACTGCGCCTTTGTCTTTTTAACGTTGGGCCGTCATCGTTTTCAGGAACGTGAACGCCGTTGCCTCCACCCTCGCAATGCTTTCCGCTTCCACGCCCGCGCCGTGGCCTCCATCGCGGTTCTCCAGGTACCACACGCGGTCGTTGCCCTGTGCCTGCATCCTTGCCGCCATCTTGCGCGCGTGGCCCGGATGCACACGGTCATCCGTCGCCGATGACGTGAACATTACCGGTGGATACTTTACGTCGGCCTTCACGTTCTGGTACGGCGAGTAGGTCATCAGGAAGCGCAAGTCGGCAGCGTCGTCGGGGTCGCCGTATTCGTCCATCCACGATGCCCCCTGCAACAACACATGGAACCTCGCCATGTCGAGCAGCGGCACCTCCGATACCACTGCGCCAAACAACTCGGGCCGCTGCACGAGCATCACACCCGTCAGCAAGCCGCCATTGCTGCCGCCACGCACCGCAAGTTGTTTCGATGTCGTCACGCCCGATGCCACCAGCGCTTCTGCAACAGCAATGAAGTCATCGAAGGCGACTTGGCGCTTTTCGCGCTGCGCCGCCTGGTGCCAGCCCGGGCCGAACTCGCCGCCACCACGAATGTTCGCAATGGCATACAAGCCGCCACTTTCAAGCCATGCCATGCCGGTGGTCGCGTCGTAATGCGGGTCGAGCGCGACTTCGAAACCGCCATAGCCATACAGCAGACACGGCGCCGATTGTTCGCCCTTGACGTTTGCTTCGCGGCCGACGAGCCAGTAGGGGATCTTGACGCCGTCGGGCGCCGTGGCGTGGCGGCGTTCGGCGATCAGACCCGTGGCATCGAATTGGGACGGAAGGCGCGCGAGCAATTGCCACTCGCTTCCAGGCGCGGCGAGATCCGCGAAATACATCGACGGCGGGCTCAGGAAATGTTCGATGTACACCAGCACGGTGTCGTCGCGCTCGCTGTCGATGGAATTCACATACGACTGGCTCGCGGCCGGCACCGCGAAGTCACGGCAGGTCCAGGCGCCTTCGAGATCCGCGGGCGGCGCGTACAACTGGACTTGCGGCGAACCGTCGTTCATCAGCGATACAAGCAGCCAGTGCTTCGTGAAGTCGATATTCGCAAGCACGTTGCGGCCGGATGGCGCGAACAACACGGTGAAATCCCGCGCGCCGGCGAGAAACGCGTCGCGCCGGATCACGAGCAGGGAACCGCCGGCATGGACCGTCGGGCCTGCATCGTATGCTTCACGCGGTGTCGCGAACAGCCAGCCATTCCAGTGCTCGAGCTCGACGTGCAGCGGGACATCGTATTGTTGCCACTCGCCGGTGGTTTCATCGAGCCAGTATTGCAGCGTCTCGAAGAACGAGGTCGCACGCGACGCGAGGTGCAGGTTTTCGAGCGGGTCGTAATCCACGCCCGCCGATACATCACGCCGCTTGCCTTCGAAGACAATGGGCGCATCGGCGAGCTTCGTGCCGCGCTTCCATTTGCGCGCCTGGCGCGGGAAGCCCGACGTGGTGAGCGCCGGTTTCTTGCTATGCGCGCTGTCGTCCCAGCCGACATACACGGCGTCGCGATTGATCCACGATATGTCGTGCTTGCCGACATCGGGAAGCTCGAAGCCGTCTTTCACGAAAGTGCGCGATTCGATATCGAACTCGCGCACGAGACATGCGTCCGAACCACCCGGCGACAGGCTCACCAGCGCGCGGTCCCAGGTGGGGTAGAGCATGTCGAAATCATGCAGCGCCCAGCGGGTGGCATCGTCGGGATTGTTGTTGAGGTCGAGCTTGTCGACATCGAGGACGATCTGCCACTTCGCCTTGCCCGCGAGCCATGCAGCCCACGGTGTGCGCCGCACGATGCCCAGCGGATTCTCCTCGTCCTGCCACGTGTTGTAGCCCCAGTCGCCATATCGCGAGCAGGACACGATGCGCTCCTGCGACGTGTATGCCTTCTTGAGGCGCGCGGTGAGCGCATCCGTTTCCGGCGTCTTGCCGGATGCGGCCGTCGTACGCGCGTTCTGCGAATCAACCCATTGCTCGACGCGGGCGTTATCGAGCGACTCCAGTTCTATGAACGGATCGGCGCCGGCAGCAGCGGGCCATTCGAGTTCGGGGTGTTGGCTGAGGAAGGAGTTTGTCATATGGGAAAGCGCGCCCGCGTTGGAATGCCGGCGAGAGCGCCGACGTGATCAGGAATCAGAAGGCTGATTGTGCCTGATGGCGTGTCGCGAAGAAGTTTCGGCGCGCGGTTGCGTCGGCTCAATGCGTCAGACCGGCGAGGTCCATGTGGATTCGGACTATTCCCATTTCAGTTTTGTAACAATCATTTGGGTTGTTGCAACCCGGCAATCGAAAAAAAACCGCGCAGACTGTGTGGTCTGCGCGGCTTCATTGAATGCGAAGAAAGCTCAAGCCAACCGTTCTTCCGTCTTCGCGTCAAACAACACCGCTTTCGATACATCGAACAGCAGCGTCATGTTCGTCAGCGGCTGCGGATTTGCTGCCGGGTGCACGCGGCTCACCACGCGCTTGCCGTTCACCTGGGTGAACACGAGCGTATCCGGGCCGGTCGGCTCGATCACATCGATCTTCACCTCAACCGGTTGCAGACGTGCGTCTTCCACATTGTGCGCGCTGCGGGCATCCGTAATGCGCTCCGGACGCAAGCCAAGAATCACGTTCTGCCCGATCTTGCCACGCACGGCGGCGGCATCGAAGGGCAGGTTCAACACGGTACGCGACACGCCCGTATCCAGCTCGATACCCACGCCCGATCCGGCCTCGACCAGCTTGCCGTCGATAAAATTCATCGGCGGCGCGCCAATGAATCCCGCCACGAACAAATTCGATGGCGAATCGTAGATGTCCTGCGGCGCGCCGAATTGCTGCACGACGCCATCCTTCATCACCGCAATCCGGTCGCCGAGCGTCATGGCTTCGATCTGATCGTGCGTCACGTACACGATTGTCGTGCCGAGGCGCTGATGCAGCAGCTTGATTTCCGAACGCATTTCGATACGCAGTTTCGCGTCGAGATTCGACAACGGTTCATCGAACAGGAACATCACCGGATCGCGCGCCAAAGCGCGGCCCATTGCCACGCGCTGGCGTTGGCCGCCCGACAACTGGCCGGGCTTCCGGTCGAGCAGATGCTGGATCTGCAGCGTATCCGACACGCGCTTCACAATGGCGGCCTGCTCGTCCTTCGGCACCTTGCGAATGTTCAGCCCGAACGAGATGTTCTCGCGGACCGTCATGGACGGGTACAGCGCGTACGACTGGAACACCATCGCGATGTCGCGATCTTTCGGCGAGAGGTTGTTCACCGTCTTGCCGTCGATCATGATGTTGCCCTTGGTGACCGTTTCCAGGCCGGCGATCATGTTGAGCAACGTGGACTTGCCGCAGCCCGAACCGCCAACGAGGATCAGGAACTGACCGTCCTCGATGTCGATGTTCACGCCCTTCAGAACGGGTACGCCGTTCGCATAAGTCTTGTATACGTCGCGGATTGAAAGGCTTGCCATGCTATGAATCCTTTAGTTTCTCTGCGCTGAGCGTGGTCGTCCGCGCATCTGTTGATCTTTTATCGCGGGCGCTTCGTTCGGTTCGAACCTGTGGAAGCGCCCCGCGGAAATCAGCCCTTCACCGCGCCCGCTGTCAGGCCGCGCACGAAGAACCGGCCGGCGACCATGTAGACGAGGAGGGTGGGGAGAGCAGCGATGATCGCAGCAGCCATGTCGACGTTGTATTCCTTCACGCCCGTCGATGTATTCACGAGGTTGTTCAGCGCCACGGTAATCGGCATTGAATCCACGCCCGAAAACACGATGCCGAACAGGAAGTCATTCCAGATCTGCGTGAATTGCCAGATCAGGCAAACCATGAAGATCGGCAACGATACCGGCAGCAGGATCTTCGTGAAAATCGTGAAGAAACCCGCACCGTCGATACGCGCCGCCTTCACCAGTTCGGCTGGAATGCTCACGTAGAAATTGCGGAAGAACATGGTCGTGAACGCGATACCGTAGACCACGTGAACGAGTACGAGACCCGTCGTGGTATTGGCGAGTCCCAGCATGCCTTGCAGACGCGCCATCGGCAGAAGAATGGCCTGGAAGGGGATGAAGCAGCCCACCAGCAGCAGCGTGAACACGAGGTCCGCGCCGCGGAAACGCCAGTGCGTGAGCACGTAACCGTTGAAGGCGCCGATGATCGATGAAAGCAGCACAGCCGGAATCACCATGCGAACGGAGTTCATGAAAAACGGTTCCATGCCGTCGCAGCGCACGCCGGTACACGATTGCGACCACGCCTTGACCCACGGCGCGAACGTGAACGATGTCGGCGGCGTGAGCAGGTTGCCCGTGCGCAACTGGTCGAGGTCCTTGAAGGACGTCGAGAGCATCACGTAGATCGGAAACAGGAAATACAGGGCAAACAGGACCAGCGCCGCATAGATGACGGCGCGGCTGATCGTCATCTTAGATTCCATTGCGGGTGCTCCTCGATTCCAGATACATGAGCGGCACGAGCACGGCGACGACGGTGGCGAGCATCATCATCGATGAAGCTGCGCCCAGGCCGAGCTGTCCGCGGTTGAACGAAAACGTGTACATGAACATGGCCGGCAGCGACGACGACGTGCCCGGACCACCCGCGGTCAATGCGACCACGAGGTCGAACGTCTTGATGGTGATGTGGCAGAGAATCAGCAGCACGGAAAAGAACACGGGACGCATGCTCGGGATCACGATCTTGCGATAGATGCGCGGCAAGGACGCGCCATCCATTTGAGCCGCCTTGAAGATTTCCGCGTCCACGCCACGCAAACCGGCGAGGAACAGCGCCATCACGAAACCAGTCGATTGCCACACGGCCGCGATCACGACGCAGAAAATCGCCTTGTCGGGGTTGCCGAGCCAGTCGAACGAAAAGCTCGTCCAGCCCCAGTCGTGGAACACTTTCTCGAGTCCGAGGCTCGGGTTCAAAATCCATTGCCACGCCGTACCCGTCACGATGAACGACAGCGCCATCGGGTAGAGGAAGATCGCGCGCAACGCGCCTTCATTGCGGATCTTCTGGTCGAGCAGGATGGCGAGGAACAGCCCGAGCCCGACGCAAATGGCGATGAACGGAATGCCGAACCAGCCGAGGTTTGCAGCGGAGGTCCACCAGACGTCGTTGGAGAACAGCTCGGTGTAGCGCTGGAAGCCTACGAAATCGTAGCGCGGCATCAATCGCGAGTTCGTCAGCGACAGATACCCGGTGATCAGAATGAAGCCGTACACAAACACGAGCGCGATCAGCACGCTGGGTGCGAGTACGAGCTTGGGAATGTAAGTATCGGCAAGCGCCGCCAGGGGCGACGTACGGCGGGGCGGGGTGCGCGATGTCTTGCTCGCGATACCGCTAGGGGAGGCAGCCACTTCTCGACTCCTGAAAATTTGCCGGCAAGAGTCTCAGGCCGGAACAGGGATACAGCGGTTTTTACGGTAATCGACTTGTGCTTTCGGGCGCGCTCCCGAGAGAGCGCGCCCGTGCGTCACACTAAAACGCTTACTTCGTCTTCGCTGCGTTCGCGAGAGCGGCAACTGCGCTCTTCGAATCTTGCGTCGAGTTCATGAACTTCGTGACGACGTCGGTGATGGCGCCGGCAGTTGCATCGCCTTGTGCCATTCCGTGCGCCAGCGACGGAACATAGCCGCCCGACTTCAGGGCCGTTTGTTCATCGGCGTAGGACTTCTTCGCGCAGTCGTCGAACTTGGTCATCGGCACGCCCAGGCGAACCGGGATGGAACCCTTGTTCAGGCTGAACTGCTCCTGGAACTCAGGCGTCATGATGGTCTTCGCCAATGCCAGTTGACCCGGCGTTGCATCCTTCGCGCCCTTCTGCTGGAAGAACACGAACGAATCGACGTTGAACGTGTAAGCCTTCTCCGTACCCGGAACGGCTACGCAGACATAGTCCGTGCCCGACTTCTTGTTCGCGCCGGCGAACTCGCCCTTGGCCCAGTCGCCCATGAACTGCATGCCGGCCTTGCCGTTGATGACCATGGCAGTTGCAAGGTTCCAGTCACGGCCGGTGCGGCCGTTATCGAAGTACGATTGCACGTGACGAACCGTATCGAACACCTTGACCATCTGGTCGGACGTCAGCGTCTTCTGGTCCAGATCGACGATCGCCTTCTTGTAGAAGTCCGCGCCTTGCGACAACACGACGTCTTCCCACAACGTCAGGTCTTGCCACGGCTGGCCGCCTGCTGCCACCGGAACAATACCGTTCGCCTTCATCTTGTCGGCGAGGGCGAAGAATTCCGGCCACGTGGTCGGGGCCTTGCCACCGGCCTTGTCCAGTGCGTCCTTGTTGATATACAGCCAGTTCACGCGGTGCACCGAGAACGGCGCGCCTACATAATGACCGCCTGCATGCATGACCTTGTCGATTTCCGGCGGCAGGTTCTTCTTCCAGTCGCCCGTCACCGAATCGATGTTCACCAGCACGCCCTGGTCAGCCCATTCCTGGATCAGCGGACCCTTGATCTGAGCCGCCGACGGCGCGTTGCCCGAGATCACCTGCGTCTTGAGTGCGGTCATGGCTGCGGCGCCCGCGCCACCGGCAACCGCGAAGTCCTTCCAGGTGTAGCCTTGCTTGGTCATGTCGTCCTTCAACACGCCAATAGCCTTCGACTCACCGCCGGACGTCCACCAGTGCAGTACGGAAAGGGCTTCTGCAGCCTGAACCGCCTGTGCCGTCACGCCGCACAACAGACCTGCAGCGCCGAGCGCGCCCATGAGCTTGCGAAATTTCATTGTTTATCTCCTCCGAACACCTGAACAAAAAACGATTGGCCCCTGATGCCGCCAGGAAGCGATGGCTGGAACTGAACAGACTTGAAGTGGCCGGAGTCGGCGGTGTCAGCGGGATAAGACCGGTATGCCTCGTCGATGAACGGCGGGCGCGCCAGTCTGGCCGGCAGACCGAACCTCGGCCGCACGGCTCTCAAGAGATGAGTGTGTCGAATCGCAACTGTGTCTCCTCTTTTGATTTTTGCCCGTTCACACTGGCTGACCACTGTGACGTGCGACCGGGGTCCTGCATCCTGCGGTTTTAGCCTGTTCCATGACATTCCCTGACGGCGAACCGTTCGGCGAGAGCGTCCTTGGCTCAGGTCCATTACCATGCAACTAGACATGAGTCTCCGGGAAAACACGCATGTTCTGATTGACTAAGTGTTTTTTTCCGAGATCACGTTACCCCTTGATTTGAATTGTAGTTAAACTACAATTCAGTGTCAAAAAAAATTTTATCGGACTACGGTCCTTCAGAACCCCTGCGGAGACACATGCAAAACGACTCGAATTTCACCTTCGTTCTTTTCGGCGGAACGGGCGATCTTTCGATGCGCAAGATCCTGCCGGCGCTTTTCGAAGCGCATCGTGGCGGAATGCTTGCATCGGGCGGAAAGATCGTCGCGGTGGCGCGCGCCTCCGAAGATCGCGATGCGTATCTCAACTGGGTCGACGAACACGTCAAGCCGCACGTCTCGAAGAACGGTGTGGACGACGCAGTGTGGAAGGGTTTTCTCGAGCGCATCGATTATGTGCGGCTCGACCTCGGCAAGCCGGAAGACTTCAAGCTGCTGCGCGACGCCGTGAACAAGCATGGCGGCACGCGCGTGTTCTACCTCGCGACCGGTCCGTCGCTGTTCGTGCCGATCTGCCGCGCGCTCGCCGACGTGGGCCTGAGCGAAAACGCGCGCATCGTGCTGGAAAAGCCGCTTGGCTATGACCTGAAGTCGTCGCAGGCTATCAACGACGCCGTTGGCGAAATCTTCGCGGAAGAACAGATCTACCGGATCGACCATTACCTCGGCAAAGAGCCGGTGCAGAACCTGCTTGCGCTGCGCTTCGGCAATGCGCTTTTCGAACCGTTGTGGCGGCGCGAATGGGTGGAAAGCATCCAGATCACGATTGCCGAAGAACTCGGCGTGGAAGCGCGCGGCGACTTCTACGACAACACCGGCGCCTTGCGCGACATGGTTCAGAACCACTTGCTGCAGTTGCTTTCCATCGTGACGATGGAGCCGCCGCATTCCATGGATTCCGACTCGGTCCGCGACGAAAAGCTGCGCGTGCTGCGCGCGCTCAAGCCTGTCGATCCGCGCGATATCAGCAAGGTCGCCGTGCGCGGCCAATATCATGCGGGCGTGATCAAGGGCACGTCGGTGCCGGCATACGCGACCGAGCACGGCGTGCGTCCTGACAGTCACACGGAAACGTTTGTCGCGTTGAAGGTGGAGATCGAGAACTGGCGTTGGGCCGGCGTGCCGTTCTTCCTGCGCACCGGGAAGCGGCTTGCCGACCGCACGGCTGAGATCGTCGTGAATTTCCGTCCCGTGCCGCACTCGGCGCTTGGCGCCAATGCATTGCGCGCAGGTACGAACCGCCTCGTGATTCGCCTTCAGCCGAACGAGACGATCCGCCTTTATTGCCTGGCCAAGCAGCCGGGCGAAGGCATGAATCTCGCGAGTGTCCATCTGGATCTCGCGTTCGACAAATTCTTCAAGGAAGGGCAGATGGAGGCCTACCAGCGCCTTCTGCTCGATGTCATCAACGGCCGTCTCGCGCTCTTCGTGCGGCGCGACGAACAGGAAGCGGCGTGGCGTTATGTCGAGCCGATCCTCGATGAATGGGCTGCATCGTCGAAACCGCCAAAGCCTTATGCGTCAGGCACGTGGGGACCGGCGGCCGCGAGCGCCATGCTGGCGCAACACGGCACATGCTGGCTCGAAGAAGAGAATTAAGCCCGCTTGTTCCAGCGGGTCGGTGGGAACGTGTTCCAGGACGTTTGTGCTGTAGACATGTTGCAATTAAAGCCGAGACAAATCCCGCCGTGCGACTCTCGGCGGGCGAAATGAAACCAAAACAAGGCAGCATGGAGGAGCAGTGATCCAGCTTCATACTTTCGATGAACCAGGCGCCCAATCCGACGCCCTGGCAGAAGCGGTAGGCGACGCGCTTGCTGCAACGCTCGCGGCTCGCGGCGCAGCTTCGGCCGATGCCGCTGTATCGGGTGCATCGGGTAACCAGGCCCAGCATGCAACACTCGCCGTCTCGGGCGGCACGAGCCCGAAGCCGTTTCTGAAAACGCTGTCGACGCACGCGCTCGACTGGGCGCATATCAATGTCACGCTCGTCGATGACCGCTGGGTGCCCGAAACGGACAGCGCCAGCAACGCGCGACTCGTGCGCGAGACGCTGCTGCAGAACGCGGCCAGCGGTGCTTATTTCCTGCCGCTCGTGGACACCAACCGGCCGCTGGACGCGCATATCGCCGACCTGAACGCTGATCCGCAGCGCCGCGTGCCCGATGTCGCCGTGCTCGGCATGGGTGAGGACGGTCACACCGCGTCGATTTTTGCCGATGCCCCCGAGTGGGATTTCGCGATCACCACGCCCGACCGGTTCATCTCCGTTCATCCGGGCAGCGCGCCGCATGCGCGGGTGTCGCTTTCCATGTCCGCGCTCAAGGGCGTACAGCAGCTATTCCTCTTCATCAGTGGACAGAAAAAACTTGATGTACTGAACGCCGCGCTCGCCGCACCGCAAAAAAACGCCATCTCCACGTTGGCAAACGCTCAAGGAGTCAGGCTCGATGTCTACTGGTGTGCAAAGTAAGGCCGTAACGGTAGCGGCCCAAAGCCAGCACGCTGATGGACCCCGGCTTCTGGCTGACATCGGCGGCACCAACGCGCGCTTCGCGCTCGAAACGGCGCCGGGTGTCATCGGCGAGATCCGCGTGTATCCGGGCAACGATTACCCGGGCATTGCCGAAGCAATGCAGCAGTACCTGAAGGACACGAACGTCAGCCGCGTGAACCATGCAGCCGTGGCGATCGCCAATCCGGTCGACGGCGATCATGTTTCGATGACCAACCACGACTGGAGCTTTTCTATTGAAGCCACGCGCCGCGCGCTGGGTTTCGATACCTTGCTCGTAGTCAACGATTTCACCGCCCTGGCCATGGCGCTTCCGGGTCTCACCGATGCCCAGCGCGTGCAAGTTGGTGGCGGGTCACGGCGCCAGAACAGCGTGATCGGGTTGCTTGGGCCCGGCACGGGCCTGGGCGTGTCCGGCCTGATTCCCGCCGATGACCGCTGGATCGCGCTTGGCAGCGAAGGCGGCCACGCGAGCTTTGCGCCATCGAACGAAACCGAGGATATCGTCCTGCGTTTTGCGCGCAGGAAATTCCCGCATGTCTCGTTCGAGCGCGTGTCGGCCGGTCCTGGCTTGTTGCTGATTTATCAGGCGCTGGCCGAGCGCGATGGCGTTTTCGTGGCGGACGATCTGGAATCGGCCAGCATCACGCAGCGCGCGCACGATGGCGAGCCGCTCGCGCTCGAAGCTGTCAATTGTTTCTGTGGGATCCTCGGCACGTTCGCCGGGAACATTGCGGTGACGCTGGGCGCGCTGGGAGGGATTTTTATCGGCGGCGGCGTGGTGCTGAAGCTGGGCGAACTCTTCACGAAGTCGCAGTTCCGCGAGCGCTTCGAGGCGAAAGGGCGTTTCCAGCAGTATTTGTCGAGCGTGCCGACGTTCATCATCACCGCGGAATATCCGGCGTTTCTGGGGGTATCGGCGATTCTCTCGGAGCAGTTGTCGAATCGTGCGAACGGGGGATCTTCGGCCGTGTTCGAACGCATTCGCCAGATGCGCGATGCGCTGACGCCCGCCGAGCGCCGCGTGGCTGATCTGGCGCTGAACCATCCTCGCTCGATCATCAACGACCCAATCATCGATATTGCGCGTAAAGCCGACGTCAGCCAGCCGACGGTGATCCGTTTTTGCAGGTCGCTTGGGTGCCAGGGTTTATCGGATTTCAAGCTGAAGCTCGCGACCGGTCTGACGGGCACGATTCCGGTAAGTCACAGCCAGGTGCATCTTGGCGACACTGCCACGGATTTTGGCGCGAAGGTGCTCGACAACACCGTCTCGGCGATCCTGCAATTGCGCGAGCATTTGAACTTCGATCATGTGGAACGCGCCATCGACATTTTGAACGGTGCGCGCCGGATCGAGTTCTACGGGCTGGGCAATTCGAACATCGTGGCGCAGGATGCGCACTACAAGTTCTTCCGTTTCGGCATCCCGACGATTGCCTATGGCGACCTGTACATGCAGGCGGCGTCGGCGGCGTTGCTGGGCAAGGGCGATGTGATCGTGGCAGTATCCAAGTCGGGCCGCGCGCCGGAGTTGCTGCGTGTGCTTGAAATCGCGATGCAGCAGGGTGCGACCGTAATTGCGATCACGTCGAGCAATACGCCCTTGGCGAAGCGCGCGACGGTCGCATTGGAGACGGATCACATCGAGATACGCGAGTCGCAGATGTCGATGATCTCGCGCATCTTGCATCTCGTGATGATCGACATCCTGGCGGTGGGCGTAGCGATCCGCCGGGCGGTTCCAAACGCGAGTGCGGACGTCAGTGAAGCGATGACGAAGGTCCGTGAAGCTGGCGATGACGACACAGGCGCGGTGCTGGACTGGCTGAGCCATGGCGCGGCAGGAATAGCCCGCGATTAGAGCGCCGAAGTAAAAGCAAAATGCCGCCGATGCGAATTCGCATCGGCGGCATTTTGCGTTTTGGGCAAGAGGATATAAGCGCGATTTGAACAATCCGGCGCGGTTTCGTAATCGATCGCTACCCACACTGGTGGCGAAGCATGCGGGTTGCTGTTCTTCTGAAGTACCTAAGTTGTCAGTTGCACGCCTGCACCCTTTGCCGGGCCTGTGGCGGCGCTTGTATCGCTTGACGGCATGCCGCCGGATAAATTGCTGACCGTTGAGCAAGTCCTATCGTTCATCCCGGTTTCCGCTTCCACATGGAGACGCGGGGTTAAGAGCGGACGTTTCCCGGCTGGCGTGCATTTGTCGCCGAAGTCGGTCTTCTGGCGCGTCGATTCGATCCGCGCGTTGCTGCAAAGCCCTTGACGCAAACACCCGTTTAACGCACCGCCCGCGCGCCCGTCTCTTATTGAGATGCACGCGCGGAAAAGTGCGTTAGCGTAGGGGCGTTGCCACGACAAAATAATCAGGATGACAACCGAATTAATGCGGTATGAAGGCCATCGGTTCATGCTCTATAAGCGATGGGATTACGCGCCGCACGGCAGAACCAAAGAGCAGCAGGAAGCGCTCGACGCGGGACAAGCCTTATTCAAGGCCGCGAATTTCGAACATTGGGCGAGCCAGCCGGCGCTAGTCGAGCGTATCCAAACTTTCCTTGTGCGTGCGGTACCGTCATATCGTCCGAGTCCCTACGGCGATAGGCCGCGCGACGTGATTAACGCGCTGTGCTGGGAAGTGCGAAACGGGGCGGCGTTGATCGTGCGCGCGAAACCTGCCTATATCGCGCATAGCGGTTTCGCCCCGGCGCTTACCGAGGATGAACGGTATCGGCGCGAAATGGCGGATATGGCCGAGCGCGGCGCGATCTTCGAGGCTCGAACGAAATGGTATCAGCAGGAATTAGCGGAATATCACCAACTAGTCGAGGACGCCGAACGCGCAGCGCGCCCGCCGAAAGTCTTCCGGCACATCGAGACCATCGCAGAGGCGGCGGTGCGCAATCGGGCGGCGTGGGCGGCGCGTGATGCACTTGCCGCGCTTGCATCGACGGCGGCGTCTGCCGTCGCGTCTGCGTTGCCGTCGATGGGTGATGATGATGTCTTCGACCTGGGCAATGTGTCGGAGGTTGGCACGGGCAGCACGCCGCTAGGCGACGCTGCACCGTTCGAGTACGCGCCGAGCGCGACCGGCGATGATGTATTGTCGGTAGCAGCGCGAGGCGTGAGCGAAGCAATCGAGACTCAATGTATGGACGAATACGAGCGAGCGCTAGATATGTGCGGCGCCGTGGCATATCCGATGGGCTTGAGTCGGGGCATGGCGCTGTGTCGTGAAAACGCGTTCGATAGATACCAACAATGTAGGGGTTACTAATGGCTTTGAATCATCCAAAGCGGTCCATCGTCATAGATTTTTCGGCCGAAGATGCGCGGCTTTTGGTCTATCCCGTAGAGCGTGAAAAAACGCAATCCATCATCGCTAACGCGCTCGAAATTCCGATCCTTTTTGATGAGGCAGCGTCACGGGTAGGCGACAGATACCAGCTTGACGATGAGTTCGCACGCAGGTTCGGTGTTGCAATGTTGAATCTTTTGGCGTTGTCATATCCCGATTTGAAGCAGGACATAACAGCGTCGCAAGCACCGATAGCCCGCGAGTGAATTGGTTTTGTCGTGCAGAGGACCGCCAAGCGATTGAACCATCGGCCCGCACCTTGCGGGCCTTTCTTCGCTGGCGGCGGCGTGGCGAGGCTATGCGGCGGTTACAGTAGCATCGGCATCATCGTTCGCGGCGCGCTTCTCGTACGGCCGTTCCACTTCTCAGCACTGCGCCGGGTTATCACGACTTTGCGCGCGCTCGCCCGTAGTTCGACCGGCCCGTCGCCGGTCTTCTGCAGCGCGTAATAATGCGTGCGGACCATGTGATACCCAAGCGCCAACACGCTCCGCAGTACAGCATTTTTGTACACGGACAGTGACTATAGTGCTGAAAAAATCAGCTAGAACGAAACGCGCGAAAGCCTGAGAAGCAGCAACCCGGCATTGCCATTGACCGCTGCAAACAGCTCCCAACCGGCAGCGACTTTTAACCAAGTGCGAACAAATAAAAAACGGTGCGATGCCCTTTCGGACACCGCACCGATACGCGCCTCTCGCAGCAGCGTGAAAACCAATTAAAGCTATGAAAAACTGGCTTTAAACAAACTCTCTCTGTCGTTATGCTCCGGCCAACCGCTCCAAGTCAGATTAGAACGTGTGCTGGATACCGGCATAAACACCGGTTTGGCTATGACCCGGCAGCGGGTTGTCAGTACTGACCGCCGTACCTGAGTTGTTCGCATTCAGGCCGTAGTTAGCACCCTTGCTGTTTTGAGCCGTTGCCACCTGGAGGTCCAGCAGCGTGCGCTTCGACAGGTTGTACGAGCCGCCGACCGTGTAGATCGTCGCGTTGCCTGCGCCATTGTTGCCGTTCACGTGATACGCCGCTGCGATGATTGCTGCTGCCGGCGTTGCTTGCCACGTAATACCGCCCCATTCGTGATCAAGCGACGTCGGCTGGCCCGGCAGAACGTTCGTTGCGCCCGACGTGCGGATAGCCTGGTAAGCGCCCTGGATCTTGAACTGACCCAGGAACACGTTCACAGCAGCCGTGTATTCGCGCGATGCCGCAAACACGCCGCTCGATACGTTGCCCGCATTGATGTCGCCCGGATTCGCACCGTACAAGCTACCGTTGGCTGCGTTGCGGATTTCATCGTACATACCGCGGACCTGGAACAGCGAGGTCGTGTAGGTGACCTGTGCACCCGCTTCACGGCCTTGCGGCGTCGTGCCGTTACCGTTCCAGTTCGTCGCGTTCGACAGCGCGTATTGACCGTAGAAGTCAAAACCCGCGACCTTCGGCGACTGGTACGAAATGTTGTTGCTCGATTGCGGCCAGTTGCGGCCACGCACCAGCGAAGCCGACGACCAGTTCGACTGACCGAACGGGTCAAAGTCCCACACGCCGTTGGAGATGAACAGTTCGCGACCCAGCAAGAAGGTACCGAACTGGTCGTTGGCGATACCTACCGTCGCCCAACGATTGAAGATGCCATTGTTGCCCGGGCCTTGACCGGTCATGGTGTTGAAGCTGCCTTCCAACTGGAACACGGCCTTGTTGCCGCCACCCAGGTCTTCGACGCCCTTCATGCCCCAGAGGCTGGTACCCCAGTCGCCGCTTTCTGCGCGGAAACGGTGACCGGTGCTGGTTGCAGCGCCGGCAGCATTCGAGCCAGTCGGCACGCCCGTCATGTATTCCAGACCGGCGTCGAGCCGGCCATAGAGCGTCACGCTACTTTGAGCGTGTGCTGCAACGCCGACCGTCAGCAGCGAAGCCGCGAGCAAAGCTTTCTTCATCATCTCCTCCAACCCTGTCAAAAAATAGAAGCCCAAGTGCGGCGGTAGTGGTCCGGTGCCAGCGCACCGAACCGGAAACTATTGAGAGGGATGACACGCAATGGGCAGGTGTGTCCGTGATCCGGGCAAAGAGACCGCCCACGTCACAACCGACCCAGTGGATCGGTGTCTCCTCAGTTCTTTTTGAAGTAAAACTACTTTTAATGAACTTCGTTTCCGTACTTTGATTACTAATTTAGCAAATTACCTTTGTGTCGCCAAAAAAATTTGCTGTCTCCCAATCTTCTGTCTCAAAAACGCAATGGTTGGTGTGTTCAGCAAATGAAAAAAATGATCCATATCGGGGGCGGTTCCTTATGGGGTAAGGCTTAGGCTCATTTCCGGACTTGACGCTATGGATTGCATCTATTGACGTGCGTTACGTCTGCCGCTAATGCAAAAAGCGGAATGCGGGCCGAACCTGTTTAGAGATACCAACTAAAAAAAGCGCCCCGTAGGGCGCTTCTGTTTTTGGTTCGTAAGAGAACGTCGACGCTCTGTAGTTTTACTTCAGACTTCCTGAGAGGAACTGCTTCAGCCTTTCGCTGCGCGTGTTGCCGAAAACCTCATCGGGATGACCTTCCTCTTCGATCAGCCCCTGATGCAGGAACACCACGTGGTTCGATACATTGCGCGCGAACGCCATTTCGTGAGTTACCACGATCATCGTGCGGCCTTCCTCAGCGAGCGTCTGCATGACCTTCAGCACCTCGCCAACGAGTTCGGGATCGAGCGCGGAGGTGGGTTCATCGAACAGCATGACGTCGGGGTGCATCGCGAGCGCGCGTGCAATCGCCACGCGCTGCTGCTGGCCGCCCGACAAATGCGACGGATATTGTTTTTCCAGCCGCGGCGCGAGCCCGACTTTCTCCAGATAGGTGCGCGCCCGGTCCTCGGCCTCCTTCTTCGATAACCCGAGCACCTTCACCGGCGCTTCCATGACGTTTTCGAGCACGCTCAGGTGCGACCACAAGTTGAAGTGCTGGAACACCATGGAAAGGCGCGTGCGCATGCGCTGCAACTGCTTCGGCTCGGCCACTTTCAGCGCGCCGTATTTGTCCTTGAGCGTGCGGATTTCCTCGCCATCGACAAAAATCCGGCCCTGGTTCGGCTGCTCGAGAAAGTTGATGCAGCGAAGCATCGTGCTTTTTCCCGACCCCGACGAGCCGATGACGCTGATCACATCGCCGGCTTTCGCCCGCAGCGAGACGCCCTTGATGACTTCGTGGTCGCCGTACTGCTTGTATAGGCCATCGACGAAAAGCTTGGTTGCCGGAGAATTCATGTGTGCCTGATCCTTGGGCTTATTTACCTTGCGGCCGCAAGTAGGCGAGCCAGCGATGTTCCGCGCGGCGGAACATCCACACGAGCGCAAACGAAATACACAAATAGAGCAATCCGGCGATGCCGAACGCCTGGAACGATTGATAGGTGGCCGAATTCACGTCCCGGGCGATCTTGAGGATGTCCGGCACGGTTGCCGTGAACGCAACGGTGGTTGCGTGCAGCATCAGGATCACTTCATTGCTGTAATAGGGAAGCGCGCGGCGCAGCGCCGACGGCAGGATCACCCGCCGATACAGCGTGAACGACGACATCCCGTACGCCCGCGCCGCCTCGATCTCACCATAGGGCGTGGCGCGGATGGCGCCGGCGAAGATTTCCGTGGTGTACGCGCACGTGTTCAGCGTGAACGCGAGCAGCGTGCAATTCATGCCGTTACGGAAAAACTCGTTGAGCAGGACGTGATCGCGAACCACTTGCAGGCTGTATAGGCCCGTGTAGCAGAGCAAAAGCTGAACGTAGAGCGGCGTGCCGCGGAAAACGTAGGTGTAGACCCAGACGCTGCGTGAGAGCAGCTTGTTCTTCGAAACCCGCGCGACCGCCAGCGGAATGGAAAGACAAAAGCCGAGCACGATCGATACAACCAGCAGCCACATCGTGATGGCAAGGCCGGTGATCCGATAACCGTCGGTGAAAAGATAATTGCGCCAGTATTCCTGGATGATTTCGAGCATGGATTCCGCCGCGTGGATGTGCCTGGTTTCTTTTTAGGGAGCTGGACCGGTGTCGAAGGCCTATAAATCCGCCTTGCGCACGCCCGACGAATAGCGCTTTTCCAGCCATATCAGCACGAGATTGGACAGCGTCGTGATCACGAGATACACGGCGCCCGCCAGCAGCGTGAAAAAGAAGAACCGCAACGTGCCCTTGCCGGCGTCCTGCGCGGCCTTGACGACATCGGCGAGACCGATGATCGATACCAGCGCCGTCGCCTTCACCATCACCTGCCAGTTATTGCCGATGCCGGGGAGGGCGAAACGCATCATCTGCGGGAACATGATTCGCGAGAAGGTTTGCCACGGCGTCATGCCGTAGGCGGCGCCCGCTTCGAGCTGGCCGCGCGGCACGGAAAGAAAGGCGCCGCGGAAGGTCTCGGTGAAATACGCGCCGTAGATGAACCCGAGCACGATCACGCCGGCCACGAACGGATCGATATCGATCTGATCCCAGCCGAGCGCGTCGGTCAGGTGGTTCAGCCAGATCTGGATGCTGTAGAAGAGCAGCAGCATCAGCACGAGGTCGGGAACGCCGCGCACGAGCGTGGTGTAGACAGTGCCGACACCCGACGAGATGCGATTTCTCGACAATTTCGCCGCCGCCCCGATCAGTCCGATCACAAATGCGAACACCAGCGACAAGACCGCCAGCTTGACGGTTTGCCATGTGCCCGAGAGGATGAGCGGCCCGTAGCCTTGCAGAAACATGGAGATTCCTTGGTGACGTGCGCGTGGGCTTGCGCCTTTTGCCTGCGCTTTTTGCTGTTCAACTGCGTCTCTTGCCTGCCCCGCCGCTTGAGCGCTTACCGGCTACAGCCCCAGGCGGTGCCTATTCTAGATGTCCAAAATTGGTGCGCAGCGTTCGAAAGGGCGTTGAAAAGACAAAATCGCCATCGACCGGACCGGCGCGGCAGTGTGTCCGGAGCAACTTCCGGGCGCCTCCAGCCATCCGCCCGGCTTCGGCCGGTCCCGAAAAGGCCGGTATTCTACCCGAAGCCTTTGTGTCCGCGAGGACCGGCGCGGCTCAAGTGGGCTCGAGGCGGCTCGGGCCAGATCGATTACATGCATTTTCAGGACGGTGTGGTGCCTGCGCAGACAGTTGTTGCGGAGCGTGTGCGCCCTTACATTCTCTCCATCGCAACATCACAGGGAGTTCGAAATGTTTGAAATCCGACGCGCCAATGAACGCGGCCACGCCAACCACGGGTGGCTCGACTCGTATCACAGCTTTTCTTTTGCAGGCTACGACGATCCGGAGCACGTGCATTTCGGAGCGCTGCGGGTAATCAACGAAGACCGCGTCGCGGCGGGGCAGGGGTTCGGCACGCATGGGCACCGGGATATGGAGATCATCAGCTATGTTCTCGAAGGCGGTCTTGCGCACAAGGACAGCATGGGCAACGGTTCGACCATCCGTCCCGGCGATGTCCAGCGCATGAGCGCCGGCACGGGCGTACGGCATAGCGAATTCAACGGCTCGGCGACCGAGCCTGCGCATTTCCTGCAGATCTGGATCATTCCGGACGCAGCGGGCGATGCGCCGGGCTACGAAGAAAAGCATTTCGACGATGCCGAAAAACGCGGCCGCCTGCGGGTGATTGCATCGCCGCAAGGACGGGACGGCGCGGTGAAACTGGGCGCAGACGCCGAGCTTTACGCCGGTCTCTTCGATGGCGACGAGCGCGCCGAATTCGATGTGCCCGCCGGCCGTCGTGTGTATGTGCACTTGGCGAGGGGAGCGATAGCGGTGAATGGCGAAGCGCTTTCAGCCGGCGACGCCGCCAAGATCGAGGACGTATCGAAGGTGACGCTCGACCGGGGAACCGGCGCTGAAGTCATCTTGTTCGATCTCGCCTGAGCCGGATCAACGCCCTGGCTTGTAAATGAAGAAAGGCCGTGGACCCAAAAGTCCACGGCCTTTTTACTCCGCGGCGATCTTGAAAGACGAATGCATCAAGGCATCAACGCATCAAGGCTGTACCGCCGATGCCCCGGCGCCCGGCGCGCCACGGCGCTGCTCCCAGCGCTGATGCATCTTTTCCTGACGCTCATGCATCTTGGCGAAACGCGCTTTCAGTGCCGAGCTGACCGTGGTCTTTTGCTGGTCATTCAGCGCGTTGTAGAAGTTCAGCCATGCGGCGCTGGTCTGGTCGCGCAACTGGGCGTTCTGCGCTTCGATCTTCTGATGCGCCGCGTACATGGCGTTCAGATCCAGGATGGGCTGGTTCTTCATGGATTCCATTTGCGAGCGCATTTGCTGATGGCTTGCGCGCATCGCTTCATGGTTTTGTTTCATGGTTTGCAACGCGGATTGCCACAGTTTTTCCTGGTCCGCGTTGAGATTCAACTGGCCGTGCAGCTTGTCGAGTTCCTTCTTCATGCGCATTTCCATTCCGTGCCCGCGATGACCGCCGGGGCCACCGGGACCGCCTTCGGTCATCATCATGCCCAGGCCGCCCGGGGGCGGCGCATCCGGCGTGGCCGCGCTGGCGACGTTGGCTGTACCTATGGACAGCGCGAGCGCCGCAGCGGTGATGGCGAGGAATCGGGACTGCTTCAACATGGCGTACTCCTTTTTGATTTGCGGAGCCCCATGGATTGATCCGGGCAGATGCCGGGATCAACCGGGGCTGATCCGAGTCTGGCAGCGTCGTCTCAGTCGTCGCGCCTTCGGTAAGACACAGCGTAGAGACTCGGCGCGATGCGCGTGTTACGAGCCGCCGCTGCGTTATTACGCCGGTTTACGCGTCGCTTTCGCGGTAACACCCGGTAACTGTTTACGGAGGGTTTGCGGCATCGGCTGGCCCGGACTGGCGTTAAACTGCGTCGCATGGCTACTCAAATACTTGTCGTCGACGACGACTCCGAACTGCGCGATCTCTTGCGCGACTATCTGGTCCGGCAGGGCATCGAGGTATCGGTGCTGCATGACGCAGGCACGCTCGAACGGCGACTCGAACGCGAGCGCCCCGATCTGATCGTGCTCGACCTCATGATGCCGGGTGTGGATGGACTGACCGCGTTGCGCAAGCTCCGCGCGTCGGGCGACGACATCCCCGTGATCATGCTGACCGCACGTGCTGACGACGTGGACCGCATTGTCGGACTCGAGCTCGGTGCGGACGATTATCTCGGCAAGCCGTTCAATCCGCGGGAATTGCTCGCGCGCGTGCAGGCTGTCCTGCGTCGCCGCCGAACCATTCCTTCAGCGGCGCCCGAGCAGCGGGAACCGTTTTCGTTCGGGCGTTTCCGGCTCGACTTCCAGTCGCGCACGCTGCATCAGGACGAGACGCCGCTCACATTGTCGGGCAGCGAATTCGCTCTGCTGAAGATTTTCGTCAATCACCCCATGCGCACGCTGACGCGTGAGCGCCTGCTCGAACTGCTGCACGGTCCGGAGTACGACGGCACCGACCGGGGTATCGACGTCCAGGTGTGGCGTCTGCGCCGGATTCTCGAAACCGATCCGTCCACGCCGCGCTTCATCCAGACGGTGCGCGGGCGCGGTTATGTGTTCGTGCCCGACGGCGAGCAAAATGCGTCGGCCCATTGATTCACTTTTTGGCCGGCTGGTGGTGCTGGTCATCGGCGTGCTGGTGTTGTCGCACGTCGCCTGGTTCGCCGTCATCCGGGTCGAGCGCGACCAGACCCAAACCCGCTACGCAGTAGAAGAGGCCACGTTCCTGGTCGACGCCGTGCGCCAGCACATCGCGAATTCGCCGGATCAGCCGTTGCCCTCCAGCGTGCACGTGGTCGCCCCGACCAGTCCCGAAGTACCGCGTCCCATTGCCGACGCCGATACCGATCGCGTACCGCCGCCGTTTGCGCGTTTCATTGAAGACTTGCGGGACCGCCTGCCCGATGGCACCGACGTCCGCGTCGGCGAGCCCGGTGGTCCCCCGAGCCTGTGGGTGCGCGGTGCACGCGACGCGAACTGGATCGTCGTGCCGGTCCAGCCGCTGCGTCCGCCGCGTTCGCGCGACCGCATGCTGCTGTGGCTTGCCATCATCTTTTCGACCGCCGTCATGGCGGCGCTCCTTGCCGCGTGGCAGCTCCAGACGCCGTTGCGTTCGCTGGCGCAAGCCGTCGGCCGGTTCGGCCGCGGCGAGCCCACGCCGCCCGTCCCGGAGCGCGGCCCGCGGGAATTGCGGCAACTGACGCACGGTTTCAACCAGATGGTGCGCGAAGTCGCGCAGGCGGAAAGCGATCGCGCGGTCATGCTCGCGGGCGTGGCGCACGATCTCAAGACGCCGCTTGCGCGGTTACGGCTGCGTGCCGAAATGATGGAAGAGGCGAAGCTGCGTGATGGCGTAGTGCGAGACGTGGACTCCATGGCGCATATCGTCGATCAATTCCTGGTGTTTGCGCACGATGGTACGGATCGCAGCGAACCGGTTGAAGTCGATCAGCAATGCGAGCGGATCGCGCGCAGCTACAGGGCGGTCGCGCCGGGCGCGCAGTCAATCCAGACGCGGCTCACGGCCGGACGCGGCTTTGCCTTGCCGGCGGCGACGCTTGACCGCCTGCTGTCGAATCTTCTCGATAACGCTCACGCCTATGGCGCACCGCCTATCGTGATCGAAACCCTGCGTGGGTCGAACGGCTGGGTTTTGCGTGTCAGCGACAGTGGTGGCGGTATCGCCGCGCAGGATCTCGTGAAGGCCAGCCGGCCGTTTGTGCGGCTTGATCCGGCGCGCGGCGGCAGCGGCCATAGCGGGTTGGGGCTCGCCATTGTGGATCGGCTGGTGCGGCGGGCAGGCGGAGAGTGCGACATCCGCAACCGGGAAGAAGGCGGACTGGAGATCGCAATGACTTTCCCGTTCGATATCGTCGCAAAAGCGGCGGATCAACTGCATATCGACGGCGTGCTGAAACACGCCTGATGCGCGCCTGATTCGCCCGCGAGGCAGGGCGCGCCAAGGCGCCCTCGCCGGAAGCGCTCAGTCGAACAGCGTATTGAGGGCGGAAGCCGCTTCGCTGTCGACGGTGTTGTAGGTCACCGTGGCGGCCTCGAAAATATAATGCGTGGTGTATTTCCCCAGCCGTCCGAGGATCTCCTCCTGGATGACTTCAGGCGCGACATCGAGCCTCAAGTACCAGGTGGTGGACGAGAGCCGCGTCTGGAACGCGCCATACTCGGCCAGCAAGTGATCGAATGCTTCAGCGTCCTGATCGCGGCAGACAATGACCAGATTTCCCTTCATTCACCCCTCCTGAAAACGGCAGATATTCGACTTCGAATGTCGATAATACCTGCTGTCACGCCGCTTGCCACACTAGACCTTTTGGCCGGTCCGTGCGTTCAGGCTGTCTCGGGATGACGCGGCATGGGCGGGATGGTGTCGGCGGGATGCACTTCGCTGCGGTCGCGGCCGCCCGATTTGGCCGCGTAGAGCGCAAGGTCGGCGCGCTTGAGCAGATTTTCGGCGGTGTCGCCGTCGCACAGGGCGGTGATGCCGATGCTTACGCTCAACGCGGTGTCATCGGGCAGATGGGCGCAATGCTCCTGGTTGAAGCGCTTGCGCAGGCGTTCGAGCACCGCGTGGGCATCGGCGAGAGACGTTTGCGGCAGCAGCAGGCCGAACTCCTCGCCACCAAGCCGGCCAACGCCATCGCTCGCGCGCAACTGTTCCTCGCACATCCGCACGAAATGCTCGAGCGCGCGGTCCCCGGTCGCGTGGCCGAAGCGGTCGTTGACCTGCTTGAAGTAGTCCAGGTCGGCAATGGCGACGGACAGCGGCGTGCCCGAGGAAGACGCGAGCTCCACTTCGCGGCGCAGGGTATCGAGGAAATATCGCCGCGACAAAGCGCCGGTCAGCGCATCATGCCGCGCTTCGGCCGAAAGCAGCGTATTGGCCGACTGCAACTGGTTCGCGAGATGCCGCGTCGCCCGATGCAGCCGGCGCTCGCGTAGATACGACACCGTAATCACCACGGCCAGGCCGACCACCCCGAGCGCCGTCAGGAACACGAGCAACTGGTCGCGCCGCTGGTTGCGCAAGATCTCGGACCAGTTCGGCAGCGGATGCACGATATGCGCCGCGAGCCCGGAATTGAGGCCGGTGCGTTCGTCATAAATCGCGGGCGCCGTGCCGTTGCTGGTGCTGAACAAGCCGCTCGAAAGCGTCGGCGACAGCCAGGGCGCGTCCGCCCGCACGCGCTCGCCTATATGGGTGATTCGCAAGGTCTGGAAATCTACGCGCCGGTAGGCATCGAGCCGCTCCGTGCGCGACATCTTCAGCACGGGTGAATCCGGCAGCACGCGGTTTTCGAGCTGGCTTTCATTGGCCATCACGACTACGCCGTTGCTGTCGGTCACGAACGTCCCGGCGCGCGCCACCCAATGCCGCAAGCGGTCGATGCTCACTTTCGCGATCACCGCGCCCACCAGAAAGCCGTCCCGGTAGATCGGCGTGGCGATGAAAATCCCCGGATCGCCGTTCGTCCGGCCGACGCCATAGGTCTCGTTGAACGCGCCGAGCAGCGCCTTCTGGATATACCCGCGCGCCCGCATGTCGACGCCGACAAAGCTGTTCGAATCGATGGCGTTGCTCGATGCCACGCAAAAGCCCTCGGTATCGACGACCCAGATGTAGTCGAGGCCCGTGAAGCCCCGCGCGTTGCGCAGGAAGTTATCGACTTTTTCCAGCGCGGGCGCGGCGAGCCACTTGGCTCGCCGGTCGGCCGCCGTCGGCGCGGCGCTGGCGGAAAGACCGTGCTGCTGGACCAGCGCGAGCTGGATCATGTCCATCTCGGCGATCGTGGCGGGAATGGCGCGGGACATGGCGAGGTCGCTCGCGATGATCTGCGCGGTGTTATCGACGATGGACGCCGCCATTTGACGTTCCACCCGCACCGATGTGGCCAGTTCTTGCTGTACCATTCGGTCCGACACCAGTCCGGCTGCAACCCAGCACACGCATGCAAGCAACGCGCAGCAAAGCGTCGCTATCGCAAGGTGGAAGGTTGTCTTGTTCATCTGATCTGGCCTGTCTGACTGTCCCGCGGCCCCGCGCGACGAGCAATGTTATGAGTTTTGTGCCGGCACATGAGCATCTTACCGGGCGCGGCCGCGCGCGCCGATGGTACTTGCCCCAAGTGCTGTTGCTGAGCGCCGACAGTGGCGCCTGTTGCAAGAACATGTTTTGTCTGCGCAGGAACCGCGACCTCGTCCGGAGTCCCCTCAAGCCGGCTTTGGTTTGCCCCGGATGTTCCGATTGGACGACGTTTTCTTTCGTCCATCAAGTTTCTTATCGGCGGGAACGGGCTTTTCTTGAGCGATGCAGCGCGGTTTGACGATGCACCGGAACGCCCGCCAGATAACGAAACGTAAACCAGCAGGCTGCGGTTGTGCCTGAAACAAAGTTTGGTGTAGTGTCGTGCCGTCCTGAAAACAGGCATGGCGCTGACCGGCAAGATACAGACTTGGAAATACAGACGCCGGACGATGCCCTGAATCGGGCGCACCGGCCGCAACAAGCCTCAACGGAGAGGGCGTGTAATGGATTTTGGCTTCAATCTGACTCGCACGGCGAATGCTTCGGCGTGGCGTCTATTACCGAATCGCTGGGACTTCGTCGCGTTCCCGCTGATCATCTGCATCCTCGCGCTGACCGCGGTGGGCTTTCACGAGACGCTCGCACCCATCTCGACGCTGCAGACGCAGGCTATTTCGCTGGATCCGTCGAATCTGCCCGAGTACGCGTTACGCACCACGCTGCGCATGCTTGCCGCAATGGTCGCATCGCTCATCTTCACGCTCGTTTATGGGACGCTCGCGGCCAAGAGCCGGCGCGCGTCCATCGTGCTCGTGCCGATTCTCGACATCCTGCAGTCGGTGCCGGTGCTCGGCTATATCTCGTTTACGGTCACGTTTTTCCTCGCGTTGTTTCCCGGACGGGTGTTCGGCGCCGAACTCGCCGCGATCTTCGCCATCTTCACGAGCCAGGCCTGGAACATGACCTTCAGCTTCTACCAGTCGCTGCGCACGGTGCCGCGTGACCTGGACGAAGTCTCGCGCGGGTTTCACCTGACCAACTGGCAGCGCTTCTGGAAGCTCGAAGTGCCGTTCTCCATGCCGGGCCTCATCTGGAACATGATGATGTCGATGTCCGGCGGCTGGTTCTTCGTGGTCGCCTCCGAAGCGATCGTGGTGGGTAACCGGACCATCGTGCTGCCGGGTATCGGCGCGTATCTGGCGACGGCGATCGGCGAGCGCAATCTCGGCGCGATCGGCTGGGTGATCCTCGCCATGACCGTCGTGATCCTTGCCTACGATCAGCTCATGTTCCGTCCGCTGGTCGCATGGGCCGACAAGTTCCGCATGGAAAACACGAGCTCGGGCAATGTGCCTGAATCGTGGCTGCTCGACCTGATCCGGCGCACGCGGCTGATTCACCAGTTGCTGGTGCCGGCCGGCTGGCTCATCGGCAAGCTTGCGCGCGTGCCGCTGAAGCTGCCTTCGCTGCAGGGCGTGAAGCTGCCGCTGCTGGCGAGCGCCGCGTCCGTGTTTACAGCGACGCCCGGGAGAGCGCGCAATACTTCCCGCATTGGCGATATTGTCTGGGCGACGATTGTCGTGGCGCTGACCGCGTTCGTGGTCTGGAAAGTAAGCGTCTTCGTTTCGTCCGGCGTGTCGTGGCATGAAGTCGGACATGTCTTCTGGCTCGGGCTGATCACGCTTTTCCGCGTCATGGTGCTGATCGCGATTGCGTCGGTGATCTGGGTGCCTGTCGGCGTGCTGATCGGGTTGCGGCCTGCGCTTGCGAGCAAGATCCAGCCGATTGCGCAATTCCTTGCGGCGTTTCCGGCGAACCTGCTGTTCCCGGTGTTTGTCGTGGTGATCGTGAAGTTCAACCTGAATCCGGATATCTGGCTTTCGCCGCTGATCGTGCTCGGCACGCAGTGGTATATCCTTTTCAACGTGATCGCTGGCGCTACGTCGTATCCAAACGATTATCGCGAGGCCGCCGCCAACTTCCAGATCAAAGGCTGGCAATGGTGGCGCCAGGCCATCTTGCCGGGCATCTTCCCGTATTACGTGACCGGCGCGATTACGGCGTCAGGCGGGGCGTGGAATGCGAGCATCGTGGCCGAAGCGGTATCGTGGGGCAATACGAAGATCGTGGCGCACGGACTGGGCGCGTACATCGCGGAAAGCACGGTCAACGGCGATTATCCGAAGATCATTCTCGGGATCGCGGTGATGTCGCTGTTCGTCACGCTCTTCAACCGGTTGTTGTGGCGCCCGTTGTTCGCGTTCGCCGAAGCGCGCTTGCGGCTCGACTGAACGCCGCCGCCGGAACAAAGCCCTTCGAAATCTATAATGTCAGGTCGCCAGCGGCCACACCATTTTGTAATCAGCAACACGCGAGCGCCCATGCCAACGCAGACGAATCCTTCCAGCCAAACGCCGCCATCCGCACCCCCGCGCCTCGGCCGGGAAATCCTGCACGTCGATCAGGTCAGTCGCGGTTTCAACAAGACGCAGGGCGAGTTGCTCGTGCTCGAAGACGTCAACCTGAAGCTGCACGAAGGCGAGATCGTGGGTCTTCTCGGCCGATCGGGGTCGGGAAAATCGACGCTCCTGCGGATCATCGCGGGTTTGATCGAACCGACGGGCGGCCAGGTCACGTACCTGAACGAGCCGCTCAACGGCCCGGCGAAAGGCGTGGCGATGGTGTTTCAGACCTTCGCATTGTTTCCGTGGCTCACCGTGCTGCAGAACGTCGAGGCGGGGCTGGAAGCGCAGGGCGTTCCATCCAAAGAACGGCGCGAGCGCGCGCTGGCGGCAATCGACCTGATCGGTCTCGACGGCTTTGAAAACGCGTATCCGCGTGAGCTGTCAGGCGGGATGCGACAGCGGGTGGGTTTTGCGCGTGCGCTGGTCGTCGACCCTACGCTGCTCCTCATGGACGAACCGTTTTCCGCGCTCGACGTGCTGACCGCCGAGAACTTGCGTACCGACCTGCTCGATCTGTGGACGCAAGGCAAGATGCCGATCAAGTCGGTGCTGATCGTCACGCACAACATCGAGGAAGCGGTGTTCATGTGCGACCGGATTCTGGTGCTGGCATCGAATCCGGGTCGTGTCATGGCCGAGATTCGCGTGCCGTTCAAGCATCCGCGCAACCGTCTCGATCCCGCGTTCCGGCGCCTGGTCGACGATATCTACGCCAAGATGACCGCGCGTCAACTCGGCGAGGAAAAGAAGAAGGGGCTCGAGCTCAGTAGCTGGTTGCCGCAGGTGTCGACCAACCTGATGGCGGGTTTGATCGAGACACTGGCCGCCGACCCGTACCACGGCCGCGCCGACATGCCGGAGATCGCGCGGACGCTGCATCTGGAAGTGGACGATCTGTTCCCGGTCGCGGAAGTGTTGCAGCATCTCGGTTTCGCCGATGTCCGCGAAGGCGATATTTTCCTGACGCCGCCGGCGCGTGTGTTTGCCGAATTCGGTACGCAGGAACGCAAGATGATGTTCGCGGAGCATCTGCTGCGTCACGTGCCGCTCGCCGCCCGGATCAAGAAAGTGCTGAACGAGCGGCCGGGACATCGTGCGCCGCGTGTGCGCTTCGAGCAGGAACTGGAAGATTTTCTCTCCGATAAAGCCGCCGAGGAAACACTCGACGCCGTCATCAACTGGGGCCGTTATGGCGAGATCTTTTCGTATAACGACCAGACGGAGATCTTCAGCCTGGAAGACGTGGAGTCTTGATGCTGCGCGTAGTGCTTCAGTGAGATACGTGCCATCTGGCGCGGGATAAAAAAACGCGGTGCTTCTGGAAACAGATGCCGCGTTTTTTGCATGTGGACGTACCTGAAAAGGTAGCCGATAACGCGGTTCGCTTCGATCTCATGCACGGAATCCGCCGATTGCCCGTTCTGATGAAAACGTCCGCAACGATCGTTTCGCGCCGGGCGCAAACCCTTGTCCATTGTGGCTTCCAGCGTTTTCGGAAGACCGCTTCGAATCGCTTTTCACAAGATTGCCGAAGCGCAAAACGTACTCTACGCTGGGGAATCCGCCAACGCTGACGGTAAACAAGGAGCCTCCGAAGATGCGTCGACTGCGCTTGCCGTTATCACGCACGAGGCGTTTGTCGGAATTGACGATCGGCGTGACATGTCTGTTGCGCGTGCCGTCGGCGCTCGGCAGTTGCGATAACCTCGCGCCCGTCAGCGGTGAATCTGCTACGTGCGATTCGAGTCTGCCGAATCCATCCCTCACGGGTATCGCGGCGGCTGCCGGAAGCACGGGCGTCACCGTTCGCATCCAGCCGGGCGCGGGCATCAGCGTGAGCAACAGCAACGCGGTCTTCGTGCGGGATTCGAGCACTGTCACGAACCTAGGCACGCTGCAGGTCAGCGGCGATACCTTCGACGGCATCACCGCGGAAGGTAGCCCGAACGGCTTCGGGCACAACACACTGACCAACGCAGGCGCGATTCATACGACCGGCGTCGGGTCGGAGGGCACGTACAACGGCTCTGCATCAGTCACTATGGTCAACGCCGTGGGCGGCGCGATCACCACGAGCGGAGCGAACTCGGCGGCAATGCTCGATGTATCGGCGGCGGGAGGCGGGAAGCTGACCAACAACGGCACGCTTGCCACATCGGGCGACGACTCCTACGGCATGCTCGCCCAGACCTCCGGCGACGCGCTCGCGAACACCGGCTCGATCACGACGACCGGTTCACGCGCGTACGGCCTGTATGCCAATGGCGGCGCGCCGGGAAACAATACGCTGACAAACCACGGGTCCATCGATACATACGGGGTGAACGCGCACGGCATTGTCTCCGTGGATGCATCGCCCGGTCTTGTCACCAACACCGGGTCGATCGCCGCGCACGGCGCCGACGCGTTGGGCGCTTTTTTCGGGCAGAAGGTCACGCTCGTGAACGCAGCGGGGGCGCGGAAACGAGCGACCAGAGCAACGCCATCGATGCCAACAGTGGCGGCAGCTTTACGAATGCCGGAACGATTTCGGGCGGCAACGAGGGGATATCGATTGTCGGCGGTAATGCGGACATCGTGAACAGCGGCGTGATTTCGGGCGGCGGCAATCTGGCGGTTTCATCGACGGGGCCGTATGCGATCACAATCACGAACACCGGGACTATATCGGGCGGCGGTGGTGTCGCGGTCTGGACCGATACCGGCACGAACACCTTCAAGATGAACGGCGGCACGGTGACCGGTCTGATCCGGCAAGGCGCCGGCGTCAACACGTTCGTGATGCAGGCGGGACAGGTCGATGACATCGATCAGGGCGGCCCGCAACCGCGTTTCACGCTGAGTGGCGGGCGCGTGACGGGCGGCCTGACGAACGGCGGCGTGGCGACGATTACTGGCGGGCGTATCGGCAGCGTCGGGTTGACGGCGGTGCAGAACACCTTCGCAATGTCGGGCGGTTCGATCGATGCAAACCTCACCGCGGGTTCCGGGGATACGTCCATGACGCTGTCCGGCGGGGTGATCGGCGGCGCGGTGACGCTTGGCAATGGCACGAACGCCATGACGGTATCGGGCGGTTCGATTGCCCAGGGTCTCGCCGTTGGGGACGGGCAGAATACGTTCAAATGGCTCGACGGCGGGGTGATCGGCGGTGCGGTCACGTTCGGCGCGGGACAGGCGGCGGCCACCTTGTCGAACCTGAGCGACGCGCAACTTGCGTCCACATCGATCTTCGATGCCGGCGCCGGTCGCGACACGCTCACGTTCGACCACGTCGACGCCACCGGGCTGAGCCGCTTCGTGAACTGGGAGAGCGTGGCGGTGACGAACGCGAGCCGCCTGACGCTCGATGCCCACGGCCTCACACTCGGCGATTCCGGAACGCGAACCGGCACGATCGATATCGACTCGACGAGTTCGCTTGCCTGGAACGGCGCAGGAACGTCGGCGATCATGGCTGCCGTGGCAGGGGCACGCGTGACGATGAACAACGCTGGGATCATCGATCTGACGGGGAGCACGCGCAATACGCTCGTGGTGAGCGGCGACTACACGGGGCGAGCAGGCCAGTTGCTCGTGGACACGGTCCTTGGCGCGGATGCTTCGCCGAGCGGAAAGCTGGTCATAGCGCAAGGCACCGCTACGGGCGATACATCGATTGGCGTGAGAAACGCGGGCGGCGCCGGCGCCCAGACGATCGCCGATGGAATCATGGTCGTGCAAACGCTTCAGGGCGCCACGACGGCGGCGACGGCATTCTCTCTGGCGAGTCCCGTCAAGGCGGGCGCCTATACGTACTATCTGTTTCGGGGCGGTGTTACGACAGGCACCGGGGATAACTGGTATTTGCGTTCGAGCATTCCGGCGGTGCCGCCGGTGCCGCCTGTCACGCCAGTGCCGCCCGTTACACCGGTCACGCCAGTACCACCGGTTGCACCTTCTGAGCCAACAACGCCTGTCGAGCCCGCTGCGCCAACCGAACCTACGCCGCCACCTTCGATCGTGCCATCCGTGCCAACCGCGCCGGCGGAGCCGCAACCGCCTACCACAGCAAATCCCCTTTACCGCATCGAAGTCCCTCTCTACGAAGCAGTGCCAACGCTTACGCGCGAGCTTGTCATCGATCAGATCGGCACCTTCCACGACCGGCACGGCGACCAGTCGCAACTCGATGAAACCGGCACGCTGCCCGCGACCTGGGCCCGTGTCTGGGGAAACCACGCGCGCGTTGGCAGCGACACAGGCGTCGATGCGCATTTCAGCGGATTCACGGGCGGCACGCAGATCGGTCAGGACGTCTACGCAGATGCCACTGCGTCAGGAAATAGGAATCACTATGGCTTGCTGCTGGGCGCGGCGCGCGCTTCGGGCGATGTCACCGGCTTCGCGCTTGGCATGCCGTCGGTTCAGGCGGGCAGCGTCGCCGTGGATTCGGCGAGCGCGGGCGCGTACTGGACGCACATCGGCCCCGGTGGCTGGTATGCGGACACCATCATGACTGGAAGCGCGCTGACGATCAAACCGTCGTCGAACGACGGCCTTGCCGTGACCACGCATGGCCGGTCGATCGCGGGATCAGTGGAAGCAGGATTGCCGCTGGCTTTGCTGGCCGGACTGAGCATCGAGCCGCAGGCGCAGGTCATCTGGCAGCATGTGTCCATCAACGATATAAATGACGGCATCTCGACCGTCAGCTTCAGCAACCCGAGTTCGTTCGCCGCCCGTCTGGGACTGCGCGTATCGGGGCGCTGGCAAGCGGGCAGGGTGGCGTTGCAGCCTTATGCGCGCGTCAATCTATGGCGTTATTTCGATGCATCGAGCAACGTGGTCTTCGGAGAAACCACAACGGTCCCGGCGCAGTCATCGGCGACGCTGGCCGATTTTCAAACCGGCGTCGCGATCGACGTCAGCGCGCGGGGCAGCCTGTTTGCGAACGTCCATTACGCAATGAACGTGGGCGGCGCCACGCGCGCCACAATAGGCGGCGATGCTGGCGTACGCTGGCGTTGGTGAACGGCTGGGCGCACGGCCAATCTCGCAGACAAGTTACTGCAGATTGCCCCAGCGTGCGACGGCCGGTTCCGCCGATGCCCACTTCCACGCGCCGCCATTGTCATTGCCCTTGCAAGCCTGGGCGACGAACCAGTCCTGATGTGCGTCGGCCTTGTTGCCATCGGCCACCGAGAACGCGAACTCGCGGCATGTCGCAAGCGCGCTGGTGAACTCCCGCAGTACTCGGACATTGCCGTGGCCATTTTCCACCGGCAGCGTGTGCTTGACGCTCCAGGTTTTTTCATCGCCTATGGGAAGGTCGCCCGCCGTCGTCGCAATGGCGATCTGCTGGTCGCTGTGCAGGCGCTTCATGAGGCGCGCGATGGCTTCGTCGGTCGCGGCCTGCACTACGATGCCCACGCCGAAACCGATTGCCGGGTTGCTCGTGACCACGCCCGTCGATACGCCCGCGGCCGCGCCGGCTGCCGCGCCAATCGATCCACAGCCGCTCATGAATACGCAGCTCGCAGCAGCGCCGGCCGCGAGCATCAGGCTCAGACCGGGCCTCATTGCAGCGCGCCCCAACGCGGCGTGGCAGGTTCCGCCGACGCCCACTTCCACGTCTGTCCGTCGCGGCAGATGGAGGCTACGTAGAAGCCGCTGTCGGCGGGCTTGTCCTTCACGGCGTCGGTGTCCACCGAGAACACGATTTCCTTGCAATCGAGCGTGCCGGTACTGATGGTACGGCTGACCGTCACGCGGCCTTTTTCATCCGGCTCGATGGGCACGGTATGCACCGCAGCCCATTGCGCTATGGCCCCGACTGCGAGCGGTCCGGCCGCGCCTGCGATACGGTCCTGCGTATAGGTGTGCATTACCCGCTGGCTGTATTGCACACCAGCTCTGGCGGCAGCAACGGCGCCCAGTCCGATGCCCGTCGCGACGGCAGCATTGCTGGTCACGGCGCCGGCGATCGCCGCACCACCGATACCCGCGCCTGCCACAGCGCCTTCGCTATACAGCGAGTTGCAACCCGAAAGGGTGAAACACGCGATGGCTCCCATCAGGAGCGTTGCCATTGCCGCGGCGTGAGTCGGACGCCGGTAAATCGTTTTCTGCATGATGCTGTTCCTTCCTCGCCTTTCTCTATTCTTTCGATGACGGCAACCGGCTTCTTCGCGCAGACCTTGAGCGCAAAAGACCTAGCAAACGGAGCGCCCGGGCATTTTGAATGACGTAACAAGGAGGTGGGCAAAGAAATTTGCAAGAAATTGCAAATAAGGGGAACGTGCCGCTTCGAATGAAAAACTGGCGTGACAGTTGGGGCGAAGTCGATGGATCGCGGGAGGATCCATCGACGTAGCGAGCATTGGCTTGCAGTCAGCCTTCATTCCCGGCGGGCGCCGACGGCTCCGCTTCGCCGCCTTCGTCATCGTAAGCACCAAGGCGGTTATAGAGGGTCTTCAGACTGACGCCCAGGGCTTTGGCGGCCCGGCGTTTGTCGCCGCCGCAATGCTTGAGCGTGCCGAGGATGATCTGCTTTTGCGCATCGGCGAGCGGTGTGCCTACCCAGACGTTCATGGCATCGCCCTGCGTTATAGGTTTCTTCACCCGCGAGGCCAGATGCGGATGCGCAATCTCCACCGTTTTCTCGGCAAGAATGAACGCGCGATACACCGTGTTCTTCAACTCGCGCACGTTGCCCGGCCACGAGTATGTGCGCAGCATGTCGATCGCACGTTTGCTGAACGACTTGTTGGTGCCTTCCTGCGCGTTCATCTCGGCGAGAAAATGCTGCGCAAGAAATTCGCGGTCGCTGTCGCGTTCACGCAGCGGCGGCGCGCGCAATGGAAACACGGCCAGCCGATACATCAAGTCTTCACGCAGGCCATTCTCCTTGACCGCCACGATCGGGTCGCGATTGGTCGCGGCGATCACACGGACATCGGAGTGGATCAGCTCATTACCGCCGACTCGAAAGAACGTTCCGGTTTCAAGTGCGCGTAACAGCTTCACTTGCCGCACCGGCGACATCTCGGTCACTTCATCCAGGAACAGCGTTCCGCCATTCGCATGTTCGAAATAACCAAGGCGTCCTTGGACCGCGCCGGTAAAACTCCCTTTCTCGTGCCCGAAGAGTTCCGGCTCGATAAGATTATCGGGAATAGCGCCGCAATTGACCGCAACGAACGGGGCATCGCGCCGGGCGCTTTGATCGTGAATGGTACGAGCAATGAGTTCCTTGCCGGTTCCCGATTCACCGATGATCAGCGCCGTGGCATCAGTTGCGGCCACACGTTCTATCTGCGAGTAAAGCTCCATCATCACGGGCGATGAACCGTACAGAAGTCCAAACGACTTCAACCCGGCAATCTCTCCCGCGTTACGTTTCTTCTGCGATGGCGTATCGCCGGAGGCGACGGCCGGCGAGTCCAGATCGGTTGACGCCATGAGTCTTTAAGTCCTGCAAATGTTGTTCGGGCGACAGGGTTTGGCCGGGCGCCAGGACAAGGCGGCAGCACAGTGTTGCGCTGATTCCCGCCCTGTTGGTGGCAGGGAGGCAGCTTCGGCCCCACTATCGCTCAGGGTGACGAAGCATCGTTTAATGGCAGCAGGCCTGGACATTTCAATGAAAGCCGCAAGCGTGCAACTCATCTCGTAATCCGTATTTAACCATCCGCAACGACTTAGCGGCAACGTGCTTTGTTCTGCTTGAGTAATCGCAACACGATTAGCCGCGCGGTACGCCATATTGCGCGCAAACTCCGGAAACCTTCACCGATACCTTGCCTCATTTACACGCGCTGTACGTAATTGTTACGTGCGTCCGGGTATTCACACGCGCGCAATCGATGCAACCCGGCCCGCAATGACTCATCACAAACCGGCTTCGGTCGATATGGCACGGTTTCTGCGTAGCACGTGGCATCTGCAAACGAACGGCCGTGACCCGGCACAGACAGCCATGGAAGATTCCTTGCATTTCGACATCCACGTGCCACAGCGCGCCCGTCCAGTACGCCGTGCACGTGCGCCGCAGCGCGCCGATGAGCGTCCGGAACTCCTGGCGGCCGAGCCGATCAACGTATATCACTGGGCCGCCGTGGCGCTCGTGACCGCTCTCATGTGCGTGGTGATGGCATGGGCTGCGGGCACACCGGCACTTTCCCGCGCAGCGGGCGTGACGAGTTTCGTGTTCGCCGCGCTCGGCAGCGCGCTCGTCCTGGGTGGCATGCTGCGAACGTTGCATACGCGCCGGGACGCGTCCACATCATGATCGGCGCATTGGCGGCTGATCGACCACAAGTCAATGGCAAGGGGTTTCAAAACATGAGTCAAACGACAGTCCAGATCTCTTTGGGCAAGCAGAAGATCATCGAGGACATCAAGGTCTTGTTGAACGATTCCGAGGAACTGGTGCGCCTGAGCGCATCGTTGCCGGCTGAAGGCGTGGACGCCCTGCGCACCCGTCTGCGCGACCACGTCGATACCGCCCGCCACGCGCTGGAAGCTGCGCAAGCGGGCGCGCAGGACAAGTACCGCGCGAGCCTCGATGGCACCGTCCGCTACACGCGTGACAACCCTTGGCAGGCGCTCGGCATTGCGGCGGGCATCGGCTTTCTGGTGGGCGTCATCGTTTCGCGGTAGAACGTATGCAGTCCCCGATCATCTGAATACAAGGAGAGAAACAATGGCACGACCGAAGATCGGCTTGTTTGGCGCGTTGATCGCAGTGGGCAGCGTGCTCGCATGGAAATGGGCGCAAACGAAACGCGATACCGTAAAACGCACCCCGCGCGACCTGACGCGCTGGGAAGACGAGGGCGGCAAGGTGGTCACGCCTTCAACTGCAACGGCTTCAGGGCAGCCCGTTGCGGCACGGCCAGCCAACGGCAGCAACGGAGCCTTGGGTGGAACGCCGGACGCGTGGCACTTTCCGCATAGTTAAGTGAATGTGCGCGGGTCTCGAAACAGGCTCGAAGCATGACCGAAACGCACGCCCTGGCGTGCGTTTTATCTTGATAAAGCCTTATAATCGATGTACTCACTGCAATAACCGCGCTGTATGGCAATTATTGCGGGTGCAGTGACATGCCAGTTAATCAATCGGAAAGATTTTCATCTTTCGGCGTGCTTGAGTTCAATCGGTGCGCATTCGGCCTGGCGGGCGGAGCCTTCATCGTTCTACGTGTTCAAGTATGACGATGTGTGGCCGGCGCCCCCGGAGACCTCCACGATGCGTTCAGCAACGTGTGACCCTCAACGCTTTGGATAAATTCGAGACGCATGCCACACGTATTGATTGTCGATGACGATCCCAGTACCCGCGAGGCACTAGCCGCGATCATCGGCGAAGACGGACTGACGACAGCAACTGCCGGCGACCTGCGCGAAGCGCGGATTCAACTCGTGCGCCAGACGCCGGACGTCGTGTTCACCGACCTCAAGCTGCCCGATGGCTCGGGCGTCGACCTGTTCGAGGACCTCGATCCGCGCTCGGGCGTGGAGATCATCGTCATCACGGGACACGCGACCGTCGAGTCCGCGGTGAACGCGTTGAAGATGGGTGCGACGGATTACCTCGTCAAACCTATCAACATGCAGCGCGTGAAGGCCATCTTGAGCCGTCTGCCGCGTCCAGGTGACCTGAAGGCCGAGATCGGCACCTTGCGCGGCGAACTGCGCCGCATGGGCCGTTTCGGCCTGATGCTCGGCAATTCGCCGGCCATGCAAACCGTCTACGACCAGGTTGGCCGCGTGGCGCCCACAGCCGCTTCCGTGCTGCTGATCGGCGAGTCGGGAACCGGCAAGGAAGTCGCGGCGCAGACACTGCACGAGCTGAGCCTGCGCCGCAAGCACTCGTTCATTGCGGTGAATTGCGGGGCGATATCGCCGAACCTGATCGAATCGGAGATGTTCGGGCACGAGCGCGGGTCGTTCACCGGCGCCGATCGCCAGCACAAGGGTTATTTTGAACGGGCGAACGGCGGCACGCTGTTCCTCGACGAAATTACCGAGATGCCTATCGAACTGCAGGTGAAGCTCTTGCGCGTGCTCGAAACGGGCATGTTCATGCGCGTCGGGACGACCAAGGAACTGGAAACCGATGTTCGCCTGATCGCCGCGACCAACCGCGATCCGGAGCAGGCCGTGCTCGAAGGGAAGATGCGCCTCGACTTGTATCACCGGCTCAACGTGTTCCCGATCAACCTGCCGCCGTTGCGGGACCGCGGTACCGACGTCGAATTGCTGGGTCAGGCGTTCCTCGACGAGCTCAATTCGCGCTACAACACGAAGAAGACGTTCCCGGCAGCCGTGCGCGACATGCTGGCGTCGTATCCGTGGCCGGGGAACGTGCGCGAGCTGAAGAACTACGTTCAGCGTGCGTACATCATGTCGGGCGCGGAATCGGACAGCACGGCGACCGTGCCGCTGCAGATCTCGTTGTCGAAGCCATCGGCGGGAACGGCCGTGACGATTCCGTTCGGCACGTCGCTCGCCGAAGCGGATCGTCAGTTGATCCTGGCGACCCTCGAACAATGCGGCGGTGTGAAAACGCGTGCGGCCGAGATCCTCGGCATCAGCCTGAAGACGCTTTATAACCGGCTGGTCGAATACGGCGATGACGCGGCTAACAAGGCTGCGGAAAGCGAAGCCAGTGAAGTAGGCGACGCAGGCAACCGCTGATCACGTTGTTGCATCGTTGACGCCCGTTCATGGGGACATTGAAAGATGTCTGCTTTGGACGGGCGTTTTTCGTTTGCACGCGCAATATGTACGCCGATAATGCCTGATGGGTCCTGTGAATCGCAGGGCATGGCCCTTGCTGCAACTGGATGGTGGGCTTAAGCGAGTTGCTTGATATTCGGGCGACTTGCGATGCGAACCAAATCGAGAGTCCTTGGCCGGATCCGTTACATCAGGACCGTACGAGTGTCACCATCATAAGATCCAGGGAGCGCGCCATGACCGATCTCACCTCGTCTCGAAACCCATTGCGCGCACAGACGCCGCAACCGCCTGATCCGCCGTTCACACCGGAACCGCCTTCGCCGTCCCCACAGGAACCGCCGGACACCGTTCCCGATCCGACCCGCGAGCCGCCGTCACCGCCTAGCCAGCCGATAGGCGATCCACCGCCGGGACCGAACGAAACACCGCACATGTCCAGCACGTTTCATTGATACGACGAGGCGCCGAATTGCTTGAAGGATTTTCCAACACGCTGTAGGCATTACAACGCACGAGGTAACAATGACCTCATCAGTATTTTATCTAAGGTCATTAATTCTGCTTTTTTTAGCGATTCGCCGCCGACTTAACGCTCCGACGGCCTTCTTCCTGGAGGCATCCATGAGACATCCCGCACTGCGCCGTTCCGCGCGTCATACGTCTCGCCGTGAGGCACGCGCCGACTCACTCAAATCAGCAATGCCGCCGGAGCCTGAGGTTCCGGCGCCGAATGCGACGACCGACCAGACACCACACGATCCCGCCGGACAGAACCGGCCAGCGCCGGGAACGCCGCCTGACGGCGATCACAATCAGGGCGGGGTACGCAAGGAAGGCATCGACTATCAGCGCGATCTGGGCTCGGAACAAGACGCCTGAGAGGGATAAGCAAAGCGTGTCGAGCGCTCTGGCCTTGCACCAAAATCTTCTGCGCTACACGCCCTTGCCGCGTGCTTTCGTTCGTTTGTCACATTTATACACAATTTTTATTTTCCAGATTGTAAAAACGGCACGTGTCTTGCATTGCTATTCCGATCAATTCGAACGAGCAACGACAACTGAGAGGTAAAGCTGTAATGAGCAGATTGATCGTGGTATCGAATCGCGTCGCGCCGATCCAGGAAGGCAAGCCTGCTGCAGGCGGCCTGGCGATCGGCGTGCTGGACGCGCTGAAGGAGACAGGCGGTGTGTGGTTCGGCTGGAGCGGCGAGATTGTCGGGGAAGCATCGGCGCCAGTGGTGGAGAAGCGCGGCAACGTCACGTATGCGACCGTCGGACTGACGCGGCGCGATTATGACCAGTACTACCGCGGCTTCTCGAACGCGACCTTATGGCCAACTTTTCATTATCGGAATGACCTGTCGCGGTTCGATCGCGAGGAATACGCCGGTTACGCCCGGGTCAATGCAAACCTTGCACTGCAATTGAAACCGCTGCTCGAACCTGATGACATCATCTGGGTCCACGACTATCACCTCCTGCCGTTCGCGCAGGAATGCCGCGCAGCCGGCATCAAGAATCCAATCGGTTTTTTCCTCCACATCCCGTTTCCAGTCCCTGAAGTCCTCCGCACCGTGCCGCCGCACGAAGAGCTGATCAAGGCGATGTGCAGCTATGACATCGTCGGATTCCAGACCGAGGCGGACAAGCAGTCGTTTGTGGATTACGTCGAACGCGGCCACCTCGGGCATCTCAGCGAAGACGGCATGTTGCAGGCGCATGGGCACATGTTGAAGGTCGGCGCGTATCCGATCGGCATTTATCCGGATGCGATTGCTAAGATCGCCGAGCAATTTTCCAATCGCAAGCCGGTCAAGAGCCTGCGCGACAGCCTGCGCGGCCGCAAGCTGATCATGAGCGTGGATCGTCTCGACTATTCGAAGGGGCTGGCGGAGCGCTTCCAGGCCTTCGAGCGCCTGCTGCTTCATGCGCCGGGGTGGCATGGACGGGTGTCGATGGTGCAGATCGCGCCGCCTACGCGCTCCGATGTGCAGACCTATCAGCGCATCCGGCAGAATCTCGAAGGCGAAGCGGGGCGGATCAACGGCCGGTTTGCACAACTCGACTGGACGCCGATTCAGTACCTGAACCGCAAGTACGACCGGAACTTGCTGATGGCGCTGTTCCGGCTGTCGCAAGTGGGATATGTGACGCCATTGCGCGACGGCATGAATCTCGTTGCAAAGGAATACGTGGCATCGCAAGACCCCGCCGACCCGGGCGCACTCGTGTTGTCGCAGTTTGCCGGCGCGGCCGACCAGCTGCCGGGCGCGCTCGTGGTCAACCCGTTCGACCTGTCGCAGATGTCGGAAGCGCTGGAACGGGCGTTATCGATGCCGCTCGCCGAGCGTCAATCCCGTCACACCGACATGATGGCGCCGCTACGCGAGAACAATCTTTCCGTCTGGCGCGATTCCTTCTTGCAGGATTTGCGCAGTGTGGCGACGGCTGCATCGGTGACGAAGAAAACGGTGCGCCAGGTTTCCGAAGCGAAGCGACCGGCGCGCGTATCGAGTTGAAGCGCTTGCTCCTTCGGTGAAGCCCCGCGCCTGTTCATCCGGCGCGGGGTTTTTTATTTGCGGTCGGCGTGCACGCGGAACGGCTTTTGCGTCGATGCCTACACGCAATCAGGAGGTCATCATGAGTGGAAGCACTTTGGATCCGGACGAAGAAGGTGGTGTGGAAGTTGGGAAGGGCCATGGAACCGGCGCATTGGGGCCGAGCGATTCCTCGGATAGCGGATCGGACGTGCAAGGCGAAAAGCGGTATCCAGGTGATATCGAAGACGAACTCGATCAGCATGCGATCGGCCAGTCCGCAGCGGAGCTGAACAGCGACACGGATCGAAACGGAACGGGCGAGATGGCATCGGCGGACGGGGACAACAACCTCGAACTCGATTCGGACATCCTGCCCGACGAGGTCGAAGACGAAACCCGTGCAATCGACGATGAAACCGCCGACCCGGCCAACGACGAGGAAGAAGAGCCGTAATTTCCGCGGTTCCATGCAAAACGGCGCGCCTCGAGGGTGCGCCGTTTTTCTTTGTGCCTGTCAAGCAGCGTTGTCAGGCAAAGCCCGAACGACCGCCCAGCGACGATTACGCGCTACCATCGCAGAAAAAGAACATCTGCGGGAGCGCGCGTTTGACCACGGCAACCACCAAACCGAAAGAACGAAGGCTGAAATTCTTCTGGTCCTGGATCCAGGAGCCGATCGTCCAATGGTCGCAGGATCATTGCGTCATGTTTTCTGCGGCCGTCGCATTCTTCGCGGCGTTTTCGCTTGCGCCAACGCTTGTCATCATCATCGCGGTCGCGAGTATTTTCTTCGGCGCGGACGCGGTGCAAGGGCGCCTGTTTGGCGAGATCGCGGGTGTCGTGGGCGCGGACGCGGCGCATGGCCTGGAAGCGATCGTCGCAAACGCATGGCACGCCGATATCGCCACGCGTACAGCGATTCTTTCCGGCGTGGGCGTGCTGGTCGGGGCATCGGCGACGTTTTCATCGCTGCATACGGCGCTCAACGTGATCTGGCCGGCACCCGTGTCAAGCACACGCGACAGCATTCTCGCCATCTTGCGCGTGCGGGCGATCTCGTTCGCGTTCGTGGTCGGCGCGGGTTTGCTGATCGTGGCGCTCCTCATACTCGATGCCGCCGTGGTCCTCGTCGGACAGTGGGTGCTCGGTACGAGCGGTCCAGCGTTCCTGATTGCGGCGGTTGCTCAACGCGCAATTTCGCTTTTCATGATGATGCTGGCGTTTGCGGTGCTGCTGAAATTCCTGCCGAGCTCGCGCATGCAGTGGCGTGACGCGGCGCTGGGCGCCTCGGCGGCGGCGTTGCTTTTTGAGTGCGGCAAACGCCTCTTTGCGTTCTACCTGCAACACGCGGGCATGACCAACACGTTCGGCGCTGCGGGGTCGCTCGCGATCATCCTGATGTGGCTGTACTACTCGGCGGCGGTGTTCCTGCTCGGCGCGGAAGTATCGGCAACGGCAGGACGCAGGCGCAGGCAACACGTTTCCGGCTGGCGATAAAAAACGCCCTTGAATTGCTTCAAAGGCGTTGGGTTCAGGCCGGGAAAACCAGATTATGCGCGACGCAACTCGGCCGGCGGCACCTTCATCAGGTGGCGATACTTCGCCACTGTCCGGCGCGCAACGATCACACCCTGATCCGCGAGCATCTTCGCGAGGCTGACATCGGAAAGGGGTTCGCTACTGCTCTCCTTTGCGATCATCTCTTTCAGCAACGCGCGCACTGCAGCGGCCGAACACGTACCGCCGCTTTCCGTGCTCAACTCGCGCGGGAAGAAATGCTTGAACTCGAAAATGCCGCGCGGCGTCGACATATATTTGTTACCCGTCGCGCGTGAAATGGTCGATTCGTGGAGTTCGAGCTCATCGGCGACATCGCGCAGGACGAGCGGCTTGAGTGCGATTTCGCCGTAGTCGAAGAACGCCTTCTGATGTGAAACGATGCACTCTGCCACGCGCTGAATGGTCGTGAAACGCTGCTGTGCGTTGCGGATCAGCCAGCGTGCTTCCTGCAGTTGCTGGGCGAGCGGTGAACGGCTTGCACCAGCCGATTGCGCGAACAGCTCAGCATACATACGGTGGATACGGGCGCGCGGAAGAACCGCCGGGTTGATCGTCACGACCCAGTTCTTCTTGACCTGGCGCACGATCACATCGGGAACGACGTAGTTGTCTTCTGCTGCGCCATAGTTCGAACCTGGCTTCGGATCGAGCTTGCGCACGAGCGCACAAGCCACGCGCAGTTCGTCCGCGCTGCAGCCGATCTTCTTTTGCAACTCGGCTTGCTCACGGCGTGCGAGCCGTTCCAGATGATGCATCACGATCTCGATCGCAACAGCGCGTCCCGGCGTATCCGCGTCGAGTGCATCGAGTTGCAGACGCAGGCATTCGGACAACGTGCGTGCGCCGACGCCGGGTTTATCGAGCGATTGCACGAGCTTCAGCGCGATGTTCAATTCGGCTTCTGACAATGCCGGTTCGATATCGACGAGCTCGGACAACTCCTGCAAATCCTGACGCAAGTAACCGTCGTCATCGAGTGCTTCGATGATCAGTTGCGCCACCGCGCGGTCGCGATCGTTGATTGGATAAAGCCGCAGGGTGTCGTGAAGCGTTTCATGCAGAGACGGTTCGATGCGAACCCAATCCGCGGGATCGGACCCGTCTCCATCGCCGTTGTTGCGTGTCGATGTACGGCCAAACGGATCGGAGGAGAACTCGCTCATGGAGTCCTCGTGCGACTGCGAGTCGCTGCTGTCCGAACCATCGTTGCTGCTCTCGGCGGCCATGGGTGCGTCGACCGGTGCGGTGGCTTCGCCGAGCGAGGGCGTCTCGCTCAGGGAGCTGCCGTTGTCGGTAGAAAGCGCGTTGTCTTCCGCTTGCGTCTCGTCGTACTCGAGGAAGGGATTGGTATCGAGCGCGTTACGCAATTCCTGCTGAAACTCGAGCGACGAAAGCTGCAGCAGACGAACCGATTGCTGGAGGCGCGGCGTGAGCGCAAGACTTTGCTTGGTACGTAGTTCGAGGGAAGGCGGCATTGCGTGTTGTTCCTCAATGTTGGATCTTTCGTGCGTCCTCTAAAAGCAACACTCGTGCCATGCGAGTGATCGCCATCATGCAACGTGCGTGAGTGCACGATCCGATAGAGATTTTTCGCATGGATGTTGCCCGTCGTATTCTTGTTCAGGGACTAATTCGCGCACTTTTTACACGCCCATCGGCAAAGCGCGGTGGTCTTGAAGACTGATAGGGGGTGGCTGTCGAGACGCAAACATCACACGTATGAATCGTGCGGTGCGCATTGATGCATGGGGTTTTCAGGGTTTAGTCCGGGTCACATTTGCCGATCGCCGCATGCGTCCCGGCACGCTACTTGCGTTGCTTACCATGCTACCGGTAGCGCTTTGGCATAGCCGGTATGAACCGAGCAGGTTAGTGCAGCAAGAAGCTGCGGCCGTACGAGGCGGCCTGCGATCAATCGGGACAGCGGACTCCGCCGTCCTCTTAATTCGATAAGAAGGAGAATCTCTATGAAGTCGACCCAATTCCTGAAAGCAGCCGGTGGTATCGCTTGCGTCGTGTTTGCGCTGAATGTCAACGCACAGACCGCTACGCATGCAACAGGTGCTTCCACGTCGATCGGCACGAAGGTCGATGACTCTGCAATCACGACGAAGGTCAAGGCCGAGTTGCTGGGCGCGAAGAACGTCAAGTCCACGCATATCCACGTGAAGACGCGTGCGGGCGTTGTCTCGCTGACGGGCACGGTGCCGACGGCCGATGACAAGAGCGGTGCTGAAGAAGTCGTGGCAAAGGTCGACGGTGTCGACTCGGTCAAGAACCATTTGAAGGTCGTTCAATAAGACTCACTGAGAGATGCGGGCGGGCTGAGAGCCGTCCGCCTCTTTTCTGGTTTTATCGAAAAAATTTTTCACGCTGGACACAATTGATCAGAAGTACGAATAAGTAACTCAACGTCCGGGCGCACAGGGATTACTGTAGACGTCCGGCTTACAAGGAATTGGAGATGACCATGAAGACCACTAAAAAGTTTGCTTTGCTCGGCGCACTCGCTTTTGCATTGGCCGGCCCCGCGATGGCTCAATCGGGCGGCGGTGCGGCCGGCGCGGGTGGAGCAGGTGGCGGTAATTCGGGCGGTCCGAATGCCGGGCCGGGAGATCCGACAACGGCCGCTCCGGACGGAACGATGAAGATGCACAAGAAGGGCATGGGCGGAACGACGCTGCACCAGCAGGACAAGAAGTCGCGTCTGCACGGCGCGTCGGCGGCTGCCGCGGCGTCCGCCATGGGCACGAACGACAAGGGCGCGCCGCACTGATTGATCGCTTTGAGTTTGCAGCACCAAACCCGCCCTTGCCGGCGGGTTTTTTGTTGGCTGATTCGTTTCACCGAACGCCAATAAAAAAACCGCTGCGCTTTCAAGCGCAGCGGCTTTCGCCGTACATCACAACAAGCTTGAATTACGACTTCGCAGCCGCTGCGTACTGGTTGCGGAGATCGCGTATGCGATCGTGGTTCTGGATCACACCCTGGTACTGGCGTTCGACGACCGCGCGAACATCGGCGGGTAGTTCCTTGTCCAGCGCCTCGCGATAATTCTTCTTCGCGACGTCTTCACCGCGCTCGCATTCGTCAAGGATCGCGTGGTCCGTGCGGTGGCTCATAGCCGCCTTCACGTCCACCCATCCGCGATGCAGGGCGCCACCCACGGTACCGCCCGTTTCCGGCTTGCCGCCAAGTCCTTGAACCACACCTTGAAGCTCCGTCGCGCCGCGTGCGCAGTCGTCTGCGCGGCCGGCGAACAGTTGCTTGAGCGATACGTCCTTCGTGTCTTCTGCTGCCTTCCTGAAGCCCTTTTCGCCGTCTTTCGACGTTTCGATCAGATCGTTGAGTACCGAGACGATGTTCGTGCTCATATGAACCTCCTGTGAGTTATCGAAGATGGCCCGCGGCCGGGTTTGCAAGGATGGTTCTGCAATTTCCCATCGGACCGTGGTCTTTGTACAGTCGCAACGGGCGTGCCTGAACAAAGTGCCGAGGTAGAAAAAGAAAGGCCGCCAGCGGTGCATACACTCGCGGCGGCCCGTGAAACCAAACGCACGTTTCTATGCGCGCCGTTCAGCGAATTCCTGCACCGGTTCGGGCGGCTTGACCGGGTCGAAGTCCGCCCAGCGTCCGTTCCTCCATTGCCCCGAAGCGCGTTCGACTTCCATGCCGCCGGCATCGCGAAGGATCGATGCGGCTTCACTCTGCTGCTCAGGCGAGCAGTGCACCGCTACCAGTACGCCGGACTGGCGTGCGTCGATTGCATTGGCCGAGCCGTGGTTATCGGAACTTGTTTCATCTTGCGGCGCGCGTTTGCCTGATTTGGCGTGAGACATGGCGCCGGCCAGCGAACCCACATAAGCGCCCACGCCTGCTGCGACGACCGCAGCGAGCCACGGGGCCTTGAACACGAGGAAGATGGCCGCGCCGATGATCGCGCCGATCACGGCGCCGATCGTGACACCTTTACCCGCACCCTTCGATGAATCCTTGGCGCCGGCATTTGCGTTGTGGTCTCCTCCGGTATTCAGCCGCGAGTGTTGTCCGCTCGGGGACACGTAGAAAAGCGTGACGTCTTCCTCAACAAAACCGCGCGTGAACAAGCGCTGGGCCGCGGCCTCGGCTTTTGGAAACGTCTGAAATCGTCCAGCGATGATCAGCGACATAAGGACCTCCAGAAAACGTTGAATCGGATCAAATCGAACATGCGCAACTACATGCGATGCAAACCGTCACTCAGGCTCCATGCCCGCGACGCGAAACAAGCCGCTACGCAGCACGACACTGTCACCGCCGTTGCGATCGAGCGCTTCCGCACACACCGAACGAATCCGGGCGCGGCCTTGTTCGTACGCATTCATGAGGTCTTCCTCTCTCGCGGAAGCGGCGCCGAAGTGATCTTCGAGCGCCTCTGCAGAAATGGAACACACCACGGGGTCGGAGTCGACCAACGCCGTGAAGTGCAGCGCAAAGTCATCACCGTCGTAGACGGGGGAGTCGTCGGCAAACTGGATGTGCATGGTCGAACCCTCATAGGCCGGCCGGGGATGCTGATCGTGCAGAACAAACCTTCCCGGAACGGCGGTCATGATGCGATGCCCTTCAATTTGGCGAGTTGCTGCGCCATGGCGTAGTGGTGCTTGATGATCGGCAGTGCCTTGGCCGCCGTGTTCTTGAGCAGCGCGTCGTTGCCCTTCATGCTTTCCGTGCTGAATACCGTGATCGCCTTCTGATGCCCGTTCAACGCGACTTGCTGGATATAAACTTTATCGAACGCAGCGCCGTGCAGCGTTTCCAGACTTCCCGTCACCGCTGCATCGGCGCTCGGCGCCTCCGTGATGCCGTGATGCATGGCTGCGGCATCGAGGTAACGCGCGAGACGTGTGTGATCCGCGACCATCCGCTGAGCGAAGGCTTTTACTTGTGTATCGGACGAATTCGACAGCGCCAGTTTGCTGGCCGCGATTTCGGTGGCACCCGCGGTGCCGGCTTCCAGGACGAATTGTTGGTCGATGGTCGACAGTTTGCCTTTCGCTGAGCTTGACGAAGCCGCCGACACCGGCGATGCGCCACTCGCTGCGGGCGCTGCCTGGCTGTCCGAACCCGGACGGGCCGGCGCAACGGAGTTCCCGTTTTGTGCATAAGCCGCCAAGGGAACGCTCAGCGCCATTCCTATGAGCAGTACGTGCCGCGCCAGTCGTGTCATTCGCATCTCCATGACGGGACGAACTCAAGCCACTCTTTCGCGTTCGCCGAGCGCTTCGATGATGACCTTGTTGAACGCGGGAATGTCGTCCGGCTTGCGGCTCGTGATCAGGTTGCCATCGCGATGAACCTCTTCGTCAACCCACGTGCCACCGGCATTGCGAATGTCATCCTGCAACGTCGGCCAGCTTGTCAACGTGCGTCCCGCAACGATGCCCGACGAGATCGGCAACCATCCGCCATGACAGATCACGGCAATGGGTTTTCCGGCCTTGTCGAATTGCTTGACGATACTCTGGGCTTTGGCATCAACGCGGATTGCGTCGCCGTTCACCACGCCGCCCGGCAGAACGAGCGCGTCATACTCGGCGGGTTGGGCCTGATCGAACGTAACGTCCACGTCCACCTTGTCGCCCATGTCAGTGTGGACGAAACCCTGGATTTGCCCCGGCTTTTGTGAGATCACATCGACGCGCGCGCCGGCAGCTTTCAACGCCTTTTGCGGCTCCACGAGTTCGGCTTGCTCGAATCCGTCGACCGCGAGGATCGCGACCTTGTAGCCGTTCAGGGAATCAGCCATGCGTAAGCTCCTTTAGTGCATTGATGAACCGGTCCCGATAAGGGAACCACGTTCATCGAAGCAGCAAAGGGTGTGCCCAGGGACTGAAAGCGAAAGGCGGCCCTCAGGCCGTTGCCGGCGTCTTGCTGCGTGAAATCCGCAACAGGCTGACGAGTGCCGCGGCGGCTGCAAAACAGGCGGCAACAATCAGCGTAATCGTTGCGCCGTGTTGCGGCGCGATACCGAAAATGAGCGCGACCAGCGCCGCGCCCAGTGTCTGGCCGGAGAGCCGCGCGGTGCCGAGCATGCCGCTTGCGCCGCCGCTGCGGTTGCGCGGCGCGGATGACAACATCTGCCGGTTGTTGGGCGACTGGAACAGACCGAAGCCGAGGCCGCAAAGTGCCATGCGCCATGCGATATCGAACGGGGCGGGATGCGCACCCGTGCTTGCAAGCAGCAGCAATCCGGCGCTCAAAAGCGCAAGCCCGATGCCGCCGAGTACGCCGGCCGAATACCGGTCGGAAAGCATCCCCGCAAGCGGCGCGATGAACACGATCACCATGGGCCAAGGCGTCATGAGAAAGCCGGTCTCGACCTGCGTCATGCCGAGCGTATTTTGCAGCAAAAACGGCAGCGAGACGAACGTCAGCATTTGTGCGGTGAACGAACAGAACGATGTCGCGATCGATAGCGCAAAAACAGGAATCCGCAGCAGATCGACGGGTAGCAGCGGCGCCGTCTGCGTCAATTGCCGGCGCACGAAGAAGTATCCAATCACGCCCGCCACGACAAACTCCGCAATTACGTATGGGCGATGTTCGCCGTGGCCCAGGCCATCGACAGCGGTAATCGCGAGGCCGAACACCGCGGCGTTCATCAACGCGCTGAGATAGTCGTATGGCCGGCGATGCCCCGGCGTGCGTGGCAACGCTTTCCAGCCCACGAACAGCGCCGCGACACCGATTGGCACGTTGATCGCAAACAGCCACGGCCATGGGGCAATGGCGAGCACGCCGGATGCGACCGTCGGCCCGATTACCGCCGATACAGCCACCACCGACGCGTTGATGCTGACACCGCGACCCAGATGCTCCGGCGGGTAGATCATGCGCACGAGCGCGGTGTTGACACTCATGATGCCTGCAGCGCCGAAGCCCTGGATCACGCGGGCGACCGCCAGCGAGGTCAGCGACCCGGACAGCGCGCAGCCAAACGATGCCAGCGTGAACAGCGCCAGTCCGGCCATATAAACGCGCCGATAACCGATCCGGTCGCCTAAAGACGCCAGCGGCAACAATGAAACGGTGATTGCGAGCTGATAGGCGTTGACGACCCAAATGGAGTCGGCGGGACTCGAATTCAGGTTGCGTGCAATGGTGGGAAGCGCGACGTTCGCTATGGCGCCGTCGAGCACTGCGAGCGTGATGCCGAGCGCAACGACCAGGATGGCCCAATAGCGCTGGGGGTACGGAAGGCCTTGTTCTGCGTCCATCAATGGGGAAGAGGGGAGGAGCCGCGCAGTTTAAGGCGTGCGCCTTTCAAGTGGTTTACTTCCACTGCGGCGGCAGGTACAGCCGCCGCAGCGAGCGGAATCCTACTTCAGCTCATAAAGCCCGGTGTATGTCGCAGAATCGATCTCGTTCAGATGCGTCATGAAACGCGCAACGGCATTTGTCGTCGAGGCATCGACGGGAAGGTGAGCGGCCTTCAGCGCGTGAATCCGGAAGATGTATCGATGCGCCTTGTCCCCACGCGGCGGCGCCGTGCCACCGAATCCGACCGTGCCGTAGTCGTTGCGCAGTTGCAGCGCGCCGGCCGGCAACAGGCTGCCGTCGGCCTTGCCTGCGTTTTGCGGCAGCGAGTGCGTGTCTGCCGGAATGTTCACCACGACCCAATGCCAGAAGCCGCTGCCGGTAGGCGCATCGGGGTCGTAGACGGTAAGCGCAAGGCTTTCGGCTTCAGGCGGCACGCCTTCCCATTGCAGCGCGGGGGACAGGTTTTCACCGTCGACGCCAAATGACTGCTGGTCGAATTCATGCGTCTTCGAAAGATAACCGTTGGCCGCGAACTCATCGGACCAGATACGAAAATCAGCCATGGGACATTGCCTCCTTGACGGTTGGATGACATGCCTGCGCGCAGCAAACATGCCTGAGGCGCGTGGAATCGCGCAAAAGTGTTGCAGCCACGCCCGGACTTTTGGCATTCAGCTTATTTTTGAGATGTCTGCGCATAAAATGGCGCAAACCGGATCATTTCAAGCACGAATCTGAAAGGATGGACATGCCGAACACCTTGGGACGCGCATTGCACAGCGTGACTGCATCGCCGAGCCAGCCCGCGGACGACGCCGATATGTTCGAACTCGCGCCGGTCTCGCTGTGGCTCGAGGATTTCAGCGCGGTGCGCGAGGTGTTCGAGGGCTGGCGCGCGGACGGTATTGTCGACCTGCGTTCTTTCCTGCGCGCCGATACCGCCCGGATTGCCGAATGCTCGTCGCGCATCCGCGTGATCAAGGTCAACCGGCGCACGCTGGCGCTCTTCGGCGCGAGAGATCTGAGCCACCTCGTGGACAATCTCGGCGCGGTGTTTCGCGATGACATGCTGCTCACCCACGCTGACGAACTGGAGCAACTCTGGTCGGGCAAGGCGCAGTTCGTGAGCAAGACCGTGAACTACGCGCTCGATGGAAAACGCCTGGACGTGTTGCTCAAGGCGGTCATCCTGCCGGGTCACGAAGCAACGTGGGACCGTGTGCTCGTGACGGTGGAGGACATCACCGAGCTGGAAAACGTGCGCCGCAAGGCGGCTCTCAGCGAGCTGTACGCACGCGGGCTGTTCGAGCACTCGCCGGTGTCGCTGTGGGTGGAAAACTTCAGCACGGTAAAGTCGTTGCTCGACGATATCCGCGAAAGGGGCATCGTCGACTTCCGTACTTTTACGAACGTGCATCCGGAGTTCATCGAGCGATGCATGCAGGAAATCCACGTGCTCGACGTGAACCAGCACACCCTCACCATGTTCGGCGCACCTGTGCTGAGCCGTCTAGGCGATGTTTTCCGCGACGAAATGGTCGGCCATTTCCAGGAACAACTCGTCGATCTTTGGGAAAACCGGCTGTTTCACCAGCGCGAAGTCGTCAACTATTCGCTCGAAGGCCATCAGCTCAACGTGCATCTGCAGTTTTCGGTGTTTCCAGGCCATGAAGCCAATTGGGACCTCGTGCTGGTCGCACTCACCGACATCACCGCGCGCAAGAAAGCCGAGGCATACCTCGAATTCCTCGGCAAGCACGACGCGCTGACGAAGCTGAAAAACCGCTCGTTTTATATCGATGAAATGAACCGGCTGGAACGCAAGGGCCCGTTCCCGGTGACGGCCGTAGCGGTCGATGTCAACGGGCTGAAGGCCGTCAACGATCAACTCGGGCACGCTGCCGGCGACGCATTGCTGCGGCGCGCGGGCGAGGTGCTGGGCAAGGCGGTTGAAAAGCCGAGCCACGCCGCACGCATTGGCGGCGACGAGTTCGTGCTGCTTTTACCGGGTGTCGATGAACGCGGCGGCGCGGCCGTGATCGAGAGCATCCGGCAACTGGTCGAGGTCAACAACCAGTTCTACTCAGGGCTGCCACTGAGTTTCGCGTTGGGCGCCGCCACCGCGCAGGACGGCGAGCGGCTCGAAGCCATGATGCAACGCGCCGATGCCGCCATGTACCTCGAAAAGCGCGCGCACTACGGCGCATCCGATCAGGCGTAGTACGCGTATTGCCTACTGACCGGCCGTCGATTCGTCGATACCGCGCGTGAGCGCCGGGCACGCCTCGCCGATCTTCTGCGCGTACTCTTGCGGGTTGCTTGTCTTGAGCGCCGCGAAACGATCCACGGTTGATTGCGCCTCCTTGTAACCGAGGTTCCACTCGCCGTCGAAATCGGGCGCATCGGTGAAACTTTTGCGTGCAACCGCTTTAAAGCGCGCGATTTTTACCGCATCGATATGGCAGATATCTGCCGCACCGCGCGCGATATTCGCGCTCGTGCGCACGCCTTCGGCCGCGACGCTTTGCGGTGACGGCTGCTGCACGGCCGGGTGGCCTGGGGGCAACGCCTGCGCAGTCGAAGGCTGCACCGTTTGCTTCTGCGCGTGCGCGGTGAGCGGGAGACCGCAAGCAACGACGCATGCGATCAGGACAAAATTTACGCGTATAACGGCGTGTCGAAGAGTCATGCAAATCCTTGTATTGGGGGCCACGTCGAGGCCTGCGAGCGGGTGGGGAAGTATAGCCAAAGAGCACCCGGCAAGCTTTGCCGATGGACCCGGGAGACGCAGCGCAAGATTGGATTTTGCGCGAAAGGCCCTTGAAAACCCATGCTAAACTCGTTTCACCTAGAGGCGCTCTGCACAAGTAGATGATGAAAAAAGCAAGTAAAGTAACAGCGCCGGTTCGTTCGAAGTTCCGCTCGGAGCCTCGCAAAAATCGTTCGGTGTCCGTACCGGTACTTGACCGGCACGAAGTGAAACGGAAATACGATCCGGAACTAACCAAACGCAACATCATTGAAATCGCGACCGCCGAATTCGCCGCAATGGGCTTGAGCGGAGCACGCGTCGACGCCATTGCCGAGCGCACGAGCACCACGAAGCGCATGCTGTACTACTACTTTGGCAGCAAGGAAGGGCTGTACGAAGCGGTGATCGACGAAGCGTACGGGAAGATCCGGGCGCTCGAACAAGCGTTGCGCCTTGAAGCCATGGAGCCTCGCGAAGGCCTGTGCCGGCTCGTCGAATTCACATTCGATTTCCACGATACACAACGTGACTTCGTCCAGCTCATCGCCGGTGAAAACATCAGCGGCGGCACGCATGCCGAGCATCTGAAAGCCTTCAAGGCACGCAATTCGAGTGTGGTGAAGACCATCAGCAATCTCATTGGCCGGGGTATCGCGGCAAAGGTGTTTCGCGACGATGTCGAACCCGTCGATCTGCATCTGATGATCAGCTCGCTGTGTTTTTATCGCGTCTCGAACCGGCATACGTTCGCCATGGCGTTCGGACGCGATCCCGCCGGTCCGCGATTGCGCGTGCGCCATCGGGCGATGATCGTCGATACGATCTTGCGGTTCATGGCGCGCTGAAAAGCAGCAGGTCCTAAGCGGGCATCTCCGGTTACCCGTTTTTGATCGCGTGACCTATGCTTGATGCATGGCTGTCGACTACGACGGAGGGCGCCATGGACGGCTTCGAACATATTCTCGTCGGCCTTGCACTGCTGGCCGCATTGGCAATTGGCATGCTCGCGCACGACTGGCGCGACGACTTTCGCGAACGCATGATGGGCCGTTCGGTCCACGATTCGCTGCACGACTGGTGGATGCGGCATCGGCATTGAATGCCGGTTTATTCGACGGAATCAGGCGTCACATCGGACGCATCGAGCATTGTCCGGTGAGTCGCCTCGTACGCATCAATCTGCAGATACAGCCGGTGAACCGTCTGGATCTGCGTATGCGACAAGTGCGATGCCCGTGCCACCAATGCCAGCCGTTCCCGCCAGTAGGCTGGCGGGAGAATCGGACTCAGCGCGTCGTCGATGAGTGAACGCCGCAGCACCAGCTCGAGGTGCGACAACTCCTGATCCGCCAGCATTGCGGAAAATGCGCCCTGAGGCTTGGTGTCGGACATAAGGTTCATCAGTGCTCAACGGCTGCATTCATTGAAACTTTAGGTGTCCGCCGGTCGGTACAAACCCTTGGGGTCTTCGCCTGCCTCGGTTTCTTACTGGATGGGTCTCGCGATCGCGCGGTCCAGATCGGCGCGCGCGCGGTTCACCTTGCGTTGCCACGCGGCAATGTTGAGCTGGTCCGTGCCCTTCTTTTGCGCCCGCGCCAATTCGCCCTCCCACGCGCGCAGCGTGTTCCTGGCCTGCGCGATGGCGTCATTGTGGCGCTTGAGCGCGCCGGACCTGCGTTGCTCGATGGCCTCCGGCGTGCATTCGGCGTTGGTTTTATCGAGCGCCGCTTGCAGCGAATCGAGTTGCGCCGTGTCGTCCCGATTGAGCGCAATGGCCATCTGTCGTTCCAGGCTCTGGCGATGGGCGTCGCATGCATCGGTTTCCGGCGAGGCGTGAGCAACCGACAAACACATGCTGAGCGCGACGGCGACGAACAATTTCATGGCGGAATCCGTAACTGACTAGATTGGGCTTTGGGTCGAAAAGCGTGTCCCGCCGTTATCCTGAGCAGGCGAGGTCGGCGTATTTTAGCGAGTTGTGGATTGCGCGCGGAATGAGTTTTGCGCGGTTTGCACTGACTGACTACTTTTTCACGAGGAATACGCTCATGCGTTTCGATTACGAGGGCTTTCATATCGATTGCCGGTCGCGGCACGATCAGGACGGCCTTTACTACGCCCAGGCGCACATCACGAAGGCTCCGGCCAAGGGCAACGGGCATCCGGAACGGCACGAGTCAGGCGACATAGACGCATTCGATAACGACAGCGACGCCATTGCTTGCGCGCGGGCCTGGGCCATTGACTGGTGCAGTGAGCATGCGGCCTAGCGCGGCACGGGTGGATGCGCCCGTCGCATGCTAGGATCGCGGCCTGCCAACGGGAGAAGCCATGCAATATTTGCACAATGAACATGTCATCGACGTGTTCGTCGAAAAGCGTGGGGACCGTTGGGACTGGTCCGTGCAGGCGGGCGCGCTGCCGCTCAAGAAGAATACGGGCGAGATGGCGCCGACCAGCAATGTTGCGGAAAATGAAGCGCTGATGTGGGCGAAGCGTGAGCTCGACCGAAGGTTTCCGGTCGAGCGCGAGTAGACGGCTTAAGTTCGCGTCAGGCGCGCCGTTAGTATTGGCATGGAACCTTTAAACTTCACCTCCGATGCCTCCCGTGACCTCATCCGGGCAGCCGGCGAGACGCTCGAACTGATTTGCCGCCTGCGCGGCATTGCGCTCGAAGCACTCACCGACGACGAACTCGGCGAGTTCTTTCTCAATGCGCTGGTGGTCGATGCCTGAAGGCATGATGCAGTCGGCCGGTTGAATGCCCGCGTTTTTTCTCAAGTTATGTGCTGCGCGGCCGTTATCCGGGTCATGGACATGACCAATCCCACCGCGACCGCGTTTCGCAACCTCGTGCTTGCCGCCGACGAGACCCTCCATCTGCTGTGCCGCCTGCGCGGCATCACCATCGATGATTTGTCGGAAGACGCGCTCGAAGCGTTTTTCTTCGAAGCGCTCGATGACGAGTTCTGGGTGAATTCGCGGTAGGGGTTTTTTCTCAAGGCCGGCTTGGCGTTTTGCCGGACCCGAGATAGCTCTGATGGACAGAGCTGGAGCTTCTTGGTCCCCCTGGCAGGAATCGAACCTGCATCTAGCGCTTAGGAGGCACTTGTTCTATCCATTGAACTACAGGGAGATGGATATGAGCGGTGAGCGTACGTTCGGCCAAGCCGCTTCTTCCTAAATGAAGCGCCGACGCAGCGGGCAGAGTATAGCAAAGAGCGCCACGGTGAAGGGCAGCGGCGGCATTGCTGTAACTGGAAAACCGCAGCCTTTCCTAAGTCCTCGGGAGCGCTCAACAATCAATTTTCCAGCTACTCGATCGGGCGTCGCGCGAAATCTCTCCGGTCAAACGTCGTCGAACGAATAACCGTGCTTACAAAGCCGAGTTCTTGCCGCAAACATTTGATGGCCCGGAATGATAGCCGCCGCTAGCAACGCCCGTAAGCAGCTCCAAACCAGCGCGCAAGGCGTCGTCGGAGAACGTGCTGTCTTTTGAGCGGGCGAACGGCTGGATCGACCGGTTCGTGCATTCGTTGCCGTATGCGCTGTTTGCGAGCGGGGTGGCGCTCAGCCGGACGTTATCGGCGGCCGTATTGGCATTCGCATTTGAAACCATCGACGCAATACCTCCGGCGCACAGGATAAATACGGCTGTCAGACGCGTTATGTTTTCCATGGATTGCTCTCGATAATGTGTTGCAAAAACACGGACCGATTATCGGGCGAATTGGTATTAGCGTCAATTTCCGGCATTAGCTCAATAGGATAGCTTTTGGACGAATATGATCGCCGTTCACTCCAGGCATAAGCCATGACTGAATTGGAAACTGCTTCGGTCGTTTTTTTCCTTCTGCTGGCGTCGGCCGGCGTCGGCGTATTCATCCGTCCGCTGTTGCCGGAAGAGCACAAGGCGTTCGAGACCGTGCAATTGCTGAAGCTGGTGATCGGCATGCTCGTCACGTTCGCGGCGCTCGTGCTGGGGTTGCTGACGGCGTCGGCGAAAACCCTGTTCGATACCACCAACAACGACATCCGCAGCTACGCCACCGCGCTGATCCAGCTCGACAACAGCCTGCGCCAGTATGGACCCGACGCCGATACCCCCCGCCAGCTCCTGCGCACCTATACGGCGGCTGCGATTGCATCGACGTGGGCGCAGGAATCACCGCCGCCGGGAGATTATTATCCGAAAGTCCTGGCACCTGATCCGAATGCTGATCACCTTGACAGCCGCCAGTTGGGAGCGCTGCTTGAGCGTGCGCAACACGAAGTGCGCGAACTGCAACCGCGTGACCCGTACCATCAAAAGATGGATAGCGAGGCGCTGCTCCGGTTCGACAACCTCGTCCAGCAACGATGGAAGATCGTCGAGGAGGCGCGCGGGTCGATATCGACACCGTTCGACCGCATCCTGGTCTTCTGGCTGCTCGTCATCTTCCTGTGCTTCGGGTTGATCGCACCGCGCAACGCGCTGGCGTTCGTGATCATCACACTCGGCGCGCTTTCCATAGCATCGGCGGTGCTTGTTATCCTCGACCTCGGCACGCCGTTCACAGGACCGATCATCGTGCCAAGCCAACCCATGCGCGACGCGCTTTCGTATCTGAGCCGCTGAAGCCCGCCAACTATCCGTTCCACATGCCATCGACGCTCTACACCGATCCACGCCTGGTCGCGCTTTACGACACGCTGAACCCCGCTGCGGCGGATACCGCCTTCTACCTTGCGCTTGCCGCAGGCAAGGACCGTGTCATCGATATCGGTTGCGGTACTGGTTTGCTCACATGCGAGCTGGCGGCGCAGGGCGCTCATGTGATCGGCATCGATCCGGCGCCTGCCATGCTGAAGGTCGCGCGCAAGCGGCCGCACGCCGACCGCGTCGACTGGATCGAAGGCGATGCCCGTGCTCTCACCGTGTTATCCCCGGCCGATCTCGTTTTGATGACGGGCCATGTGGCGCAGGTTTTTATCGATGACAGCGTTTTTCTGGAAACGCTCAGAGCCGCCCGGCACGCGTTGCGTACAGGTGGCAGACTGGCCTTCGAAAGCCGCAATCCGGCTGTGCGTGCCTGGGAGGCATGGACGCCCTCGAGTTCACGCAGAAAGATCACGGTGGACGGGATTGGCGAGGTAGAAGTGTGGCTTGCTGATGCCGCCGAAAGCCCGCAATCAGTCGTGCGCTTCACGACGCACTACAAGTTTCGCGCATCGGGAAACGAACTGATATCGCAAAGCGCGCTACGGTTTCGCAGCCAGGACGAGCTCGCCACGCTGCTCGATCAGGCGGGTTTCGGCAAGCTTGAGTGGTTTGGCGACTGGGACAAAACAGCGGTAAGGGCGGACAGCCGCGAACTGATAGTCATCGCGCGATAAAAAGCCCCGAGCGGTCAGCTCAAAACTCGACCGCCACGAAATCTTCCTTGCCCACGTCGCACAGCGGGCAGCGCCAGCTATCGGGGATATCGGCGAAGCGGGTTCCGGCTGCAATGCCGTCTTCCGGCAAGCCGTCTTCCTCGTTGTAAATCCAGCCACAAATCAGGCAAACCCAGCTTTTATATTCTAAAACTTCACTCACGACAGACTCTTTCTTCTCGTTCAGCGAAAAACAGCGAATTATGTACGGATCAACAGTGACGGATCGAATTGTCACAGTTGTTGCCGGCGAACCGCATGTTACCGGAATGTCCGAATCCGCTCCCGGAGAAGGGCGTTTTGACGTGCGATAAAACCTGTTTCGCCGCCACCACTCTGGACCTCAAGTGACCTGCGTCTCTTTCACACGGTCGGTGTATCCTCTGCCGGGCGGATTTTGTGCACTTCCGCGAAGGCTTGTTGCCAACTGGTTTGAGCGATGCCATCGCGTGCTGCACAAGGCCTGTTTTGGCGGCCGGGATTGTTCATCGGCAGCCGCACTCTTCTTGGGAGCAAAAAAATGACGTTCAAGAAACTGTTGTCGGGATTGGTGTTGTCGAGCATGTTCCTCGTGAGCGCCGCGGCGCATGCCGAAGCGCGTGTCTTTTTCGTGGAGCCGAAAGACGGTGCGACCGTCACAAGCCCGGTGCACGTGGTATTCGGGCTGGAAGGCATGGGACTCGCGCCGGCCGGCGATCTCGATCCGAACAAGGGCCACCATCACCTGTTGATCGATGCCGGACCGATGCAGAAGGGCCTTGTCATTCCGGCGAACGACAAGTCGCTGCATTTCGGCAAGGCGCAGACGGAAGCCGACGTAAAGCTGACCCCCGGCGACCACACGCTGACGCTGCAATTCGGCGACGGCGCTCACCAGTCGTTCGGCCCGGAAATGAGCCAGACGATCAAGATCCACGTGAAGTAATCGTGTTGAAAGCGCAGCAAGGCGGACGTCGCGACGATGTCCGTCCGAATCTCAAAAATCACGGCAATCAAATCGTTTATTTGTAACCAGGCAGGTCTCTTTATTAGGCCTGATGGCATAGGGGTCCGGGCGTACCGGTCAAGACCGGTACAATGGCCCCTTCCAGTATTTGCACTTTTCCGGCTGCCTCCCATGTCGCTTTATTCCATTTCCGACGCGCAACTCGCGTTCGGCCACGTCGCGTTGCTCGATCACGCTGACTTTTCACTCGAAGCGGGCGAACGCGTCGGGCTTATCGGGCGTAACGGCGCGGGCAAGTCGTCGCTGCTGAAGATCATCGCCGGATTGGCGAAGCCGGACGACGGCCTGGTCACGCGCCAGAACGAGCTTACGACCGTCTATGTGCCGCAGGAGCCGGAGTTCGACCTCGATGCGTCGGTGTTCGACGTCGTCGCGTCGGGCCTGTCGCACGCGCGCCAGTTGCTCGATGACTACGACGCTGTCGCGCACCAGCTCGCCGACGCGCCGCATGAAGGTCCCGAGCACGACGCGCTGATGTCGCGCATGAACGCGCTTCAATCGTCGCTCGATACAACCGATGCCTGGAACTGGCAAACCCGCGTCGCGACCACGCTGCAGCAGATCGGCCTGGATGGCGACGTCCGCTCGGGCGCATTGTCGGGCGGCATGAAAAAGCGCGTTGCGCTTGCGCGTGCTCTGGTGGTTCAGCCGGACGTCCTGCTGCTGGACGAGCCGACCAACCACCTCGACTTCGAAGGGATTCGCTGGCTCGAAGAGTTGCTGGTCACGCTGCGTACCGGCTTGCTGTTCATCACCCACGACCGGGCGTTCCTGGACAAGGTTGCAACGCGTATTGTCGATCTGGATCGCGGGCGCCTGCTTTCGTATCCGGGTAACTACACCGCGTACCAGACGCGCAAGGCGCAGCAGCTTGAAATCGAACAGGTCGAAGCGGCCAAGTTCGACAAGCTGCTTGCACAGGAAGAAGTGTGGATTCGCAAGGGCGTGGAGGCGCGGCGTACGCGCAGCGTCGGCCGAATCGCGCGGCTGGTCGAGATGCGCAATGAGCGCGCCGAACGCCGCAACGTGCAGGGCAACGTCAAGCTCGACGTAGGACAAGGCGAACGCTCGGGCAAGATCGTTTCGGAACTGACGGATGTCACGAAGAAATACGGTGAGCGCACTATCGTCGACAACTTCACGGCCACCGTCATGCGCGGCGACAAGTTCGGTTTTATCGGGCCGAACGGCGCAGGGAAGACTACGCTCCTCAAGATGATCCTGGGCGAACTCGCGCCGGACAGCGGCACGGTCCGCACCGGCACGAACACGCAGGTCGCGTATTTCGACCAGATGCGCGCTCAGCTCGACCTCGACAAAACCCTCGCCGACACCATCAGCCCGGGCAGCGAATGGGTCGAAGTGAATGGCGTGAAGAAGCACGTGATGAGCTATCTCGGCGACTTCCTGTTTGCGCCCGAACGCGCGCGTTCGCCTGTTCGGTCGCTCTCCGGCGGCGAGCGTAACCGGCTGTTGCTGGCGCGCCTGTTTGCACGGCCGGCGAACGTGCTGGTACTGGACGAACCGACCAACGACCTGGATATCCAGACGCTCGAACTGCTGGAAGAACTGCTCACCGACTACGACGGCACGGTTCTCCTCGTGAGTCACGATCGCCAGTTCCTGGATAACGTGGTGACGTCGGTGTTTGCATCGGAAGGTGGCGGGAAGTGGCGCGAGTATGTCGGCGGCTTTACCGACTGGCAGATCCAGAGCGACCGCTCGGAGAAGATGGCGGCAGACGCCGCACGCGACACCGCCAAGCAAGGGAAGAAGGACGACGGCCCGAAGGACAGCGGCGCAGGACGCAACTCGCAACGCTCCAACAAGCTGCCGTACAAGGAAGTCCGTGAACTCGAAGCGTTGCCCGCGCAGATCGCGGCGCTCGAAACGGAGCAAAAGTCCATCGCGGCGAAGCTCGCAGACGGTTCGGTTTTTGCCAAGGATCCGAAAGAAGGAGCGCGGTTGAGCGAGCGGCACGCGGCTATCGATGAAGCATTGCTTGTCGCGCTCGAACGCTGGGAAGAACTGGAAGCAAAGCGGAAGTAGGCCGGTCTGCGGACCTGCGTGTTTCGCGACATTGTTCGCCATATCGAAATATTTGTCGAAATCAGTAAAATACGTCGCGCTTTCGGGTGCGCTGGCTCTGGGGCCACAGGTTGGCTGCCAGTCGGCGTTCGCCGTCGCGGTTTCAAGTTATTGACGCTCAAATCGGCGCGGGCCGGACACGTGCGGCAAGCCCGCACCGGATCGGCCCGTACTGTTCACGCATTCGCCGGTAGTCCTGCACGGACCGCCGGACCACCGTCCAGACATGTCCACGAAAAAACCCAGCGCCGCCGACGGCGGCAAGAACAGCGGATACAGCGAAGCATCCATCAAGGTGCTGAAGGGGCTCGAGCCGGTCAAGCAACGGCCCGGCATGTACACCCGCACGGAAAATCCGCTGCACATCATCCAGGAAGTCATCGATAACGCTTCGGACGAGGCGCTCGGCGGCTACGGCAAGCAGATCACGGTGACGCTGCATGCCGACCATTCGGTGTCCGTCGAAGACGATGGGCGCGGGATTCCCTACGGCCTGCATCCCGAGGAAGGCGTGCCGGTTGTCGAGATCGTGTTCACGCGCCTGCATGCGGGCGGCAAGTTCGATAAAGCCGCCGGTGGCGCCTACACGTTCTCGGGCGGCCTGCATGGCGTGGGTGTATCGGTAACGAACGCGCTTTCCACGCGGCTGGACGTGACCGTCTGGCGCGATGGCAAGGTGGCGGATCTCGGTTTCGCGAATGGCGATGTGGTCAAGCCGCTCGAAACACGCACGATGAATCGCGGCGAGAAAAAATCTGGCACGCGCGTCACCGCCTGGGCCAACCCCAAGTATTTCGATTCGCCGAATTTGCCCGTGGGCGAGTTGCAACGCCTGCTACGCTCGAAGGCCGTGTTGTTGCCGGGCGTGGAAGTCACGCTCATCAACGAGAAGACCGGCGAGCGCCAGACCTGGAAATATGAGGATGGACTGCGCGGTTACCTGCTCGAAGGCATGGGCGGCAGCGACCTGCTGATTCCGTTGTTCGAAGGCGAACGCTTCGCGGGGAATGCCAAGTCGAGCGAAGAAACCTTCGCCGAAGGTGAGGGCGCGAGTTGGGTCGTCGCGTGGAGCGAAGAAGGTCCGTTGCTGCGCGAGTCGTACGTCAACCTGATCCCGACGCCCGCAGGCGGCACGCACGAATCCGGCTTGCGCGACGGCTTGTTCCAGGCGGTTAAAAGTTTTGTCGAGTTGCACAACCTGCAGCCAAAGGGCGTCAAGCTGCTCGCGGAAGATGTGTTCGCGCGGGTGTCGTTCGTGTTGTCGGCGAAGGTGCTCGACCCGCAGTTCCAAGGCCAGATCAAGGAACGCCTCAATAGCCGCGACGCGGTGAAACTCGTGTCGTCGTTCACGCGGCCCGCGCTCGAACTGTGGTTGAACCAGCATGTGGAGTACGGCAAGAAACTCGCGGAACTGGTGATCCGGCAGGCACAGGCGCGCACGCGCGCCGGGCAGAAGATCGAAAAGCGCAAGAGCTCGGGCGTGGCGGTGCTGCCCGGCAAGCTGACCGATTGTGAATCGACGGATGTATCGCGCAACGAATTGTTCCTCGTCGAGGGCGATTCGGCGGGCGGTTCCGCGAAGATGGGCCGTGACAAAGAATTCCAGGCCATCCTGCCGCTGCGCGGCAAGGTGCTGAACACGTGGGAAACCGAGCGCGACAGGCTCTTTGCGAACAACGAAGTGCATGACATCGCGGTGGCGATCGGCGTGGACCCGCATGGTCCGGACAGCCTCGACAACAAGGCCGATCTCTCGAACCTGCGTTACGGCAAGATCTGCATCCTGTCGGATGCGGACGTGGATGGCGCGCACATCCAGGTCCTGCTGCTCACGCTGTTCTTCAAGCACTTCCCGCAACTGATCGAGCAGGGCAATGTGTGTATCGCGCGGCCGCCGCTGTTTCGGGTCGATGCACCCGCTCGCGGCAAGAAGCCGGCGCAAAAGCTTTACGCCCTGGATGAAGGCGAGCTCGAAGCCATCCTCGACAAACTGAGAAAGGACGGCGTGCGCGAGACGCAATGGTCGATCAGCCGTTTCAAAGGCCTGGGCGAAATGAGCGCGGAGCAACTCTGGGACACGACCATGAATCCCGACACGCGCCGCTTGCTGCCGGTTCAGCTCGGCGAACTCGGTTTTGACAACACGGTCACGCGCATGACCATGCTGATGGGCAAGGGCGAAGCGGCGTCGCGGCGTAGCTGGCTGGAAGAGAAGGGCAACGAAGTCGAAGCGGATATCTGACCTGAGCGCTGCCAAGCCTGACCTTGAACCTCGTCAACGCATAACACTGGAATTTCGATGGACGATCTCTTCGCGGAACAAGAAGCCGCGCCCGATGGCGAAAAACTGACGCTTGGCGACTACGCCGAGCGCGCGTATCTCGACTACGCGGTGAGCGTGGTCAAAGGCCGTGCGTTGCCCGATGTCAGCGACGGCCAGAAGCCCGTGCAACGCCGCATCCTGTTCGCCATGAACGAGATGGGCCTGGCGAATACGGCCAAGCCGGTGAAATCGGCGCGTGTGGTGGGCGACGTGCTGGGTAAATATCATCCGCACGGCGACCAGTCGGCGTACGACGCGCTGGTGCGCCTCGCGCAGGCTTTTTCGATGCGGTACCCGCTGATCGATGGCCAGGGCAACTTCGGTTCACGCGACGGAGACGGCGCGGCGGCCATGCGCTACACGGAAGCGCGCCTCACGCCCATCGCCAAGTTGCTGCTCGATGAAATCGACATGGGCACCGTCGATTTCATGCCGAACTACGATGGTTCGTTCCAGGAGCCGAAGCTCCTGCCCGCGCGTCTGCCGTTCGCGCTGTTGAATGGCGCATCGGGGATCGCGGTGGGTCTTGCCACTGAAATCCCGTCGCACAACTTGCGTGAAGTCGCCGCCGCCGCGGTCGCGATGATCCGCAATCCGAAGATCGAACACGCCGAGTTGATGGAGATGATTCCCGGACCGGACTTTCCGGGCGGCGGGCAGATCATTTCCAGCCCGGCGGAGATTGCAGCGGCTTATGAAAACGGCCGCGGCAGCCTGAAAGTGCGGGCGCGCTGGAAGATCGAGGACATGGCGCGTGGTCAGTGGCAACTCGTGATTACCGAGTTGCCGCCGAGCACGTCGGGCCAGAAGGTGCTCGAGGAAATCGAGGAACTGACGAACCCGAAAATCAAGCTCGGCAAGAAGGCGCTCAGCCCCGATCAGTTGCAGACGAAACAGACCATGCTTGCGCTGCTCGATACGGTGCGCGACGAATCCGGCCGCGACGCGCCCGTGAGGCTTGTGTTCGAGCCGAAGTCGAGCCGTATCGACCAGACGGAGTTCGTGCATTCGCTGCTCGCGCATACGAGCCTGGAATCGAACTCGTCCATCAATCTGGTCATGATCAGCGCCGACGGCCGGCCGCGTCAGAAAGGTCTGCGCGAGATCCTGCACGAGTGGGTCGGGTTCCGCTTCACGACGGTCACGCGGCGCACGCAGCATCGGCTGGGCAAGGTGAACGACCGCATTCATATTCTCGAAGGACGGATGATCGTCTTCCTGAATATCGACGAAGTGATCCGCGTCATTCGTGAAGCCGACGATCCCAAGGAAGCGCTCATGGAGCGTTTCAAGCTGAGCGAGCGCCAGGCCGACGACATTCTCGAAATTCGTTTGCGTCAGCTTGCACGCCTCGAGGCGATCAAGATCGAGCAGGAATTGAAGGATCTGCGCAGCGAAAAGGAAAAGCTCGAAGAACTGCTGAATAGCGACGCTGCCATGAAGCGCCTGCTGATCAAGGAAATCGAAGGCGATGCCAAGACGTATGGCGACGAACGCCGCACGCTGATCCAGGCCGAAAAGCGCGCCACATTCGAAGCACGGGTGGTCGACGATCCGGTGACGGTGGTTGTGTCGCAGAAGGGCTGGGTGCGTGCCTTGAAGGGGCATGGACTCGATCCCGCGACCTTCCAGTTCAAGGCGGGCGATGGCATCTACGGCACGTTCCTCGCGCGCACGCCGGATATCCTGATCGCATGGGGCAGCAACGGGCGCGTGTATTCCGTGCCGGTCGCCATGTTGCCGGGTGGGCGTGGTGATGGTGTGCCGGTGACGTCGTTGATCGAACTGGAATCGGGAACCCATCTGCTGCATTACTTCGCCGCGCCGGTAGAGCAACCGTTGTTGCTGGCATCGAGTAACGGCTTTGGCTTCATGGCCAAGCTCGGCGATATGGTCAGCCGCGTGAAGGCGGGCAAGTCGTTCATGACGATTGACGAAGGCGCGCTTCCGTTGACGCCCATGCCGGTGCTGGCCGGCGCCACGCATGTCGCGTGCTTGACGAGCAACGGGCGCCTGCTGGTGTTCGGTATGGATGAAATGAAGACGCTCTCGGGCGGCGGGCGCGGCGTGATCCTCGTCGCGCTTGAACCGAAGGAGACGTTGCGGCAGGCGTTGACCATCGACAAACGTGGTCTCGTGCTCACCGGCGCGGGACGCGGCGGCAAGGTGCGCGACGAAAAGCTCACGTGGGCGGCGCTTGAGGCTTATGTCGGCAAGCGTGCGCGCAAGGGCCGTGCGCCGGATGTGACCATCAAGGTGACTGATTTGCGTCCGGTCCTCGAAGGCTGAGAGCCGGCGTGATTCTCAGATGCCTCGGGCTCGTCCGCCCGAGGCATTTCTTTATCTTGAAAAATACTTGAACTGGTTTCATTCAGGCGAGTCGAATGCCCGAATGTCGCATTCAGCGACGGCTTCACCTGCAATTGGGAACAGAGATGAACAAGGCGATTGAAGTGGCGCTGTTCCTGCATCTATTGGGAATCGCGGTCTGGATTGGCGGAATGATTTTCGCGCATTTTTGCCTGCGGCCGGCCATCGCGGATTTATCGCCGCAATTGCGTCTGCCTTTATGGGAATCCGTGTTTGCCCGGTTTTTTAATTGGGTCGCGGCGTCGGTGCTCGTGATCTTGCTGACAGGCGGTTTCCTGTTGACCCAGTTTGGCGGTGGCCATGCGCCCTGGCCGCTGCATGCAATGGCCGGCATCGGCATTGTGATGATGCTGATTTTCGGGCATATCCGTTTCAGCGTGTTCCCGAGGATTCGGCGCGCGGTCCAATCGCAGAACTGGCCCGACGGCGCGCGTTCTGTCGGCACCATTCGCCGTCTCGTGCTGATCAATATTGTGCTGGGCGTCGTGACTGTCGGTACGGCGGTTTTATCGCGTGGAATGTAGTTCACCGACAAATCCAAAATAAAAGATCGCAGCATTTCGCTCCTTGTTTGAAGGCCCCATTGCTCATCGCCAACGCGTTCTCGACAGTCTAAAGTGCTGAGTCGATTCGATTTGGAAATGGGTGATGAGCGCTTCGAAAAGGTCAAAGAGACCGCGCGGTGATTCGGTATCCTGGGTAAAAAAAGAGCATCGCTGGATCGGTCTGCCAATAACAATACTGGCATTCGCCAATTTGACAGTCGACACCGCGAATGCCACTGATCTGGCCGGTTCAAACACCGGCTACGCGCTCAATCCCGCTGACAATCCGTTCACCGTTGTTTCGAATGCCATTATCGATACAACCGTACAAGGCGGCGTCGCCATATACGGAAAGTCGGACAGCACGATAACGTGGACACTGGCGAATAACGGGGTCGTCATTGGCAGCTATTTTGCCCTTGAATTCGACAGCTCCGCATCGATCCTGAATAACGGCTCGACGCGCAGCAACACCACCACCGCAATGGCGTTGTACAGCGGCGGTAACGTGGTCAATGCAGCCGGCGCGTCGATCATCGGTCAGTTCGATGCAGTCTTCGCAAACCGATCGACCAGCACCGTCACCAATGCCGGCACGATCAGCGGCTCGGAGGACCTGTCGGCCACGCACGCGGGCGTTCACTTGCCAAGCGGCGGCACCGTGACAAACTCCGCTACGGGAAGCATCGTTGGGCAAGATCCCGCCATTCTCGCCAATTCCGCCACGACGGTTCTCAACGACGGCTCGATCGTTTCGCTAAACGGCACGGCCATCGATCTGAGCGCCGGCGCAACCGGCACCGGGAGCTTCGTTTCGAACAGCGGCAGCATCAACGGCAAAGGCGGGACGGCGATTCTCTTCGGGCCGGACGACGATACGCTGCGCTTGACGGGTACGGCGATATTGGTCGGTGTAGCCGATGGCGGCGCGGGAACGAATACGCTGATTCTCGGCGGCACGAGCGATGGCAGGTTCGATATTTCCGGCCTGGGTGCATCGGCGCAGTATCGCGGCTTTGAAGTCTTGCGCAAGGATGATTCAGGTACGTGGACCTTGACCGGCGCGAATGGCGTTACGCAGATGTGGCTCATTGGCGGTGGGACCGTTTCCGTGGCAGGGCAGTTGAACGGAAGTCTCATTGCGCAGCCCGGCGTGACCGGCGTCGCCATCGATGTGTTGCCTGGCGGATCGGTTCAGGCAAGCTCGGGGAACGCGGTATCGGTGAATGACAACAGCCGGGTGGACAATCGCGGTTCGATTTCGAGCAGCGCCGACGGAGAAGCCGCCGTGCTCGCGACAGGCGACGCCACGAGCGTGCAGAACTCGGGTTTCATTGCGTCGCATGGGGCGCAGGGGATTGGGGTTTCGATCGTCCTACCCACGGGCGCTGCAAGCCTGACGAATGAACAGCGTGGATCGATCACGAGCACAGCTGGTGACGCGGTCAAGGCGTCGGTTCAGGCGGGCGCGAGCGTTTCGATCATCAACGCGGGATGGATTGCGGGCAGTGAGGTCGGTGGAACTGGCGTCGTGATTGACGCATCGACGGGTTCCGCGAGCCTTGCGAACTACCGAGGCGCCTCGATCAAAGGCGCCAACGGTGTTTCGGCGTCGACCGGGACTCACGTTTTCATCGAGAACGCCGGGTCCGTCGCGGCGCAGGGTGTGAACGGAACGGGCGTTTCCGTCGATGCCCCCGGCGGCGTTGCAAGCCTGACGAACGAGCAGGGCGCATCGATCAGCAGCGCGACGGGCGTCGCCGTTCTCGCCGGCTCGAACGTGTCGATCGTCAACGTGGGAGCGATCAGCGGGCCGGCCGCGGCGGTGCGTTTTACGGGATCGAACAACCGCTTGCTGTTAAGCAGCGGCAGTGACATAAACGGCGATCTCGATGGCGGCCCTGGTTCATCGAATGCGTTGACGTTGAATGGCGCGGGAACCTTGTCCAGCCGGACGTCGGGCTTCTCGACACTGACGATCCAGGACGCGGGCTGGACCGTGTCAGGTCCGGTGTCGATAACATCGGTCAGCACGATCCGCAACGGCGAGCTGACATTGACCGGCATTTTGGCGAGTCCTGCAATCACCGTCGCGCCCGATGCGACGCTCAACGGCACGGGCACGCTAAAAGGCGCGCTTTCGATGCAAGGCGTCATCGCACCGGGCATGCCGGCCACCGCCGCAATTCCGGGACTTCAGCCCCTGTCGACAGGCACGCTTTCGGTCACTGGCTCATACACGCAGACGCCCGGAAGCGGGTACGAAGCCGATATCACGCCGCAAGGAAACGACCTGATCGCCGTCGATGGAACGGCAGAGTTGCAAGGCGGTATCGTACGCGTTCGTCTGCGCTCAGCGTCCTTCGCGCCGACCGACACCTACACGATCCTGAGCACGACAGCCGGTCTGACGGGCGTGTTCAGCGGCATGGAGGCGCTCAATCCGTTCGTCTCGGCATCTCTTTCCTACGATTCCCACAACGCATACATCCACGTGCAGCGCGGCTTCCAGTTTGCGGGCGGAACGCCGAACCAGATCGCCGTCGAAGCGGCGCTCGATCATGGCGTTGCGGGCATTGCGGCGGGCGGGTCTCCAACGCGCGATTTCCTGTCGATTGCGGGCGATCTGCTGAGCCTTGAAGGTTCATCGGCGTATGCGGCGCTTGACCAGTTGAGCGCGGAAGCGTACGCCGCGTTTTCGAATGCGCACTTCGAAGCAGCGCGGCTCGGCATGGACGCTATCGGTAACAGGCTGAACGCCGCACGTTTCTCCGGCGAATGCGCTGCGGACGAAGCCTTGCCGTCGTTGGTCAACAACGGGCGAGCGTGTTCATGGATCAGCGTTCTCGGCAGCACCGGCAAGCTCGGTGGCTACGATACCTGGCTCGGCCAGCAAACGAGTGCTGGCGGCGTGATATCGGGCATCGATTACCGGATCATGCCGAAGGTCACCCTTGGCGCAGCGCTCGCCGCCATGCACGGCAATACATCGACCAGCACGTTGCCCGTTCACGGCCAGTTCGATACGTATCAAGCCGCGCTCTACGGCACTTACATGCCGGGCGCGTACTGGCTGCAGGCATCGTTGGGTTATGCGCGCAACAGCGACGACATGAAGCGTTCGATCTTTTTCACCGATACCCCGCGCACCGCGCTCGGCAGCGTCGATGGCAACCAGTACTTCGCCACGCTCAGCAATGGCGTGGATGTATCGATGGGAAAAATCGGTGTGCTGTCGCCGTTCGTATCGCTTGAAATGCAGCACGAGGAGACGCCGGCCTTCAGCGAAAGCGGCGCCGATTCGGTGAACCTCGGTGTATCGGCGAACGCTGCAGATTCGATACGAACTTCATTGGGCGCGCGCTGGCGCAATCAGTTCGAGTTCTTCGGCCGTGCATGGAGTTTGAACGGCGACCTAGCGTGGGTTCATCAATACGGCGCCCTGACTCAAGCGGTGAGCGCGAGTTTCGAAGGCGCGGAGAACAGCGCTTTCACTGTGCACGGCAGCGGCCCGGCACGAGACGCGATGCAAGCCGGAGCCGGCGTGCGCATTGCTTTAGGCCGGCAAGTGCATGCCGGTTTGCGCTACAACGGTGAGTTCGGCGGCGGTGGACATGCGCATGCAGGAAGCGCGGAATTCGACTACCGGTGGTAAAGCACCAGAACCCGGCTCATTCCACCGCATTCGATGGCGCTTCGCCAAACGGAAGCGCGACGACATCGGATACGAGGCCTAAACCGCACACTCCGAACCGGTCGAGCAAGGCCTGTACGCCTTCAGCGGGCACCGCCCGAGAGAAGAGAAAACCCTGCGCTTCAATCGGCCCGAGTCGCGACAGCCAGGTGATCTGCTCTTCGGTCTCGGTGCCTTCTACAACCACGGTCAGTCCGAGCGAGCGCGCCAGATTCACGATTGCTGAAACCATCACGCAGACGCTGCGGTCATGCGGAATGGCCTGGATAAACGACCGGTCGACCTTGAGGGTATCGACAGCAAAACGGTTGAGGTACGACAGCGACGAATATCCCGTGCCGAAATCATCCAGCGCGATCCGCACGCCGAGCCGCTTCAACGCCGCGATCTTTTCCGCGACGATATCCGGAAACTCCATCATCACGGTTTCGGTGATCTCGAGTTCGAGTTTGCCCGGCGCAATACCGCTGTCCCGTATGGCCGCCGCGACCGTTTCGAGCAGATCGCCGCGCCAGAATTGCACCGCCGAGATATTCACCGCGAGCGACAGGCCGTCATACCCTTGTGTCTGCCAGATGGCCAGTTGCCGGCACGCGGTATGAATCACGAAGTCCCCGATAGGCACGATCAAGCCCGTGCTTTCCGCGACCGGGATGAATTCGTTTGCGGGAATCAGGCCGTGCTGCGGATGGTTCCATCGGGCGAGCGCTTCGAAACCGGTGATGCATCGGCGAGTGAGGTCGATCTTCGGCTGGTACGCGAGGAACAACTGGTTCTGCGCGAGCGCGACGCGCAGTTGCTGTTCCCACTTCATCAAATGGTCGGCGCGATGCGACAACTGCGGCGAGTAAAACTGATAGCAGTTCTTGCCCGCGTCCTTCGCGCTGTACATGGCGAGATCGGCCTTCTTCAGCAAGTCGATTTCGCTTTCGCTCGCTACCGAATACAACGCAATGCCGACGCTCGCATGCAGCACGAAGGCGCTGCCGCGGACGTCGAAGGGCGTGGCGAACATATGCGAGACCGCTTCGGCCATCTCGACCGCCTGCCGCTCGACATCGGCGCCCTTGACGACGACCACGAATTCATCGCCGCCAATGCGCGACAGCGTGCCATGGTCGCCGACGGTTTCCGCGAGCCGCGATGCGGTCATCTGCAGGACGATGTCGCCGGCGTTGTGACCGAGCGTATCGTTCACGGTCTTGAAGTTGTCGAGGTCGATAAACAGCAGCGCCAGACGACCCACGTTCTCGGGTTTGACCACGTCGTGCCTGAGCGTCTGCAGCGTGGAATAGCGGTTACGCAATCCGGTCAGCAAATCGTATTCGACCAGATGCGTCATCTCGCGCTCGCGTCCGAGCAACTTGCCGATTAGACCTGTCGCCACTGCGAAAAAACCGAGCATGGCGAGCGAGATGAACGTCGCCATCAGCAGATAGACGCGGCGCGTGTGATTGAAATCGACGAACTCCTCAGCCTGCGACAGCCCGACCAGCACGCCGAGCGGATAGCCATCGATATGCCGGTACGAAACAATGCGCGTGACGTTATCAATGGGATCGACGTAGATGCCCGACGCGTGCTCGGACGTCGGATACACGCCGCTTGCCGTGAAGACGCTCGCCGTGTCGCTGCCCGGCTCGCCCATCTGCATCATGCGGCCGTTGGCCTTCGATGTGACCGAACCCGCGCCGGTACTGCGTGCCAGCACGGAGCCGTTATCCGAGATCACGGCAACGACGCCTTCGCGGCCGATGGACGCAACGTTGTAGAAATCGCTCGTGAAGTAGCTGGGGTTCTCTGAAACGACCACCACGCCCGCGAACGACCCATCTGGATGATTCAGGCGCCGTGTGATCTGCAGCGTCCATTGTCGCGAGACCCGGCCAAGCACCGGCTTGCTGATAAACAGCAAGTCATCGTTCGATAACGCGTGAACCCGGAAATGCTCGCGGTCCGAGAGATCGAGAGGCTTGGGATTCGATTCAGCGGTGGTAGCGGTGAGGATGCCGTGTTCGTTGATCAGAGACACTTGCACCAGCGTGTCGCTTTGCACCACGCCTTTTTCCACCGTGCTCGCCAGGTTGAACTGGCCGGGTGTTTTCTCGAACTCGTATTTGACGAAACGCGTAATCTGGTCGACCTGGTGGATCGCCTTGATTGTGTGCTGTTCGAGCGCGGAAGAAAGAATGGCAGCCGATGCCATGGACGCGTGCGTCGCCGCCTCGCGCTCCACCGAAAGACGCGCGAAGATGACCGTCCAGAGCAGCACGAGCACGAGCGCCCCCAGCGCGGGAATGGCGAACAATGCGCGACTCCTGCGCGGAAAGTCCGCGTGTTTCATATCCCGTGGCGCTTTGGGCCGTGATCGATTCATGGGTTCGGTCAGTTCAAGGACCCGGTGACGTGGTAGCGGGCGGGTGGTCCGGATCACAGGTCCGGCGGTGCGATGCTGACTCGATCCGGTTCGTAAGTCATTCAAACTGGATGCGTTTTTCGGAATCGTTCGCGAGTTTGCGCAAAATTGCCTTTAGCACGTCTTGCATTTCTTACAGTTGATTTATTGGACACGAATACTTAAATCTTGCGACCCATCAACGACAAGCCCCGACGCCGACAGGTCAGATATTACCAATGACGACCGGTTTAGATATTACTGAAGGCGACCCGTTTAAGGAAGCTCATGGGCGCAATGAGGCATCGAGGTATACGCGGAGGGCCTGAAACGCATGGCTGGCGCGGCTCCGCGGTCTGAAACGCTGTTTCGCAGATGCAGTTTATCGATATAAAGAACATCTGGATTTAAGATCCCGATGCCGGGCGGCACCGGGGAAACAATCAAGTGCAATAAACCGGCGTTCGAAAACGCCTTTAAGGTTTAATTCTCGACAGTTCAGGCGACTTCGGCGATCAATTCAATCTCGACACACGCGCCGAGCGGAATTTGCGCCACGCCGAAAGCGGAGCGGGCGTGCTTGCCGCGCTCGCCGAAGACATCGGCGATCAATTCGGATGCGCCATTCGTCACCAGGTGCTGTTCGGTGAATTCGAAAGTGGAATTCACGAGGCTCATCACCTTCACGATTCGCGTGACCTTGTTCAGGTCGCCCACATGTGCGTGCAGCGTGGCAATCAGATCAATGGCAATTGAACGCGCCGCGGTCTGGCCTTCGGCGGTCGTGAGCGTGGCGCCCAGCTTGCCCGCCCACACCTTGCCGTCTTTCTTCGCGATATGGCCGGAGAGGTACACCGTGTTGCCACTTTGCGCGCTCATCACGTAGGCCGCGGCGGGGGCGCCGGCGGTCGGCAATTCAATACCGAGTTCTTTCAGCTTGTCATACACGTTGAGTTGGGCCATGCGAAATCCCTTTGAAATGAATGATGAAATTCAGACCTGCGCGCGGATCAGCGCGCCGAGCTTTGCAATGCCTTCGTCGATCACGGCCGGGGGCACCGTCACGAACGACAGGCGCAGCGTGTTGTGCTCGGCTTCGTTCGCGAAGAATGGTCCGCCTGGAACGAACGCCACGTGCCGTGCAATGGACTGCTCGAGCAGTTTCATTGTATCGATGTGCTGGGGCAGCTTCACCCACACGAACATCCCGCCTTCCGGCCGGTTCCATTCCACGCCCGCCGGCATGTGTTTTTCAAGCGATGCCAGCATGGCCGCGCATTGATCGCGATACAGCGCGCGGATCTTCGGGATATGCGTTTCGAGAAACCCGTCCTTCACGACCTCATGCACGATGCGCTGCGTGAGGCTCGGCGTATGCAGGTCAGTCGCCTGCTTGGCCTGCACGAGTTTGAAGTGCAGTTCCTCGGGCGCGATGATGTAACCCACGCGCATGCCCGGCGACAACACCTTCGAAAACGACCCCAGATGCACGATGTGATCCGGCGCCATGGAGAGCATGGTCGGCAGCGGCGCGCCGGCATAGTCGAGCGCGCCATACGGATCGTCCTCGATCACAGGGAACCCGGCACGTTGCGCGAACGCGGCGAGCGCCGTGCGGCGTTCGAGCGAAAGACGACGGCCTGTCGGGTTCTGGAAATTGGGCTGCGCATACAAGAGACGCGCGCCTGCTGTCAGCGTGCTAGTCAGCGCTTCGGGGATCAGTCCGTGTTCATCGGTTGGGACCTGAACGTAATTTGGTTCGTACATTGAAAACGATTGCAGCGCGCCGAGATAAGTCGGTGTTTCGACCAGCACGCGGCTCGCCGGATCGATCAGCACCTTGCCGAGCAGATCGAGCGCCTGCTGCGAGCCGGTGGTGATCAGCACTTGCGACGCACGCACCGACGCGCCGTTCACCGAATACCGTTGCGCAACCCATTCGCGCAACGGCAGGTAGCCCTCGGTCGCGCTGTATTGCAGCGCGGCGGCGGGGCTGTCGCGCAGGATGCGATCGCACGCCACGCGCATTTCCTCGACCGGAAAAGTCGCCGGCGACGGCAGTCCGCCCGCGAACGAAATGACCTCGGGCCGCTCGGTGACCTTCAGGATTTCACGAATCGCCGAACTGGTGAGCTTTCTCGCGCGTTCGGAAAGTTGCCACGGCTGGGCTTGAAGGTCGGCTTGATTCATGGGGTCCTCGGTCGGTCTTGGTGGGCGGTACGGGTGTGGGTGCAATGGGTGCGGCGCACGCTTATTATCGCGCCGCTTACAAGTATTTAGCGCTCGTCCTGCTGTCCGTCGTCTTGTTGCACGGCTTCGTCGGGCGACGAATCGGCGGCAGTTTCGGCAAGATCGGCTGTTTCGGTTACGTCTTCTGGCTTCCTGCTTTTCGCGCGCTTGCGGGCGGGTTTTGCCGCGGCAAGTTCGGCTTGCCGCGCTGCCTGCGCTGCGGCTTCGATTGTTTCGGACGTTTCCCCCATCGTGACGATGGACCCGTCCGGCAACTCGAATTGCGCGACCAGGACCGGCGCGCCTTCGGTCACTTCGACGTTCATCAGGTGCGATGCGCCGAGCCACGCCATCTGCTCCAGGAGCACATGCGCGCGCGGATGAAACCCTGTAAGCGATTTAAGCGCAATGCCCGTTTCCGGCAACGACGCACCCGGATGCCGCGTGGTGTCCCACTGAATCAGCGAGGGCAGGACTCCATCGCCGGAACCTTGCCAGGCCGGGAACGAGCCGTCGTCGGGAACGGTCAGGTTCCAGCTATTCGCGCCGCGCGACATGGCGACGACCGACGCAATGCGCTCCGGGTATTGCGCCTGCCAGCGCGTCAGCACCTTCGGACGCTCGACGCGTGCAACCCAGTGCACGAGTTGCGGCCCTGTTTCGAGCCGCTTGAGAAACGCGGGGTCGTCGAGTGCGAAGAGACGCGGACGCAGAAGCGAACGCGAGGAATCCGTCACGGCCGCAGCCGGATCGATAGCGATGACTTCCAGATAAGCGCCGCCCCAGAGATTCAACAGGCGGTTGTGCGTGCGCATCAGCGGATGGGCGCCACCCTCGCTCGTCTGCACGCCCAGCTTCGCGGCGACAAAACTTGCGCCTTCTTCAAGCGTTCGGGCGGCGATGACAAGATGATCGAGTTGCAGCGGCGGAGCGGTCATGGAGCACGGACTACGTAAATACGACGTGAATGAGTTGCATGGAAAAACCATGGCCAAGCTCGCCAGCATACCTGTTTCGCCTCGTTGCGCAGTCGCATCGGCCATTCGGCCGAGCACTCGACACTCGCTGCACGGCTGCAAAAGTGGCCAGATTAGCATCGGCGCGATCTCAAAATGTAGCGGGTGGGACCGTAACAGTAACGGTACAATCAAGCCGATACCTCTCAGTACAGTCACCGCACGCAATCACTCGATGGAGCCCGGCATGTCCGTCCCGCTCGACCAGATTCCGGCGCCGCACGGCGCGCCACAGCTCACGCTCGTCGACCAGCTGGTCCAGTGGGGGCGGCGTCGTATCGATGAAAGAGTGTTTCGCCCGGGCATGCGCATGCCGTCGATCCGCAAACTCGCCGTCGACAAGGGCGTGTCGCGCTTTACCGTGGTCGAGGCGTACGAGCGGCTGGTCGCGCACGGTTATCTCGATTCACGGCGCGGCTCCGGTTTTTTCGTGCGCGACCGCAGCGGATCGAACGATGCCCACGTCCATCCCCAATCGGCCAGTGAGCCGCAGCCGGTCCCGAGCACCATCGACGTGGTCTGGCTGCTGCGCAACATGCTGCATACGTCGAGTCCGGCGAAGGGGCCGGGCATCGGCTATTTGCCGTCGAGCTGGCTGAATGGCGAATTGCTGACCGGCGCGCTGCGTTCGATAAGCCGGCAAAGCGGCGGCCAGATGCTCGGTTTCGGCACGCCGCAAGGGTTTTTGCCGCTGCGCCAGCAATTGCAGACGCGGCTTGAAGAACTGGAAATCGGGGCATCGACGCAGCAAATCGTGATGGTGTCGGGCGTGACGCAAGCCATCGACCTGATTGCGCGCGTGTTCGTCAAACCGGGCGACACGGTGATCGTGGGCGACCCCGCGTGGTTCCAGATGTTCGGCCGCTTCGTGGCGCAGGGCGCGCGGCTCGTCGGCATGCCGTACACGCCCGACGGCCCAGATCTCGACGCCCTCGAAAACCTCGTGCAGACGTGGCGCCCGAAGATGCTCGTGATCAATTCGGTTCTGCAGAATCCCACGGGAACATCGCTTACGGCCGCGCAGGCTTTCCGGATTCTCCAGCTCGCGCAGACCTATGATTTCATTGTCGTGGAAGACGATATTTACGGCGACCTCTGCCCGACCAACTTCGCGGCCACGCGCCTCGCAAGCCTCGATCAGCTCAAGCGCGTGATCTTCCTCAACAGCTTTTCGAAGACGCTCGCGCCGAACTTGCGGGTGGGGTACATCGCGTGCGCGCCGGAGGTGGCGAATGCGATTGCCGACCAGAAGATGCTCGTTGGCATGACCAGTCCCGAACTCAATGAGCGCGTGCTGTACAAGGTGCTCACCGATGGCCACTACCGCCGCCACGTCGAACGCCTGCGCGTGAAACTCGACGGCGTGCGCGAGAAGACCGTACGCATGTTCGAAAAAGTGGGCTACAAGCCGTATCTCGTCCCGGCGGCGGGCATGTTTTTATGGGCCGATACCGGCGTGGATTCGGAAGCGCTTGCGGCCTTCGGGCACGAGGCCGGTTTCCTGCTGACGCCGGGCAGCCTCTTTTCGCCGCATCAACTGCCGAGCACCTGGATGCGCTTTAACATTGCAAATTGCGGCGATCCGGGATTGCCCGCAGTGCTCACCGAGTATGCGGACCGCATGGGTTAGGGCGGCGCGCTCCTTCGCGCGCTTTCGAAAAAACCCCTTGAAATTCTCACAGCCGACCTCATGTGTCGCAGGATTCGCGCGATGCTTTTGCTCGGTTTTGCTGCATCGCGCTGCCGCTAAAACCCGTCAACACTAGACAAACGAGGAACCGACCATGGCACAAGAAACCATGAGCTTTCAGGCAGAAGTGAAGCAGCTTCTGCATCTGATGATCCATTCGCTTTACAGCAACAAGGAGATTTTCCTGCGCGAGCTGATTTCGAACGCATCGGACGCGGCGGACAAGCTGCGTTTCGAGGGCATCGAAAACGGCGCCTTGTATGAGAACGATCCGGATCTGCGCATCCGCATCTCGTACGACAAGGCGGCGCGGACCATCACCATCGACGATAACGGCATCGGCATGAGCCGCGACGAAGCGATCGCGAACCTCGGCACGATCGCGCGTTCGGGCACGAAGGAGTTTTTCTCGAAGCTCTCCGGCGATCAGCAGAAGGACGCCGCGCTTATCGGCCAGTTTGGTGTCGGCTTTTATTCGGGTTTCATTGTCGCGGACAAGATCACGGTCGAAACGCGTCGCGCCGGGTTGCCGGCCAGCGAAGGCGTGCGTTGGGAAAGCGCGGGCGAGGGCGATTTCGTGGTTGAACAGATCGAGCGTGCGCAACGCGGCTCGAGCATCACGCTGCATTTGCGTCCGGAAGAGGACGAATTCCTCTCCACGCACAAGCTGAAGTCGGTCATCCAGAAATATTCGGATCACGTCGCGCTGCCCATCCTGATGAAGAAGGAAGAATGGGATGCCGAGAAGTCCGAAATGGTTACGCAGGACGAAGACGAGACGGTGAACCAGGCGAGCGCGCTGTGGACCCGCGCGAAGAGCGACGTCACCGACGAGCAATACAAGCTGTTCTATCAGCACATCTCGCACGATCATGACGAGCCGCTCGCGTGGACCCACAACCGCGTGGAAGGCCGCAGCGAATACACGCAGTTGCTGTACGTGCCGAAGCACGCGCCGTTCGATATGTGGAATCGCGATCATAAAGGCGGCCTGAAGCTGTATGTGAAGCGCGTGTTCATCATGGACGACGCGGAACAGCTCGTGCCGGCGTACTTGCGATTCGTGAAGGGCGTAGTCGATTCGGCGGATCTGCCACTGAACGTATCGCGTGAAATCCTGCAGGAAAGCCGCGACGTAAAAGCCATTCGCGAAGGCGTGACGAAGCGCGTTTTATCGATGCTGGAAGAAGTGGCATCGTCGTCCGCTGACGCCACCGATGACGCCGGGAAAGCCAGGTACGCCACGTTCTGGAAAGAGTTCGGACAGGTGTTCAAGGAAGGTATCGGCGAGGATTACGGCAATCGCGAACGCATTGCCAAGCTGGTGCGCTTTGCATCGACGCATACGGATTCGTCGGAGCAGACAGTGGCGCTGGCCGACTATGTGTCGCGCATGAAGCCCGAGCAGACGAAGATTTATTACGTCACCGCCGACACGTGGCAGGCCGCGAAGAACAGCCCGCACCTGGAAGTGTTCCGCAAGAAGGGCGTGGAAGTGTTGCTGCTGACGGACCGTGTCGATGAATGGATGCTGTCGTTCCTCAATGAATTCGACGGCAAGCCGCTGCAGAGCGTGGCGCGCGGCGACCTGGATCTCGGCGCGCTGAACGATGAAGAAAAGCAGGCGCAGGAGAAGGTCGGCGAAGAAATGAAGCCGCTGGTGGAGAGCATGAAGGCTGCGCTGGAAGGCAAGGCGAAGGACGTGCGCCTGACGTTCCGCCTGACCGATTCGCCGACGTGCCTGGTTGCCGATGACGGCGATATGAGCGGCTACTTGCAACGTATGTTGAAGCAGGCCGGTCAGGCCGCGCCGCAGATGCAGCCGATCCTGGAAGTGAACCCGGAGCATCCGCTGGTGAAGAAGCTTCACGCCGATGACGCGAATTTCGGCGACTGGTGCCATCTGTTATTCGATCAGGCGATGCTGGCCGAAGGTGGCACGCTGGAAGATCCGGCGAGTTTTGTGAAGCGGACTAACGCGTTGTTGCTGGCGCGATAAGTCAGCGAATATCTACCTGTGCATGCGCCCCCCCGGGGCGCATTTTTTTGCGTGTCCCACCAATCACGGGGATGGGGCAGGGCAGACGCACTAGAACTTGTGAATCATGCCGATCCGCAAACCCAGTTGGCTGCCGTTATCGGGCGTGCCTTGTGCATTGGAAGCAAAAGCGGTTGCCCCCAAGTCGGGCGCGCCCACCATGACGCGCGAAAAGCCGCCAAGACCGGTGGTCCTGGTGTATCCCGCCAGCGCGTACATTTCGGTACGCTTCGAAAGCGCATAGAACCCGGACAGGTTGAACTGGAAAGCGTTTCCGGTCAGGTCTTGGTTCAATCGCGTGTACGCGCCGCCCGTGTAGAACTTGGCCGCTGGCGTTGCCTGATAGTCGAGCCCGACCTCGAAGGTGCGCACGACCTGGTTCGGTCTGGCTGCGCAGGTGGAAAAACACAGCGTGTTGGCTGCCGTGCCTCGCGTGTCTGTATAGGCCAGATGCACCGTTGCAGGACCGAGAACATATTGCCCGTCCACTACGGCGACTCCGGTCAGTCGGTTGCCGTTGGCATCGTTGATACGTAGATAAGTCGCCCCCAAACCGACCGGTCCGTTGCTGTAATTGCCCCCGGCGTTGAAGACGCGAAAGGCCGCGTCATTGCCGGCGATTCCACCGAAACCATATTGACCGGCGAAGGTAAATCCGTTCAGGTTCGGAGTCTGGTATTTGACGGCATTATTGACGCGATCGGCCAGGCGATCCACCCAATGGGAGAGACCTGTATAGTTGTTGGCTCGGGAGGCGACATTGGCATGGTACGGTGCGAGATCTACATCGAGCGTATATTGACGTCCTATCGTCAGTTTTCCTAACCGGTTCTGCAAGCCGAAAAACACCTGTCGGCCGAACAACAGGCCGCCCTGCGTGCTCGCTCCATTGTTAAGGGCGAAGCCGCTCTCGGCTGTGAATATAGCCTTGATCCCGTCGCCCAGATCCTCGCTTCCTCGTATGCCCCATCGGTTGCCGTAGAGCGTGCCCGAATCAACACGGACCACGCTGCTATTCTGGATACCGGAATGATTCGCGTAGTCAACGCCTATATCCACAGCGCCATAAAGCTGGACGCTCGATTGCGCTTGCGCCGCTCCGGCTATCACTGCAAATGCAGCGCTTGTTATCGAGAATATCTTCATTTTCCCTACCCTGCGTGCAACATCTTGCCTCGGTGAATGAGGTCCCGTTACGCTTTGATCCGTTCCACTTTGCCGACCAGAAAGACGTACGACAGCGCGCCCAGCAACGCCACGCATGCCACGTACGTGATGGCCGGCGCGAAGTTGCTGCCGTTGGCCAGATAGCCGATGGCAAGAGGCGTTGAGATAGCGGCGAGATTGCCGATGAAATTGAAGACCCCGCCAGTGAGGCCCAGCATTTTTTCAGGGGCCAGCGACGTAACCAGTGACCATGTGATGGATGCAAAGCCGTTTCCGAAAAACGCGACGGCCATGAAGAAAATCACCCATTCGGTGGAGTCGGTGAAGTTGGCGCCAATGATGCTGGTCGATATCAGCAGCCCGGAGATGATTGGGAATTTGCGGGCAAAGCCGACGCTGGCGCCTTTGCGGATCAGCCAGTCGGAGAACAGACCTGCACTGATGACGCCACAAAAAGCGGCAAGAAATGGCAGGGAGGTCAGGAAACCGGACTTGATGAAGTCCATGCCGCGATACTTCACCAGATATGTCGGAAACCAGGTGAGGAAGAACCATAACGTGGAACTGACGGCGTACTGGCCGAGGTAAATGCCCCACAGCTTGCGCTTGCTCAATACGACTCGAAGCGCAGCCCGGCTGAATCCAGGCGCTTGCGTTGAATTCTTTTGTCCAAGGTCGACCAGACCGCCGCCTTCGCTGATCAGTTCGATCTCAGCCGGATTCACGCCTTTGAACTGCCTTGGTTCCCGATACACCGCATACCAGACTACGGCCCATACGATGCCGGCCAGACCGGTTCCGATGAAGACCGCGTGCCAGCCGTATTGATGTTGTAGCCAGGCCAGCACGGGCGTGAGGAAGGCCAGGCCGACAAACTGGCCCGACGTGTAAATTCCGATTGCCGAGGCGCGTTCGTTTTCGGGGAACCAAGTTGTGACGACGCGGCTGTTGATGGGATAGGCCGGGGCTTCCAATGCACCCACCATGAGTCGCAATCCGAACATTGCGGCAAAACTGCCGACAAACCCCATGCTCACCGTTGCCAGCGACCACGAGGCGAGCGCGAGTGCATACAGATAGCGCGGGCGTACACGGTCGACCAGCCAGCCACCGGGTATCTGCATGGCGGCATAGGTCCAGCCAAACGCGGAGAAGATCCAGCCTGCCTGAACGGGACTGATGGAAAGCTCGCGCATCAGTTCGGGCGCCACGATCGACAGATTGCTGCGATCCAGATAGTTGATTACTACGGTGACAAATAATAACAATGCGATCAGCCAGCGTCTCCGGCTTGGTGCCTGTTGGGGTATTTGTGCTGTCTTCTTAAGATCTGGAACAAAAGAATTTTGCTTGATACCCCGAATTTCATGGCTCATTTTACCGCTCCTCTCATCTTGCTTGATTTATGTAAATTAGCAGTGGTTTATATTGAGATATTGCTGCGCCGGTGTTGAGGAAGTCACTTAATCGAGATAACGCCGCCATTCTCCTGAGCGGTGCTTGGCCCGGCAGCGACGACATAATGGCGACACAGTGTCGAATTCGTTGATATTTGTGTCGCCAGGACCATATGTGGTAACGATAATATCGAGATACGCCGTCATCTACGCCGGGTGGCTCGAACTCCATATAAAGTTTTTTACTTTTCACGCGATCTGGGGGCTTTGTTTAGGACAGCCAAATGCACTTTATTTCAGGTTATATCCTTTGTCGATTTAAACCAGTGTGTGCCGGAATATGGGAAATCGGGCTATCTCATTATTATCTTCACATACAAGAGCGAAGGCCGCAGTGCTGGTCAATCGATTTTGACGGTGCTATCAACCGATTGGATATTAGGATTGTTTGGTTTTTGAAATCCGATTTGCCCAAATGGCAGTATGGAAACAGACCGATTTCCAAAAATTCGGATTCTTCTTGTATTTAATTGAATCGCAAATCGACACAATCACTCTGTTTCGGAAACCGCCTATTGGATCGGCTTACGAAATCGTAGGAAAAATTTCACCGGATATTTGATTTGTATGTCCCGGTTTGTGATTTAACTTTAAGAGGTAAAAAAATATGTCTACAAATGATGTCACGCCTGCAACACCGTCCATCATGGGCCTGATCGATCACTCGGTGAGCAACTACGCTGATTTCAGTTACGGTTCGACCTTGCACGACGATGCACCCGGCATCGTCTTCACGACCATTCCTGGCGCCACCTACAGCATGTACGACAACGGTGCGCTGATCGGTACCATGGTTGCCACCAAGACGAACACGAACTGGACCGTTCCGTCAGTCCTGTTCAACGGCGCGCATGAGCTCACGCTGATGGCCACCGACGCAGCGGGCAACAACAGCGCACAGGCGAGCATCAACTTCACGGTAGCAGCAGGTCCGGCCGCACCGGCATACCTCGGCTTGATCGATCATTCGGTGAGCAATTATGCTGAAGCGGACATTGCACAGGTGACGCATGATGCTCATCCGTCGCTCGTGCTGAGCGCAACGGTTGGCGACACGCTGAACCTGTTCGACAACGGCCAGTTGGTCGGAACCATGGTGGTGACGCAAGCCAACACGAAGTGGGACCTGCCTACGTTGTCCAATGGCGTGCATAACCTGAGCATCACGGAGACGAACGCATCGGGCACGAGCGTTCCGCTGTTCCTGCAGATGACTGTGGATGCGCCGGCTGCAACGCCTTCCGTCATGAGTTTGATGGCGACGGCCGTTGACGCAACGCCTGCAACACCGTCCATCATGGGCCTGATCGATCACTCGGTGAGCAACTACGCTGATTTCAGTTACGGTTCGACCTTGCACGACGATGCACCCGGCATCGTCTTCGCGAGCATTCCCGGCGCCACCTACAGCATGTACGACAACGGCGCGCTGATCGGTACCATGGTTGCCACCAAGACGAACACGAACTGGACCGTTCCGTCAGTCCTGTTCAACGGCGCGCATGAGCTTACGCTGATGGCCACCGACGCAGCGGGCAACAACAGCGCACAGGCGAGCATCAACTTCACAGTAGCAGCAGGTCCGGCCGCACCGGCATACCTCGGCTTGATCGATCATTCGGTGAGCAATTATGCTGAAGCGGACATTGCACAGGTGACGCATGATGCTCATCCGTCGCTCGTGCTGAGCGCAACGGTTGGCGACACGCTGAACCTGTTCGACAACGGCCAGTTGGTCGGAACGATGGTGGTGACGCAAGCCAACACGAAGTGGGACCTGCCTACGTTGTCCAATGGCGTGCATAACCTGAGCATCACGGAGACGAGCGCATCGGGCACGAGCGTTCCGCTGTTCCTGCAGATGACTGTGGATGCGCCGGCTGCAACGCCTTCCGTCATGAGTTTGATGGCGACGGCCGTTGACGCAACGCCTGCAACACCGTCCATCATGGGCCTGATCGATCACTCGGTGAGCAACTACGCTGATTTCAGTTACGGTTCGACCTTGCACGACGATGCACCCGGCATCGTCTTCGCGAGCATTCCCGGCGCCACCTACAGCATGTACGACAACGGCGCGCTGATCGGTACCATGGTTGCCACCAAGACGAACACGAACTGGACCGTTCCGTCAGTCCTGTTCAACGGCGCGCATGAGCTTACGCTGATGGCCACCGACGCAGCGGGCAACAACAGCGCACAGGCGAGCATCAACTTCACGGTAGCAGCAGGTCCGGCCGCACCGGCATACCTCGGCTTGATCGATCATTCGGTGAGCAATTATGCTGAAGCGGACATTGCACAGGTGACGCATGATGCTCATCCGTCGCTCGTGCTGAGCGCAACGGTTGGCGACACGCTGAACCTGTTCGACAACGGCCAGTTGGTCGGAACCATGGTGGTGACGCAAGCCAACACGAAGTGGGACCTGCCTACGTTGTCCAATGGCGTGCATAACCTGAGCATCACGGAGACGAACGCATCGGGCACGAGCGTTCCACTGTTCCTGCAGATGACTGTGGATGCAACGCCTGCACCCGCGGTCCAGTCGCTGGTCAGCGCCGCTCACGCCGTGAGCCAGGACGTAACCGCTGTCTCGAATGACGCAAGCGTAGGCCTGCATGACAAGTTTGTCGCATCGGCTGGTCATCAGAACGTCGACCTGAACGTCGATCCGAACTCGTACTTCAAGCAGTCGTCAGCCCACATCGAAGGAGGCAGCAAGGGTCTCCACACAATGCACCTGGAAGGCAGTCACCAGGTACTGGACCTGACCTCGTTGACCGGCCAGACAGCAGCGGCCAAGATTTCGGGTGTCCAGGCCTTCGACTTGGGCGGACATGGAAACACGCTGCACTTGTCGCTCGTCGACGTGCTGAACCTTGGTCAAGCTGATTTGTTCCAGCACGACGGCAACAAGCAACTGATGGTGAATGGCTCGTCCGCTGACACGGTCGATGTGTCGCACGTAAAGCTGGCGGGCGTGGCAGATGCTCCGTGGGTAGAGCACGGCACGGCCTCGGTTGGCGGCGTGGCGTACAACGTGTATCAGAATTCAGCTGCTCACGCTGACCTGCTGATTCAGCAAGGCGTGCACGCTGTCGTACATTGATTTGATCGTTATCTCGCGTTTGCCTGAGGGCTGACGCGAGGTGTGTCGAGTTGAACGAAGCCGTTCCGGGTGCTCCCGGAACGGCTTCGCTTATTTGGCCTTACGCTCCTTGTTGGCCTGCGCTACGACAGACGCCGCCAGCGTCCTGGTGTCCTTCGAATATTTGTCGCTGTGGAGAACGAGCGAGGCCTTGTGCTCCATCTGAGCGCCGGTCTGGTTCTTCGTATGCGTTTGCGATAGCGCCGATGCAGCAAGACTCTTTGCAATGGCCGACGCTTTCGGATCATGCAACGTCTTCGATGCGAGCGTTGCGACGACCTTCGACGTTTGCTTTGTATTCACCGACATGTCTTTCCTCTCTGGTTGATTGAGCGCCGACCATTTCCCGGCCGGTTCCCCAGTCTTCCCGTCGCGGACATCGACATCTATACGATTCGTCCTATTTACACGCGTGGTTTTATAATCTCGCGCATGCTGAATACCCTTATTGTGGCGCCTGGCAACTGGCGCATCCGTCCGCTTCCCACGTTCACCGCCGACCAGAAAGACTGGCTCACGCGCGGCGGTTCGCTCACTGCACATCTGCGTGCACTCGGCACCGTCACCGTCGATGTCACCCGCGAAACCGTCAGCCAACCCTGGCGCGATGAATCCAGCGCGTTGAACATCACGCCGCGCACGCCGGTATGGACCCGCGAAGTCGTGCTTAACGTGGAAGGCGTGCCGTTCGTCGCGGCACACAGTATCGTGCCGCTTAATGTCAGTTCGGGCGTGTGGCAAGCGATCCGCCGTTTGAGGACGCGTCCGCTGGCCGAACTTCTATATAGCGACAGCAGCGTCTGGCGCTCGCCGCTGACGTCGCGCAAGGTGACGGCGCGTGATCCGCTCTACAGGCTCGCGGCCACACAAACGCATCATGAAGCCCCCCCTACCTTCGTCGCGCGCCGTTCCGTGTTCGTGAGAAAAAGTGCGCCGCTGATGGTCACCGAATGCTTCCTGCCCGCGCTCTGGGCTTTCCTCGAGCGTTGCGAAGAATGCTGAAAGGCTTTCCGCCCATCGCCGATGAAAACACGCACACGCTGATACTCGGCAGCTTCCCCGGCGTGGCGTCGCTCGATGCCGCGCAGTACTACGCCCATCCGCGCAACCAGTTCTGGCGGCTGGTCGGAACGGTGATCGGCGAGCCTTTGCACGAGCTTGCCTACGATCAGCGCGTTCTCAAGCTGCTTGAACATGGCATCGGCTTGTGGGATGTGCTTGCGGCGTGCGAGCGCGAAGGCAGTCTCGACACCGCGATCCGTCACGCGAATCCCAACGACTTTGCCTCGTTCCGCCTTCACGCGCCGGGCTTGAAAAAGCTCTGCTTCAACGGCAAGACATCCGGGCGTTTCGAACCGGTGATCCGCGAGGCAGGCTACGAAACCCTGGTCCTGCCGTCGTCGAGTCCGGCGAATGCTATCCTCTCGTTCGATCAAAAATTGCGCATCTGGCGCGACATCCTCAAATGACCCAATTAATCAAACGCGCGTCGGCTGAAGCGCGCGCGTTCGGCGGCAAGCGCCAAGAAAAAAAGCACGATAAAAAGCAGGCCAAGCGCGCAAAGCGCGATCGTGATGACGACCTTGAAAACGCGCCCCGTATCGATGCACCTCGCAAACCGCGCTTCGCGCCCGTGACGTTCTCGGAAGAGGGCGGCGTGCGATTCCTGCATTTCGGCACCGAATGGGTGCAGGGCGCGATGCGCCTGAAGAAGCCGAATCACATCGAACTTGAATACGCGCAGCAGATGATGGCGTGGCTGTTGTTCATCGAAACGCCCAAACGGGTGGTGCAGCTTGGTCTTGGCGCGGCTGCACTGACCAAGTTCGCGCACGCGTTCCTGAAGCGCGCTAAGGTCGAGGCGGTCGAGCTGAACCCGTCGGTTGTGATCGCCGCGCGCACGATGTTCGAGCTGCCCAACGACGACGCGCGCCTCACCATCCACGAGCAGGACGCCTACGACTTCGTCAACGACGCCGCGAACCACGGCAGCATCGGCGCATTGCAAATCGATGTCTACGATGCCACCGCGCGCGGCCCCGTGCTGGACAGCGTCGCGTTCTATCGTGCGTGCCGGGCTTGCCTGACGCCGGCGGCGGGCGTGGTGACGGTCAACCTGTTCGGCGATCATCCGAGCTTCGTGCGCAACATGAAGCGCCTGAACGAAGCCTTCGATGGCCGGGTGCTCGCGCTGCCCGAAGTCCACGACGGCAATCGCATTGCCGTCGCGTTTGCGGGACCCGCGCTCGATGTGCCGTACGCGCAACTCGAACAACGGGCAAAGCTCATCGAAAAGGAACTGAAGCTGCCCGCGCGTCAATGGGTCAAGGCCTTGTCGATCAGTACTGAAGCCGGCAATACACCCAACTTTTCCATCTAGATCCAGCAGCGAACCCGCCGCCCTGCCAGCGGTCGATAAAGCAAAAATTACATAATGCTTTCTCTACCCATTACGGTTCGGGTTCGCCCTGCTTGACCCACTTTTAGGCGTCCATATACTCCACGTGTTATTTCGGGGCGCTATTAGGCTGGCGCCTTGCCGCGAGATCCGCGCAGGTCCCAGTCCAGCAGCAATTTAAAGAGAAAAGAGGAGACCGTCATGGCTCAAGATGCGGTGACCGCCACTGGTCAGGTCCGCAACAAACAGTGGCTTTGGCTGCTGATACTTCCCTGGATCGGCGTTGTCTGGGTGCCGTTTTACAACAAGATCGAACCGGTGCTCTGGGGCTTTCCGTTTTTCTACTGGTATCAGTTGCTCTGGGTGCTCATCAGCGCGGTCATCACGGCCGTGGTCTATATGAAGACCAAGCCCATCCACGCTGCTCCCAAGCTCACGCCCGGGAGCCCGCGATGATGAATCCCACCGCAACCTTCGTCTTCGTCCTGTTCTTCATCGGCGTGACGATCCTGGGTTTTGTCGCCGCTCACTGGCGCAAGGCCGACCTCGGTCAGCTCGATGAATGGGGCCTCGGCGGCCGTCGCTTCGGCACGATCGTCACGTGGTTCCTGCTCGGCGGCGACCTGTACACCGCCTACACGTTCGTCGCGGTTCCGGCCCTCGTGTTCGGCGCGGGTGCGACCGGCTTCTTTGCGCTGCCGTACACCATCCTGATCTACCCGTTTGCTTTCGTCGTGTTCCCGAAGCTCTGGTCGATCTCGAAGAAATTCGGCTACGTCACCGCCGCCGACTTCGTGCACGCCCGTTACAACAGCCGCATGCTGGCGTTGGCGATTGCCGTGACGGGGATTGTCGCAACCATGCCGTATATCGCGTTGCAGCTCGTCGGCATTGAAGTGGTGATCGGCGCGCTTGGATTCGACACCAAGGGGTTTGTCGGCGATCTGCCGCTGATCATCGCGTTTGCGATTCTCGCCGCGTACACGTACACGTCGGGCCTGCGCGCGCCGGCCATGATCGCGGTCGTGAAGGACGTGCTGATCTACATCACGATCATCGCGGCGATGATCATCATCCCGGCGCAGCTTGGCGGTTTCGGCGCGATCTTCCATGCGGTCGATCCGGCGAAGATCCTGTTGAAAGCTCCGGATGCATCGAGCCTCAATGGGTATAGCGCGTATGCCACGCTCGCGGTCGGTTCGGCGCTCGCGCTGTTCCTGTATCCGCACTCGGTGACGGCGGTGTTGTCGTCGAAGTCGGGTAACACGATCCGCCGCAACATGGCGCTCCTGCCGGCCTATTCGCTGGTGCTCGGCTTGCTCGCGTTGCTGGGGTACATGGCGCTTGCATCGGGTGTGAAGGACATGCCGGAATTCGCCCCGTACTTCAAGGCCTACGGTTCGAACTTCGCGGTCCCGGCTCTGTTCCTGCACTTTTTCCCGTCGTGGTTCGTGGGCGTTGCGTTTGCGGCGATCGGTATCGGCGCGCTGGTTCCGGCCGCAATCATGTCGATCGCGGCCGCCAACTTGTACACGCGTAACGTGCATAAGGAGTTCGTGAACACGAACATGACGCCGGAGCAGGAAACCAACGTCGCGAAGCTGGTGTCGCTGCTGGTGAAGGTCGGTGCGGTCGTGTTCATCCTGGCGCTGCCGCTGACGTACGCTATCCAGTTGCAGTTGCTCGGCGGGATCTGGATCATCCAGACGCTGCCGGCGCTGGTGCTCGGCCTCTATACCCGTGTGCTCGATCACCGGGGTTTGCTGATCGGCTGGGCTGCGGGGATCGCCACCGGCACGTGGATGGCGGTATCGCTGAAACTGGCCGGGTCGATCTTCACGATCCACCTTTTCGGCTACGCTATTCCGGGGTACGCCGCGGTGTGGGCGCTGGTCGTGAACCTGGTGGTGTCGATCGTGGTCAGCATCCTGGTGCGCGTGATCGGGCTCAAGCGATCCGATGACCGGACGAGTCCCGAGGACTATCTGGATGTAGCTGAAACCTGATCGCGGGTTAGCGGTAAAGTTGGCGAAACGCCCGTAACGGATGTTGCGGGCGTTTTCTTTTTCCGGCTGCGGCCTTATTGCAGCGTTATTGTCAGCATTATCGTCAGCGCGTTGTTCATCTCTTCACCGGAACCGCATGTCCGCAACCGAACCGTCGAAGCCCCTCCGAAGCCACACGCGCCGCACGCTGCACGTGCTCGGCTCACCGTATTTTCGATACCGCCACGCCAAGTACCTCCACGCCGCGCGCGTGGCGCTGGCGCTGCTTGCGTCGATTGCGCTGACGTCGGGCATCGATATTCCCCACGGCGAATGGTCCACGGTGACTTTGCTCGTCGTGATCGGCGGCTTGCAGCATCACGGCAATATCCGCAAGAAGGCGGCGGAGCGCGCGGTGGGAACGCTGCTTGGCGCGTCGCTCGGGCTTGGGCTGATCCTGCTGCAATCGGTCACCCACTCGACCATGATCACCTTCGTGCTGCTGGCTGTAATTGCCGGCGTGTGCGCGTATCACGCCATCGGCAAGCCGGGGTATATCGCGTTGCTCACGGGCATCACCACGGTGATCGTGGCGGGGCACGGGAATCTGTCTATCGATGTCGGCTTGTGGCGCACCCTGACCGTGCTGATCGGCATAGTGATCGCGCTGGCGTTCTCGTTCGTGCTGCCGCAATACGCCACGTATTCATGGCGTTATCGGCTCGCCGACAACATGCGCGACAGCGCACGGATCTATAGCGCGATCGTGGAAGGCCGGCGCATCTCCGTTGAGGCCTTGACGAAGCAGTTCGCCACGATGAACTCGCGGCTGGTTTCATCGCGTTCGCTGCTGGCGTCGGTTGCAAAAGAGATCGACGCGCCGCTTGCTGTTCTGGAGGATATCCAGCGCCAGCATCGTTCGATCATCACCGCGCTGGAAATGATGGCGTCCGCTATGCCGGACAATGCCCCCGGACTTGCCGCCAGCGGTCACGCCGAAGAGCGCGCCGTGCGTCATACCTTGTTGCTGATGGCGCGTGCGTTGCGGTTCGGCCGTGTCGGTCTGCTGCATGCGGCGACCGGGTCACCCGCCGCCGCCGCGAGGCTGGAGCGGACCGCCGGCATTGCCGCCGACCTCGCACCGGAGTTGCAGGGCCCGTACTGGCTTGCGAAGCGGCTCGCGGAACAGGTGGACCGGCTGCGCTTGCGGCTGATTGAAATAGAGCGGCAGTGGAACCTCGAAGGTGCGCAACCGTTTCACCGGTAAGTGGTGTCTCGAGGAATCAACCGCCCAGATCGTCCATCACGCTCACGATCCACGGTATGCCGAACTTGTCGGAGATCATGCCGAAACCGCTGCTCCAGAAGGTCGGTTGCCAGGCCATCCGGACGTTCCCGCCGACGCTTAACGCGTCGAACATGCGCTGGCCCGATTCGTCGTCGTCAGCGACGATCGCGATGGCGAATCCCGAGAACACCTGCGGTGCTGCGTTCACGCCATCCGACGCCATGATGATGCTCGAGCCTATCCTGAACGTGGAGTGCATGATCTTGTGCTTCCATTCGGGCGTTGCGTTGACGCTCTCGGGAGAATCCTCGAAACGCAATACTGACAAGGTTTCCGCACCAATCGCGTGCTGATAGAACATGAGCGCTTCTTCCGTGCGGCCGTTGAAGTACAGGTAGGGTTCGAGACGCATTGGCACTCCTTCATTGATGGGCGGCCCTCCGCCCGCCTCAAAAGTCTAGCCCACGCTCATGGCCTAAAAACCCCCGTGCCGACTCGGTCTGCACAAAAAAAGGCGCCGGCGAAATAGCGCCGGCGCCCGTTTCTGGACACGTAGTCTCTGTATTGCAGCCGCCAAATTACTTCAGCGCTTCGATCAGTTTTTCGAGCTTGACCGCATCGGCAGCGAAACCGCGAATGCCTTCAGCGAGCTTTTCGGTCGCCATGGCGTCGTCGTTCAGGAGGAAGCGGAAGCTCGACTCATCGACGTTGATCTTGTCGACCTTGTCGTTTGCAACGGCTTCCGGCGACAGCTTGCGCTCAACCTTGTCATTGCTCTCGGCAAGCTTCTTGAGCAGATCCGGGCTGATGGTCAGCAGATCGCAGCCGGCCAGTTCCGTGATCTGATTGACCGTGCGAAAGCTCGCGCCCATCACTTCGGTCTTGTAGCCGAACTTCTTGTAGTACGCGTAGATCTTGCGCACCGACTGCACGCCCGGATCGTTCGCGCCGCCCATCTTCACTTCGTCCCAGTCCGCGCCCGCCGACTTCTTGTACCAGTCGTAAATACGGCCGACGAACGGCGAGATCAGTTGCGCGCCCGCGTCCGCTGCAGCCGCTGCTTGCACCGGTGCGAACAGGAGCGTCATGTTGCAGTGGATGCCGTCCTTCTGCAGCGTTTCCATGGCGCGGATGCCTTCCCACGTGGACGCGAGCTTGATCAAAATGCGCTTGCGGTCGATGCCCGCATCTTCGTACAGCTTGATGATCTCGCGGCCCTTGTCGACGGAAGCCTTCGTGTCGAACGAAAGACGTGCATCGACTTCAGTGGACACGCGGCCCGGGACGATCTTCAGGATTTCCTTGCCGAACGCCACCAGCAACTGGTCGATGATGTGACCCGTAGACTTGCTCGCGTGATCCTTGACGGTCTTTTCGAGCAGCGGCTTGTAGTCGTCGTTCTGGACGGCCTTCAAGATCAGCGACGGGTTCGTGGTCGCGTCCTGCGGCTTGAATTCGCCGAGTTGCTGGAAGTTGCCGGTATCGGCGACGACGGTGGTGTATTGCTTGAGCTGGTCGAGAGCGGATGTCATATCTGGTCCTCGGCGCGTTGTGCCGTTGTCAAAGATGCGGATTGCCCGCGTTGAAAGGAGGTTGCGAGACCGCGCGTGATGCCGCGGCGCCAAACCTTCTGGCAATTGTCTCGCACAAGAATGACATTCTAGTCCTGCTGCGCAATTTGGCGCAGGCGTCGGTGTTTCCCGCTGCAATTCGAGTGCCCGAGCTGGCAGAGGTTCCGGCGCGGCGCACACGGTCCACCAAGCCATTACACGCTGACGCTGTGAACATTTCGCGTCGACACCCTGAATTTACGCCCGGCGCGCGTTAAGCACAATCTGCGTGACGATGCCGGCGACAAGACCCCAGAACGCCGATCCTATCGAGAAAAGCGTGAGCCCCGACGCCGTCACCATGAACGTGACAAGCGCTGCTTCCCGCTGGCGAATGTCCTGCATGGCGTTGGTGAGACCGCTCATGATCGAGCCGAACAATGCGAGCGCCGCGACCGAGACTACCAGCGCCTTCGGCAGCGACCCGAACAGCGCCGCGATGGTGGCCCCGAAGATGCCGGCGACCAGATAGAAAATGCCGCACCAGACGGCCGCCATGTATCGGCGGGAGCGGTTCTCGTGCGCTTCCGGCCCGGTGCAGATGGCGGCGGTGATCGCGGCCAGGTTGATGCCGTGCGAGCCGAACGGCGCGAGCAGGAGCGACGCAATGCCCGTTGTCGCGATCAATGGCGCCGATGGCGTGTCATAGCCATCCGCGCGCAGCACGGCGATGCCGGGCACGTTTTGCGAGGCCATTGCCACCACGAAAAGCGGGATGCCGATACTGACCGCCGCCGCGAACGTGAAGTGCGGCATGGTGAAGACCGGGTGCGCCAGCGCGACGTGGAACTGGCTGAAATCGAGCAGGCCGAGGGTTCCGGCGGCGACGATGCCGACCACGAGCGTCGTCAGGATGGCGTAGCGGGGCGCGAGGCGCTTGACGATGAGATAGGTGAAGAACATTGCCAGCACGAGGGCTGTCTGGAACTGCGCGGCCCTGAAGATTTCGATGCCGATCTCGAACAGGATGCCCGCCAGCAAAGCCGCCGCGATGCCTGCAGGGATCTTGCGCATGAGGGTATCGAACCAGCCGGTCAGGCCGACAACCGTCAACAGGACCGCACAGACGATAAACGCGCCGATCGCATCCGCATAGGGCACGTTCGGCAGCGACGTCACGAGCAGTGCTGCGCCCGGCGTGGACCACGCAATCACGATCGGCGCGCGGAACTTGAGCGACAGGCCGATCGTGCACAGCGCCATGCCAATGGAGAGCGCCCAGATCCAGGAGGAAATCTGCGCATCGGATAAATGCGCGGCACGCCCGGCCTGGAACATCAGGACGAGGGAGCTGGTATAGCCGGTCATCATCGCGACAAATCCCGCGACCATGGCTGACAGCGACGAATCGGCGAATGGCCGCAAAGCCGTGGCGGACGGATTCATTTAAAGCCTCTCAGGGACGTTTCGCGCGGATCGTACGCGCCGAGAGGCTGAAAGGGCAGGGACAGTGTGAAAAGAAGTGGCCGTGCCACTTGGGACCCGATTTGATTTATTTGGAAAGCGCACGCATCGCGCTTTCAAGCCCGGCCAGCGTCAGGCCGTACATGCGACCGCCCAGGATCTGCCGGATGACCGATACCGATTGCCGGTATTCCCAAAGCCTTTCCGGTTCGGGATTGAGCCACGCGAAACGCGGAAACTGGTCGGCGAGGCGCCTGAGCCAGACCGCGCCGGCTTCGGCGTTGTTATATTCCACGGAACCGCCTGGTTGCATGACTTCGTATGGGCTCATGGTGGCATCGCCGACAAAGATCAGCTTGGTATCAGGCGAAAACTTGTGCAAAACGTCGAACGTGGCAGTTCGTTCGCCATGCCGGCGCTTGTTGTTCTTCCACAGATAATCGTAGACGCAATTATGGAAATAATAGAACTCGAGATGTTTGAACTCGGATTTCGCCGCCGAAAATAATTCTTCCACGCGCTTGATGTGATCGTCCATTGAACCGCCTACGTCAAGCAGCATCAGGACTTTCACATTGTTGTGGCGCTCCGGCACCATTTTCAGATCGAGCCAGCCGGCATTTGCGGCGGTACTGCGGATGGTATCGGGGAGATCGAGCTCATCGGCGGCGCCTTCGCGCGCAAACCGGCGCAGACGCCGTAACGCGACCTTGATATTGCGCGTACCGATTTCGACCTGGTCGTCGTAGTCCTTGTAAGCGCGCTCATCCCAGACCTTGACCGCACTCCGGTTTCCGGCGGAGTCGCCGTCAATGCGAATGCCTTCCGGATTGAATCCGCCATTGCCGAAGGGCGACGTGCCGCCCGAGCCGATCCATTTACTGCCGCCTTCGTGCCGTTCCCTTTGCTCTTCGAAAAGCTCTTTCAGGCGCTCCATCAGCTTGTCGATACCGCCGAGCGCCTCGATCTGCCGTTTCTCTTCGGGCGTGAAATCCCGGTCGAGCTTTTTCTTCAGCCAGTCGAGCGGGATGTCTAGCGCGGTTTCATCGAGTGCGGCAATGCCGTGGAAATACGTGCCGAAAGCCTGGTCGAATTTATCGAAGTATTTCTCGTCCTTGACCAGTGTCATGCGCGCAAGAAAATAAAACTCGTCGATAGACGGCCCGATCACCTGCGCCTTCAACGCTTCGAGCAAGGTCAGGTATTCCTTGACCGAAACCGGCAGCTTGGCGTTGCGCAACGAATAAAAGAAGTCGATCAGCATGACCGGCGTCCGCTCAACGGTTGTTGCGGTTCATGAACAGGAGCCGCTCGAAAAGGCTCAGGTCCTGTTCGTTTTTCAGCAACGCGCCATGCAGCGGCGGGATGATTTGCTTCTGATCGCTCGAGCGCAGCGCTTCGGGACCGATATCTTCCGCCAGCAGCAACTTCAGCCAGTCGAGCAGCTCGGACGTCGAGGGCTTCTTCTTGAGTCCTGACACGTTGCGCAACTCGAAGAAACTTTGCATGGCGGCCGCAACCAGTTCTTCCTTGATGCCCGGAAAATGCACTTCAACGATCTGCTTCATCGTCGTGGGTTCGGGGAACTTGATGTAGTGGAAAAAGCAGCGGCGCAAAAACGCGTCCGGCAGTTCTTTTTCGTTGTTCGATGTGATGATCACGAGCGGCCGGTGTTTCGCCTTAACCAGCTCGTGCGTCTCGTACACATAAAATTCCATGCGATCGAGTTCGCGCAACAGGTCGTTCGGGAATTCGATGTCGGCTTTATCGATTTCATCGATCAGCAAAACGGTCGGCACGTCGGCATCGAAGGCCTGCCACAACACTCCCTTCACGATGTAGTTGCGGATGTCCTTCACGCGTTCGTCGCCAAGCTGTGAGTCCCTCAGACGCGAAACAGCGTCGTATTCGTACAGGCCCTGTTGCGCTTTCGTGGTCGATTTGATGTGCCATTGCAAGAGCGGCATGCCGAGCGCGGCCGCCACTTCCTCCGCCAGCATGGTCTTGCCGGTGCCGGGTTCGCCCTTGATCAGAAGCGGGCGTTGCAGCGTGATTGCGGCGTTGACAGCGAGCTTCAGGTCGTCTGTGGCGACGTACTGCGATGAGCCTTCAAAACGCATGACGCATCTCTCGAAGAGGGAAAATTGCAGTATAAGTCAGATGCCGTTTTGCCATTGAGCGCCCAAATACCCGGTATTCGGGCATTTTCAGGATGTCCATTGGACACAGTGTCGCAGGCCGCCGGGCCTTGATTGGCAAGGCTTTGCGCGGTGCAGACCTTCCCGCCGCGGCCTGTGGACGCAGGGTAGGCCGCGCGGTACAATTAGCGCGATTTTTTTGGCCCGTGTGGCTGTCAATCAGACGTGCCTCAGGCTGCGCGCTGGAAGCACAGGAAGCACGGCCGATTGATCAGTCCCGAGAAAGTCCCGGAACGCCAGGCCTTTACAAGGTGCCGGATTTCCCCTCATGCCAGGTTAGAAGCTATGAATAAATTCGTCGGCAAATGTGCCGTGATCGCAGCGCTGTCGGGGCTTGCCGGCTTCGCGACCCAGGCATCCGCCGATGTCGTGGGCAACGCGAAAGCGGCCCAGGGCAAGGTTGCGATGTGTATCGGGTGTCACGGCATTCCCGGTTATCGCACCGCGTATCCCGAGGTGTACCGGGTGCCCATGCTCGGCGGCCAGAGCGCCCGCTACATTGAGAACGCGCTGCAAGCCTACAAGAAGGGCGATCGCCATTTCGAGACCATGCACGGCATAGCGGTGACGCTGACCGATCAGGATATCGCCGATATTGCAGCGTACTACGCCGCGCAAACCCCCTCTTCGAAGAACAATCCCGACAAGTGATCCTGCGCGTTGGTCCTGATCATGCAAGGCATCAGGCCCGAGACGCACTCACTCGGCATTCACAATTCGCGGGATAGGAGAATTCATGAAGGCACTCGAAACAGTGTTGAAAACAGCATGTACGGCAGCCGCGCTGGCCGGCGTGATCGCCATGCAGCCGGCGTTCGCCGCCGATGCCAGCAACGGCAAGGTGCTCACCGAAGCGCACAATTGCGCAGCCTGCCACGGGCCGAACCTGAACAAGCCGGTGAGCGCGGAGTATCCGAAGCTCGCGGGCCAGCACGCCGACTACATCTATTGGGCGCTGCGCCAGTACCAGATGGGCAACGGCAATCCGAACTTCGGCCGCGCCAACGCCATCATGTCGGCGCAGGTGCAGAACCTGTCGCAGGCGGACTTGAAGGATATCTCGGCGTATATCGAATCGCTGAGTGGCGATCTGGTGCTGAAGAAGTAACTTTTTGCCGGTTTATCGCGCGTGATGAAACACCTCGCTGATGCGAGGTGTTTTTGTTTGACGCTTCAGCGTCTCAATCCCGCGAGGCGCGCTGTTCGATCAACGCAAGATAGGCATCGGTGTCAGGCGGCGTATTGTTGCGTTGCGCCTCCCAGATGATCTGGCCGAGGCATTCCATGATCGCGTGCTGCGCATCATGCGTCGAACCCAGGCGCCCGACCAGCCGCTCGTGCGCGCGGCGAATTCCCGGCGGTTGATCGATGGAAAGTTGCTCTGTGATCGCCAGATGCATCGACAGGTGCAGGAACGGATTGCTCTTGCCCTGGTCCGGCGAGTAGTCGGCGTGGGCGACGTCGGGATCGGCGAGTTCCTGCTGGTATTCCGGATGCTCGCCAATCCAGTCGGCCGCGATGCTTTCAAGCGGCGTCAGGACGCCGCCTTGCCGCTGTTTGCGCCAGGTTTCGGTGAAAAATTGGCGAACTTCGTCGCGGCTGGGGTTGAACATGGGGTCGTGTCGCTTTACTGAATCGTGGTCTGACGGGCATTTTAAGCTGCATCGATGCGGCTCGCTTGGCGCCGGGACAGAGCGCTTATTCGATGGGCGCCGGCGTCTTCGGGCGGTACTCGCACAAAGGTTCGATCGCGCAGTGCCAGCACTCGGGCACGCGCGCCTTGCACACATAACGCCCGTGCAGGATCAGCCAGTGATGCGCGTCTTGCTTGAATTCGTCGGGGACGAACTTCTCCAGCGCCAGTTCTACCGCACGCACGTCCTTGCCGGGCGCGAGTCCCGTTCGGTTCGAAACGCGAAAGATATGGGTATCGACGGCAATGGTCGGATGGCCGAACGCGGTATTCAGGATCACGTTCGCGGTCTTGCGCCCGACGCCCGGCAGCGCTTCGAGCGCCTCGCGGTTATCGGGCACCTCGCCGCCATATTGCTCGACGAGAATCCGGCACGTCGCAATGACGTTCTTCGCTTTCGTCCGATACAACCCGATCGTCCTGATGTATTCCGTCACGCCTTCTTCGCCGAGCGCCAGCACCTTGGCCGGCGTGTTGGCGACCGGGTACATGCGACGCATCGCCTTGTTCACGGAGACATCGGTGGCTTGCGCCGAGAGCAGGACGGAGATCAGCAGCTCGAACGGCGAGTTGTGCTCGAGCTCGGTGGTCGGATGCGGGTTCAGGCTCTGCAGCGTCTCGAAGATCGCGCGGCGTTTTTTCGGGTTCATCGGATCAGGCGTCGGGGTCGTTTGCGGAGTCGCTGTCGGGCTCGTTGTTCGCGTCAGTCAAACCTAGGCGGCGGCGCCGGGCTTCGGCTGCGTCGATTTGCGCCTGGACCTCGGGGCTCACCGAATCGATGTTCTTCGGCCCTGCGCCAAGCCTCGCCAGTTCTTCCTTTTTCTTGCGCGCACGTTCCATCGCGGCCTGGATGATCGCGCGTTTTTTGGCTTGCGCTTCGTCTTCCGGCGTGGCGGCTGCTGTTTTCACGACGCGATCGCCGGATATGGCCGGTTCGACTGGCTTGGCCGATCCCGCCACGCGCGCCGCCTTACGCGCTTCGGCGGCATCGCGTTCACGCGCGAGCCGCGCCAGATGCTGGTCGTGCCGGATGCGCGCGGCGTCGGCTTGCGTCTGCGTCCATGCGTCCCAGCCGGTCTTGTCGCCGGTGACTGGAATCATGGCGATGCAATCGACAGGGCAGGGCGGCACGCACAGGTCGCAGCCGGTACAAAGCTCGGGGATCACCGTGTGCATCTGCTTGGCCGCGCCAACGATAGCGTCCACCGGGCACGCTTGCAGGCACAACGTACAGCCGATACACAGGTTTTCGTCGATGATAGCAAGCGGCCGCGGCCGTTCAACACCGTTCTCGGGATTCAGCGGAATGACAGGCTTGCCAAGCAGGCGGGCAAGCCGCGCCACGCCTTCCTCGCCACCGGGCGGGCATTGGTTATAGCTCGCCTGACCTGCCGCGATGGCCTCGGCGTACGGCCGGCACGCGGGGTAGCCGCATTTTGTGCACTGCGTCTGCGGCAGCAGGTCTTCAATCTGGCTAGCAAGGGTCGTGGGGAAAGTTGCAATCACTGCTGTCACATTAACGGCTGGGGTATGGCGGCGCCGGCCGCATGAATCAGATGGACACGAAGCGAACAGGTCAAGATGCGAGAAGCATCCTGACACTGCAGACGATTCGCATTCAAGCGATCAAACGGCTAAACCGACGACCACTTGTGGGGATATGTTCAAGCGCTTATGCTCGCGCTCGTTTTGATATCGCATTTGTGCGTTCGGGGCATTCGGCCTGGTTTCGATGCGTTGTGCCCGAGGCGGCATTATCGCCGAATTTCAAGCTGTTCCCAATCAATCCCAATTGCCAACGGGCCAACGATGTGCACATAATCAAATCGCTTTAGATTGACTGCAGGACGGTATTCCCAATCACGTTGGCGCAACCGATCCATCGCATGCTTCTTTAGGACACAGGAATGCATGACGCTACTCTCAAAACGCGGTTTGTCGATCATGAAGCCACCATGAACCAGCCAAAAATCAAAAGAGATCCTGAGGGCACGCGCCGCAGAATCCTGCTTGCCGCCGCCGAGGAGTTCGCGGCGGGAGGCCTGTTCGGTGCGCGTGTGGACCAGATAGCCCGCCGCGCCGAAACGAATGAGCGAATGCTCTACTACTATTTCGGCAGCAAGGAGCAGTTGTTCACCGCCGTCCTGGAACATGCGTTCACGGCGCTCACCGATGCGGAAAAATCGCTCGATCTGGAGGGCGTGGCGCCGGTCGAAGCCGTTACGCAGCTCGCGCATTTCATCTGGAATTACTATCGTGAGCACCCCGAGCTATTACGGCTGGTGAATAACGAGAACCTCCATGAAGCACGTTATATAAAGGGCTCCACGCGTATCCGCGAGCTCATCTCGCCCGTGGTCGCGAAGCTCGCGAAGATACTGGAACGTGGTCAACAAGCCGGATTGTTTCGCAATAACGTGGACCCCTTGCGCTTCTACATCACGTTGTCCGGGCTCGGGTATTACATCGTATCCAACCGGTTCACGCTGGAAGCCACGTTCGGGCTCGATTTCAGCGCTGACGCGGAACGCGATGAAATCATCAAGATGAATACGGAGTTGCTGCTCGCCTACCTGATGCGGCGCTGACCCACGCAACCTGCGCAAAAACTCATGCATCCGACTCGGCACGCCTCACTGAAGGGGTCACGCCCGCAATGAAACACGCCGCGTAAGGACGCGGCGTGCGGTGTCATGCTGATCCGACCGATCCAGACTCAGGCGGGAACTGCTTCCTTCTTCGGCGCCTTGTCGTGCGAGAGAATGAATTCACGCAGTTGCGGGTACACCATCGTGCGCCAGCGGCGGCCCGAGAAAATGCCGTAGTGGCCGGCTTTCTCGGCGGTGTAGTGGCGCTTGTTCTTGGCTGGAATGCCGGTGCACAAGTCGTGAGCAGCGCGGGTCTGGCCGCTGCCCGAGATGTCGTCGAGCTCGCCTTCAATGGTCAAGAGCGCCGTCTGCTTGATGTCCTGCGGACGTACACGCTCGCCGTTCACGTCCCACGTGCCTTCGGCCAGCTGGAAATCCTGGAAGACGATCCGAATGGTATCGAGGTAATAATCCGCGTCCATGTCGAGCACGGCGTTGTATTCGTCGTAGAAACGGCGATGCTGCTCTGCATCTTCGTCGTCGCCACGCATGAGGTTCTGATAGAAGTCCCAGTGCGCGGTCACGTGGCGCTCGGGGTTCATCGCGACAAAACCCGCGTGCTGCAGGAAGCCCGGATAGACCTTGCGGCCCACGCCCGGATAGTTCGCCGGGACCGTGTGGATCACGTTGTTCTCGAACCATTCGTAGGAATGTTCGCTTGCAAGCGAGTTCACGGAAGTCGGGCTGCGCCGTGCATCAATAGGACCACCCATCATCGTCATGGTCCGTGGCGTGTCTTCACCGCGGCTTGCCATCAACGATATGGCGGCGAGCACCGGCACGGTCGGCTGGCACACCGAGATCACGTGCAGGTCCTTCGCGCCGATGTGGCGGATGAATTCCTGGATGTATTCCACGTAGTCGTCGAGATGGAACGACCCGTCTTCTAGCGGGACCATGCGCGCGTCGAGCCAGTCGGTCAGGTAGACCTTGTGGTCCTGCAGCAGCGTTTTGACGGTATCGCGCAAAAGCGTGGCGTGGTGGCCCGAAAGCGGCGCGCACACCAGCACGATAGGTTCGGTCTTGAGGTCCGTGACGGTCGCGCTGTCGTCGGAAAAACGCTTGAAGCGGATCAGCCGGCAAAACGGCTTCTCGATCACGATCTGCTCGACGATAGGAATGGCGTGGCCATTCTTCTCGATCTGATGCAGCTCGAATTCAGGCTTCTCGTAATCCTTGCCCAGCCGATAAAGCAGCTCGTAGCCGGCCGCGAGACGCGTGGAACCGGGAACATACGAAAGCGGACTGGACGGATTGGTGAACGACTTCGACGCCGCTTCCGCCCATGCTGTAAGCGGACTCAGCATGGCCCGCTGGAATTCGTGAAATTGATAGAGCATGTTTTACCCGTGTAAAACCGGCTGCGCCTATGGTGAACGGCGGGGCCGGGGTTTGGCTTCGGATGCATTGTTTCGCCGAACGACCGGTCGGAAACCTTCTCCGATCATAGCCAAGAACACCGTTTTGTGCAACGCAGCATACGTGTCGTTTACCTCAGTAAAACGCTGGTTTTCACGCAAAACTCGTCAACTTTTGACTGAAAATTACGAATCGCTTTCGTTTGTGCTCACGGCTTCCGAGGGTTTGTCCTGACGCTGCGCAGGTTGGCCGGTCGCCTTGGCCATGCCTTGCTCGTGTTTCATCAGGTTCATTCCCGTGTGCACGAGCGCCACGTGCGAAAAAGCCTGCGGGAAGTTGCCGACCTGACGTTTCGCGACCGTGTCGTATTCCTCGGCAAGCAAGCCGACGTCGTTGGCGAGTCCCACCAGCCGTTCAAACATGGCGAACGCTTCCTCCAGGCGGCCCTGGAGCGCGAGGTTATCGACGAGCCAGAAGCTGCACGCGAGAAACGTCCCTTCGCCAGGAGGCAAGCCATCCTGCACTTCGGCCGTGTGATAGCGCTTCACCAGGCCGTCGTGCGTCAGGTCGCGTTCAATGGCATCGAGCGTCGAGATCACGCGCGGGTCTTCCGGCGGCAGGAAACCGAGCAGCGGAATCAGCAGCAGGCTCGCATCGAGGTCGCCGCCGCCGTATGTCTGGACGAACGAATTCATCGATGCATTCCAGCTCTTCGAGCAAACGTCGGCGTGGATGACCGTGCGCTGGTTGCGCCAGTGTTCGAGCGGACCTTCCAGCCCGAACTGTTCCGCCGATTTGATCGCGCGGTCGTACGCAACCCAGGCCATGACCTTCGAAAATGTGAACTGCTGGCGGCCGCCGCGCGTTTCCCAGATGCCTTCGTCGGGTTCCTGCCAGACCGTATCCAGGTGATCGAGCATGGCGCGCTGGATGGACCAGACGGTGTCGTCGCTTTGCAGGCCGCCCACCCGTGCGAGGTGCAGCGCGTTCATGACTTCGCCGTAGACATCGAGTTGCAACTGGTCCACTGCGCCATTGCCGACGCGCACGGGCTTCGAATCCTCGTAACCGGACAGCCAGTCGACTTCCCATTCGGGCAAGCGCCGTTCGCCGGCAATGCCGTACATGATCTGGATCTGTTGCGGCGAACCCGCCATCACGCGGCCAAGCCACGCGCGCCATGCGCGGGCTTCGTCGTAGTAGCCGCTGCGCATCATCGCGAGGAGCGTGATGGTCGCGTCGCGCAGCCAGCAGTATCGATAATCCCAGTTGCGGGTTCCGCCAAGCTGCTCCGGCAGCGACGTGGTAGGTGCAGCGACGATGCCGCCGGTCGGCTCGTAGGCGAGCGCCTTCAACGTGATCAGCGAGCGGCGGATCGCCGGACCCCATCGGCCATCCAGGTTGCTGCGGCCGGACCACTCGAGCCAGAAATTCTCGGTGCGTGCGAACTGCGTATGCGGATCGCGGGCGGGCGGCAGGCGCAAGTGAGATTGCGAATAAACGAGCGAGAAGGGCACGCGTTCACCCTCGCTCACCGTGAACTCCCCGACGGTACGCATGTTCTCGCCAGACAGGTCGATGGGCGTGCGCAGCACGCACAAATCGGGACCGGCGATGGCGCGAATGCCACTGTCGTCCGGAAGGCGGCTGACCCAGGGAATCGATGAGCCGTAATCGAAGCGCAGCACCAGTTCCATCTTCATCTTCACGGTGCCGCGCCGGCCAACGACAATACGCACGAGGTCGGACAGGCCATCGCGAACGGGCATGAAATCGATGAGCGAGACCCGGCCCTCGGACGTTTCGAAATCGGTTTCGAGGATCAGCGTGTCGCCGCGATATTTGCGCGTGATGACCGGAGGCGGTGCGCCCTCGGGCAGGTCAGGCGTGATCAGCCAGCGGCCGTTTTCGGGCGTTCCCAGTAGCGCGGCGAAACAGGCGCCCGAATCGAAGCGCGGCCAGCACAGCCAGTCGACAGATCCCTCTTTCGAGATCAAGGCGGCGGTGTGGCCGTCGCCAACCAGGGCGTAGTCTTCGATCAGTGCGGGCATAGGCAGGTATTGATTTCGATGAAGCGATTGGAGCGGTCGATTATGAAGTGCATTCGTATTTCGTGCGTTGGCATGCGAGTTTGGTGTTCACTTCAAAGCGATCGGTCGAACGGAATATGTAAGCTCAACTTGAAAATAAAGTGGACGAACGCCTAGAATGAAAGTTCGCGCCTGAGCGATGCCAGCTTCCGACCGGCATGCAGATTCTGATCGCACCACGCGTCCACGCTTGCCTGACGTCTTCGAGGAAATCGAACGTGAAAGCCATGCCGAATCCGTTGAGAGCCGATTGCATCGCCATCCTGTCTGCTGCGAGCCGTATCACCGATACGTCCACGCTCATCGATCTCGATTACAAACATCTTGGCCTCTCGCGAAATGGGATGGAGGTCGCGGCGACGTTCCTGATTGAACGCGATTGTTTCACGCAGCATCGGGATATAAACGGCTTGCTGGCTGTCGGCGGCCTTTCGCTGCAGGGCCGCATGCGCCTCGAGCAGCTTTCCAACGGGTGATGTACAGCCTGGGTCGCACCCCCAGGGTTCTTGATTTCAATGCTGCAACCTGATGCGAGACCGCTATGCACGATCTCGCACGGCGTTGCGCGCGTCCCGCCGGAACCTCAATCCCAAAGTACCGTCTTACCTCACCATGCTTCACGCGGTGGCGTGCGGCAAGACGGCGCCTGGGGCATGCAGCATTGTCAAAAATGCGTTGCGCTCAATCCGAACACGCCGATCAACCCGATGATGATCAGATAGATTGCAACAATAAAGTTGAGCAGGCGCGGTACGACCAGGATCAAAATGCCTGCGATGAGCGCGACCAGCGGACCGAGGCTCAGATGGATATCCATTATTGCTCCTTTGTTTTGATAGAAATTTGACAGAGACGTTGGTTGTAATTGGTTGGACGAAGGCATGCATCACGCGCCACATAACCTGAAACAAGCCGTAATAACGAACGATCAGGAGGTTTCAATGCATTCCGTTTTTACTTCTTCTTCCCCGCGTAGCGCCCCCACGCAAACTTCATGCCGCAACATGAATGTTCTGGTCAAGAGTTTCGCGGCGAGCGTGACGATAGGGCTGTCCCTGGCAGCGGGCCCAGCGTTCGCACAGAGCGCGTCCGACCCGCCCGTGAATCCTGCCGGGTCAGCCGAGAGCAGCGTATATGACCTGCTGGTCGGCACTTATACGGGCAGCGGCAAGAGCGAGGGAATCTATGTCTACCGGTTCGATACCGCCAGCGGCGCCATCACGCGTCTTTCCGCGACGCAAGCGGTGAATCCTTCTTATCTCGTGGTCAGCAAGGACAGGCAGCACGTCTACGCAGTCAACGAATTGCCCGGCGACAACGGTCCCGCATCGCAGCGCGGCGGCATCAGTGCGTTCCGGTTTGACCCGGCGAGCGGCCAGCTCACCTTCGTGAACCGCGTCTCGTCCGATGGCAACGATCCCGCGTACCTTGCGTTGTCCCCTGACGGCAGGTATCTGCTCACGGCGAACTACTCGGTGGCGTCGAACCCGGGCGGCAGCTTCGCCGTTTTCCCGCTGGAGGGCGAACGCGTCCTGCCGTCTGTACTCACGGTTCATCACGACGGCAGCGGTCCCGTGACCGGACGTCAGGATAATTCGCACGTTCATTCCACCGTGTTTTCGCCTGACGGCCGCTATCTATTTGCGCAGGACCTGGGAGCGGACAAGCTGTATTCGTACCGATACACCCCCGACGGGACACGTGGCCTCTTCGGTCCGACCGAATCGCGCTACACGCTGGTGAAACCGGGTTCGGGACCGCGCCACATGATCTTCGACGAAGCCGCCAGACATGCTTACGTGACGACCGAGATGAACGCGTCGGTGATGGTCTACGATTACAACGACGGCAAGCTCACGCTCAAGCAGACCTTGGCCATGACCACGCCCGGTTTCAAAGGAAAGATCGGCGGCGGCGCGATCCATTTGTCGCCGGACGGGCGCTTCCTGTACACGACCAATCGCGGCGATGTCAATGAGATCCTGACCTACGCTGTCAATCCCGCCGATGGTCATCTGAAACTGCTTGGCCGGCGTTCTACGCTCGGCAAGACGCCGCGTGAATTCGCCATCGATCCGACCGGCCGTTGGCTGATCGTCGGCAACCAGGACAGCGACAGCGTCTACTTCTTCAGGCGCAATCCGGAGACGGGGGAACTGGCATCGGATCCGAAGAAACTCGAAATCGGTTCGCCGGTCGATTTCAAGTTCGTTTCGCCTTCCTGACGATCTCCGAACGTAATTGGATCGTATTGATGTGCCGGGCCGCTTTCGTTCCACGCGGCCTGGATTTTGCACAATAAGAGTTTTTCAACCCGCAGTGCCCGCCAGTTGCCGGTATGCAAGGAATCGACCGTTGAACATCATCACAGCATCGAGCAAAGAAACAGACCGGCCCAATGCCGCAGCGCCCGACGACTCGAAGGCGCCGCCTGGCTTCATCTGCGCGTTCCGCTTTTCCGGCGCCGAGGCGCTGCGCCTGTCCTGGGACGAAGCACGCCGGGAGATCGTCGGCGATGGCCCGACCTGGCTGCACCTGAGCGCCAACGACGACACCGTCGAAAGCTGGCTCACCGGCGTCACCGCCATGCCGGATGTGGCGCGGGAATTCCTGAACGGCGAGGACAAGCGGCCGCGCGTTCATATGGGATCGACCTTCATGTACGGCGTGGTCGCGGATCTGGAGCGCGTCGCGGAGACGCCCGACGCCGATCCGAATGCGCAGGCCACGCGCCGGGCAACGGGCGCGCTGCGCTTTTACGTCGATAGAAACCGCATGATCACCGTACGCGCGCAGCCCCTGCAATCGACTGACCGGCTGCGCCATGCGGTGCTGGAAGGCACGATGTTCCGCGACACGGTCGATCTCTTCGCGGGTTTGATCCGCGCGCTGAACGACACGTTTGCGGATCGTATCGATGAAATCGGTGATCGGCTCGACGACGTGGAGGAGGGCGTGCTCGACGGCCGCCATTCAAACTGGCGCGCGGAACTGGGATCGGTGCGAAGGCGGCTGGTGGAGGTGAAGCGGTTTGTCGATCCCGAACGCAACGCGCTCACACAACTCGTGACGCGGCGGCTCGACTGGGCCGAACCGCGCTCGATGGAAACCTTGATCCAGGCCATCCAGGTTTTGAACGGACTCGCCGCGGGGCTTGAAGCGCAGTACGAACGCGCGAAGTTGCTGCAGGACGAGATCGCGGCGCTGCTGTCCGAGGACATCAACCGCAAGCTGCTGTGGCTCGCAATCATGTCCGCGTTGCTGATGCCCGCGACGCTCGTCTCGGGCATCTTCGGCATGAACGTCGCCGGTTTGCCCGGCACGCACGACCACTATTCGTTCGCGGTCGTGATGGGCGTGATGGCGGTTTGCGCGGCCGTCACGCTGTTCCTGCTCAGGCGCTTGCGCTTGTGGTGATGCGTTATTCCGGCTGGCTCGGCGCGAGCACTTCGCGATTGCCGTTGGTTCCCATCGGCGAAACGAGACCCGCCGATTCCATCTGTTCAACGAGCCGCGCGGCACGGTTATAGCCAATCCGCAACTGCCGCTGAACCGACGAAATCGATGCCCGGCGCGTACGCAACACGAACGCGACGGCTTCGTCGTAAAGCGGGTCAGCTTCGGCGTCCTGCGTCTCGCCGAATAAATCAGGCGTGCCGCCTTCGGGCGTCGGCCCCGACAAGATCCCTTCCTCGTACTCCGGCTCGCCGAACTGCTTCAGATACTCGACCACGCTGTGCACTTCTTCATCGGCCACGAACGCGCCGTGCACGCGCTGCGGATAGCCGGTGCCCGGCGGCAGGAACAACATGTCGCCGGCGCCAAGCAGCGATTCCGCGCCCATCTGGTCCAGGATCGTGCGCGAATCGATCTTCGATGAAACCTGGAACGCCACGCGCGTCGGAATGTTCGCCTTGATTAGGCCGGTGATCACATCCACCGATGGCCGCTGCGTCGCAAGGATCAAGTGGATACCCGCCGCCCGCGCCTTTTGCGCCAGGCGCGCGATCAACTGCTCGATCTGCTTGCCCGCGACCATCATCAAGTCGGCGAGTTCGTCGATCACGACCACGATCATCGGCAGCTTGGCGAGCGGTTCGGGCGCATCCGGCGTGAGCGAGAACGGGTTCGTCAGTTTCTTGCCGGCCGCTTCAGCGTTGCGAATCTTCTGGTTGAAGCCCTGCAGGTTACGCACGCCCACAGCCGACATCAGCTTGTAGCGCTTCTCCATCTCGCCAACACACCAGTTGAGCGCGTTCGCGGCGAGCTTCATGTCGGTCACGACCGGCGCGAGCAAGTGCGGAATGCCTTCATACACCGACAATTCCAGCATCTTCGGATCGATCATGATCAGGCGCACGTCTTCTGGTTTTGCCTTGAATAGCAGCGACAGGATCATCGCGTTGATGGCCACCGATTTGCCCGAGCCCGTGGTGCCCGCGACCAGCATGTGCGGGGCACGAGCGAGGTCGGTGACGACCGGATTGCCGATGATGTCCTTGCCCATCGCGATGGTCAAAAACGACTTGGAATCGCGATACACGTCGGCTTCGAGGATTTCGGAAAGCCGGATCATCTGCCGTTTGGCGTTCGGCAGCTCGAGCCCCATGCAGGTCTTGCCGGGAATGGTCTCGACCACGCGGATCGATGTCAGTCCAAGGCCGCGCGACAGGTCCTTCATCAAGCCCACGATCTGGCTGCCGCGCACGCCTAGCGCCGGTTCGACTTCGAAGCGCGTGATTACCGGTCCCGCCGATGCGCCGACCACCGTGACCGGCACCTTGAATTCCTGCAGGCGCTGCTCGATCAACTGACCGGTAGCGGCGAGATGCTGCTCGGAGACCGGTTCGACTTCGTCGGACGCAGCTTCGAGCAGATCGAGCCCGGGCAGGTCCACCGCAGATGCCGCCGGCGCATGGAACTCGAACTCCGTCGCGATGAAACCACGGACCGGCGCGCGCGGCTCCTGGGGCGCCGGCGGGGTTTGCGTTATGGGCGCAGGCACAGGCGCAACCGCGCGGGGGAAATGCACGACGTTCGATGGATTCGGCGCCTGATCTTCGAGATCGTCTTCTACTTCAGCTTCCTCTTCGATCTCGCTTATTGGCGGCAGGGGAGGGCGGGGCGTGCTTGCCGCTGTATGCCATGCCGGTGTTGCAGCGTGCTCGATGCCTTCGACCGGCGACTCTTCACGGCGAGTGGCCCATGGCGGAATATCGGCGGGCGGCGTCGGTTCCGGTTGCGCGATGGGTGCAGGTTCGTCAACGGCATCGTCCAGATCGATCGATGCGGTGGGCAACGGGTCAGGTTGAGCATCGAGATCGCTTGCTTGGGCTTCGGGCGGCGTATCGGCGGATGCTGCTTCCGGTGTCGCGCCGAAATCATTGTGCGTCGGAACGGCGGGTGAGTACTCGCCCGCCGCGCTGAACGTCGGCGTCGCGGCAGGAATGGGCGTGGCCGGTTCCTGTGCAACGCTCGCAGGTGGGATTTCCACAGCCGGTGGACCGGCCGTAACGCTTGGAATGCCATTGGCGCGTGTCGTCCACTGCGCTGCCGTCTGCTCGATAGAGCGCAGCGCCTCCTTGATCCGGTCGGGTTCCGGCGGCGGCGCGGCGGGCTTCGCGGGCGCGTTCCCCGCGGAGGACGCGGCCACCGCAAAAAACGATTCCTTGGTGACGACAGGCGCGAAGGTGTTGTTGCGCGAAGCCGCCGCCGATGTGCTCGCCGATGGCCGCATCGATGAATTGCGTGCTGCCTGAGCCGCACGAGCCGCCGACGATCCGATGGAACTGGCCGGCACGCTGCGGGTGATTGTCGATCGCGTTGCATCCGGACGTCGCGGTATGTTCGTCTCGACCTGGCGCTGCGTACTTTGCGTATTCGTCGGGCTCAAAGGCGGCGCAGGCTTCCCTTGCGCTGCGTCCGCCTTCAGCCATCCGGCGGGCGCGACGGGCTCGAGCGGTTCGATTGGCCCAGCGCCGCGACCGTGCAGGTCCCGTCTTTCACCAAACGATGGTTCTATCGGACGCGCAGTCTCGGGGCCGCGCGCCTGACGTTCGGCATCGCTGCGTCGAGCGGGCTGCGGCCGCCAGACCGTCGGGCGTTGATACCGGCTGCCCTGACGGGGTGTGACGGGCGGAATGCCGAGCGGGGGTGCATCGGGTGAAATCCTGCTCGATGAAGCGGCCGCGCCCGCAACGCCGCTCGCTCTTTCCGCTTTCTCCCTTGGCGCTTTCTTGCGCGATGGCTTCTCGCGGACCGCGCGTTCCCTGGGCGCGAAGGAGGCGGGATCGAATCCAAAGCCGAATGCGATGTTCGCCCACGCAAGCACTTCGCGCCACTGGAAGTCGAGGAACCACGGCAGGCCGGTCAACAACACGACGGCCGCGCCGGCACCGACGGCGAGCGCGCCCTCCGGATTGATCACCCCGCTGCGGGATGCGAACGCGTTCAACAATGCATGGCCCAGATGGTCCAGGTCGGTGGCGAAAGCAAAGGAGTGGAACAGGGCGGCTTCGAGCGTGCAACTCGCGAAGAGCACGCAGAAGAAACCGAGCCACAGGCGGATCGTGCCGGGACCGCGCAGGCCGCCGCCGTTGGGCAGGACGGACTTGACGATGCGCCAGAGAAGAGGGATGAACCAGACGGCCGAGATACCGAACCAGCCGAAAACTACCGTGTGCATGCAAGGAACCAGGAATGATGTGAGCGATGTGAGCAGCGAACCAAGGCTCGGAAAAATGCTTGAACCAAAGATAAAACCATACCGCCGAGTTTAACCGTCATGGACCTGGAAATGGTTTGGAGAACCACGCTCGGGTTCTCGTTTTTCCGGTGCGGGCGTCACTCTGAAGAAAACATCCTCAAGGTTGCGTGTGTTCGTTGAACGTCAGCACGTCGCCAGTTTTGAGCGTGATCTGCAACTCCCTTGGCGGGCGCATCTGCACCCCGGTCTTTTCGATGCCGGCCAAGCCTTGCAAGAACGGCTGTTCCAGCGCGCTGGCCGGTCCGGGCGCACATGCCATCCGCGTGCCGGCGAGCGGTCCGAATGTGAGCTTGCCATCGGTCAGGTCGTACGTGCCGGCAAAGCGATTGCAACCAGAGAAGCCGTTTGCGCGGCGCTGGCCGCCATCCGTCGATAGATTCAGCGTAAGGGGCGTGGCGTCCGGAATCTTGCGTGCACGGCCGCTTGCGTCCGTCCAGGTGGCAAGCTGCCATTGGGTATCGTCGAGAAGCTGGGTCGCTGCCGGATTGTACGGATCGGTCGGCGGCGCGGCGCTGTCGGGGTGCGTGGGCAGCGCGCAGCCGGCGAGCGCGCCGCCCAGAACGAGTGCCGCCGTTGAGAAAATAGCCGCCATGGAAAGCCTGGAACGGGCAGAAGCAGCATGGACGTGGCTACGCGCCGAGGGGGGCGCCAGGCGCGAACGGGAAGGCTGCATCGACATGAAAGATCCTCAGGCTGGCAAAACCGTAAGGGTATCGCACTCGTCAGGTGATTGACCAAGGTCGTTTGCATCAGAATCGTTGCGATGTGTAAAGAAATGTCCTGTGCGACTTGCTTTCTGGCATGCAATTTCTTGCGGCGAATGTTCCTGCGCGACAGGTCGCGGATCATGTCCGCAAGGAGGCCGCGTGTTAACATCCCGGGCTTTACTGGCCTCTTTTCCGGAGCATCCATGCAGAGCGCGAAGTCCGCTGCGTCCCCCTTTCAAACCGGCACCATCGGCACGCCGCTCTCGCCGGGCGCGACCCGCGTGATGCTGCTCGGCGCGGGCGAACTCGGCAAGGAAGTGATCATTGCGCTGCAACGGCTCGGCGTGGAAACCATCGCGGTCGACCGTTACGCCGATGCACCCGGCCATCAGGTCGCGCATCGCTCGCACGTGATCGACATGACCGACGGCGCGGCGTTGCGCGCCTTGATCGAAGCCGAGAAGCCGCATTTGATCGTGCCGGAAATCGAGGCCATCGCGACCGACATGCTGGCCGAAATCGAAGCCGAGCAACTCGCCGTCGTGATCCCGACCGCGCGCGCGACCCAGCTCACCATGAACCGCGAAGGCATCCGCCGCCTCGCCGCCGAAACGCTCGGGCTGCCGACGTCGCCTTACGCTTTCGCCGACTCGCTCGACGAGATGAAAGCGGGTATCGGGAAGATCGGGTTCCCGTGCGTGGTGAAACCGGTGATGTCGTCGTCGGGGAAGGGGCAATCGGTGCTCAGAAGTGCAGCCGATATCGAACCCGCCTGGCAACACGCAATGGCCGGCGGCCGCGTGAATCACGGGCGCGTGATCGTGGAGGGGTTTATCGATTTCGACTACGAGATTACACAACTCACCGTGCGCGCGACCAGCCCGGAATCCGGCAATCTGCAGACATATTTCTGCGAGCCGATCGGCCATGTGCAGGTCGCGGGCGATTATGTCGAATCGTGGCAGCCGCAAGCCATGAGCGCGGCGGCGCTGGCGAAATCGCGCGATGTCGCGGAAAAAGTCACGGCGGCGCTGGGCGGACGCGGCTTGTTCGGCGTCGAATTGTTCGTGCGCGGCGACGACGTCTGGTTCTCCGAAGTCAGCCCGCGACCGCATGACACGGGTCTCGTCACGCTCGCCACACAGCGTTTCTCGGAGTTCGACCTGCACGCTCGCGCGATCCTCGGTCTTCCGGTGGATGCGGCGTTACGTGCGCCGGGGGCATCGGCGGTGATTTACGGCGGGCTCGACGAAGCGGGCATCAGCTTCGAAGGGGTAGCTGAAGCGCTCGCGGTGCCGGATTCCGACCTGCGCCTCTTCGGCAAGCCGGAGAGTTTTACGAAGCGCCGCATGGGCGTGGCGCTTGCGACCGGACGCGATACTGACGAAGCCCGGGAACGCGCGAAGCTGGCAGCGTCTAAGGTAAGACCCGTCTCCATTCGATGACGGCAACACGCTGCCCGTATCACGGGTTTTGCACGGGCAGCACGGAGGTTCCAAGTGAAATTGTGTGTGTTGGCCGCGTTATGCGCGGTCCTGGCCGGGCTCGGCGGGTGCGGACTGGCAGCGGCGCCGTGCCGTATTGCGTCGGCGGGGCTGAAGATCGTACCGGTGGTCGGTCACGTCGCGGCGGCTCCAACCGACGCGTGCGCCGGGGTGATCGATCCTTGATTGGCGTGCAGCGCGGCGCTTGACCGCACAAACGACGAACAAAAGGATATCGAGATGAAACGAATTTTTGGACGAACGCGCGAGATAAGGAGGAAGGTCGCCGCCACCCTTGCGGCGCTGTGTGCCGGGTCTGCAGCGCATGTGGCATCTGCCATGCCGCTCACCGTGCCCCAGATCCAGACGGCTACCATGAACACGCTGCGCTACAAGTGCGACGGCGGTCATGCGCTGACAGTCCAGTACATGAACACCAAGAACAAGCAGAGCTTCGCGCTGCTCACCGTGGACGGCCGCAAGATGTTGTTCGTCAACGTCCTTGCTGCGTCCGGCGCGAAATACGTTGGCGACCACTACACGTGGTGGACGAAAGGCCCGGAAGGCACGCTTACCGACGAGACCGCCGACCCGAAAGCCGCGCCCATGCTTGCCGAGTGCAAGACAGGAACCTGATCTGGCCAGTGTGCGGTATGCAGTGAAAGCCCGTTTCGACGTCAATCGAAACGGGCTTTTTGTTTTGGCGATTTCGCCGAAAACATAGGCCGGATGGCCAACATGAAGGCTCGTCGCGGCATCGAACGGCTATCCGGAGTATGGTTGCCATGGTGATGTGGACTGAGGCGCACGCGCCGCTGGTACGCGAATGTTTTGCGACGCCGGGTGCGTCTGATCGACGTGCCTATCTTTAGACTGAGGCAGAGGCTGACATGCTGAAGAAAACCTATCCGTATTACCTGGCGAACAAAGCCGTGAACGCCAACACAGACCTGGAAGTCACCGATAAATACAGCGGCGAGGTCGCGACCCGCGTGGCAATGGCAGACGCGAAAACAATCGATGCCGCCATCGGCCACGCCGTTGCTGCCCAGCGCGCGATGCGCGAATTCAAGCCATACCAGCGGCAAGCCGTGCTCGACCATTGCGTGAAGCGCTTCCGTGAACGTTTCGATGAACTCGCCGAAGCGCTGTGCATAGAGGCCGGAAAGCCAATCAACGACTCAAAGGGCGAGGTAACGCGTCTTATCGATACCTTCAGGGTGGCGGCCGAGGAATCGGTGCGTATCGACGGCGGCATGATCAACCTGGAGATCGCGCCTCGCGCCGCCGGTTATCACGGCTATTACAAACGCGTGCCGATCGGGCCGTGCTCGTTCATCTCGCCGTTCAATTTTCCGCTGAATCTCACAGCACACAAGGTCGCACCCGCGATCGCCGCCGGTTGTCCGTTCGTGCTGAAACCCGCGAGCCGCACGCCGGTCGGTGCGTTGATCATGGGCGAAGTACTCGCCGAGACCGATTTGCCAAAGGGCGCATTTTCGATTCTCCCGGCGCATCGGGACGGCGCGGATCTTTTCACAACCGACGAACGTTTCCGCTTGTTGTCGTTTACCGGATCTCCTGCGGTCGGCTGGGAGCTGAAGAAAAAAGCCGGCAAGAAGAAGGTGATCCTGGAACTGGGCGGCAACGCGGCGGCCATCGTGGACGGCGACCAGGCCGACCGGCTGGATTACGTAGTGGACCGGCTGACGTTCGGCGCGTTCTACCAGTCGGGGCAAAGTTGTATCGGCGTTCAACGGATCATTGCTCACGCGGATATCTACGATGCGCTGCGCGAAAAGCTCATCGCAAAAACGAAATCGCTGAAGATGGGCGATCCGAAAGACGAAAGCACTTTCGTGGGCCCGATGATCTCGGAATCCGAGTCCAGACGGCTGGCCGGCTGGGTGGAAAGCGCCGTGGCGAGCGGCGCGAGGATCATCGCCGGCGGGAAGGTCGACGGCGCCATGTTCGAAGCGACGTTGCTCGAAGGTGTGAAGCGCGATCAGGATCTGTATCGGAAGGAGGCGTTTGGTCCGGTTGCGATACTCGAAAAGTTCACTGATTTCGCGCAGGCTCTCGAAACGGTCAATGACAGCGATTTCGGCCTGCAGGCCGGTGTTTTCTCCGATAGCCTCACCCACGTGAATCTCGCCTGGGACGAGCTGGAGGTGGGCGGCGTGGTCGTCAACGACGTGCCGTCGTTCCGCGTCGACAACATGCCTTATGGCGGTGTGAAGGATTCCGGGCTCGGGCGCGAAGGGGTCAAATATGCCATCGAGGACATGACCGAACTGCGGCTGATGGTGGTTCGCGATGTGCCGAAACCGGCGCCAGACACCGCGTCGAAGGCGAAATAGCCTGTTGTCGCCGCTGCGCTGTGTCGCCGGAAAGCCCGGCAGGCTGGGCCGGCGGGGTTTTCGCGGCAGCGGGGTACGCGACGCGATCCGTGTGTGGCTGCAAGCGGCGCAGTGCTACAATATCGGGCTTTCCCGTAGTTCGGACGCCACGACTGGCGCGGCTGCGGCGAAGGGCGGGACCGGCATGCTTTCATGCCGGTTGCCGTCGAGGTGGCGCCATGTGAGTCGCTGCAACCCTGCGCGCTACTTGTAACTTGCCGTTTGAGCCGTTTGTACTAGCTGCACGTACTACGCTGTCCGGCTGAATCAGTACGGACCTGGCAACAATTCGCAGAGGTCGAAACCTTGCGAATTCGAAGTCCGCGCGTTGATCGTCGATTGCCAGTTGCAAGGCGAAACACGCGGCTTCTTTCTTCACGATGTCCATGAGCGGTGGAATGACCGCTCGCGCGCCGCTCCGGCGCATTTTTAGCGAAAGCGAAAGCCACCAAAGTCACCATGTCCGATCCCGTCGTCACGAACCCGTCCGCCGCTCAATCCGACGCACCCGGCGCTGAAATCAGCGCTACGCCTCACGTACCCGAGGCTGCAGCGCCTGCTCCCGTGCCTACATTCGACCAGTTCGGCCTGTCCGCCGACATCCTGCGCGCAGTCGTCGAATCCGGCTACACGATCCCTACGCCCATCCAGGCGCAGGCCATTCCGGTGGTCCTTGCAGGCCGCGACGTCATGGGCGCCGCGCAAACCGGTACGGGCAAGACTGCAAGTTTCTCGCTGCCGATCATCCAGCGCCTGCTGCCAATGGCCAGCACGAGCGCATCGCCTGCCCGGCACCCCGTGCGCGCGCTGATCCTCACGCCCACACGTGAGCTCGCCGATCAGGTCGCCGCCAACGTGCAGGCTTATTCCAAGCACACGCCGCTGCGCAGTACGGTGGTGTTCGGCGGTGTCGACATGAATCCGCAGTCGGAAGCCTTGCGGCGCGGCGTGGAAATCCTGATCGCAACGCCCGGGCGCTTGCTCGACCACGTTCAGCAAAAGACGCTGAATCTCGGTCAGGTACAGATGCTCGTGCTGGACGAAGCCGACCGCATGCTCGACATGGGTTTCCTGCCGGATTTGCAGCGCATCCTGAACCTGCTGCCGAAGGAGCGCCAGACGCTGCTGTTTTCGGCCACGTTCTCGGGCGAAATCAAGAAACTGGCAGCGACTTATTTGCGCAATCCGCAAACCATCGAAGTCGCACGCAGCAATTCCACGAACGCGAACGTGCGGCAAATCGTGTTCGAAGTCGCTGAAAGCGACAAGTCGGGCGCGGTAACGCAGTTGATTCGCGAGCGCGGGCTGAAGCAGGTGCTGGTGTTCTGTAACAGCAAGATCGGCGCAAGCCGTCTCGCACGCGTGCTCGAAAAAGACGGAATCATCGCGACGGCCATCCACGGCGATCGCACGCAGGGCGAGCGCATGCAGGCACTCGATGCGTTCAAGAAAGGCGAGATCGAAGCGCTGGTCGCGACCGACGTTGCCGCGCGTGGCCTCGACATCACCGATTTGCCGGCAGTGATCAATTTCGACCTGCCGTTCAGCGCGGAAGACTACGTTCACCGTATTGGCCGAACCGGACGGGCGGGTGCGACGGGCGACGCGTTGTCGCTGTGCAGCCCGAACGAGCGCAAGCAACTCGCCGATATCGAAAAGCTGATCAAGCGGCCGCTCGAAGTCATGACGCTGAAGGTCGATGTCCCGGTGCGGCGCGAATCGTCTCCGGGTCGCCGCGACGAACGGCCGGCCCGCGCCGAACGCGGTGAATCCCGGCATGCACGCAGCGAGGAGCCGCGCCGCCGTTCTACATCGTTCGAACGTTCGCATTCGCGCCAGCAACCGGTCGATGACTTTTTCCTGAAGCCGTATGTGGCGTCGCCGGCATCGGCGAGGAAAGCACAGGACGAGGCAGCGGCGGAAGCCGAGCGCAAGAATACGCCGCGTCAGCCGTTGGCTGCGTTGCTGGGCGGATTGGGCATGCCGCGCAGGACGCCGTCGGAGTCTTGATGGGTTCGTGGGAGTGTGTAGCGAAGAAAGCGGCCGCGATGCCGCTTTTTGCTTTTTGAAGATTACGAAACTACGGCCCGAACCTTCGCGCCCATTGAGTCGTGGCGTCCAAGAAAAAAGCTTCAAGCGATCCGGCGGACAAGGGTTCCAGGCTGAGATGCCTCGCTGCTTGCGTCAATGCTGCGAGCGGTTTGGCCGTGTCCAGTGCCGTTGCGCCGGTTTGTTTGCTGAGCTTCTCGCCGTGGTCGTTCTCGACCACGGGCACGTGCAGATAAACGGGCGTCGGCACATCGAGGCATCGCTGCAAATAGATCTGGCGGGCGGTCGAATCTAGCAAGTCTGCGCCGCGAACAACATGCGTGATGCCGCAATCTGCATCGTCCACTACAACTGCAAGTTGATACGCCCATTCGCCATCGGCGCGGTTGAGCACGAAGTCGCCCACTTCCGTTGCAAGGTCCTGCGTCTGCGTTCCCTGCCAGCGATCCTCGAAAGTGAATATGGCGGCGTCTCCGTCCGGCACGCGCATTCGCCAGGCGCGCGGCGGCTTGCCATGCAATCCGTCGCGGCAGGTCCCTGGATAAGCGAGCGTGGCGTGCCGCAAGTGAGCATGCGCGAGCGAATCGGCTATCTCGCGGCGCGTGCATCCACAGGGAAACACAAATCCCGCCGATAACAACTGGTCGAACGCTCTCTGATACGCGTCCTCGCGTTCACTCTGCCAAACGGGTTTCTCGTCGGAATGCATGCCGAACCTGCGCAGCGTTTCGAGGATATCGTCAGCCGCGCCGGCTACTGTGCGCGGACCGTCCACGTCTTCGATCCGCACGAGCCATGTGCCGCGATGGGCGCGTGCGTCGAGGAAACTGGCCAGCGCGCTCACCAGCGAACCGAAATGCAGCGGTCCGGTGGGGGAAGGCGCAAATCGCCCGCGATAGCCTTGTCCGGCGTTCATTGGCTGAGCCTGCTTATTGGCATCGCTCCAAAAAGAACCAGCCACGCGGGCGCGGCCCTCATGCCTTGTGTCGCTGCTCGCCGGGGCCGGGGAAAGACGCCCGGCCATCGGCGGTGATTGCGGCGTGCGCTTCGTCGCTGTTTGCAGCCTCGTCTTCCGCGCCCGCGGCATCGCCACTTAGCGGATTTGCCGCCGGCTCGAGCGCCGCGTTCAACGCCGTCCGATGATCGAACACAAAACACTCGCCGTGGTAATGCGCGCCGCCGACTTCCTCGAAGTATTTGAGGATGCCGCCTTCGAGCTGATACACGTGGTCAATGCCCACTTCCTTCATGTGGATCGCTGCCTTCTCGCAGCGGATTCCTCCGGTGCAAAACGATACCACCGTCTTGCCTTCCAGTTCCGCGCGGTGCGCTTCGATCACGTCCGGAAATTCGCTGAATTTGTCGATGCGGTAATCGAGCGCCTGATCGAACGTGCCCACGTCGACTTCGAACGCATTGCGCGTGTCGAGCATCACGACCGGACGGCCTTCGTCGTCATGTCCACGGTCGAGCCACGACTTGAGCCGGGCTGCGGGGACGGACGGCGCACGGCCCAGTTCCGGTTTGATCGCCGGCTTTTTCATGGTGATGATCTCGCGCTTGAGTTTCACCAGCATCTTGCCGAACGGCTGCGTGGCCGAGATGCTTTCCTTGAATTCCAGGTCCGCGAATTTGCCTTCGAAGAGCGCGTCCGTGCGCAGGTAGTGCATGAATGCATGGATAGGTTCCGGCTCGCCCGCGACAAACAGATTGATGCCTTCGGGCGCGAGCAGGATCGTCCCGCGAAGGCCAAGCGCCGCGCAGCGCTCTACGAGCAACGGCCGCCAGTCGGCGCCGCTCTCGATGCTCACGAATTTATATGCCGAAAGATTGATGATGCTCATGACGCAAATGCTCTTAAAGTGCTTGAAAACGGGCGTTGACGGGCGATAAAGCGGGTTCGACAAGCGGAAACGGCATCTGTCGAATCCGTATTATCTCGCAAACGGCCCGCGCTTCCGACTCGGCCGTTCGGCTAACGAGTACACGTCGATGCGGCACTTTTTTCATCATGCGGATCGATCTTGCGGAACCATAGGTCGAATGGCTAACGCGCGCTTTCAAGGCTATTTTCGCGAATAGGCGCATGTACAATATCGTTCATGTCAGATCCCCGCTTTGTCCATCTTCGTGTTCACTCCGAATTCTCGATTGCCGACGGCATCGTGCGCCTTGACGACGTCGTCAAGGCCGCAGCCAAGGACGGCCAGGGCGCGCTCGCGCTGACCGATCTCGGCAATGCATTCGGCCTCGTCAGGTTCTACAAGGAAGCGCGCAGCAAGGGCGTGAAGCCCATTGCCGGCTGCGACGTCTGGATCACCAATCCAGCGGATCGCGACAAGCCCGCGCGTTTGCTCTTGCTCGTCAAGAATCAGCGCGGTTATCTGAACCTGTGCGAACTCCTGTCGAAAGCGTGGCTGACGAACCAGTATCGCGGACGCGCGGAAGTCGAGTACGAATGGCTCGAAGGCGGGTTGTCGGAAGGATTGCTGGCGCTGTCAGGCGCGCAGCATGGCGACATTGGCATGGCGTTCGCCGCCGGTAACGACCAGGCAGCGCAACGTCACGCAGAGCGCTGGGCGAAGCTGTTCCCGAATGCGTTTTACATCGAGTTGCAGAGGGCCGGACACCCGGGCGGCGAGACCTATATCCAGCAGGCTGTCGCGCTCGCCGCGCAGTTGCAGCTGCCGGTCGTCGCCACGCATCCCATGCAGTTCATGACGCCGGACGACTTTACGGCGCACGAAGCGCGCGTGTGTATTTCCGAAGGAGACATGCTCGCCAATCCGCGTCGTCAGAAGCGCTTTACGACCGAGCAATATTTCCGTACGCAAGAGGAGATGTGCGCGTTGTTCGCGGACATTCCATCAGCATTAACGAACACCGTCGAAATTGCGAAGCGCTGCAATCTCAAGCTCGAACTTGGCAAGCCGAAACTGCCGCTGTTCCCGACGCCCGACGGCATGTCGCTCGACGACTACCTCGTGCATTTGTCGAAGGAAGGGCTCGAGAAACGCCTGGCCCAGCTCTACCCCGACGAAGCCGCGCGCGAAGCGCAGCGCGAGACGTATTACGCGCGCCTGGAATTCGAGTGCAAGACCATCATCGGCATGGGCTTCCCGGGCTACTTCCTGATCGTCGCCGACTTCATCATGTGGGCGAAGAACAATGGTGTGCCGGTCGGGCCGGGCCGGGGATCGGGCGCCGGCTCGCTCGTCGCGTATGCGTTGTTCATTACCGACCTGGATCCGCTCAAGTACAACCTGCTGTTCGAACGGTTCCTGAATCCGGACCGCGTGTCCATGCCTGACTTCGATATCGACTTCTGTCAGGAAGGGCGGGACCGCGTCATTCAATACGTGAAGCAGAAGTACGGGGCTGACGCCGTATCGCAGATCGCGACGTTCGGTACGATGGCCGCGAAGGCCGCCGTGCGCGACATTGGACGGGTGCTCGATCTGGGCTACATGTTCACCGATGGCATCGCCAAGCTGATTCCGTTCAAGCCGGGCAAGCACGTGACCATCGCGGACGCGTTGAAGGAAGAGCCGACGCTGCAGGAACGCTTCGACAACGAAGACGAAGTGCATCAGTTGATCGAGCTGGCGCAACGTGTGGAAGGGCTCACGCGCAACGTCGGCATGCATGCGGGCGGCGTGCTGATCGCGCCGGGCAAGCTCACGGACTTCTGCCCGCTCTACACGCAGGGCGAAGACGGCGGCGTGGTCAGCCAGTACGACAAGGACGACGTGGAAGCGGTCGGGCTCGTGAAGTTCGACTTCTTGGGCCTGACCACGCTCACCATTCTCGACTGGGCTGAACGGTATATCCGCCGGCTGGATCCATCGAAGAAAGACTGGAATCTGTCGCAGGTTCCGCTAGACGATCCCGCTTCGTTCCAGATCCTTAAGAAAGCGAATACGGTCGCCGTATTCCAGCTTGAAAGCCGCGGCATGCAGGGCATGCTGAAGGACGCGCAGCCTGACCGGTTCGAGGACATCATCGCGCTGGTGGCGTTGTATCGACCGGGCCCGATGGACCTGATCCCGAGCTTCTGCGCGCGTAAGCATGGCCGCGAAATCGTCGAGTATCCGGACCCGCGCGTGGAATCCGTCCTGAAAGAGACCTACGGCATCATGGTCTATCAGGAGCAGGTGATGCAGATGGCGCAGATCATCGGCGGATACTCGCTCGGTGGCGCCGACTTGCTGCGGCGCGCGATGGGCAAGAAGAAGGCCGAGGAAATGGCCGAGCATCGCGAACTGTTCCGGCAGGGCGCGGCGAAGAATGGACTGACCGCGGTCAAGGCCGACGAAATCTTCGACTTGATGGAGAAGTTCGCCGGCTACGGTTTCAACAAGTCGCACGCGGCCGCCTACGCGTTGCTCGCGTATTTCACGGCGTGGCTGAAGGCGCATCATCCAGCCGAATTCATGGCGGCCAACATGTCGCTCGCCATGGACGACACGGACAAGGTCAAGATCCTGTTCGAGGATTGCCTCGTCAACAAGATGGTCGTGTTGCCGCCGGACATCAACCAGTCGGCGTACCGGTTCGAGCCAGTGCCCGAAGCCGATGGCAAGCGTTCGAAGACCATCCGGTACGGACTCGGTGCGGTGAAGGGCAGCGGGCAGAGTGCTATCGAAGAGATCTTGCGGGCGCGCGACGAAGCGCCGTTCACGGATATCTTCGACTTCTGCACACGCGTGGATCGGCGCATGGTGAACCGGCGCACGGTGGAAGCGCTGATTCGCGCCGGCGCGTTCGATTCGCTGCATGACAATCGGGCGCAACTGATTGCATCGGTGCCGCTCGCCATGGAAGCGGCGGATCAGGCCGCGGCGAACGCCATGCAGTCCGGTCTCTTCGACATGGGCGACGAACCGCAACAAGGTCACGAACTCGTCGACGAACCCATGTGGTCGGACAAGAAGCGCCTGCAGGAAGAGAAGAGCGCGCTGGGTTTCTATTTGTCGGGCCATCTCTTCGACGCCTACAAGACCGAAGTCCGCCGTTTCGTCCGCCAGAAGATCGGCGAGTTGAAGGAAGGGCGCGAGAAGCTGGTTGCGGGCGTGATCACGACCATGCGCACGCAGATGACCCAGCGCGGCAAGATGCTGATCGTCAATCTCGACGACGGCACCGGCCAGTGCGAAGTCACTGTGTTCAACGAGCAGTTCGAGGCGAACAAGGCGCTCTACAAGGAAGACGAGTTGCTGGTCGTGCAGGGTCAGGCGCGCAACGACGCGTTCACCGGCGGCATTCGTTTTACGGTTGAAGCGGCAATGGATCTGGAGCGCGCGCGCAGCAAATACGCGCAATCCGTGAAGGTCGAAATGAACGGCAACGCGGACGCTTTGCGATTGAAGAAGGTGCTGGAAGCGCATAGCGCACCGCCCGAGCAGGCTGCGGCGCCCGCTGCTGTTCAGCCCTCATCGCGGGGCGGCTTCAGAGGCGGCGATCGCGATGGCGGCGGCCGTGGTCAGCGCGTGCCGGTCCCAATCCCGAATGGCCTGAACGTGAGCATCCTGTACCGAAGCGAACACGCGGAAGGCGAAGTGCGGCTTGGCGACGAATGGCGGGTGAAACCAACCGACGACCTCATCACGGCGTTGCGCGGAGAGTTCGCGGGAAGCTCCATCGAAATCGTTTATTGATGCGCGCCGGGACCGACGCGCGGCCAAGTCTCGGCATCTCCGCAAATGCGCTCAAACAAAGCGGCGGCCTCGAGCGTTACGCGCTGGACCTGGTTCGCGGGCTCAACGCGGCCGGCTACACGGGCGAGCGCAAGCCGGCGTTTTTTGCCCGCAAGATCGACACTTCTCAGCCCGAAAGCGCGATGGTTGCGGCGCACAGGATCAACGTATCCTTGCTGCCGTCCAAGCTGCGCGATTCCTATTTCAACTGGGCGTTGAAGCGTGCGCGCAAGAAGGCGCAAGTCGATGTGCTGATTGGCTGCAATCGCGTGGAGTCTTCGGAGATCGCGATTTGCGGCGGTACGCACATCGGTTTCCTGGCCGCGACCGGACGTCATGAACGTCCCTCTGACACCCGTCAGATCAAGATCGAGCGTTTGCAGTATCAGCAGGCCACGGTGATCGTCGCGCACTCGGAGATGATGCGCGACGAGTTGCGCGCGCTCTACGCCGTGCCCGATTCGAAGATCCGTGTGCTTTATCCGCCCGTGGATGGCGCGCGCTTCTCGCCGGTATCCGCCGAAAAACGCGTGGAGCTGCGCAAGCAGTTCGGTTTCGCCAATAACGAGATCATCCTGCTGTTTCCATCCAGTAGTCACGAGCGCAAGGGTTTGCCGCTGATCGAAGCGGCGTTGCGCGACAGCGGCTTGCCCGTGGTGATCGCAGTCGCGGGAAGGCCGCCTGTGCAGACATCGGAAGCGCTCAGATATATCGGGTACGCGAAGAACATCGAGGACGCGTATCGGGCGGCGGACTTCACGATTCTTGCATCTTCGTATGAACCGTTCGGGCTAGTGGGTATCGAGTCGGTGATGTGCGGAACACCGGTGATTTTCCCGACGAGCATCGGCTGCGTCAGCGCGATTGCTGACAACGCCAAATTCACGTTTCAGCCCGGCAATGCCGATGATCTGCGCCGCGCGGTGCAGCGCGCGCTTGCAGCAAAACCGGCGAATGCATCGGCCGAATCCATTCTCTACGACACGAGCATCGCGGCGCACGTCAGCGCCTTGCTGGAACTCGCCGTCAGTGCGGCTGGTTCAACTGTGACAGTTTGAGAAAGCGGTAATACACGGTCTGCGCGTTGAACACCGCGATCATGAAACCGGCGCGGCCATCGAGAAAACCACGGCGCAGGAAATAGGTCCGCACGAACGCCCATGCACCGCGCAGCACCGCGGTGCTGAAGCTGCCGCGCTTGCCCGCCGCGTGACGTTGTTGTGCACCGGCCGTCGAGTACGTATCGAGCTTGCGCAGCACGGTCTCGAAGTCCTCGTAAGAGTAATGCATCAGCTTGCCGTTCAAGCGCGCGACCTTTGTTGCGTCCGGTTGTGTGAGCACGAGCCGCTCGTGCACGAGATCATCGGAGAAACGCGCCGTGCCGCGTTTGAAGAGCCTGGGAATCCAGTCCGGATACCAGCCGCTGTGGCGAATCCAGTTCCCGCAAAAATTCGATAAACGGTCGACCGCGTAGACATCGGCCTGTGGCTTGGCGAGCGCTTCTCGGATCGCCAGGCCCAGTTCGGGCGACACGATTTCATCGGCGTCGATCGACAATATCCAGTCTGTTGTCAGCGCATCGAGCGCGCGGTTTTTCTGCGGGCCGAAGCCGGGCCAGTCCGGCGCGTCTATCACACGGGCACGATGCGCCTCGGCGATCCCGGCGGTAGCGTCGGTGCTGCCGCCATCGATCACGACGATTTCATCGGCGAACGCGACTGCCTCGAGGCATTGCGCGAGTCGGGCCGCAGCATTGAACGTGATAAGGGCGATGCCGAGCGTTGGGCGGGTCATGGGGCGTGAAAAAGGTACATGAATTGCTATAATTTGACGCTAAAAGCACCGGCCGCGAGTGCTGCGTTTATAGTCGCGGTCGCGGCAATTTATGCCGTGAGCTGCACCAGATCGTGCATGGCTGCAAGACTGGTTGAAGTGCACATCGAGCACCAGGCATCAGGCGGTGTGGCGTGCCTGAAGTCTGCGAAGCTGGACATCGTTATACCAGACTCGGCCTGCCCGGCTCAGCGCCGAAACTCACAATACAACCGCCTGGGGCAAGCAGCGGCACGTCAGGATCAAACGGAGTCCATCACTGCAATGAAACCGCTGAGAATTTTGCACAGCGAATCGTCCAACGGGTGGGGCGGTCAGGAACATCGCACATTCAAGGAAATGCTTGCGCTGCGTGAACGCGGCCATACGCTGGAACTCGTTTGTGTTCCGGGCGCGCGGCTCGGCGAGCGGCTCGGCGCGGAAGGCTTCACGATTCACACCACACCCATGCGATCGGGCATGGACGTGAGCGCGGTCGCGCGCATTCGGCAGCTTTTGAAGGAACGCCGTTTCGACGTGCTCAATACGCACAGTGGCCGCGACAGCCTGCTTGGCGGCGCTGCCGCGCGTCTCGCAGGTACGCCGCTGATCGTGCGCACTCGCCATCTCGCGCTTGCCATCACCTCGCGCGCCACGTACACATGGCTGCCGCACAAGGTGGTCGCCGTGAGCCAGTCGGTGCGGCGTTATCTGGTATCCGAAGGCGTGCCGGAAAACGATGTCGTGACCATTTATACGGGTATCGCGAAACCACCGTCGGTGAGCCGCGCGGCATCCACGCTGCGCGCGGAACTTGGCCTCGGAGAGAACGCGGTAATCGCCGGCACGGTCGCAATCCTGCGCGACAAGAAAGGCCACGCGGATTTGATCCGGATTGCGAAACCTTTGATCCAACAGCGTCCAAACCTGCATTTTGTGTTCGCCGGCGACGGACCTCTCTTCGATGAAATCCGCGCGAGCGTGCAGGACAACGGTCTTGCCGATCACATCCATATGCTCGGGCTGCGCCGCGACATCCCCAATGTGCTGGCAGGCTTCGATCTGTTCGTGCTGCCGACACATCAGGAGGCGCTGGGGACGTCGTTTATCGAGGCCATGGCTGCAGGACTGCCTGTGATCGGCACGGCGGTGGACGGTGTGCCCGAGGTTATCGACGACGGCGTGAACGGCCTGCTCGTTCCGGCGCACGACGACCGGGCGCTCGCCGCCGCCCTGCTGCGCCTGGCCGATGCCCCCGACGACCGCCGCCGTATGGGCGATGCCGGTTTGCGCATCACGCAGACGCGTTTTTCGGTGGACACCATGGCGAACGAAATGGCTGCGTTTTATGTGAGCAGCCTGAGCGAGCGGGGCCTCGCATGAAGACGGCGCGCGCCGTGCCCGTGCTGATGTATCACCACGTGAGCCCGGCGGCGGGCGCAGTGACCGTATCGCCGACGAATTTCGCGGACCAGATGGCGATGCTCGCGCGCGAGGGTTACACGACATTGGGTGCGAGCGCTTTCAGCGCGTATCTTGCAGGCGAGCCGGTGCCCGAGAAGTCCGTGGTGCTCACCTTCGACGACGGATACCTCGACAACTGGGTTCACGCCCATCCGGTGCTCGCACGGCACGGATTTACGGCGCTCGGTTTCCTGGTATCGGGATGGATCAACGACGGCCCCGTGCGTTCCAACTCGGTGAGCGCATTGCCGGACCTGCCCGAGTTGCTGGGGCATACGGCATCGAAGGCGGCGATCGAGGCAGGTGAAACGGACAAGGTGATCGTCCGTTGGTCCGAGATTCATGCCATGCGCCAGGCCGGAACGTTCGAATTCCACAGCCATACGCACACGCATACGCGCTGGGATCGGGTGAGCGCGGACCCGGCTGTCAGACGCGCCAGCCTGCGATATGACTTGCTAGAAGCCCGCGCGACGCTCGAACAGAATCTCGGCGAGGCATCGGATCATCTTTGCTGGCCGCAGGGTTATTTCGATACCGACTATCAAGAAGAGGCCGCCGCCGCGGGGTTCCGGCATCTCTACACGGTGCAACCGGGCACGAACGTCCAGCGCGGTGATCCGGGTCATATCTTCCGGCTCGACGTACGCGACAAACCCGCTGCGTGGCTGAAAAGCCGCCTGTGGGTTCACAGCCGGCCGCTTCTCAGCCGCCTTTACCTGAAAATCAAATGACGATGGACCGAAGCAGCCGCCGCGGCGACGCATTCGGACCCACGCGAGTCCCGACACTTACGAGTAATTATCGCCATGCATGATCGACACGTCTCCGTTATCGGCCTGGGTTATGTGGGTTGCCCGTCGCCGTTGCCTTTGGCATGCAGCGCCGCACGATTGGCTTCGACGTCAGCCCGAACCGGCTCGCCGACCTTCGCGCGGGTCTGGACCGCAACGGCGAGGTCAGCCGCGACGAACTGGCTGGGGCGCAGATCGAACTGACCGACAGCGTCGAGAGCCTGAAGCAAGCCGACTTCCACATCGTCGCGGTGCCGACTCCGATCAGCGCCGGCGCGCAGCCGGACCTGCAGCCGGTGATCCGCGCCTCCGAAACGGTCGGCCGGGCGCTCAAGCGCGGCGACATCGTGGTGTACGAATCGACGGTTTATCCCGGTGTCACCGAAGAAATCTGCGTGCCGATTCTCGAGCGCGAATCGGGCTTGTGCTTCGGCACGGATTTCACGGTGGGGTACAGCCCGGAGCGCATCAACCCGGGCGACAAGCTGCACACGTTCTGCAATATCGTGAAGATCGTCTCGGGGTCGGATGCAAGGACGCTCGACCTGGTCGCCGAGGTGTATGGCTCGGTGGTGACGGCGGGCGTGTTCCGCGCCGGGTCCATCAAGGTGGCCGAGGCCGCGAAGGTGATCGAAAACACCCAGCGCGACCTGAACATCGCGCTGATGAACGAGGCGGCGATCATTTTCGATTACCTCGATATCGATACCCGCGAAGTGCTCGACGCCGCCGGCACCAAATGGAACTTCCTGCCGTTCACGCCCGGTCTGGTGGGCGGTCACTGCATTGGCGTGGATCCTTATTACCTGACGCACAAGGCGCAGGTATCGGGTTACACGCCGCAGGTGATCCTTGCGGGACGACGGGTCAACGACGGCATGGGACGGTTTGTTGCCGAGCGTGCCGTCAAGACGCTGATCCGGACCGGCCGCGCGCCGCTGGGGGCGAAGGCGGTCGTGCTCGGGCTCACGTTCAAGGAGAATTGCCCGGACCTGCGCAATTCCAAGGTGATCGATATTGTTCATCACCTCGAAGACTACGGTCTCAACGTCCAGCTCCACGATCCGCTCGCGGACCCGGAGGAAGCTTTCACCGAATACGGCGCGTCGCTGACCGCGTTCGATGCGCTGGAACAGGCCGATCTTGTTGTTCTCGCGGTGCCGCATCGCAATTTCCTGCAAAATACGGGCGCATTGATCGCGCTGGCGAAACCGGGCGCCGTTTTCGCCGACGTGAAGTCGACCTTGCCGCTGGAGGAGATCGCTGCGGCGGGCCTCGTAGTGTGGCGTTTGTGAACGGTTAGCCGGGCCTGAACCTCCTCTATTGCCGGGTTCGCTGAATGGGCGTGGTTCCTGGCGTGTATCGATCGCAACCCACACACTCTAATTCTCAAGCAGGAACGCTGTCCGATGAGCCGACTTTCTGGACGCATGCGCATCATGACCCGCGCATTGCCCCGGCTGACGTTGAAGCCGTTGCGCCGGAAGCCGCAGGTGGTGAGGCGCGTCCTGATTGCGCATCACTTGTTGCTTGGCGACACGCTGCTGCTGACGCCGCTCATCGCCAAATTGCGCGCCCAACATCCGGATGCGCAGATCGTGCTGACCTGTCCGAAGCCGATCGTGCCGCTTTACGCCGGCAAGCCGTTCGGTATCGATGTGATTCCCTTCGATCCGCGCGACCAGCGCTCGGTCAGGGCCGTGTTGCGTTCGGGACCGTACGATCTCGGCATCGTAGCCGGGGATAATCGTCATGCGTGGCTGGCGCTCGCGGCCGGATGCCGGTGGATCGTCGGTCACGCGCACGATCTCCCTGCCTGGAAGAACTGGCCGCTCAACCAGGCCGTGCCCTATCCAGACCATCCGGGCGCGTGGGCCGATATTGCCGCCGGGTTGATCGACGGGCCGGCGCCGCGGGCATATCGGACGGAGGACTGGCCAGCTCCGGCGCCTGCGGCGCTCGCGGAAGACGATGCACGCATCTTGCAGCAACCTTACGTGGTGCTGCATCCAGGCGCGAGCACTGACGTCAAGCGCTGGCCCGATGAGCGCTGGCGCGCGCTGGCGGCTTATGTGGAAACGCTCGGGCTCAGGCCGGTATGGAGCGGCGGCCCCAGCGAAACCGGGTTGATCGACGCAATCGATCCCGCCGGACGGTATGCGAGCTTTGCCGGCCGTATCGATTTGCGTCAGGTGTGGCATATGTTCGCCGGTGCGCGGGCGATCGTCTGCCCTGATACCGGCGTGGCTCATCTCGGACGTCTGACCGGCGTGCCGACCATCGCGCTGTTCGGGCCGGGCAACGCACTGATCCATGGCGCGGGAAACTACTGGCGCGATGCGCCGTTCACGCCGGTTACTATCGCTGAAATGCCGTGCCGTGATCAACCCGATATTTTCAGGCGGTACGTGGCGTGGGCCCGCCGCTGTGATCGCAATACATCGACGTGCGTCGCATGGCGCGGCGACCATGCCGACTGCATGGGCTTTATATCGCTTGAGGCCGTCTGCAAAAGCTTGCGGGCGGCTCTTCCGGGAGTGCAATGACGAAGATGTGCGTGAAGGTGGAACGCGTCCTGTGGGTGGCGTGTCCAGTCATTATGTTTGTCGCGATGTTCGCCCACATGACCGCGCTCGAAAACCTGTCGCTGGGACTTGTGGGGATCGGCACGCTTGCCGCGGCATTTTCGCCGGACCGGCCATCGCCGTTGCGCTGGCCGTTGGTACTGCCTATAGCGGCCTGGGGCGCCTGGGCGCTGATATCCGTCTCGTGGTCGCCGTTCCCGCGCGACAGCATGCATGCGTGGCTCGACGAAGTGCTGTATCCGCTCGTGTCTTTCCTGGCGTTCTGGCTCATCGGCACACGCACTGAGCGGCCGCAGCAGATCGTGCTGATCAACTGGGTTGCGTGCCTGCTGCTCGCGGCCGGCAGTGTGTATTACTGGGGCCGCCTGCAGCCGCCCACCAATCCCGCCGATGTCCTTCTTCACTACTACAACCGGGTTGGCCACACGAGCACGCTCGCCATCTTCTCGATAACCCTTTTCACCGGCTTCCTGATGGATCGCCGCTGGCGGCTTTTCGGGCTGAGCGGCATTGTGCTGGCGCTGGTCATCGGCCTGGCGACGCTCAATCGGTTTTTCTGGCCGGCTGCGGGTGTCACGCTCGTGGTCGCGGCTTACCCGCTGTATCGGAAGCATTTGTTCCTTGCGGCGGTGAGCGTGCTGGTGATTTGCGTCGCAGCGGTGGGAACGCTCGAGCTGAGCGTGCGTTTGCGTCTCGGTCACAACATGCCGAAACCGGTGGCGCGCGAAGTCACGGTCGCCGGCGACAAGATGTACATGCCGGAGGCACTGGCGGGTATCGGCGACGCGATGTCCTCCGATACCCGTCCCAAACTGTGGGCGTTCTACGGGCGGGAGGGCGAGGCGCGCACGTGGACGGGCGTTGGTTTTGGCAAGCCTTTGCCGGGACGCGTCTTTCAGGCGGAAATTCCGCCGAGCTTGCTGGAGCGTGAGCCGCAGGCGTTGACGCACGCGCATAACCTTTTCCTGAACACGTGGCTCGAGACGGGCATTGTCGGCGTGGTGCTGGAGATTTCGTTGCTGCTGGCGTTGATCTGGCGCTTCTGGCGTCTGCGGCACGCGGTGCCATGGGTGAGCGCTGCGGGAATAGCGCTGGCGGTGGGCATGATCGCGAAAAATTCCACCGATGACTTCATGTGGCAGACGACGGCACTTGCATTCTGGTGTTTTTCCGGCTTCCTGATGGGGCAGGGGGAAAAGCTGGCTGGAATGGTTCCGAAAGCGCGCAACGGCGAACAGCGATGATCGTGCGCCGTATGTGTTAGCCGCGTTTCTGAGCTTCTCGGAAAATTGCCGTGGCGAAGCGCCGAGGGTGTTAATGAGACAGAGCACCCCACCGCATTACAATACCGGTTTGCCGAACCGGCACAGGGCAGAGTCAGGGCAAGAGCACAAAAGCACAGGCGCCGTGCGAGCGGCCAAGTCCCGTGCGCGCCCGCCCATGCACCAACCAGGAAAACAACTTTTGAGTCAAAAGCCAACCTTGAGCAAAACGATCGGCGGCGGCAAGACCACATCGCCCGCCGCCGTCATGACCCGGCTCTGGCCATACATCAAGCCGCTCCTCGGCATCGTGACGCTCGGCCTGATCGCGATGGGTTTTGTCGCCGCCAGCGAAGCCGGTATCCCGATGCTGCTCAAACCGCTGCTCGACCACGGCTTCGGCGCGAACGGCAGCGCGAGCGCCAAGTGGATCGTGCCTGCTGCGGTTGTCGGTCTCGCGGTCGTGCGCGGCGGCATGCAGTATGCGTCCGGCTACCTGCTTTCGTACGTCACCAACAAGATCCTGCTCGAACTGCGCCTCAAGATGTTCGACCGGATGATCAACACCAGCGCCGGTTTTTTCCAGCGCGAAACTGCCAGTACTATCATCAACGCGATCGTGTTCGAGGTGAACCAGATCCTGAACGTGCTGCAAAGCGTTGTCGTGACGCTCGTGCGCGATTCGCTGACGGTGATCTTCCTGCTCGGCTATCTATTCATCCTAAACTGGCGCCTGACGCTCGTGATCGCGGTGATCCTGCCGGCTATCGGCTGGCTGGTCAGCAAGATCAACCGGCGGTTGCGCCGCCTGAACCGCGAGCATCAGTTGCTCACGAACGAGCTGTCGTACATCGTTGAAGAAACGGTCGGCGGCTACAAGGTCGTGAAGGTGCATAACGGCCAGAAGTACGAAAACGACCGCTTCACCGACATGAGCAACCGCCTGCGCGGCTACTCCATGCGCATGACGGTGTCGGGCGGTCTCGCCCAGCCGCTGACGCAATTCCTCGCATCGATTGCGCTCGCGATCGTGATCACCATCGCCGTCGTGCAATCGGCGAACGACCAGACCACGGTCGGCGGTTTCGTCGCGTTCGTCACGTCCATGCTGCTGGTGATCTCGCCGCTCAAGCACCTGATCGACATCAACCAGCCGCTGCAGCGCGGCATGACGGCGGCCGAGCTGATCTTCGGTCTGATCGATGAACCCGTCGAGCCCGAAGGCGGCGGCCGTCCCTTGCAGCGCGCGCGCGGCGAAGTGGAATTCCGCGACGTGTCGTTCAGCTATGGCACGAGCGGCGCGCCTACGCTCGATGCCGTGTCGTTCAAGGTCGCGCCGGGCGAGATGGTGGCGCTGGCGGGGGCATCGGGCAGCGGCAAGACAACGCTGGTCAACCTGCTGCCGCGTTTCTTCGACCCGGCCGGCGGCGCGGTCATGGTCGACGGCGTGGCGCTTCCCGAATACAGCCTCCACGACCTGCGCAGCCAAATGGCGATGGTGAGCCAGGACGTGGTGCTCTTCAACGACACGATCGCCGCCAATGTCGCGTATGGCCAGACACCGGACCGCGAACGCGTGAGAGCGGCGCTCGCCGCGGCAAATCTGGCGGACGTGGTCGACGCCATGCCCGAAGGCATGGAGACACGCGTAGGCGGCAACGGCATGCGGCTCTCGGGGGGCCAGCGCCAGCGGCTTGCGATTGCGCGCGCCATTTACAAGGATGCACCGATCCTGATCCTCGACGAAGCGACGTCCGCGCTCGACTCCGAATCCGAGCGGCACGTCCAGGAAGCGCTGGAAACCCTGATGAAAGGGCGCACGACGCTGGTCATCGCGCACCGGTTATCGACGATCGAGCGCGCGGATCGCATCCTCGTGATGGACGCGGGCAAGATCGCCGAGCAGGGCAGTCACGCCGAATTGCTGCGGCACAACGGGCTGTATGCGAACCTGCATCGGATCCAGTATCAGCAGCAAGCGGCTTGAAACAAGAAGTCGCTCTGACCGAAACGCGCGCTTTGCTCAACAGGCAAGGGCGCGTTTTTTATTTGCGCGGGTTCACGATTGAACCGGCGTTGCCGGTGCGGCCGCCTCGCGCGCTTTCATCCGCTTGCGATAAATGATCGTCCACACCGTCAGGCCGCCATAAATCCCGTAGCCGATAAACGGCGACACCAGCAGGAAGCGTTCGATCGGCCAATGCCACGCAAGCCACGCGCGCAGCAGGTTCTCGCCGGTCAGCCCCAGTCCCCACGCAAACGTCATCAGGCGGATCGAGCGGCGCAATTGAGGCCGGCTCTCCCACAGTGTCTCGAAGCGCTCGGCGCCGCCATCGGATTCGCGTGCCACCGTCGCCCGTGCGAGGTAGAACGTCAGCGGCCGGCGCGCGACGAGCGATAGCAGGAACGCAAGGCCGATGGCGCCGGATGCCATCGATTCACGCATCAGCAAGAGGCGCGGACTGCCGCCAAGCGCCATCAGCACGATGGACAGCGCAATGCCGATCAACACCAGCACGCTCAGGGCATCGACACGCCGGTTCCTTGCAAACTCGGCAAGACTCCAGACAATCGGCGGCACCGCCGATGCATACAGCGCCCCAAGCTCACCCCAATACGGCAACGCGAGTTTGTAAGCGAGCCAGGGCAGCAGCAGATTCACCACGAGCTCGATCACTTGTGCGGGGCGAATCTTCATATTGAACGGAGGGCGGGTCAAAGGCGGATATTCACGTAAAGATCGACACGACGATTGCCAGCCAAAGCGCGCCCACGCCTGCCAGAAAGGCGTGCCGCGCATGGCGTATCAGGGAGTCGTCGTCGGGGTGGGCGACGGGGGAGGTGGCGAGCCAGGGCACCAGACCCAGGCATATGAAGCCGCCGAGTGCAAGGATGGCCACGGTAACATCGGCGAAATGCCACTGGGTTGATTCGTGGATGCCCCAGTACCCGAGGAATACGATGCCGATTGAAAACACAGTCGCCGCCGCCGAACTGAGCGCGGCGACTGTACCCGCGGGATAGGCCATTCCAACCTCCGGCGAACGCGTTAAACGCGGATTGTAGCAATCATAGGTCGTTGCGACGGGAGTTTGGGAAAGCGGTGCGGCCGCCCGGTCAGCTATCGCGCGAACCCTGGATATCGGCGCGGGGCAGGTCGTCGAGTTCTGTGCTGGCCGATGGTTTTTCGCGGGTCATCGACTTGAATTTGCGCTGCATGAATCTTTGCACCGATACCACGATGAAAAACGCCAGCGGCGTGAACACGAGCCCGAGGACGGTCGCGGTGATCGCGCCGCCGAACACGCCGGTGCCAATCGAACGCCGGCTTTCCGCCCCGGCGCCGCTCGACACGAGCAGCGGCGTGACGCCCAGCAAAAATGCCGCCGATGTCATCACGATTGGCCGGAAGCGGGCGCTTGCAGCGGCGACGATGGCTTCGGCCAGCGCCATGCCATCGGCGTGAAGCGTGCGGGCGAACTGCACGATCAAGATCGCGTTTTTCGCCGATAACCCGATCACCGTGATCATGCCGACCTTGAAATACACGTCGTTCGGCATGCCGCGCGTGTACATCGCGATCACCGCGCCGATCATGCCGAGCGGCACGATGGTCAGCACCGCCAGCGGAATGGTCCAGCTCTCGTAGAGCGCGGCCAGCGCCATGAACACGGCCAGCAGCGACAAGCCGATCAGCACCGGCGTGAGCCGCGCCGCGCGGGTCTCTTCGAGCGCGGTATCGGTCCAGTCGAAGCCGACGCCAACCGGCAGCATCTGCGCGAGGCGCTCCATTTCGGCCATCGCCGCGCCGGAGCTCACGCCGTTGGCCGGGCGGCCGCTGACATCGATTGAAGGCGAGCCGTTGTAGCGCGTGAGCACGGAAGGACCGGTCGTCCAGTGGAGCGATGCCACCGACGACAACGGCACCATCTGCCCCGCAAGATTGCGCACCGAGAGATTCATGAGATCGGCTTCGGTCATGCGCGAAGACGCATCGGCGGCGATCATCACGCGGCGCATCCGGCCGCCGGACGGGAAGTCGTCGATGTACGTCGAGCCGAAGGTATTGCCGAGCGCATCGCCGATCCTGTCGAACGACACCCCCAGCGCATACGCTTTTGCACGGTCGACATCCAGCACGATGCGCGGTGCGTCCGGCAGCGCTTCCGAGTGGACATCGGCGAACGCGGGGTTGCGTTTGGCTTGATCGAAGAGCTGTTCCCGCGCCGCGGTCAACGCCTGGATTCCAATGCCGCCACGGTCCTCCAGGCGCATCACGAAGCCTTCTGAATGGCCCATGCCGGGCACGGGCGGCGGCATCTGCGCCGAGACCGTCGCGTCCATGATGCCCGCGAGCGAGCGGTTCAATTTGTCGCGCAGCGCGCCTGCATCGATATCCCGCGCGGACCAGTCCTTCAGGTCCACGAAACACATTGCCACGTTCTGGCCGCTGCCCTGGAAGCTCCAGCCAACGACGCTCGTGATATTCGATACCGCCGGTTCGCGTCGAAGAATGGCTTCCGTTTGTTCGATAGCGGCGAGTGTGCGCGCCTGCGTGGCGCCGGCCGGCAATTGCACCATGACCTGGAGCTGGGCCTGGTCTTCCTGTGGCAGGAAACCATTGGGCATATGCATATAAAGCAGCGCGCATGCGCCGGCGAGCATGAGATACACCACGAACATGGAACCTGCCCGACGCAACACGCGTGCGACGAGGCCGCTGTATTTGCGCGAGGTCCAGTCGAACATGGCGGGAAAGCCGCGTGAACTGTGCTTGCCGTGAGCACCATGTCCTCGCGCGTCGCGCGGCGGCGCCTTCAGCAAGTTCGCGCACAACGCGGGCGTAAGCGAGAGCGCGGTGAACGCGGAGACGAGGATCGACGCGATCATTGCCACCGTGAATTGCCGATAGATCCCGCCTACGCTGCCCGGGAAAAAGGCCATCGGTACGAACACGGCAGTAAGCACCGCCGTGATGCCGACAATCGCGCTGCCCATCTGTTTCATCGCGCGGCGCGTGGCGGCCTTGGGTGCAAGACCTTCCTCACGCATCACGCGATCGACGTTTTCGACGACCACGATCGCGTCATCGACAAGAATGCCGATTGCAAGCACCAGCGCGAACATGGTGAAGACGTTGATGGACATGCCGAGCGCGTAGAGCGCGAGCAGCGCGCCGGTGAGCGCGACCGGAATCACGACGGTCGGCACGAGCGCATACCGCAAGTCGCGCAGGAACAGCCACATGACGAGGAACACGAGCAGCACGGCTTCGAGCAGGGTCAGCGCCACTTCGTGCAGCGCGACGTGGACAAACCTGGAGGTATCGAAGGGGATCACGACTGCCACGCCCGGCGGCAAGCTGCGCGACAGTTCGGCGAGCTTCGCGCGAATTGCATCCGACGTTTCGATGGCGTTGCCTTGCGGCGAGAGCTTGATCCCGACCGTTGCCGATGGTTTGCCGTTCAGCCGTGAAAACGACGCGTAACTATCGCGGCCCACCTCTACACGCGCCACGTCTTTCAGCCGGACCGCCGATCCGTCCGGCCGCGCCTTCAGCACGATTTCGCCGAATTCCTGCGGCGAGATCAACTGGCCGCGCACGGTCACCGTCGCCGTCAGTTGCTGCCCCTCGACGAACGGCACGTCGCCGAGCGTGCCGGCTGTTACCGTCGAGTTTTGCGTGGCGATGGCCTGCGTCACGTCGGCGGCGGCGAGGTTGTACTCGCGCAGTTTCATCGGATCGATCCAGACGCGCAGCGCCTCGCCCGCGTCCCACAAATCGGCGGCGCCGACGCCCGGCGCGCGCTTCAGGTCGCGCAGCATGTAGCGGTTCACGTAGTCGCTCAGCACCACTGAATCGCGCTTGCCATCGGTGGAGGTGAGCGCCACGAGCATTAGGAAGGTGCCCGTGGACTTGAACACGCTGATGCCTTGCTGGACGACCTGCTGCGGCAGCCGCGATTCGATCTGCTTCATGCGGTTCTGGACATCGACCATGGCGATGTCCGGGTTCGTTCCCGCCGAGAAGGTGGCGGCGATCTCGAGTTCGCCGATGCTGTCGCTCGTGGTTTCGTAGTACTGCAGGCCTTCGGCGCCATCGAGACTTTCTTCGATCACGCTCGCGACCGTGTTGTCGACGCTTTCCGGCGCGGCTCCCGGATACATGGCCGAGATCACGATGCGCGGCGGCGTCAGCCGCGGGTATTGCGCGACGGGCAGGAAGGGCGTGACGAGCGCGCCCGCCACGAAAATGGCGAGCGCAACGATCCATGCAAATACCGGACGATCGATAAAGAAAGACGACACGCAGGTCCTGACGATTTAACGGGGTTGATCCGGGCTTTTTTCTGGAAAAGCGTCTGCGAGGCGCGGATGCGCGAGCAGCGGAGCCGACGGAAAATCGATCTTAGAAATATAAAAAGACCGTGTCCAGCATTATTAAAAAGGAGGATTGAAACAGGCGCGCTTCATATTTATTTAATAATCGCGCCAGTGCGTATCTTCACTTTTCCAAATGCTGGAATATGTGTTTAACGCATTGCCTATTATCAAACCTGATACCGGGTGTGCTGGTTCGACGTTGAGGCCGAGGGCAACGCGATGTCGCTTGTTGAGTTGGATGTGCGGCTTCCGGCAGGCCTGCCTTCGCAGTTGCCGGAGCGCCAGGGACGTCAATATTTCAGCCACACGTGGACGCCGGTCTTGAATTCGAGTCTTCGAGCATCGAGATGGCCGCGTGTATTTGTCCAACTCGTTTGCGCTGGGCGGGCATGAGCGTCAAGGACAACATCGAGTCCACGCGTTTTCTCCAGTACGACAGAGAAAGCCCGTGACTCGCGGCAATCTTGTTTACCACGCGTTCAAGATGCACGAGATCTTTTTCGATAAGATAGTTATTCAATTTAATTCCCCGGTTGCGCCACAATTCGGTTGCTATTAATGGTGGCCTGTTTGATTCGAGCCGTTTGCTTTTATTGTCTGAGCGTTCTCGTTCAGACCCGCACTGGTCAATGCGATACGTTTTAGGTGCACGAGACGTGCCACGTATTTCGAAGAGAACACGATTGCTGCTACACCCCGTAGCGTCCCCAGCCGGTCACATTCACCGGGCTGTTACGCCGCAGCGTTACGTAACGGCGGCGAAAAGATCGTAACGCGGAGAGGGATGGAGTGGGTCATCGTTGCCGGTTTAGCTATTTTGGGCGGTGGGACTCAATTAGATTTTACCGGGCCTTTTTCCCGCATTTTTTGTACGGCGCTAATTCGTTTCTACCGATTAAACGGTGAACAGGTTCACAGGTGTAGGTGGTGCGGCGTTATAACTACATCCGCCGAATTAATCCCGATATTGTCTCGACCGCATTTGCCAATAGCGACTAGTATCAGTTAAAAGGACGGCGAAAAATAACGCCACCCATCCTGATATATCTCGCGTGGCGGAAGGACACCCGGCGCGAATTCTCAGGAAACAGATTGGCCGGCTCGCCCCGCGTTCGTACGCTTTTTGCGTCGATTGTTCGTGCGATTTGCCGGTTCTCGGAAGGAGCTTCCGATGAATCCTTCAACCCAACCGGGCTCCCTTATTATTTCGTCCTCTGACTCGAAGGCCCTGAATGAGGAATTACAGGCGATCAATGGGGAGCTTCGTTCTACCGGCGAGGGGCTCGAAGCAGGTAAGGAAGAGCTTCAGTCGGTCAATGAAGAACTCGTCACGGTGAACATCGCGCTGGCCGATACAGTCGCCGAAACCGTCGACGCCAACGACGAGCTGCAAGACCTGATCACCTCCACCGGTGTAGCAACGGTGGCCGTCGATCGCGAACTGCGGATCAAACGATACACGCCGCGTGCGGCCGAATTGTTCCGGCTGAGTGCATCGGATATCGGGCGGTCCCTGCTTCATATCACCCATGGGCTCGATTATCCCGACATGGCCGCCGACGCCCGCGCCGCATTCAACGAGTTCAAACTGACCGAACGCGAGATCGGCTCGGATCGAGGCGAATGGTTTATCGCGCGCGTATTGCCGTATCGCAGGGCGGGTGATCACATCGACGGCGCCGTGATCGCCCTGATCGACATCACCGTGCGTCGCGCCGCCGAAACCGCCATGCGCAGCAGCGAAGAACGCCTGTGGCTCGCGGCCGTCACCACGGACGACTATGCAATCATCGTGCAGGACATGGATGGTCTCGTGGTCATGTGGAACGGCGGCGCGCAGCGCATTTTCGGCTACCTGGAAAGCGAAGTGCGGGGCAAGCCTATCGATCTCATCTTTCTTCCCGATGACCGCGACGCACACGTGCCGCAGATGGAACGCCAGCGGGCTACCCAGGCCGGGCGCGCAGAAGACGAACGCTGGCATGTGCGCAGCGATGGCGTAGAGGTCTTCTGCAGCGGCGTGACGACGCCCGTCGAATCGGGTTCGTTCCGGGGTTTCGCGACGATCTCCCGCGATGTCACCGGCAAGACCGGCGTCGAAAGTCCGCAGCAACTCACGCTGGCGCTGGAGCGCGCCATTCGCACACAAGCCGAAGCCGCAAATCGCGTGAAGGACGAGTTCTTTTCTTTCCTGTCGCATGAGTTGAAGAACCCGCTCAACCTGATTCACGTCAAGGCCGAGCTGCTCACGCGCACCCCCGAGGTGCGCGACAACGCGATCGTCCAGGATGCCGCCGACGCCATCCAGCGCGCGGTGGCGGGACAGGCGAAGATCATCGACGACCTGCTGGATTTGTCGCGCGTGCGCACGGGCAAGCTCGCGCTGCGGTTCTCGCCGGTGGACGTGACGTCGATGTTGCGTGCAGTCGTGCAAGCAAGCACGGCGGATGCGGTTTCGGGGGGTATCGATTTATCGATGACAGGCGCCGACGCCGCCATGATGATTTACGCCGACGCCGAACGCGTCGAGCAGATGATCTGGAATCTCGTGCGCAATGCGCTGAAATTCACGCCGCGCGGCGGGCGCGTGCAGTTGGCGATATCGCAGCTTGCGGGTTCCGTATGCCTTGACGTGACGGACACCGGGCAGGGCATTGCGCCGGACTTTCTGCCACGCATCTTCGAGATGTTCAGTCAGGCCGATGGCGGCGGCCGTCGCGATCGCGGTGGTCTCGGTATCGGACTGTCGCTCGTGAAGCAGCTTGCAGAGTTGCATGGCGGGCGCATCGAGGCGGAGTCGGCAGGGTTGGGACAGGGCGCGCGCTTCAGGCTGTGGTTGCCGGAGAATGCGCCGTCGCCGCGCGGGGAAGCGCCGCGCGAACTCGTCGATCCGAGCATCCTGACGGGCCTGCGCGTGCTGCTTGTCGATGATTCCGTCGAAGCGCTCGAAGCGTTTCGCACGTTGCTGGAAATGGAAGGCGCGCATGTGCGGGCTGAGCCGAGCGCGGAGCAGGCGCTCGTGGCCACGACGCAGCAGGAGTTCGACGTGGTGCTTTCGGACATCGGCATGCCGACCATGAACGGCTACGAGATGATCCGGCAGATGCGCAGCACGCCGCGAACCGCGAGAATTCCGGCGCTTGCGCTTACGGGTTTTGGCCGCGAGCAGGACGTGAAAAAAGCGCTGGATGCCGGCTTCGACGGGCATTTGAGCAAGCCGGTTTCGCTGCATGCGCTGGTCGCAGCGATCGACCGGAGTTTGCATAAGTCTTTCAGTTGAGCGATTTTCTGTTTCACCAATATAAAAATTCCGGACACGATGTGGCGCGGCTGAATCTGGCCGCTGTTTGCGTGCGTATATTCGATCGGTATCGATCGAGGGGCCGTTGATCTTGAACATTTCGAGCGGCCGTATCGATGCCAGTCACAGCTTTTGTCTGCTCCAGAAAACGATGCTATTGAAGATTGGAGAGCGCAATGCACAACGACCTCACCGAATTCGAACTGGACTGGCTGCTCGAACTGGCAATTAACGGAAGCGGGAGGATACCCGCCACGATTGCCGCGCATTTTCGGGAACTGGGTTACGCCGAACTGATCTTTTCGACGACCTGCGTCACGCGCAAGGGCCGCGAAACATTGATGGCAGGAATGCAGGCCGGAGCGGGTTCGAAGATCAAGGTGCGGCCGGGGGTGTTGCTGGATTGAAGTGGGGTGTGCGGCACCCTGGCGGCCGCTACTTCGAGTCACTTGGAGGTTCGCTGATCTTTTTCACATCAATGTGGCGAACCCGACGGCGAGGGGAAATGAAGGTGTACATGGCAACCTCCCAACGAAGCTGGCCTCTCGCTCGTCCTGCTACGGAACAAGGACGTGCAGCGTATGGGCGGGACGTGCACGACCCGGCACTAGCTCAACGCTTTCTCTTTGCATTATACGTATTTTGTATATACAATTAGGTTCATGCACGTCACCTTCGATCCGAACAAGAATTCTCGAAACATCACCGACCGTGGCCTTTCCTTTGAGCGTGCAGTGGACTTTGATTTCGGAACCGCCCTTATAGGCTCCGACGAGCGGCGCGAGTACGGCGAGGTTCGGTACATTGCGCTCGGCTTCCTTGACGCCCGTTTGCATGTGCTGTGTTTCACTGAAACCGATGATGGGATCCGCGTAATCAGTTTTCGCAAGGCTAATTCGAGAGAGGTAAAACGCTATGACAGCACGCAAACCCATGATTGATGAGCACGGTGAAGTGCGTGAACTCACGACTGACGATCTGAAGACGTTCGAGCGCGGTGAGAACGCGTTGCCGCCATCTTTGCGCGCGAAAGTTGGGGTACGTGGCAGCCAGAAGGCTCCGACCAAGGTTCCGCTTTCGCTTCGACTGTCGCCGCAGGTGGTGGCGGCTTTCAAGGAAACTGGAGATGGCTGGCAGACACGGATTGATCTGGTGCTGTCTGAGTGGCTGAAAACGCATTCGCCGAAAGAGTTGACGGTATAGCTGCACCATGCGTTTTCCTACGGATCGAACGCCGTGCTCGCGAGCGTCGGGCTTAGAACAATCTCAGGCTCTTAGCTCGGGCGCGGCTTTCATGGGCGCTCTTTATGCGGTCCTTTCCGGCGTGGCATGATCACATCAAGACAATGTCGTATTGTTCCTGACTCAAATTCGACTCGACCTGCAACGACACCGGCTTGCCGATAAAGTCCATCAGCATGGCCAGATGCTGCGACTCTTCTTCCAGGAACAGATCGATTACCTGCTGTGACGCCACCACCCGGAACTCGCGCGGGTTGAATTGCCGCGACTCGCGCATGATCTCGCGCAGCACGTCATAACACACCGTTCGCGGTGTCTTGACTTGGCCTTTTCCATCGCACGTCGGGCAAGGTTCGCACAGCACATGGGCAAGCGATTCGCGCGTGCGCTTGCGCGTCATCTCGACCAGTCCAAGCTGGGAAAATCCGTTGACCGTCACCCGCGTGCGGTCGCGCGACAACGCCTTCTTCAACTCCCCGAGAACCTGATCGCGATGCTCGACGTTCTCCATATCGATGAAATCGATGATGATGATCCCGCCCAGATTCCTGAGCCGCAATTGCCGCGCAATCGTATGGGCGGCTTCGAGATTGGTCTTGAAGATCGTATCGTCGAAATTCCGGGCGCCGACATAACCGCCCGTATTCACGTCGATAGTGGTCATGGCCTCGGTCTGATCGATCATCAGATATCCGCCCGACTTCAGATCCACGCGGCGGGATAACGCGCGCTGAATCTCCGCTTCGATGTTGTACAGATCGTAAAGCGGGCGCTCGCCCGAATAATGATGCACGCGCGATGCAACCGCCGGCGTGAACTCGGCCGCAAAGTCCGCGAGCATTTGATACGTCTCGCGCGAATCCACTTGAATGCGCGAGGTCTCGTCATTCACGAAATCGCGCAATACGCGCTGTGCCAGATTGAGATCCTGATGCAGCAACGAAGTCGGCGCCACGCGCTGGGCCTGCGCGACGATCGTCGTCCATGTCTTGCGCAAGTATGCGACGTCGGCGGCAAGTTCTTCGCTCGTCGCATCTTCTGCGATCGTGCGGACGATGTATCCGCCTTTTTCATCCACGGGCAGAACCGCCGTGAGACGCGCACGAATCGCCTCGCGCTCGGTCTCACTCGCGATCTTCTGCGAAATCCCGATATGTGGTTCCTGCGGCAAATAAACCAGCGTACGTCCTGCGATGCTCACCTGAGTCGAAAGCCGCGCGCCCTTGGTACCGATAGGATCCTTCACCACCTGCACCATCAGCGCCTGCCCTTCAAACACGATCTTCTCGATGGGGATATGCGGCGCACTCGAATGCGTCTCGCCGGCAATGCGCGGATGCCAGATATCGGCAACATGGAGGAACGCGGCGCGCTCGAGCCCTATGTCGATAAACGCCGACTGCATGCCCGGCAATACACGCACGACCTTGCCGAGATATACATTACCCACTCGGCCGCGCGACAACGTGCGCTCGACATGAAGCTCCTGCACCGCGCCTTGCTGAACGAGGGCAACGCGGGTTTCCTGCGGTGTGACGTTGATCAGAATTTCTTCGTTCATGGACGGGTTTAAAAGTCGACGCGCGCCACGCGCAGGAGTGCGGCTGTTTCGAAAAGAGGCAGGCCCATGATACCCGAATAGGACCCTTCAATCCGTTCGATAAACGCTGCCGCGCGTCCCTGAACGCCATACGCACCGGCCTTTCCGAGCGGTTCGCCAGTGGCGGCGTAGCGTTGCAGTGCAGCACGGTCGACCGCGGCGAAGCGCACGAGCGAACGCGACAGGACGGGCTGGAGCATCCCGCCTTCGGAATCGACGACGGCGAGCGCCGTCAACACTTCGTGATCACGCCCGGACAGCCGTTCGAGCATTGCGACGGCATGGGCGGCATCGTCCGGTTTGCCCATGATGGCGCCATCGAGCGTGACGGTTGTATCGGCAACAAGGATGGGCGAAGGCGCGTGCTCGCCCTTTACGCGCCGAGCATATGCAGCCTGTGCCTTCGCCGCGCATACGCGCAGGACGTAGGCATCGGCGGCTTCGCCGGGAAGCTCGGCTTCGAGCGCTTCGGCGTCTTCATCAGGAAGGGGGAGGAGCAGTTCGCACTTGACGCCGAGTTGCTGCAACAACTCCCGGCGCCTGGGACTTTGCGACGCAAGATAAACAAACGCAAACGTGGTCGATGACATTGAGGCAATCCTCGAAGCGCACGCGTTGGCGGTTCCGCGCCTTCGATGACCCGTTGCCGTTCACGCGCGATGATATGGGTGGTTCTGCGTGATGCTCCACGCACGATAAAGCTGCTCGGCCAGGAGCACGCGGACCATGCCGTGCGGCAGCGTAAGACTCGACACACGCAGTAATACGTCGGCGCGCGCCTTGATGTGCGGATCGAGACCGTCGGCACCGCCGATCACGAAGGCCACGTCGCGGCCATCTTGTTGCCAGTCGGGAAGGGCGCCGGCGAGTTGCATCGTGGTCCAGTCGCGGCCGCGTTCATCGAGCGCGACAAGACGCGCATTTTTCGGCAACGCTGCTTCGATGCGCACACGTTCAGCCGCCATGACGCTCTCGGCGTTACGGCCCGACGAGCGCTGTTCAGGCTTGATCTCGCGCAACTCCACGCGCAACTCGGGCGGCATGCGTTTCGCATATTCGTCAAAGCCGGTTGAGATCCAGTCGGGCATCTTGTGGCCGACCGCGAGGATATGAAGTTTCATGGCAGCGTGAGGCGCACGAAGCGTCCGCCTTCAGGTAAAGCGGTACGTTCGCACTGAACCTGAAGCTCAGCGACGCGTGGTCTTGCGCGCGGGCTTGGCCGCCGGTTCGTCTTCCTCGTCTTCTTCGTCCGCGGTCACACGCGCGCCGCCGAAACCGCCTGCGCTTTGCAGCTTCACGCGCACGGGTTTGTCGCCCCAGACTTCTTCGAGGTTGTAGTACTGGCGCAGCGCCGGTTGCAGGATATGGACGACGGCGTCACCGCAATCGACCAGCACCCATTCGCCGATTTCCTCGCCCTCGGTGCTGATGACGTCGCCGCCCAGCTCCTTGACCTTTTCGCGCACGCTGTTCGCAAGCGCCTTGGTCTGACGATTCGACGTGCCGCTCGCCACGATCACACGGTCGAAGAGGGCGGTCAGGTGAGTGGTGTTGAACACCTTGATGTCCTGCGCCTTGACGTCTTCGAGACCGTCGATGATCGCGCGTTGAAGCTTTTGAATTTCCATATTTTTACCGATGGTACAAGTGGTGTTGAACAATATAGTCCCATACGGCGGACGGAACATTACTCTCGGCAGCAATCCCGCCTGCCGCGTGCGTTTTGAGGCGTTCGCCCGACTGCTCGCGGATTTCGGTGGCGGATACTTCGAGCGCCAGCGCCGAGTCGATCAACAGGTGCCCGTGCGGCGTGGACCGGAGCACATCCGCGCTCGCGCTGCGGGCCGCAATTTCCTCGGCAACAGCGGGTGAAACCGTCGATACATCGAAACCCGCGCGTGTTTCCACGCATACGTGCGCAAATTCGAACAGCCGTTTCCAGTCGCGCCAAGAATCCAGATGCACGAGCTGGTCGGCGCCGATCAGCAACGCCAGCGACGCATCCGCGCCTTCCCGCTCGCGCCAGCGCGCGAGCGTCTCCACGGTATAGGTCGGGCCATCGTGATCGATTTCGTCGGTCGCGACGGTGATCTTCAAACCGTCGATGTGCAGCGCTTGCGCCGCTGCGCGAGTCATTGCGAGCCGGTGATGCGCCGGAGTCACGTCTTTTTTCTGCCACGGTTGGCCTGCCGGCAGAAATACGAGTTCGGTCAGGTCCAGCAACTCGGCGAAACGCCGCGCGAGCGCCATGTGAGCGTTATGTATCGGGTCGAACGTGCCGCCCAGCAAGCCGACGCGGTGAACGCAAGGAAGATTGGGTTTCAGTGGACGGTCCTCTTTGGGGACGGAATGCAACGGGTACAGCGCCGGTTTCTCATGTTTCCGTGGCTATTTAAACCCACTCTCGCGCGACAAGGAAATCGGAATAAAGCCGCGCTTCGGGCGTGCCGGTTTCCGGTTTCCAGTTGTATCGCCATGAAACGGCCGGTGGCATCGACATCAGGATGGACTCCGTGCGCCCGCCGCTTTGCAACCCGAACAGCGTGCCCCGGTCGAATACCAGGTTGAATTCAACGTAGCGGCCTCGCCGATAGGCCTGGAATTCCCGCTCGGCTTCGCCATACGGCGTATTGCGCCTGCGTTCGATGATCGGCACGTAGGCGTTGAGAAAGCTGTCGCCGACGCTGCGCATCATCGCGAACGATTCGTCGAAACCGGGTTCCGAGAAATCGTCGAAAAAAATCCCGCCGATACCGCGCGGCTCGTTGCGATGCTTGAGATAAAAATACTCGTCGCACCATTTCTTGAAACGCGGGTATAAATCCGCGCCGTACGGCGCAAGCGCGTCACGGCACACGCCGTGGAAATGCTGCGCGTCTTCCTCATAACCGTAATACGGCGTCAGGTCCATTCCGCCGCCGAACCAGAAGAGCGGCGCCTCGCCGGCTTTCGTGGCGATCAGCAGGCGCACGTTCATATGCACGGTCGGGCAGTGCGGATTGCGCGGATGCATGACCAACGATACGCCCATTGCCTCGAAACCGCGGCCGGCCAGTTGAGGACGCGCGGCACTCGCCGATGGCGGCAGGGAGTCGCCCGCGACATCCGAAAAGCCAATGCCGCCGCGCTCGAAAAACTGCCCGCCTTCGAGAATCCGGGTACTCCCGCCGCCGCGCAGCCGCTCCGCAGGCCCACGCTGCCATGAATCGACGGCAAATTCGGCGCCATCGAACCTGCCGAGCGTATCTGCGATCTGCTTTTGCAAACCGGTGAGATAGGTGCGGACAGCGTGTACGTCGTAGGTCGAATCGGTCATCGTGCTGCGTGCTTTCTGGTGTGCGGGAAAGGCGGACAAGGAGGCGGTCTGCCGCCATTCGGCGCGTTTCGTCTAAAAACGCACTGCCGGACGCGAAGGTCCGGCAGTGCTGTACTTGAATGCGGTGTCGAATCAGCTTTGTCGATCCGACGCCTTTCGATTGAGCGCCCGATACCCAATGTCCCGCCGATACTGCATGCCGTCGAACGCGATCTGGTTGATCGTATCGTAGACGACGGATTGCGCGCCGCGAACCGAATCCGACAGACCCACTACACACAGGACGCGGCCGCCGGACGTGGTCAGCTTGCCGTTTTCCAGCGTGGTGCCGGCATGGAACGTCACTGCTTCCGGCGTTTCTGCAGGTATGCCGTTGATCCGGTCGCCCTTGCGCGGCGTGTCCGGGTAGTTGTGAGCGGCGAGCACCACGCCAAGCGCGGTACGCCGGTCCCATTCGATCTCGGCCGTGGCAAGCGTGCCCGCGATCGCCAGTTCAACCACCTTCGAGAAATCACCCTTCAGGCGCGCCATGATCGGCTGCGTTTCCGGATCTCCCATGCGGCAATTGAATTCGAGCGTCTTCGGATTGCCCTGCGCGTCGATCATCAGGCCGGCATACAGGAAGCCCGTGTAGCGGATGCCTTCCTGCTCCATGCCGCGCACTGTCGGCAGGATGATTTCGCGCATCACGCGCGCATGCAGTTGCGGCGTGACGATCGGGGCAGGTGAATACGCACCCATGCCGCCGGTGTTCGGGCCCTTGTCGCCATCGAGCAGGCGCTTGTGGTCCTGGCTCGACGCCAGCGCCAGCACATGCTTGCCATCCACCATGACGATAAAGCTGGCTTCCTCGCCGTCCAGGAACTCCTCGATCACCACGCGTGCACCGGCGTCGCCCAGCTTGTTGTCGGCGAGCATGGAGTCGACGGCTGCATGCGCCTCTTCCAGGCTTGTCGCGACAACCACGCCTTTACCGGCAGCCAGGCCGTCGGCCTTGATGACAATGGGCGCGCCCTTCGTGTCGAGATAAGCGTGTGCCGCACCGATGTCCGTGAACGTTTCATACTCGGCCGTGGGAATGGCATGGCGTTTCATGAACGCCTTGGCAAAGTCCTTCGAGCTTTCGAGTTGCGCCGCTTCTTTGGTCGGACCAAAAATCTTCAGGCCACGCGAGCGGAACAAGTTCACGATGCCTGCCGCCAGCGGACCCTCGGGACCCACTACGGTCAGCGCGATCTGCTCATTTTCTGCGAAATCGGCCAGCGCGGCCGGATCCGTGATGTCGACATTCAGCAGACGTTCGTCCTGAGCCGTGCCGCCGTTACCCGGCGCGACATAAACCATCTGCACGCGCGGCGACTGCGCGAGCTTCCACGCGAGCGCATGTTCGCGACCGCCCGAACCGACGACGAGTAACTTCATTTAAACCTCGAAGACCTTAAGAAATTCGTGGCGGCTGGCAGCGCAAACCGGTGAGTTCTTCCTGAACCGGTTCACCGCGCCTCCGCAGTTTTGCTTTGCTGCATTCCGGCTGACTGTCAGTGGCCGCAGGGATCATGAGAGAGAGAAGAGGGCTCGCGCCGATAACGGCTGCGTCACACGACTTCGCGTCTTTAAACCCGGCCGTCAAAAGCCGTTTGCGGCTTGTTTCTCTGCAGACCCGGAACGGCTGCTGAACGCGCATGCACCAATCGGGCCAGAAATGCTTTGGGTTCTCGACTTCGCCTGCTGCAATTTCCAGCGCGTGAAAGACAAGCCCCTTACCAACCCGCGTTTACTCTTCGTCGATTGTTGCGTTGGTATAAACCTCTTGCACGTCGTCAAGATTTTCCAGCGCATCGAGCAATTTCTGCATTTTCGCGGCGTCTTCGCCCGTGAATTCGACTTCAGTCTGCGGTTTCATGATCACTTCGGCGACTTCAGCCTTGAAGCCGGCAGCTTCCAGCGCGTCCTTTACCTTTTGGAAGTCGTTGGCCGGACACACCACTTCCATGCTGCCATCGTCGTTCGTCACCACGTCGTCCGCGCCCGCTTCGAGCGCCGCTTCCATCAGCTTGTCTTCCGGCGTGCCGGGTGCGTACAGGAACTGGCCGACGTGGTCGAACATGAACGCGACCGATCCGTCCGTGCCCATGTTGCCGCCGAACTTCGAGAACGCGTGGCGCACTTCCGCGACCGTGCGGGTCCGGTTGTCCGTCATGGTGTCCACGATGATCGCCGCGCCGCCAATGCCATAGCCCTCGTAGCGGATTTCTTCGTAGGTCGCGCCGTCCACGCCGCCCACCCCGCGCTGGATCGCGCGGTTGATGTTGTCCTTGGGCATGTTGGCGTCGTACGCCTTCTCGACGGAGAGCCGCAGGCGCGGATTGGTGTCGATCTCTCCGCCACCCATGCGCGCTGCAACCTGAATTTCCTTGATAAGACGCGTCCAGACCTTGCCGCGCTTGGCGTCGGTGGCCGCTTTCTTATGCTTGA